>CAVPSE010000001.1:0-27335 GCA_963708255.1 uncultured Thermoplasmata archaeon
ACACCCCCCGGGTCTCTCCGAGCGGCGAGTTCAGTAGTGAGGGGCACGGTTTGTTCACGGCGCTCCTCTGATTACTCCCCTCGCTGAGACGTAATCTCACCGAGGGGACTTGGTTCCCAGCGGTTCCACTTCGCGCGCTACCAGCGCCTCCCAAGCCCGCTCTGTCAGGGAAGGTGCAGCTCCCGCCACAGGAATGAGAGTTGCTTCGGGCTGAGCCCAACCCACGCGGGAAGTGTCGGGCTCCGAAGGTTGCCGAAGTCAGACGGCCAAGATGGTCGGATTATGGCGCTGTCGCGCGGAACACGAACGAGACCGCCGAATAGAGTCCTCACCTCGATCGAAGCGGTGGTTAACCGAATGGCCCGGGGTCGTTGTACGTTCAGGACATACAGTTGGATCGCCCAGAATGCTGCGAGAAGCGCGACCGAGGGAATCAGCCACGCCGGTACGCCGGCGACGACCCCGAGACCACCGGTAGCCAGGACGTACACAGCCCCAAGGACGAACGCGAGCGACACAGAGAAGACTAGCCACGTCTGTGGGCTGGTCCGCTCGGTGCGAATCCACTCCGGCGCTTCTCCAGCTCCACCCACGCTGGCAGGGGAGTCGTTGTCCGCTATATCGACCCGGGACAGGTACAAGGTGTGCGATTCGAATCGAAATCGCCTGACGGTTTTCCTCCGCTCTCCGCCTGATGAACGATTGTAAGAGGGCGCCTGGCATCCCAAGGGCGTGGAACCAGTTCGGACCACGTCCGGCTCGGGTGCCGACGACCAAGTTGATTCATCGGGAACGGTGCCCAAGTCGTCCTTCCGGAAACGGGCCTACCGACAGATCGCTTGGTTCTTCGGCGGGCTGGGAGTGCTCGTGGTCGTTGTCTGGGCCGCACTCTTCCTCCCCGGTTTCTTCCGTCCGGCTCACGAGATTATCACCTGCAATTCTTTCGCTTGCAGCCACGTTCCTGAGTCCCAGTACTTCGCGACCTTGTACCTCGCGACAGGAACTCTGTTTGGAATGGCTGCGGTCTTCTTCGGTCTCGCGTTCATGGCGCTCCGGATTAGCCAAGGCAGGATGAGAGAGCAGTGGCACCTGTTCCCAGGCAGCCGCTGATCTCAAGCTGGGAGTTGGTGGGGTCGAATTCAAGGGGCGCGTTCTACAACCCCTGGCGAGCCGTGAAACTCGACAGCCTTGGCGGGCGGGGTGTGCGGAAAGTCGACGGGGCGAGCCCGGCGCATTGATATCGGGCGTCTCGGAGCCGCTCTGTTTTCTCGCCGGGAAACCTCCGGGGGAAGGTCGGGTCACCGGCAGGGCTGGGCAACGGGATTATTCGGATAGAGGCAACGTCGGCGTTGAGCGGGGTCGCAGCGCGCGCACACGCGCTTCCTCCAGCGGTATGCCTCCAACAGCTCAAGGGGTGTCGGTTCGGCGCTTGGAGGCCGCCCCGGACCTGCCTCGACCACTATTACGACCGGAGGAGCAAACTGGGCCCCGCCTGGCGGTGATCCGTGGATGGGTTGGAACTCGGAGCAGGTACGGTACGAGAGCCAAAGCTGGGGTGGGAGGGGGAGGGGAAGGGAGTTCCGGGCCCGGAAAAGGGGTAGTTCCGGGACCCGGAACTACCCTAGTTCATGTCCCGGAACTCGAGGGAGTTAGAAAGGGTTGGAGAGCTTGGAAGGAGTTCGGAGTCAGCCCTCTCTGACGGAGAGGAGGGTATCCGGATGAGACTGACCCTGGGACCTCGCGTGTGCGTGCGTACTCGTTCACCCGGACTTCCGTGGGTTTGTTCGCGACTCAGTGGATCAAGTAGAACCGTTCAGGGTTAATTCGATTGTGTCGGAGGTCCCAGCCGCGGCACGCCGCGGCCGCCGGGCGCGCGCCCCCTCGATGGGAGCCGCGTCGCCACATGGGTTCTATGAGGAAATGGTTACGGGCCCTATCGTTTGATTGCGGCCGAAACCGCGGGCGGCATTCAATCGAGGACGCCTCTTTCTAAATTAGGATCGGGCCTGTGGCAGGAAGACGAGGGCCGCTGTCCCCGGTGGCGATCATTGGTCGGGATGGAGCGTCGAGGCGCTCCTGCCGGCCCCTCGAGCCGCCGAGAGCTCAATGCTGGAGGCGTCGCCGGTAGGTTTCGAGCTCCTCCGGTGTGAGCTCGGCTGGGCGGACCAAGCGATAGTGCTGCTCCGAGGCGATTGCGATCCCCTCCGGACCGTTCTCAAACTCGAACATGGCGATCACCCCGTCCTCCATGAACTGGGCTCCCACGGGCTTCGCGATCAGGTGGGGGAACTTCTCCGCACACATCGCGAGGTCCGACTCCACCTGGACAACGTTATGCCGGTCGCTTCTCCCCTTGGCCTGAACGGGCAGAACGTAGTGAGCCCCCGTCCTATCGAGACCGACGTAGACCTCATCCGTCTCGATCTGGCCGAGGTCCTCGACAGTCGTCCGCAAGTGGCTTTGAAGCGAGTAGCAGGTAACTCCGGTGAAAACGTCCACCAGCCGGTTGTAGCGGACCTTGGCGAGTAGAGCTTGCTCATCGCTCAGAGCGTAACTTTCGATGAGCCCGGGGGTTGAGTCGGGGACTTTGGTCACGCTGGCCCCGGCTCGGGGACCGAAGACCGCGACCTTTGTGGCGAAGAATCGGTACCGACCGCGCCCCGCGGGTCGAATTATCCAGACCTTGCCCGCCGGGGCCCTGCTCGTAATCGATTCGGGGAGCTCGGTCCGAAAGCGGAAACTGTAGAGTACATCTCCGAGATTCTTTGGAAGCTTGAGGTCGAGAGCCCGAGCGGCCTCGACAATGTCGTCCCTCGCGAACATGACTTCAGTCGATCCGGGTGTAAATCTCTCCTCGAAAATCCTCTCGACGATTCGAGTGTACCGGTTCGGTGCCCGGGCCGGGGCATTTGCGTCCTGATTCTCGGGGTCGTCAGGCATTCGAGGGGGTATCGGGTCGGGTATCTCTATGCTTCGCCTGGCCACCGAAGAATGACTACCTCTTCCCGGAGTTGCTCCCCAGTCGCCGTCGCGTGACGGGTCCGGAAAAGGTCGATACGCTCGAGCTCGTATCCGGCCGACACGGCGAGGTCGGCAAGGATCTGCCCGGTCCGGATCATGATCCGGAGGTAGGAGGCCTGGTCCCCCACGACGTACGCAAGCCGAGCCCCCGGCCTGAGTACGCCACGGAGATTCGTCAGATGCCGCAACATCCCTCCGAAGTAGAGCTTTGCGACCCTTGGATACAGGCGTTCGAATCCTGATGTCTTGCCGAGTTCGAGTCGGCGCGCCTCTATCGCCTGAGCCACCTTGGCGATCCCTTCGTGGGCCGAGATGAGGCGGTCATCATCGTCGGCCTTGAACACCCCCCGGGTGTTGGACCTGACCAAACCACGCTTTACTTTACGAAGGGCATCTCTGTCAGGGATGAATCCGAGTAGGACTGACTCCAGTCGGGTTGTCCGAGTGTAGTCCTTTTCATTCGGGTACGGCGGCGAAGTGAACACTGCGTCCACGGAATGCGGCGCGATCAGGGCTCCTGGGTCGCGCGCGTCCCCGGCATAAACTCGGGCGGGAACGAGTCTGCTGGATCGCAGGGTCTGCAGATCCTCCGACATGGCGGCGACACCCATGAGCCATGGGGAAACCACCGGCGCGTCCTGCTTTACCTCGCCGAGTCCCACCTCGGGCCCGAAGCGAAGGTTGCTGCTGGCATGTACGACCGATTGAGCAAAGGCCAGCCGCTCATGGGCATCATAACGATCGTCGCGCTGCTCCCGGAGGACCTCCAGCAACACGATGGCCTTGTGCATCGGTCTCGGGCTCATCGAGGAGGTCAGAAGCATGGCGTCGAGGTGCGGGGCCAGCTGGCGCAGTTTCGTGCTGGGTATGCGGCGCCTGGATGTCGAGTTTTCGAGGGGGCCATCTGTAACGCCCTGATTCTTGAGCCTGGCCTGTGCCTCTTTCGCGACCCCCTGCGCGTGCTCCAGTAGTTCGACTGGGTCGGGCGACCAGTCCACCTTCACCGATGCGGCGAAGGCGGTGAAGGGGTGGGCCTCGATTCCCTGGCTCGGAATGCCGATCTTCTTCGCCTCAACGAGAGCGGTGCCGGTGCCGCAGAAAGGATCGAGCAGGACGGATGACTCATTCAGGCCGAACTCGCGCACGTAGTTGCGGACGAGGTGGGGGGGAAACGAGAGCACGAAGCGGTACCACTGATGCGCGCCCCGGTCCCCTTCGGAGACCCTATTGACCGAAGAAACGGGCTGCTTTGCCGCGACGGATGGGGCCAAGGGGGCCTCCCCGAGCGTCGCTTGGGCAGGCATCCCCGCTTTCACGGGGCAAGTGACCCGCTACCTACTCTTGAACTTGAAGGTCCGCGTGGACGATGACGACGCGTGCCACGTTCGAACGGACGGGAGCTCGGAAAGTCGGACGAGTGGGGACGCAGCGCAAGTTACCGGGTTCTCGGTCGGTTGAGCTGCAGCAATGCCGCCCACGCGAGTGCCTCACGCGGTGTCGGCTCCCGATCGGCGAGGGTCGCCAAGATCACGGTTTTCAAATCCGAATCGGGGAGCTGGCGGGCCGCCCGTTCTAGCTGCTCAAGGGGGGTCTCGGCAGGGCGGAGGTGTTCCTCGCAAGTAGCACGGAGGACGCTCGCACTTGCACTCATCGATTTCGGTCTCTAGTATCGGGCGCAGACTACTAACGAAATTTGTAAACAGACGTTACGCATGTAGCTCGACCGAGCAGCGCCTCACGGGCCACCTGTCCAGAGCCGAGTGGCTGCTGGGCGAAGATCGGACCCCCGCCCGAAGCAGCCCGGAAGGCTCCGCTAACGGGCCCCATCAAACAGCCCGCATGTGAGTTCAAATCCCAGCGGGCCCGTTCCCATTCCCCCGTGGTCACCCTCCCCGGAGCGCGCGCCCTGCGCGATCCCCCCGTGCCGAAGCGGACCACTCCTGGCCGGGGCCGTAGGCCCGTCCACCCGAACAGGGGCATCCCGAGGCCCCGCGGAGCCACCGCGGGCTCCCGGAGGCGTCGGGGCGCGCCGGGACCGAGCTCCCGCTGGGGGGGCCACCGGTTCAGTCGGCGGACGGGTGGAGCTGCGACGCCCACGAGATGAGGGCGATCTCGGCGCCGATGCGGGCCGCGTCGAAACGACGCAGTTCCCCCAGGAGGCGGGTCTGGGCCAATTTCGGGAGCCACGCCATGATCCGGGGGTGGAACCCATCCGCTTCCCAGGTCAGGAACGTCTCCACTCGGTCCGCCTCGGCGTAGAACAGCTTCGAAAGCCGACGAGCCTCGCCCGTACCATCCACGCCCTCCCGGGCGACCAGCGCATCTGCCCCCCGTTGGAAGTCGTCAGCGCGCGCTCCGGACTCCTCGAGCACCCGGCGAAGTTCACCGGCGGCCAGAACGTGCCGGGTCGCGACGGAGTCGAGAAGCCGTTGCCCATCCGGGAGATGGACCTCCCGGAGGAACTGTCGGTGCGCCTCCAGTCCCCGGCGGAGACGGACGGGGTCGAAGGAGCCTACCCGTTCCAGACCGGCCGCGGTCTCCCGCATCCGACCGCTGAGGATCTGGAGGAGGGTCCGCTGACGGAACAGCTCGAGGGCGAGGTCGTTGGAGTGGGCTCGTTCCGCCGGCGCTGCCCGGTCCTCCTCGCCCGCCGCGAGCGCCCGCGACGAGATCCGGCCCGTGCCCGCGAGGCTCATGCCATCGCCTCCAGGGCCAGCAAATGCTTCCAGCGCCGATCGACATTGGCCTGCATCGCCGCCACCTCGTCCGGTCGGAAATGGGCGAACCGGCCCTGACCCTTGAGGTACTCCTCGACGGGCTTCGATTGGCTGATCTTCCGGGTGATCCGGTAGCGGCCGTCCTCGACCTCGTAGAGGGGAAACACATTGGTGTCGGTGGCGAGCCGAGCGACCTCGATGGTCTGCTCGGACGAATAGTGCCAGCCGGGCGGGCACGGGGCCAGGACGTGGATGAACCGGGGGCCGTGGACCTCCTTGGCGTGGGCGACCTTGTGGACGAAGTCCTCCGGGAACGCGACGTTGACGGTGGCGGCGTACGCGGGGTCGTGGGCGACGACGATCCCCATGATGTCCTTCTTCGCCTCGCGTTTCCCTCGACTCTGGCCCGAAACGGGGGTCGTGGTGGTCGACGCGCCGGCGGGCGTCGAGCCGCTCCGCTGGACGCCGGTGTTCATGTACCCCTCGTTGTCGTACATGACGTAGATCGCGTCCGTCCGACGCTCCAGCATCCCGCTCAGCGACTGCAGCCCGATGTCGACGGTGCCGCCGTCCCCGGCGAACCCCACGACCGTCACGCCCGTGAGATGGAGGGCGTCCGCCGCGGCCCGGAGGCCGGAGATCGATGCCCCGGTCGCCTCGATGGGGTTGTCGAGCATCGGAACCTCCAGCGCGGTGGTCGGGAACGGCGTCGCGATGACGGTCCAGCAGCAGGCGGGGACCGAAACGATCGTCTGGGGTCCGAGCGCCTTCAGGACGTAGCGCATCGCGAGGGCGGGACCGCAGCCCGGGCACGCCGAGTGACCGGGATGCATCAGTTCCTCGGCGGGGATGGTGAGCTTAGCCATGGCCGATCACCTCGACCGGGGTGCGGAGCCCGGGCCAGAGGACCTCGGGGGTCGACTTGGTGAGCAGGTCGGTGAAGAGCCCCCGCACCACCGACGGCGTGAGGTCCCGGCCACCGAGCCCGGCGACATAGTCGCGGAGGAGCGGCCGGTGGGGGGCGGAGTAGAGGCTCCCGGCGACCTCCGTGGCCGCCGCGCCCATCGCCCCGAAGGTGAACGACCGGTCGACGACCCCGATCCGATCGACACCCGCCGCGAGCTCGCGGAGCTCGTCGACCGGGAACGGGCGGAACCGGCGCAGTTTGGCGAGCCCGACCTTGACCCCCTCCGATCGGAGGGTATCGACCACCGCGCGGGCCGTCGTGGTCGCCGTCCCCATGGTGACGAGGACCGCGTCCGCGCCCTCGGTCCGGTAGGTCGGCAGTCCGCCACCGTGGTCGCGCCCGGTGACCCGGGTATACTCCGCCTCCACGTCCTTCGCGACGACCGCGGCGCGGTCCATCGCCTGGGCCGTCAGGTGCCGGAACTCCGTGTAGAGCTCTGGTCCCGTGAAGGAGCCCAGCCGTCCGCGGACACCCGGGAGGAGGGTGCCGATGGCACGCCGGCTCGGGAGATACCGGTCCACCTGATCGGGCGTCGGGACGTCGACCGGCTCGACGGTGTGGGTCAGGAAGAACGCGTCCTCGGCGACCATCACCGGCAGTCGGACCTCCGGGTCCTCGGCCAGGCGGAACGCCTGGAGCACCGTGTCGAGGACCTCCTGGTTGCTCTCGGCGTAGTACCTGGATCCAGCCGGTGTCCCGCTGGGCCATGGTGTCCGTGTGGTCCGTGTCGATCGTCCACGGGGGCGCCACGCCTCGGTTCGCGACCCCCATGACGATGGGGGTTCGCAGCCCGCTCGCCCAGTGCAGGAGCTCGTGCATCAGCAGAAGCCCCTGGCTCGAGGTGGCCGTGTAGGTCCGGGCGCCGAGCGCCGCCGCGCTCACGCAAACCTGCAGCGCGCTGTGCTCCGACTCGACCTTGATGAACTCGGCGTCGAGCTCGCCGGACTCCACGAAGCCCGCGAGGGTCTCGACGATCGTCGTCTGGGGGGTGATCGGGTAGGCCGAGATCACCTGGACCCGGGCGAGCTTCGCCGCATAGGACTGCGCCGAGTTCCCCGAGAGGACCAGTCGCGGCATCTAGATCTCCTTCTGCATCTCGATGGCCTTCGGGCGGCATTCCTCGGCGCAGATCCCGCACCCCTTGCAGTACTCGAGGCGGATCACCGGGTAGCCGTGCTCATCGAACTCGATGGCGTCATCCGGGCAGAACTTCCAGCAGACGTTGCATCGGGTGCACTTCTCGAGGAGGACGACGGGCCGGAACGTCCTCCAGCTGGCGGTGTGGATCATCTCACTGGAGACCGTGGCGAGCGGGCTGGGGGGCAGGGACACCACCTCCTCGGACGCGGTCATGCCAGAACCTCCTGGCGAGGTATCGATAGGCGGACCTCCTCGAACCCCCTCTCTGCCGCGCGGCGGTTCTCGTCCGGTTTCGCCGGGACGAACCGTCCGATGGCAGCGGTCAGGGAGCCGAGAGAGACGACCTCGGACGCCTTCGCCAACGCCCCGAGGACCGTCGTGTTGACGATCGGTGCCATCAGGGTGCCGAGGCGGAGGTCGAGGGCGATGCGGGTGGCGTCGACGGAGGCCCGCCGCCCGACGAAGGGGGACTCCAGCTTTTCAGGAGGGAGGGCGGTGTTGACGAGGAGCAGCCCGTCCGGCTTCAGGCCTAGCGTCACCGGGACGCTGCGGAACAGTCCGGGATCCAGCACGACCACGACGTCGGGGGCCGTCACGCGGGTCCGAAGCTCGATCGGCCGACGATCGACACGGGCGTACGCCGTCACCGGGGCCCCTCTCCGCTCGACCCCGAAGAACGGGAAGCTCTGGGGCTCGAGGCCGTCCAGGAACGCCGCCTGGGCGAGGAGCTCGGAAGCGACCACCGCGCCCTGCCCGCCCCGGCCATGGAATCGGATCTCGATCATGGTGCGCCAAGCGTTGCTACCCGATCGTGAGACTAAATGGGCCCCGTCAACGGGAGTTCACCCTCGGGGAACCCAGCCCATCGCGACCTGCCGCCGCCCGCTCGGTCGACGGGTGAATCCGGCCCGACGGACCGATGAAGTATCCCGGTCCGGGTCCCTCGCCTGGAGGCGTCGACGACGATCCGCGTGGTCCACCGCCTGACCGAGGAGCTCCCCTCAGGGAGGCCCGCCGGGGGGACTCCGCCTGGACGGCGCCGGGCCACCTCGGACTTACGCCGCATCTCGACGGCTCACCGCCGGCGGGGACCTGACAGATCGGGAATCTTCCGATGGCCTCGACCCTTCGGCACGCAGGGCCCGACCCGCGTCGGACGCGCACCCTCCATCCCGGCCCGTTCCCCCGACGCCCCCGTCGGGGATACCGTGGTAGCCCGCGCGCCAAGGACTTTCAAGGTCTCTGGTCTACGGGCCGCCGGACGCGGATCGCCGCAGGATAGGTAGGATCGAAATGCCCGCGCTGACACCGGGAGAGAAACGTAGGCTCAACCGGGCCGACTTCCCCGCCTTCCTGGCGTCCATGGCCCGCGGAGGGTACCGGGTCGTTGGCCCCACGGTGCGGGATGGGGCTATCGTCTACGGCGAGATCCACGACGTCGAGGACCTGCCGATCGGGTGGACCGAACGTCAGGAGGCCGGTCAGGTACCCGGCTGGAGCGGCGAACGGACGCGGCGCTGTTCGGCTACGTCGTGGGACCCCATAGCTGGAAGAAGTACCTCTACCCGGCCCACGAGAAGCTATGGACGGCGACCCGCACGGAGGGCGCGTTCGAGGTGAGGACCGCCGAACCCGACCCGACGCCGCTCGCGTTCCTCGGGGTCCGGGCCTGCGAGATCGCGGCCATCGGCATCCAGGACCGCGTATTCCTGGGAGCGGTCTCCGACCCGGGTACCGCAGCCGGAGGGAGAAGCTCCTGCGGATCGCGGTCCAGTGCGGCCAGTCCGGAGGAACGTGCTTCTGCGTTTCGATGGGGACCGGGCCGGCGGTCCGGGACGGGTTCGACCTGTCGCTCACCGAGATCCTCACCCCGGGGGACCACCGGTTCCTCGTGGAGATCGGCACCCCGGCCGGCGCCGCCGTCCTGGAGGGAGTGCCGACCTCCCCCGCCGACGCGGCCGAATCCGAGACGGCGGGGGCCATCGTCGCGCGGACCGCGGCCTCCATGGGGCGCACGATGCCGTCGGTCGGCCTCCGTGAGCTCCTGGCGGCCAACCTGGAGCACCCACGCTGGGAGATCGTGGCGAAACGCTGCCTCTCGTGCGCGAACTGCACGCTCGCTTGCCCCACCTGTTTCTGCAGCACGACCGAGGAGGTCCCGGACCTGACCGGGACGTCGACCGAGCGATGGAGACGCTGGGACTCCTGCTTCAACAGCGGGTTCACCCAGCTGCACTCCCAGAGCGTCCGGAAGACCACCATGTCGCGCTACCGGCAGTGGCTGACCCACAAGCTCGGCACGTGGCACGACCAGTTCGGTACGTCCGGGTGCGTGGGTTGCGGGCGGTGCATCACCTGGTGCCCGGTGGGGATCGATCTGACCGAGGAGGTGGCGGCCATCCGTGCCTCTCCAGCGCCTGCCCCGGTGGTCCCGACGGAGAAGCGATGACGAAGAGCTCAGCCCACGATGGAGCGGCCCGCCTGGCGGAACACCCCTTCTTCCACGGGTTCAACCAGGAGTTCCTGTGGGACCTGGCCGCCCACCTGCAGGACCGGACGTTCGAGGCCGGCGAGTTCCTCGTCCGGGAAGGAGCCGCCGCGACCGAGTTCCTGCTGATCGTGAGCGGGAAGGTCGCCCTCGAGATGGCGACCCCGGAACGGCCGCGGCTGACGATCCAGACGGTCGGCCCGGGAGAGGTGGTCGGGTGGTCGTGGTTGGTGCCGCCTCGCCGCTGGACCCTCGACGGACGGGCGTTGAAGACGACCCGCGCCCTGGATATCGACGGCGAGATGCTCCGCAAGGCCCTGGAGTCGCACCCCGCCGAAGGGTACCGGTTCCTCTCCCGTCTCCTGCCGGTCGTGGCGGAACGCCTCGAGAACACGCGGCTGCAACTCCTGGACATCCATGCTATCTAAGACGTCGACCCCGGACGACGCCGGGGAGACCCGGCACCCGTTCGCCCCGACCCCCTACGTGGTCCGTCGGCGCGAGCAGGAGACGTCGGATACGGTGACGCTGACCGTCGCGCCCGCGAAGGGCACGGCTCCGTTCCCGTTCCGGCCGGGACAGTTCAACATGGTCTACATGTTCGGCCTCGGCGAGGCGGCGATCTCGATCAGCGGTTCGGAGGCTGCCCGCGGGCAGATCGTCCACACCGTGCGATCGGCCGGGAAGGTCACCCGTGCCCTGACCCAGGCGTCGCCCGGCGACGTCGTCGGGATCCGGGGACCGTACGGTTCCTCCTGGCCGCTCGATCGGGCCCGGGGGCACGACGTGGTGATCATCGCCGGAGGTCTCGGGCTCCCGCCGCTTCGCCCAATGGTCGAGGAGATCTTCGGGCACCGGGATCAGTACGGGAGGGTGGAGATCATCTATGGGGCCCGCAGCCCGAAGGACCTGGTCTTCTACGAGCAGATCCAGGGGTGGCGGCAGCGGCCGGACATCCGGTTCCAGACGACGGTGGACGCCGCGGGCCGGGACTGGTACGGCGATGTGGGCGTCGTGACCCAGCGCCTCCCGGACGCGCGGTTCGATCCCAAGCAGACCGTCGCGTTCCTCTGCGGTCCGGAGATCATGATGAAGCTCTCTGCCCAGGCGCTGGAGACCCGGGGGGTCCCGGGCGACGCCATCTATGTCTCCATGGAGCGGAACATGAAGTGCGCCGTCGGATTCTGCGGGCATTGCCAGCTCGGCCCGTCGTTCGTCTGCCGGGACGGTCCGGTGTTCCCGTACCCCCGGATGAAACCCCTCTTCGCCATCCGGGAGGTCTAGATGCCCAGGGGACGACGTCCGCGCCTCGCGGTCTGGAAGTTCTCCTCGTGCGACGGGTGCCAGCTCACTCTATTGGACTGCGAGGACGAGCTGCTGGCCGTCGCCAACGAGGTCGAGATCGCCGATTTCCGGGAGGCGTCGAGCACGGTCCTCGACGGGCCGTACGATCTCTCGCTGGTCGAGGGGTCGGTCACCACCGCCCACGACGCGGAGCGGATCCGTCAGATCCGCGCCCAGTCACGGGTCCTCGTCACCATCGGGGCGTGCGCGACCGCCGGCGGGATCCAGGCGCTCCGTAACTTCGGGGACATCGCCGACTTCCAGCGGGCGGTGTACGCCCGGCCCGAGTTCATCTCCACGCTCGCGACCTCGACGCCGATCCAGGCGCACGTGCCCGTCGACTTCGAGCTCCGGGGCTGCCCGATCGACAAGCGCCAGCTCCTCGAGCTGATCTCGGCGTTCCTCGGCGGCCGAGAACCGAACATCCCCACCGAGAGCGTCTGCGAGGAGTGCAAGCGCCGGGGGAACGTCTGTGTCATGGTGGCCCGGGGGACCCCCTGCCTCGGTCCCGTCACGCAGGCCGGCTGTGGTGCGATCTGCCCGTCCTACCACCGCGGCTGTTACGGGTGCTTCGGGCCCCAGGATACCGCCAACACCGCTGCGCTCGGGCCTCAGCTCCACCAGCTCGGCATGGACGGACCCACCGTCCGGCGGTTCTATCGCACCTTCAACGCCGCCTCGCCGGTGTTCCAGGCGGCCGCCGACGCCGAGGGCTCGGAGGCGAAGGCCCCGTGACCGAGCGGACCATCGCGGTCGACTACCTCGCGCGGGTCGAAGGCGAAGGAGCGCTCCGGGTTCGGATCGATGGGACCCAGGTCGAGGAAGTGGAGCTCAAGATCTTCGAACCGCCCCGGTTCTTCGAGGCGTTCCTCCGGGGCCGGCGGTACTCGGAGGCCCCGGACATCACGGCCCGGATCTGCGGCATCTGCCCGGTGGCGTACCAGATGAGCAGCTGCCACGCGATGGAGCACGCCCTGGGCCTCCGGGTCGACGGCACCCTGCGGGAGCTGCGGCGGCTCTTGTACTGCGGCGAGTGGATCGAGAGCCACGCGCTCCACGTCTACCTATTGCACGCGCCCGACTTCCTGGGGTACCCGGATGCGATCCAGCTCGCCAAGGACCATCCCGAGGCGGTCCAGCGGGGGCTGCGCCTGAAGAAGGCCGGCAACGCGATCATGCGGCTCCTGGGCGGCCGGGAGATCCATCCGGTCAATGTTCGGGTGGGAGGGTTCTACCGTGTCCCGACCCGGGAGGAGGCCCGGGAACTGCGGAGCACAGTCGCGGAGGCCCTGCTCCTCGCCGAAGAGACCGCTCGGTTCGCCGCTACGCTCCCGTTCCCGGACATCGAGGAGGACTACGAGTTCGTCTCCCTCCGGCACCCGTCGGAGTACCCCATCAACGAAGGGGAGATCGTCTCGAGCCGGGGCCTCCGGATCCCGCAGGAGCGTTGGGAGGACGTCTTCGAAGAGGTCCAGGTACCTCACTCCAACGCCCTCCACTCGGTGCGTCGGGGCGGAGGGTCCTACCTGGTGGGTCCGCTCGCCCGCTACGCCCTGAACCGGGACCGGCTCTCCCCGAGGGCGCTGGCGATCGCGGAGGAGATCGGGCTCGAACCGGTCGTCCGCAACCCGTACCGGAGCATCCTGGTCCGCGCGGTCGAGATCGTCTACGCCTGCGAGGAGTCGCTCCGTATCCTGGACGCGTATGTGCCGCCCGCCGAACCGTTCGTCCCCCCGCCGTCCCCCATCCCCGGCGGGACGTGTGCCGCCGCCACCGAGGCCCCCCGGGGCCTCCTGTTCCACCGGTACCGGCTCGCCCCGGGCGGGACCATCGAGGAGGCGAAGATCGTGGCCCCGACGTCCCAGAACCAGAAACGAATCGAGGACGACGTCCGATCCGTGGTCCAACGCTCCCTGGCGCTCGACGAAGCGGCCCTGACGACCGCCTGTGAAAAGGCGATCCGAAACCACGATCCCTGCATCTCGTGCGCGACCCACTTCCTCGCGCTCACCGTCGAGCGAACGTGATCCCGTGACCGACCCGGCCCCCCGTGCGCTCGTGATCGGCCTCGGCAACGAACATCGACACGACGACCGCTGCGGGCTCGACGTGGTCCGGACGCTCCGGTCCCGTCCCGGGTTCGACGCGGACCTCGCCGAAGGGGGCGATGATGCGACGACGCTCCTCGACCTGTGGGATGGGACCCCCCGGGCCGTCGTCGTGGACGCCATGCGCTCGGGCCGGGCACCGGGGACGGTCCACCGGTTCGTCGTGGTCCCCGGGCCCCCCCGGGAAGGCCTGCCGGTCACGTCGACCCACGGATTCTCCCTGAACGAGGCGATCGGGCTCGGACGGGCGCTCGGAAGACTGCCGGGGTCGCTGGTGGTCTTCGGGATCGAGGTGTCGGACCTATCCCCTGGCATCGGTCTGAGCGAGACGGTGGCCCAGGCAGTTCCAACGGCGGCGGACCGGATCGCCGATGAGGTCCGCCCCCGAGGAGGTGGGGACCGTGCATGAGGAGGCGCTCCTCCGGGACCTGGTCCGGAAAGTGAACGAGGTCTCGGGGGCGTACCCGGCAAGCGGGTCCAGCGGATCGAGCTCTGGGTCGGCGCGCTCTCCCACATCACCGCGGCCCAGCTGGTGGACCGATGGCCCCTCGCCGCCGAACGAACGGCCTCCGAGCATGCCCGCGTCGAGGTGTCGACCTCGACCGACCTCAGCGACCCGCGGGCCCAGGGGGTCGTCCTCCTCAGCGTCGACCTGGAGGACGGATGACCGGGACCGAGCGGCCGCGAAGACCTGAAGTGCCGGTCTCCCGTGGCGAACGAGACGGGGGGTGAGTACCCTACCCATGTGCCTCGCCATCCCTGGCCGTATCCTCTCGATCGAAGAGACCGACGCGGACGGCCGCATCGCCCGGGTCGACTACGGGATCGCGGTGAAGGTCGCGCGCCTCCTGTACCTCCCGGAGGCGAAGGTCGGCGACTACGTGATCGTCCAGGCGGGGTTCGCCTCGACCCTCCTCGGGGAGGCCGAGGCCCTCGAGGCGCTGGAGTGCGCCCGGCAGATCGATGCGGCCCTGGCCGCCGGCACGGACGGCGGCGGGCACCCCGGGGCCATCGGGGTCCGGCTCGACCCCGGCTGACCGAAGTTTGAAACCATCGCCGGGCTTCGGGCCATCGAGCGTGAACCCGTGGGATCCATGGAAACCGGTACAGCGGGCTGGGTCGGGCCGGGGATCCTGCTGGTGTTCCTGACGGCGCTCGTGAGCGGCGTCTCCACGTTCGTCAACGCCTACGCCGTCCACGGCACCAGCTCCGACGCGTTCGTCACGGTCCGGAACATCGCCGTCGCCGCATTCCTGATCCCCCTCGCGGTCCTCGGCGGGCGGTCGATGTCGGTCCGACTTCGCCGGGCCGACTGGGCACGCCTCGCCGTCATCGGGTTCGTCGGCGGGGCGGTCCCGTTCCTCCTGTTCTTCCGGGGGATCCAGCTGGCGACGGCGTCGGGGGGGCGGCCACGGCCTCGTTCGGGTACCGGACCCTATTCCTGATGGCCGCGATCCTGGCGGTGGTGTTCCTCCGCGAGAGGCTCGATCGTCGATGGTTCGCGGCGGCCGTGCTGCTCCTGGTTGGCAACGCGCTCCTGCTGGCGCTGACCTCCCCCATCTGGACCAACGGGACCGCGTACGTCCTTGCAGCGACCGCCCTCTGGGCGGTGGAGTACACCCTCTCGAAGCGGACCCTGAAGGAGCTGCCGTCCGGGGTCGTGGGGCTGGGACGGATGGGGTTCGGGGCCGTCTACCTCTCCGGCTACCTGGCGCTCACGAGCCAGTGGGGCGCCGTCCAGGGGTTCACGGGCGCCCAGTGGCAGTGGGTCGCGATCTCCGCGGTGCTCCTGACCGCGTTCGTGGCCACCTGGTACGCCGGCCTGCAGCGGGTCGACCTGGGGGCGGCCACCTCTGTGCTGGTCCTGGGGTTCCCGATCACGTGGGCGCTGGGCGTGGCGGTGAACGGGGGTCCGTGGCTGCTTCCGGCCGCGGCCGGCGCCGCGCTGGTCGCGGCGGGGGCGGTGCTCGCCGTGGGGACGGCGTCGCTCCGGGCGGCGGCGAGCTACCTGGCCGACGCCGTGGGACGACGTTCCCGCCCGGCCGGGTAGATGGACGGGGTCGAGCTCGGGGCCCGGTTCAGCCTCGCCACGAACCGCTTGAGCTACTGTGGGCCTGCTGACGCGGAACCTCGACTGTAACCGGGCGATCGTCTCGGGGACCGGGTTGGCCGAGGCTCGGGGTTCCCTGGAACGGTTCGAAGCGCTGCTACCGTACCTTCAGGCGATCGGTCGGTACCACCACCTGGACCCGTTCGACCACCGGGTGGTGGAGGCGTACTGGGTGGGGAACGAGCTCCTCGACCCCTTCGGACCGGCGGAGTTCCGGGCGATCCTGACCGCCCTCACCGATCGGGGTCTCCCCAGATCGGTGGCGCGACGCCTCGCCGAGAACCTGCCCGGCCATCCGATCCCCTTCCACGGCTTCCATGTGAGTTTCGTGGGGGTGGGCGCGGTCACCGGACATGTCCCGACCACGCTCCCGAACATCGAGGCGTGCCGGCCCGCCTGGGCCCGGGTCGAGTCGGTAGGAACGGGGACTCTCCGGGTCCACAAACCCTCCGTCGAGGCCGATCAGGGTCGGCTCCGGCTGGGGGCGGAATCGGTGGTGGACCTCGCCTACGATCCCAACGTCCTGCCGGGGGTCCGGCGCGACGACCCGGTCGTCGTCCACTGGAACTGGCCCGCCATGGTGCTCTCCGCGGTCCAGCGCGAGGCGGTGGAGCGGTACACCCTGGAGGCGCTGGCCGCCGCCAATGAAGTGTTGCCGTCCCTCGGTGTGCTCTAACTGTCCGACCTCATCCTCGCCCCTGCGTCCCTGGCGAGCGACGAGGTTAGGGGCCGGGGGGATCGCCCCCCGGCGGGCCGGAACGAGCTCAGGCGATCTCGACCTTTCGCTCGGAGATGGGGTGGGCCTTGGGGACGACGACCCGGAGGACGCCGTTCTCGTACGTCGCGGTCACCTTCTCCGCCTCGACCGGCTCGGGGAGCTCGAACGAGCGTTCGAACGCCTGGTAGCTCCGCTCCTGGCGGAGGTAGGTGTGATTGGGGGCGTCCGTTGGGTCCGTCTTCCTCTCGGCTTTGAGGTGGAGCACCTGGCCCTGAACACGGACGTCGATCTCCGGCTTGGAAAAGCCGGGAAGGTCCGAGTGGACCTCGAAAGCGCCGCCCGTATCCTCGATGTCGGTGGCCGCCCACACCGTCACGGCCCGGACGGAAGGCCACCGGTAGATCGGGCCGAAGACGGGGAGGAACTCGTGCTGGACGCGCTCGAACAACTGCTCGAGGTCGGCCCAGGGTTCGGTCGTCGCGGTCGCCATGGTCTCTCGGGGGACTCTTGGAGCGGGGGTTTCGGACATGTTTCCTCAGATCCCTCGGCGGGATTCAGTAGTGGTATGTTTGCGTTACTATAAAATGATGCCTCAGCCTGGCACCTCCGCGCGTCGCGGGTCTAAGAGGTTAAGTAGTCTGAACTATCAGGGTCATCGAACTATCTGGGAGGTCCTGTGGCGCGCATGTTGTTAGGACGACCGGCGTCCCCCGCCGAATCCGGGGCGGTCTGGGATGCCCTCAGCTCCCTCGTCATGGAGACCATGATGTTCCACCGCCAGTGGGCCCGCCGTCAGGGGCTCACCCCCCTCCAGTTCACGGTCCTGAAGTCCCTCGATGCCCAGGGACCGCTTCAGCCGTCCCAGATCGCCGATCAGTTCGGGATCTCCCGGTCCGCCGTCAGCAGTGAGATCAACACTCTCGAGGCCGGCGGGTGGGTCCTGAGGACCCACCCGAGCGGCAACCGGCGGACCCGGTTGACCTCCTTGACCCCCCGAGCCCGCCGGGTACTGAGGACGGCCGTGCGGCAGGTACCGGCGCCAGCTCGTCCAGGCCCTCGATGGGGTGCCCGCCGGCGAACGTGCCCAGTTGACCCGTACGATCAGCGGCCTTGTCGCTCGGTTGAGGGACCGCCGGGCCGACGCGCCCCCAGGTCCCGCCACGAAGGTGCTCTGATCATGGACGCCCCCACGAAAGGTACCCCAGAGACCGCCCCCGCGCCGAAGACGATGGAGACGTTCGACCAGGCGTACGCGTACCGCGTGATGCTCCTCCTGGCCGGGATCGTGATGGTCGTCCTGTACGTGGAAGGGATGCTGACCCCGTCCCTCCCCACTATTCAGGCCGAGTTCCACGTCGACACCGCACAGGTCACCCTGATCATCTCGGCCTACGCGATCGCCGGCGTCGCCTCGAGCCCGGTCATCGGGAAGCTCGGGGACATCCTCGGCAAGAGGAAGGTCCTCATGGGGACCATGCTCGCGTACGCGGCCGCGGTCTCCGTCACCGGCTTCTCTCCCAACTTCACGTTCATGGTCGCCGCCCGAACCATCCAGGGGATCGGGCTCACCATCCTTCCCCTCGGCATGGCCCTCGTCCGAGAGGAGTTCCCCCGGGAGATGGTCCCCCGAGCCCAGGGGATCCTCAGCGCCATGTTCGGGATCGGCTTCGCGATCAGCCTCCCGATCGGCTCCTGGGTGTCCCAGAACTACGGCTGGCGGGACACCTACCACTCCGCGATCCCCATCGTGCTCCTCCTCACCATCGGAGTGTTCCTGCTCGTCCGCGAATCGAGCTACCGACGACCGAACGCCCGGGTGGACTACGGTGGCGCGCTATTGATCGGGTTCTCCCTGGCGGGGATCGTCGCCGCGCTCTCCCAAGGCCAGGCCTGGGGGTGGGGATCCACCTTGACCCTCTCCTTCGCGGCCGCCGGGGTCCTCCTCCTCGTCCCGTTCATCCTCTGGGAGCGTCGGTGGACCCAGCTCGGCCGGGAGCCAATCGTCGACCCGCGGCTCCTCCGGGAACGGAACGTCGCCGTGACGAACACGGTGGTGACCGTGGCGGGCCTGGGGATGTACATGGCCCTGTTCGCCCTGATCTACCGGTTCGAGTTCCCACCCATCTCGGGCGGGTTCTCCCAGAACATCCTCCAGGCGGGGATCGACATCGTCCCCCTCGCCCTGTCGATGCTCGTCATCGCCGTCATCGCGAGCGTCCTGGTCTCCCGGACGGGCGTGAAGCCGCTCGCCCTGGGCGGAGCGATCCTGACGGCGATCGGATTCTTCCTCGTTGCCGGCGCCACTTCCCTGCTGCAGGTCCTGCTCTACGAGACCGTCGTCGGGGCGGGGATCGCGCTCCTGAACGCGTCGATCATCAACATGCTCGTCCTGACGGTCGATCCGAAGGACATGGGCCAGGCGACCGCGATGAACAATGTGTTCCGGAACCTCGGCGGCAGCGTCGGGGCCCCGATCGTCGGGGCCTTGCTGGCCGCGTACGTGGTCACGGTGCCCGGTGGCCCTCTCGCGGGGACGACCCTCCCGAGCCTCCAGGCGTTCCAGTACGCGTTCTGGATCGCGGCGGTGATCACGATCGTCGGCGGGATCGCGGTGCTCTTGGGACAAGAGGTGCTCGGTCCGAACCGCCACAAGAAGTTCGCCCACCTCCCCCAGGCGAAGGGGTTCCGACTGGGAAGTTCCGCGCCCGCCCCGAAGGGTGCCGGCCTCCCGACGGAGTCTGCCCCGGCGTCAGGCCGCTGAACCACCCGCCCTCGCGAGGGCGTGGCGGGCCTTACGGGGCCCGAGTCCACAGGGAGTAGAGGATCGCGCCGAACCCGCCGGCCATGAAGGCGGTGGACCCCATCTCGCAGACGGCGAGGTTCTCCCCCCACAGCCA
The DNA here is from genome assembly GCA_963708255.1 of uncultured Thermoplasmata archaeon. Lineage (GTDB taxonomy): Archaea > Thermoplasmatota > Thermoplasmata > Lutacidiplasmatales > UBA184 > Lutacidiplasma. The sequence continues at coordinate 19,511 of CAVPSE010000001.1, forward strand.
CAGCCCGAACCAGGAGATCCCGGCCGCGACGGAGATCAGGACGAACCCCGCGGCAAGGAACCCCATCGACCGCTCACCGGTCCGCCCGGTAGACGCGGAGCCCGTAGATGCTGACGATCGCGCCGAGGGCGATCACGACCAGCCAGGCCACGATCATCAGGTCCAGCGGAACGGAGCCCAGGTCCGTGCCGTCCGAGGACGTTGCCCCGCTCGACCAGCTCATCCCCGGGCCTCCCTCTGCATTCCGTGCCACATCTGCTTTAACCGTTCGGCCGAAAGGTCACGGAACCGGGCCTGGATACGCAGTTCGCGCCCTTGAAGGTCCACCTTCAGCTCCTCCAGAAGGCTCCGGTACAGGTCCACGCGCTTCCCCTCGGGGGTGATGGCGGTCCGCTGGATCCCGATGAGACCCAGGTCCTGCAGGTCGTGGATCTTCCGGTAGAGGGTGCTCTGCGGGATCCGGTTCGTCACCAGGATCTCCTGGGCGGAGTGCGGAGCCTCGCTGAGCATCAGGAGGATCCCCCGGGCGGCCGGGTCGCCCAGCGCGTCGAGGATCCGCTCCCGGCGGTCCCGAGCGGGAGGGGGCAATGGGTCGCTGGAGGGGGAGGTACCATCCATGTTATTCATCCGGGCGGTAGATTAGCGTCGCCGGGTCGTTTCCCACGGCTGAGAATCACGAACGGGGGGCCGAGGGGGGCTGGCCCCCTCCCGATCCGGGGGTCCGACCGACGGGTCCGGGCCATGGGACGACCCGAGCTCCTCGAGCGATCCACTGCCCACCAAGCCGCCACGAGCCGCCGAGTCCCCGGCCGGCCCAACCGGGCACCCCTCATAGTGGTTCGCGTCGTTCTCCCGGCTCCGCCGGCCCGTTCGGCCGCTGTTCGTTCCCTTCGTCGACGGCGGCCTGCGACAACGCTCAAGTAACACCCGCGACATCGCGCTGCCATGAACCGAACGCCGTTCGGAAAGCCGGGGGCCCCGGCCGACGAGCCGGAAGGGGGGCCTGCCGCCACGGACGGGACCCACCTGGTGGACCGGATCGCGAGCGAGCTCGACCTGCTCGCCCGGAACGTCGACATCCTCGAACGCCTCTCCGGCAGCCCCCCGATGGGCATCATCCGGTTGAGCGAGGCCCTCCACCTGCCGATCCACAAGGTCCGATACTCCCTCCACCTTCTCGAGCGCGAGGGGGTCATCCAGCCGTCCGCCGACGGTGCGGTCGTCACGGACAAGGCGAAGGAGTTCTGGGCCTCGCTCGACAAGTCGCTCGACCAGATGGGCGGGCTCATCCAGCACCTGAAGGAGCGGGCCGCGGAGACCAAGGGACGTGCCGCCGGCGGCCGGAAAGGCTATTAGCCGCAGCCTTGCTCGGCGCCCCCGGTGCCGCCGTAGCTCAGCGGCAGAGCGTCCGGCTGTTAACCGGACGGTCAGCGGTTCGAACGTGCGGGACCCCCCGAGGGCCCCGACCGAACATCCGCTCGGCGGCGCCCCGGCCTCCCCTTCTTGTCCCCGGGCCCGTAGCTTAGTCCGGCTCAGAGCGACCGGCTCATAACCGGTCGGTCGACGGTTCAAATCCGTCCGGGCCCATAACCACTTTCTTATAGAACCCAGCCCAAAACGGGCTCAGAATCGAGCGAGGCGCGCCTGCCACTCCACCGCGATTAGGGCCACGCCGTCGTCCCTTGAAACGGCGCCGGGGGTGGCCGCTTGACGCCCCGGTACGCCGAGATCACCTTCGTTGTCGAGCGGGACGGCCCCGTCGACCGTCCCACCCGCGCCGCGTTTGGTCTGTGCCAGGTGCCGTTCGGACGCCCGGCACAATCCAATCCTCCGCATCTCTTTCTGCCCGATCCACGGCTTCGCCGCCGGACTGGTGGAGGTTCGGCTCACCGGGTACGCGCGCGCACGAGGGCTCGCGGGGTAAGTCTCGTGCAGCGGCCATCGTCTCCGTCAGTGAGGGCTCCCTCCGAGCCCGTTCCGGGCTCTCCTATCCTCTCTAACTCCCCCGAGTTCCGGGACATGAACTACGGTAGTTCCGGGACCGGAACTACCCCAGTTCCGGGCCCGGAACTCCTTCCCCTTTCCACATCCCAGCGCCACCTCTGGCTCTCGGACCGGACCTGGTCCGAGTTCCGACGCATCCAACAGATCGTCTCTCGACGGCGCCTCGTGGGCTCCACCGGTAGGGGAAGAGGTCGAGGCAGGTCCGGGGGGCGGCCTCCGATCGCGGACGCGACGCTCCTGGAGCTGCTGGAGGCATACCGCTGGAAGCAGCGCGTGTGCGCGCGCGCTGCGGCTCCTCGCAAGGTCGACGAGGCGGCCGTCAGGGCCTTGCGAGTCTTCTACGCCCCCCACCCATTCGGTTGGCTCGCTCCGTTTCCAGCGGTCGACCGGATGGTCGTCCAGACTTTCCCGAGCTACCGACCACCTCGACGGCTCCACGTCATCGCGGGATTCTGCGAGAACGGCCTCCTCCGCCCCACGTGGAGCGATGGCGAGGAGTGGATCATCGTCGATTCGGCCCCTCCACCGATCCGGGTTCCTGACTACCACTACCTCCGAGGCAACCTTGGATGCCGGCCGATCGACCAGGGGGCGACAGTCGCCGGATGAGCGAGACCGTCGAGCTACGGCTGCTCAGCCGTCGCGAGCTGGAGAACGTCGTAATCCTCCTTCAGGGGTACGCCTCCCGACTCAATACCGTCGTTGAGGAGTTCACCAAGCCCGAGTGGCGGGTCCGAAATGAGCTTGACCGCGTGCGGGCCGAGTTCGGCCCTCGGGTCCAATTTGCTCGCGACGTCGCAGTCGAGCATCGAATCCGCCGGGCGAGGGCGGCTCGGAACGAACGCTTCTGGCGGAACCTCGAGGAGGCAACGTGATCCCCCAGGACCTCACCCCCGCCATCCTCGAGGGCGAAGTCGGGGAGGTGCTCGGACGCCTGCCCGACGAGTCCATCCACTGTGTGGTCACTTCGCCGCCGTACTGGGGGCTCCGGGACTATGGCCTTCCCCCTGTCGTCTGGGGAGGAAACCCGTCCTGTTCGCACGAGCTGGGACTCCCCACCCGAGGCAATCCGAAGGGAGGGACGGGAACCCCGAACGGTCGGAACGGCAGTCGGGGCGGGTTAGCACGAGGGGGAGCGCAGGGGCAGGTCTGCCGCTACTGCGAAGCGTGGCTGGGCCAGCTCGGCCTTGAGCCGACGGCTGAGCTCTTCGTCGAGCACCTCGCCGGCGGTCTTCGATGAGGTCCGGCAGTGTCCTGCGATTGACGGAACGCTCTGGCTGAATCTTGGGGACACATTCCAGGCGGACAGCCCGGTCCGCCACTCATCCTCCGAGGCGTTCTCGGCTCGCTGGGATCCTTCCCAGACCCGTGGCAGGGGCGGCCCGCGGACGGAGCGCCGCGCGGAGCGGCGATCTCAAGCCCAAGGACCTCGCGGGAATCCCTTGGCGGGTCGCTCTCGAACTCCAGCGGCGAGGGTGGTGGCTCCGGTCGGATTGCGTCTGGGCGAAGCCCAACCCGATGCCCGAATCGGTCCGTGGACCGCCCGACCCGCTCCCACGAGTACGTCTTCCTCCTGACAAAGTCGAAGCGGTACTTCTACGACGTCGAGGCGTCCGTGAGCCCTATCGACCGGCGACCCGGCTTCGCCTGGCCCAGGCGACGTTCGACAGCCAGTCCGGCGGACCGAAGGACTACGGAGTCGGTCGAATCGTTCGGCTCGAGGAACCCTCGTGAATCTCAAGGGCCGGATGATGGCGCCCCAGATCGAGGATGCCCAGGACGGTACTCCCCTCCGGGGGCCGAACCTGCGCTCGGTCTGGTGGATCCCGACCCATGGGTATCCCGAGGCCCACTTCGCTACCTTTCCAGAAACCCTGGCTGAGACCTGCATTCAGGGCGGGAACAACCGACCATGGAGCCTGCCGTAAGTGCGGAAGCGCCCTTCCGGCGCTCGTCGAGGCCGACTACAAGTTCCTGGGCAAGCCGTTGAACCCACGAGCGGCACCCGGCCGGGTTCGCGACGCCCAGGCCGAAGGGTCAGCCCGATTGATCTCCGGCTCGAAGGCGACCAAGGATGGCGGCTGGAGCGAATACCCCGAGCCAATCGATAACTCGCACGGTTGGCTGGAAGAGCTCCTGCTCGTGCCGGGGCCGACGGGACCGTTCCCAGCATGGTCCTCGATCCTTTCGCAGGGTCAGCGGATACGCCTGGCAGTTGCCCGTCGGCTGGGCCGCCGATCGATCGGGATCGAGCTGAATCCGGAGGTACGCTCGAGCTTGCACGCCGTCGGAGCCTCCCACGTTCACCCTGCCGCGCCCAGTCCTACGGCGGAGGCACAGGCGTGATTCCGGCTGGACCCGACCCCGGCCATCCTCGAGGGTGACGTCCTGGACATGCTACGCAGCCTTCCGGATGACTCGATCCATTGCATCGTCACCTCCCCTCCGTACTGGGGGCTCCGAGACTACGGGCTCCGACCGGTCAGATGGGGCGGGAAGGCGGGGTGTGAGCACGAGTGGGAGCTGACCCGGCCACCGCGCTATCGCGGGCCGGACGGCGCCAACGGCGGGGCGGCCCGGGGAGATGCGGCCGGCCTGCTACGACGCTTCGCGGGGCGGTTCAACCTGCCGGAAGTGCGGGGGGTGGCTCGGCCAGCTCGGCCTGGAGCCCACTCCCGAACGATTCGTGGAGCATCTCGCCGGCGTCTTCGACGAAGTCCGTCGGGTCCTGCGGCCTGACGGGACGCTCTGGCTGAACCTCGGTGACACCTACGCTACCCACCCATCCGGGCTCACCGGCGAGAAGCGATGGAAGGCCTCGACTCTCTCCGGTCGGGATGACACGGGGGCCGAACAGGCCGGTCGGATCGACAAGCGCGCGCCAGGACTCAAGCCGAAGGATCTGGTGGGGATTCCGTGGCGAGTCGCTTTCGAGCTGCAACGCCGGGGCTGGTGGCTCAGGTCCGATTGCGTCTGGGCGAAGCCGAATCCGATGCCGGAGGCGGTTAGGGATCGGCCGACCCGGGCCCACGACTCGGTCTTCCTCCTCACGAAGTCGAGGCGATACTTCTACGACGCTTACGCGGTCCGCGAGCCCCTGCAGGAGAGCACGCTCCAAAGACTCCGGCATCATCTGCCGAACCCGACCGACAATCGCACCTCCCGCTCGAAGCATCCCGAAGGGGACTTCCGGCGGTTCCCGATGCTTCGGAATACGAGCCCCTCAGGTCGTAATCTCCGGACAGTCTGGTGGATCCCGACCCAGCCCTATCGGGGGGCCCACTTCGCGACATTCCCGGAGAAGCTCCCGGAGCTCTGCATCACTGGCGGGAACGTCCGAGCGGGGGGCTTGCGCGGAGTGCGGGACGCCCTGGACGAGGGAGGTCCGGGCAGTCGGAGGTGCCATTGGCCGCGCACAGAAACTCGAGGCACCGCTCGTGTCGGGTCGCGCCCCCGTCGCCGACGCTCCAGGTTGGCACGATGGGAGCTACCGGCGGGTTGACCTGGGGTTCCGCAAGCGCTGCTCCTGCGAGACCACCCGTACCGTCCCTTGTCTCGTACTCGACCCGTTCGCTGGGAGCGGCACCGTCCTCGCGGTGGCCCGGCGTCTGGGCCGGAGGTCCATCGGCATCGAACTCAACCCCGACTATGTGACTCTCGCACGCCGCCGCTCGGCCGCTGAGGTTCGTGGTGTTGTCGGGCGGGGGGTGGCCTCAGCATGACTCGGGTCGCCCTCTACGCCCGCGTCTCCACGAAGGAGCAGTCGACGGAGGCTCAGGTCGGTCAGCTCACCGCCTACTGTCAGGCGAGAGGGTGGGCCGAAGTCTGCTGTCTTTCGGGATGACGGCATCTCGGGCGTCCGGGACAACCGACCGGAGCTCGATCGACTTCGGGAGCGGCTCGCCTCGGGCGACTTCGACACGATCGTAGTCTCGAAGATGGACCGGCTCGGCCGCTCGTTGGGCATGATCCTGCGGTTCTGGGACGACGCGGAGGCGGCGGGAGCCCGAGTAATCGTCATCGACCAGGGAATCGACACCTCGACTCCGAGCGGTCGTTTGCAGCGGAACATGCTGGCGGCCCTGGCGGAGTTCGAGCGCGAGCTCATTCTGGAACGAACGCAAGCGGGCATCGCACGGGCCCGCGCGCTGGGCAAGAAGTTCGGGGCGCCCCGGAGAATCCCGAGTCGGTCGCGAGGGAGGTGCAGGCCCGCCGAGCCGCGAGGCGAGAGCCTCCGGCAGATCTCCCAGCGCATGAACCTCAAGCTCGGGGCCGTGCGGTCGGTTCTTAAGCGTGACCGAACTCCGCCCCCGGAGTCCGCCGCCTCCGCCTCGACAGAGGCCGTGGGGGCGTGACCGAAGGGCTGCTTTACTGCGTAGGCACTTAATGCCCTTGCTACCGGTGACCCGGCATGGCCGTTACAGGTCTACGAGCAAGCTCCTACCGACGATGTGCAAGTAGAGCTTGCTGCGGCCGAGATGCTTACCACGCACGAAATTTCGCAGGGCTACGCCCGTCGCCTTGGACACGAGATGCTGGTCCGACTGCAGACATTGTCAACTTCGGAGTGGTCCCCCCGCGAACGAGCGGCTGCGGTACGGGTGGCGAATGAAACGCGACCATGGCGTTACTTCGGGATTCTCGGGTCACTGGGGCTAAGCTGGCATCGTGCCACCTCCCGATCGCCGAGCTCGGCGGGGTCTTGGTCATTTGACATTCCCGAGTTTACGGACCTTGCGCCAAATCGGAGACTCGCTGACCTCGTTAGTCTAGACGCGGGGAAGAAGACTTTCGACGACAAGTTCTCCGCGAAGTACCGGCTGATGAGACCCACGTTCGAATTCGCGCGAATGAAGGGCCGACCCATGCTCCTTTCTGTCCAGTCCAGCGGGCCGTACGTCGAATTTGAGGGGCTCACGAGGATGTGCTGCCTTCAATCACGAATTGCCGAACGTTCGGGGGTCACGACTACGCTTCCGGTATCCTAGGTGTGGGAGAGCGAGTCCGATCGTGGCAGCCCTTCTTCGGGAGCGGATCGGGGTAGCACAGGGGTTCCATTCGCCTCCAGAGGTTCTTACTCCTCGGCCTCGATGTCGACCTCGGGGACTTGGTGGAGCCAATAGGGGCAGCCCAGCCCCTGGCACGCCGGGCAGGTCTTGCCCTCGGTGACGGAGCGCTCGAATCGGCCTGCCGGGCTGCCGCGCGCATGAGGGAGTGTAGGAAATCCTTCCTCGTCTCCCAAGCCGGCTGAACAAGTGCAGCTCGCCTCCGTACGGTTAGCGCAGGGCGGGTTGGCGGGATCGCAGAAGCCCGCCTCGATAACTTCCACCCCTGTTGGAACGTCCACCTTCTCGATCACCCGGATGGCGCTGCGAGGTACACGAACTCGGCGGCCGGTCGAAGAGTTGCGCCGCTTCACTGGGCAACGTGGACTGCCTTGACCTCAACGGCGACTGACTGACGAAAGTCCTGCCGTGCGGCTCCAAGGTTGTCGGCCACGCCGAGCCCCCTCCCGGATTCGACCTCTTGGAAGACGTGGGGCCATCCAGTCCGCCTGTAGCCATTCGATGACCGCCCAAGTGATTGGCTGCGCGGCTAATCTGCGAGAACGTTACCGTCGTGGCATCGACGGGCCCCTGGAACGCAGCCGGCCCCGAAGAGCGATGCTACGGCACCGGGCGGAGGTTCGACTCGGAGCCAAACGCCAGCCAAGTCGCTCGATTGAGGATAGCGATGCCCCACACCGTGCCCTCCGGCGGCATATTGTCCGATGGACCTTGGGGCTGATCTTCAGCCCTTCGACTCCCGGGGGCCTCCCTGC
>CAVPSE010000002.1:0-1657015 GCA_963708255.1 uncultured Thermoplasmata archaeon
TCGGCGGGTTCCGTCAGGTGCGGATTGGGGAGTACACTTCCCCCGACCGCTTGGTTCTTGGACAACATGACGTGGACCAACATCACTTCCGCCCAAATCCCTCCCCCCGAGCATTACGGCGGCCAGTTGGTCTGGGACCCTGGGGACAACGCCTCGATCTGGTTCGCAATCGGGGCCAACTATACCTGGTCGTGGGGCGGTATCCCGCCATTGGCCGGGCTCGCTATCCTGGCAACGCCCTCGCCCGCTGGCGTGGGTCAGGCCGTCGCGGGCTCTCCACGCACGTCGGCGGCAGGGGTCCCTATACGTTCGCATGGACCTTCGGCGACGGCGGGGCCGATGTGTCGTCAGTCCTACGCACACGTACCAGAGTTCGGGGTACTTCCTCGTGTCGTTGACTCTCAAGGATGCGACGGGCAACAGCGCTACGGCGACCCTGTCCCTGGTCGTAGACGCGTCCGCGATGGAGGCGATTAAAGCTAATCCGGACCCCACGGACGTCGGGGTACCAGTTGTGTTCCAGGCAGAGATCAAGTCGGGGCCGGGCGGACTGACATACGATTGGACCTTTGGTGACGGTTATGCGAGCTCCACTGCGTCGCCGGTACACACGTATCAGGCGACAGGGAGCTACTTGGTGAACGTGACCGCGACCGCACCTGGTGGGGGCCAAATCAACGCGAGCATCCTGATTGGGGTCGCCCCCGACCTTACGACCCCAGTGGTCACGGCGAATCCGTTGACTCCCGAGCTCGGCCAGCTGGTCAACTTGACCGCACGCGAACTCGCCGGCGCCCCCCCCTACTCCTACTCCTGGGCTTTCGGCGACGGTGGCGTCGGCGGGAATATGTCAGCTATTTCTCACATCTTCACGACGAGCGGCCCATTCTCAACCGTGGTCACGGTGACCGACAGGACGGGGCAACGGATCAGCGGCTCGCTGAACCTCAGCATTGCGCTCAACCTCACAATCCTCGGAAACTGGAGCGCGGGCGCGGCTCCGTTGGAAATCGGATTCGCCAGCCAGGCAAGGGGGGCTCCCCCGCGTATGGGTACGCTTGGAGTTTCGGGGATGGCGGGACCAGCACGGTGGAATCTCCTGTCCATACATTCTCTGAGGCGGGGCGTATGTCGTTCGGGCCCATGTATCGGACGGGAGCGGTCATACCGCAGAGTCGCTATGGTCAGTCCTCGTCGCACCTGGAGGGGGGGCCCTGGCTACACAGCTGACTGTATCCCCACAACCGCCAGCACCCGGTAGCTCCGTCGAGGTGACATCGTCGGTTTCGGGGGGTGTGGGCGGATATTCCTACGCGTGGGGAAGCAGCGGCGGAGCCTGCAGTCCACAAACGATCGCGCTTGACATCTGCTCAATTCCGGCCGCCGGGGCCGTCTCAGTCACGTTGACTGTTACGGATGCTCAGGGTCATCGTTCGGTCGCTCAGGTGACCATCCAATCCTCAGGTTCCGCGGTTACGTCCCCAGGTCGGGCCAACCTCGGGGCGGATATCCCGTGGATCGTGCTAGGGTTGGTCGCAACGATTGCCGCAGTCGTCTCGGCGATCACGATTAGCAGGAGGTCCGCCCGCTCAGTGGAAGCTCGAGGCCCGCTGGCGAACCCAGAGTACCGGGTTGGACAAGCCCGTGAGTCGGCAGGCTCGGTTTCGCCATCGGCCCAAGGCCAAGACGGCCAGGACGTAGACTCGGCGCCTGACTTGGTCTGAACCTGAGGAGTGAGTAAGGGGTGGCGGAGGCGAGGGTCGGCCCGGGTAGTTTACCTCAAGTCCGGTCGCGGGTTTTGAGCACGGCTGAACGGCTATTGGTAAGGGGCTTGCTGCTGGACACCCCCCCGTGGCAGGCGTGACCGGCCTTCCCAGAAGCACTCAGAACGCCGCAATCGCGCGAATGTACGTACGCGACTGGATTCGTGATCGATACATTCCGAATCCATCCGTCTCCGGATGGACTTGGGTCACATTTGCGATCGCGCTCCCCTACGCCGACAAGGTCACGGTGACCGCTAGGGGCTGGGGGGACCAAGAGGGGGCGGCTCTCCTGTGGAGCTCCCAACGGACCCTGTTCGGGGTGTTCTTCTCCCGGACCAGCGCAGAGCGAGAGGGGCTGAGACGGATTTTGTCAGATAGGAGTGCCGCACCCGCTACGATTGTGCTCCAGCAGGACCTCAACAAGGCGCCAACTCCGGTTTACATCGACTTCGAGGCTGCTTGGTCCAGGGTCGCGCGAACGGAGTGGACCGTAGCGTACCCCCAGAGTCTCCCCCGTCGCAATCGGCCGGATCCAACCCACCCCCCGCCTTCGCCTCGGGAACTGATTTCCATGCAGCGACTTGTCACCCTGCCCTTCCTCGGGTCGCCCACGACGCGCCTTGGCCGAAGGTTTGGTTTACCATATCGCAACCTTGACCTGCGTTGCCTCAGGAAGGGGCTTGTGGAATTCCGCTCGTTCCTTAACCCGGTTGCCCTAGCAAAGGAGGTGGTTGAGTTCCCGAAGAATGTCGCGTTTGTTCATGGGACCCTCCGAAGCGGCGCGAAAGCCGAGGGCCTCTTCCGCGAGCTTGTCGAGCTTGGTGGGGCGTCCCCGTTTCTGTTCTGTACCGACGGGGTAAGTATGCTCCTTGGGGGATTGTCTACTGGCCACCAGCCAGCCGGCTCTCCGTTCGCCACGCGTGGCGAGGTCGTCATGTCAATATTCAAGAAGCATCTGGAGTCGATCGTTATTGTGGAAGACTACCTGCCCGATATTAGTGTCGCAGTGGACCACAGATATGACCGCCTGATGCCGACCTAGACACCAGCCCCGCCCACTTTCGCAAAACGGAGGGCAGCCAAGCTCACTGGAGCTGTTCTATCGCTGTACTCGCGACTATCTGAGCACCCGTTCCCGTTTGGGACCCTTGGACCGTTATCGGAGACCCCCCAAGACAACGATCGAGATGGTCGCGCTAGTCACGGCGCCCGTGGCCAGGGCACTACTGAGAATCGTAGCGTTGGAAACCCCAACATCGGGGTCTGTCCAGACGACCGTGATCGTAGGCGTGCCCGTTACAATGGCGGCAAGGGAAGCCGTAACTCTGTACTGGCGACTGGCCGCACCGCCGGTGACGTCGGGAGTCTGATAGGTAGCCAGGTTCTGGGCAATGCCCGTCAACGCCACTCTGAGCCCGGCGTACTGCTGGCCTGAAACCCAGAGCCCAGGACCCTGGATGATTGCTCGGCCCTCGCTTGTCGTAGGAAAGGACGAGAACGACCCGGGAAGCTGGCCGTCGAAGAGAACGAACCCGCTCGCATTGTTCTGCCATCTGAAGTTCATCCCGCAATTGTACCACTGGCATCGGCGGAATGTCAGGTTGTAGACGACGCTGATGCCGGCGCCGCCGTCGGTATCGTCCACGTATGCGCCTCCTTGGCCCCCCACCGGGGATCCTGACGAGGCACCTGAGTCAAAGACGCAGTCCTCCCACACAATGTCGTGGGTGTTCCCCCTCCCTCCGCTCGGAGTATCAGCGCCCTCGGCCTCTAACACCGATCCGGGGATTGTAGCGCCCGCGCCGCCGCCGCTGTTGAAACGGCACCGCCGGAAGACGATGTTCTGGGTGTCGCCACCCCTCTGGCTCGACACGAAACAGTTTGACACGTCAGGACCAGTTCCGGACACCACGTTCGAACAGTCGATGATGCAATCAGCAACCTCGACGAGGTTGCAGCCACCGAAAAACACGCCGGTGCCGAAAGACTTTGGAGGGGGCTGATTGTACCCGTTTTGCGCCATGACCGCGTTTATTCGAGAAATCTTGACGTTCCGCCACTGATTTGAAAGCGGCCCGCCTGAGCCCGCTGCAAAGGCATTATTGGACAGCTGAACCGCGACTCCGCCAAAGCCGTTCATGGCGAACCCATCGACCTCAATGTTGTAGCTTGGGTAGACTGAGTAGGTCTGGATGTAGGCTTGAATCGCGATGACGATCTCCCCGTCGTTCCCGACAATCGTCTGGTTTACCCCTGTGTAGTTGAATCCGGAACAATTCACAACAACACCGTTGCCGTACCAGCGGCAGTCGTGGTAGCACGCCTGATTCCCAGAAGCACTCGCGAAGTTGCATCCCACCCAGATGTCGCCCAAGTCATTGTTGAAGTTTAGGTAGGGCGTCGCCGATGCGTTCGAGAAGTTCAGGGTGCACCCGGCCGCAAAGATGACGGTTTGATCGCTGCCAGTGTTGTAGATCGGGCTTGACAGCTGGTAGGTGCCTGCATTCATGAAAACGGTCCCACCTCCCGAAATTGAGTTCAGTGCTTCCTGGATCCCGTTGGTGGTGGTAGCGCCGCCGTTGCTGTCGGGCCCATAGTCGGCGCCGGCGTTCGGGATGTTTGTGAGGCCCGAGTTCTTCCCGATTGGAGAGACGGTGACGAAGGGCTTGCCCGCGACTTGAGTCCAAGGGAGCACGGCTGGGGCGATGCCAATGCTTACGGCGGACCAAGACTTGGACGCGGTGATTGCCCTCGATGAACTTGCTGTCCCTGCTGAAGCTTGGGTTTGATAGCTTCCCCAGGCTGTCACATTCGTCGGCGGTGTCGGGTACGAGCTGATGCCGGTCTGTCCGCTTCCCCAATGGGAGAAAGTGCCAGCGTTGTCGGCTCCGAAGAAGAGTACCGAGGTCATTGTAGACGGAGGTGAGGACCGACGAGGTTTCTGAGGTCCCTGATGACGTGTTGAGGCTGCTGATTGCGTCAACACCACCGTCGTTGAGCACTTCTATGCAGACTATTTCGATAGGGGCGGTAGCGGAAGACGGTGTGACGGTTATCGTGAATAGGATCGACTCGGCCAACGGCTCGATGCGCCGAAAAAGCCAAAGGTAGACTGACCCACTGGCGGAGTGCCCGGCCTGGAGGAGGTCGGTACGCACCCCCCTGCGCATCAGTGACCGTCGGCGTAGAGAGGGAGGTCCCGAACATGGCCACTTGGACGTACGCAGTCGCTCCTGTAAGGACGGTTTGATTCCCCGTACTCAGGGTGGAAGCCCCGTTGGAAGAGTTTCCCTTGACCGATCCTACAGTTGGTGCAACAATCATCGTTCCACCCCACCTTCTTGAATAATATATAGAATTGGTCGATGGTAGAAACATCCTCCTACGTGGGGGGCTATGGGATTTTGGTCGGGAGAGACTCAGTTCGGGTTCCCCCTCGAACTCACCCTGGCAGAGCGGGAAGCTCGTATCGCCGCAAGCCCTGTGGGCTTAACGTCGATTCGGCTCCTTAGACCATCTGTCCGCCAAGCGGCTGCCCGCCGGCCTACCGACGAGAACGGAGCCGCGGGTCAGTCAAGCTCGGGGTGATGATGAGAATCGTAGGGTGTCCCCGGACGGTTCCTCCTGCTCTGTGCATAGAGAACCCGATGGCTGCCATCTCGATCGCTGAGGTTACGCCCCATCCCCGCTTGTCGGAGGAAAAGGTTGGCCACCGCGTTTTCCTGACCGGGTGCGCGCGGTCCACCCGGTGCCTATCCGGCTCCTTAGGGCATCACCGCCGACACGCCGAGCTGGAAGTTGTAGCCTCCGGACGTGGACGTCAGGACCGCGGTGTATGGCCCCGCCCCTGGCCAGTTGTGGATCACGACCTGACCGCTCAGGGATCCACTGCCGTCTCCGGGGTCCCAGCCGTAGGTGGTGGAGCCGGAGGTAATGAGAACCCCATCCAAGATTCCGGGTGGGAGTTCGATCGGAACGCCGCACGGCTGACCTGGGAAACCGCCGACCGCAACCCCCTTGCACGGGAATGAGAATGCAAAGGACCAGAGGCTGGGGGCGAAGCCGCCGCCGCTACCTGTGACATAGGCCGCGTTCGCCCCGACTACCATGCTGGCCGACGCGTGGGAGGCTCCATTCGTCACGGTCAGACCGACCGTGAATGTGCCTCCACTGGTCCAGCTGTGACTGGGCGAACAGCTCGTCGAAGTCCCCCCGTCACCAAAGGTCCATGAGCAGGTGTATGGGCCGTTCGACCCGGTTACGCTGGCCGTCATCGCGGCTATGCCCCACTGTCCAGCTGTAGTTGGGAGCGTGACCCCCAAAACCTCAATGCCTGCTGCGAGGGCCAGTGTCCGCGCGTGGCTGTAAGTTGGGCTCGAGTGAGTCGTCGCGAAACCCAGCCAGCCTCCCCCCGCGAACACAGCGGTGCCCGCCACTACGATCGTCGCCAAGACTAGAACACCGACCACGGTCAGGCGGTCCACTGTTCTCTTTCTTTCAGGTCCGTTCATTTTCGGTGCTACCTCCCCCCATGACAGGGGCTAACACGGTATCGACATTCGATATATTATGGAATCGTTGTTAACAACAGATAGTATCATTCTGTTGGCACGCTCGACTCCTGGTGGTTTGGTCCATCCGACCAGGGCCTAATCACGTTCGAGTTGGTAGCTACCCGACCGAGAATCGATTCGTCCTAGGGCACCCGGGGCCAGGCGGACCGCCGTTGGATTTGCCGCGTGTGGGTGGCGCATTCTCCAACGAGTTTCCAGCCGGCCGATCGCGATGCAATTGCGAGTAGACCAAAACGGTTATCTACTATTTTTCCGGAATCCCAGGCACCCGACGTCGACCGGCATCGGGTGCCGGTCGATACCGCAGGTTCGGGACCTGCGCGAGGGGAAAAGTGCCACGAAAAGCGAGGCCTAAGAGCGAGCGGCGAGCAGCCATCGCCGTCTACCTGCCGCCAAAGGTGCTGACCGAACTGAAGAAGGCAGCGGAAAAGGATCGTCGAACGGCATCGACCCTCGCGATGATCCTGATCGAGCGGGGACTCAAAGCCGGCGCGTAGCCGCGCAGGTCAGGTCGGCCTAGCCAGCGGGTTCAACCTCGACGGCGACGTAGGATGGCCTGAGCACCCGGCTGCCGCCCTGCACCGAGACCCGCCCTTCCCGCTCGAAGTAGCCGCGGTGGACGGTAAGAGTCTGAACTGCTCCCTTTGCTCCATCCTGGCCCACCTCGAGAGGGCGACGCGCTCGATGGACCCGCTACACGAGCTCACCAGGAACCCAACGGGAGGTTCGGATCCGAGCGTGTAGAGGTAGGCGTTGGGCATCTCGCACTGCGTCGCCAAGTTCCGCATGGGGGAGCTCCGCCCGGGGAGGAAAGGGTTTCGACACTCAGTCAGGTGGTCCTTACTGGATGACCAGATCCAGCACAGTGACGCCGCTCGCGGGTGGGTTGATGGCCCCGTAGTCCACGAAGACGTCCACGGTTTGGGTGAACGCCCCGGAACTGCCCGTTCCGAGCGTCACTGACTCGGTATTCGTCTGTACCGCGCCAGCGCCGACCTGGGTGGTGATGGTGATCGAGTTCGTCTGCGTCGTGATGGTCGCTGAGAATGCCACGACGAACTCCTCCGCGAAATTACCCGCCGTACAACTCGTGGCACCGGTGGTGGACGAGAGGATCATCGTGACGGTTCCTGCGGATGTGCCGCCGGTTATGGTCCCCGCCGTGCAGGCGCTGGTAGCGGCGGGTGTTGAAGCAACGACTAGCGAGGGAGCACTGTACCCGTTGGCTCCACTGCTACCGCCCTGGAAGAAGCTCGCACCTTGCGTCACCACCGTGGGGACCAAGACGGAGGCGGCAACGTAACCTCCGCTCATGGCGACTATCGCGATAATCGTACCCAGGTAGACCAGTCGGCGGCTTCCCACATTTGCCATGTCTGACGCCTGTGAGTACTGTTCATCCCGAGAAGCGATAGATAAGGCTGCCGCGGACGCGGTCTTTTGGACCGCGCGGGTAGCGAGACTTCGGACCCAGGGGTTTATCCCCCCACTGCTAGGCCGTAGCATGGGCGCGATGGTCAGGTGCCCGGTCCGGTGGTGCCAGGCTTGGGTCCCCCTAAATGGGGAGGAGGAGCGTCAGGTGGAGACCCTCCCGGATGACGAAGCAAAGGCGGACGTACTCTGCATCGCTTGTGGCCTGCATTCAGACTACACCCGGCGGGACCTGATCGCTGCCCAGGTGGAGGAGTTCTACTCCACTCGGACACACCCGAGGGGCTTCGACGTTGTCCCAGTGGTGGGAAGCGCTTAGATTATTAACCCCCTGGTTCGCGCGCCGCCTCCCGAGTTCCAAAGGATTAGGCGCCGGGGGTCGCGGCTGAGTGGTGGATCATGCGAGGCCGACCAGTGCGGGTCAGGCATCTTCATCGTGCCTGCCCGGGCGCTCAATCTGGAACGGATAGCGACGTGCCTCTTGCGTCCGTTGATCGATCACCCTGATCGCGACGTAGGTTGGGGTGCCTTCCTTCCTATCGCTAGACGCAGTCGAACCCCAAAGATCGTCTCTGGCGCCGACCGTTAAGTAGGGGGCACTTTCGCTAGGGTCGAATTCACGCGAATTCTCGTACGCCTCATCGGCGATGGACTTCTCTTTCCCGTCAGGACGCACCCAGAAGATGTCGATGACCGCGGATCGACTTGCCAGGTTCACGACCTCGTATCGGTACAGCCAGACTTCCCGGTCGCGGGCAAGCCGGCGTTTAACCGCCTTCACCCGGAATGGCCAGCGGCTCCAGTGGTCGACGTACCACTGGTAGACCAAGACCGCTATCCCAGCGAGCCCAAGTAGCCCGATGGACAGGTTCGCTATCCCCAGCCAGTCCAGAGTCACTTGGTCCAGCCCGCCATTGCCTGAGACCCGCCGAGGGATAACCCCACGGCGGGCGGCTCCGCCGCCCTTGGAAGTCAGCCCTGATCGACCTTGAACTTCCCGGTTTCGGAGAGATGTCGGACCTTCCCTTGTATGAGTGCATCCAATCTGTAGGTACCGGCGAGCACGCCCACTATCTCGCTTTTGGAGGCCAGGACGATTCTCGGGGCATGGCCTCTGGAGAACTCGGTAAGGGCCGGTCCGCTGAAGCGACCCATTGACACAAACAGTCCGCGAGAGAATCCACTCTTCGTGACGACCTTCGCTTGGAACGATTCCAGGTCACCCTTGGCGGTCTCCTTCGCACGCCACCGCGCCTCCAGCAGATAGGTCTCTCCAGCCAGCTCGAACGATCCATCGATCTCCTCGCCATAGACCCGGAACGGAGGCCTCGGTGCCAACCCGAAGAGGTCGAAGAGCCCGAAGAGGACGTCCTGAAGCTCGTAGCCACGCTCCTGCAGGTTCGGATTGGACTCGATCTGTCGGAACTTCTCCCGCAGTTTGGACAGGCGGACCGGATCGAGTTGGGTAGGGTGTTCCCGGCCGACCTGCCGAAGCGTCGGCGGGAAGCCGGAGAGGAAGTCGGGGGCGATCACCTCGGGCACTTTGGAGCCGAGTGATTCGAGCAGATGGAAGATGCCGATCAGTTCCTCCTGGGTGATCTCCGGCCCGCGACGGGCTCGGTACCGGACTCCCTCCCGCAGTATCACCAGCACCAAATCCCGAAGGCTTGCGCTGGCCAACGCAGATTCTAGGAGCGTTTCGATGGCAGGTCGCTTGCTGCCGCCCATCCAGCTTGTCCCCAGTCCTACTTCTCTTGCGGCATGGGCGAAGGTGAACGCCTTCCTATCGGGACTGGAACCAGGCAGCCAGTCGTAGAGACGGGCCGCGAGCTGACCGACGAGCTGGGACCGACGCAAGGCTGCCATCGGGGGCAGCAGGTCCGGCCGAAGATTAGGCTAGGTGCCGACTCAAATTGTCCTTTCCCCGACGGGGGCCCATCAGTCCGCGCCGGCGACCCGCACCCATCCCGTTCTGTGAGCGGGGTTATTCGCGATGAGATTTGGTCACAGGGGGACGAACCGCTTTGAGAAAGAGCTACAGCCGAGGGATGGCTGTACAACTTCCGTCGCAGCCGAACCGTCCGATCCATCGAGCCCCGAGAGATCGGGATACGTGCAAGATGTTGGTTAGAAGCGGTAGGATAGTCTCCCGTCGCGGCCCCGAGTCGTAACCGTTTCCGGTCGCCTCCGAGAGCTATGTGCCGGCGGGGTCGCGCACGGGTCCGCGCAGATCACTGGAGGTCGGTCCGCGTGGGTTCAAACATTTCCAATGATACGGCATTCCAGTCGGCCCTTGCTTTTAGGAACGCGATGCCCTCATCCGCGTGCTGACCTAGCAGCTTCACCTGAAACTGGACTTCGATGGGTCCCGTCTCAGGTGATACGCGGGCGAGGGCGGTTCCCGGCCGACCACCGTTGAAATAGAGAAACTTCGACCCCTCCCGCATGTACGCCAGGGGGAGGTAGGCCCACTCTCCCCGAATGATGTCGGCCCTGGGATTGCCCAAGTAGTGCTCCAGGAGAAGTTCCGGCCACTCGGCCAGCAGGCGCAGCTCTTTCGCACTTTGGATGGCCGCGGGACCCACGGTTGGACTGTAGAGGCCCGAGACTTTCTGATCGGAGTGCCAGTTAGCTTCTCCTATCTCGATCCACTTCCCCTTCTGCAGGACGCCCTCCTCCCCCCTGAGTAGCTTTGCGGCGACGACCGCCTTGCAATCGGTGGCGTCCGCCCACCGCACGCGGACCTTGAGCGTGAGGAACTTGACTTGGCCGGCTACAGTGCCGCCAAAAGCCCCAGCCGCGTTAAGAACTACGATGGGCAGGCGAGTGTATCGCCCATCGGGAGACCGGGAAGGAACTGTCCTGGGAGGTTCCGCCACGGCAAGTCCGATTACCGCTTCCATCGCCCCGGCAGGCACGGGATACTTCGCAACCTCGGCCCGCACCCACTCGTCAAAGCTAGGCCCCCGAAGGATGTACTCCCCAGGATCTCCCTGGGCAATCTCCACCACAAACGTTGCACGACGTGTCAGGAGATCAAACAAGGCTGGACCCCCAGCAACCGGCAGGCCCACCACGCCGATCGTAGCTGTCAGATTGGAAGCCGTGAACAGGCCAAATTGTGCCGCTGCGCCGAACCCCATCATGCCAAGGCCCGTGACCAACGCCACCCGGCCCAGAACCCGGTATGTAGACGTCCGCAACATGCCACCCCCGGACGACTCCAGAGGGGCCGCCGCTCTTAGCCCCGCACGTTTTCGGCCGTAACCGTCCGCCTCACGGTCATCTGAATCCCCGACCCAAGCCGAACCGGGAGGGACCGGCCAACTTCCGATCATTCGGGGAGTAAGGGTTTTCGGTCGGATGCTCCTCCGGGATGGTTTCTGTGCAGTGTGGTGAGTTCTTGTGCGCCGAGTGGGGCGCGCCTCGTTTCCGTGCAAAGCTCTAGGTCGGGGCTTAGCCCGGCTACGCATTTCCGTGCTACGGCCTCGGTCCCGCTCACCGAGGCTCCTCGGGGTGGCCTCGGGAACATCCAGTCCCGGTTCGGCCGATGGAACGTGGCCCCCGGGGGACTCCCGTCCGAGTTGCCAGTTTGGCAGCGACCGCCGGTGGCTGTGCTCGTCCGGTGGACCCGGCGGGTCCCTTCCAGGGTGTCGACCTCGAGCGTCCGTTCAGCGGACCAGGACGACCTGTACCTTCGCTCGGCGTGAGACCGCGCCCGAGACGCTCCCCAGGAGGATCCCTCGCGTCCGGCTGAGGCCCCGGGTCCCCATTACGATGAGGTCGGGGTGGAGCAAGTCGGCGACCCGCAGGATCTGGCCGATCGCCCTCCCACGCCGGAGCACGACCTTCGGATCGGCGCCCGCGGCCCGCGCCAGCCGAACCTCCTCCGAAAGGATCACCTGGCCTTCCTCGGATTCCCGGGTAGATTCTACCTCGCCCATGAGGACCGGCAGGTCACCGACCGAGGCGACATGGAGCAGGGTGAGCGAAGCCTCGAACGCCACGGCCATCGTGGCCGCCAGCTCGACGGCCCGACGGCTGCTGGGGGAACCATCGACCGGGACGAGGATGACCCGCACCGCGCCGGGGCGGGCGCGCGGGGTCACGTTCCGTCCCCCACGGCTCCGGTCGGAACCATGTTTGAGCGATGACGGTGGGGACGATAGCCGTCGCGATGACCACGGTGAGGAGGATCGAGAACTGGAACCGGTCGATGATGCCGGCGTTCAAGCCGTACGTCGCCGAGATGGTACCGAAGGTGAGGCCCGTCGACATGAGCAGGGAGATGTACCAGTAGTCCCGACCGACGAGCCAGCGCGCCACCGGGACCACGCCCAATAGCTTCGCCCCGACCTTCACCCCGAACAGTAGGACGATCAGGCCGGCGCCCGCGAGCAGGGCGGCGGTGGAAACGTTCAGGCCGGCGTTCACGAAGAAGAACGGGGTGAGGAACGCGAGGGTCAGCGACCGAAGCTTCAGGAGGACGTCCCGGTTCTTGCCGAGAGTGGAAGCGAGGGCGAGGCCGAGGATGTAGGCCGGGAGGACCGCCACCGAGTTCGCGAGCTGGGCCACGGCCCCGAGGAGGATGACGCCGAACAGGAGGAGCTTCACCTCTGGCTCGCCCGAACGGCCCTTGAGCCGGGCGAACAACCACTCGAAGAGCCGGGGCACGGTGAGGCTGGCGGCGACGATCCCCCCGAGCAGGAGGAAGATGTACTCGTTCGGCCGGACGAACAGGACGCTCAGCGCGATCGCGGTGCCGAGATCCGTGATGAAACAGGCCGAGAGGATCAGCTTTCCCGTCGGGGTGGCGCTGTCGCCGGTCTCAATGAGCACGACGTACACGATCGCGACCGACGTCGTCGAAAGGGCGACGCCGGCGAGCAAGGATGCGGGGCCGGACCAGTGGAGCAGGAACGACGCGCACGCCCACGCCGCGAGGAACGGTCCCAGGAAAGAGAGGATCCCAATGGTGGCCGATGCCTTCCAGGTCCTGCGCATCGCCACGGGGTCGATCTCGGCGCCGGCCAAGAACGTCAGGACCACGCTCCCGATCCCCGCCACGAACGGAAGCCAATCCTGGCCGGCGGAGGAGATCCCGAAGTAGTTCGCCGCGACGATGCCGGCGAGGATCTCGAGGATCGCGACCGAGATCCCCAGGCGAACCGAGACCAGCGAGGCGAGTACGGCGAGACCCGTGACGATCGCCAGCAGCGCCCACGCGACCATGCTTCCGCCCTCTTCGGTGGCGCGGTTTGGCGTTGTAGAAGCTATCAGCCCGCGCCGGGCGGTTGAAGGGGAGCTTCATCCCCGGACAACGCCAGCAGGACCGGCCCTTAAGAAACTTCTCCGCCGACCGGCCGCAGGGTGGCCTCTGCGCATCCCCGGGTGCGGTTCGTCGATCGTCGCGCCGGGTCTCCCGAAGGTCGCCCGCCCTGGATCCTCAGGGCCGGAGCGGACGACCGCTCAAGGCGTGAGGACCCATCCGACGACCGGGTCGAGGGGTTGGAATCCGTTCCGCTCGAGGATCGGGCGACTCGTCTCCCGGGCGTCCACCGTCAGGTACCGGTATCCACGCGACCGCGCCCGCTCCGCCCGGGCGGCCACGAGGGCGCGGTAGATCCCCGCGCCGCGGAACTCTGGGAGCGTGCCTCCGCCCCAAAGGCTCGCGAAGGAGCGGCCCGGAGGCATCTCGAGCCGTCCCGCGGACACGACCGTGTCCCCGACCGACGCCAGGAACACCGCGAACCCGGGCGTGCCGAGCTTCGGGAGGTACTCCTCCAGGTCCCAACCGGGTCCCGGCGCGAAGGCGACGCCGCTCACCCGGACCGCCGCCTCGAGGCCGGCGCTGTCGAGAGCCTCGTGGACCCGGACGTCGGCGGCCGGAGGGCCGAGCTCGAGGGGATCGTGCAGGTCGATCACCATCAGGGTCTCCGGGGCATCGGGAACGAACCCCACCGCGGTCAGGAGCGCCGGAAGTGTCGGTGGTCCGTCGTGGCCGTACACTTTCCACTCCACCTCCTTCCCGCGACGCCGGAACAGCTCCGCTTCCTCCGCGACGACCCCGGGGGCCTCCGCCTCCGTGAGATGGGAGTACCGAGATCCACGCGTGGTCCCCGACCTGACGGACGATGGAACCGCGTCGTTCGATGTGGTACCCGGGTTCGGGAGGGGAATCCTTCCGCATCTCCTGGTCGAACCGGTGGAGGGTCTGGGTTCGGTCCATCTCGGTACGTCGCCACCGACGCCGACAGCCCCCAAAAGCAACGCGCCGGGGAACGGCCGTCCGCCGATAGGTTGAACTCGTCGTCGCCCCCCGGGGGATCCGGCGCATGTCGAGCTGGGGACTGCTGGCCCTGATCGGGGTCATCGCCGCGGTCGCGGCCTTCCTCGGTCCCCGCCTCGGTGTCACGGCGGCGCTGATCGAGATCGTTGCCGGGATCCTCGCCGCGAACTACCTGGGGATCACGACCACCGATGAGGCCTGGCTACCGTTCCTCGCCAGCATCGGGAGCATCGTCCTGGTCTTCCTCGCCGGTTCGTCCATCGACCCCCGCCTGTTGAGGGCCCGCTGGCGCGCGGCGGTCACCCTGGGGGTGGTCTCGTTCGCCGCCCCCCTCGTCGTCGTCACACTGATGGCGCGGTACGTGCTCATCTGGAGTCCGACGGCCTCCCTCCTGGCGGGGGTCGCTCTCTCCTCGACAGCGGCCGCGATCGTCTACGTCGTCCTCGCGGAGTCGGACCTTCTCGGAACGTCGGCAGGGCAGCTCCTCCTGGGGGCGTGCCTCGTCACGGACCTGGGTACCATCCTCGCGCTCACGTTCCTCTTCGAACGGCCGAACGTGTTCGTGCTCGCGCTGACCGTCGGGTTCCTCGGGGCGGCGGTACTCCTCCCCCGGTTCGTCCGTTGGGCCCAGGCCCGGTGGAGGGCGGAAACGACCGAACCCGATGTGCGGGTCCTCCTGGGGGTCCTGTTCGTCCTGGCGGCCCTGGCGCAGCTGTCGGGGACCGAGGCGATCTTGCCGGCGTATCTGCTCGGCGTGGCCGTCTCGGGGAGTTTCGGCAACGGCGGGGAGATCCCGGGCCGTCTTCGGACCGTCGCGTTCGCGTTCCTGACGCCCTTCTTCTTCGTGGACGCCGGGCTCTCGGTGTCCCTGGCGGCGCTCGCCGGAGGGGCCGCGGCCGCCGTAGCGCTCTACTCGGCCCAGGTCATCTCCAAGCTGGGACCGATGCTCCCGCTCGCGCGTCGGCTGGTCGGGAGCGGTTCGGAGTACGTCGCCCTCCTGATGAGCACGGGCCTCGTGTTCGGGATCGTCGGAGGACTCTACGGACTGTCGGCCGGGATCTTCGACCAGTCCCAGTTCTCGATCCTCGTCGCCGTGATCGTCCTCTCGGCCGTGATCCCCACCCTGGCCGCCCAGACGTTGGCCCGTCCTGAGCCCACTGCGGTCGCGCTCTGATCGCCCCCCCAAATCCTTAGGCTCGGGTGTCCCTGCGCCCGCCGTGCCCGGCCGTCGCCGCAAGTTCGTTGTCGACCTGCTGGGTCGGATCTGGGTCTTTGTGGCGATCTTCGGGGCGGTGTACCTGCTCGCCGCGATCCTGTTCCAGTACTTCCAGGGCCCTCCCGGAGGCATCCGCACCTCGCTCTACTGGGCGATCGTGACGCTCTCGACGGTCGGGTACGGGGATTTCTCCCCGACGACCCCCGCGGCCCGGACGATGACCACCGTCCTTCTGTTCGGTCAGATCTTTCTCGGCGGGTATCTGACCAGCGTGATCGCGTCGGCCGTGATCGACGCCTCGCAGAAAGAAGCCCTCGGGACCCTGGGGACCGACCTGAAGCGCCACATCGTCGTTCTCGGATACTCGGCCGTAGGACGGGCGGCGGTCCGCGAGCTGCTCGAACAGGAGCAGCGCGTGGCGGTGGTGACCCAGAGCGCGGAGGAGGTCGCGAACGTCCGATCCCTCGGTCCCCGCACGATGCTCTACGTCACCTACGGGGACGCGGCCGACCTGGACATCCTCCGGAGGGCGAACGTTCCCGAGGCCAACGCGGTCATCGTCTGCACGGCCGACGACGCCTCCAACATGATCGCGGCGCTCAACGTCCGCTCCATCGCGCCGCAGGTGCGGATCGTCGTGAGCGTGGCCCGCCCGGAGCTCCGGGAGACATTGCGCTCGGCCGGGGTGACGTACGTGGCGAGCCCCTCGGACATGGGAGGGCGGATCTGCGCGTCCGCCGCGTTCGAACCCGATGTGGCCGCGGCGCTCGAGGACGTGAGCGCGGCCGACATCCAGTCCGACATGCAGGAGTACGTGGTGAGCGCCCGGACGCCGATCACGGACCAGACGTTCGAGGAGGCGGAGCGGATGGTCCGGGAGGCAAGCGACGCCCTGCTCATCGGATACGCGAGACCCGGCCCGAACGACGTGTTCCAGACCATGTTGAACCCGTCGAGGACGGATCGCCTTGCTCCGGGGTACGCGATCATCGTGTTCGGGCGGATCGAGAACCTGAAGCGGTTCCGCAAGTGGTACGGCCGGGACCAGGGCCGTTGAGCTCCTCCGCTCTCCGCTCCCGCGCCCTTTCTTTATAGCCGGACGCGGTGGTCGGACCGCCGCCCGATGAGCGTACCGGGGACCGACATCTACTATCCCCTGCTCGAGATCTTCATCCTCCTGGCGTTCGCGGAACTGGTCCGATCCGCGACCGGCCGGGTCGGCCTCCCTCAGGTGGTGGGCGAGGTCATCGCCGGGATGGTGGTGAGCTACTACGCGCTGGGCGGGGTCATCAACAGCGTCCTTGGGGTGCCCCTCTTCACCGTCGGCAACGACTACGTCCTGATCTTCGCCGATTTCTCGGTCGTCCTGCTGATCTTCGCCGCGGGCCTGCAGGGCGGTCTCACGGCCCTCCGTCGTTCGGGTCTCTGGGCCGTGGGCGCCGCGGTGGCGGGCGACCTCGTCCCGTTCTTCCTCACTTTCGCTGTCTTCTCGCGCCTGTACCCGATCTCCACGGCCCTCCTCCTCGCGGTCGCCGCCGGCGCGACGAGCACGGCCGTGGTGGCGAGCCTTCTGAAGAGCGAGGGGCTCGCTCACCTCGAGACGGGCCAGTTCCTGCTGACGACCGCCGCCGTCGACGACGTGGTGGGGCTGTTCCTGCTCTCGGCGGTCCTCACGGTCCTCGGCGGACAGTTCGATGTCCTCGCCATTTCGGGCGGGGTCCTCTACTCGGTGGCCGCGTGGATCGTCCTGCTCGTCGTCTCCGTCCTCGTGGTCCCGAGGCTGTTCCGGATCCCGGGGGTGGCGAACTCGATCGACGCCCCGTTCGTCGTGCTGTTCGCCCTCGTGGCCGTGGTCATCGGACTCGGGTTCTCGGCGCTGGTCGGCGCGTTCATCGCCGGGCTCGCCATCGCGGAGAGCGTGGCCGCGAGCCGGGTCCGGCAGCACGTGGACCTCCTGCTGACGATCTTCGGGGCGTTGTTCTTCGTGGTCATCGGTTCGGAGTTCAACATCCACCTCCTCCTGGTGCCGGCGGTGCTCGCTCGCGCGGCCCTGTTGTTCGGGATCGCGGCCGTCGGGAAGTTCGTGGGAGTGTACATCTTCGCTCGCGGACGGTTCCGCTCGGACGCCGTGGCGCGGGCGATCGCGGTAGGCGCGATCCCCCGGGGCGAGATCGGTCTCGTCGTCGGAGCCGTGGGCCTCTCCCTTGGGCTCTTCGACCAGGCCGTGCTCGGGGCGATCCTGCTGATGTCCCTGCTGACGACCGTGTTCGGTTCGCTGTTGCTCCGGGCGATGCGAGAGAACCTGGGGGGTCCGCCGACCTCCCGCGGCGCCGTCGGCGCCGCCGACGGCCAGCTCAGTCCCCCGTAACGTCCAGCAGGAACTCGCGGACCGCGTTCAGGAACTCGCGCGGCTGTTCTAGGTGGGCGAGGTGGCTGCTGCGGGGCAGCACTCGCAGGTGGGCCGGGATGATCCGGTCGTGCATCTCCTGGGACGCTTCGAGGAACGGGTCGAACCGTCCGACGAGGACGAGGGACGGGACCTCGATCCGGGAGTAGTACCGTCGCCCGTCCCACCGCGCCAGGGTGCCGTCCACGACGAACTCGTCGCCGGTCCGGGTCATCATGGCGCGGTAGACCTCGGTGCTGAGCTTCGAGGACTTGAGGTCCCGGGGCGTCCCCGAGAGGAACCGGGACTGGAACGGCCGTCCGATCTCCTCGACCAGGGTTCGGGTACTCCTTCGTGTCGAACGCCTTCGCCTTCTCCAGTTCCTTGAGGCGGATCCGCTGTTTCGGCGTGGCCGCCGCGCGCATGACGCGGTTCGACTGCCGGATCTCGGCGGTGCTCCCGGCGGTCGCACACAGCAGGAGGGAGGTGAGGTGGTCCTGGTGATGGCCGGCGTACTCGAGGGCGGTGAACCCGCCGGCGGAGAACCCCAGGAGGTGGAGCTCCTCGATCTTGAGGGCGCGCCGGATCGCCTCCAGGTCCTCGGCCTGGTTCTGGACGGTGTAGGCACTGGGTCTCGATGGTTTCCAGGAGCGTCCGACCCCCCGCGGGTTGAACAGGATCACCCGAAGGTGGGCCGTCGCGAGGCGGAGCAGGGGCCGGAGGTAGTGGTAGGTGTAGCCGGGCCCGCCGGGATGGACCAAGAGCGTCGCGGGGCCTTTTCCCTGGGAGATGTACTCGAACGAACGGCCCCCCGAGACCGTCACCTTGCGAGCGCGTGCCACGCCGGACGCAACATTTCGCTGGCTTAATAGTCGCGCGACGGGCCCTCGGGGTCGTTGGGGGTCAACGCCCGACCGGCCCCCAGGTCGGCGACCCGGTCGCGGTCAACCCAAGGCGGAGGTCGGTGGCGGCGTCCCGGGACCTCCACTGCCCGGATCCCGTCGTCCCGGTCTCCGGGGCGCAGGGGCGGGATGCGGGCACCGGGATTTGAACCCGAGTTGCAGACTTGGCAAGCCTGCGTGATAACCAGACTACACTATACCCGCAACCCGTTGGAGTGTGGCTGGGCCGGGGCGTGCCACAGGGCCTCCCCATATAACGGTGCGCGCGGAACTGCGCCGGGCGCGCATTATAACCGCCGCCCGGCTCCGACCTGACGGGCGAACCGGGGGCCCCGACACCATGTACCGAGGAGCGTCCGCTCGCCGAGCACGAGCCCGTCATCCTCCGTCGGAGGGCCGGCGACAGCCTCCTCCTCCCGCTCGAACGCGGCCCCCGGACCATCGAGGGGCACGGCGTCCTCGACCTCTCCGGCCAGATCGGCACGGTGCCCGGCGGCTCGGTGACCTGGGCCGGGGCGAGCTACCGGATCTACCGTCCCTCCCTCTCGGACCTGCTGGCCCACCTGCGCCGGCGCGCCCAGATCGTGACGGCCAAGGACGCCCTCCCGCTCGTCTATCTCGCGGGGTTGGGACCGGGGAGCCGCGTGGCCGAGGCCGGCGCCGGGCAGCGGCGCGCTCACGACCGTCCTCGCCTACTTCGTGGGGTCGGCGGGGCACGTGTACTCCTTCGACCGCCGCCCCGACTTCCTCGATCAGGCCCGGGCCAACGTCGCCGCGGCGGGACTCTCGGACCGGGTCGACTTCGCCCTCCGGGATGTCGGGGCCGACGGGTTCGGGCTTGCCGGGCTGGACGGGGTGGTCCTCGACCTTCCGGAGCCCTGGAACGCCGTTCCCTTCGCCCGCGACGCGCTCCGGGTCGGGGGATCGGTCGCCTCGTACGTCCCGACGTATAACCAGCTGGAGACGACCGTTCGGGCGATGCGGTCGGCCGGCCTGGAGGAGACCCGGGCGCTCGAGGTCCTGGAGCGCTCCCTGCACGTGGGCGAGGGCGGCACCCGGCCGGAGTTCGATATGCTCGGCCATACCGGGTTCCTCGCGACCGGCCGGAGGGTCGCCTAGATGGTCTACAGTCCGCTCGCCGTCGGCGGGTTCATCGGGGTGCTGATCTCCGGCGCGTTCGTCTACTGGGAGGTCGGCCGGTACGCCGCGCCCCAGGTGCCCCGTACCCGGTTCAACGAACCGAAGGCCCTGTGGGCGTACACCGCGGGCCTGTTCGTCGGGATCCCCCTCGCGATCCTGTTCCGGTTGTACGAGATCGCGATCGATAGCAACTCGCTTCTCTTCTCGGGCCTCATCGATATCGCGCTCCTCGTGGCCGCCACCGAGGTCGCCCAGTACGTCCTCGCCCGGAGCCGATACTTCGGGGTCCAGGAGGCGACCCCGTTCTATGCGCTCTCCTTCCGTTCCGCCGTCGCGGGGATCCTCATCGTTGCCCTGGTGGCGGGGGGCCTGGAGACCGACTTCTCGGTCCCCGGCCTCGCGGTGATCACCGCCCAGTCGTTCGCGCTGCTCGCCATCGAGGTGACCGGCTCCCTCCAGTCGATCCCGCGGTCGCCGGTCGCTCGGCAGGCCGGGGGCGGCCCTCTCCCAGGGGCGCTGGTCGGCGTCGCGGCGTTCGTGGTCCTGGCGCTCGGGTATGGGGTCGGCGCCTGGGGCGAGGTCGCCGCTGCCCTCCTCGTGGTCGGCGGTCTCATCCCGTCGTACCGACGGTTGCGGCGCCGGACCCTCGATCAGGTCCTGGATGCGGACGGCACCTCCCCCGAGCCCCGGAAGGGGCCGGAGCGCCCGTTCGACCGGCGCTCCGACTGACGATCCGGATCAGGGGAACGGGGCGCGGATCGCGACGATCCCGCTGAGCAGGAACCAGAGGAGGACGATGCTGAGGGCGACCATCAGGAAGTTGAACCACCGCTCGGTCAGGACCCACCGGTACTCTTCCGGGGTCCCGCCCTTCGGCGCCGGGAGCCCCTTCATGAGCTGGAGCCCCGAGCTGGCACCCAGGAAGAACAGCGCGATGGTCCAAAGGACCTCTCCGATGAGCACGGCCCACGCCCAGGTCATCCCGTAGTTGGTGCACCCCGAGGTCGTGTAGCAGGCCGGTTCGATGGCCCCGGCGACGACGGCCACGAGCGTTCCGACGAAGAGGAGGAGGAAGCCCAGGATCCGGCCCCACCGGATCGCCAGGGAATCGAGGTTCAGGGTGACCATCATTGGAGCACGGGTCGGCTCCGGCTGCCACCCGGGAGCGGGGGGAGGCAGGGGATCGGTCGACCGAGGCGGCGGTGGCGGCGGGGGAGGGGAGGGACCGGCCATGCCTAAGGGTCCGTCGACGGGAGCATAAACCCTCCTCCCGTGGCGAAAGGCGTCCGCAGGGGCCCATCGGACGGCGTTCGCGATACCTTCATAAGAAAAACCACCTCCCGAGCGCCGATGGCCGAGAAGGAAGGGGAGTTCGGCCACCGCCTTCGGCTGTTCCTCCGCCAGGAGCGGGCGATCCTTTCCGTGCTCGTCTTCGCGGTGGGCGTCCTGCTTGCGATCCTCGCGCTGGCGGACTTCACGCCGCTTCACGACTTCGGGCCGTTCCCGACGATAGAGCAGACCACCGACCAGTCCGGGAACGGTGGGGCGAACTACAACCTCGCGTTCGTGCTCGCCGGCCCCATCATCGCGATCCTCGGCGCATACCTGGTCGGCGCCTACTACGCCGCCCGCCGGAAGTTCGACCATCTGATGGTGACGCGCAGCAAGGCCGAGTTCCTCCGGAACCTCCCGGAGATCGAGGAGCTCCTCTGGGACCTCACCCCGGCCGACGAGGTCCGGTACGAGGAGAAGCTCGGCGAGCTTCGGATCCGCCGCTAGGCCCCGGGCGTTAAGTATTCCGGCCCCGGTCCCAGCCCGTGGCCGCGTCCGGGGGCCCCCTCTCCGACTTCCGATTCCGTCGCCTCCAGAAACCCGAGGAGCTCCGCTCCCTCTCGGAGGTCCAACGGGTGACGTGGGGCCTCACCGATGAGCCCGCCCTCCCCGCGACCGTCCAACGTGCCGTCCAGGACAACGGGGGTCTGGTCCTGGGCGCGTTCGCCGACGTCCACCTCGCCGGGTTCGCCGTGGGATTCCTGGGCTGGGACGGCACCGCGCTCTACCACTATTCGCACCTGACCGCGGTCCGGCCGGAGTACCAGAACCACCACCTCGGGCTCCGGCTCGAAGATCTACCAGCGGGAGGAGGTCGAGCGGCAGGGGCTCTCCCAGATCCGGTGGGTGTTCGATCCGTTGCAGAGCCGCAACGCGATGGTGTCCGTCCGAAAGCTCGGAGCGCACGTGACGGGGTACAAGGTCCACTACTTTGGCCAGGTCGCGAGCGAGCTTGATCGCGGGTCCGAGACCGACCGGCTCGACCGTCCGGTGGGACGTGGCGACCCCGGACGTGGAACGGCGGCTCGCCGGTCGGCTGCCGGCCCCGTCGGAGGACGCCGGGCGATTGAGCGGGTCGGAGGCGATCGTGGAGACCGAGGCCGGTGACAGCGGGCTGCGGGTCCCGACCGCCGTCTCCGAGCCGACCGGATCGCGCGCCCATCTTGAGATCCCGTTCGACCTCTCCCTGGTCCGCGAGCACGAGCCGTCCAAATTGCTGACCTGGCGCCACGCGGTCCGGGACGCCTTCCGCGCCGCCTACGACACGGGATTCCAGGTCGACGACTTCGCCGTCGTGAGCGCCGACCACGAGCGGCGGAGCTACTACTTCCTCTCGAAGCGCCCGGCGACCCCGGCGCCGGCAACCGCGGCAGCGCCGCCCCCGGCGGGGTGAGGGAGGCCCCATGTCGTCGTTCCGTCCGACGGCCCGGAGCCCCCCGGACCGGCGGCGGGCGGTAGGCCTCCTCGCGCTCCTCGCCCTGGGCGCCATCGGGATCGGGACGGCATCGGTGCTCCTCCTCCCCACGTCCGGGCCGGCCGCGCCCGGGGGAGGTCCCGGAACGTTCGCCGGCGCCACCCCCACGTTCGCGGCCGCGGGAGAGCTCGTCGCCGTCTTCGCGGTCGGGATCATCCTCCTCTTCCTGTACATGCGGTTCGCCGGCCCGGGGGCCGTGATCCCGAAGCGGTTCCTCTCCCTGATCCTGGTCTACTTCCTGGTGGCGATCTCGTTCCTCGCGCTGGTCCACCTGGTGGGGCCGTCGGTGCTCACGCAGAGCGGGCCGGCGGACACGACCGGGAACGGGACCGGGACCCCGGTCAACTCGACGCCCCCGCCCAACGGCACGGTGCTCAACTCCTCGACGTTCTCCTCCCCCCACTACAGCCTGGCGTTCTGGTACCTGATCGGCGGCGCCATCGGGGTCGCGGTGGCCGGATTGTTGATGGCCCTCTGGTACCTGGGACGCCCCGGGGCCGAGTCCCGGGGCTCGAAACCCCCTCAGCGCTCGCAGGTGGGGGACGCCCTCGAGCGTGCCCTGCGCTCCCTGGACGGATCGGGGGACCCGCGAGCGGTCCTGATCGCGCTGTACGGTCAGCTGCTCGCGCGGATCGGTGGCAGCCTCCCGGAACTTGAGTCCGCGACGCCCCGGGAGATCGAGCAGGCCTGCGTGGAGGACCTGGGGATCCCGCCGGGGCCGTCCGCGGAGCTCCGGCACCTGTTCGAACGCGCCCGGTACTCCACCCTCCCGATGGGAGCGGACGACGTGGACCGGGCCCGGTCGGCGCTCAAGGATGCGCTCTCGGCGCTCCAGCCGGCGGCGCGGAGACCGCCGTGAAGTGGGACTGGGCCACCGCCGTCCTGCTGACGGTCGCCATCGCCGGCCTCGCCATCGCCTTCTACGACGCCACGAGCTCGCCGTCCGCCGCCACCGGGGGGGCGGCGATGGCCGCCGCCTCCGGCCTCGTGCTTCTTCTTCGGGCCACCTGGGAGGAGTCCCCCCAGCCCGTTCGGCCCCGGCTCGAGCCCCCATCCGCCCCGGTGCTCCCCGCCGGGGGTCGACTCGACCGGGACGCGTTCGCCCGTCGCCAGGTTTACGACACGGTCGCGGCGCTGAGCACCCGGGTCCTCGGGCCGGACCGTTGGAGGCCCGCCTCCGGGGACGCCGAGCGCATCTGCTCCGCTCCGGCCGCCGAGTTCCGGGGATGGGTGGCCGCGCGCCTCCAGGAGCTCGAGGCGGAGACATGACCGGGACGCTGACGTTCCCCACCCCCGCGTCGATCGGGTACCGACCGGCCGCGTTCCTCGTGCTGGGGGCGGCGGGCGCGCTCCTCGTGATCGCCCTCGGCCTTCGGGACCCGGTCCCACTGTTCCTCGCCGTGCCGCTCCTCCTCGCGCCGGCCGCGCTCTCGTTCCTCGCGCCCGCCCCGGAAGGGACGGCGTCCTTGGAGTGGGCCGTGACGGGAGAAGGGCCCCAGGTGGAGGTGCAGGGCACCCTCACACCGCCCCCGGGGATGCGCCCGGTGGACCTGTTCATCGACCTCCCCGTCCCGGCGGCGTTGTCCGAGGCGAGCCCGCCGGAGCGGACGGTCCGCGGCGCCGTCGTGGACCTCCGGTTCCACTGGTGGGCCGCTCGGCCGTGCCTCGTGGCCGTTCCGCCCCCGCGGGTGCACTGGCAGGACGCCCTCGGGCTGGCCGGCCGGACGATCGCGGTGGAAGGGCCGGAGCTGCACGTGGAACGGTTCCCACCCGAGCTCGCGCGGGTCGGCCGCGCCCGGCTGCGGCGGACCACCCCGCAACCGGGGGAGGTCCAGTCGCGTCGGATCGGGAGCTCGGGGGAGTTCTTCGCCGTGCGGAGCGCGGCGCCCACGGACACCAGCCGCCAGATCAACTGGCGGGCCTCGGCCCGATCCGGCCAGCTCCTCGCGAACGATTATCTCCTGGAGCGGACCGGCGATCTCCTCATCCTGCTGGACCTGCGCCCGAGCCCGCTCGGGGCCGAGCGGGACGCGGCGGTGACCGCCGTCGCCCGGGCGGCGGCCCTCGGGATCGCGGCGGGGTTCCTGTCGGAGAAGTCCCGGGTCGGGGTCGGGCTCTATTCGGAGTTCCTGGAGTCGGTGCCGCTCGGCAGCGGCCGGGCCCACCGGTATCGCATCGCCCGGCTCCTGGAGTCGGCGCGACCGTCCGAGGAGTCGGGGCCGCCCGAACGCCTCGCCGTGGCCGCCCGCCGTCGGTTCCCGTCCGGCGTCACCACGCTGTTGATCTCGCCGTTGTCCGATCTGGAGGACTCCCTGGTGATGCTTCGAGCCCTTCGCCTGCGTGGCTTCTCTCCCATCGTCCTCAGCCCCTCGCCGGCCGCCCTGGAGCCGGCTCGGACCGAGCGGCCGACGGAGGACGAACTCCTGATGGACCGGCTCCACCGGGTGACCCGACGGCTGGACGTCGCCCGGGTGTGGGGGGAGGCACCGATCGTGGAGTGGACGGACCTCTGGACCCTGGCCCCCCTCGTCCGCTTCCTGTCGACCCCCCAGCGCGGTCCGGGAGGCCGGTCGATGATCCCAGGTCGGTCCCGTGGGACCCCTCGGGTCTTGGCAGGGGCGGCGCTCGCCGGCCCGATGGCGGCGATGGCGGCGTTCGGCGGCCTCTGGGAGGTGATCCTCGCGGTTGCGGCGTGCTCGCTGGCCTTCGCGTTCCGATGGCTCCCGAGGCTGCGTTCGGCCGGGGTCGCGGGCCTTCCGCCGCTCGGCGCGCTCGTGGTCCTCGTGGCGGCCGTGCCACCCACCGTGGTCGATGGGATCCTCGCCGCCGCCGCCGGCTTGGGGTTCCTCCTGTGGCTCGGGTCCGACGGCCGGACCATGGCCTCCATGACCGATCGGCTCGGCGGTCTCGCGCTCCCCGGGTTCGCGGCGTTCCTCGCCCTCGCCACGTCCGTCGCGGCCCGAGGTGTCCCTCCGTCGTACGGGATCGCCGTGGCCGGGGCGATCCTATTGGGGGTCCTCATCGCCTCGGCGGCGCTCATTGGGCGCCCGGTCGTCGCCTCCGAGGCCCCGCCAGCCTCTTGAGCGGGGCCGTGCTGGTCTCCTTGGCGACGCCCGCGAGGGCCGCCCGGGCACCGACGAAGGGTCCCTCTTGACCGCATGCGGACGGGTCGTCCGCAGGGATGACGTGAGGACAACCCCGGCGTCCGACAGCCCCGGCCGGGTCAGGACGCCGAGAGGGCCGTTGGGCCTACCGTGACGCTGCGCCGTTACGGCCGGGGGATATCGAGCCGGGAGCCGATGCGAGGGCCATATACTGGCCCGGCGAGCCGGACACCGAGGGGTTCCTGATGGACGTGGCGGCCGCCGGGGTCAAGGCACAGGCGGTCCGCACCGCGGTCCACGCGGCGATCGTCGGCAAGGACGACGTCCTCGACCGGGTGATCGTCGGTCTGGTCGCCGACGGGCACCTGCTCCTCGAGGACCTCCCGGGTCTCGGCAAGACCCTCATGGCGAAGTCGTTCGCCCGGGCCCTCGGGCTCTCCTTCGCGCGCGTCCAGTTCACCGCCGACCTGCTCCCCCACGACATCACGGGGGGGAGGTGTTCGATGCCGCTCGCTCGGAGTTCTCGTTCCGGCCCGGCCCGCTGTTCACCAACCTGCTCCTCGCCGACGAGATCAACCGGGCGCCCCCCAAGGTCCAGTCGGCGCTGCTGGAAGCGATGCAGGAGCACCAGGTCACCAGCGAGCGGGCGACGCACCCCCTGCCGCCCCCGTTCCTGGTGCTGGCCACCCAGAACCCGCTGGAGCTCGAAGGGACCTACCCTCTCCCGGAGGCCCAGGTGGACCGGTTCCTGATGCGTCTCTCCGTCGGGTACCCGAGCCCGGTGGAGGAGAAGGAGATCCTCGAGCGCCGCCGGCGCCGGGGGACCGATGAGAGCGTCGTGGAGCCGGTGTTGACCGCCGAGGAGTTCCTGGAGCTCCAGCACGCGGCCGAGGGGATCGAGGTGGACCCGGCGATCGAGGAGTACATCGTCCAGCTGGTGGGCCAGACCCGGCGCGATCCGCGCGCCGAGGTGGGGGCCTCGCCGAGGGGCTCCCTCGCGCTCCTGAAAGTGGGTCGCGCCAAGGCGCTCTTGGACGGGCGGACGTACGTGGTCCCGGACGATGTCAAGTCGTTCGCGGTCCCCGCGCTCGCCCATCGGATCTCCATCAAGCCCGAGCCGTGGATCCGCGGGGTCCGGGGCGCCACGATCGTCGAGACGGCCGTGGAGCGTGTGCCGGTGCCGAAGGTGCCGTAGCCGGTCGGCAAGCGTTTTCAGCGCTCCGCCGGTCCTCCGGCGATGGCAGCCCTCCCCCTCGTGGTCGTGGCCGATCCGATCGATCCCAGTGCGGTGGCGTTGCTCCGGACCGGCCCGTGCGAGGTCGCGGACGCGACCGCGGAGGGAGCCCTCGCCGCCCACCTCCCGACGGCGTGGGCGCTGGTGGTCCGCAGCCGCACGAAAGTGACCGCGGAGAAGATCGCGCAAGCCCCGCATCTCACGCTCATCGCACGGGCCGGCGTCGGCGTCGATAACGTCGATCTCCCGGCGGCCGCGGCGCGGGGGATCCGCGTCGTGAACGCGCCGACCGCCGCCACCGCCTCGGTGGCCGAGCTCTCCGTCGGGCTCTACGTGATGCTCGCCCGCAACCTGTACGCGCGGATCACGGCGACCAAGGGCGGGACCTGGGGCCGCTCGGAGAACGGCACCGAGATCGGGGGCAAGACGTTCGGGTTCGTCGGGTACGGGCGGATCGCCCGGGAGATCGCCCGGCGGCTCGCTCCGTTCGGTGTGACAGCGGTCGCCTACGATCCGTTCGTGCCCTCGGTCACCGACGGCACGAAGATGGTCTCCCTCGACGAACTTCTGGCCCGATCCGATTTCGTCAGCCTTCATGCGGCCCTGACCCCGGAGAACCACCACCTGATCAACGCCGAGCGGATCGCGAAGATGAAGAAGGGCGCCCACCTCGTCAACGCCGCCCGCGGAGCCCTGGTCGATGAGGCCGCGCTCGTGGCGGCGCTCGACGCCGGCCACCTCGCCGGGGCGGCCCTCGATGTCTTCGAGGTGGAACCTCCGAAGGAGACCCGGCTTCTGGCCCACCCGAAGGTCCTCGCGACCCCGCACCTCGCCGCCTCGACCCACGAGGCCCAGCTCCGGGCGGGCCAGGGCGTCGTCGAGGAGGTCCTCCGCGCGCTGAAAGGGGAACCGTTACAATACCAGGTGAATCCCGGTCCCTCCGGAGCCCCCCGATGACGTTCGATCCTGAGACGGCCACGTTCCTGATCGCCGGGCCGGTCCGCATCCACCCCCGGGTCCTGCGGGCGATGAGCATGTCCTCGGTGAACCACCGGGGCGACTACTTCCACGGCGTCGTCGCGGAGATCCGGGAACTTCTCCCGGTGCTGTTCGGAACGAAAGGCACGCAGGTGATCCTCTCCGGTTCGGGCAGCTCGGGACTGGAGGCGATGTACTCCTCGCTCCTCCGCAAGGACGAGCGCACCCTCGTCCTGACCAACGGGAACTTCGGCGAGCGCTCCGATCTGATCGCGCGCCGGGTACTGCGACAGGGTGACGACCCTCTCCACCCCGTGGGGCCAGCACATTGACCTGGAGGCCGCCCGGGCCGAGATCGAGAAGGGCGATCTTCGGGCCGTCGCCGTCGTCCACAACGAGACCTCCGTCGGGCTCCAGAACGATATCGCAAAGCTCGCTCCCCACGTCCGCAAGTCAGGAGCGCTCTTCCTGGTGGACGGGATCTCCGCGGTCGCTGGGATCCCCGTCCCGATCCAGGAGTGGGGGATCGACTGCGTCGTGGCCGGGAGCCAGAAGGGGCTCGGCGCGCCGGCCGGGCTCGCGCTGCTGAACCTGTCGGACCGGGCCACGAAGGAGCTCCGGTCGGGGACGTTCTACCTCGACCTCCCGGAGCACGTGAAGAACATCGCCAAGAACGATACCCCGTGGACCCCGGCCGTCCCGCTGTTCCTGGCCCTCCGAGAGGCGCTGCTCCTCCTGAAGGAGGAGACACTGGAGGGCCGTCTCGCCCACACCCATGCGCTCGCCGACGCCACCCGGGCGGGGTGCGCGGCGATCGGCCTCCAGCTGTTCCCGGACCTGGCCCACGCCTCCGACACGGTCACGGCGATCGTGAACCCGCCGGGGCTGGACGACTCGAAGCTCCGCAAGGTCCTGGAGGGCACCTACAACATCGCCGTCCAGGGGGGACAGGGGGCCCTGAAGGGCAAGGTGTTCCGGATCGGCCACATGGGGTTCGCCAGCTGGGCGGACCTGCTCGTGACGTTCGCCGCCCTGGAGAGGATCCTCGCGCATGCCGGCCAGCTTCCCTCCCCCGGAGCGTCCCTGCGCGCGATCTCCGAGCGGATGCCGACGCCCGCCTAGGGCTAGATATCGACGATAATCCGGGCCCGGCCGTTGGCCAGGTCGACGGAGAGGCGGTGGAGGGTGATCGCCTTCACCTCGATCCGTCGGGGGTGCCTCGCCGGGTCCGAGAGCTCTCCGGTGGCCACCGCCGTCAGGGAGGTCGGAGGAGCGCCAGACAGCTCGACCCGGAGGTCCCGGACCAGGAACCCCTCCTCCTGCTGGAGCAGGAGAAGCCGGCTGAGGAAGTCGACCGAGAGATCCGTAAGGTCGACGCCCGTCGCGGTGACCTCCCGGGTCTCCGAGGGGCGAACGGTGCGCAGGTCCGTGATGAGGGCGTAGAGGCCGAGGCCCATCGCCTCGAACAACCCCTCCGGGGTCGAGGCCGAAGCGCGGATCCCCATGTCCGCGGTGGTGGGAAAGCTCCCCCAGCTCCGTCGAACCATCTCACGCCTCCTCAATAAGTTGGGACGGGAGGTTGTATAACAAGATAGCAGAGCCTTAAGGTGGGAGCCCTGTACCACGCGCCGCATGCGGGGCACCCTGTTGGTCCCGACGCTCAACGAGGCCGGTTCGATCGGAACGGTCCTGCGCCAGTTCCGGGAGACCTGGGCGACGGCCAACGCCACCCAGTTCCATGAGCATCCCATCGACTGGGAGATGCTGGTGATCGATGGGGCCTCCACCGACGGCACGGGGGAGATCGCCGAACGGGAGGGCGCCCGGGTGGTCGTCGAGAAGAGGCGGGGCTACGGCCGGGCGTACCGGACCGGGTTCGAGGCCGCGCAGGGCGACGTCATCGCCACCATGGACGGGGACGGCACCTACCCCGTGGGCGAGTTCCCGAAACTGGTCGAGATGCTCCTGGAGGAGCGGCTCGACTTCCTCACCACCGACCGGCTCGCTCAGCTCGAGGACCGGGCCATGACCATGGAGCACCGGATCGGCAACTGGGTGCTGAACACGTTCCTTCGGATCGCCTACGCCCACTACCTCCGGGAGGCGGGCAACCCGCCGCTCCAGGACAGCCAGAGCGGGATGTGGGTGTTCCGGCGGTCGGTGCTCGACAAGATCCGGATCACGCAGGACGGCATGCCGATGAGCGAGGAGCTGAAGCTGGAGGTCATCCTGAACGGGCTACGGTTCAAAGAGGTCCCGATCCCGTACGCCGAGCGATGGGCCGGGCCGCCGAAGCTCAGCAGCTACCGGGACGGGCGGGCGAACCTGGTCTATCTCATGGCGAAGCGGTTCCAGGTGGCGAAGGAGCACGGCCAGGGCCGGCTGTTCGTCGGCGACGTCAAGCCCCGCGCGTCGGACCGGCCCGCGACCCGGTAGACTACTGGGTCTTCCCGGACCGCTCCTTCGACTTCACTCGAAGGCCGTGGTACCCGCACTTCCGGCACTGGACCGCCTTCGGCGGGTTGCGCGCCGAGCAGTTCATGCAGATCTTCTTGTCCAGCAGGCGGTGGACGGCCTCGGGGAAGGGCATGGGGGCGCGCGGCCACCCCTGGCGAGGTATAAAAGCCGTCCGGGGCGCGCGTCCCTAACGCTTTCCCGAACGACGGCGTGGCCGCGCCGTGACGGACGACTCGGAGGGGACCGCGGCGGTCCGCCTCGCCCGGTCCGCCCTCGCGGCGGCCGTCCGAGATGCGGATCGGCAGGACGCGGCCATCCCCTTCCGTTCCGTCGCGCTGCCCGCCCTCTTCGACGCTCCGCGCGGGGTCTTCGTGACGCTGAGCCGCTGGCCGACCGGCGCGTTGCGCGGCTGTATCGGCTTTCCCCTGCCGATCTACCCGCTCCGGGTGGCGATCCCCCGCATGGCGGCCGCGGCGGCTCTCGAGGACCCCCGGTTCCCGCCGGTCCGGGGCTCGGAGCTCGAGTCGCTGACGGTCGAGGTCTCGCTCCTGACCCTGCCAGAACCGCTCCCGGGCGCGACGCCGGAAGAGCGCCTTGCCGGCATCCAGGTGGGCCGGGACGGGCTCATCATCGACCGCGGCGGGGCGAGCGGGCTCCTCCTCCCCCAGGTCGCCCCGGAGCAGGGGTGGAACGCTCTCCAGCTCCTGGAGGGCACGTGCCAGAAGGCCGGCCTTCCCAACGACGCATGGCGCTCTCCGGCCACGGCGATCCGACGGTTCCGGGCCGAGGTGTTCCACGAGCGGTCCCCTGAGGGACCGGTCGACCGTCGGGATGGACCCCTGCCCGGACGCGACGCGGCCAGGGCCTAGGTCACCGGCTCCATCCGGGCCGCGAACGGGACTCCGTCCAGGTCCCAACGCCGGTACGATGCGATCTCCGGCGCCGGCCCGTCCACGAGGTCGAGCACGTCGGCTTGCAGATCCTTGCGGAGCCGGTCCCGGGCGGCGTGGAGCGCCTGGTACAGCTCCCCCGAGGCGTAGAGGGACAGGCGGACCCGGTCGGTGTACCGGAGCTTGAGCTCCTTACGCGCGTTCTGGAGCCGCCGGAGCACTTCGCGGACGTACCCCTCGGCGACGAGCTCGGGAGTGAGCCGCTTCTTCAGGGCGACCCTGGGCCCCGCCTCGTCCTCCCGGACCACCCAGTCGTCGGAGGGGAACCCTGCGGCCGGGGCCGCCGACTCGCGCCGAACGACACGGACGTTCAGCTCCTCCTTGAGCAGGACCTCCCCGTCCGTGCCGAGGAACTGGAGCGGGTCCGCGGCGGCGCCGACCAGGAGGATCTCCTCCAGCGGGATCCGGGACCTCACTCCTGCCCGTTGTCGGAGCTCGCGCCCGGTCTCGACGAGCTCCCGGAGGCCCGCCATCGCCTCCTCGATCTCCCGGTGGCGTCGGTGGATCGCGGACGGCCACGCGGCCCGGTGGACCGAGCTCGAGGCGTCCGAGAAGCCGGTCCGGCCCACTTCCCCCGCGACGTACTCGGCGGTGTACGGGGCCAGCGGTGCGAGGAGCTTCGCGAAGGTAGCGAGCGTGAAGCCGAGGGTCTCGGAGGCGGCCCGCTTGTCGTCACTGAGCTCCTCGGACCAGAACCGGGGCCGCGACCGCCGCAGGTACCACGTGCTCAGATCGTCGACGAACCCCCGGAGGGCGAGCGCCGCGCGCTGGGCGTCGTACCCATCGAGGCCTTCGGTCGTGTCGGCGATCACGTGATCGAGGCGGCTCAGGAGCCACCTGTCGAGCACCCCCCGCGGGGCCGGGGCCGCGGCGGGGACCGGGATCCCGTCGAGCCGGGCGTTCTGCCGATAGAACTCGACGACGTTCAGGAGCGTGCCGAGGGTCCGGGCCGAGGTCGAGCGGATCGACGGCTCCGAGGCCACTACGGAGTCGGTGTGGTCGATGACCAGGAACGACCACCGGACGGCGTCGCCGCCGTAGGTGGCGAGGAGCTCCATCGGATCGAGGGCGTTCCCCTTCGACTTCGACATCTTCCGTCCCGTGGCATCGACCACGTGGCCGTTGGAGACCGCCACCCGGTACGCGGGCCGGTGGAACAGGGCGGTGGCGATCACGAGCAGCGTGTAGAACCAGCCCCGGGTCTGGTCGATCCCCTCGGCGACCAGGTCGTTGGCGAGGGTCGGGTCGAACGGGCCGGGTTCGAACGGGTAGTGGTACTGGGCGAAGGGGGCCGAGCCACTGTCGTACCAGCCATCGATCGTGTACGGCTCCCGCCGGGCGTCCTTCCCGCACGTCGCGCACCGAAGGACGATCCGATCGACCGTCACCCGATGGGGATCGAACCCCGAGGGCAGCGGCGCCCCGCTCCGTTCGGCGAGCTCCGCGAAGCTCCCCACGCAGGTGGCGTGCCTATCGGTACAGATCCAGATCGGGAGGGGGGTCCCCCAGGTACCCGTTGGCGGGAGAGCGCCCAGTCCTTCGCTTCGGTCAGGAAGTTGCCGAAGCGCCCCTCCCGAAGGTGGGCGGGGTGCCAGTCGACCGTGGAGTTGTTCGAGACGAGCTCCGAGTTGAACCGGCTGGTCCGGACGAACCACGAATCGATGGCCCGGTAGAGGAGCGCGTGGTCGCACCGCCAGCAGAACGGGTAGGTGTGGCGAAGGGTCTCGTTCCGGACGATCGCCCCCGACTCCTCCAGGATCGCGAGCAGGAACTTGTCGGCGGCCTTGAACGATCGGCCCTGGACCGGTGGAACCGCCGGGCCGAACACGCCGCGCGAGTCGAGCGGGTCGAACATCCCCACTCCCTCCCGGCGGCCGACCCGCTCGTCCTCCGGACCGAAGCTCGGAGCGATGTGGACGAGCCCGGTGCCCTCGGCGGCGTCGACCATGTCGTCGAGGACGACCCGGTACCGGTTCGGTCCGGGGCCGGCGAACGGGAACAGGGGGACGTACGAGAGCCCCGCCAGCTCCGAGCCCGGGAACGTTCTTCGGGCCGGCCGGTCGGGGAAGTAGCGGGCCCGGGCCGCCTCCGCCATCAGGTACTCGCTCCCGTCGTCCATCCGGACCGCTACGTACGGAAGCTCGGCGCGGGCGGCCACCAGCAGGTTCGAGGGGAGGGTCCACGGCGTCGTGGTCCACACCAGGAGGTAGGAGGGGACCGCATCCGGAGCCGTCACGAGGCGGACCCGGACCGTCACCGACGGGTCCGTGGCCTCCTTGTACCCCTGCGCGACCTCGTGGGAGGAGAGGCTCGTCTCGCACCGCGGGCAGTAGGGCAGGACGTAGTGGCCCTTCTCGAGGAGGCCGCGCTCGTGGAGCTGCTTCAGGGACCACCAGACGCTCTCGATGAACGTCGGGGCCATCGTGTAGTAGGCACGGTCGTAGTCGAGCCAGTACCCGAGCCGGTCGCTCATCTCGCGCCACGCGGCGATGGTCTCGAGGGCGCTCGAGCGGCACTCCTCGCAGAACTTCTCGACGCCGTACGCCTCGATCTCGGTCTTCGACTTGATCCCGTGGCGCTTCTCGATCTCGAGCTCGACCGGGAGGCCGTGGCAGTCCCATCCCGCCATGGGGGTGACGATCCGGTGGCCCCGCATCCGCCGGTACCGCAGGTACGTGTCCTTCAGCGTCCGCCCGACCACGTGGCCGATGTGAGGGAGCCCGTTGGCGGTCGGCGGTCCCTCGGTGAACCGGAACGGGGGGCCGCCCGGCACCCCGTCCCGCACCGCGGCCGGCACTCCCGCCCTCTCCCAGTAGGCCCGGATGCGGCGTTGCACCTCGGGGAGGGTCGGTGCCGAGACCCCGTCGACCTCGCCGGCCATCTCGGCGGACGATGGGTGGGCGGTCAAAAAGGCTCCGCGGGGCCGGTCAGCGGAAGAGACCGTACGGCCGGGGCTCCGGGACTCCGGCCCCACATGGGAGGACGGGTGCACGGACCCGAGCCGTCCCTCGACCGCCGCGATGTGGCACCCCGGGCCGAGGGTGACGTGTTCGGCCTTCACGAACTCGGCCTGCACGCCTTCCAGGTGGACCTCCTGGGCATCGATCCGGACGACCGTGAGCAGGCCGGTCTGCATCGGCGGGAACAGGCCGGGGCGGTGGAGGGTCAGCGTTGTGGCTCGGATGTTCTGGACCGAGGAGGGGCCTTTGAGCCGGCCGACGATCGTGGGGGCGACCAGGTCGCCGGTCGCCGAGAGGCTTCCCTCGAAGTCAACGGAGCCGGCGGTCACGTCCCCGAGCAGTTCTAGCGACCCTTTCCAACGGGCCGCGCCCTGGACCGTCAGGGAGCCTCCGAGCTTACCGGCCCCCCGGAGGTCGAGGGAGCCCGCCTTCACAGCGCCGGTCGAGTTGGCGGTCCCCGAGAGCTCCAGAGCGCCGGAGACCTCGAGGGTCCCGGTGGTGTCGAGCGTGCCGTCGAGGTGGAACCTCTGGGCGCGCACCTTGCCCCGGATGGAGACCAGGCCGGTGAGCTCGGCGTTCTCGACCTCCACGTCGCCGAGCACCTTCGCGCCGCCCCGGGCGCTCCAGCTGCGGGCCCGGATCGAATCCCTTCGGACCGATCCCATGTCGTGGAGGTCGCCCGTGAGGGGGGCCGGGGCGGGCGGGGGGGCCGGCGCCGGCGGAACGCTCGGCGGGGCGGCCGACGGAGCCGGCGCAACGGGAGCCGGGGTCGACATCGTGCGAGGACGGACGGTCGAGGATTAAGGCTGAGCGGGGACCGGGGGGATGCCGAGGAACCGGTGGGCCGTCCGGATGCAGGTGTTCTGGACCACGGGGACGTGCCGGCCGTCGGCCGCCGCCGCCGCGGCCGGGTTCTCCACCCCGAGCTGCATCCAGATGGCCCCGACTCCCCGGACCAGGGCCTCGTCCACGATCGGTCCTACCTGGTCCGAGCGCCGGAAGATGTCGACGATGTCGATCCGCTCGGAGGACGGAATGGCCAGGAGAGTGGGGTACGACCTCTCCCCGAGGACCTCCGTCACCGCCGGGTTCACCGGGATGATCCGGTACCCTTGCGCCTTCAGGTACCGGGCGATCTCGTTGGAGTCCCGTTCCGGCTTGTCCGAGAGACCCACCACGGCGATCGTGCGT
Organism: uncultured Thermoplasmata archaeon; assembly: GCA_963708255.1. GTDB lineage: Archaea > Thermoplasmatota > Thermoplasmata > Lutacidiplasmatales > UBA184 > Lutacidiplasma. Next base: position 35,385 of record CAVPSE010000002.1, read on the forward strand.
GCCTGGGTGAGGATCCTGCGGAGGTTCTCGTCCGTGACCATCGTCCGTTCCGGCGCCGCCGGAGAGCGGCGGGCCGATCCCGGCCTCCGAAGTGGAACGGTGGATAAAGCCCCGCGGGGGGCGCCGCGCGGTTACCCCGGTGGCCCCGGCGGCGGTGGGAGATACGGAGGTGAGGGAGGCGGGTACGGCGGCGGCGGAGGGGGCACGACCGGGATCGCCCGGGGAGGGAGCCCATCCGGCCCGGGACCCCACATCGCCTCGCCCGGGTACCCCGGGGGCGGAGGGTACGCCACCTTCGGAGGGGAGGGGTGCGAGCGCACGTAGAGGTAGATCGCGACGATGGCGCCGATGCCGATCAGGCCGTATCGCAGCCCCGCCGCGACATCGGTGTTGATGATGGAGTAGAACGAGAGGGCGTCGGTGGCGCCGTGGAGAAGCGCGACCCAGACCAGGTTCCCGCGGGAGCTCCGGACCGCGAGGGCGAAGGCGAGCCCGAGCAGGAACAGTTCCGGATAGATCAGCGGGGCCGCGGCGAGGTACGTGGTCCCATAGTAGAGGTGGAGGCCGGCGAAGAGGGCGCTCGTCCAGACCGCATGGACCATGAGCGAGGGGCTCCCCCGCCGGATCCAGTAGCCGAATATCCAGCCCCGGAAGATCGTCTCCTCGACGACCCCGATGACGAAGGAGAGCCCGACCCAGAGCCACGGGTCCGACTCGGCGCTGGTGATCACCGGGTTCTGCTTCGAGAGGAGCTGGAGGGCGCCCGGGTCGAACGCGAGGTAGAGGATGATGAGCGCGAACGTCACGATCAGCGAGACCGCCGAGAGGGCGCCGTACCAGCCCAGGGCCGGCAGCGCCGACCGGACCATCCCCGCGTGCCACCGGCGGAGCGGGCCCGTTCCCACCAGGACGAGGAACGCCAGGATCGGGACCCCGTAGACGATCAGGTAGCCGGTCAACGCGGCATGGTAGGCCCACGCGACCGCCGGGAGGAGCGGGGGGACGAAGTACTGGCTCAGGATCGCGACGACCGTGATGACCACGGCGGCGCCGTAGGCGGGAAGCGACGCGACGGAGGGCGCCGGGGCGGGGTCATCCGGGCGCGCCACGAACCTGAGGACGCTCGGCGCTGTACATATCGGCTGGGTCGAGGGGGACGTTCGAAGCGCGCCGGGGGACCGACCCGCTCACTGGCTGCGTTCGGCCGCCTGGACGCACGCGAGCAGGTCCTCGAGCGTCGCCCGGAGGCTCTGGGCGGATCCTTCGGAGACCCGGAAACGGACGAGGGTCCCGCTCCGCTCGGAGGTGACGAACGCCGGCTGGTCGGCGGCGAGAGCGCGGAGGATCCGCTCGGCGACCGCCGCCGAGGGATACCGGCGCTCGATCTCGACCGTCACCCGGAGTGCTTGTCCGACGTCTTCGCCGGCTTCGATGGGGAGCTCCCGCCGCCCGGTCCCCGCTCCAACGCGTTGGGGACGATCGGGGCGGTCTTGGTCCTCCGGGCCGCTTCGTCCTGGGCCCGGGACTGAAGGTAGTCGAGGACGGACGGCCAGATCGACCGGTCCTTGCGGGCCTTGTTCTCGAAATTATTCTCGCTGAGGAACCTCGCGAACGCGGCGGAGGTCGGCTCCGACCACTCGCCGTTGAGGTGACCGTTGTAGTAGCCGAGGATGCTCAGGTGGTGCTGGACGACCCGGGCGATCTCCGGGGAGATCGCGACGACGGTGGCCGGGTCCTCCCGGCTCAGCATCGTGAGATCGTACAGCCGGAACACCCGGCGGAGCTCCTCGATCGGAGATGGATGGTCGTCGACCCGGATGTCGACCCACCGGTCGCTCCCTTCGTCGTACCCCCCCTTCTCCTTCACGATCAGCATCGCGGCGGACTGCATCCCCCGCCGGTCGCCGCCCTCCCGCTGGGCCGCCGCCAGGGCGGCCAGCAGGCGCTCGGGCAGATCGCCGGGGGTCGACTCGAACGTGCGCGCCATCGCGGTGACGACCTCCTCCGCGAAGAGGATGTTCCCCTGACACGCGAACCCGGGTCCCGTCCGGTGGCCGGCCCAGTCCATGCACTTCGAACCCGTGAACGCGGCCGAACCGCCCTTCGCATCGACGACGCCGATCTGGCGCTGGTCCCGTCCGGGGTCGGCGGAGGTCAGCTTCTCCACGACCTGTTGGGCCGTGGCCCCTTTCCGAAGCATCTCGAGCCCCTCCGGGCCATACCGCACGTTCGCGTACGCCTGCGTCGCGATGGCCCCGATGTTCGCCTGGGCCCATGGGACCACCGACCCCACGGCGAGGAACTTCGACTGGACGGCCACGCCCCATTCGGCCCGTTCCCGGTCGTAGGCCACGATCGAGAAGGTCCCAAAACGGGGGGGCGCCATCGGCCCTAGGACGGTCCGGGGCTCTTTAAGCCTCGGGCCGCGAGAACGATGGGTCCCGCTCGAGGTCGGAGTGGACCTCGTCCGCGATCCGGCGGGCGGTGGCCCGGTCCCCGACCGAGAGGGCCGCGTGGGCCTCTTTGAGCTGGGCCAGTGCCTGTCGGACATCCCGGCCCCGGCTCTGTTCGACCATGGCAAGACGCCCGAGCAGGGTGAGGCGGTTCGGCAGCGGGTCCTCCTCCTCGGGCCGGGGCGTGCCCGTGTCGCCCACCGGCACATACCCCACGAGCCCGCGGGGGAACTCGGAGAGCTCGGGCTCGTCGCCGACCATCTGATCATCGAGGGCGGCGAGCCGTTCCTCCGCCTCGGCCCGGTCGCCGCGGGCGAACGCCGCCTCCGCGGCGCGGAGCTGCCGGGCCCAGGAGAGCCGGCGATCCGGGGGCGATCCCGCGACCCGGTGCCGTACGCCCTCGAGATACCCGGCGAGCTCGTCGGGATCGATAGGGGAGCCCGACCGGCGCGCCCGGCGTCTCACGGGGTGCCGGCCGCGGGCGCTGCCGTGGGCCGGCCGGTGGCCGAGGGCATGGGCACGCGCTGTCGGACCATCTCCCACAGAGCCTCGAGCTCGGCCCAGAACGGCTCGGTCGGTCCGGCGGCGGCGAGGGCCGACTTCGCCCGCTCGGCGTGGCCGGCGGCGTCAGGGAGGTCGATCTGGTGGGCGGACGCCCACGCGGCGGTCGCCGTGGCGAGCTCCACCTGGAACTGGGCCTCCTTCCGGAGGAGCTTGGCCTCTTTCTCCGCTGGAGGGAGCGCGTTGTCTGGGTTCCAGTGGGGCGGCATGGGCGGGGGGATCGCGACCTTGAGCAATCGGAACGGATCCGGGAGGGTGGGCCATCGGGGCTCGGCGAACCGCACCGCGAGCCCCTCGAGGTCACTGGTGGCCTTGGGGAGGTCGCCGGCCGAGTACGCCGCCTCCGCCCGGACCAGCGGATCCACGAGTTCCTTCGAGGGAGCTCCCTTCCAGAGGTCCAGCCGAAGGGCGACCCGGAACGGTCCCAGGCGGCGCACCACGCGTCGGGCCGCTTCGTTCGCCGTGGCCGGCGGAGCCACCACGGCCGGGCCTTCGATCTCCGGGGGCCGGTTCGGTGCGCCCGGCATCGGCCCTACAGGAACGCCTCGAAGTCGCGGGTGACCTCGGGGTACTTGTCGCGAACGGCCTTCAGGATGTTGTGGACGTTCAGCTTCTGGAGCTTGACGTCCTGGAGGGCGTCGATGACCTTGTCGAACGTCTCGTCGGAGATGCTGCAGAGCTTCTCTTTCGCGAGCCAGTTCCGGTACAGCTTCTCTTCGAGCTTCGCCCGCCAGCCCTTCTCGTACGCCTGGAAGAACTCCCGGGAGAAGTCGTTCGAATGGACGGCGTTCGCGGCCACCTCCCCGCAGATCTTTCCAGCGATGCATCCGTTGGCGATGCCGCCGCCGGTGAGAGGGTCGATCATCCGCGCCGCGTCGCCGACCAGCATGACCCCGTCACCGACGGTCTGCTTGAGCGGCGGGGAGATCGAGACGCCGCCCCCGACGACATCGATCGTCTTGCCCTTCGCGTAGCCGGGGTGCTTGGAGATCCAGTCGTCGAGGTACTTGCGGGGCGCCGCGATCCCCTCCACCTTGCTCAACTGGACGCCGATCCCGACGTTGGCGAGGCCGTCGCCCTTCGGGAAGATCGAGACGTACCCCCCGGGGGCGACCTTCCCGAGGTAGAAGTCGCAGTAACGGGTGTCACAGTCGACGTTCGTCATCCGATACTGGATGCAGGTATCCATGTCCCGGGTGGCGATGTTGGTGGGGATCCCCGCCCACCGGCCCACCTGGGACTCGAACCCGTCGGCGCCGATGGTGACCTTGGCGCGGATCTCGAACGGCTCGCCGAACCGCTTCGCCTTGACGCCGACGATCTTCCCGTTCTCCTTGATGACGTTCGTGGCGGCGGTCTTCAGGAGGACCTCGACGCCGGCGTTGGCGGCGTCGATGGCGAGCTGCTTGTCGAACGCGTCCCGCTCGACCACGTAGCCGACCTCGTTGCCGGCCGACTTCTCATTGATCTCGAACACCTTCTCGGAGGGGGAGTAGATCCGGGCTCCCTCGACCTCCAGGTTGATCCACCGGGAGCTCGGGGTGATGCCCACGTCCTTGAGCCAGTCCTTGCTCATCCCCTCGCCGCAGCGCACCGGACTGCCGATCTCCTGGCGCTTCTCGAGCATCAGCACCTTCGCGCCGTGCTTCGCGGCCCACTTGGCGGTCATGCTGCCCGCCGGGCCGGCGCCGATGACCAGGACGTCGGTTGTGAGGTTCTCCACCATGGATCGTGATCCGGTCTAGCCGATCTCGATGGCGCCCACGGGGCACGCCTTCACGCAGATCTCGCACCGGGTGCAGATCCGCTCGTCGAAGGTGATGCGCGTCTCATCGAGGTAGATGCAGTTCAAGGGGCAGATGCCAACGCAGGCGCCGCAGTAGACACACAGCTGGCCGCTCGACTCGATGTGGAGGGTCTTCTTGCTCGGCATTCGGGCCCCGCGGTTCCACTCAGCCGTTTCATATTAAAGGCTTCTCAGACGGGGGGCGCGACAAGCTACCGCCCGCGGGGGAGCGGTCAGTCTCTGGGGGGTCCTCGAGATCCTCGGTGGACGGGTCGCGGGGGGTCGGCACGCTCAGCTCCGGTCCGCGTTTCGGTCGGACTCCGCGGGCGGCGCTCTGCGCCGTGGCCGGCGCCCGCCCAGGCGGTTACCGGGCGGCCGAAGCCAACGGTCGCGATCCGCGGTGGGGTCCATCAGCTGACGGCGCCTCCCGGGTGGCCCGCCCATGGGGGTGCCGGGTCAAGACACCCGCGCCGAGGGCAGTCCTGAGCCAACCCCCTAACGACATATCGTTCCGCGGAGATGTTCATTCCATGTCCGCTCCTCCGCCCCCGCGAGAAAAAGCGACCTTGGGCGGTGGGTGTTTTTGGTGTACTGAGGCGGTCTATAGCGAGCTCAAGGGGGTCCTGAAGGTCGTCCCCGGGTACGCGGGTGGCTCGGTCCCGGACCCGACGTACGAGGAGGTCTGCACGGGCCGCACCGGCCATGCCGAGGTGGTCCAGGTGGAGTACGACCCCGCCCAGATCTCCTACCGGGAGATCCTTCAGATATTCTTCACGGTCCACGACCCGACGACCCTCAATCGCCAAGGGGCCGATGTAGGCACCCAGTACCGCTCCGTGGTCCTGTACGACTCCTCCGCTCAGAGGAAGGTCGCGGAGGAGGTGCTCCATCAGGTCGAGGAGGAGCGCCTATGGCCCCGCCGCCCGGTCACGGAGGTGGTCCCGCTCACCGAGTTCTACCCAGCGGAGGAGTACCACCGGGACTACTTCCGGCGGAACCCGGGTCAGGGGTACTGCCAGGCCGTCATCGCCCCCAAGGTCGCCAAGTTCCGTCACCGGTACGCGGACCGGCTTCGCCGCCCGATCGGTGGCTAGGGCGTCGGGACCGTTTGGGCGGCCTGCGCCTCGAGGAACCGTTCGGCGTCGATCGCCGCCATGCAGCCCAGCCCGGCGGCGGTGACCGCCTGGCGGTACCGGTGGTCGTGGGCGTCGCCCGCCGCGAAGACGCCGGGGACGTTGGTCTCGGTGTGGGAGTGGGTCATCAGGTACCCCTCCTTCGTGAGCTCCAACTGGCCCTTGAACACCTCGGTCGCGGGATCGTGCCCGATCGCCAGGAACAGGCCCTGGAACGGCACCGACTCGACCTTCCCGGTGGGGAGGTGCCGGATCTTGAGCGCCGTGACCGCCCCGTTCCCCTCGACCTCCTCGACGACGCTGTCGAGCCGGAAGGAGATCTTCGGGTTCGCCCGGGCCCGGGCCTGCATGATCCGGCTGGCGCGGAGCTCGCCCCGCCGGTGGATCACCGTGACGTGCTCCGCGAACCGGGTGAGGAAGAGGGCCTCCTCCATGGCCGTATCGCCCCCGCCGACGGCCGCCACCTGCTTCCCCTTGAAGAAGAAACCGTCGCAGGTGGCGCACGCCGACACACCGTGGCCCCGGAGCCGCTGCTCGCTGGGAAGCCCCAGCCACCGGGCGTTGGCGCCGGTGGCGACGATCAGGGTCTCCGCGAGGACGATCGTGCCGGCGCCGGTCTCGACCCGGAACGGCCGGTGGGAGAGATCGACCCGGGTGACGTTCTCCTCGAGGAACGCGGTCCCGAACCGGGCCGCCTGCTCGCGCATCTTCTCCACGAGCTCCGGGCCCTGGATCCCGTGGGGGAAGCCGGGGTAGTTCTCGACGTCGGTGGTGATCATGAGCTGGCCGCCCGAGGGGACCCCGGAGATGACCAGGGGCGTGAGGTTCGCCCGGGCCGCGTAGATGGCGGCGGTGAGGCCGGCCGGCCCGCTACCGATGATGGCGACGCGGACCGATCGAGGGGACTCGGCGCCCACGGTGGGTACGCCCGGACAGGGGGAATAACGGTGACGCCCTACGGGCCCGAGGCCCACCGGAGGCTACCCGGGCCTGCGGGCTCGCCGTACCGGCTCCGGAAGAACGTCAGGGGGAGGTCGTCGCTTCCTCCCTCGGCGGCGACGACCAGACCGATCTCCAGGTGGTGGTCCGCGACCGGGATCGTTCGGTCGAGGCGGCATTCGAACGTCGCGATCGCCCCGTCGAGGAGCGCCACGCCGGTGGTGCCCCGGTGGACCGGCAGGCCTCCGAACTTCTCCGTCGACGGGATCGCGCGGGCGAACCGTTCACTGACCGGACGCTGGGCCGCGGTGAGGACGCTCACTCCGAACACCTTGGCTCGCTCGATGATCGGGGTCGAGTCGGCCGACTCCGAGAGCGAGACCAGCAGGGTGGGGGGGCGAAGGGCGACCGAGATCACCGAATTGACCGTCATGCCGACATCGAAGCTCCCGTCGCGACCGGTCACGATGGCGACCCCGCTCGCCCACCGCGCGATGGTCTGCCGGAACAGATCCGGGTCGATAGGTCCGCCCTCGGTCATCCGACCTCACTCATCCCGCCACTTGAAGGTCAGGATCGCCAGGATGAACACCACAACGGCGGAGACCACGAGGACCGCCACGTCGTTGAGAGCGGAGATCGGGTTGTTGAACAGCATGACCTTGTTCATCCCGTCGATGACGTAGTACAGCGGAAGGATGTGGGCGAACGCCTGGAGATACGGGGGGAACTGCGCGACCGGGAAGAAGGTCCCCGAGAGGAACATCATCGGGAACGTGATCACGTTCCCGATCACGGCGGCGGTCTCGGGTGTCTTGGAGATGCTCCCGGCCAGCATCCCGAGGCTCACGAAGAAGAACGGTCCGAGAACAAGGAATGGGATCAGATAGATCGTGAGGGTCACGTGGGCGTTGAACAGCGCCACCCCCGCGCCGACCATGATCCCCGCGGAAACGAAGGAGAGCAGCACGTACCAGATGATCTTCGACGCCAGCCACTCGTCCTTCGAGAGCGGCGTGAGGGAGAGCTGCCGGAACAGATGGTCCTTCTTGTACGTCGAACTGATGTCCACCATGGCGAACATCGGGCTCGTGAGGATCGAGAATCCGATGAGCCCGGGCACGAGGTAGTCGATCTCCTTGTAGATCGTGCTCGCGATCGGCTGGATGGCCACGCCGACGACCTCCGATCCGCCGCTCAGTTGGAGGTTGAACTCGTTGGTCACCGCTCCCACCGCGGCCTCGGCGATCCCCCCCGATACGGCGTCCTCGGGGTTCGAGTAGACGGTCACGTTGATCGGTTCGCGGGCGAGGTAGTGCTGTCCGAACCCCGATGGGATGACGATCCCGACCGGGTACGAATTATCCGAGAGGAACTCTCGCATGGACTCGTTCCCGGCCAGCTGGGACGGGCCGATCACCACGACATGGACGGCGCCGGTCTCGTTGAGCGCGTTCAGGTATTGCACGGAGACATTGGAGCCGGCGTCCAAGTTCTCGGCGTAGAGGGTGACGGAGCTGGTCGGCTGGTTGAAGATCAGGCCGAACAGCAGGACGAGGATGATCGGGAAGAACAGGGAGAAGAACAGGGCGATGGGGTTGCGGAAGTACCCGCGCGCGAAGACCTTGAAATCGGCGCCGATCCGGCGGGGGTTCATGCCTTCACCTCGCCGTCGTCCATCCGGCCGACCAGCGCCACGAACACGTCCTCGAGGGTGTCCGACTCCGTGGCGAACCGCTGCCAGGGGAGCCCGGAGGATTCCAGCGCGGTCAGGACGCGGAGCGCGTCGCCGCGTTCCTTCAGCGGAATGACGACCCGCCCCTCACCGGCGACCGCGGTCACGCCCAGCTTCTGCTGGAGGTACGCCCCGACGGCCGGGGGGCCCTCGACGGTGAGCCGGGCCGGGCGGCCGTTCTTCGCGATGATCTCGGCCGGGGAACCGGCCGCGATGATCTTTCCGTGGTGGATGATCGCCACCTGGTCCGCCAGAAGCTCGGCCTCCTCGAGGTAGTGGGTCGTAAGGAAGACGGTCCGACCCTCGGAGCGGAGCTGACGGATCACATCCCAGATGGAGCGTCGTGCCTGGGGGTCGAGCCCTGTGGTCGGCTCGTCGAGGAAACAGACCCGCGGGTTGTTCACGAGGGCGAGCGCGAGCCCCAGTTTCTGCTTCTGGCCGCCAGAGAGGGTGTCGAACTTCGCGCGGGACTTGTCGAGCAGGCCGACCCGACGGAGGAGGGCCGCGGGATCGGGATGCGTGCCGAACAGCGTGCCGTAGAACTCGATCGCCTCGCTCGGGTAGATCTTGTCGAAGAACCGGAAGTCCTGGGGAATCACCCCGATCTGGTGGTGGAGCTCCGTCCCCTGGGTCCACGGGTCGAGCCCGAGGACGCGGACCTCTCCTTCGGTCCTCTTCCTCAACCCCTCGAGGATCTCCACGGTGGTGGTCTTGCCCGCGCCGTTCGGCCCGAGGAACGCGAACACCTCGCCCTCGGGAACGGTGAAGTCGATGGAGTCGACCGCCGCCAGCGGGCCGTAGGTCTTCCGAAGCCCGGAGACCTCCACCGCGTTCGGCACGGCCCGTGCGACCTCCCGGCGCTTATCACCCTTATCGGAGGAGCCGAACGGTCCCGGACCCGCCGGGGACGATCGACGCCCGACCGCCGGCGGCCTCGACGGCGAGGGGGGCGGGCCCCTCCCATCGGACCTCGACGGATCCCGGTGCCCAGGCGAGATCGGCGTGACCCGCCCCGACGCGCAACCCGTGGAGGGAAGCGCTCTCCCACCCCGATGGGAACTGGGGCTCGACACGGAGGGAGGGGCCGGTCGCGTCCATCGTGAGGCCCCAGAGCCGTTCGAACAGGACCGAGAGGAACGGCGCGATGCTGAACCCAAGCAGGAAACAGGAGTCGAACGCCTCCGGCCGGTCGCCCCGGTAGCATTCGTTGGCGAGCCCGTTCTCCTCGATGATCCTCTGGGCGATGGTCCTCAGCAGCCCCGTCCCGCGGTCCGGGTCGTGGACCGCGAACGCCGCGTCGGCCGCCCAGGCGGTGGCAATGGTCCAGACCTGCCCCCCATGGTACGCCTGGGGATCGAAGGCGGGGTCCCGATCCGACAGGGTGCGGACTCCCCAGGTCGTCGTGAGGTCGGGGCCAAGCGCCCGGTCCAGCACGGAACGCCCGAGGGCGGGGTCCAGGAGCCCGGCGCTCACGGCGCGGAGCGCGTTCGGTCGTACGGTCCGAACGGCCGTTCCGTCCCGGAGAAGGGAGTCGTACAGGTACCCCTCCTCGGGCCAGTTGTAGCGGGTGCGGATCAGCTCCGCGATCCGGGCCGGATCGCTCCGCCCCTCGGGGAGTCCGCCCCGCCCTCCTGCATGGGCCGCCAGGTCGAGGAGGGCGCCGCCGGGCCCCGTAGTGGAGGACCTGGAGGTCCACAGCGTGGTCGCGCCGGTCCGCCGAGTCCCAGATCGTGGTGTCCATCGCGTCGATGCCATAATGGACCGACCCCAGGGCCTCGGCGGTGTCCCGAAGGGTCAGCACCTCGCCCCCGTTGGTGAACAGCCCGTTCGACGGGTCGATCTTCGCGTCCATCCAATGCACGAGCTCCGCCAGGTGCGGCCACAGCTCCCCGACCAGCTCCCGGCGGCCCGTATGGGCGACGAACCTTCGGAGGATCTCCGGATGGTCCAGCGTCGTGTCCGAGGTGCCGAAGAGGAACACCGGGCCGGGGGAGAGCTGCATGGGAAGCTCCCCGGCCTCGGCCGCGAGGAGAGGGATGGAGCGGGTCGCTTGGTACCGGAAGATCGTCCGGATCGACTCCTGCGCCCAATCCCCGTCGCCCATCCAGAGCACGGCCGGGAGCATCCAGGCGAGGTCGCGACCCCAGAGGGCACGGTACCACGGGTACCCCGCCACCAGCCCGGTGATGTCCGGGTCGGGGTGGGAGTAGAGGGCCCTCAACGCGCTCCGGGCCAGATCGTACGCTCGTTCGAGGAGCGGGTCGGAGGGAAAGCGAAGCGTAGGGGTGCCGGCGAGCCAGGCGGCCCAGCTCCGCCGGCCCGCCGGTTCCCAGGCGTCCGCGGCCACCACAGCGGCGCGACCGAACCCGGGGTCGTTCGGGACCGCGCTCGCCACGCCTCCCCAGACGACCTGGTCGACCCTCGCCGCGGCCCCCGGCGTCAGGGCGAAGTCGTAGCGGGCCCCGATGGATCCGAGCTCCCCGACCCATCGGTCGCCGCTCCAGGGGCGACTGTCGAGGGTTCGTGCGCTGGGGGCCGGCGATGACGCGAGGCCCATGACGTGGACCCCGCTCTTCACATGGACCCCGGTCGGCCCCGCCTCTGCCTCGAAATCGTACGGCTTGAGGCCCTCGACCAGCACCGGCGCCAGGAACGGAGGAACCTCCGACTCCACGACCACGGAGACGGGGGTCGGCCCGGGGTTCCGAAGCCGGATCCGACGCCCGACCCCGGGGGATTCGGCGAGCGGGACGATCGTCTGCTCGAGCTCGACCCCCGAGGGGCTGAGGTGCCGGGTCCGCACCGACCAGCGTCGCGCCTCGAGGGACCTGAGGGAGGCGACCATCTCCACTGGCGCGCCCCCGACGGTCAGGCGCAGCTCCCACGGGCCGGTCAGCCGGACCCCCTGGCTGTAGATCCCTCCCCAGTCAACGAGCCCTCCCCGGGTCTCTCGAACGCACCGGAGCGTCCCGTCGCCGCAGAGGATCGCCGCGGCCGAGAGCCCGGTGACCAGCAGCGGGACCCCGGGGTCGGGCCGGTCGGTCCGGTAGAGCGGTGGCGGGTCCCCGTCCCCCTTCATGCGCCCGGAGGCTCCGGGCGGAGCTCGTCGGCGAACTCGAACCAGACGAGGGGGGGGATCGCCACGCTCTTGAGTTCCATTCGGACCCGGGCCCGCCGCGGGCTCGCGTCGAGGCCCTGTACCAGGAACTGCGTTCGAGCCCCGATCGGAAGGGTGACGGGGCGGGCCCGGTCGATCTGGTGGAACGGGATCGGGGCCAACGTTCCGCCTGGGTGGACCCACGCCCGGGCCGGGTCTGCCCAGATCCCGTCCAAGGCGACCCGGATCGACTCGAAGGCACCCATCCGCAGGGGCGGGTTCCGGAGCGTGAACCGGATCCCGTCCTCCGTGGTCTGGAGGGACCGGGGTTCGTACACTCCGTGCTCGAGGGTACTCGGCGACGTGGCCCAGTCCCTCGAGGGACCGGAGACCGAACCCGACCGCGACATCGGCCCCGTCGAGGAGCAGGGTCAGGTCGGCCCGCAGGCGGAGGAACCGCACGCCCGGCGCATCCGTACCGCCCCCATATCCTCCCCGGGACCCGGGAAACTATCCATAGGGGGGCGCCCTCCCCGCGCCATGCGCGCCGTCGTTCTCGGGGGCGGGGGCCTCACCGGTCGCTGCACCGTCCGCGACCTGGCCGAGGGGGGACGATTCGAGTCGGTCCACGTGGCGGACGTGGACCTCGCCCTCGCCGAGGCCGCGGCCAGCGCGGCCGGCCCCGGGCCACGGCGGAGAAGGTCGACGTCCGGGACGCGGCTTCGCTGGCCCGGGTCCTCCAGGGCGCGAACGTCTGCGTCAACGCCGTCCAGTACGGGTTCAACCTGGAGGTGATGGCGGGCTGCCTCTCCGCGGGGGTGCCGTACCTCGATTTCGGCGGCCTGTTCCACATGACCCGCCGACAGCTCGAATGGGACGCTCGGTTCCGTTCGGCCGGGCTCATCGCGATCCCGGGCCTCGGTCAGGTGCCGGGGGTCTCCAATGTGCTCGCCTGGGAGGCGGCCCAGGGGATGGACACGGTCGAGTCGATCGTCATCCGGGACGGGTGGCGGGACTTCACCGACGGGGGCCCCGAGGTGATGTTCACCTGGTCGCCTTCCACGTTCCTGGACGAGATGGTCCTGCCCGCCGTCGTGTTCGAGGGTGGCCGGTACCACGACTACCCGCCCATGAGCGGGGCCGAGGAGTGGGCGTTCGACTCCCCGGTGGGAGCCACCCGGGTCTATCGGACCCTCCACTCCGAGGCCGCGACGCTCCCGGAAAGCCTCGCCGATAAGGGGGTGCAGCGGGTGGAATGGAAGGAGGGAGGCCCCGGTATCGACATCCTGCGGACCATGGCGCTCTTGGGCCTCGCGGGCGACAAACCGGTCGATGTCCGGGGCCACCCGGTCGTCCCCCGGGACTTCACCCTGGCCCTGCTGAAGCGGGAGAAACTGCTCGGGGTCCCCTCCGGGATCACCATGAACGACTGGGAGGTGCTCGACATCGAGCTCACCGGGACCTCGCACGGGCGGCCCGAGGTCCGTCACGCCGTGGGCCGGTTCCCGCCACGGCCAGCGTGGAACCTCTCCGCGACCGAGTACGCCGTCGGGGTCTGCGGGGCCATCGGGGCCGAGCTCATCGCGGACGGGACCATCACCGCCCGGGGCGTGATCCCCCCGAGCGGTGCGTCCCGGGCGGACCGTTCCGGGCCGCCCTCGCGAAGCGCGGGATCGCGACCTCCATCACCCCCCCCGAATCCCCGCTGCCGCCGCTGGACCCGCGGTCGAACACCGGGCGAAATGGCACGATTTGAGGCCCCAAGAGTGTGAACTCGGGCATATACGCCAGATATTGTAACGTAACATTACAATGGGACAATTGAGCGAATAAATTGGTGTACGTTATAACCCCAACATAGACGTGTTCTCGGCCCGCGGCAATTATATATAGCCCGCTCCGGCTGGCACGACTACCTCGGATGTGTATTCTATGGTCGAGCGGGAACCCGCCCATCCAGCCGCGCCCGCGGGCCGCGGCGATGGGGCCCTCCCCCCGTCCCTAGGAGCCGAAGGGACCGCCACCGACCGGGCCGAGACCCCGCCCTCGCCACCGACCCCGGCCAAGGTCGAGAAGCCGGAGAAGATCGACGGGCCGTCCGTCGAGCCCGACGGCCCCCCCCCGCTCCCGCTGCCGATCGCGCGCCTCGTCCCGAAGCTGAGGAAGTCGGCGAAGCTGTTCGAGGAGGGGAAGAAGTACATCCCCAACTCCACGAGCTCCCTCATCCGGGTCGCGAGCTACGACCCGTGCCCCCCGTTCATCGCCCGAGGGAAGGGGAGCCGGATCTGGGACGAGGACGGGAACGAGTACCTCGACTTCAATCTCGGCGTACGGATGCCTCATCAACGGCCACGCCCACCCCGAGATGGTCAAGGCGCTCTGCGCCCAGGCCGAAAAGGGGTTCCATTTCGCCTCCCCGACGGAGCTCGAGATCGAGGTCGCGAAGGCGTTCGTGAAGATGGTCCCGTCGTCAGAGCGGGTCGCGTTCTGCTCCAACGGCTCGGACGCCACCATGAACGCGATCCGGATCGCCCGGGCCGTCACCGGCAAGGACGGGATCCTGAAGTTCGAGGGGCACTACCACGGTCAGCACGACTACGCGCTGATCAGCGCGGAGGCCCCGCCGATCGTCGCGGGCCTCGACGAGTACCCCCGCCCCCTCCCCAACTCGGCGGGGATCCCCCCGGGGGTCACGGACTACGTGATGGTCGCCCCGTACAACTCGATCACGGCGCTCGAGCGGATGGTCAAGCGCTACCGGGACCGCCTGGCGGCCGTCATCATGGAGCCGATCATGGCCAACGCGGGCATCATCGCCCCGACCCAGGACTACCTGAAGCGGGTCCGGGAGATCACCCGGGAGAACGACCTCCTCCTCATCTTCGATGAGGTGTTCACGGGGTTCCGGGTCGCCCCCGGCGGCGCCCAGCAGATGTACAAGGTCGAGCCGGACATCTCGTGCTGGGCGAAGGCGATGGGCGGCGGCGTCCCGATCTCGGCGGTCTCGGGAAAGGCGGAGTTCATGGACCTGATCGCGCCCGGGCGGATCTCGTTCGGCGGCACGTACTTCGCGAACAACCTGTCCCTCTCCGCGTCCCTCGCCAACCTCAAGCTGCTCCACAAGGGCGGCGAGGACCTGTACGAGCGGTTCGGCCGGATGACCGAGCGGATGGAGAAGGGGATCGAGGAGGCGGCCCGGGACGCGAAGGTGAACGTCCTGGTCCAATCGGTCAACGGGATGCTCCAGTTCTTCTTCACCCGCCGCAAGAAGATCCAGAACTACCGCGAGTCGCTCCAGATCGACTGGAACCTCTACCTGCGGCACCACCAGCTGCTGCTCGACAAGGGGGTCTACATCCACCCGGACAACTACGAGCGGCTGACGTTCAGCAGCGCCCACACCGAGAAGGATGTGGAGGAGTTCCTCGACATCATCAACGGGACGTTCAAGGAACTCCGGAACCTCCCCCGCGACTACCTCCCGTAGGACCCGGGCCCCCGTTCACTGGATATTAGTAGGCCACCGGGGTTGGCCCGCCCGTGGGACCCCCTGCGGACCCGCCCCAGTTCGACCGAGGGAGGTGAACGATGGGCCGAAGCTCCGGGGGACCTCGTCTACTTCATCCTCAAGCGGCTCGTCTGGCTTCCCCTCGTCCTTCTCGGCGTCACCCTGATCACCTTCTACTTCAGCCACCTCGCGGTCCCCAACCCCTGCGTCGTCTGGGAACCGAAGGCCCACGGGGCCGCTCTGCAGGCGTGCATGCAGGCGAACGGGCTCAACAAGCCCGTCCTGGTCCAGTTCTGGAACTACGTCGGGAACCTGGTGTCCGGCAACTGGGGCGCCTCCCCCCAGGGCAGCCCGGTCCTCCCCAGCATCGCGGCGGCGTTCCCCGAGACCCTGGAGCTGGTGCTGGCCGCGTTGTTCCTGATGATCGTTATCGGGATCCCCCTGGGGGTCATCGCCGCCCAGTACAGCGGACGGGTCCCGGACCATCTGGTCCGGGTGTTCTACCTGACCGGATGGGCGACGCCCACCTACCTGGGAGCGGTGGTCGCGGCGATCTACTTCGCCCCGAAGCTCGGCCTCCCATCGGGCGGGGACTTCTCGGTGCTCACCACCCCGTTCCCCCAGGTGACCCACATGTCGATCCTGGACTCCCTCATCGCCGGTAGCCCGGCCTACACGATCGATGCGATCAGCCACCTCATCCTCCCGGCGGCGGTCCTCGCGTTCATCAACCTGGGTATCGCCACCCGGATGACCCGGGCGCTCGATGCTGGAGGTGCTCCCCCTCGACTACGTCAAGTCCGCCCGGATGAAGGGGCTCACCGAGTTCTGGGTATTGTACAAGCACGCGCTCCGCAACGCGCTCATCACCACGACCACGGTGCTCGGCGTGACGGCGGGGGGGCTCCTCTCCGGCACGGTGGTCGTCGAGGAGGTCTTCGACTGGCCCGGGATCGGCTCGGTACGCGTACGATGCCATCACGAACTACAACTTCGACGGGACCATCGGGGTCGTGATCGTCTTCGCGACCGGGGTCGTGCTCGCGAACCTCATCGCGGACATCCTGTACGGCATCCTCGACCCGAACGTGGAGTGGAGGTAGCCACGTCCGCTCCGACCCTCCCCTCGCCGCCCAGCCCGCTCCGTTCGTTCGCCATCGGGGTACGGACGTTCTGGCGGGTCCTCCGGGCGAACCCGCTGTCCCTGTTCGGGTTCCTCCTCGTGGCCGCCCTCGGGCTCGTGGCCCTCGCGGTCGTGCTCGACCCCCATCTGCTCCCGTTCGGACCGCTCCAGGAGACCGGGGCGTACAACGCGCCACCGTCCTGGCAGCATCCGTTCGGGACGGACGGCCTCTCGCTCGACATCTTCTCCGAACCCTGCTCGCCCTCCCCTCGACCTCGGGATCGGCGTCTTCATCGCCGGGGTCTCGTTGCTCGGGGGCGGCGGCCTGGGCCTCGTGGCCGGGTTCTGGGACCGTCCCGGCACCGTCGGGAGGCTGGCTCTCGGTCGCGATCATGCGGGTGACGGACATCTTCCTGTCGTTCCCGAGCCTGGTGCTCGCCCTGGCGATCACCGCCTCCCTCGGGCGCGGGGTCTGGCCGGTGATCATCGCCATCCTGGCCACCTGGTGGCCGTTCTACGTGCGGCTGGTCCGGGGCGAGGTCCTCGCCGTGAAGAACCTCCCGTACGTCACCGCGGCGCGGGCGGCCGGGGTCACGGGAGACGCGGATCCTCTCCCGCCACGTGATCCGGAACATCCTCGACCCGTTGATCGTCTACTTCACCCTGGACATCGGGACCGTCCTGGTGATGTTCTCCACCATCGCCTTCGTCGGCGATCGCGAGCAAGTACCCCGGCTCCACGCCCGAATGGGGCAGCGATGCTCGCCTTCTACCAGAGTCTCGGCTCCAGACCCAGCGGTGGACTGGTCCTCGCCCCCGGTGCTCGCCGTCTTCGTGACGGTCCTCGCGTTCAGCCTCCTGGGGGACGGGCTGAGGGACATCCTGGACCCCCGAACCCGCCGCGCCATGGTGCGGGGCTCCCCCGTCGCCGGCGCCCCCTGCCGGCCCCCGAACCGGTCGACGTACCCGCTCCCCCCGGTCGCCACGCCCGAGGTAGCCTGAGATGCCCGAGCCGGTCGTCTCGGTCCAGAACCTCGTCGTCGACTACACGGTCGGCGACCGGGGTCTTCCACGCGCTCGCGGACGTCTCCCTCGACGTCACCCCCGGCCGGGTGGTCGGGATCGTCGGGGAGACCGGGTGCGGCAAGAGCACCCTCGCCCACGCCATCCCCCGTCTGATCCCCGAACCGCCGGCGATCGTCAGGTCCGGCCGGGTCGTCTTCCAGGGGAACGACCTCCTGAAGGTCCCGAAGCGGAAGCTCCCGATGGTCCGGGGGACCGGGATCGCCATGATGTTCCAGGAGCCGCTCAACTCGCTCAACCCGGCGTTCCGGGTCTTACGACCAGATGGCGGAGGCGATCCGGATCCGAAAGTCGCGGGAGAAGGGGCTCGCCCAGGCGTCCCGGATCGCCCCGGGGCCGTTCGATTATTCGAAGCCCCACGCCGCCGAGCGCCCCGAGCTCGCTCGCCAAGCCGCTCCTCCCCGGAGGCGCCGTGGCGGAGAAGGTCGCAAAGGCGATGCCGATGAACCAGGTCCTGAAGGCAGAAGTCCTCGAGTTCCTCCGTCTCGTCCGGATCAACGACCCGGAGACGATCCTTCGACCTGTTCCCCCACGAGCTCTCGGGCGGGATGCGCCAGCGCGATGATGATCGCCATGGCGCTCAGCCGAGAAGCCGGCGCTCCTCATCGCCGACGAGCCGACCAGCGCCCTCGACGTGACGATCCAGGCGCAGGTCCTGACGCTGATGAAGGAGCTGATCGACGAGGTCCAGGCGTCGATCCTGTTCATCAGCCACGACCTCGGGCGTGATCGCCGAGACCGCGGACGAGGTCGGCGTGATGTACGCCGGCCGACCTGGTCGAGTTCGGCCCGGTCGCGGAGGTGTTCGAGCACCCCGAGCACCCGTACACGAAGGCGCTCCTGCGCGCGGCCCCGACCCGGTACAAGTCGGAGGGGCCGCTCGGCTCCATCGCCGGCTCGGTCCCGAACCTCTCCCGGCCCCCGCCCGGGTGCCGCTTCCATCCCCGGTGCCCGCTCGCTCAGGCCGGTCTGCCGGTCGAGCCCCCCGCTCGCCCCCCTCGACCGCCACGGACCACCGCCCGGACCACCGCAGCGCCTGCCTCTTCCCCGGAGAGGTGGAGGGACTGCCGTGAGCGGCCCGCCCCTCCTCGCGGCGACCGACGTCCGAGAAGCTGTTCCCGCTCACCCGGAGCCTCCAGGAGTTCGTGAACCGCGACCCGGCGCCGTGTCGATCCACGCGGTCGACGGGGTCTCCTTCACGATCCACGCTGGTGAGACGCTCGGGCTGATCGGCGAGTCCGGGTCCGGGAAGACGACGCTCGGCTGGCTGTGGTCGCCCGGCTCCACGAGCCCACCTCCGGGACCGATCGCGTTCGAGGGGACGGACATGACCCACCTGAAGGGCCGCGAGCTCCTCCGGTGGCGGCGGAACGTCCAGGTCGTCTTCCAGGACCCCGTCGGCTCCCTCGACCCGCGGCTGAGGGTCTGGCAGATCGTCGGGGAGCCGATCCGAGCCCAGGAGGCGCGTCTCCCCTCGGAAGCTGCAGGCGCGGGTCGCGGAGCTCCTGCCGACCGTCGGCCTGCCCCCGGACTGCCTGGACCAGTACCCGCACGAGTTCTCCGGCGGTGGCCGGCAGCGGCTCTCGCTCGCCCGGGCGCTGTCGCGTCGACCCGAAGCTGGTCGTGCTCGACGAGCCGACGAGCGCGCTCGACGTGGCGGTCCAGGCCCAGATCCTCAACCGGCTCGTCGAGCTCCAGCAGGAGCGGGGGCTCGCCTACCTATTGATCACCCACAACGTCGCCGCGGTCCGGTTCGCCGCCGACCGGGTGGCCGTGATGTACCTGGGCCAGTTCGTGGAGATGGGACCGGTCCGGGAGGTCCTCGAGCACCCGGTCCACCCGTACACGAAGGCGCTCCTGGCCGCCGTCCCGGTCCCGGACGTCCGGCGACGCCGGACCCGCTACCGGATCGACCGGGGACATCCCGACGCTGGTGGACCCGCCGCCCGGGTGCCGGTTCGCGTCCCGGTGCCCGTTCGTCATCGACCGGCTGCCGGGACGAGGACCCGCTCCTGCGGACCCTGCCCGGTCGTCCCTCCCAGACCGTGGCCTGCCACCGGGCGGAGGAGGTCGAGGACATCGCCCCCGAGGCGTTCCTGCAGGTCCCGGGAGCCGCCACGCCCCCGGGCCCCGTCCCAGCGGTGCCGGCCGCCGCGCTCAGCTGACGTCACTGGGTGTTGAACGCATGGCGAACGGCTCGGCGCTCGCCATCGGGTTCTGGACGAACCCGTGGACACTGCTCGTGTAGACCGCGAACGCCGTCGGCACGACGAGCCAGATGTCGCTGTAGTCGTTGTACATCAGGCTCGTCATCGTTCGAGTAGTCGGCGGTGAGGTCGGCGCTGTTGGACTCGGCCGCGGCGGTGTAGACCAGCCCGTCGACCGTCGAGTTGGCGTACCGCGACATGCAGGCGTTGGCGCTCCCCAGGCTGTACGCGTCGTTCTGCGTCCAGTCGTCCGGCGAGATGTAGTCGGAGGTGTAGAACTCCTGGCCCATGGAGAACGGTCCGCCGTTCGCGTCGAGTTCGCGTTGCAGACGCCGCTGGATCGACCCCTGCTCCTGGTACAGCTGGGCGAGGCTGACTCCGACCGGGTTGATCGTGATGCCGATCGCCGCCAGGTCGGAGGCGAGGAGCTGACGCAGTGTCCGACCAGTCGGTCCCCGGGCTTGAGGTACATGTAGTTGATCGAGATCGACTTGCACGCGTCGTTCGCGCAGGGGGAGTTCGCGATCTCCTGCTGCGCGAGCGTGAGGTCGTAAGCTGGTACGGGGCGAGCGTTCCGGGGATTGTTGTACGGGTACCCGGGGGCACCGGGCCGACCCACTGGGTCGCGTAGCCGCCGAACGCCTGCTGGATGATCTGCGTGTAGTTGATCGCGTGGGCGACGCCTCCCGGACGGAGAGGTTGTTGAACGGGTAGGTCTGCTCGTTGAGGTAGATCCACCAGGAGCCGCTCGTGGCGCCGAAGATCGTGGGGAGCGGCTGAGACCGTGACGTCCGAGATGCCCTGGAGCTGGCTCATGGTCGACGGGCCAATGTAGGCGAACGACGCCTCCTGGACCGCCCCCGTCGTCGAGATCGTTCGATGGTGATGTCGCTGGTCGCTCCTGGAAGATCACCTCGACCGTGGTGTTCGCGGGGGTCAGCAGCGTGTGTTCAGCGGGTTCGCGGCGGCGGCGGCCTTCCCCCAGTAGTTCGGGTCGGGGGTGAGGGTGTAGCCCCGCGCCCTGCAGGGGCGTGTAGGAAGTGAGGACGTACTGGCCGGTCCCCATCATGTTCGTGGACATGTACCCGTTCGGCGTCCCTTCCTGCAGCGCGCCGTTCGCGTCGACCCAGGCGGGGTCGACCGCGTAGGAGCTGGGGGCCGAGAGCGACGCGAGGAGGTAGGTGTACGGGTCCAGGCCGAGGTAGCCGAAGCCGAGGTTGAGCTGGAGGGTGAGGTTGTTCAGCACCTGGAACGACTGGTTCGGCAGGGACATCGTCGTGATGGCCGAGCTCGTGGGGTTCGCGAAGTCCCAGCTGTTGAGGTCGGTCACGAGGGTCGTGTTCGCCGCCTGGATCTGGGTCAGGTTGGAGTAGTAGGTGAGCCCGTAGGCACTCGTCAGGTTCGTCGAGAAGAAGTTCTGCTCCAGGATGAACTGGGGCCCCTGTTCGAGGAGCAGGCTCCGGTACAGGCGGTACCACATGGACGTAGGCGTTAACGGGTCCCCGTTCGAGAAGTGGACCCCGGAGCGGAGCGAGAAGTTCCAGTGGAGACCGTCGCCGGAGGTCGTCCAGTTCTGAGCGAGGACCCCGGCGAAGTTCGTGGCACTCGAGCCGTTGTAGTTGACGAGACCCTGGTAGACCTGCTGGACGGCCGCCCAGCCGGGCGTCGAGAACGTCACCTGGGGATCGAGGGAGTCGGGGGTCTCCGGCTGGTCGATCCGCAGGATCGCCCCGGACGTGAGCGGTTTCGCCTTGTAGAAGTAGAGTCCGATGCCCGGCCAGCACAACGACCACCACGATGACGACGACCAGGATGTTGCGTGTCTTCGGCTCCATCAAAAATCGCCCCCGGGGGGACGTCGAGCAAACCCTCTCCTCACTCATATAGCCTCCGAACGGCCCCTCGGCGGTCTGCACCGGGGGCCGGCCGAACGCCTTTAGTCGGGGCTCCTTCTCCCTCGCTCGGAGGGTCATCGATGGAGCGTCGGATGCTCGTGAACGGAGAGTGGGTCGCGTCCCATACCGGGGCGACCGCCGAGGTCTCGAGCCCGTACGACGGCCGCGGGATCGACCACGTACCGCGGGGGGACCGGGAGGATGCGAAGGCCGCCATCGACGCCGCCCGACGGGCGTTCGACCGGGGCGCCTGGCCGAGGCTCCCGCCGCGGGCGCGGGGCGAGGTGTTCCTGAAGGCCGCGGCGCTCCTGCAGCAGCGTCTCCCGGAGCTGGCGGAGCTCGAGAGCCGCAACCAGGGCAAGACGATCAAGCAGGCCGCCGACGCGGACCTCCCGTTCTCGATCGACAATCTCATCTTCTACGCCGGGGCCGGCCGTACGCTCGACGCGCGGAGCCCCGGGGAGTTCACGGGGGACGGGACCACGATCTTCCGGCGGGAACCGGTCGGCGTCGTCGCATCGATCACTCCGTGGAACTATCCCATCATGATGGCGGTCTGGAAGATCGGACCGGCCCTGATCACCGGCAACACCGTGATCCTGAAGCCCGCCAGCTGGACCCCGCTCACCACCCTGGAGCTCGGTCGCGCCTTCCAGGATGCCGGGATCCCACCTGGCGCCCTGAACGTGATCACCGGGCCCGGCGGGGAGGTCGGCGATGAGCTCTCCCGGAACCCGAAGGTCGACCTGGTCTCCCTGACCGGGGACACCGCGACCGGCCGGAAGATCATGGAGGCCGCCAGTGGCACGGTGAAGCGCGTGCAGCTGGAGCTCGGCGGCAAGGCCCCGTTCGTGGTGTTCGAGGACGCCGACGTGGCGGCCGCCATCGAGGGGGCCATGGTGGGAGGGTTCGTCAACGGCGGACAGGACTGCACGGCAGCCACGCGCCTCATCGTGCACCGCACCCTCAAGGAGCGGTTCGTCCGGGGTCTGCTCGACCGGGTCCGCACCGTGCGGATGGGAGACCCGCTGTCGCGGACAACGGACCTGGGACCCATGGTGCACGCGGTCCACCGCAAGAAGGTCCACACCATGATCGAGGAGGGCGAGCAGGAGGGGGCCAAGCTGCTGATCGGCGGGGTCCATGCTCCCGTGCCGCCGACCGGGGCGTTCGTAGCGCCGACGGTGCTGGGGGATGTCGCCCCCGACATGGGCATCGCTCAGAAAGAGGTGTTCGGTCCGGTGCTCGATGTGCTGGAGTTCTCGACCTTCGACGAGGCCGTGGAGATCGCCAATGGCGTCGAGTACGGCCTCGCCGGCAGCGTCTGGACCCAGGACGTCCGGACGGCGCTGAAGGCCGCGCACGCCCTTCGGTTCGGGGACGTCTGGATCGAACGACCACCTTCCCCTGGGCTCGGAGACGCCCCACGGCGGGATGAAACAGTCCGGGTTCGGCAAGGACCTGGGGGTCGACTCGTTGAACGACTACACCGTCGTGAAGAACATCTACATCGACCTGACCGGCCAGGCCCGAAAGGGATGGCACTACACCGTCTACGGCGATCCGGCCTAGGAGTTCGATGGGCGCGGGGACCGATCGCCGGGTCGACCTGTACATCCAGGGGGCCTGGCGGCCCCCCCACGGTGGCCGTTATTCCCAGGTGACGGACCCCTCGCTCGGAACCCCGTTCGGCGAGGTCGCCGTGGGGGACGCCGAGGACGCGAAGGCCGCGGTCGACGCTGCCGAGGCGGTGGCGGAGTCGTGGGGGGCCACCCCCGGGCACCAACGCGCCGGGATGCTCCGGGAGATCGCGCGCCGGCTCCGGGGCGACCGGGAGGGGATGGCCCGGACCATCTCGGCCGAGGTGGGAAAGCCGATCACGGACGCGCGCGTCGAGGTGGACCGGGCGGCCGGGGTCTTCGACTTCGCGGCCGAGGAGATCCGCCACCTGACCGGAGAGAGCTACCCCGCGGACGCCTACGCCCTGCCGCCGGGGAACGAACGGCGTCTCCTGTTCACGGTCCGCGATCCGGTCGGGGTCGTCGTCGCCATCGGGCCGTTCAATTTCCCTCTCAACCTGTTGACCCACAAGGTCGCCCCCGCGCTCGCCGCCGGGAACCCGGTGGTGGCGAAGCCGACCAGTTCGGCCCCGTTCACGGCGGCCGCCCTGGTCACCCACGCCGCCGCCGCCGGGATCCCCCCGGGGTCCTGAACCTGGTCGTGGGACCCGGCGGAGCGGTCGGCAACGCCCTCGTCGATCACCCCGCGACGCGGCTGGTGACGTTCACCGGCTCCACCCAGGTCGGGGAGGCGATCGCCGAGCGGGCAGCCCGGCGCGCGAAACGGCTGATCCTCGAGATGGGCGGCCTCGATCCGTTCGTGGTCCTCGGCGACGCGCCGCTCGACGCGGCCGTTCAGGGCGCCGTCCGCGGCGCCTTCTCCTACTCGGGGCAGGTCTGCACCGCCTCCAAGCGGATCCTGGTCGAGGAGTCCATCGCCGACGAGTTCGCGACGAAGTTCGCCCGCCGGGCGGGCGAGCTGAAGGTGGGCCCTGCTCTCGAGGAGTCGACCCAGGTCGGCCCCGTCATCGACCGCGGGGCCCTCGACCGCCTGGACCGTCTCGTGGACGATGCCAGGAAGCGGTCCGCGACGGTGATGATCGGCGGCGCGCGCCTCTCGGACCGGCCGGGGACGTTCTTCGCCCCGACGGTCCTCGACCACGTCCCCCGGGACGCGGCGGTCGCTCAGGAGGAGCCGTTCGGGCCGGTGGCCCCGATCCTGAGGTTCCGGGACGACGACGACGCGGTGAAGATCGCGAACGGCACGCTCTATGGGTTGCAGGCCTCCGTCTACACCAACGACCTCGGGCGAGCGTTCCGACTGGCGCGTCGGATCCGCGCCGGCGGGGTCCACATCAACGACCCCACGACCCTCCGCTGGGATGCTCTCCCCTTCGGTGGGGTCCGGGAGAGCGGGCTCGGCCGCGAGGGCGTCCGCTCGGCGATGCTGGAGATGACCGAGGTCAAGCTGATCTCGGTGAATTACGACCCGGCCCCGTAGCCGCCCCTCACCGGGGACGGCATACGGGGCCCGGCCGGCGGCCCTCGGTCGGAGGGCCGCGGCACCGGGGTGCGGACGCGCATTGGCCGCGGCGCGAACGCCGCCTGATGCACCCGCTGCGTCCACGGACCGACGAGCGCGATACCGGCAACCTTCCGGGTCCCGCGCTCGTAGGACATCGGAGGAGCTACGGTTCCCCGAGTATTTAGTCCATTAAGTGTTCAACGCGTTAAATATGTTCAATTGGGGTGATCGGCCCCGAACAGCCGGAGGGCCAGTCGCCCTTGCTCGGTGATCCGGACCCGGCCCCGGGCTCCCGTGGCATCGCTGGCGACGAACCCCCACCGGTGCTCGAGCGGGGTGAGGAGCGTCCGAAGACGGCTGTGCTGCGCCTGGGGGGTGGCCGTGCGGCCGTCGGGGCCGGGACGGTCGAGCCCCAGTTCCCGGAGCAGCTCGCGCTTCCTCAGGACACCGCCCCGTCGGTCCAGGGCCGCGAGGAGCTCCACGAGCTCCGTCCCGGGGGCCCGGAGCTCGTAGACGGAAACGGGGTCCACCGAGCGGACCACATCGTTGACCGGACGCACTTTCGGCGAGCGGTCCGAGTACCAGGTCCGGGCCACCTGGACGTAGTACGCTTCCCCCCGCCACAGCATGCAGGCGAGGGTGCCGGCGATCGCGGTGATCTTGGTTCCCGTGGAGACGTTGACCCGGATCGGCACGACTCCGGGGGCGTGACGGTCGCCGCGGCCCTCGGCGTCGAAGATCCGCCGGAGGAGGGCGAGCGCCCCGAAGACATCCCAGATCTCGGTCCGTTCCACCCGGATATCGATGGGATGGGGGGCGGCCCGGAGCCGCCGGACCACCTCCTCCACGAACGGGGCGGCCGCGTCCTCGCCGGATCGGGTGATCAGGTAGACCCGGTCCGCCCGCTCGTCGAGGACGGGGATGGTGACCCGTTCCACCTCGAATCCCACCGCGGCGATGTGGATACGGGCGTGCGGGTCCCCGAGCCGAAGGCCGGCGGGGCCCGGCCGACGCTTCACGGACGGCCGGAGCCGGGCCGGCCCTTCAAGGCTTGCGCGCGCCCCGGACCCGCATCCTGGGGGGACCCCTCCCCCCGGTCATCACGGGAGGCTGCGGCCCGGGGGTGGCGGGCTCGGGTGGGGGTGGGACGGCGCCGGAAGATGAGCGGGGCGCGAGAGCTCCGGATGGCTGGGGGCCTCGGAGCCGGCGATCGGCGGGGGTCGGAGCGGCGTCGGGGTCCCCCCAAGGCTTTGGAGCGCATCTTCGAAGATCTCGAGGCCCCGGTCCAGCAGCTCGTCCTCGATGATGAGGGGGGCCATGAACCTCAGCACCTGGTCGTAGGGGCCGCAGGTGTGCATGAGGACGCCCCGACCGAACAGGGCGCGACGCATCTGGTTCGCTCCGTCGCCCCATGGGGCCCGGTGGCTCGGGTCCTTAACGAACTCGGCGCCGATCATGAACCCCTTTCCCCGGACCTGCCCGATCCCGGGGAACTCGTTGGCGATCTCCTGGAACCGGTCCTTGAGCCGCGCGCCGCGCCGGGCGGTCTTCGACGCCCACTCCTGCTCGTGCAGCACTTTCAGGACCTCGGTCCCGACGGCGAGAGCCAGCGGGTTCCCCCGGTAGGTCCCGAGGTGGAACCCCGGAGGGAGCTTCTTCGGAAGGTCCTCGCGGTACGACACCATCGAGAGGGGGAGGCCGCCCCCGATCGTCTTGGCGATGCAGAGCAGGTCCGGGGTCACACCGGCATGGTCCACGGCCCACATCGCGCCCGTTCGGCCGAGGCCGGACTGGATCTCGTCCGCGATGAGGAGCAGATCGTGCCGGTCGCAGAACTCCCTGAGGCTCGGGAGGAAGTCGTCGGGGGGCACGATATAGCCGCCCTCCCCGAGGATCGGCTCCACCACCACCGCGGCGAGCTCGTCGACACCGGAGTACGGATCGCTGACCAGATGCTCCAGGTACGCGAGCGTCCCAGCCGAGCCGTGGTCAGCGCCGAGCACGGGCCGGTACGGGTCTGGGAACGGGACCCGGGTGATCGTCCCGCCATGGAAGGCGGTGGTCTGATGGAACCGGCGGCCGCTGGTGAGGTTCGCCGCGCCGCCGTGGACCCCGTGGTACGCCCCGGAGAACGCCACCACCCCGTGCCGACCGGTGACGTGCTCGGCGATGTTCACCGCCGTCTCGACGGCGTCGCCGCCGGTCACGGTGAAGATCGTTCGCGAGTGGTTCTTCATCCGGCCGGGAAGCATTCCTGAGAGGGTGTCGAGGAACTCGAGCCGCGCCTCCGTGGGGAGCTCGAGCGAATGCCAGATCTTGGCCGCCTGGCGCGCGAGGGCCGCCTCCAGGCGTGGATGGCGGTGGCCCAGGTTCAGTACCGCAGATCCCGCCCACCCAGTCGATGAACCGGTTTCCGTCGACATCTTCTACCGTGGCGCCCCGGGCCTCGGCGATCGCGATGGGGAAATGCCGGGGATAGGAGACCGCCTCGCTCTCGAGCTTCTCCTGGGCCGCGAGCATCCTGCGGGACCGGGGTCCCGGCGGGAGGGTCCGGATCTTCGGAGCGTCCCGGAAGCTCAGCCAGTCGTTCTCCGCGGTCATGGGGGTGCCTCTCCGGCCGGCCCCGACGGGCCGGCCTCCATGAGGCGGCGACGCGGTATAGCCTAATTCACCCGCCCGTCCTCCCCTGGATATGGCCCCCGAGGTGCCGGACCGGGTCGACGTCCACCTCCACCTCACCCGACACTGGCCGAACCTCCCCAAGAACTCGTACGACCCCGGGGTCCCGTTCAACCTACCGGGGCTGCTGACGGAGCTCGACCGCGCCGGGGTAGCGACCGGCCTCGTGCTCTCGACGCACCACGTGCCCTCCGTCGAGGAGGCGCTGGAGGAGTCGCGCACCCAGGTGGTCGGCGCCGGCGGGCGGCTCTGGGCCGTGGGGACCGTGGATCCCACGCGAGGATCGGAGGCCGTGGCCTCGGCCCTGGCCCGGTGGTCGGAGGCGCCCGGGCTTGTGGGGCTCAAGCTGTATCCGGGGTACTTCCCGTTCTATCCCCACGACCCGCGGCTCGATCCCGTGTACGAGTTCGCGGCCCGGCGGCGGCTCCCCGTCATGGTCCACCAGGGGGACACCATGGACCCGGACGCCCGGCTCAAGTTCGCTCGTCCGATCGAGGTGGACGAGGTGGCGGTCCGTTTCCGGGACGTCCGGTTCGTCCTCTGCCACCTGGGTAACCCGTGGGTCGAGGAGGCGGCGGAGGTCGTGTACAAGAACGAGAACGTCTACGCCGACACCTCCGGGCTCCTCGGCCCCCCGTCCCTGCCGTACTATGCGCGGATGATCACCGAGGCCCGGGAGCGACTCGAGGGGGTCCTCGCCTACATCGGGACCCCCGACCGGCTCCTGTTCGGCTCGGACTGGCCGCTCCTCTCGATCGACTCGTCGCTCAGCCTGATCGAGGGCCTGCGGATCCCCGAGGAAGACCGGCTCGCGATCCTGGGGCGCAACGCCCGACGACTGTTCCGCCTGCCCGCCCCCGGCCCCGTTGCCTAGGGCGCGGCCGGATTGCGTAGCCCGCAACGTCGGGTCGCGTGCGCACCGTCATATCGCCCCCGGCGTGAAGCCGGAGGCACGGCGTCCCGCCGGCGTTCCATGGCTCGCACGCTCGTTGAGGCCCTCTCGGACCGCCCCCTCCTGTTCGAGCCGGTCCCACCCTCGGCCCGGGCGGCGTCGTCCCGGGCGGAGGCGGCCGCCCGGGAGATCGCGACCCTCCTCGAGGGGCTCGATCGCGTGGACGCCATCGATATACCGGAACTGGTCGATGAGAACCACGACGGCCGACCGTACCTACCGGTCCGGGGACACCCGGACGTTCGCCCGTCGTCTGCAGGACGCCACAGGGCGACCCACGATCGTCAACAAGGTCGTCGCCCACCTCGCCTCTCCCGAGGCCGTGGCCACGTGGGGCCGGGAGACCGTCGAGCGCGGGATCCGGCACGTGGTCCTCGTGGGGGGCTCGAGCCGATACATCCCGTACCCGGGCCCGACGGTCGTGGAGGCCGACCGGATCCTCGCGCCGATCCTATCGCCCGCCTCGGGCGGGCTAGGGAACATCGCCATCCCGCAGCGGACCGGCGAGGCGCCACCGGATGCTCCAGAAGACACGCGCCGGCGCCGCCTTCTTCACCACCCAGATCGTCTTCGACGGAGAGTCCGTGCTCCGGATGCTCCGGGAGTACGACCGGCTCTGCCGACAGGGCGGCTTCCCACCGGCGCCCGTGCTGATGAGCGTCGCACCGATCGCCGACGAAGGGGACGCCGAGTTCGTACGGTGGCTCGGCGCGGACATCCCGGAGGCGGCCGAGCGTGCGATCCTCGGCGGGGACGACGCGACGGCCGGGGCCCGCTCCATCGAACGGGCCCTCGGGGTCTATCGGACCGTCCGGGACGGGGTTCGGGCCGAGGGGATCGAGCTGTCCCTGGGAGTGAACGTGGAGCAGATCTCCCCGCGCCACCTCGGGAACGCCGCGGAGATGCTCCGGGCGTTCGCGAAGGCCATCGAAGAGAGGCCGGTCTGAGGCGTTAGGGTCGCGGTCGGGCGATCGCGTCCCGCGAGCCGTCGACCCCCGTCACCGGCAAGGCCGCGTGCGGCGAAGAGTGCTCCGCCACCAGCGGTCCGCCACCGGGCGCACCGGAGAGGATCATCAGGAGGCTCATCGGAGGAAGGTGCCAGAGGGAGCTTCCATTGAGGCTCACGGGGGCGGAGACCGGGAGCGACGAGGAGGAGTTCCAGGCGAAGACCGTGCCGGCCCCGACGTTCACGAGCGGGGCGGGGAGATGGACCGTCACCGCCTCCGACGCGTTGCCGTTCACGACGAGGATCGTCCGGGACGTGTTCGCTCCCGCCTCCGTGGCGACGACGGCCACGGACGGCGTGGAGGGGGTGACGTTGGTGGGGATCACGACGCTCCCCAACAACGGTAGGAGCTCGTTGTAGAGCACGTAGAGCGGGTGTTGGGTCCCGGTCGAGGTGTCGACCCAGCTCCCCGAGTGCGGGGTCGCGAGCTGACGGAGATAGAGGCCCGGGACCCCGAAGTCGAGCCCCTCGGCGATCTCGTGGGCGACGAACGGGACCTGGGGGAAGGACGTCTCGAAACTGGAGAAGCCGCCGGGCGAACTTCCGGACCCGAACTCGGTCACCAGGAGCTTGAGCCCGGTGCAGGTGAAACACCCGGCGCGCATGGCCGCCCGGTCCTGCGGGATCCGGAGGGCCAGGGACCGGGCTCCCGTCAGATTGGAATAGAACTGCGTGAGGGTCGCCGTCCCGTTCGGAGGGGTGCCGGCCGGGTAGACGTGGATCGCCACCGCGGTCAGGTTCGGGCCGTTGACGGCGACGACCGTCTGGATCCACTCGGCCTCGGCGAAGGCGCCGGTGCCGACCCCTCCCAAGCCGATGATCGGCGCCGACGGATCCACCGAATGGATCGCAATGTCGTACGCCCGGACCGCCTGGGCGAACTGCTCGGGGGTCGCGTTCTGTGCCTGGCTCGCGTTCCACTCGGACCAGGGGATCTCGAAGTGGGTCCAGATGGCGGGCTCGTTACCGATCTCCCAGTAGGAGGGGTGGAAGGCGAGGACCCGTTCGGTGTACGAAACGTCGTACGCGGCGGTCGACGGGTCGTCGATCTCCGCCGGGAGCTCGAGGATCGCGTGGCAGCCGAACGTCTCGCACCACGTCACAAAGCTGGTGAGATTGGTCGTGACGTTCGACACGGCGCCGGTGGTGGCGTTCACGAGGACCCCACTGGAGTAGTTGATCCCGTCGCCCGCCTGGCCGCCCGGCCATCGGTAGTACGACACCGGCGTGCCCGCCGCATCCCCGGTGAAGATTCCGGCGAGGGGGCTGCTGGTCCCGATGTTCCCCCCCCAGAACTCCGGACTGACGGGGAACGGGGCCGCCGACTCGTTGGGGCCGACGGTCACCGATACCGGGGGCGAGGAATGCGCGGCGGGGGCGGAGAGGACCAGGAACGTCGCGGCGGCGGCCGCCCCGAGCACCAGCGCGAGCCCGGCGGCGAGCAACCATCGGTTCTCGGCATGGTCCGGGTGGAAGCGGGGCGGTCGGACGGACCGGCCCAGGCGGTATCCCGCTTCATCCTGCGAGCGCCCTGACATTCCGTGTGGTCCCGCCTTCGTCCGAGCTCGATCGGCCGGCCCGATCGGACCCCCGGACCGACGCGGCGCGGCCGTTATAGCGTTCCGGCCGACGGGCTGTAGGGATGCCCGCGGCGCGACGACCCTCCTCCGGAACCAATGCTGGGCTCCCGCTCCTGACAGACCGGCCCCGGTTCGATTTCCACTCCCACACGTTCCTCACCGATGGCACGACGGCCCCCACGGACATGTGGCTCCACGCCGATCGGCTGGGGCACCGTGTGCTCGCGATCACGGACCATGTTTCGTTGGACGACCCCCGCCCTCTGCTCGGTCGCCTCGCGGCAGAGGCACGGGCGTTCGAGGACGGTCCCATGATCCCCCTCATCGGAGTAGAGGTGTCGATGGTGCCGGCCCCACGCATCAGTCAGGTGGCCCGCGTCGCCCGGAGGGCGGGGGCCCAGATCGTCATCGTCCACGGGGAGACCCCGGTGGAACCGGTTCCCCCCGGGACGAACCATGCCGCGATCGACTGCCGCGACGTGGACCTTCTCGCCCATCCGGGCCTGTTGGACCCGCGGGACGCCGAGCTTGCCCGGGCCCACGGGACCTTCCTCGAGATCAGCGGACGGCGCGGCCATAGCCTCGCCAATGGCCACGTCGCCCGGGTCGCCCTCGAGGCCGGGGCGGACCTGGTGGTCGACTCGGACGCCCACGCCCCGGACCAGCTGCTCGGCATCGAGATCGCCCGAAAGATCGCCCACGGCGCGGGCCTCCCTGTCGAAGGGGTCCGGCGCGCCCTTGAGGACGCCCCCCGACGGCTCGCCGAACGGTGCCGCGGGCGCTGACCGGCCCCGCTCTGACCCCCGCCGTCGGGCTCTCTCCGCATGGGTCGGAAGGCGGGTGGTGCCGTCGGAGAAGGGGGGAGTGCGACGTATCGTTAGGAGGTACAAAATAAGCCGGAACGCTCAAATGGCAGAAACCAGGACTACGCATCTATGCGCATGCTTCTCCCCCTCGCTATCCCGCCACCGGCTCGCCCCTCCCGGCGGCACGCCCGCACCTTCCTCCTCGGCGGCCTCGCGGTCCTCGTCGTCCTCGGCGGCCTGGGCATCTGGGGCAGCGCCCCCGCGCCGGCCGTCCACTCCCTCGACGTCGCTCCGCCGGCAGCGACCCCGGCCCCGGTGGCCTCGCCGGTCCTCGCCCCCGTCACTCCCTACGCCTCCTCCGTGGCCTCCCCCGCCGCAGAAGGGTGGGACCGGCCGAGCGGCCACGGCCCGGCGCCCGTCCCCCGGAGCGGCGCGGCGCTCGCCTACGACGCCGCGGATGGGTACTCGATCCTCTTCGGCGGATGCGGGGTCCACATCTGCCCCCTCGGCGACACCTGGAAGCTGCAGGGAGGCATTTGGACCAACCTGACGTCGTCGCTCGCGGTCGCGCCGCCCCCCCGGAGCGGTGCGACGTTCGTCGACGACGTCCACGACGGCTACCTCCTCCTGTTCGGAGGCGAGGGGTCGGCGGGCGCCATGGGGGATGCCTGGCGGTTCTCCGGAGGGGCGTGGAGCCCACTGGTGGCCGTAGGGGACGTGACCCCGCCGCCACGGAGCGGGGCGGCCGGGGTCTACGACTCGGTCGACGGCCTGGTCCTCCTCTTCGGCGGCCTCGACGCCTCCGGAACGGTCCTTGGGGACACCTGGAACTACGCCGGGGGGACGTGGACGCAGCTCGGAGGTTCCGGGTTCGTCGCACCGTCCCCCCGATCCAACGCGGCCGTGGCGTTCGACCCGTCGGACGCGATCACGGTCCTGTTCGGGGGCCAGTCCGCCTCGATGGGTCCCCTCGCGGACACCTGGTCGTTCCACTCGGGACGCTGGTCGAACCTCTCCGCGTCGGTCGGGACCGCTCCCTCGGCCCGATACAGTGCCGCCACGGCGTCGGATCCGGGACGCAACGCGCTCGTCCTCTACGGGGGGCAGAACAGCACGATCCTTTCCGACAGCTGGGAGTTCAGCAGCCACGTCTGGACGAACCTCGGGATCAACCTCTCCTCCAGCCCCCTCGCCCGGGCCGGGCAGCTCCGCGACGTATGATGCCGGTCTCGGCTACATCGTGATGTTCGGCGGCCTGGACGGAGCCTCGTACCGGGACGGTCTCTGGGCGCTCCTCTCCCCTCTCGCCGCGTCGTTAGTCCCGACTCAGCTGGCGGTCCTTCCTGGGGCGTCGGACCAGTTCCGCGCGTCGGTTTCGGGAGGCCTTGGCCCGTACAACGACACCTGGTCGTTCGGCGACGGGAGCCCGTCCATTCCCGGCCCCTCGACCGGCCACACCTTCCAGACCGCCGGGGTCTACTCCGTCACCCTCACCGTCGTGGACAGCCTCGCCGAGACCATCGCGACCTCCCTGAACCTCACCGTGGCCCTCCCGCGCCTTGCCGTGACGATCGAGACCGGACCTGTCTCCATCGTCGTGGGGGAGACCGTGACCCTCACGGCCAACGCGTCGGGCGGCAGTCCCCCGTACCAGTACCCACTGGGCGGGCGCCACGTCGAACTGCACATCCTCCGACCCCTCGGTGCTCACCTGCCCCACAGACCTGTCAGGGACGTTCGGGTACTCCGTCGCGGTGACGGACTCGCAGGGCAGCGCCGCCTCCGCCGGGACGAACCTCACCGTTACCGGCACCCTCGGGAACCCCATCGGCTCCCCAGCCCCGTCGAGCGGCCGGGGCCCGACCGAAACGACCAACCTGCTCACGGCCCTGGCCGCGGCCCTGGCAATCACCCTCGCCTGTGGGATCGCCGTGGTAACGTACCGGGTCGGTCGACAGCGCGAGGCGGCCCGCCGTGCCCAACGCCCCCTCTGCTATGCCGTCCCAGCCTGGTCCGAGACGCCGCAGGAGTTCCGACCGGGGGAGGCCCCGGCCGAACCACCCGTGGGTCCCTGGGACCGACCGTAGTCACCGGCCCCGCCGGGACACTGTGTAGCGAGAGTGTTTGCGCCGACGAGGATTAAGAACGTCGTTCGGCTCCGGCCCGCCGTGGAACCCTCGGGAGGCCCGACTGCGCTGACGAGCGTGGCGATCCTTTTCGTCCTGGTGGTCGGCGGGGGGTCCATGCCCACCGCGGCCGCGGCCGGGCCGGGGTCGTTCGTGGCCCCGTCGGCATCGCCGCCGCTGGCCGCGAACGTATCCTACTCCGACCTCGGCGGACAGTGGAACTGCGGGCAAGGCCACGAGACTTTCGTGTTCTTCGGGAACATCACGGGTGGTGTGGTCCCGTACCTGGTACAACTGGACGTTCGGGGACGGGACTCCCGCCTCCTCGACGGCGACCCCCACCCACACGTTCAGCCGGTTCGGACAGTTCATCGTCAACGTATCCGTGGAGGACGCCGCCGGGCACTGGCTCAACGCGTCCGTAGGCCCTAACTGGGTGATCTCCGACGCGTGCGTCGGGTCGACGACGGACCTCGGGCCCTTGGGGGTCTTTGGTGTGGCGTTGTACGTTGCGCTGGTCCTGGCCATGATCCTCGGGGTTGCCCTCCTCCTTCGGGTCCGACGCCGGCGTCCGCCCCCGCCCCTCGCGCCCGGGGTGCCGAACGAACCGACTGTGGTGGGTCCAAAGCCCCCCTCCGGGGGCTAGCCGGGCGGACGATTCGTCGCCCCTAGTTACGGGCGGACGCCGGAAGCCAGGACGGCAGTCGTGGGGACCGCCAGGCCCGAAGGGGTCTGGAACTCCGCGAGACGGCGACCTACCTCGCCTCGGAGCTGGACGCGTCCCTCCGCTGTGAGGGCACGGATCGCGGCCCGGGTACGAGCGGATCCCCGCTCGAAGACGCGCCAGAACGCACGGTCGCTCTCGAACGCGGCGTCCCAAGAGAGCCGCCGAACATCGATGGATTCGAGCCCGGCGACCTCGAGGGCCTGCGCGAACCGCTCTGGGGTCCCGAACTGGAAGAACCCCGGCCCCGGTGGCAGTCGGGGATCGAGCCCGAGGGCGAGCAGAGATTTCGGTATCACTTGGAAGGCGAACGCATCCTCCCCCCACACCGACCAGGCCGCTCGGCCGCCCCGTCGGAGGACGCGGACCGCCTCGGCGAGGGCGGCCTCAGGGCGTGGGAAGTGGAGGAGGCCGAAGTTCGTGACAGCCACATCAAAACTCCCCGTGGCGAACGGGAGGTGATGAGCGGACCCCTGGATCGGGTCCCAATCGGGCGGACCCGGTCGGGGGAGCCGGAGCATCGCCCGAGAGAGGTCAACTCCCACCACGCGGCTCCCGCGGATCGCGGCTCGGAGCCCTACGGTGCCAGGCCCGCAGGCGATGTCGACCATCCGATCGCCTAGGCCCGCGTGAACAAGATCCAAGAGAGGCTCGACCGCCTCGCCCGTCACTCGGGGGAACCCCCTTGCGTAGGCCTGAGCCACCCGAGGGTCCTGCCACGCGTCCCGCTCGAGCTGCCCGAACGTCATGGCCCTCCCGCCAACCACGGGGAGGCAAGGTCTTTCCGGAGGGGTGCTCCGGTATCACGGTCCGTTACGGACCTACGGCCGGAACCATGAGGTACATAGGCTACCATATAGAACCGTATACGAGTATATTCTACGCCGGGTCGGACTATATCCCCGAGACCGGTGGCTTGCTCGTGGCTCGGTGCGCCCGTGTCGCAGTCGTCCCAGCTCCTGAAGGCCGGGACTGACGGCGAGGAACGGACCGGGTTCTATCGGAAGACCGACCGAAGTTCGAAGGAGAAAGAAGAATGAGCACACCAGACAAGCAGATGATGCAGAAGCCGAAAGGCAGCAGCGCGGGGATGTGGGCCGCGGTTGCCGTGGTCCTGATCGTGATCGTACTGGTCGTCGTGGGATTCGAGGCCGGCTGGTTCGGGACGAAGGCCAACAATAACAACAACAACAACAACGGGAACACCCAGGCCTGCACGGTCCCCTCCGGCCAGACCCTTACGGCCGCGGGATCAACGTTCGTCTACCCCCTGATGTATACCTGGGAGACGGACTACACCGCCAGCGCGGTCACCTACTCCTCGGTGGGTAGCGGAACCGGCATCAGCGACCTGGCCGCCAAGACCGTGGACATCGCCGCCAGCGACGCCCCGCTGTCCCCCGCGCAGCAGGTCACTGATCCTAATGTCGTCGAGATGCCGGAGTCCGCCGGCGCCGTGACGATGATCTACAACGTACCGGGCGTCCCGACGTTGAAGTTCAACGGGACCATCCTCGCGGATATCTACCTCGGGACAATCACGAGCTGGAACGACACCATGATCCAGAACCTCAACACCGGCGTGACGCTGCCCAGCAACTCCATCGTGGTCGTGCACCGATCCGATGGCTCCGGGACCAGCTTCGCGTTCACCGAGTACCTGTCCAGTGAATCTGCTTCCTGGAAGAGCACGGTCGGGTACGCGACCAGCGTCGTTTGGCCCACTGGCACAGGCGAGAAAGGGAACGGCGCTGTCGCGAGCTACGTTCAGCAGACCGAGTACACCATCGGGTACGTGGACCTGGAATACGCCTTGTCCAACGGCATCAGCTACGGGTCCGTACAGAACCCGGCCGGCAACTACGTGCTGCCGTCCCTGAACTCCACCGCTAACGCGATCAAGGACTACCCAGGGACCCTTCCTGCGGCCACCGACGCCAAGGACTGGTACAACGTCTCTATCGAGAACGAGCCCGTGCGCTCAGGACTACCCGATCTCTACGTTCACTTACCTGATGAGCTACCAGGAACTCACGACCCTCGGGAGTACGTTCACCTCGGCGCAGGCGGACGCTCTGGTCTCGTTCTGGAACTGGACCATCCACGAAGGTCAGGCCGACTCGGGCCAGCTCTACTACGTACCCCTACCGGCGAACATCGTCGCGCTGGATCAGACGGAACTGGCGGCTTTCACCTACAACGGGGCGGCCGTCGCGCACTGTTAAGGCGAGATAGCAAGCGAGGAATAGGCCAACCCTTCCGGGGCGAGCGATCCGTGAATCCCCGCCCCTCCCCTTCGAGGCCCCGTGGCGACCCCCGACTCCGGCGGGTGCTCGAGTGGGTGTTCCAGGGCGGGACGGGGCTGCTCGCCCTCCTGAGCGCCGTCGTATTCGTTTCGATCGCCGCCGTCTTGGCTCACAACTCCTACCCAACGATCCTCCACTACGGCCCCGGGTTCATCACCGGTTCCGTCTGGAACCCGGTAACGGACGTCTACACAGGGGCGTACCCGTTCCTCTTGGGAACGCTGATTACGAGCGGGATCGCGCTCCTGCTGGGGGTCCCGATCTCCTTGGGGATCGCCATCTTCCTTTCGGAGCAGGTTCGCGGCTGGATCGCAACGATCGGGGCGGCCGGCGTAGAGCTGCTGGCCGCGATCCCCAGCGTAGTGTACGGTCTCTGGGCGTTCGTGGTGCTCGGTACCGTTCATGCGCACGAGCGTGGACCCCGGGCTCCACGCTACCTTGGGGCAGATCCCCGGCCTTGGGAGCCTGTTCCCCGGGACGTACACGGGTTCGGACCTCCTCACGGCGGGGGTGATCCTATCGGTGATGCTTATCCCCACGGTCTCGGCGGTGGCCCGGGAGTCGATGGCCCAGGTCCCGGGAGCCCAAAGGGAGGCCGCTCTCGCACTCGGGGCGACCCGGTGGGAGACCACCCGCACCGCCGTTCTTCCGTTCTCCCGGACGGGGATCCTGGGGGCCATCATCCTCGGCCTCGGGCGGGCCCTGGGGGAGACCATGGCCGTCACCATGACCGTGGGCAACAACGACGGCGTTCCGACGTCCCTCTTCAGCCAGGGCCAATCCATCGCCAGCGCCATCGCGAACGAATTCACCAACGCTACCCCGAAGGAGTCGAGCGCCCTCATCGAGGCGGCCCTTCTCCTGATGGGGATCACCGTGCTGGTGAACATCGTCGCCCGCCTGATGGTCCGTGGTCTTTTCCGGTCCCCGGAGGTGAGCGCCTGAGATGGGCGGCGTTTCCCTTCGACGGCGGCTCACCAACGCCGTCACCTATGTGCTAACCCTGCTGTCCGTCGCCTTCGCGATTGGGATCTTGGTCTACATCGTCTACAGCTCCCTCCTCCACGCGCTCCCTGCGTTCGAAGGCTCCGGGATCGGCCTTCTGACCAACAACCAAGAGCCGCTTCCGTGTTCCAACGCCCCGGGGGCTCCTCCGGCGTTCTCGTGCCAGTTGTTCGGAGGGATCGAACCCGTTCTCGAGGGCACGTTCTACCTGATGCTGTTCGCCTCCGCCTTGGCGCTGCCCGTGGGCATCCTCGCCGGGGTGTTCCTCTCGGAGTACGGCCGTAACCCCATGGGCCGGACCTTGAGCTTCCTGGTGGACGTGCTCGCCGGCGTCCCCTCGATCGTCGTGGGGGTGTTCGTATTCAGCGTCATCGTGGTCTGGCAGCATGTCCTGGTCTACTCGGTCATCTCCGGGGGGTCCGCCCTCGCGATCATCATGCTACCGGTCGTGGTCCGGACGACCGAAGAATCGTTGAAGCTCGTACCCCAGACAACCAGGGAGGCCGCCCTGGCCCTCGGGATCCCGAAGTACCGCTCCGTCCTGCAGATCATCCTCCCCAACGGTGCGGGCGCGGTCGTGACCGGCGCCCTGCTTGCGATTGCCCGGGCCGGGGGCGAATCCGCCCCGCTGCTGCTTCTGGAGCTGCAGACCCGCTCCGGGTTCACCGGGTGGAACCAATCCGTCGTGCCGATCCCCCTACTGGTGTACCTCTGGGGCTTCGGTCAGGAAAACTCCAACTGGCAGGCCGACGCGTGGGCGGCGGCGGTCATCCTGATCGCGATCATGCTGGCGCTGAGCCTATCTGCCCGGTTCATTCTGAAGCGTCGGTTGCCGGGGAGCGGGATGTAGATGCCCACCGTCCACACCTTCGCGGACACGGTCGTCAAACTGAAGGTCGACCGAGTCTCGGCGTACTACGGGAAGAACAAGGCGATCAAGGACGTTTCGTTCCAGGTCCCCACCCACGCGGCCACCGCGATCATTGGGCCGTCCGGGTGCGGGAAATCGACGCTGATCCGGTGCCTCAACCGCATGCATGAGGTCACCCCCGAGGCGCACGCCGAGGGCCACGTCCTACTGGACGGGGAAGACATCTACGGCCTCGACGCGTCGGATGTGCGATACAGGATCGGGATGGTGTTCCAGAAGCCGAACCCGTTCCCGACGATGTCGATCTACAAGAACGTCTGTGCGGGCCTCCGGCTCAACGGGCAGAGGAACCGCGACGTCCTCGATGCCGCCGTGATCCGGGCGCTCAAGCAGGCGGCGCTCTGGGACGAAGTGAAGGAGCAGATCCACCGGCCGGGGGCCCACCTTTCCGGCGGGCAGCAGCAGCGCCTCTGCATCGCCCGCGCGCTGGCGGTCCAGCCCGAGGTCTTGCTGATGGACGAACCATGCTCGGCCCTGGACCCGATCGCCACCGCGAAAATTGAGCAGCTTATCCGGGACCTGAAGGGCGAGTACACGATCGTGATCGTGACGCACAACATGCAACAAGCCGCCCGAGTGGCGGACTATACTGCGTTCATGTACCTCGGCGAGCTCATCGAGTTCGGACCTACCGCGGCAATGTTCGAGACCCCGAAGGAGCCCCTCACCGAGCAGTACCTGACGGGAAGGTTTGGATGAGCGATACCCCGGAGCCGGCGCCGAAGCTGTTGACGAACCGCCCGATCGACGGGGAGATCACCATGATCAAGACCCATCTTGTGGAGATGGGGGACTGGTCGCTCCAGATGGTCCAACAGGGGATGGCCGCGATGAAAGCAGCCGACCCCGCTGTGGCCGCCAGGGTGGTGAGCATGGACGACCGGCTCGACGCGTTCGATGTCGACATCGAACACGAGGCGATCCGCATCCTGATAGCCCGGCAGCCAGCCGCCCGCGATGCCCGGACGCTCGGTGCTGTCCTCAAGGTCAATACCTACCTCGACCGCATCGGACGCCTCGGCCTCGACGTGGCGAAGTATGTCCGGGACACGCCGGTGAAGCCCCCGCTCCCCCAGTGGCACCTTCTCGAGATGATGTGCGAGCAGGGATGCGCGATGGTCCGGGCGTCGATGTCAGCGTTCGAGAACGGGGACGTCCGACTGGCCACGGAGGTTTACGACGCGGACGACGCGGTCGACGAGCTCAACCGGCAGGTGCTCAAGGAGTGCATCCACGGGCTCCAGGGAGACCCTCCCGAGCCCCCTGAGCTCGTCATCTACGTGCTCATCTCACGCCACCTCGAGCGGATCGCCGACAATGCCTGCAAGATCGCCGAGAAGACGATCTACATGGAGACCGGCCACCGGCGCAGGGAGTTTCTGACCCCCGACAACAAGGTGGCGTTGTAGCCAGCTAAGGTTGCGGTTCCGGCGAGTTGGGGTGGCGGGTGATCCCGCCGAGGATCCGGGCGATCACCCAGACCGAGACGAAGGAAAGGACGAAGACGGTCACGACCACGGCGAGGATCGCGAACGCTTCCAACCCCGCCTGATGGACGGCCGGCCAACCGCCGCCGAACAGGAGACCGTTCGGAAGGCCCGGCGCTCCCGAGAGGGCGGAAAACGTGTTCTGGGCGAACACGGGGATCATCATCAGGCCGAACAGGCCCCCGAGCAGGTGGCCGGGCAACAGCCCCACCGGGTCCGAGAACCACTTGACCTCGGAGACCGCATGCTCGCCGACGACGAACAGGGGGCCGCAGAGGATCCCGAGGATCACCGCGCTTCCCGGGCTCACGAACCCCGCGAGCGGGGTGATCACGATCAGCCCCATGATGATCCCGTTCGCCGCGAACGCCATCCCGGGGTCCTTGCCGGTGACCAGGAACTTGGTGCCCATCGTCGACAGGTAGGAGGTGCCGGCGCAGAGGAACGTGGTGAGCACCACGACGGGCACCTCCGAGTTGAACTGGAGCACGCTGCCCGGATTGAAACCGAACCACCCGACCCAAAGGAGGAGCACTCCCAACGTGAGCCAGGTCGGAGTGATCTTGAGGGGGATCGAAGGGCTTTCCGTCAAGCCGCGAGCCTTCTCCTCGCGCCAGATCTGCCATAGGATCGCGAGGCCGGCCGCACCGGCGGCCCCGTGGACCACGAGCCCTCCCGCGAAGTCGACGACCCCCATCTTCGCGAGCCATCCGGAGGGGTTCCAGATCCAGGCGGCCGGAAGGGCCCAGATGATGGCGAAGTAGGGGATCGTGTAGAGCAGGAACGCGCGCAGCCGCATCTTCCGGAGGACGATGACCCCCACGAGCGCGAGGGTGACGGTGGCGAAGGCGTCCTCGAACAGGAAGTACGTCCCGACCGTAAGCTCGGTCCCGCTCCCGGTCG
The DNA here is from genome assembly GCA_963708255.1 of uncultured Thermoplasmata archaeon. Taxonomy (GTDB): domain Archaea; phylum Thermoplasmatota; class Thermoplasmata; order Lutacidiplasmatales; family UBA184; genus Lutacidiplasma. The sequence continues at coordinate 76,494 of CAVPSE010000002.1, forward strand.
CGGTCTGGGACCACCACTGCGAGAGCGAGAGCGTCGGGTCGAAGCCGCCCGCCAGCACGCCGTGGTAGGCCGGATTGCCGATGAAGCCGCCCAGGACGGTGGGGGCGAAGGCGGTGTCGAACCCGACGACGATCATCACCACGAGGCCGATCCCGGTGATGAGCATCGTCTTGTGGAGGCTCCGCCAGAGATCCTCCCCAAGCTCGCCGACCTCCAGGAACCCGACCGCGATGGTCATGGTGAAGACCAGGAGGGCCGCGATCAGTATCCAGAGATTGTTGACCAGGAACGTGACGTCGGGCATGGGTCCATGGCCCCCAGGGGGGCTTGGACGGGCCAACGTCGGGGAGGGGTACAAGAGCCCTTCGTCGGAGCGGAGGGCCCGGCTGGGGGGGGCCGAACGGTCGCAGGTTACCCGAACGCCGGCACCGAGTGGAAGTGGACCGGGTGCGCGGCGCTCCAGATCACGAACCTCGGGTAGACCTGGGTATGGTACGCCACGAAAGCGGAGGCCTGGAGCGATGCCGGCGGGGGCAGATCGACCCCCGGCACGAAGGTGCCCGACGGGAGGGCCGAGGAGAGGAACGGACCCGGGTCCAGGCTCAGGATCAGGGCGAGATAGTCGATCTCGGCGGTCACATCAAAGAAGCCGGACCGGGTGACCGCCCCGACCGCCCCCTGGAAGAAATCCCACGCCTCCTCGGGGGCCAGCGGGTTGGCCGCTAGGATCCCGGCGGCCGCCGGGGAGGCGATCACTTCCCGGAGGTGGTCGTCGAGGTACCGACATGCGGGGCAGGAACCGGTCCGTGGGGTGGGGGGAGACCGCCATCAGGACGGCCGCTGTGACACCGCCGGGGTCGGGGGCGTAGCCAAGCTTGCGGATCGTATCCGAGGCCGCGGCGTACCGCTGGAGCACGACGTCGACCTGGTAGGGGGACCGGGTCAGGATCGCGTACTCGGCCGTACCGAGGTTGGGGATCCCCGCGATGATCTGGGCGAGCCTCGTGCCCAGCCAGGCATCCGCGGCGGGGGGGAGGTCGCTGAGGATGGCCGCGGGCAGCGCGGTCTGCAGGTAGCGCCCGAGCGCGGTCGCCACGATCCCCTGGATCGCGCGATACCGCGCGAGGGCGGCCGCGCAGCCCGCCGGGTTGGTCATCAGGATCGCGGCCACGACATCGACCTCGCCCGTCGGGACCCCGAGCTGGCCGACCTGCTCGCTGGTCGAGATGAAGTCGGCGTAGAGATCGCCGGGAGAGCGTTCGGGTTTTGCGAGGGTGAGGGCGATCCCCCGGGCCTGGGTTCGGGTCCCTTGGTCGACCGTGAGGTTCGGGGCCTCGTCGTCGCCGTCCTCCGAGGAGGGGAACCAGGCGCGGGCGGCGGCCGACTCCTCGGCGATGACGCTCTGGACCAGGATCCCGGCGCGGGTGAGCACGGCCTTCAGCTGATTGTCCGTGTAGGCGAGGGCGCCCACGAAGTCGGCCAGGGAGGCGGCAGCGTATCGGGGCGCCCACACCGACAGCTTCGTGATCACCCGTCGTCCGTCCGGGGAGATCATCACGTAGTCGCCGGTCCCGTCCGGAACGAGCGCCTTGAGGACGGTCGCCTCGCGGCTCAGCTCGGAGACCTGCTGCATCTGCTGGAGCAGTTCGGCGCGGAGCTTGTCGTGCTCCGCGGGGAGGCCGAAGACGATCGTCGGGACCTTGGGGCCCCGGACCTGATCGAGAGCACGGCGGAGCTCCCGGGCTCGCGCTGCGACCGGCTCCAACTGGCCGGCCCGGGCCGCCAGCTGGTCCCGCTGGGCCGCCGGATGCGGCTCCAGGAGCCGCGCCTGGAGCATTTCGACGGTCTCATCCCGGGAGCCATTGTACCCCGAGGCGTTCGACGCGGCGTTCAGCAGCTCCTGGGCGCGAGGTACGTTCATAGCTCGGCTCCTTCAGTGGCCCACTCCAGTTCAACGGTCGCCTCAGCCTCGGCGGCCGCGGGGGTGATCACGATCGTGGTACGGTCCCGGCCCCGTTCGACCCGGACATACGGGTCGGGCCGACAGGCCCTTTCCAGGACATCGAGCGTCCAGCGGTGGCGGTCGGGGAGGGAGTCCGTGAGGCCGAGGAGCCGATAGGTCTCCTGGGCCATCGCCTCGATCGCATAGGTCGCCTCGTACAGGTTGTGAAAGTACTGGTCCTCGATCCGCTGACGGACCTCGGGGGGACCGGACGCGTGGAACCCCTCGACCCCCTCGAGATCGGCGAAGTGGAGGGTGCCGTCCGGGGCGATCACGGCGTCCTTGTCCAGGTAGACCTCGTCGTAGTCGAGTCCGGTGAACCGGTCGTGGACCTCATCGAACCGGACGGTCCTCGCGAACAGGGTGATGGCCGCGACGGTGGAGCGCATGAGCCGTTCGAGGAACGCTTCGCAGGTGGCGAGGTCCGTGAGCCCGAACAACGAGAAGACCCGGCCGCTGTCCAGCCCGAGCGTCACCGGGCTGTGGAAGTACAGTCGGACGTTGGACGGCATGAGACGGAGCTCCTGCCAGTACGCCCCGTCGTACCGACGGTACCAGTAGAACTTCGAGGCCAGCTCGGCGATGTCGTCGGGCAGCCGGACGGCGGCGACGACGGGACAGATGAAGAACCCGGCGATCTGGTTGCGATCGGCCCGACTGCTCGCGAGCAGCGCCAGGAGCGCGCTGTCACCGGCCTGTCCCCCGTACGGGGCATACCCCCACCACCGCTCTCCAACGATGAATGGGGTATCGGCGGCGGCCTCCCGCCCGAGGCGCTCGGCGACCAGCGGATCATGGCACACGGTCTTTAACCGGGAGGGGAGAGCTTGACCGGCGTGAACGCATCGTACTCGGCCCCGCACCCCTTGACGGAGAGGAAGTACTCCGTGTCCTCCACCTGGACGGTCCTCTCTGGGAGAAGGCAGGATCGGTTGTCGTCGCGGATCCCCTGGACTGGCTCGCCGTCCGCCCGATCGGCGAGACGACCCAACAGGGCCGGCAGGTAGGCCCCGGCGACCTGGTCGGTCCACGCGTCCTCCCACTGAGCGTTCCCCACGACCGTCAGGTCCTCCCGAATCCGGATCAGGCTCGCGGGTGCGTTCGGGACCCACCGGGCCCGGTTCGTCACGCGCCGGGCCTCCGCTCCGCCGGCACCGCCTTGGTGGGGCGGAGATTGTAGTAGATGATCGAGCCCACCTTCTGGAACCCGAACCGGGTCGCGATGTGCCGGGGGGCGGCGTTCCCCTCGACGATCTCCATCCGTGCCTTCGGGACGCCGAGGGCGGCCAGCGCGGTGAGGCGTGCCGCCACGAGCCCGGTGGCGAGGCCCTGGCCTCGCCCCTCCTCCGCGATAGTGAGACCATACAGGAGGGCTCCTCCCTCCCCCACCGTGGCGAGCCCGTACCCCATCAGGACCCCATTGAGGACGGCGACGAAGCCAATGTCCCCGTCCGCCAACGCCTCCACGAGCTGGCGCGGTTGGGGAACGTCGTAGACTCGGGTGGTGACCGCGAGGACGGCCGGGAAGTCGGTGGGCAGCATGGGGCGGATGTTCTCGGCATCGTACGCCACTGGAACGACCGGCGACAGTTCGTAGACGTCGAACGTCCCCAGAGCGCGGGCGGGTGGGAGCAGCACGTTGGGCGTCCCCGGGGGAAGCTCCACGAAGCAGTTCGAGGGTTTTCGCATCGAAAGGAACGTTCGGACCACGGCCGGGTCGACGGCGACGATCGACCCGATCCGGTCCGCGTGGTCGTAGGTGTAGATCCCCTGCACGGTCGACCCCGAGGTAGCGAGGTACACCGGGTCCCGGAGCCCGATCGCCCGCCGGATCGCGGTCCGAACGAACGGCGCGTAGGATGTTCCGGCCGGTATCTTGGCGTCCCGCAGGCGACGGACCCGCCGCACCCGTCGGGCGCGGGTCGGTCCGAGGGTAGGCGATCCATGCTTCACACGACGCGGGCCGTTCCGGTGGACGTACACCGCCACGATCAGGGCGGTGGGGATCAGCGGGACCCCGACGTAGACCCCGAGCAGCTGAGCGTAATCGATGGCGATCGGGAAGCTGGCCGAGGTCGTGAATACCTGCTCTTGCCACTGGAAGCTGCCGAACGGCGAACTGTCCTGTTCGTTGTAGTATTCCGCGATGACAAACCCCGTGCTGGGATCGAACCAGGTACTGGTCCGTGTAGGTGGCATCGAACAGTCCGTACACGTCGTTCCGCAGGAAAGCGCCAGAGCCCTCCAGCTCCACGCCGACCCGGGGGGTGGGAGGGAAGTTCTGGAGCCAGACCGTCGACGAGAGGCTGGTCACCGTCAGGTTCTCGTCCAGGATCGGCACGACCTGGCCGACGGAAAGCCCCGTGGGGACCCAGAACCAGACGTACGGGTTCGAGTAGTTCCCCAGGACGTCGAACCCATTCGTGTAGAGCCGGGTTGCCGCATCGAAGCTGAACGCCTCCGACCAGGATCCGGATTGCGTGGTACCGGTCGAATTGGACCAGCTCCAACTTCCCGAGCCGGCCATTCCAACGCTCGGGCCGCTCACGGATTGGACGTCGTAGCGGTAGTGCGAGGTCTCCTGTTCGGAGTAGCCGGAATAATTCCCGGCCCCGTTGTTGAGGTAGATGTTGTAGTCGGTACTGGAACCACTGGCCCTGGGAGGGGATCGTGGCGGCCCGCGCCGGGGAAGCGGTGGAGAGGAGGGCGAGCCCGACCAGAACGGTGCCTACCGTGATCCACGCACCGCGTCGGCCCCATCCGGTCAAGGCAATCCACCTCGGCATGGGGACCGGGATATTTACAGCGATAGGGGCCAGCCGGGCATTATACGGGGGCGCCGGCCTGTTCAAGACGTGAGAACCGGCGAAGCGACGCGTCCGGCGATCTGTGAGCTTGGGTGTCGGCGGCGGCTCTCCTGGCCGTCGCCCTCCTAATGGTCGTTCCGACCGGCGTGGCGGCGCGGTCCCCGGGGAATGTCCCGTCCGTGTCCGCTGGGGCGTCCATCGGCCCGGCCCAGGAGACCTACACCGTCACCACCATCAACTACACGAGCTCCGTGGACGGGTTTCCGCTGAGCTACTCGGAGATCCTGCCGCTGAACTATAGCTCGACCGAGACCTACCCGCTCGCGATCGAGCTCCACGGTATCAGCACCAGCGAGGGGACACCTCGGGCCGGGGGGTACCCGACCCCCGTGACGAACACGACCGCCGAGGCCGCGGTCGCCGCGGGGTTCATCGAGATCGTGATCAACACCCGGTACCGGGGACGGCTTCTACGTGGACTCCAGCTTCGATGGCCCGCAGGGGCAGGACGTCCTCGATGCGATCGCGCACGAGCAAGCCCTCCGACACATCGGAAAGCTGTACATCTTCGGATTCAGTATGGGGTCCATGGGAGCGATCTCGCTGGGCCTCAACCACCCGGGGCTGTTCGCGGGGGTCGGCGCCGTCGCCGCGTTCTCCGACGACTTCGAGCTCGAGGGGCGGTTGGTGTTCACGGGCAACGACGTCCTCCAGGATGCGGGCCTTGCCCCCACCGGTGGCCTGTGGCCAAATGCCTCGACCTACGCCCAGGGGATCTTCGAGGAGCTCTCCCCGTTGCGCTTCCACCCGACGAACGCGAGCGGGCTGCGGATGTGGTTCGCCGGCGGGGGGTTGGACGTCTTCGCCACGAACAACCTGACCTTCTGGCCGTACGAGCAGGCGAACGACACGGTGCTCGATTCCAGCTGCCTATCGGAGACCGACCTCGGCGAGCCGGCGAATTGCACGGTCCCGCTGGCGGCCCTCCACGCCGAGGACCCGGCCAACTACTCCTACCGCTACATCTTCGAGCCGAACGGCTTCCATGACTACGCGCTGCTCAATGCCACGGACATGTTCGCGTTCTTCAACGGGGCGGTCCCCTCGGGAGAGTTCTGGGGCTACTTCCCGGACCCGACCCCGTTACCCCAGCCCGTGCCGCTCGTCACGCTCGTCACGGAACCGGCGGGATGTGGCGGTATCGCGATCAATGGAACGTGGTATCCCTCGATGGAGAGCATCCCGATCCTCCCAGCCGAGGTCCCTGTGGCGTTTCTGCCCTGCCCGGGCGAGGTGGTCGGGACAGTGACCGCCTCCGGCGGGGTCGCCTACGACCCGATCAGCGCTAACCTTCGGGTGCTGGACAGCGGGGCGCTCGTCGTGGTCTACACCGCTCCGTCCTACCAGGTGAGCTTCGTCACCGATTCGATCTGCGACACGGTCCTGTTCGGAGGCACCGTCGTGACCGCCAACAGCACCCATGCCTTCCCGCCGGGGGTGTACCTCGCGTCCGCCGAGCCGTGTGCCGGGTTCACGTTCTCGACCTGGACGACTGCCGGGGGAGTCACCGCCTCCAACTCCACGGCGGTGACCACTCCGATCAACGTGACCGGGAACGGGACGCTGATGGTCACCTATACCCGCAACCCGGGATCCCACCCTGTCGTCTCCGTAACCCTCACGAGCGCGCCGACCACGTGCGCCCCGCTCATGTTCGGCGCCGCGAGCGTCGCCGCGGGAACCGTGCTGCAGGTCCCGACCGGGTACGTACAACATCAGCGCCCCGGCGTGCGATCAGCAACTCTTCGTGGCCTGGAGCGCCTCCGGCGGGATCGTGCTCGGGGGCCCGGCCGCCGCGACGATGGCCAATGTGACGTCCGGCGGAACTCTGACGGCGGTTTACGCTCCCCTGGGGACAGCCGAGCCAGTCGACGCTCTCGGTCTCGGTGACCCCCGCCGGGTGCGGGGCGATCGTGGGGATCTCGGGCGTCTTCTACGCCAATGGGTCGGTTGTGTTGCTCGAGCCAGGGACCTACTCGGTCACCTCCGGCACATGCCCCGGCTACTCGTTCGAAAGCTGGTCCGCGACCGGTGGAGCCAGCGTCTCCGTCGGCACTCTGACGGTCCAAGGGAACGGGAGTCTCCGCGCCACGTTCACATCGAACTCGGGGAGCGGGGGGGGCCTCACCGGCAGCGACGCCGGCAGTTCCGTTACAGGCGAGATCGAATGGTTGATCGGGGGAGCGGTGCTCGGGGCGATCGGAGGGGTCGGCGTGGCCCTGGTGATCCAGAGGTCGCGCACCCGCTCGGCGCCCTAGGCAACGGCTCGGCTATCGCCGGGGTCACCGTATCGCCGCAAGGACTCGGTTCTCCCCTTCCTGCCAGACCACCCCGACCTCCGCGAACCCGGCCGTTCGTAGGAGCGCCGCGTGGTCGGCCACGGTGAGCTTCGGTTCCCGGCCGTGCTCCTGCGGGAACCGTCGATCCCGCTCGGCCATCAGGGGCCCAAGGTCCGGTTGGGCCCGAACCCGCGCCCACCAGCGGTCCCAGTCCTCTGCGCCCGGCCGGACTTCGGCCAATCTCTGGTCCCGATCCGAGATCCGATGGATCACGGAACTGAGGGTAGCCTGGTTGGGCGCGAACGCCATGTGATCGCCGTTCAGGAACCAGCCTCCGGGTCGAAGCCGGGCGGCGATGCCTGCGTAGACGCGGCCGAGCTGCTCGGAGGGGAACCAGTGGAGGGCCGTCGTGGACAGCACAACATCTGCGTAGGGGGCGGGCAGGCGCGACGGCCACTCCGGGTCCCTCAGGTCCGCCTCGACCCAGCGCGTCCGTGCCTCCAGGGGCTGGAGGGCGGCACGGCCGATCGCCATGAGCACAGGGTCGAAGTCCACGAGGACCGAGCGCGCCTCCGGGAACCGTGCCAGCAGCCGTTCCGTAAGAGATCCTGGACCGCAGGCTAGATCGATCGCCAGGAATCGTCCCGGGAATGGCCGCCTCGACGACGTCGAACATCGCCCGGAACCGGCGTTCCCGGAACGGAAGGTGGAGCTCCTGCTGTTGGTCCCAGCGTGCGAGCCACGACCGTGCGTCGACGGACGGCGGTAACTGCATCATGCCAATCCGGACCCCGGGGCGCTTATCACTGCGCGGGACCCGCGGGACGCTCTCCGCGCCCTGCGGTCGGGTCCCGACTATGCCCTCCGGCTCGGCTGCTCAGCCCCGTCCAAGGCGGCTCGGCGGTCGGGTTGCTCCGGCACGCTGGGACCCGAGGTCGTCGGGTCCCGGACCGCTCAGGGCCGGACTACGACCTGGATCGTCGTCTTCGCCCAGGCGCTCTTATCGCGCCATGGGTTGCCGGGGTAGACCTCACGGTAGACGCCAACGGAGCGGATCTCCTTGTCCTTCTTCCGCCACCGGAGCCAGTCGGTCACGCCGTGGTAGATCACGCGAGCCGAGACGATATCGGGATCGAACTGAACCTGGGCGACGCGAGCGGCCGGGAACGACCGCACCTTGACGGTGCGGTCTCCCGTGACGGAGGCCGGGACCTCGAGGCCGACCAGCCATTGCCGGTCCCCCGGTTCCATGAACACCCATCGGGCCGTTCGGATCTTGTGGGCGGCCGCCCACTTCGCCAATGCTTCGAACTCCTTCTGGATCCGTTTCTCGTTCCACGGGCCCGTCCAACGGGCCGTGATGAGGCGGAACTTCGGCGCCTTCTTGAAAACAAAATCGACCGTCATGGACCTGTTCTCCGGGGTTTCCCCGCGGGCGAAACGAACGCGGGATACTTCCGTATTGCGCCCATCAGTGGCACGGGACGAACGTGCTCGGGGGGAAGCTCGAGTCGAAGCAACCGCCGGTCTCCTTGCTCAGCAGGTAGGCCATCAGGTCGTGGGGGTCGAATAGGGACAACAGGTGCGTGCCCTTCGCTTCGTACACGAAGCGGTAGAAGTACCTGTGACGGGGCGCCCGCCCGGAGGATCGCGAACGGCTGGGTGCAGTTGGCGGGTTGGCCCAACGATGCGGAGACGAAACAGGTGGAATTGAGGAAGGTATTGTTCACCTGCTGGTACGGCCACCGGTTAGGATTGTTCGCCGCTGAGATGTCGAGCCCTCCCGCGCTCACCCACATCCTCAGCCCGCTGAAGTTGGCCGGGTCGTAGCGCATCACGGAGATGTACTGGAACAGCTGGTCGGCGGTGGTGTTGGCGGGACTGGGGACCACGCCGCAGGTCAGGTCGTCGAGTCCGGTGTTGCCGGTGGGCCGGTAGGCCAACTCCTGGAAGGCGTCGGTCATGACCCCGGCGACCGCGATCCCCGCGAACATCTTCGGGTGGTGCCCGGCGAGCGAAATGGCCCCGAGGCTCCCCATGCTGAACCCCACCAGATACAGGGAGGAGATGTTCCGCAGCGACTCTTCGTGCGAGATAGCGTCCAGCGTGTCCTGGGCCTGGGGGCCCCCGCACGGCGAGTCGATGTAGAAACCGGCCTGGCTCCGGGGGCTCGGAGCCATGAGGATGAAGCCGAAGTAGGAGGCGTTCGAGACGAGCCCACGGACGGTGATCCCGGCGGTTCCGGACTGGGTCGCGTAGCCCGACAACCCGTTGCCGGAGCCGCCGCCGACCCACCCCGTCGAGCTCCCCTTGCCGTGCAGGTAGATCAGGAGGGGGTAGGAGAGCGACGCGTTGTAGCCGGTGGGTAGGATCTCCCCATAGGAAAGGGGCCACCCATCGGTGGAAGCGGCGTACGTGATGTTCGTGACGTGTCCGTAGACCGGCGCATTCGCCGGTGCGAACGCACCCCCGGTTCCCCCGGGGGGGCCAGGGGAGGGGGCACGGGGGGGAATCCGAGCACGACGAGGACCAGGACCACGGCCCCGACCGAGGGGCCGATCCACCGGCTGGTTCGCGGCTTCGCTCGACCCCGGCCGGCCATTTCTCGCTGCCCGGGGCTCGCCATCCCGCGCCAGCGGGAGAACCCTCCTCAAGGAGTTAACGGATTGGCCGCGGCCCCGCTCCTCGCCCGAGACCGCGAGCAGGAGGGCGGCGCCGCACGGTAGAGTTTTCGTTCGCGACGGGCAGGTCCGCGGGGCCGAGACGCGTCGAAGGGGAGATGACCTTCGGGGCCGTGGGCCTCCCTGTGGGAGCACGGGGGAGCGGGAAGGTGCTCTACGGCGACCTGGCGACGTTCTACGATCGGATCTACGAGGGAAAGCCGTACGACGCCGAGGCCCGGGAACTCCACCGGGTCGCCGGACGCCTGGGTCGTCGGGACGCACGCTCGCTACTGGACGTCGGCTGCGGGACAGGGCGCCACCTGGAGCAGTTCGGGCGGTGGTACCCGGACCGGGCCGGGCTCGATACCAGCCCAGAGATGCTGAACGTCGCCCGCGGTCGGCTGGGACCTGCCGTGTCACTCACGGTGGGGGACATGCGGAGCTTCGACCTCGGCCGTCGGTTCGACATCATCGTCTGCCTCTTCAGCGCCATCGGGTACCTCGCGACCCGACGGGACCGGGAACGGGCCTTCGCGACCTTCGGCAAGCACCTGGCGCCGGGCGGGGTCGTCCTGGTGGAGGGGTGGATCCTCCCGGACCGATGGCGGGACCGGTCGACCCACCTCCAGACGTACGAGGGGACGGACCTCAAGGTGGTCCGGCTGACGAGCTCGCTTCGTCGGGGGAGGTCCTCGATCCTCGACATGCACTACCTGGTGGCGGCCCCGGGAAGCGCGGTCCGCCACTTCCAGGAGATGCACTTCAACCGGCTGTTTACCGCCGAGGAGACCCTCGGGTCGCTCCGACAGACGGGGTTCCGGGCGAGCGTGCGTCGATCGGGACGGTGGCGGGACCGCGGCCTGTTCGTCGGCGTGGCCCCGGGGACATAACCCGAGGACCCCACGCGAGGGTTCGGGTCGGGCGACAGGTTCATCCCCCCCGCGCTCGAAAACATCGTCCGCACAGGAATGGCGGACGAACGTACTCCCCCCGCCGGCCCAGGACACTGGGAGCAGTGGACCCACCTCTCCCACCGGTATGTCATGCCCGTCGCGGCGGGGACGGCGCTCACGTTCGGTTCCGCCCTGCTGGCGGACTTCCAGCCAGGGGTCGTCCGATACCTTCCCGAGCTGCTGATCGCCGTCGGGGCGGTCGCCCTCTCCACGTCGTTCGCCTTTCTCGTCGCCCGGCGAAGGGAGGCCGCTCTTCGGGCGGCCGCCGCGGCCCACGCGCCGTTCCGACGCACTCACCCCCTTCGGCCCCCCGTCGTGCGGCCCGAGGCCCCCAGCGCCATCCCGTCGGTCCGGGGAGGGTCCCCATGGTCCGGGGCGTACTCACGGACCGCCGGCTGGAACGGGAGCCTCGCCGTCTCCTCGGCGGGCGACGCGCTGTGGTCCGAGTGGCTCCCGATGGGGATCGATGAGCTCGGGGCCGAGGTGGTCGGCCCTGTGCCTGAGACACTGTACCTACCTACGGCCAGCGACCCGGGGCCGGTGATCTCCCGCCGGGACGACGACCTGGTGTTCCTGGAGCAGTTCGCGGAGGGCTCCGAGGGCGACGAGCCGCCGAACGGGCTCGCCCCATCCCCCCCCCAGGGCTGGTCCTCTGGGAGCCTCGCCTTCCCCGATATCCCGATGGATCCGGTCGAGCTCGAGGCGCTCAATGCCGTTCCCCCCTACCTTCGGTTCTCGGCGGGCCTCGAGCGCCGTCCGAACCCCCCTGCCCCCACCTTCGAGGCTCCCGCGCCGGTGATTGCCGCTTCGTCGGAGGCCAGGTCGAGCTGCTCGACGTGCCTCGTCACCCTCGGGAGTTCGCGTTGGCAGCCCTGCCCGGGATGCTACGAGCCCATCTGCACCGACTGCGTGGTGGACTCCCTCGCTTCCTACGGAGCCACGGGGTGCGCCGGTTGCGTCCAGGGGCGTCCCCTCACTCCGTAGTGGCCGGGCGGCCGCGCCCGACGCTCAGGACGGCTGAGGGGCGGTGGCGGCCGCCGCGGGCGGGGCCGGCTGGGACTCGGTCGGAGCGGGGGTCGAGACCGTCATGGGTTCCCGGGGGGCCAATGCGATCCGGACGAGATCCGCGGTGATACGGTACCGACCGGTGGGTCGCCGCGTACTCCAACGCCCGGTCGGCGAGCTCGAGGAGGCGGCGGGGATTGCCCATGGCCGAGGCGTTGAGGGCCTCCACCGCCGACCGGTCGAACGGGTAGAGGGGATCCAGGCTCTCGACAAGGCGTTTCGCGAGGAGCTTCTTCGCGAGCATGAGGCTGGCCTCGTCCGTCGACATGGTCGGGAGGAACACCGTCCGATTGATCCGCGACACGAGCGCGGGATGCTTCTTCGACAGCGCGGCGAAGTAGCCCGGGAAGCTCCCGAACATGACGAGGACGCCCGGTTGGATGGAGTCGAACAGCTCCTGGAGGGTCTTCGCGAACGACTCGGCCTCGGGGACCGTCGCGAGGTTGTGGAGGTCATTGAGCAGGAGGAACGACGGGGCCCGAGCGTTCAGGGCGGCGGCCAACGCCTTGCCGGCCGGGACCGGGTCGTACCCTTTCGGGCCGGTCGGTGCCTTGGTCAAGGGGACCAGCGCGCGGTACCACGGCGGGGCGGAGAAGATCTTCGCGAACCCGCCCAGCGGGGCTCCATCGAGCATCTTCTGGGCGAGCCCCGGCAGGATCCATGAGACCTTCTCGGAGATGTCGAAGTAGACCACGAAGGCGCCCCGCGCGGTGCCTTCCGAACTGGCCAACAGGAGCCGCTCGGTCTTCCCGGCACCCTGGTGGCCGATGATCGCCACGACCGTCTTGTTCTCCTTGGCGAAGACCTCCTCCTTGATCGGCGCGAGGGCCTCGTCGACGCTGAGGTTCACGTGGTAGATCTCTACGTCCGACAGGCTCTCGCTCGACAGGTCCCGGAAGGGATTCCCGAGAAGGCCGAACCGATCGGTACGCTCCGGGGGCTGGTGTTCCGGCTCCCTTCTTGGCGGGGAGGGTGGGTTTGGCCGGCTTCTTCCCTGACTTCGGGGGGGGTGGCGGAGGTGTCATCGGCCGCGTCGACCTCCGCGATCAGTGCTGAGGCCCCTCCCAGTCGGCATCCGGCGAAGCAAGCACGGGTCCAGGCGTAATAGTCTCTCGCGTCGACTCCCCGGTGGAGGGGATGGGGGGGTCGCGCGGAGGGTCCCATCGTCTGGCCGGTGCTCATCCTGAAACCCCGGCCGGCTGTGCGCCCGCCTTCCCGGCGCCCGAGTCCCCGACGACGGGCGGGTAGGGGGGACACTGGCCGGGTCTCCTCGGCCATCCCGAGCGAGCCGGGGGCCTTAACTCCGGCTTGTGTAGGGTATGAAGTTCCCGGCCGGCCTTCGAGTACTCCGTAAGCCATGTCTAAGAAGCCGCCGGAGCTTCGCCCACCGTGAAGCGCAGGGTTCGGGCGAACGCTCTCGGTCTCTCGGAGATCGTCGGCTCCCTGATGCTCGTGCTCATCGTCGTCTCGGCCGCGACGGCGTTCTCGTACTTCATCGCCAGCTACCAGAAGCAGGTCCAGGCCCAGGAGAACGCCGCTCACCAGAAGGCGCTCGAGTCGCTGCACGTCATCACGGTCCGCACCCAGCTCAACTATAGCGGCGGCCCCGGAGCCCTCCTGACCCTGAACTTCAGTGTCGAAAGCCTCGACGTCAATCCCATCCATCTGACGGGACTGGACATCGACAACCAGGCGGTTCGGAACTACTCCGTCTGGGCCCTCAACCTCACCACCGGCACGTTCCAGACGATCCAAGTGGCGGCGCTCGGGGTCCTCGACATCGGCCCGAACGAGCAGTTCAACCTCGCCGTGGACGTCTCGTCGGGATCTGCCTCCTCGTCGTTCTACGATCCCTCGTTCGGGCTGCTCTCGTCCTCGTACGTCCAGACCGACCTGTTCACGGACCTGGCCAACGACTTCCGCGCCAGCTTCCTTCCCCCGAGCGCGATCCCACTCGTGACCGTCGACCAGACGTTCAACGCCACCACCAACACCTTCGTCCCCGTGCCGATCCTGGACGGCCTCAACTCCATCCAGCCGGGAACCAACGACACGATCGTCTCGTGGAGCTGGAGCATCTCCCCCGATGGGACCGTCGCCTCCGGGGAAGAGGCCGAGGCCGTGTTCGCGACTACCGGGATCGAGCACACGATCACCCTCGTCGTGACCAACAACGTCGGTCTGGTCGGGGTGGGCAGCATCAACTACTTCTTCTGAGCCCGGCGGCCCCTCGAGGGGCCTGACCGATCAGAGGAAGGTGACGAAGACGAAGAACGCCACCGCGGTGGCGCCGAGCAGCACGAGGGAGTGGATGAGGCCGTACTTCGGCTTCCCCTCGGTGAACGCGCCGATGATGACCCCCGTGCCGAGGGAGTTGATCGCCATGAGATTGAAGAAGCTGATGTCGAGGCCGGTCACGCTGAGCCTCGAGGAGGAGGCGGCGGAGGCCGCGGCCGACCCGCCTCCACCGGAGAGGGGATTGCCGCTGATGAAGGAGATGTTGAGGGACCCGAGCGTGGGCGCGATGTTGAGGAGCGAGAACAGCACGGCCATCAGCACGCCGAAGGAGACGTACAGGATCGCCACCGGCAACGTCAGGGCCGCCCCGCGCTCCTGCTCTATCTTGATGAAGTCATCCATGTCCTTGGCCGCCCGGTAGACCACCGCGGCGGTCTCGCCACCGACCGTGGACGCGTCCGCGATCAGACTGGCGTAGCGGGTGATGAGGGGGCTTCGCATCGGGGCCACGGCCGTCTTGAGCACGAACTCGAACGGCCGCCCCATCCGGATCCCATCGGCGGCGATCCGGAGCGTCTTGCTGAGGACGTTGGAGGTGGTCCCGGCGAGCTCCACCAGCGCCTTGGCGGGGTCCAGGCCCCCACGCATCGCATCGGCCATCTCGAACAGGAACTGCGCGAACGCTCGCTCATAGGCCCGGACCCTCGAGATCTCGGCGCGTGCGTCGACCGCATACGCGCTCAGGCCGATGAAGAGGGCCGCAACGATGACGTACTCGGGGGCCAGGAACGGGAGGCCCGGGGTCCGGAGGACGAAGGTCAAAGCGACCAGCGCGAAGATGAACGCCCCGAGCAGCGGGACGACAAGGATGATGTATCCCTTGTTGACCGGATTGATCGCGAAGTACCGTCGGAAGGTGAACCGGCGTCGACGGCGCAGGTAGGTGTAGTAGCCCACGAACACGAGGCCTGCGATACCGGCCCCGATCCCGACGTAAAGGACCACGGTGAGGGGGTCGATGCTGAAGCCGTTGCTCGAGACCACCGCGCTCGTGTTGACGATGAACCCCCAGGAGTAAGTGGCATGGTTCCCGAGCGTGTCGTTCACGGAGACCGTGACGGAGTGGTTGCCGTTGGCGAGCTTGAGGATCGAGGGGACCTGGAACGAGATGCCCGAGGTGGAGACGTTGATACCCTGGAAGGTGATCACATCGTAGTTGTCCACGATGATATCGGCGCTGCCCGGGACGACGGTCCCCGGACTGTCCGAGAAGGCGGCCCGGATGACCGGGGTTTGATCGGGGATCGTCGCCCCGGGCGCCGGGTACACCGCCGAGATGTTGATCGCCCCGGCGGCCGGTTGGGCGGCCGCTGGGTGGGGCGCGAGAGCGGGCGGGAGACCGGCCGCGGGCCCGATGCCGGCCCCGGCCAGCACGACGAGGACCAGCAGCAGGGCGAAGGCGATGGGTCGCATCGCTACTCCGCCCGGCCGTACGCCACGGAGATCAGCACCGTCGTCATGACGACCGCCAACGGGACGATGCCATAGGTGAGCAGATCGAGGAGCTCGGCGGCGCTGAGGCCTTCCGCGGTGCTCCCGAAGGAGTTCAACAGGAAGGCGGCCACCGCGATCATGAGCACCCCGACCAGCACGAGGCTGACGTACATGTCCACGAACGTCTGGAGCCGCTCGATGAACTCCTTCTGGACGACGCGCTTCAGTTTCAGCACGTCGTCGGACTTGTTCCGGAGGTACTCGTCGAGGTTTCCCCCCTGGTGGATCATGTTCGCGAGGTCCCAGAACGTCTCCCGGAGGGAGTTGGAGGCGGACTCCTTGGCGGTCTCCGCCAGGGCCGTGATCAGGTCCTTGCCCTGGACGTCGGTCTTGTAGACGACCTTCTTGAACTCGGTCGTCATCGCCGGATCGTGCGTACGCCGGGACATCCGGCGGACGAGCTCGATGGGGGAAGTTCCGGTGCTGGCGAGCACCGAGAGCTCACTGAGGGTGAAGGGGAGCTCCCGTTCGAGCTGCTGGGACCGGTTCGAGATCCGCGCGCTGATCATGAAGCCGTAGGACCCGGCGACCGACGCGACGGTGACCAGCGGGATCAACAGGAAGAAATCGAGGCTCAGGGGCGAGTGTAAGATCCCAAGGAATAGGATGCCCGAGACGGCGAAGGAGGTCGCCAGGGCGATCAGCAGGGTCACGTACTCGACGGACCGGTGCATCCCGGGGGTGATGTTGAAGCCGGCCTGCCGGAGCCGCTCGGCCAGGGCCTGGTTGGGGCCGGCGTTGTCGAATCCGGGCCCCGAGGAGCCGGTAGCAGAACGCACGGTACCTTGGGAAGGAGCACCGGTTCGCTGGCCTTGAACGGCCGGCGCCGCTCGACCGGGGCCGTCGGCCGCTCGTCCGGGACCGGCTGCGCAGACTCGAGCATCGTTCCTACAGCTTGCTGGCGCGCTCTTCCAGCTCCTTGAGGGCGCCGACCGGGTCGGTGTAGTAGGCGGCGATGGCCCGAGCGACGTCCTTGTAGTAGTTGATCGATCAACTTGTCCATGGCCCGGAGGTACGCCTCCTTGCGGCGCATCTCCAACGTGAAGGTATCGGGGTCCTTGCCGCTCGCCTTGCCGATCTTCTCCAGGACAAAGCTCCGGCCGAGGAAGACGAACTGATCCGTGGCGGGGTCCCATCGGAAGACGTCGTTCGTCAGGAGCTCGTTGGTGGTCGCATCCACCTCCAGGACCTCCGTGACACCGGCGATGCGGCGCACGCGGTTGTGCCCGACGACCACCTGCGAGGGGAACGCGACCGTATCGAGCGCCTGGAAGAGGACCCTGGGGATGTTCATGGGCTCGTTCTCGACGCGGTGGATCAGCTCCCCGATGCTGCCGGCGTGGATCGTGGACATGGAGGCGTGGCCCACGGAGATCGCCTGGAACAGCGTGAACGCCTCCGCGCCCCGAACCTCTCCTACGATCACATACTCAGGGCGCTGCCGAAGCGCCGCCACGAGGAGGTCGTAGAGGGTCACGCTTCCCGCGCCCGAGTGTCGGCTTGAGATCCCGGAGATACCCGAGACACCGCTGATGCCACTGGCCATGCCGTAGCCGGACCGGGCCACCGACTGGATCCAGTTCTGGTGGTCGATATGGATCTCGGGCGTGTCCTCGATGGAGACGATCTTGTCCTCGGGTCGGATGAACATCGATACGGCGTTCAGGAACGTGGTCTTCCCGCTGGCCGTACCCCCGGAGATCAGCAGGGACCGGTGGTTCTCGACGAGCGTCCAGAAGTAGGCGAGCTCCTCGGGCGAGACCGAGCCGAACCGGAGGAGATCGATGGGGGAGACCGGGTCCTGCGAGAACTTCCGGATGCTGAAGGTGGACCCCTTCCGAGTGACCTCGGTTCCCAGCGTCAGGTTGATCCGGCTGCCGTCGCGGAGCGTGGCATCGAGGATCGGCTGGTAGATGGAGACGTGCTTCCCGGAGATCTGGGCGAGCCGGAAGATGGTACTTGTTGAGGTCAAGCTCGCCGTCGTAGCGGACGTTCGTACGGATGCGATCCGAACACCCGGTGGAACACGTACAGAGGGATCCCGTGGCCGAGGCAGCTCACATCCTCCAGGAACGGGTCCCGGAGGATCGCATCGGTCCGTCCGAGGCCGAGGAAGTCCCGCTCGAGGTAGTAGAGGTAGGTCGGGCGACGCCGCTCGGGGACGGCGATGTCGTAGAGGTCGAGGACCATGGCGAACCGGGACTGGAGGTACTCCCGAAGCTGCGGGGAGCGCTCGAAGGAGACGCCGACCTGCTCGGGCAGCTCCTCCTGGGACATGATCGCCTCCATCTTCTCCTTAATGCGGGCCATCGTGGCCCAATCGTCCTTGGTGGCCCCGGGTTCCAGGGCGAGGTACTCGAGCTCCCCGGTCGTCCCGGTCGAAGTGGATGTTGACGAAGGCGAACGGCGGGTTCACCGGGTAGGTGACGTTGATCTCCTTGCGATCCGCGAGGAGCTGCCGGCGCATGTAGCCCAGTTCTTCCGAGACCAGGAGCTTCTCAGAGACGGTCGCGCGCTTGAGGAAGACCGCGTCGAGCTCCCGGGACTCCTTCTTCAGCGATTCCCGGTCCCTGACCTTGATGTCCCCGGAACGGATCCGGGCCAGGATGGAGGTCGTCTGGTCCTGGCGGGAGTCGGGGGCCGGACGGCTCGAACCGGCGTCCGCTGGTGGCATCATTCTCTCACCCAATCGGGGTGTGTTAACCCATTGGTCGGTAAACTAAGGGAACTACGGAACCACCGAATATCCCCGGCCTCGGCAGGGTCCGTTCCATAGTTTCTGGCTCGTACGGAGTCTCCTTCGGGGGAGAATATCCCCCTGCCGCGTGATGGGTGAGTCGCGTAGAGGCCGATCGATAAAGGGTCGGCCGAAGCGCGGGAAAACAACCAACAGGTTGGAAAGGAGAGAGAGAAAGAGATGAACGATTTGAGAAAGAGAATCCAGCGCCGACGCGCGCGGGCCATCCAAAAGGGCCGGGCCGTGTCGCCGGTGGTCGCAACCTTGATTTTGATCTTGATTGCGGTCGCCGCCGCGGCAGCCCTCTACCTTTGGCTTGTCTCGTGGCAGGGGAACATCACCGGCGGGATCGGAAACCAGCAGACGCAGGCGACGATCACCATCGGCGGGTCCACCTCGGTCTATCCCTTCGACGAGTTCGCGCGCGCCCAGTTCCAGCAGAACTACAGTAACATCGTGATCTCCGACAACCAGGGCGGCTCTGGTGCGGGCATGATCGCGGTGTGCTCCGGCGCGGTCCAGATTGGGGCCACGTCGAGCCTACAGACCCCCGCGAACCTTGAGACCCCCACCTACAACTGCCCGACGGGCGCCCTCCAGGCCCCGGTCGTGACGACCGTCGCGTACGACGGCGTCGACCTGATCACCTCCGTCGCCAACGCCCACGGCCTGATCAGCATGGCTCAGGACACGCTCCTGACGATCTACATCCACCAGAGCAGCTCGACGACGACCATCACCACTGGCTACACTGCACCTGGAACGTTCAACGCTGCGCCGGCCCCGGCGGGCGCGCTCACGTGGAACCAGATCCCGGCGTGTGTCGCGGCGGCTAGCGGCACGGGCTGTGCCGGCGGAACCGAGGTTGCGGTGGCGACGGGAGCAGGCGGCGCCGCGTGCGTCGGCTTCCCGAACGACATCTGCGGCGCGGTCATGACCCCCTGCGGCTGGTCGGTTTGCGCCGGCGGCGCGAACAACCCGGTCCAGACGGTTCAGCGCTCGGACTTCGGCGGGACCACCCAGAGCTTCACCGCTCGGATGCTCGAGATCAACAACGAGGCCGTCATCACCTCGCTGTCTGCTCTCCAGAGCAACTGGGGCGGCTGCGGCTCGGACGGCCAGCTCGCCAGCTGCGGCATCACCGCGACCCTCTCGGGCCTCGGGAACCCCGGCGTGATTTCGACGGTCGCGAGCCACCCTGACGCGCTCGGCTACGCGTCCGACGGGCTCGCCCGTGTGTCGAACTCGGGTGTTGTTTGCCAGGGCATCTCCACGGCCGCGTGCGGCATCGGCTTCGCGGGCGTTGGACAGACGACGGCGATCCAGCCCTCCCTCGGCGGGAGCGGCACCATCGCGACGTCGATCAAGACCGGTGAGACTGCGACGGCCGGCTACGCTGGCTGGCGCCCCTTCCAGTGGGTCACCCTCGGCGCACCCGCTGGTGAGGTCGCAGCAGCTCTTCACCTTCGTCTTGGACCCGTACAACAACCTGAACTTCGCCACGGAGGCGAACGAGATCAGCATCTACTCGGTCTAAGGGTAGGAAGCTGAACGGTGCGGAGAAACCTTTTCCCGCCTCCCCCCGGGTCCCCCCGGGGGGAGGTTCCAGTTATCCGGGCGAAGAAAGTTCGAACAGTGGCCACCCTTTCAAGGGGTCTGAGGTAGGGCGGGATGTCAGGTCGCAAGGTTTGCGGCGGACAATTGGGCTTGGAGTTTCGGGAACTTGCGCCGCGGGCTCGTCTCGAGGGTAGCGGATGACGGACCTCGGTCCGCCGGAGGCGCCCCCCGGGAAAGATTCCTCGACCGCCGCCTCCTCCGTCAAAAGTGACCGAGCCCCTCTGGGCGGTGGGGTTGGGGATCCTTCCGAGGCGTTCTATCCGGAGGAAGTGGTCGCGGGCTCCACCGCAGGGATTCCCGTTGGTGCTGCCGTCTCGGTGATCCTTACGATCCTCGTGGTGATCCTCCTTGTGCTGATGGTCACGGGATACAACAACGGCATCCCCTACCTTCACCCTGGAACTCCCCCCGGTGCTACAATCATCGGGGACCGAGACTCCATGAACTTCCTGTTCGCCAACGGCACCTCCTATGTCGCTACGGGCAGCACCCTCTGTCCGCAGTGCCCGTTCACCGTCGGGCTGGGGGCCGATTTCACCTACCTCCTCAACATCACCAACGGATTCCAGAACCGGTCCGAGGTCGTCGGGATCTCTGCCGCAGCCCCGTTCTTGGTGGACTCCTGGGGACCCCACGGCACCCAGGTCGCGGGAGGACTCACCCAGGAGTTCACCATCATCGTGGTAGCGCCGAGCCAGAGCGGCGTCTACACGTTACCCTTGGTCATCCAGTCTGACGTGGCCTGACCCAGCTATGGAGCCATTGTCATGGAATCGCGATGAAAGTGGGGCAACTCCCTCCGCTCCTTTATACCGGGATGAATAACGGCTGTCACTGAGGTGGGGATGCAAGCAGGCCGGCTCCAACCTCAGGGCGGCATTCCGGTAACCATCCCGGGCCTCTCCACGATCATCCCGGAGGTCAGTTCGGGAAAGATCCTGGTGGCCGAAAGCGGGGCGGACCCGGCGAAGAGCTTCTTCGTTCGGTCACTCGCCGTCTCTGCCCTCCGCCTCGGTTGGACCGTTACCTTCGTGACCACCCGTGACCGGACCGAGGTCGAGACCCGGTTCGCCCAGGAAGGGGACCAACCGCGAACCGGGGTCTGGGCGGAGAGCCTGGAGATCCTGGAACAGGACTCGATGACCCGCCTCGACGGCCTAGGAGAACGCTCCGGGCTCCTGATCTTCGACTCGTTCTCGCTGCTTACCTTGGATCTGCCTCCGTTGGAGCTCGCCCAACTGCTCCGCGAGCTTCGGGGGTACTGCCGGAAGCCCGGCACCGCCGTGATCCTGGCCACCGACCGGGGAATGTCGGAGCCCCGGTCGGAGGCGATCACCCTTCATCTGGCGGACGGGGCGATCCAGTTTCACGCCAAGGAAGGACCGGAGTCGCTCCTGCGATATCTCAGGATCCCGAAGTGGATGGACACCCGATTCGTCGACCAGAACATCTACTACGACTTTGACGGTCGACGGATCGCCATCGACCTGCGTCGCCGCGTCCTATAGTATGAGCCAGCATCGGCCGGGACTCCCGCCGACGCGTGGCGTGAGGGAATTCTCCGCTGCCGTCAGTGGGAAGCGTCCGATCTTCCCGGGCCTCGGTCCAGCACATCCACGGCACGGGGGCGCCAGAGAAGGGCGATGCTGACCGCCGCCAATGGCACGGCGACAAGGTAGATCCAAAGGTCCGTGTAGGTGCCCGACAGAACGGCCGGGGCGATGGTCCGGGCCGGATTCAGCGAGCTCCCGGTGAGCGGTCCGATCAGCAGAGTCGAGATGCCTACGACGATCGGGGGAAGGAGCAGGCGCCACCGGTAGCTCCCCTGGCCGCGGTCGCTGAGGACGAAAACGGCCGCCAGCAGAGCGGCGGTGAAGCCGAACTCCAGGAGGAACGTCAGTGGGAGGCTCCCGGCCGAGGGAACGGTCGCCCCCAGGTGTGCCACGTCCCCCCCGATCTCCCAGACGACCAAACTTCCCAGGAATGCGCCCAAGAACTGGGCAAGGGCGTAGGCGGGCACCTCCTTCCACGCGATCCGACCACTGACCGCGAGACCGAGGGTCACGGCGGGGTTCAGGTGGGCGCCGGAAACATTGACGAACAGGACGATCGGGATCAGGACGGCGGAGAACCAGGCGATAGCAAGCTCCCACTGGGGGACGCCACCGTAATGGACGCCGGCGACGATTCGAGCCCGTCCCCAGACCGACCAAGAGCCCGGTCCCCGCGATCTCGGCCAGAATGCGGGGGACGATAGTGGTCTTCACTGAGCCGGGGTCGTCCCCGGCCTCATCCGACGGTCCCGCAGGACGAGCTCCGTGCGAAGTCCCCGTACCCGCTCGATGATCTGGTCACGGACCTTCCGGGCCCCCGCATCGTCAAGGACCGACGGATCGGGGAGAGCCCAATCCACCATTTTCAGGGTCTTGAGGTTCGCAGGACAGGCCTCGTCGTCGAGGCAGCCCATCGTGATCCGGACGGTCGAGCCATCGATCATCTCCGGCGTGGCGATCTGGGGGGCGTGGCCCGGGAGCTCGAGCCCCACTTCGCGGAGCATAACGGCGGTCCGCGGGTTAGGGTGCGCGGCCGGCCGAGTTCCGCCCGAAAGCGCGTGCCACCCTGGCGGGGGGTTCGCGTTGAACGCGGCCTCCGCCATCAGGGAGCGGCCGGCGTTCTCCACGCAGACGAACAGTACGGTCTTCTCCGCCATCAGCAGCAGTCGGAGTCGCAGCAGCCGGGGCAGCAGGTCGACGGATCGCAGCAGCCTTTCTTGGCGCAGCACGTTTCGGGCATGGGTTCCTCGGCACTTCAATACCTGAAGCATTCTTAAGCCTCCACTACGTACCCCCGTAGCATGACCGCCTGCTGCCCTTCCGACCTCGAGTGCCCCTGTCCGCCGGTCGGACTGGTCGATGTCGTCGGGAAGAAGTGGGCCATGTGCGTGGTCACGCTCCTCGGACGTCACGGGACTCTCAGGTTCGGCCCGATCCAGCGCGCCCTCCCCACCGTGAGCCCGGCGACCCTGACCTCGACCCTCCGATCGCTCGAGAAGGAGCGTCTGGTGCGTCGCGTCCCCATCACGACGGACGCGCGGGCGTCGTCAGCGTACGACCTGACCCCTCGAGGGAAAGCGCTCTACGCGAACCTTCTGCCGCTGGCATCCTGGCTGCGGGGAGCCTAACCGCCCCCTCGGGGTCTTGGCCCGGCGGATCCGCCATCGGTCGGGCCGGGCTGCAAGTCGCATTTCACCTCGCACCTCCGAGGTTCCCCTCGCTGGCTGGGCCGCCCTCGCAGGGGCTCCGCGAGGACGGGCCGGAAGGCGGGCAAGCAGGGAGGTCACGAAATGTGGCGGAGGGTCTCTCGGCCTCGACTTCCCAATCCGACGGCTGCGCGCGCCAGCGCGTCGACGCTCGGGCCCCCGTACCGGCGGCTCGCGTGGGAGGCCGGCGACCACCGGAGAACGACAATCTCGAACCGCGTGCGGGCCTTCTCGATCCGTTCTGCGATGGGCCGTAGGCCCTCAGCCCGGTTCTCGGAGCGCCGGTTGAACTCTTCCGCCAGGCGTTCGCTATCTGTGATCGCCCAGATTCCGCGCACCCCCTGTTCGTAGGCCTCCTCGAGCCCCCAGGCAAACGCAAGGTACTCGGCGTGCAGCGGCCCCGGGAGGGGCCCCAGAGGAACCGACTTCATCACCACCGGATGCATGTCTACGTCCCGGAGAATGATGCCCGCCCCCGATGGGAATAGGCGTCGATCCTGGCGAACGACTTGGCGTCGCGTATCGACCGATGCGTCCGTCTCGAGGAACGCGCGCCTCAATCGCGGGAGAGATGAAACGTTGGGGTTTATTGGGCCTCGGTCCGACTCGAATCGACCCACCGCATCGTGGGTTACGTAACGTCAGAAATCAGGTGGGCTCGCCGCGTCGCCCCCGGCCCGGAAAAGGGCGAGTCCTTGCGGGCGATTCAGGGCGGCCCGCGGCTTCAGGGTCCGGCCACGATTCGAGAGACTCGGGTGAACTTCCCTTCTGCCGACCAAAGCCATAATCCCGCCCGAGGATTGCCCCCGCGCCGGTCCGGGTGACCGGGTCGGCGGGAGTCATCAGCATGGCGAAAGCAGAACGGAAAGGGCTGGGCGCGCCGGACGAGACTCGTAAGTTTGAGAAAGCCAAGCTGGACCTTTTCCATCTCGGCGGAGGCGTCATTGGCCGGCTCACTCTCGAGCCGGGCTGGCGTTGGTCGATGCATATGAAGCCCGTCGCGAAGACGGAGCTCTGCCAGGCCGCGCACTTCCAGTACCACGTCTCCGGCCACCTCCATGTCAAGATGGCGGACGGGACCGAATTCGAGGCGGCACCCGGTGAGATTACGGCTCTGCCCTCGGGTCACGACGCGTGGGTCAGCGGCAACGAGCCGGTGGTGTTGATCGACTGGTCCGGCGCGAGCAACTACGGAAAAGGGTAGGAGAGCTCGGCGCGCGGCCCCTGGGGCCCCGCCCCCCGCGGGTTGGCCTCCGTCAGGCCGGCTCCGCCAGAACAGCGAGGTTGATCGCCTGCTCTCCGATGTCGGCAGCGTAGCTCGCGGTGCGGCCGAGGCTGTCTACCACGGTCCCAAGGGCGAGCAGCTCCTCGCCCCTGCGCGTCGCGACGCGGTGGGCGAGCGCATCGATCAGTTTTTGATGGGTCGCCCGGTCGTCGATGGCCTCATTGGCCATATCGATGTCCGCGGCCACGAGCGAGTGGAACGCCTTGTCCAGGATGGCGATCGCCGAGGTGTTCGCCTCCTCCAGCTCCTGGAGTAGCTTCGGATCGAGGGGTTTGCCGCCCGCGATGGCGTTGACCGCGGAGGCGATCCGTTCTGCGTGGTCACCGATCCGTTCCAGCATCTTTGCCACGAGCGGGTTGCTCTGGCGGCCAGCCATGGCCGCCCGGCGCTCGGGCCTGAGGGGGCCGGGGAGATCAGGTGCGACTGTTTGACGACCATCCAGTAGAGGCGATCGACGTCCTGGCCCCGCTGGACGACGTCGTGGGCGAGGGTCGAGCCCTGCCCCTTGAGCGCTGTGACCGCGTCCTCCAGCATGGCCCGGACGATGAGGTGCATGCGCCGCAGGCACTTCTCCGGGCTGAGCTCGGAGGCGTCAGAGAGGTCCTGGATCACCAAGGCGGTGCGGTTTTCCTCGATGACCTCGGAGCCGATGACGAGCCGACAGAACTCCCGCGCGACCCGGCGAACGAAGGGGCCTCGGGATGGCGGGAACCGAACCTCAATGAGATCGAATCCGGAAATATAGGCTCCGACAAGCTTCCGGAGCAGATGGTCCCGGGTCTCCTCCCCCTTTTCCTCGAACGTCTTTCGCCGGACGGTGGCCTTGTCAGTGGGCCGGTGGCGGACAGAGACGGAGCCGTCCCCCTCCGTCTCGACGAAGAGGGTGTCGCCGGGCTTGAGTCCTGCGTTGAGGACCCAGCGCTTGGGGAGTGAGACGAGAAACGTGGACTTGCCAGCCAGTTGGAGCTTACGCCCTTCCATTTGCATCCCCAGACCGGGACTCCATAGATTGGGATGGGGCTTAAGCGTTATTACGTGTACCTATATAGTGTGCCGTAAGGTACGGGTACCCGAGAGCGCTCCCCCGGAGAGACCGTTCCGGCGAGAGGCGGACCCCGTTATCCCGTTGGCCTTAGTGGACTCCGGCGACGAGCGCCCGAAGGCGACCGGCGCCCGGGTGGCGGGCTTCCCGGGCTAGCCCCGCGGGGATTCGGTAGGCCTGGAGTGCGAGAAATATCACGATAGGGATCATCGGGAGTGTAACGATGGTGCCGAACCACGCCCACTGGAGCTGAGCCGGGGAACCGAACAGGAGGCCTCGCCCTGTGGCCTCGGCGGCGATTCGTATCCAGGACCAGCAGAAGAACCATAGGGCACCGAGGGTGATCACCGAATAGGCGGCCATGCCGGTAATGGCATCCGTCAGCGCAAAGGCGCCCGCCCCCAAGGCGATACTTCGGGCGGTTCGCGGGACCCAGGCCATGCTCTACGGAAACTCCGTTGTCTTTCATAGGTAACATTGTGGTATATACGCATATGTTACGTACTGTCACGGGGCAGGGGATTTGACCCGGACGAGGACCCGATTCTACCAGGGCCAGCGGGGGCCACCGTCGAGATGACACTGCCTCGGCCCTCGCCGGGCGCGCGCTGGTCCGGCGCCGGTCTCGGGCCATTGTTGGGGCGCTGGTGGTGAGGTGTGGCCCGCGGCAGCCCGAACCAATGGGGCTCCCTCCGTTGCGCTAGGATCCGACCGCCCCGATAGGAAGCTCAGGGGATTCACGAGCGGGGGACGGGGCGCGGCGGCGAGGGGATTCGGGGCCGCCCACGCCCAGCACTAATGCGGCGCCGGAGGTCGAAAGTGAGCGAGCGCCGCCGGCACCCCGTCCTGGTAGCTTCGGTAGTTGGGTCGCCAGCCGAGTTGCTTGAGCCGGTCGCTGGACGCGGCCCGGCTGGCGGCGTTCAGGCGCACCACGTCGGGTCCCCACGCTCGCTCCGCTTCGTCTCGGGGGATCCCCATCGGAGGGGGCGCCCCGATCCGGCCTGCCACGAACTCGGCGAACCCGCGGGTCGTCACAGGGTGGTCGTCGACCGCGAGGTACGTCTCCCCGGGTCGCCAGTTCTCGGCGACGGAACGGAACGCCTGGCCGGCATCCTCCTCGTGGATCGGGGAGAGATAGTTCTCGCCCGGTTCCACGTACCCGGTAGCTGCCGGCCCGCAGCTCGGTCACCATCTCCTCGAACCACGAGCCATCGCCGTAGACCATACCGGGCCGCACCACCACAACCTCGAGACTCCCTCGACGGGCGTGCTCCCGGGCGGCCTCCTCGGTATCGAAGTTGATGCGGGAGATCGAAAGAGGGGCGAGAGGGCTTCCCTCGGTGATCGTTCCCGGGTTATCGGCGTAGACCCAGTAGCCGGAGCCTACGAGGAGCCGGTGGACCCCGGCGCCTGCCATGGCCGCGATAAGGTTCCGGACTCCGCCCACCCGCACCGCCCGTCTCTCGACAAGGGAATCGGAGGAGGATTGGGCGAGGTGGATCACCAGATCGCAGCCGGCGACCGCTTGAGGAACGGTGACCGGGTCGAGGAGATCCCCCACCACTGGTGTGCCCCGCTGCGCGACCACCCGGTCCGACTGAGCGCGGGACCGGTACGAGTCCTCGGTACGTCGTGGGATCCCGAGGCGAGGGCAAGTACGACGTTCCCTCCCAGGAATCCTGCCGCCCCGGTGACCAGGACCCGCATGGGTCAACGCCTCTTCTTCGTCGGGCCCCGGAGCGATGACCTTCGCCGGCGCTTCGGACGGGGTAGGGCGGGTCCGTAGGCACCGAGCCAGACCCCGTTCGGGTCCTGGACATAGACCAGCTGAACCGTGCCGTCCATCCAGCCGGCGATCGGCGTCGCCCCGGCGCGGACCGCCCGGCGGACCCACGCTTTCGGATCGGGAGCGTAGAAGCCAAAGTGGTCAAACTCCTCGCCCGGTCCGAACGGGGTCGCCCAGGTGCTCCCTTTCTCGTAATAGTTGAGTTCGATCCGGTGCGGCGAGCCCGGGAAGGTGAGGTGGACCCACTTTCCGCCGTGGGAAAACGACCCGCGCTTCAGGACCCTAAAGCCGAGGGATCGATAGAACCGGATCGAACGGGTAAGGTCCCGGACCCGGATGCCCGAGTAGAGGAACCGGACCTTCTCCGGCATGACCGCGGGAGGGCCGCCGTCCAAATATACGTGACTCGTGGGTCAACGGAGCGCGGCCGGCAGGACCCGCGACGCGATCCGTTCGTGAAGGTTATGGTGCTTCGGTCCCCTCGTCGGCTGTGGGCGCGACCGGCTCCGGTACTAGCGAAGCTCGTCTGCCGCGCGTGCTGCAACGAGCTCGACCCGGATCATCGCCTCAACACATGTCCCGTGTGCGGCCACGCCCTCCTGGCGGAGTACGACCTCGCTCGCATCGACGGGGCTGCCTGGTGGCAGAAGGTGGCCCACCGGGGCCGGACCCTCTGGCGGTACCGGGAACTTCTCCCGGTCCGCGACGACCGCTTCATCGTAACGTTCGGGGAAGGTCTCACGCCGATCCTGCGGGTTCGGCCCCCTCCCGGGGCCGAGGCCATCGAACTGTCCGCGAAGGACGACGGTGGACTGCCGACCGGCTCCTTCAAGGCACGGGGGATGGCGGTGGCGATCTCCCGCGCCTGGGAGCTCGGGGTCAGTTCGGTGTTCGTGCCGAGCGCGGGGAACGCCGGCCTGGCGGCGGCGGCCTACGGAGCCCGGGCGGGCCTATCGGTGCGGGTCTACGTTCCGGAGAACACTCCTCCCTCCCAGCGTCGCGGCGCGGAAGCGTACGGCGCGGAGGTGACCGAGGTCGGGGCGAGCCTACGGGAGGCCGGGGAGGAGGCACGTCGCCAGGAGGCGTCGCGCGGCGCCTTCGATCTGTCGACCCTTCGGGAGCCGTACCGGATCGAGGGAAAGAAGACGATGGCCCTCGAGATGCTGGACGCTCTGGGAGCCGAGGGCCTTCCCGACGCGATCATCTACCCGACGGGCGGGGGCACGGGTCTCGTCGGGTTGTCCAAGGGATTCCACGAGCTCCAGCAGCTCGGGCTGATGTCGAGGATCCCCCGCCTCTATGCGATCCAAGCCGAGGGCTGCGCGCCGGTGGTCCGGGCACTCCGTGACGAGGCGCCCCGGGCGACCCCGTGGGCGCACCCCACCACGATCGCGGCCGGCCTCCGGGTACCAGCCCCGTTCGCCTCGGAACGGATCCTCGAGGCGGTCCGGGAAAGCCGGGGCGGCGGCGCGACCGTATCGGACGCCGAGATACTAGCGGCCGGAGCGTCCTTGGCTCGGGACCAGGGGATCTCTGTCTCCCCCGAAGCGGCCGCTCCGTTCGCCGCCCTACCAGGACTCGTCCGCAGCGGGGCGTTGCACCCCGGAGAGCGGGTCCTCATGTATCTCACCGGCAGCGGGCTCCCGTTCCTCGCCGGTCTGTCGAGCGAAGGTGGGCCGCGCGAGAGGCCCGAAACGGCGCGACGGTAGGGAGCGGAGTATGTTCCCGCCCCGCCGGCACCTGCCGGCTCTTCTGACGGGGAGGGTATTGCCGGCCGGCCTCCGAAGGGCGGAGAGGCCGCTCGCGCGTCGAGCGCCCTATTTCGGGCCGGTGTGCTCGCTGCCGACCATGGGCAACGGCACCCAGGATGCGTCCGCTCCGATCGGCTGGTAAACTCCGTAGTACGGAACGCGCTCGGTCGCCACCCGACGGAACGCGGTCCTGAGGGCGGCATCGGTCAGCCCCCGGGTGGGGAGAAGGTCGTCGTTGCGGTTGAGGCAGCCCTTGAGCTCCCCCTTGTGCGTGACCCGGATCCGGTGGCAGTTGAGGCAGAACTCCGGGTTGTCGACGGGGTCCACGAGCTCCACCTCGGCGGAGTCGAACAGGTAGATGTGCCGGTGGTGCGCCTCTCGGATCAGGACCCTGTCGGCCCGCTCCTCCAGCCAGGCGCGCACGGGGGCCACGTCCACCTGCCATTCCGGGTGGGGGGAGTACTCCGGCATGAACTGGATGAGCTGGAGCTTGAGACCCGGTTCCCATCGCACAAAGTCGATCAGCTCGGGGACGCTCTCCACGGAGAAAGAGCCCAGGACCAAGTTGATCTTCACCGGGGTGAGGCCTGCGTCCAGCGCGGCGCGGACCCCCTGGAGGACCTGCGGAAGGCTGCCATGGCGGATGTGGCGGAACTGGTCGGGGTCGAGCGAGTCCATCGAGACGTTGATCCGCTTGAGCCCGGCGGCCCGTAGGGGGGCGGCGCGGTCCGCGAGCATGGAGCCGTTCGTGGTGAGGGAAACGTCCGGGATCTGCCGGACGGTCCGCTCGATGATCTCCTCCAGGTCCGACCGCACCAGGGGCTCGCCGCCGGTGAATTTCACGGCCCGCACCCCGAACTCCCGGCCGACCGCCACGATGCGCTCTACTTCGGCAGGAAGCATCTCCTCGCCCCGGGGGGCACCGGGGCGGGCGACGGGCCCGAGCCCCTCATCGTGGCAGTAGATGCACGAGAAGTTGCACCGGTTGGTGACGCTGATCCGGAGATCCGTGACCTCCCGGCCGAACGCATCCGACAGCCGCCGCTCCTCCCCTAACATCGTCCCCTGCGCTGCCCCGTCGGATGCGGGGGAGGTGGTAAGGTCTCCCCGCCCAGGCCGCAACGCCCGTACCAGAATATATCCTCCTCCGCGCACCCTGGCAACGGGGCGCGGGCCTCCTCTGGCCGTCTCCTCTGGACGGCGGCGGGTCGCTCCCGTTCCGACGGCGTAGCATGCTAACGGCGCTACGTCCTTTTAATAGGCGGGCCCGATGGTTCGATGCGGTCGGTATGGACGTGGCGATAGCAACCGTCCTTGGAAGCGGTCGCGCCCGCGGCCCCTACGGCGCCACGATCTGGCGCTTGGGGCTCCTCGGGACCGTCACGGTCGTCCTGCTCCTCCAAGTGGCGGGGGCGGCCACGGCCCTTCCCAGGTCGGCTTCGTCCCCTTCCACGCTCCCCGCGGTCACCGCCGCGAGCCCGACCCTCCAACTTGGGATCGGTAGCCAGCCGGGCGCGATCTGCGCCCTCAACACGACGACGTGTATCGCCGGCCTCGCCGAGTCCCGCGTCCAGATGTCGGTCACCGCGCAGGCCCCCCTCCAGACGTGGCCGGCCGTCGAGGTCGCCTTTGTGATCGAGACCGACGCCTTCGATGGCGTCTACGATCCGGCGCTGGAGAAGCTGCCTCCCGGCGGGCTCGACCCCTGCGTCAAGGCCTCCTCGAACGGTCCGCTCTGCGAGGAGTCGAACGGCGTACCGTTCTTCGAGGACTACGTTTCGGAGATCACGAACCTGATCACCTCCGACAATCCCCATTCCGCCGTGACGTTCGGCATGCTGGACTACCAGGGAACGTGCGACCAGTGGGACGACGGCTGCTACGAGCATGTGCTGGTGCATGTGGACGATGCCCAGTTCGAGTCCGCTTCGCAGTTCTCCGAGACCTCCACGCAGGCGTTCAAGGACTCGCTGCTCCAGGGCGGCTACGTCCTCCCGTACGAGGACCTCGCCGATCCGTTCCTCCACATCTCGAGCATCACGGCGCTCTATGGGGCGATCAACGGCGGGATCTTCGATTGGACCCCGAACACCCACCATGTGATCGTCTGGATGGGCTCCGGGGCCCCCCGGGACCCGAACTACCCCGAGAACTACTGTGTGAGCTCCAGTGCGTGGGAGACGTTCTCGTACTACGGCAGCTGCATCGCCCCGACGTGCGAACCGAACCACCAGTTCCCCGCGGGCTACAGCCCGCAGTGTGAGGGCTGGGTCAAATCCCAGGATGGGAACCCGGTCGATTCTATCGCCTCCCTCGCCCATGAGGCACCCCAGTGCGTCCAGTCGACCGGCGGGAGCTGCACGATCGACATGATCGACCTCCTCGACACCCCGACCGACCCCGAGTCCCAGGGCTGGTCAACGGGGCAGGCGGTCAAGGGCGGCGGTCCCGGAGGCTCCGTGGTGGAGCAGGATACCACCAACATCTTGCTGGCCGGTTGCGCCCTCGCCCAGGCGACCGGCGGCAGCTGGGATGGGCCGATCTACTTCTCGTGCCCGGACGGCCAGGCGGGAGGCCTCCAGTACGTGGCCCATGGCCCGGTCAAGTCCCCCACCACCTGGAACCCGACCCTGATGAACGCCTTCCGTACAATCAGTTTCGGGCCGGTGTTCAATCCGGTGGTCGCCGTGGGCACCGACCGGCCGATGTTCAACTTCGTTCCGTTCGGCGAGATCGCCATGGCGTGGAACCCCGACTACGCCGTCGCCTGCTCGACCCCCGCCGGATTCTCCCAGGACTGCCAAGTGACCCCGACGGTCTCCGTCTCCTCCAGCGTGCCCTCGTACGGCTGGAACTGGAGCACGAACGCGACGCACAACCAGATCGAGGTCGGCGACACCTGGACCGTCTCGTTCAATGTCGTCAATACTGGGCCGCCCTACCGGACGGTGCCCGTCGACGCCTGCACGACCTCCAGCTGCGCCTCGTTCGGGAGCGGGGAACCCGGCGGCGTGTTCACCTCCGCGATCTACACCGTCCCGAACGAGACCGGTGTCATCGTCCAGTCGTTCCCGCTCGCGCAGGTCCTCGTGCTCGTCGCGGGGGCGATCGGGATCTCCCCCCCTCCGCCGACCGTCCCGCCGAGCATCCCGCCCTCCATCCCGGTGCCGATCCCCTCCACCGTATCGAACCCGGTTCTCGTCGTCGTCACCCTCTCGACCTCGCTCGGAAGCTTCGCCACCCAGCCGGTGGCGGCCGGACTGCTCGCCGCCGTGTTCACCCGCGTGATGGTGAAGCACCGCCCCATGGCCGTGGCCCAGGCCCAGATGACCGGCGCCGCCGCCCGCTCGAAGTTCGACGGCGGATCACCCCGTGATGCGGGCGTCGGCCGAATGGAGTAGGGCCCCCCAGGACCATGTCGACCGTCGGCCGGGCGTGGCTCACGGCCGCGGCCCTCACGGTCGTCGTCCTTCTGGTGCTCGGCGGTGCGCTCCTGCCGGGCCCCGGAGGCGGGCGGCTTGGCCCCCGCACGCACTCCCCGGTCCCGTCGACCGCTTCCGCGGCCCGGCCGCTGGTATCTCCGGTCCCCCTCAGCGCTCCCCAACCGATCGGCGGGAGGTTGTTCAACTCGACCACCGGTCCCCCCGCCGGGTCGGCCAACTCGGTCACCGGCGTCGCCATCGACCCTTCCACCGGCGAGGTGTTCGCCGCCAACGAGTTCGCGGGAAGTGTCACCGAGTTCGGCGAGTCCAACGGCACACTGTTGAACGCGGTCACCGTCGGCGTCTTCGTTCAGGGGACGTTCCCGGCGGGTCTCGCGCTCGATCCGGCCGGTCACCAGGTCTTCGTCTCCATCTCGACCGCGTACTCCGGCGCCCGTGCGAGCGGGTGGCTGTTGGTCCTGGACGAATCAGGGCTGGGGACGGTGGCCAACATCAGCTTCGCCTCGGCGCCGATCACACCGTTCGAACCGACGTACCTCGCGTTCGATGCCCCCACTCACCAGCTCTTCGTGGAGAACCAAAGCTGGGGGTACCTGGCGGTGGTGAACCTGCTCACCGATTCGGTCACCGGCTACCTGGCGTGCCCCGTCATCAGTTGCGCGTACCACGGCTACGGGCTGCTGGACGTCCCCCAGTACCACACCCTCGTGATCCCCACGTGCGCCCGCCAACTGTGGTTCGTGAACACGACCAACGATTCCACCCGTGGTCTCGTGACCGGCCCGCCCAACTCCCTGATGGCGTGGGCGGCGTACGACTCCCTCGACGACGCGCTCTGGGTGGAGAACTACACGTTCAGCGGCGCCGCCGGTTCGTTCTTCCGGATGAACCTCACCACGCTCGCCATCGAATCGAACGTTCCCGGGGCGCCGCCCCGGGGAACCGACCTCTCGTACGATGGGGCGGAGAACCTCCTCGTCGCCACGAACATCAACGGCTCCCTGGCGATCGCCACCTACTACGCCTCCAACGCAACGGCGATCGCCTCGTACTCCCAGGGGGTCGCGGGGAGCCATCCGTTCTACACGATCGCGATCGACCCGACCACCGGCACCGCCATCGGCGCGGGACTGGGGGACGGTAGCACGGTGGCGTTCTCGCTCCCCTCGCTGCAGGTGGAGCTGGTCTACCCGTCGTTCCCGTCCAGCCAGCCGGCGGTGGCCATCGATCCGACCAGTTCCACCTACTTCGTCGCGGGAAACTCTCCGCCGACCGTCCGAGCGGTCGCCGAAGCGACCGGCAGCGTCGCCTGGTCGACCGCGTTCGCCGAGGGGACCCCCGGCTCCCAGTTCGTGGCGATCGCCGCGGACCCGTCCATCGACACCGTGTTCGTCGCCGATGCGGGGCTTCACCAGGTCCGCAGCCTGAACGCCTCGAGCGGAGCCCTGCTACTCTCGGGCGCCCTCCCCGGGGCGCCCACGCAGTGCGCCCTCCTGGTCGACCCCGTCAGTGGCGATCTCGTCGTCGGGACCACCTCTCCCTCCCAGCTCCTGGAGCTTGATCCCTCCACCCTCTCGGTCCTCGCCACCCTCGCGCTGCCGGGTTCGACTCCCTGCGCGCTGGCCTTCGATGCGCCAGCGGGCGACATCCTGGCCCTCTCCACGGCCCTGGGTGCGAACGTGACGGCGGTCAACGCGGCGACGTTCTCGGTCGGCTCGAGCTGGACCGTCGGGTCCGACGCGTCGGGGATCGCGGTCAATGCGACGGGCGTGGCGTTCCTCCTGGAGGGGGGCGCCGTCGCGTCCTTGAACGTCAGCACCGGGGAGAGCGCCCCGTCCGCGATCGCATCCATCGGCGGCCCCGGCTCGTCGATCGCCTCCGACAACGCGGACGGGCTCCTCTTCGTCGGCCTCAGCAGCGCCCCTGCCATCGCGGTCGCGTCCACCTCGAGCGGGACGGTCGTCGGAGAGCTGGCCCCGGCGCAGCCTGTAGGGTGCCTCTCGTTCGACCCGACCTCAGCCGCACTCGTCGCCCCCTCGGCGCTGAGCGGGGATGTGTTCACCTCGACCCTCGTGCCGGTGCCCGGGATGCCCGCGAGCCTGACCGCCAACGCAGGCAACGGGACGGCCTGGCTCAACTGGACCGCCCCCCTGGTGAGCGGTCCGTACCTCACCGACGGGTACATGGTGGCGGCGCACCCTGTCTCCAGTCCCGGCGGGGTGCCACGTCAGAACGTGACCGGCACCTCGACGACGATCGTCGGGCTCACCGACGGGGTCACCTACCAGCTCGAGGTGTTCGCCCGATCCGCGGCGGGCGTAGGTCTTGCCCCGGCCGTCGCGAACGTGACGCCCCAGGGGCTCCCGTACCCGCCGGCCGCGGTGCTCCTGGTCGCGACCGGCCCGACCACCGCCGAGCTCGTCTGGGCCGCGCCCGACCAGGATGGGGGATCCCCGATCACGGCCTACACGGTCCATTACGGCGCTGCCGGGTCCACCCCCTCGGCTGTCCCGGCGGGGAACGGCACCAACCTCACGCTGACGGGACTTTCCGCATCGACCCAGTACGAGGCCTGGGTCACGGCGACCAACGGGGTCGGCGTCGGGAACCCGAGCGAGGTCGCCGTGGGGAGCACGCCCGCCGCCCCCGCGCCCTCTACGATCGGGACCGACACCAACCTGCTCCTTGTGGCGGGCGCCTCCGTGGCGGCCGCGGCGGTCACCGGGGTGGTCCTCGGACGCTGGTCCCGCGGCCCCGGCCGACCTCCGGAGCCCGGCACCGGACCGGCGATATTGGATCCCCCGTCCGGCGGAAGCTAGGTCCGCCCTGGGGTCTCGAGCTCCGCTTTCAGACGGGCGGCGAGAGTTCGGACCTCCGCGGAGTTCCCTCGGGGGGCGTCCGGCCAGTCGCCGTACGCGAGCCGGACGAACTCTCGGGGCATCGCGGGGTAGCGGGCGATGATCATCATGTGGAGGTGCCGGAAGGCCTCCGTGAACGCCGTGCAGTACGTCCAGGAGGCCCCGGTGACCCTGACGAGGGCTCCGCTCACGCGGGCCAGGAGCTCGCCGAGCTCACGGGCGTCGCTCAGGGGGAGCTCTCCCAGATGCACCCGGTGGGATTTCGTCTGGAGCAGCAGGGAACCGAGGTAGCTGCCCCCTTCCGGGGCCTCCGAATGAAAGACCAGGAAGGACTCGTCCTCGAAGACGATCCGGGAGCGGATCGATCCACGGTCCGAGAGCCGTTCACAGAACTCGCAGCCGGGCACCGGGCCTCCCGAGAGCGCGGCGGCCGATCCACCGGGGGTGGGCGCCATGCGGCCGGCAGGCAGCGCCGCGCTTAACGCCGGGGAAGGCCGAGGCGCGGCCGGGTCCCCGCGCCGGCCCCTACATCTCGTCGATGACCCGCTTGGTCTTGATGAAGTCGCCCCGGCGAAGTTCGGAGAACGCCTGGACGATCTCCTCGCGAGTGTTCATCACGATGGGGCCGTACCAAGCCACCGGCTCTCCGAGGGGTCGGCCGCTCACGAGGAGGAAGCGGAGGCCCTTCTCGCCGGCCGTGATCTGGACCGCGTCCCCGTCGCCGAAGAGGACGGTCTCGCCCTTCGCGCAGGTGGCGTCCTTGGAAGGGTCGGACTCGCCGCTGTAGAGGGGAGCGGGGGACTCGTGGATCTCGGGGATCCCGACGGGGTCGAACCGGCCCGACCCGGAGATGGTCTGCGCGAACACCGTATGGCCCCGGTGGACCGGGAGATCGAACACCGCCTTCGGCGGGAGCGTGACGTCGATGTAGAGCGGCTCGACCGGGATGTGACGCACCGGCCCCTCGACCCGGTGGTACTCTCCCGCGATGACGCTCACGACCCGTCCATCCTCCTCCTTCACGACGGGGATCGCCGAGGCCGAGACCCCCCGGTATGCCGGGGTCTCCATCTTTCGGTCCTTCGGCAGGTTGACCCAGAGCTGGAACCCGGAGAGGAGGCCCTCCGTGCGGCGCGGCATCTCCTGGTGGAGGATGCCGCTCCCCGCGCTCATCCATTGGACGTCCCCCGCCTCGATGACGCCCTTGTTCCCGAGGGAGTCCTCGTGCTCGGTCTTGCCGTTCATCATGTAGGTGACGGTCTCGAGCCCCCGGTGGGGGTGCCAGGGGAACCCGGCGACGTAGTCCGCCGGGTTCATCGAGCCGAAGTTGTCCAGGAGCAGGAACGGGTCGAGCAGCGGCACCTCGGAGTTCCCGAACATCCGTCGAAGTCGAACCCCCGCGCCTTCCATCGTTTCCGCGCCGTCGAACATCCGCTCCACACGCCGGACCGTCGCTGCCATCGAGCCTCCGGGGCGGCACCCCACCGCGCGACATAAGGGCGGTACCCGCCCCCGGCACCCGAGGGAAAGGACCGGGCCGCCCGACAGGGGGCCGGGCTCGCTGGGACTCGGGGGAGTCTAGGTGACCGTGAGAACGCCCTGCATGTACCCCTCGGTCACCATGGCGACCGAGTCGCACGGCGCGACGCAGTTCCACGCATACTGGCCCGGGGTGAACGTGTAGACGAACGTGGTGACCGTCGGGGTGTTGTTCGAGAGCGCGGCGGGGATGGGAACGTTGATCCCGAGGGACTTGATCGAGAAAGTGTGGGACGTGTTCATCGGCATGCCGACGACCATGTTGACCCCTGTGTCGTAGTTGTTGAAGACCAGCTTTACCGGGACCCCGGCGGGGACGGTGAAGTTCGCCGGAAACATCTCATCGAGCCCGGTATTCGGGTTCCATCCGATCTCGATCGAGACGTTGAACGTCGCCGGCGTTGGCGCGGGGCCTCCCCCGGCGGTAGAGGAGCTGGCGTTCCCGGAGAGCCCGAAGCCGGCCAGGAATCCGACCAGTACCACGAGGACGAGCACGATCGCCACGGCATTGAACCAGGACTGCTCGGACATTCCGCCACGCTCTGGCGCGACCAGTCATATTCCTTGCCCATATACCGCCCGTGAACCCCGCTTAACGGACCCATCCCGCTGCCTGGCGCTCGGCGGCTGCCGGGGTAGCCACCCCCCGCCGGAGTCCGTGGGCGACGCACGCCTCCTACCCCAGTCCGACGATTCGGCCGTCCGGAAGGAGGTCGATCCGCTCGGCGAGAGGATGCTTCGGGAGGCCGGGCATCGTCTCGATCTCCCCGAGGTAGACCACCGTGAACCCGGCGCCGGCCCGCCGTTCGACGCGGTGGACCGCGACCCGATACCCTCGAGGGCGCCCGCGCTTGAGCGGATCGTCGGTGATGGAGAGGGAGGTCTTGGCGACGCAGATCGGGACGGTCCCTTCCCCGGTGCGGACAAGCTCCTCGAGTTCCCGCGTGGCCCGGTCGGACCAGTCGGCCCCGTCGCCTCCGTACACCTTCCGGACGAGGAGGTCGAGCGCCTGAGGGACAGTGGCGTCCAGTCCGTAGAGCGGAGCGCTCCTCCCCCCGCGCGAGGCGGCCTCGATCGCCCGGGCGGCCACGTCCAACGCCCCGTCGGCTCCGGAGGCGAATGCCGTGGACTCCGCGACCAGGAATCCGTCCCGCGCCATCGCCGAGCGGATCTCCGAGATCTCGTCGGGGGAGTCGTCGGGGAATCGGTTCAGGACCACGACCGCGGGTACTCCGAAGGCCCGGAGAGTGTCCAGGTGGGCCCGAACGTTATCGAGGCCCCGAACCACGGCCGCCGGATCGGACGCCGCAAGGTGGTCTTCTTCCACCCCCCCCTGGTGCCGGAGGCCCCGGACGGTCGTCACCAAGAGCGCCACGTCGACATTGAGGCCGGCGTCCCGGGCGACGATGTCGACGAACTTCTCGGCCCCGAGGTCCGCCGCGAACCCTGCCTCCACGACGCAGTACTCCGCGGCGGCCAACCCGAACTCGATGGCGAGCCGGCTCGCGGTCCCGTGGGCGATGTTGCCGAACGGCCCGCCATGCACGAGGGCCGGAGTGCCGTCGGCGCACTGGACGAGGTTCGGTTCCAGCGCATCCCGAAGGAGCGCGGCCATCGCCCCCTCCGCGTGGAGATCGAGGGCCCGGACCGGCTGACCCTGAAGATCGACCCCGACGAGGATACGTCCGAGGCGGGCCTTCAGGTCCTCGTAGTCCTTCGCGAGCCCCAGGATCGCCGTGACCTCCGAGGCCGCCGTGATGACGAACCGGCTCTCCCGTCGGACACTGTGGTGGGGCGTCTCGACATGGGCCGTGACGTTCCGGAGGGCACGGTCCTCCATGTCGACGGTCCACGGCCACCAGATCCGGGCCGGGTCCAGGCCGCGCGGGTTGTCGTGGAACAGGTGGTTGTCGAGCAGCGCGGAGAGAAGATTGTGCGCGGCGGCCGCGGCATGAAGGTCACCGGTGAAGCCGAGATTGATGAGGTCCGCCGGCTCCACCGTGGCCTGCCCTCCGCCGGTCGCCCCGCCTTTCACGCCAAAGACCGGCCCGAGGGAAGGCTGCCGGAGCACGACGACGGCGGTGTGACCCGCCTTCCGAAGTGCCATCGCGGTCCCGATCGCCGTCACGGTCTTCCCTTCCCCATGCGAGGTCGGGGTCATTCCCGTGATCAGGACCAGCCGGCCGCGCCGACCCGAACCGGCCCGGCGTCGGATCATGGGGACCGACAGTTTCCCGATGCCCCGCCCGACCGGCCGAACGTCCGAGGGCGCCACCTCCAGCTCCTGGCAGAGCTCCTCCAGCGACCGCATCGAACCGTTCCGGCGCGGCACAGGGCCTGCGGGCTTGAGCGCTTCCCCTTCGAACCGGCGGCACGGCCCGGCTGGGCGCGACGTCGACCGCGCATCGTCTAACGAGGTTGACTGTACGCTTATCCGCCGGCGTCCTGATGCTTGGCTCAGAGCGACGAGGACCGTTCGAGAGGAACCATCACTATGAGCGAACCGAAGCACCCGGGCTGCGAGTGGGTCGGCATGGCCGACGACATGGAGACGGTCGCCATCTGCGGGCGGGCAGCGGAGGCCGTCATCGCGGATCACCACGGCATGCTCCACTATGCCTGCCGCGACCACGTCTCTGAGATCAAGGCGAAGGCAGGTACCGGTGGCATGACCACCCGACCGGTTCACGCCATGGCCCGGCCGTACCCCGAATCGATGCCCTGACGCGGTGACCCGGGCCCCGGGCCGGTCTCCCTGGGCCCCGATCCGGGGGTGAACTGACCTCAAAACCGGTGGTTTCCGTCAATCGGTCACTTCTATAAGGTGGACCGAATCACTCTGTCCCATGGCTTACCCATCGGCACCGGGGAGCGTTCCGCCATCCGTGATGTCGCCAACCGCGGCCATGTCGCGCTCGGACATCGAGGGCGTTGGCAACCTGAAAGTGGCATCGCTTCTGGGCCTCATCGTCCAGACGATGATCTGGGTCGGGTTCGCGATCTTCTTCCTGATCTACTCGGCCCTCGTGAACAACAGCACGGTCCTGGGGGCGGGCACGCCCGCCACCATCCCCGGGTGGATCACCCCGAACACCCTGTACATCGCCGTGGGGATGCTCGCCGGTGGATTTGTCATCGGAATCATCTCGTACATCTTTTTCTTCCTCGGATTCCGCGCGGTGAAGCGCGGCGCCCCCGACTTTGGGGCCCCGACTACGCTCGTCATGATCGGGCTGTTCGGCTTCATCATGGACGCGCTCGGCCTCATCATCATCGTTGGGACCATCGTTTCGGCGATCAACAACGCGACCTCCGGGGCGCTCAACCAGGGCAATGCCTCCTTGGACATCAGCGCCATCTTCGGCGGTATCGCCCTCATCGGTCTCGGCTCGATCCTGGCCCTGGTCGGCGTCATCGGGCTGATCCTCGGCAACTGGCGCGCGGGAGCCCGGTACGGTCAGTCCACGTTGAAGATCGGAGCCATCCTGACCATCATCCCCTACGTTTCCCTCGTCGGCTACATCCTGCTCCTCGTGGGGTACGTACAGGCCGGCAAGAAGCTCCAGTCGGGCTGGATCCCGATGGGGATGGGGGCCGCCCCGATGATGGCGCCCGGCTACGGCATGCCCCCCGCCGCACCCGGGGCCCCCGCCGCCGGCCCGGCTCCGACGTGCCCCAAATGCGGGCAGCCGGCCCAGTGGGTCGCGCAGTACAGCCGCTGGTACTGCCACACGGACCAGCAGTACCCTCTGAGACGGCTGGGCCCCTTACGGGGCCGTCCGTCCCTCGGTGGCCAACCCCTTTCCCTCGCGGGCTCGAAGATCCCCGGCCGAAGGATTTCCGGCGCCAGGACTCTCAGCCGGTGGGGTTGTACCGGTCGGCGAGGCGTCGGACCAGTTCAAGGAGCCGTGTGGGGGAGAGCGGGAGGGAGACGAAGTGGAACCGGTCCCTGGGCGCGACCCCGGGGTCTCGGCTCCCGATCACGACGAGCGGGAGGGCCGCGAACGGGCCTCCTGCCCACCCGCGCGCGGTCTCCGAGGGCCGGTTCGCGGCGGCGCTGATCAGCACCCTCGGTGGCTCCGTTCCCGGGCCGGAATAGAGATCGACGGCCTCGGCGAAGCCGGGGACGCACGCCACCTGGAGGCCGCCGGCCGCCAGGAGCTCACAGACGGCGGAGCCAAGGCTGGGCATCTCGGCGACGACCAGGACGTCGGGCCGGGGCATCGACG
The DNA here is from genome assembly GCA_963708255.1 of uncultured Thermoplasmata archaeon. Lineage (GTDB taxonomy): Archaea > Thermoplasmatota > Thermoplasmata > Lutacidiplasmatales > UBA184 > Lutacidiplasma. The sequence goes on from CAVPSE010000002.1 coordinate 117,661, forward strand.
GATTCCACCGGGGCCCGGGGCAAGAAGGGGTGGTCAACCCGGGTTCACTCAGCCGACCGCGGCCCGGGTTTTTCTCCTTCGGCGTCATGCGCCGTCCCGATGGGAGAGGAGCCACCGGTCCCGGTCGCGCTCCTTACCCAGGCCGGGGTCGGGATCGCCGTCCTCGAAGCGCCCGGGATCGTCTGCTGGGCCAACGAAGCGTTCTATGCCGCCTCGGGTTGGGGGACCGGGCACCTCCACCGCGACATCCATGAGCTCGCTCAGGGGGGAGAGGCACTGGCGGTGGCGATCCGCGACACGACAGCGAACGCCCTTCGAGAAGGTCGTCCGACCATCCTTCGTTCGGTCCGCCTTCTCCACGCTGGGGACGCCCGTGAGAGGTTCGTCGATGTCGCGGTCCGCGAGGTCAATTCGCCGGATGGCCATCGGCGGGAGCTGGTCGAACTTCACGACGTGACCGAGCGGGTGGAGGAGCACCGCCAGGCGCGGCTGTTCCACCTCTCATTCCTGACATCGACGAACGCGATCGAGATCACCGATTCCCAGGGCGTGATGGTCGACGTGAACCCGGCGTTCGAACGCATCTACGGCTACTCCCGGGCCGAGTGCCTCGGGCGGAAGCCGAGCCTCGTCCGGAGCCGGTCGACCCCGCCGGAGGTGTACGCCCGGATGTGGTCGGACCTCTTGGACCCGGCCCGGGGATACTGGTCCGGTGAGCTGCAGAATCGGGACCGGGTGGGGAACGATCGGCCGGTCTTCCTCACGATCACCGCCATCCGCGGGGAGTCGGGCCCCCCTACGCACTACCTGGGGGTCGCCGTCGACCTCTCGGAGCGGAAGTATTGGGAGCGGGCCGCCGGTCGCGCGGACCGGCTGGCGTCCCTGGGCCAGTTGGCGGCCGGCGTCGCCCACGAGATCAATACCCCGCTGGCCAACGTGATGCTGGTCACGGAGAGCCTCCGGCGCCGGAACCCGGACCCGTGGACCCGCGGCCGCCTCGACACGATCACCGGCCAGGTGGAGGTCGCCGCCAAGATCGTCCGGGGCCTCCTCGATTTCGCTCGACGCTCGGAGCCGCAGATGGCCGAGCTCGACCTTCGCGATGTGGCGCACGACACCGTGGAGTTCCTGAAGGGAAAGCAATCCGAGAACGTCGAGTTCGAGGTGCGCCTCCCCGACGACAGAGTGCCGGTACGAGGGGATCGGGGCCAGCTCATCCAGGTGCTGACGAACATCCTCAATAACGCCTACGACGCCATGGATGGCGAGGGCCGGATCCGGATCGAGGTCCGCCGGGAGGGCCAGGACGCCGAAGTGGAGATCACCGACAGCGGTCCCGGGATCTCCGAGGAGGCCCTACCGCACATCTTCGAACCCTTCTATACGACGAAACCCGAAGGCCAGGGTACCGGCCTCGGGCTGGCCATCTGCCACGGCATCGTACAGACGCACCACGGGACGATGGTGGCCCGCAACGTGGCCCCCCGCGGGGCGAGCTTCCTGATCACGCTCCCCTTGACATTGTCCGCCGCTGCCCCTCCGGCCGCGTGAGGGCGAGCCGACGGGCCGCGTCGGGATACCGAGCCGCACGCAATGCCTAAGTTGGCGCCCCAATATCCTCGGTCGTGCGGCTCCTTGTGGTCGACGACGATGCCGTGTTCCGCCAGGAACTCTCTGAGCTCCTCGAACAGGATGGGCACCACGTCGTGTCGGTCCCCTCCGTCCCGAAGGCAGTGGAATCCCTGACGACCGACGAGTTCGACCTTGTCTTCACCGACCTCAAGATGCCGCGCCACAGCGGCCTCGAACTGCTGCGGGAGCTCCGGAGCCGCTGGCCACGGACCCACGCGGTGATGATCACCGGATACGCGACCGTGGACTCCGCCGTGGAGGCGATGAAGCTCGGCGCGTTCGATTACGTGCAGAAGCCGTTCAAGATCGATCAGATCCACAAGGTCCTCCACCTGGCGGAGCAGGAGACCCAGTTCCAGGGTCGGGGGGTTCCCCCGGCGAATGTGGAGGCGATCATGCGGCGCTGGACCCGCGATGGGCTCGCGGTACTGCTGGTCTCGTCGCGGACGGCCCCGGCCCCTCCCGGCGTCACCGTGCTCCTCACCCCTCCGGAGGCCCACCAGATCCGGGACTCGGTCGAGAGCTTCCTGCCGAGCCACCCGAAGGCCGGGATCATCCTCGACGGTGTCGACAGCCTCTTCGACGGTCCGAACCGCAGCGGGTTCCTGAAGTTCGTCCATACGATCCGCGAACGGCTCGGCGGGTCGGGACCGCTCGTCGTCATCTACGACGCCGCCCGGATCACGCTGGCGGAGGCGGAGGAGCTCCAGGCCGCCCTCGCGGCACCCGTGACCCGCTCGACGCTGGAGGCGCTCTCGAACCCGATCCGGCGCTCCGTCCTCCAGCGAGCGGGTCAGGGGCCCGTGTCGTTCACCCAGGCCCTCGATGCGGCCGGCATCGACGATTCCCCCAAGCTTGCCTTCCATCTTCGGCGGTTGGTGGATGAGGGGCTGCTCGGCCACTCCGGCGACCAGTACCGGATCACCGTCCGAGGGGAGGAGTCCCTGCGCCTCCTCTCAGAGTGGGACACCCTGCCCGCGACCAGTCGAGCTTCGAGCGCAGCGTTCCCCCACTCCGCCTGAAGGCGGGCCGAGGATCGATCGGGGGCCCGCCGGAGCGCCCGCTCCCGGCGGGGATCACGCCGAGACACCGGCCTCGGCCCGAGGCCATGCGCCAGATCCCCTGCGGGCCAGGTTGGCGCCGCCCGGGGGATCCTGGGTCAGCGACCCTCCATCGGTTGCCTCGCGGCGGCGCGGGGGGACCGGCCGCCTACTCGACGTAGGTGAGCCAGTCCTCGTGGCCGGGGAGCCGTCCGTGGAGGGCGGCGTCGTACCTCTCCTGAAGGCGGCGGGTGATGGGGTAGTCCCCGGAGCCGATGGATCGTCCATCTACCTCCCGCATCGGCGTGACGCCGGCGGCCGTGCCGACGAAGAACAGCTCGTCGGCGGTGTACAGCTCTTCCCGGCTGAAGTCGGTCCGGTGGAAGGTCCATCCCTCCTCGGCCACGAGACGGATCACGGTGTCCCGAGTGATCCCCCGCAGGATGCCCGAGCTGGCCGGCGGGGTGCTCACGATCCCCTGCTTGACCCGGAAGATGTTCTCCCCCGGCCCTTCGGCGACCATTCCGGCGGAGTTGAGCATGATCGCCTCGTCGCAGCCGGCGGCGACGGCCTCCATCTTGGCGAGGGCCGAGTTGGCGTAGTTCGCGGCGCACTTGGCCTGGGGGGGAGGGAACGGGGCTCGACGCGGACCCAGCTCGAGACCGCGGCCCGGACCCCGTGGATCCCTCCGTCGACGCCCAGGGTACGCGCCCCACTGCCAGAGCGCCATGGCGACCTGGATCGGGCAGGAACGGGGGTCCAGCCCCATCTCTCCGTACCCCGAGAAGGCGATCGGACGAATGTACGCGTCGGCGAGGCCGTTCGCCCGGACGAGCTCGACGGTCGCCGCCCTCAGCTGGGGCAACGTGAACGGCAGCTTCATGCCGTAGATCTTGGCGCTGTCCAGGAACCGCTGCAGGTGGTCGTCGAGACGGAAGACCGCCGGCCCGCGGGGGGTGCCATGGCACCGGATCCCTTCGAACACGGCGTACCCGTAGTGGAGCGCATGGGTGAGCACGTGGACCCTCGCCTGGTCCCACGGGACCAGGTGTCCGTCCAACCAGATCTTCGAAACGGGGTGTATGGCCACCATCGTGCCGACATGCGCGGCCCGATGGTTAACCCGATTCGTCAGGCCCGCTTGAGACGCTGCCGGCTGTCCCGGGGCGACCGAACGGCCGGAACCGGCCGTCGATCCCCGTACGCCGAGGAGGAATGGGTTGTCCGGGAGGGGAGGACCCCCTCACTTCTTCGCGACGAACTCCTTCAACGCCGCCGTGTCGTCGTTGAAGACGGCCTCGAGGTTCGCGCGGACGGCATGCTCGAGCTGGGCCGCGGGGATCTGGGCCGACGTGAACTCTCCGTAGACATCGATCTGCGTCTTCGCGCCCTTCGGGGTATAGAGGTTCGCGAGCTTCGAACCCGCCATGGGGCCTTCCAGCACCTCAACGACCGTGCCGAGCGGGGGGAACATGGTGATCCGGTTGGCGACCTTCACCCACTGGCCGTTCATGTTCGCTTCCTCCGTGATGAGGACCATGTTCTCGCCCAGCGGCTTGACGTGGCGGTTCCGGGTCGACTTGGCGTGGGACTCATCATGGGTCTCCGCCTGCAGGAACTTCCAGAGTGTCTCGATCGGCGCTTCGAAGTGGCTCCCTTCGTCCTTGACGTGGACCATGGAAAGGGAGACCCTCGGACCGTATTTGATGCCCATCGGAACGAAAGTATACCAACTATGGCTCCGCCCCGCCGGCGGACCGGGAGAACCTATTTCCTCCCGTGACGCTGGCCCTCCTCGCATGGCCCGCCCGACGGCACCCACCGACATGTTCCCGTCCCCCGGCCCCCCCGCGATGCCCCTGCGCGCGTGTCCCATCCAGACGACGCTCGGCACGCTCGGCCGAAAGTGGACGTTGACGATCCTCCGCGACATCGCCTTCTCGCCGGACGCCTCGTTCACGCTGATCATGAAGAACAACCCGGGACTTCGGCAGAGGACCCTGTCCCTCCGGCTTCGCGAGCTCCGCGGCCAGGACCTGATCCTCAAGACACCGGGAGCGAACGGAGGCCGCCGTTCGACCTACCGGCTCTCCTCGAAGGGCCTCCAGGTCTGGCCTGTCCTGGCCACCCTCGCCCAGTTCGGGTTCCAGAACTACGCCGCCCGGGTCTTCGAGGATTCCAAGCCCCGCGAGCTGGAAGAGGTGTTTCCGAACGGCATGGGGTTGATGCTCGGTCGATTCGCCAGTTCGCCACCGCGGCCCACTCGGACGGTGGCCACTGGCACCCAGGCCCGTCGCGCCTAAGGATCCCCGCAGAGCCCCCGCTCGGTCGAACCCGTCCGGTGGCCCACGAAGAGGCCGCCGCCGCGAGCTTCCGTGACAGCGGTTCAGCTGCCCGCCCACCGGGGGGGCCGCTTCTCCCGAAACGCGGCCCGGGCCTCCTGGTTTTCCGGGCTGTTGCGTAGAGGATCGGCCAGCTCCTGCTCGAGTCGAAGTCCCTCGTCCAAGGGGAGCGAAAGACCGCCCCGGACCGCCGCGAGGGCGTGGCGGACGGCACGGGGGGGCTGGGCCGCGATCGTTTGTGCCAGGCCGCGGGCCTCCTCCTGGAGCCGATCGAAGGGGTGGACACTGCTGACCAACCCAAGCTCCAGCGCCCGGGCCGCATCGATCGACCGGGCGGTGAGGATCATCTCGAGGGCGATGGCGGGAGGGATGGCCCGAGGGAGGCGTTGGGTCCCCCCCTGTCCCGGGATAATGGCCCACTTTACCTCGGGGAGGCCGAACGTGGCGTTCTCGCTCGCAAGGCGAAGGTCGCACGCGAGGGCGAGCTCGAGGCCGCCGCCGAGACAGATCCCGTTGATGGCCGCGATGACCGGCTTCCCCACGTCGAGGTTCCGGGTGATGCCCCCGATGCCGGGCTCCCGGTTCCAGATCTCCACTCGTTGAGTCGATGGGACCGCCTCGTAGAACTCTCCCATCCGTTTCAGGTCGACGCCCGCGCAGAACGCCTTCGGGCCCGCGCCCGTCAGGACGGCCACGCGCAGTTCGTCGTCATCGCGGAACCGGGTCCACGCTTCGACGAGGGCGGCGTGGGACTCCGGATCGATCGCGTTCAGGGCGTCAGGACGATCCAGGGTGACCCAGGCAACATGTCCTTCCACCGCGAAACGGACCGGCATCGGCCGGCTACCGCCGGGCGCTTCTTGGTCTTAACGCCGGGGCCTGCCCGGGGGGTCGCGGCACCGTGTCCTGCGACGCACGAGGCGCATCGCGAGGTCGAGCCACGACACCCGGGAAGGTCCGAAATAGCACGCAGGGCTAGGCCACTTCGGGCCATGGTCAGACTACGACACAGCTGGCCCACATTTTCACCTCACGCCGAGCCGCGGCCGGCGGGGACCCGGGGCCGACTGCTTCGTGGGCGGGGGCGGTCGGCCGATCCGAGGGAACCGGCGGCCTCCTTCGCGAGAGGTCACCCAGGGGCGGGACGGGGTCAAGCGGGTCGCGGAGACCTCTCGACCCACCCACGGCCGATCCTCGACGGACCGATCGGCCCTCGCCCCCGTTGGGGGCCGGGCGCGCACCCCACCGACAGCACCACCTCGCTGGGGCTCGGCGATCCGCTCCTGGTGTATCGCGGGTGGAGTGCCGGGGACCTCGTGCGGCGCCCGATCCGAGGGGGACCGGGCGAACGGCCGCACCCGGGGGAGGCAGCCCGGGGTCATCGCCCCGCCCGCTGTGCTCCCTTAAGCCCATGAGCAAGGCGGCCGCCGCCCGCTCGGCTTCGTCGAGGACGGGCCGAACCCGGGGGTGGTACCGTCGGGTCCCGCCTGTTCGGCGGACCCACCGCTGGCTCCTTCTGGCGATCGCGGCGACCGTCCTCGTGATCCCGGCCCTGCCGCTCCTCCCGCCTGACTTGCGGTACCCCGGGGTAACGCCCGCGCCCCCGCCGATCCCGGTCGAAGTGTCCGGGTACTCTGCAAGGGGTTGCGCCCGCCGGGCACGGCCGGCGCGTTCCTCGGCGGGGTCATCGTCAACGCGGCCCGCTACCCGTGTTCGGGGTACAACGCGTGCCAGACACTCGGAGCGACGACGTCCGCCTCGAACGGGAGCTGGTCGATGTGGCTTCGCCCCGGAACGTACCTCCTGTCCACGAACGACACCCGCCTGTTCGGCGGAGCCTCGGAGCCGCTCAACCTGACGGCCTCGCGCCCGGTGGTGCTGCGCTTGCTCGCGTATCCGCTCCTCGCCTACCAGAACGCGACGTTCGTTCTACCCGGGTGGAACAGCCTCTCCGAGTACGCCGCGAACTGTAACCAGCCGCTGCCGTGCCCTCTCCTCCGGTCCCCCGGTGGGTCGGGGGGCCAGGTCCCATTGACAAGCTGGACCCAGGACGGGGCGTTCTACGTCAACGAATCCCTCCAGCTCGTGTTCTACTCGTTCCCGAACCGGTCGGTCCGTGCGATCGCCCCGTGGGTCCCCCTCCACGACGATCTGATGTCGTACGACGGGGTCGAGAACACGGAGTGGATCACCGCCGATGGCACTTACGTGTACGAGTTCGGGTGCACGACCTCGTGCAGCAACACCTCGCAGGTGGTCGTGTACGCCGTCAACGTCTCCACCGGTCGCACCTTCGGGGCCACGCTGGCGGGCGTGGACGCGGAGGTGTTCTATCGCAACGCGCAGATGGACCTCATCGGGCTCGGCGGCAACCTGTCCATCGCCTCGGTCATCGACCAGAGCGGGGTCGACATCGGCTACGACCTCTGGAGCGGGGCCCAGTGGAACCTCGGGACGCTGCCGTACTTCGAGGCGAACAACATCTACTGGATCGCCCCCCTCCAATCCTACTTTGACATCCAGGCCGCCGGGTCGCGGGAGGACGGTGTTTCCCAGCTGCGGTTGGAGGGCGCCCCTCCCCAGAGCACGTTGAAGGTCGTCGCCTACGCGACGTTCGCGAACGGTTTCGAGTGCAACGGGGTCGAGGGCCTCGCCTTCAACGCCACCTCGCGGACCGTCTCGTTCACCGCCGAGAACGACACCGGGCTTGCGGTCACCGATGTCTTCGGGCTGGATGCCAACGGGACCCTCACCGGCCTGCTGCGTTCGTGGAACGAGAGCGACCCGGCTCGGGCCCCGTGGCCCGCGACGGGCGCGATCCCGAACCTGGAGTCGTCGGAGCACCGCCCGACGCTGCTCTCCAACGGGCCGGCGTTCGCCGGCTTCTGGGGGGGATGGTTCGAGAACCGCTCCTGGCTGGTCGACCCGTCCACCGGGATCTGGTTCGACACCAATCTTCCGTTCGATCATCCGGGCCCCCTCATCGGACCGGCCGGAGCGGGGCAGCTCAGCCCCGCGGCTCTCGAGGGACTCTTCCTGAACTCCACGTACTCGCTCGTCCCCTGGTCCTACGATTGTCGCGTCCCCGACGGTTCCTGCCCGATCCTGGGTAACACGGATCCTCGGGTCGCCCCGGGCACGGTGTGGTGGACCTGGCGGAGCGGGGCCCCCGAGTTCCCGTTCCCGCCCACAGCTCCCCTCTCCCAGACCGGACCGCCCTCGGACCCGGTCCAGGTATCGTTCGGGGTGGGCGGGGAGAACATCACGGTCCGATGGGATCCCCCGACGACCGGGGCGGACCCGCTCCTCAACTACACCCTCTTCCTCGGCACCTCGTCATCGGGGGCACTGCGAACGGTCTCGATCCCGCCGCAGGCCACGTCGTTCGAGCTGGCAGGGCTTGAGCCCGACACGTCCTACCTCCTCCGGCTGGAGGCATGGAACCTCCACTGGCACAGCCCCGGCTCGGCGACCTGGGTGACCACCTCGTTCCCGGTGGCCGGTCCCGCGGCCGCCCCCCCACCGGGCCGCGAGGACGTTCACTCCCTTCCCGAAAGCCCGGCCCGGGAGCCGGGCGCGCCCCGGCCGGGAAATCCCGCTCCGTGGCCCCGCGGGTGGGGCGGGCCCGAGGGGATTCGAACCCCTGATCTTGCGGTTAAGAGCCGCCTGCTCTACCGGGCTGAGCTACGGGCCCAAGGACGAGGGCGCCCGAGCCGGGCCCCCCCTATTAAGTTCTCGCCGGCGGCCCGGCGCGTTACCGGATGCGCTCGAGCGCCGCCCCGACCATCAACGGGAACAGCACCGTCACGTCCCCCTCCACGGTCTGATGCCGGGCGGTCGCCTTGACCTTCCCCCACGAGACCGCCTCCCGGGTCCGAGCGCCGGAGAGGCTGCCATCCCACTCGACGGCCGTGGTGATGTAGAGGGCCGCGTCGAGGCCGTCGCGGAACTGGTTCCACCAGATGGTGTGGTGCTTGGAGATCCCGCCGCCGAGCATGATCGCGCCCGCGCGCTTCGCCTCAAAGACCAGGTCGGAGAGCTTCTGCTCGTCGTCGAACAGGTCAAGCGCGAACTCCTTGTGCGTCTGCCAGAACAGCCACAGCTGGGAGCCTACGGCCCCATCGGTGATCCCGGGGACGAAGACGGGCACCTTCCGGTCGAACGCGGCCCGGCAGATGCTCCCTTTCCCCCGGACCGGCCCGAGGTCGTCTCCGATCGCCCAGACCAGGTCCCGGGTCGACAGCCGCCGAGTGCCCTTGGCGTACAGGCGCGCCAGCAGCTTCTGCATCCTCTGCTCCACCGGGCGGCCGTAGTGGGTCTGGGGGATCACCAGGTTCCCGAGGCGGTACAGGCCCTGCTTGTACAGCTTGGCGTCATCGAGGTTCCAGTCGCCGTGGTAGTACGGCCGGAGCGACCGCGCGAGGTCGTGGTCCAGGGTTCCACAGGTGGTGACCACGGCATCCACGTACCCCTCCCGGACCAGGGTCTCCAGGACGCCGCGGGTACCCGTGGCCACGATGTCGGCGGGGAACGAGAGGAACACCGTCATCTCCTCGTCGGCCAGGATCCGGGCCAGCACATCGACGCCCTGGGCGACGCCCTTGGCGCTGAACCCCCCGGCGTCCTCCATCCGGCGGACGAGGGTGTCGAGGCTCGGAGCATCGTCGATCCGAATGTCCCGGACGGTCCGCGGCATGGCCCCTACAGGCGAGATCCCCAAGCGAAAGGTTGTGGAAGAGGAGGAGGTACGCGACCACGTACCCGGCGATCGCGCCGCCGTTCAGGAACGGGAGCCCGGCCTGGGGGTTCCCCGACGAGACCCGCCACATGAGCACCGCGTAGCCGACCAGGGAGCCGACCATCACCCCGAGGGCGGCGATCAGGTTCGCCCCGACCCCATCGACCAGGGTCTGCGGTAGCCAGACGAACGAGGACGCCACCAGGACGCCGGGGATGACCACGTCCCCGAGGCCCATGAACACGGCCTCGCGCTCCTCGACGGGCTGGGCCCTCTGGGCCTTGAAGCTCCCGGTCTGCGTGTAGTCGTAGCCGGCCGACTCCGGCATCACCATCAGGATCGGGAGCTTCATCTCCGTCACCACGTCAGCGAGGGAGATCATGTGCTTCGTGACGTAGACGGCGATCGCATCGTACACCATCAGCGCGGCCAGCAGGATGAGCGCCGGCAGGATCCCGAACGAGATCCCCAGGAGCGCGATCAGGGAACCTCCGGCGACGAACCCCACGGCGTCCACGACGTACCACTGGGGTTCCATGATCAGGGCGAGGAGGGCGACGACGGCGATGGCCGCCCCGAGGGGGAGGCCGAGGAAGTACGCCTCGCCGGCCCCGGCGGGGAGAGGTATCCGGAGGGGAGGAACGTGCCCAGAGCGGTCGAAAGGGTCACGTCGAGCGACCCGGCGATCCCGATCAACAGGAACCATCGGATCGCCGCGAAGCCGCCCTGGCGCCGGGAGAGCCAGATGATGCCGAGGGGGGCCGCGATGATCAGGACGATGATGTAGAGCGGATCGGTGGCCGAGTTGGGGTTGGAGGTGGTGGCGAGACCGGCCGACCTGGAACGGGGCCGCCAGCAGCAACGCCACGAGCTGGGCGCCGACGTACAGCCCAAGGAGGCCGAGGGTCCGGGTGCCCCGCATCGGCTCCTACGGCTGAACGATTGCGTAGGCGTTGTTGCCCAGCACCTTGGTGATCTTCGCGTTGACCGTGCTGCCCCGGGCCGTGGCGCCGGTGACGAAGATGACGAACCCTTCCTTCTTGGCGACCCCGTCGCCGCGGCGCCCGATGTCCTCGATGGTGAGGCGGTACACCTCGCCCACGACGACCGGCGTCTTCGGCCGCTCCGGCTCGACCACGCGTCGGACCGTGACCGGTCGCTGGGCCCCGCACGCCTCGCAGATCAGCAACGTCAGCCGACCATCCTTGCTGAGGTGGGTGTCCGGCCGCTTGCACTCCGAGCAGATGACGTATTTCTCGGTGTACTCGCGGATCCGCTGGCCGATCGCGTCCTTCGTGACCCGGGACTTGAGGACGCCCCTCGGCAGGTCGAGGACGCCGGGGCAGCCGATCTCCCGGGCGAGGTACCCGATCACGTGGGCGGGCTCGCGCCGCAGCACGGAGGCGATCTCCTGAAGGTTGCGGATGACGGTGTTCTTGCCGTCGCTCATGATGTCCGGCTCGGGGATCACCAGCCGCTCGTGGCTCACCTGGACGGGCGGCAGCTTCTCCCGGGCGCGGGCGAGAAGGGACTGGTATGCTTCCATCGACGGGCTTCCCACCCCCGAACGCCACAAAAGGCTTGCCGATGCGCTCAGGCGTCGCCGGGGGCGAGGAGATACGGCAGCACGCGGCGAAGATCCTTTTCCGTGATGACGTGGGTCGCCTGGGCGCGGACCGCGTCATCCTCGGGGAGGAACGCGACCCCGATCCGGCTCCGCCGGAACAGTCCCACGTCGATCTCCGAGTTCCCGACGGAGGCGGTGCGCTCCGGCGGGATCCCCAACTGGGCCTGGACCTGGCGGAGGACCCCCTCCTTGTCCCAGATCGGCACCCGGATGATCCCTTCTCCCGTGAGCCGCCCGTCGGGATCGACCCGGAACCCGTTGGCGAGGACGTACTGGACGCCCAACTGGCGCCCGATCCGGCGGGCCAGCAGGTCGATGCCACCGGAGATGATCGCCGTCACGATCCCCGCGTCATGGAGGCCCTGGAACAGTTCGGCGGCGCCCGGCATCAACGGGACGGTGTCGAGGATCGTCTCCAGCTCGTCGATGGTGAGGCCCGGTCGGTGCCGCCACCAGACCTCGATATCCCGACGCAGGAACTCGTGGTCGTCGATCTTGTTCTCCTGGAAGAGTCGGAGGCCCTCTTTGTTGTGGTCCCCGAAGAAATCGTGGACCGCCGCCCACGAGCTCGCCACGTCGACGAGCGTGCCGTCCATGTCGAACGCGGCGAGGCTAATCAAGCGCCCCTCGGGTGATCTCGTCGGCCCGGGCCAGCGTGGCGGCGTCCGGTCGCACCGCCCACGCCGACAGGACCGCGTCGACCTGGTCGGCCGAGCTGGCGCCGAACACCGGCGCGGCGCCCCGGGCGTGCAGCCAATGGAGGGCGATCGAGGCCATCGGGACCTCCGCTTCGCGCGCCAGATCTTTCAGCGCGCGGCCCCGGGCGACCACCTCCTTGAACCGGTCGTGGTCGAACAGGTCCCGGGCGAACCGGCGGACCTCCGGCGGTGGAGCCGTTCCGTCCAGGTACCGACCCGTCAGGACCCCCCGCCCGAGCGGGGTGTACGCCTCCACGACGATCCCGTTCGAACGGCAGTAGTCGATCACGGCATCCCCATCGGCTCGGGTGAGCATGTTGTACTTCACCTGGTTGACCACGAGAGGAGCCTCCCGGAGCGCCGCTCGGGCCTCCTCGAGCTGCTCGACGGAGAAGTTGCTCACCCCGAGGGCGGCGGTCTTCCCCTCCTTCCAGAGGTGTTCCAGGGCCGCCATCGTCTCCGCGATGGGCACCTTCGGGTCCGGCGCATGGACGAGGTAGACGTCCACCGCGGGGCGCGCCAGACGCTGGAGGCTACCGGTCAGGGAGGCCCGGACCTGGGCGGAACGGAGGTGCTCCCAGGAGACCTTCGTGGTGAGGAACGGGGCCCGTTTCGGAGGCAGGCGGACCAGGGCATCGCCGAGCAACCGCTCCGAGCGTCCCGTTCCGTAGACCTCCGCGGTGTCGAACCACGGGACCTCCCGCGCCAGGGCCCTGTCGAGGGCGGCCCGGGTCCGGGTCTCATCCTCGCGGGTCCACCGGCCCATCGCCCACAGACCGAGACCGATCGGGGGGTGGACCTTCCCCGTCGTGCCGAGGGGGAGGCCATCCGCGAACGACGGGGCCGGTGCGGCCGGACCTTTCGGGCGGGGGGTGCGCTTCGGGGGGGTCTTCTTCCCGGTCATGAGGGGGACGGCGCTCCGAGGGCGCCGAGATTCTCGTCGATCTTCTTGAGGCGATCGGAGAGCTCCACGACCTTCGCCTCGGTCTCGGCCACCACGGCCGGGGGGCTCGGGCACGGAACCCTTCCCCGGCGAGTTTGAGGCGTGCCTTCTCCAGCAACGCGGCGAGCTTCTCCCGCTCCTTCTTCAGGGACTCCGCGGACGCCGCGGTCTCCTCGAGGTGGAGGAACAGCTCCCCGGCCGTGGTCACGGAGCGCGCGGGGGTGGCGGGTCGAGCGTCGCTCGGACCCAGCACCCCGAACGATTGCAGACGGGCCAGGCGGGCGATGAGAGGCGCCTGCGCGGCGAGGATCGCTCCGACCGCCGGGCTCGCCGGGACGGTGCTCGCCACCGGGGTATCGGAGGGAGGGACCTTCGACTCGGAGCGCAGCGCCCGAATCCCCCGGACCGCGGTCAGGGCCACCTCCATCTCCCCCTCGGCGTGGGGGTCCCGGAGGACCTCATCCGCTCTCGGCCAGGCCGCCACGGCCAGGGCCTCCCCATCGTGAGGGAGGGCGTGCCAGAGCTCCTCGGTCACGTGCGGCGCCATCGGGTGGAGCACGCGGAGGAGCCGGTCGAGGACGAACGCGAGGGTGGCACGAGCCTCGCGGGCCGACGGCTCGCCGGCCTTTCCGGAGAGGGCCGCCTTCGCCGCCTCGACATAGACATCGGCGAGGTCGTGCCAGAGGAAGTTGTACAGAAGCCCGGCGGCCTGGGTGAGCTCGAACCGCGCGATCGATTCGTCGACCTCGGTCAGGGTCTGGGACCAGCGGGAGAGGATCCATCGGTCCTCGAGGGTCGCCGAGGGACCGAGGGTGGGTGGCCCGGCGGGAGCGGCGGACCCTTCCGGAAGGAACATCCGGGCGAACCGGGCGAGGTTCCAGAGCTTCGTCAGAAAGTTCCGCGCCCCGTCGAGCGTTGCCGGGCCGAACGGTCCATCCTGGTCGACGGGATTCGGGAACAGAAGGGCGAACCGCAGGGTGTCCGCGCCCCGCTCCCGGACCACAACCAGGGGGTCGGGGGAGTTGCCGAGGTGCTTCGACATCCTCCGGCCCTGCTCGTCCCGGAGCATGCCCGTGAGGAACACGTCGGTGAACGGTGGCTTGCCCTGGAACCGGTACCCGGCCATCATCATCCGGGCGACCCAGAAGAACATGATGTCCCGGCCGGTCACCAGGACGCTCGCGGGGTAGTAGCGCGCGAGGTCCTCGGTAGGCTCCGGCCACCCGAGCGCCATGAACGGCCAGAGCCAGGACGTGAACCACGTGTCCAGGACGTCCGGGTCATCCGTGAGGTGGGTCGAACCGCACCGCGGGCAGGCGGTAGGCGGGGCCATTTCGCAGATCTCCAGGTGGCAGGCGTCGCAGGTGGTGACCGGGATGGGGTGCCCCCAGAACACTTGGCGCGAGATGCACCAGTCCTGGAGCCCCTCCATCCACCGGAAAAACGTCGTGTTCCAGCGCTCCGGGTGGATGCGGATGGCGCCGGACCTCACGGCCTCGATGATGGGGGGGAAAGCTCTCCGACGCGGACGAACCACTGGGTGGAGAGCCTCGGCTCGATCACCTCGTCCGAGCGTTCCGAGCGCCCCACCGAGTGAACGCTGGCCTCGGAGCGGACGAGCAGTCCCCCCGACCGGAGGGCGTCCGTCGCCGCCGCCCGGGCCTCGGTCCGGCCGAGGCCCTGGAACGGGGCCGGGACCCAGGGACCGGTCGAGCGTCGCCTCGGGCGTGAACAGCTCCTCGGGCTTGGCGAGCTCCGGGTGACGTTGTCCTATCTCGTAGTCCAGCACGTCGTGGCGAGGGGTCACCTTGAGGGCGCCGGTGCCGAACCCGGGGTCGACCCCCGCGTCGGCGATCACCGGCACGACCCGGTCGGTCAGCGGCACGCGCACGGTGCGTCCCACCGACGTGCGATGTCGATCGTCGTCCGGGTGGACGGCGACGGCCACGTCACCGAAGATCGTCTCGGGCCGGACCGTGGCAACGTCGAGACCCCCGGGGCTACCATCGGCCCAGGGGTACCGGATGAACAGCAGGTCGATCGGCTCCTCGGTGTGGACCACCTCGAGGTCTGAGATGGCGGTGCGAAGCCGAGGGTCCCAGTTGACGATCCGTTCACCGCGGTAGATGAGCCCCTGCTGGTGGAGCGCGACGAACGCGTTCCGCGTCGCGCGGACGGCCCCTTCGTCCATGGTGTACCGATACCGGCTCCAGTCCACGGACAGCCCCCCCGCGCGCATCTGCTCGAGGATCCGAGCCTCGTGTTCGCGCTTCCAGCTCTCGATGTGGACCAGGGCGTCGGCCCGGGGAAGGTCCTCGAGATGGATGCCGCTCTTCGCGAGGCGACGCCGCACCTCGACCTGGGTCGAGAGGCCGGCGTGATCGACGCCGGGGAACCAGAGCGTCGCCTCGCCGCGCATGCGGTGGACCCGGGCGAGAGTGTCCCGGATCGTGTCGCCGAGCATGTGGCCCAGGGTGAGCACGCCGGTCACGTTCGGGGGCGGGTGCGGAATGACAAAGACGGGGCCCCGCGGATTCGCCGGGGCCCGGAAGTACCCGTGGTCGGCCCAGAACGCCTGCCAGCGCGCCTCGATGGCGGCCGGCTCGAACCGGGACGGAAGCTCGGTGGGGGTCAGATCGGCCGCCCCCTCCCGATCGGAGAGCCAGTACGGGGTCGGCGATCGCCAGCTCGGCCACCGAGATCAACGCCATGGCGTCCACCGCGACCAGAGTGGAGAGGGGCTTCAGGAGTTCGTACGCTCCCAGGGGAGCGGCCGCCGCGAGGAGGCCCGGGCAGGGAGACGGCGAGGGCCCACCACGCCCCCGAGTAGAGGTTGGTGATCGGGACGTCCTTCCGCTGGGCTCGCCGGAACAGGAGGGCCAGCTCGAGGATCGAGGCGGCGAGGATGGCGGGCAGCTCCGCCAGGGCGAAGGCGATGAACAGGAGCGGCGAGAAGACCCGGAGGAGCGTCAGGGCGAGGACGATCCCGGTCGCGGTGAGGGTAGATCGAGCCCCACCAGGGCGACCTTTCCCCGCAGCACCGATCGCTGGGTGACCGGGAAGGGTCCGGACGTGTACGAGTAGCCCATCACTTCGATGGCGAAGAACGCCGGGCCAAAGAAGGTTGCGAGGAGGGCGGCCGAGACCACCGCGCCGATCGGCGATCGAGAGGACGTTCACCCCCTGGGGGGCCGCGATGTACGTCCAGAGGCCCAGGGCGCCCGCATCGAGGAGCGGAAGCAGGATGAGGAGCGCGTACCCCGGGCTCCGGGACGCGGTCCTGAGGTCCTTCCGCAGGACGGCCACTGCGGGGCCCACGACCGTGAGCCCGGTCACCGTTCGGACCGTCGCCGGGGCGCCATGGAGGCCTTCCGAGGCGAGCCTCAGGGGGGCCATCCATGAGCCAGACCCCGACGAAGACGAGCCCGGCGGCGTAGGCCCCGAGCGCGATCGCCACCGGGATGGGGCTGAAGGTGTAGGCCCCTCCGACCCCCAGGTTGGCGCCGAGGGCGGGGAGCGCCGCGAACGGGAACGGGAAGATCGCGTAGACCCCCGTCAGGAGCGACGCAGGACCGACGAGCGCGAGCCCCGCGATGTACCGGAGGACCCCCGGGGCGATCGCGAGGAACCCGTACATCGTGAACGCCGGGACGGCCCAGAGGACCAGGTACGCCCACCGCAGGAGCGTCGGCCCGAGCCCGCCCGGGGCCCCCTGGACTCGTCGAAGGAAGAATCGTCCCGTCACGAGGGATAGTGCGACCGCGAGGACCACCGCCCCGAGCACTCCGGGGACGACGAGGATGGCGGCGAGGGGCGACCCCAGGGCGATGCCGACGGCGATGGGGGTCACAATGAGGCAGGCGAGGGCGGGGGCGTCGAACAGGCGGACAAGGAGGAGAAGCGCGACGCGTCGGAGGGTCCGAGCGTCCACCGGGAGACTCCGCAGAAGGGGGATGATCCCGGAGCCGAGGTAGGAGGGGAGCACCTGGAGCCCTGTCCACCAGAGAAGCGTGAGCTGGAGGACGAGGAGCGCCGCCAGGACCGAGGAGACGTACAGGCCGCGGGGCATGACGATGAACCGGACACCTCGAAGCTCGGGGCGAACGCGATGATCGTGCCGAGGGCCATGACGGCCAGCAGCCCGCTCACCAGGATCTTGCTCTGGCGGACCCTTCGCAGGGCGACCTCGCGCATCGTCTCCGGGGGGATCGACGGTGCGGGGTTCCCCTGTCGCACCGCGAAGATCGCCTGGAACGCAAGCTCCTCGTAGGCAGGACGCGCGAGCTCCCAGGCGTCCCGCCAGCCCCGCTCAGCCGGTGGTGAGGGCTCGGACGGCATCCCGCACCCCCTCCTCCTCCCGGGTCAGGCGGAGGAAGATCGCCTCCAGGGTGGCGTCCCCGTGCGCCCCCTGGTTCCGGAGCTCGAGGAGAGTGCCCTCCCCACGGAGCTCGCCGTGGTCGAGGATGCCGACCCGGTGGCAGAGCTGCTCGGCGACCTCCATCGTGTGGGTGGAGAACAGCACGCCGCGCCGACCCTGCGCGACGTAGCTTACGAGAAGCTCCTTGACGATCCGGACCGACCGGGGGTCGAGATTGTTCAACGGCTCGTCGAGAACGAGCAACGGGGGTTCGTGCAGCAGCGCCGCGATCACCAGGGTCTTCTGGCGGGTCCCGTTCGAGAGGGTCGCCAGCGGCTGGAGGAACTCCTCCTCGATCTGGAACGCGCGGGCGAACGCCGCGGCGCGCTCGGCGACCCAGGTCGGCTCCAACCGGCGGACGCTCGCCACGTACTCGAGGAACTCCCGGGGGGTGAGGGCATCGAACAGCATCGTCGACTCCGGGACGTAGCCGAGCTGAGCCCGCACGGCGACGCCGTCCTGATTCGGGTCCAGGCCGAAGATCCGTACCGACCCGGACGTTGGGCGGACCAGCCCGACCACGCTCTTGATGGTGGAGGATTTCCCCGCCCCGTTGGAGCCGAGCAGGCCGTAGATCTCCCCCGGCCGGACGCGGAGGGAGAGCCCCTGGACCGCGGGCTTGCGCCCGTAGGAGACGCACAGCTTGTCGATGACGAGGGGTGGTTCCGCGAGCGCGCTCCTCCCCCCTTGGGTAGTAAGAGGAGGGAGGTCGTATTAAGTCCGGAGCAAGTTCTCGCCGTTGTCCATGGATCTTACGCTGGCGGCGAACGTCGCCTTTGCGGGCATTGCGGTCTTCGGCGTGGTGCTGACCGGTCTCGCCATCCTGGCCCTCCGACGGGTCCCATCCCCCCGGATGGCGCTGGTGGCCATCGGGTTCGGGCTCATCACCCTGCAGGGGATCGTGGTCGGGGCCGGCCTGTTCGACGGCGGCTGGTCGCTGGCGAGCCTACTGCTTCTGTCGGCCGTTCTCGAGGCGGCCCTGCTCCTCGTGCTCTTCATCGCCACCCTGGTACGCTGACGGTCGAGATGGACGCGAACCTCCGGAGCGGCACGTGGGCCGAGGCCCTCCTCTCGTTCGTCCAACACTACCCGGGGGTCCATCTGCGGGAGATCCGCCGGCGCCTGGGCATCCCGATCGGTACCCTGGACTACCATCTGTACCGCCTGGGGAGGGAGGGACTTGTCCTCATCCGGTTCCAGGGGGGCTACAAGTGCTGCTACCCCGCCGTCTCCGACGCCCGGAACGGGCCGATCCCGGAGCCCGAGAAGCTCCTCCTGGCCCTGCTGCGGCAGCCGGTCCCCCGGGCGCTGCTCCTCCACCTCTACCTGGACGGCGCCTCGCACCCGGCCCAGCTGGCCCATTCGATCGACACGACGGCGTCGAACCTCTCGTACTTCCTCAAACGTCTCGAGGGGGCGGGCGTGCTGGTCCGGGAGGGGCAGGGAGCCGCCCGGACCGTGCGGCTGTTGGAGCCGAAACGGGTCCACGAGGTCCTGCTCGCCTTCCCGCCGCTCAAGGAGACGACCGTGGACCGGTTCGTCCGGTTCTGGTCGGAGTTGCACCCGTGACCGGCGTTCAACGGCTGTTCGGGAACGGATATACCCCCCGCTCGGGGTGGAACTCCCCGACGATGAGGATCCGGTCCCGCCTGGGTGGCGCGGCGCTCGCCGCGGTCGTCCTCGCTCTCCTGATGGCGTTCCCGACGGTCTCCGCGGCGCCCTCCACGGCGAACGTGCCGGCGGGGATCGCGTCGTATAACACCGGACGGGTCAGCGTCATCCTGCCCCAGGAGCTGCCATCCGTCGAGCTGTTCCAGGACGCGAACAACTCGGTCAGCGCCTCGCTGCAGGTCGAGGGGGTCCTCGAGCTGGACCCCGGACTCCTGCCCCACCCGACCGTCGTCGCCGCCGCGTTCCCCAACTCGGTCCAGGGGTTCAACGGGACCTCCGTCGCTAACTCCAGCTCGTGGCCCCTGACGCTCACCGCCTCGCTCGAGGTGCGGCGACAGAACGTATCGCTCTGGACCGACGCCGCGCTGCCCGCGGTGCTCGGGAGCACGATCGGAGCGGCGATCCTCGCCGTGACCTATGCGCCCCTCGACAACGGGTCCGCCGGTGCCGGGGTCGGCATGCAGTGGACGATCCAGAACTGGCCCTGGGTGAACCACGGCGACCTCCTCGCCGTCGAGATGGTGCTCACCGTCTCCCCGCCGGGGGGCCTCACGATCTGCTCGGGCAACCGGCCGATCGGGTTCGCCCTGACCGCGTGTTCGGGGCCGGCGATCAGCGGGAGTTCGATCGACTGGGGTTCCGCGTACGACGGTCTCGAGGGCGGCGGGACCGCGGGCCCGGTGGCGGAGGTGTCGTGGAACGCGAGCGCCGCCGGTCCCGCTTCGCCGTTCACCATGGGCGCCTTCGCGACGGGGAGTGGCAGCGCGCAGCTCGTCCTCGGAGCGGCCTCCGCGGGGGCCGCCCCCGTGGCCGGAGGGGTGGGGTTCGCGCTCGTGGCCCCCCTCTCGCCGGTCCTCAGCACCCTGGTCGCCGACGGCCCGGCCTATCTGGCGACCGTGCTGGTGAGCACGGCGCTCGCATTGGTCGGCGTGGTCGCCTACCGGCGTCGGGAGCGCCGGCTCAGCGAGGAGCTGTAGGCGCGGCGGGGGGCGACCGGTCCCCGTCCCGTTCCCGGGTCGGGAGGAAGAGGATCACGTCCTTGATGGACGCGGTCCCGGTCAGCGCCATCACCATCCGGTCCACCCCGATCCCCACGCCCGTGGCCGGGGGCATGCCGAACCGCAGCGCCTCGACGAAATCCGCGTCGTAGGCGTAGGAATCCTCCCCGCGGGCGCTGAGCTGCGCCCGGAACCGGCGCTCCTGCTCGTCCGGGTCATTGAGCTCCGTGTACGCGTTCCCGAGCTCCGAACCGCGGCAGTACATTTCGAACCGCTCCACGCGTCCCGGGCGCGACCGGTGCCGCTTGGCGAGCGGCGTGGTCGACTCGGGGAAGTCCATCACGAACGTCGGGCGCTGGAGGGTTGGCTCGACGTAGTGGCCGAACAGCTTGTCGAGGAAGACCCCCGCGGGGGAGTCCGATGGCACCGTCGCCCCGATCCGACGGGCGAGGTCCCGGAGGGTGTCCCGGTCCTTGGCGAGGATCTCCGGGATCCCGCTCGCCTGCTCGAGCGCGTCGACCCAGTCGACCCGGGCGAACGGGGCCCGGAACAGCTCCGGCGCCTCCTGGGCCGCGGGCACGTCGGGAAGCAGCGTAGCGGCGGTCCGGGCGAGGTGACCGTACAACCGCTCCACCAGGGAGGCCATCGCCTCGTAGTCCTCGTAGGCCCAATAGAGCTCGAACATGGTGAACTCCGGGGAGTGGATCGAGTCAAGGTCCTCGTTCCGGAACACGTGGCTCACCTCGAACACCCGTTCAAGGCCCCCGACGAGAAGTCGCTTGAGAGGCAGCTCGAGGGCGATCCGCAGCTGCAGGTCGTCGGCGAGGAAGTTCGAGTGGGTCCGGAACGGCTGGGCCGCTGCGCCGCTCGCGACGCGGGTCAGGACGGGCGTCTCCACCTCGAGGAAGCCTTCCCCTTCCACGAAGCGGCGGAGCTCCCGGACCAGGAGCGAGCGGGCGGTGAAACGGGCCCGGCTCTCCGGAGAGCTCAGGAGATCGACGTACCGGCGGCGGATCCGTTCCTCCGGGTCCTTCAGGCCGTGGTACTTCTCCGGCGGCGGAGCGATCGCTTTCGCGAGCAGGGTGAAGGCGGTGACCCGCAGCGACGGCTCCCCCCGGCGTGTGACGGTCGGGACGCCATCGGCCCCGAGGATATCCCCGGGGTCGAGGTCGGCCATCCATCGATGGTACGGCTCCTCTCCGAGATCGTCGACGCGGGCGAACAGCTGGAGGTCGCCCGAGGCGTCCGAGAGGTCGAGGAACGCGCTCTTCCCGTGACCTCGGACCGTCAGCAACCGACCGGCGACCCGGAACCCGGCGCCCTCTGCAGTGGTCCCGGGGGCGAGGGACCGGCAGGCCTCCACGACCTTCTGGGTCGGGACCCGGCCGGGGAATGACCACGGGTACGGCTCGGGTACCGGCGGCCCGAAGGCGGGCGGCCTTCTCTCGCCGGTCCCGCTCCAGCCGGTTCTCCTCGTCGGAGGACACGAGACCGCAGGGAGTCTCCGGGGCCAAAAGCTTGCGCGTCTGCCGGGCGAGCCAAGGACCGACGACCTCGGCACCCCCGGGCGGGGGCCGGGACGCCGCCCCGGAGCGCGTCCGGTCACGAAGCGGCGGGCTCCGGCCCGGCGGTCGGTCCCCCCGTGCCGCGGGGCGGATACCCCCAACGCGCCAGCGCGGACGGCAGCAGGAACGCGAGCCCGATGACAAGCCACACCACCCCGGCGACCAGGTAGGTGGTGGTGATCCCAAGGTCGGCGATCAGGAAGCCGCCCCCGATCTGGGCCGCGGGGAGGATCGCCCAGCTCCCGAGCCCGTCCACCCCGAAGTACCCGTCCCTGCATTTCCGTGGGGACGGTCAGCTGGGCGGCCGTCAGCCAGGCCGTGCCGGCGATGCCCTGGCAGAACCCGGCGAACGCGAGGAGGGGGAGCGCGGCGTAGAACGACGGGAACAGCGCGAGCCCGATCGCCGCCAACGGGGGGAGCACCCCGTAGAAGACGACCCAGGCCCGACCGGCCCACCGCACGGCGCCGATCCGCCCTGCGGCGAGCGACCCGGCTCCCTGCGCTCCGAGCGTGGCAGCGAGGAGCAGGCCGAACACGACCCCGGAACCGTGGAGCGCGAGGGTCGCGTACACGACGAGGAACGCGCCAATGATCGTCGAGAAGAAGTTGAAGAACCCCGCGGAGATGGTCAGCTGGAGCAGACCGACCGCGCCCCGGAGCCACCGGAACCCGGCGGCCAGGTCGGCCGTGAAGGACGCGGCCGCCCCGTCACGAGCGGGATGCCGCGCGGCGGCGCTGAGGTGGAGGGAACCGATCAGCGCCGCCGAGATCAGGAACGTGAGCGTGTTGTACGCGAGCCCGGCCACCGGCCCGACGGTCACGATCAGCAACCCGCCCACCGAGGCGCCCCCAAGGGCCGTGGCGGATCGGGTCGATCGCACGAGCCCGTTCGCGTCGGCGATGAGCTCCGGCCCCACGACCGCTGGGACGACGGTCTGCTCCGCCGGGTTGAATATCGTGCCGGCACAGGAAATGACGAACGCCCCGATCAGGATCACGAACAGGCTGAACCCGAGGACGGTGAGGTAGAGCGCCATCCCCGCGAGGGTCGCCGCACCGACCACATCGGAGGTGATCATCAGGTTCCGGCGGTCGTACCGGTCGACGAGCCCTCCGCCGATCAGGGAGAACAGGAGGCCGCCCACCAGTTCGGCCGTCCCCACCAGGCCAACGTCGACCGGGGACCGGGTGGCCGTGAAGACGATCCAAAGGATCGACACCGCGGTGACCGACCCGCCGCTGGAGGACGTGACCCCCGCGGCGAACAGTTTTCGGAAGTCCGGTCGGGCGAGGACGGCGCGGTACCCCGTCGTGGCGGGCCGCGCGACCATCGGGAACCGAACGAGGCGGCGGTACAACTAGCCGACGACGCGGCGGTCCGCCCCTACGCGACGAAGCCGTCGAGGGGGAGGCGTTCGACCCCACCGGGCCGCAGAAGGAGCAGTTGCTCGGACTCGGCGCCGCCGGGGCGGGCGGGCTCGTGGAGGATGAGGAACGTTCCGAAGAAGAACTCGGCGGTGGCGTCGCCGCCCCCGATCCCGTAGCTCACGTAGTCGGAGAAGTAGACGTGGACCTGCCCGGACCGGTGGCGCCGCAGGGCCTCCAGGAACTGGGGGAACGACTCGGGGCCCTTCCGCTGGATCTCCTCGACAAGGTCCCGGAGCAGCGGGCGCTGGGAGAGGCCGCCGAGCCCGTCGTACGCGAGGTAGATCGCCGGTCGCGGGTCGAGCGCCACGACGTCGAGCCGCAGCACCCCGTCGACCTGCTTCGTCCGCATCGGCCTCGGCGCCTACCCGGCGTCCGTTAAGAAGCCTTCGGCGGCGGAGGCGCCCCGCCGGGAGGACGGGGGCCTGCCGCGCCGCCCGGGCGGCCTAGTGGTCGTGGCCGCCCATCCCGCCGCCAGGGGGCGCCGGGCTGCTCTTCTTGGACGCGATGACATCGTCAATCCGCAGGACCATGTTGGCGACCTCCACGGCCGAGCTCAGGGCCTGGCGCTTGACGCGAAGGGGCTCGATGATGTGGAGCTTCCACATGTCCGCCGCCTTCCCGTCGGCCATGTTGACCCCGACGTTCTTGTTGGCGTTGGCTCCCTCGTGGGCGCCACGCAGCTCGATGAGCGTGTTGATCGAGTCGAACCCACCGTTCTCGGCGAGGGCCCACGGGATGCACTCCAGCGACTGGGCGAACGACTCGACGGCGAGCTGCTCACGGCCGCCGACGGACGGGGCCCACTTCCGGAGCTTCACCGCGAGGTCGACCTCGGTGGCACCGCCGCCGGGGCAGACGACGCCGTCCTCGAGGACACTGGCCACGACCTTCAGGGCGTCCTGCAGCGAGCGCTCGACCTCCTGGGTGACGTGCTCGGTGCCGCCGCGGATGAGGATCGAGACCGACCGGGGGTTGGAGCAGCCGGTGACGAACGTCATGTGGTCGTCCCCGACCTTGCGTTCCTCCACGTGGGCGGCCGTCCCGAGGTCCGTGGCGCTGAGCTCCTGGAGGCCGGTGACGACCTTCGCACCGGTCGCCCGGGCGAGCTTCTGGATGTCCGACTCCTTCACCTGTTTGACGGCGAAGATGCCCTCCTTGGCGAGGTAGTGGAGGACGACGTCGTCGATGCCCTTCTGGCAGACGACGACGTTGGCCCCGGTCGCCTTCACCTGGGCGGCCATCTTCCGGAACGTCTTGTCCTCCTCGTCGAGGAAGTTCTGGATCTGGGCCGGGTTCTTGATGGAGATCTTGCTCTCGATCTCGGTCTTCTTGACCTCGAGGGCCGAGTTCATGAGGGCGATCTTGGCGCCCTTGACCTCCTTCGGCATGCGCGAGTGGGCGCGCTCCTTGTCGAGGATGATGCCATCGACCAGCATGGTGTCGGCGATGGTCCCGCCGTGCCGCTTCTCGACCTTGATCTGGTCGACGTCGGCGACGGTCCGGTCGCCCCGCTGCTCGACGATCTTCTTGACGGCGTCGACGGCGATCCGGGCGAGCTCGTCCCGGGACCCGTAGACTCCCTTGGAGCCCATGGCGGTCCGGGCGCAGTCGACGAGGATCGAGTCATCGGTGGCCTTCACCGGGATGCCGATCTCCTTCTCGAGGAGGCGCTGGGCCTCCTGGACGGCGATCTGGTAGCCGCGGGTGATGACCGTCGGGTGGATGTTCTGCTCGATGAGGCCCTCGGCGCGCTTCAACAGCTCGCCGGCGAGGACCACGGCGGTGGTCGTGCCGTCGCCGCACTGCTGGTCCTGGGTCTTGGCGACCTCCACCAGCATCTTCGCGGCGGGATGCTCGACGTCGACCTCCTTCAGGATCGTGACGCCGTCGTTGGTGATCGTGATGTCACCCATCGAGTCCACGAGCATCTTGTCCATGCCCCGCGGACCGAGGGTGGTCCGTACGGCGTCCGCGATAGCGCGGGCGGCGGCGATGTTGTTGGCGGCGGCGCTCTTGTCACGTACGCGCTCGGTTCCTTCCCGGAGGACTAGGATCGGGGTGCCCTGAAGCATGGTCTCACCGCTGGGCAAATCGAGCCCTTCTATATAAAAACAACTTACCCTAGCCGCGGGCCGCCGGCTCGGGCGGCGCCGGGTCGGGCGAGGGGAACTCTAGCTGCATGTACACCTCGTCGATGTACCGGTCCCCCCGCCGGGTCGCCCGCGGCTGCAGGCCCCACCGACGGAAACCGAGGGACTCGTACAATGCGAGGGCCCTCGCGTTGGTCGCGAACGCGCACAGCTCGATGATCCGAAAGCGAGCCTTGGCCCGGTCGAGCGTGGATACCATCAGGGACCGTCCGAGGCCCTTCCCACGCCACCCTTTCGAGATGGAGATCCCGAGGACCCCCACATGGGCCGCCTCTCGGGTGGGGTTCTTGAGGCGGACCGTGCAGAGCCCGACGGCGCTCCCGTCCTCATCTGCGACGACCGCGAACGCCTCCCCGTCCTGGACCTGACGGAACAGGCGGGCGAACCATTCGGCCTCTTCCCCCATCGTCGGCCGCTTCGGGAACAGTGAGATGCCCAGCTCGGGGTCCTCGATTACTTCCTCGTAGAGCGCCCAGTACGCGTCGACGAGCGGGGAAAAGTCTCGCCACTCCAGGTCCCGGGTCGGCATGGTCACCTGGGAGGGCCGCCGCCTCCATATACCCGCCCGGGGGAGGACCCGTTGTCTGGGAGGGCCCGAAGGGTCATCGACCCTTGGTGTCTCACGGTCGTCCCGGGGACGCCGGGAGGGAGCCGGTGGGGACTTGGGCAGCGGTGCCCGCCGCCCGAACCGCGTCGAGATGCTGCGTCACTCCACCCTCCCCCTGCCCTGGGCCGCCCCCGCGCCGCTGCGCTCGGGGCCCTAAGGATAATCGCGAGGGTCCGCGACGAACCGCGGTCGATCTCCCCGGAAGAATCGTGCGAGATTCTCGACGGCCGTCGACTCGGCGTGATCCCGCGCGAGGGCCCCGATCCCCGCGATGTGAGGGGTGCCTAGGAAGTTCGGGAGCTCCGTGAACGGGAATCGGGAACGGATCGACCCGGCGGCAAAATCCTCCTCCCACCAAACGTCCACCGCCGCCCGGAACCGAGGGTGGGCCTGCAGGTGAGCGAACAACGCCGCCTCGTCCACGGTGCCGGCCCGGCCGACGTTGATGAACGACGCCTCGGGGCGCATCTCGGCGAGCGCGGTCGCGTCGATCGTGCGCCGCGTGGCGAGCGTCAGTGGCCGGCACTCGATCACGAAGTCCGCGCGAGGGAGAGCGGCGTGGAGGTCCGCCGCGGCGAACATGCGATCGGCGTCGGCGTCCGGGGCCCCGGCACGTGAGAGACCTTCGACGCTCATCCCCATGGCACGTAGCCGCCGAGCCGTCTCACGGCCGATGCTCCCGAACCCGAGGATCAGAACCGTGGAGCCGACGAGGAACCGGTTGGGCAGCGCGGGGCGAAGCTTTCCGGCCCGGACCAGGGCCAAGTTCTCGGGGAGGTTGTGAGTCAGCGCGAGCAGGAGGGCGACCGCGTGCTCAGCGACGAACGGGGCGTAGCCCCCGCTGTTACCGGCGATCTCTACCCCGCGAGGGAACAGGGCGAAGGGGAACCCGTCCAGGCCGGTGAAGATCCGCTGGACGAACCGGAGGCCGGGCGTGAGCGTGGCGCTCCAGCCCGGAAGCTCCCGCCGGGGGTCCGCGACCAGCATCGCCTCGACGGTAGGCCAGGGACCGACGGCGGATCCGGAGGCGAACTCGATAGGCACTCCGGGCACGCCGCCGTCGAGCTCAGAACGGAGATGCTCCGTCGGGGGGACGGTCACGAGCAGCCGGGGCGAGCCCACCATCTCCCCGCCGAACGCTCCTCGCGGGAAAAGCCCGCTCGCTCTCCTCGTTCCGGTTCATCCTGTGGCGGGGGACCCCGGGGGTTCAGGGGCCTCCCGACGCCGCCACGAGTCGAGGGCGTCGGCGATGCGGCCCGCGTTCTCCTCGGTCAGGTTGATCCAGTCGAGACGTCCCGCCCCCTCGGGGCGTCCCTCGATCCTCCACCCCGTCAGTCCCCCCCCGCTCAGGGCCGAGATCTGGCCGTATGGGATGTTGAGGAGGCGCCGACCATCCGGTGCGGTACCCCGCGACGATGGACGGCTACGGCGATCCCCTGGACGTCGATCTCCACTGACTCCGGCGTGCTCTGGTACCTGTCGAAGGAACAGCCCGACGACCATCGCCCAGCTAAGGAGGGTGTAAAACGCGAGGAACGCGATCACCTCGACCTCGTCGAGAGTTCCCGTCGGCCCCAGGCGATCCAGCAGGAGGCCGAGCACAAGGCCGGAGAGCCAGACCGGCAGGAACGGACCGAGGGTGCGTAGCGCGACGGATCGGAGGGCCGGGTTGGGATAGGAGGTCATCGGACCGCCCAGGGGGTGGGACGCCGGGCAGTACATCGGCGGCTCCGAGAGTTAAACCTAACGCGACGGAGGCGGCCGGGGGGCCGGAGGGCGGCGGGCGAGCCGGCCCTCGAGCACGTCGGCCAGTCGGAAGAACGCCTCGGGTTCCAGCTCCTCCGGCCGCTGCGTGCGCCACCCCTCCGGCCACAGCGCTTCCTCGGCGATCTCCCCGGGATCGATCCCCCCTGGAAGGAGGCGCCCGACCAGGTTCCCGAGCTGCTTGCGGCGCGCGGAGAACAGGGTCGCCACGGTCCGCTCCAGCCGTTCCACGGAACGGACCGGGAGCGGACCGTCGCGGCGCTGGAAGGCGAAGATCCGGCTCTCCACCTCGGGAGCGGGGTGGAATGCGGAGGACGGCACGACCCGGTAGAGCTCGACCCTCCCGTAGAGGGCGGCCTCGATCGTGAGGCGCCCGTAGGACTTCGACCGGGGAGCGGCCGCGAGCCGCTCGACGACTTCCCGCTGGAGCATTCCGACGAACCGGGGAACGCCGCTCCGCCAGATCCGCTGGAGGATCGGGGTGCCGACGGAGTAGGGAAGGTTCCCGACGACGTAGGACGACGGCCCGATCTCGATCGCTCCCGCGTCGGCCTCCATGACCTGGATCCGGTCACCGAACTGCCGTCGGAGATACGCCGCGAACGCCGGTTCCCGCTCCACGACGGTCAGCGGAGCGGTCCCCCGGCGGAGCAACGCCTCGGTCAGGATCCCGAGGCCGCCGCCGATCTCGACCACGGGTACCCCCGAGGGGGCGCCGA
The DNA here is from genome assembly GCA_963708255.1 of uncultured Thermoplasmata archaeon. Taxonomy (GTDB): domain Archaea; phylum Thermoplasmatota; class Thermoplasmata; order Lutacidiplasmatales; family UBA184; genus Lutacidiplasma. Next base: position 146,000 of record CAVPSE010000002.1, read on the forward strand.
GGAGGGCGACCTCGGCGTCGGCGACGAACGGGTCGGTCAGGAACGACTGCCCGAACCGCCGACTGGGTCGCACGGCGAGCGACTGGAGGATCGCGTCGATCTCGGCCGGGCGCTGGGGGATGCCGACCGGGAGGTCAGGGAGCGACGAAGAGGCGGTACTTGTCCTCGACACCGCTCAGCTCCTGCTCGATGCGGGCCACGATCAGCTTCTCGGGGGCCTTCACATGGGTCCGCTGCTCGAGCTCGAGAAAGCTCGTGAACGGGCCGCGTTTGCGCTCTTCCACGATGGCGAGCATCGTCTTCTTCCCGATCCCGGGGAGAAGCTCCAGGAGGTGGAACCTCCGGGAGACCGCCGGGGCTTCGTTGAAGAAGCGCAGGAACCTGGGGGGGTCCGAGAGCACGATCCGGTCGAGGGCGTTGGTGAGCTCGGAGCGGGCCGTGGTGGTCAGCTCCGAATGGGTGAGCCGCCGCCGGACGTGGTCGATCGGGGGCGGGACTCCCTCGAGGGGGACGAGGGGGATCCGGGTCCCCGGAACCAGGCCGGGTCCCGGGCGCGGGACCATCTCGAGGAGCTTGAGCTCCGTCTCACCGACCCCGAGGGCCAGCGGTTCGCGGTGGAATCCCCGCTCGGTCTGCCGACCGTTCGGCAGGTAGTCCAGCACGTAGGCGTAGGTCTCCAAAGGCGCTCCTCCCGTTCATCGGTAGCGGGCGATGGTCTCCAGGAGGCGGGTCAGCTGCGCTTCGTCGAGCACCACGCGTTCCTTCGAGAAGAGGAGGCGCACCTCCTCCGGGTACTGGGGGAGGACGTCGGCGAGCTTCACCGCGAGCACGGCGTCGACGTACGGCAGGGCCCGAAGTTCGGCGACGAGCTTCTTCGTCTGGTCGGGCTCGAGCCGGGCGAACGCCTCGGCGTGGCCCTGGGCGAGCCCCGCCTCCCGGGGGAGGGGGCGGACCGCGGCCTCATCATTGAGGAGCTTCTTGACGTCGGAGAGCGAGACCGGATCAGGCATGGGGCGCCTCCGAGGCGGTGATCCCCGCGGGGATCAGGTGGATCGGATTGGCGATCAGCTCCTTCGGCTTGTGGCCGTCGGTGAACGCGATCCGGTAGGCCCGGCCGACGCGGCCCAGGACAACGCAGACCCGGCCCTGGTAGCGCGGGTGGGGCTGGCCATGGGGGTCCGACGGCTCGATCCGGACGATCACCCGTTCGCCGACCTCGAAGGTCTGGAGGAACCGCGTGACGGGCGGCATGCCCCTCTCCCGGACCTTCTTGGTGAACGTGCCCCGGCTGCGCGAACGGAATCCCTTCGAGCTCTTGACCATCTACATCCCCTCCCGGTCGTGGATCTCCAGTACGTCGAGGAACTCGACGTTCAGCGGCACCCCAAGCAGCTGGCTGAGGTTCGGGTCCGTGCGACCACCATCTCCTTCCACCCACTCCTTGATGTACGTGCCGGCCTCGGCGCGCAGGTCGAGCGTGAACCGCCCCTCGCGGACCTCCACCAGGTGCGCCTCCACGATCCGTTTGGGCCGGACGAGGTCCGACCGGCGGTGGGAGACCCGGGTGGGCGTACGCTGGGCGATCGCCCGGCCGGCGACGAACGCCAAGGCTTCTTTAATCTTTGCCTCCGACGCCGCGCCGACGACGCCGACACGGTAGCTCTTCTCCGGGGACGCCTCCTTGATCTGGACGACCCGGGCCGCCTCGCAGGGGACCAGCTGGTCCACCTCCACCCGGCCGGCCGCGGTCAGGCGGAGCCCGGCCAACAACGCCGGGAGGTCCAGGGTGCGACGACGCGGGTGAAGGATCTCGAGGACGAACGGGCGGCCGGCGCCAAGCATCCGTGCATCGATGTCCTCCCGTCCCATCCCATGGAACCGGCTGCCGTCCGATTCGGCGGCCGCCAGGAACGGCGCGGCGACGATCTCCTCGACGCTCTCAGCGTACGTCTTGCCGGTCCCATGGCATCGATCGCATCCGCGCCCCTCGCAGCTCCGGCACGGCCACTTGGTCTGGGGCAGGGTACGATCGAGCTTGCGGTATCTCCCCTCTAGGTAGAAGGGGAGGATCGTCACTTCGACGCGGCCGACCGGTACATCCGCGAGGAACACCACCTCCGGGTGGTCGGGGGCCCCCTCCGTGGCGGTGGCGGCCTGCACGCGCTTCCCGAGCTCCCGGTTGAAGGCGCCACGCATGCTCTCCCCGTGCGAGGTCCCCACCTCGAGCCAGACCGACTCCTCGTGGGCCAGAAGCTCTGGGTCCCATCGGGAGCCGCAGGCGAAGCGGTGCCACTCGATACCGGCGGCGGCTCGCTGCACGCGCAGGACCCACGTATCCCACCGATCGAACGTCCCGCGGCAGACCGGGCACCCTCCGTCGGCCACCGGCGGGGCCGGAGCACCCAGCCCCCCGAGCAGCCGGGCGGCGCGTTCGGGGTTGCTGAGCCCCCGGCCCCACCGGCCCACAAGGCGGCCGAAACATTCGGGGCAGAGCTGGAGGGGGAGCGCCCGGCGCGCGACCTCCAGGATGGGAGGATCGAGGGGGAACCGCGGTTCCGTCGGAGATGCCTCGGGGACCGCCGTCACGCTCGGGGCCCCTCCCCGGGGGACCTAACGGTTTCGGCCCGGTGGAGGCACCCTCGGTCCTGTCGCAGTTCCCGTAGGAGTATTAGACGTGCGGAGGTTGGGTCCCCCATGCCCGCGATCACCGAGGAGGAGCTCATCCGCGCGATCGAGGCGACCCTCGTCGCCCGCGGCAAGGTGACCCCCGAGCTCGCCCGGCCGATCGCCCGGCGCGTCCTCGAGTACTTCGGCCACGAGGACACGGTGCTCGACAACAAGCTCTCCAGCGAGGACCGGGACCGGTTCTACCAGCTGGAGGAGGAAGGTCTGCTGACGAGCGAGGAGGAGGACGCCACCGTCTCGCGGGGGAAGACCTGGCGGATCCACTACTGGCTGCTCAAGAAGGACCGCATCCGGGACGTCGGTCGCCGGGTGGAGCAGACGGTCCCGGACGATGCCGGAACGATCTACGGCTCCATGAAGGACGCCGAGTGGAGCCGGTCCCCCAGCGGGACGCCGAAGCCTCCGGCGCCGTGACCTCCCCGAGCGCGGCTCAGGGACGGCGGGCCCCCGACGAGGGCGACGGCGGCCGGTAGCGGACCGGGACCCGGGACGCCCCCGGGAACTCGGTCTCGTGGATCACGTTGCGAGCGTGCTCGATGGCGGCCACCGCGAACACGATCGCGGCCAGGAGGCCGAGCTCGCTCGCGAAACCGGAAAGGAGATCTGACGCTCCCAGGAACGCCGCGATGGCCCCGAGGGAGGCGAGGGCGTTGAAGGTGGCGTGCATCGCCACCGCCAGGAGGTAGTACGCTCCGGTGGAACCGGTGCTCCCGGCCACGCGGTGCTGGGCGTACCCGTACCCGAACATCGACGTAGAGCTCCCGTGCAGCAGCACGCTCGAGACGCTCCGGACTGCGATCAGGACGATGCCGGCGACGAGCCCGCCGGTCGCGTACGCCCCGAGCCCGTAGATGAACGTCTCGAAGAATCCGAACCCCAATCCCACCGCGGCCCCGTAGATGAGCCCGTCCGGGAGGGACCGGACCCGTTCGCTCATTCGGACCACGCCGAGCCCCTTCAGACCCTCTTCGACGACCGGCGCGATGACCAGGACCAGGAAGAACGCCCCGAGCGTTGAGCCACCGTTGAGGAACGTGAACTCCGGGGCGGGGTACGACTGCGAGATGGCCGTCCCGGCCGTGACGAGGATCGCCTCCAGCACGGCGGCGACGATCGTGGCCACCACCGCTCCGTAGGCGAAAGCGTTCAGGAGCGGTCCCCAGGGTTCCCGGCTGTACCGTTCGGTCCCTCGGACCCACGTCAGGTAGAGCACCGCGGGGACCAGGGCGGCCAGGAGGAGGGCGAGGAGCACCTCTAGGGCCGCGAGCTCGCTCACGGCTTGGGCCCGGGCTCCGTGGGGGGGTACGGGTAGAACCCAGCGCCGCTCTTGCGGCCCAACTGACCGGCGGCCACCATCGTACGGAGGAGAGGGCAGGCCCGGTACTTGGGGTCCCGGAACCCGTCCCACAGGACATCCAGGATCGCCAGCGAGGTGTCGATCCCCACCAGGTCCGCGAGCTCGAGGGGGCCCATGGGGTGGTGGAAGCCGAGCTTGTAGGCGAGATCGATGTCCTCTCGGGTCGCCGTCCCTTCGAACAGCATCCACGCGGCCTCATTGACCAGGACGGCGAGGGCGCGCGTCGTGACGAACCCGGGGGTGTCCCTGGAGGTGACCACCTTCTTCCCGAGCCCCTCGGCGAACCGCCGGGCGCTTTCCACGACCTCGGGTCGGGTCAGGTGGCCGGGGATCAGCTCGACCAGCTCCATCTGGAGGACCGGGTTGAAGAAGTGGATCCCGACGACGCGGCCGGGGTCCTTCAATCCCGCGGCGATCTGGGTGACCGGCAGCGAGGAGGTGTTGGTGGCGAGCACCGTGGTCGCCGGGACGACCGCCTCCAGCTCCTGGAATAGCGATCGTTTCAGGGCGAGGTTCTCCGGCGCCGCCTCGATCACCAGGGAGGCGCCCTCGACCCGTCGCAGGCCGATGGCGAGTTCGATGTTGGCGAGCGCCTGTTCCCGATCGGCGATGGTGATCCGACCCTTCCGGACCGCGCCGTCGAGGGCGCGCTGGGCGTTCTCGAGTCCCCGGCGCGCCAGGTCTTCCCGGACATCCTCGAGGGTGACAGCCCATCCCTTCAGGGCCGACTGGGCGGCGATGCCGCTCCCCATGATGCCGGCCCCCACGACGAACAGCCGGGGGCGGAGGGAGGTCCTAGGGTCCGAGTCCGACGGGGCGGGGGCGGACACGACGCTCACGAGCCTCCGGCCTCGATAACGGTGCTCCGGGCGACCCGGAGGTACTCGCAGGACCGGCAGCGAGCCCCCGTCGATGGTTCCCCGCATTCGACGCACTGGCCCGGAGCGCCGGCGTCCGACGGATCTTCGATCGCCGCCAGCAGCTGTTCCCTGCTCCGGAGAAGCGCATGGCGGGTGCCGGGGAACGCATCCTCGAGTCGCCAGACTACGTCCCGGTAGACGTTCCGGGCCGCCGCTGCGGCGTGGGGGCACTCGCCGTGGTCGAACGGCAGGCCTCGCAGCGTGGCGTACAGGTAGACCTCCCGTTCGGGGATGGTCGCCAGGGGGGCGATCCTGGGCACGAGGCCAGGCTGCCGGTGGGCGTGGGGCGCCATTCGGCGCAGCCGCGCGAGGTCGGCCCGGGCGAAGTTCATCAGGATCGTCTGGGCGAGGTCGTCGAGATTGAACCCCAGGACGAGCACGTCCGCTCCGACGTCCCGGGCCGCCGTGTTGAGGAGCCGACGGCGCCAGACCCCGCAGAACGAGCACGGCACCGTTCCCGGGGACGCCCGCGCCATCACGTCGGTCGTGACCCCCAGCTGCTCCCGGGCGCGGACGACCCGGTGCTCGACGCCGAGGGACCGGCACACCTCCGAGGCCCGAGCGATCGTCGCGGGGCGGTAGCCCTCGATCCCCTCATCGACGGTGATCGCCACGACCCGGATCGTCGGCCGACGGGCGAAGTAGGACGCCGAGAGCGCGAGCGTCACGACCGAGTCCTTCCCGCCGGAGAGCGCCACGGCGACGGTGCCCCGGGAGAATTTCGGAAGCTGACGGTGCAGTTCGCGCCGGAACCTCTCACGGACGGAATCGCCGAAGTGCCGTTCGCAGAGATGGGCGCCGCGGTACGGCTGGTCGACGACCGCCTCCTCCGGGCACCGGTCGCACCGCACGAACGCCCACGGACCGCGGGTGATTTAGCGCAATCCGGCCCCGGGCGCGGCGCGGCGAGTGCCGTTGAAGGTCAACCATTAATTAGGCCACTCCGCGGAGAAGCACAGCGTGGCCTCTGCCGTCGCTCCGCGGTCGAAGCTCGCCGCGCCCCGGCGTGCCGGCGACGGTCCGGGTCCCGTTGCCGGCTTCACCGGGGGACCGACCGTGGAGCGGTTCCAGACGACCCTTCGGGCCCAGGAACGGAGCCCCTGGACCGTCAAGCAGTACGGTCACATCGCGAAGATGTTCCTGGGGTACGTCGGGAAGCCCCTCGAGGAAGTGACGCGGACCGACATCGAGCGGTTCCGCGAGCACCTGGTGCTCCAGCGCCACTACTCGAAGAACTCGGTCTACACCACGGTCCGGGGCCTGACCTGTCTATTCCGGACGTTCCACCTCGATGTCGCGGAGGGGATCGAGGCGCCGCGGCGCCCCGAGCGGCTCCCGCACTACCTGACCGAGGAGGAGACCCACCGACTGTTCGACGCGGTCAAGGACTCGGCCCGCGATTCGGCGGTCCTCCACGTCCTCGCGTTCGGCGGCCTGCGGGTCGGTGAGCTGTGCCATCTCACCCTCGACGACCTCGAGTTCGAGCGGAACGTCCTCCACGTCCGATCCGGCAAGGGGGACAAGGACCGGGAGGTCGTGATCGAGGAACGGTGCCGAGCCGCGCTCGATCGGTATCTCACCGAACGGGCCCTCGCCGGGATCGGGAGCCACAAGCTGTTCGGCGTCGGGACCGTCACCGTCGAGCGGATGGTCCGGAAAGCCGCGCAGCGCGCCGGGATCCCCCGACGGGTCACGCCGCACATGCTCCGGCACACCCTCGCCACGGCGCTCCTGAGCCGGGGGTGCGACATCCGGTTCATCCAGAAGCTCCTCGGCCACTCCTCGGTCGCGACCACGCAGATCTATACCCACGTGGACACCACGGCGCTCCGGGAAGCGTACCAGCGGGCCAAGCCGCAGTATTAACCCCCGGGGATTCGGCCGTTCGTGGCCGACCCTCCCGGCGACGTGCTCATCCTCGGGGCCGGCATCGCGGGATGCGCTCTGGCCCACCATCTCGTCCGCCGGGGGGTGGGGCCTGTGCACGTCTACGACCCCAAGACCCCGGCCGCCGGCGCCAGCGGACGGGCGGCGGGGGTCGTCACCGAACAGCTCTGGTTCCGGTGGGACGTGGAGGTCACGCGTGAGTCCCACGAGGAGTACCCGAACCCTCGCCAAGCGCTGGGACCCGACCGCGTACCGTCCGGAACGGGTTCGTCCGGTGGACCCGGCAGCGCGAGATCGCCCCCCTGGTCCGGGACGCCGTCGACCGGCTCAAGGGGTGGGGCGTCACCATCGAGGAGGTCGGGGCCTCGGACCTCGCCCGCGTGCTCCCCGCCGGCCGGTTCGACGACGTGGAAGTGGCGATCCTGAGCCGGCACGATGCGTGCGTCACACCCAGCGCGATGACGACGATCTACGCAGAGCTGGCGCGCCACGCCGGGGCGACGTTCGAGCTCGGGGTCCCGTACCGTTCCCTCCATCGTGAGCCGGGCCGGTGGGTGCTGGACCTGGGGGACCGTTCGGTCTCCGCGCGACGCCTCGTGGTGGCGGCGGGCGCGTGGTCGAAGCGGCTCCTGGCGGAACTGGGCCATCCCCTTCCGATGGCCCCGTACCGGACCCAGGCGGCCCTTCTGCTGCCCTCCCCGGCGCCGACCGAGCCGTTCCCGACCGCCCATGACCTGGACACCGACGTATATCTCCGCCCCGAGGCCAACGGACGGATCCTCGGCGGCGACGGCACCGAGAAGGTCGAGGCCGACCCGGATCGGTTCGTTCCGGGGGGGACCCGTCGTTCCTCGCCCACATCGCAGAGAGCCTCGCGGACCGGTTCCCTCGCTGGGCCGACAGCGAGGTGGTCTCGTCCTGGGCCGGGGTCTGTACCGCGACGCCCGACCGCCGACCCCTGATCGGGCCGGTCCCCGGGGCCGAGGCGCTCTACTGCCTCACCGGGTTCAACGGGTTCGGGGTGATGCGCGCCGGCGGGGCGGCCCGCCGTCTGGCCGACCTGCTCTCGGAGGGGGAGGAGGCCGGGGGCCCCCGGGCCGCCCTTCAGCCCGTCTGGCCGGGGCGGTTCCCGGATCCCCGAGCGCCGTTCGCCCCGAAGCCGGGGTTCACGCTGGAGGCCGGCGATGACCCTCGATTCTGACGCCCTCGCCATCGCACGGGCCGGGATCGCCGCCGTGCGCCCCGACGCCGCGGTCCGACGCTCCCTGAAGGTCCGCTCCGGGAGCCTCATCGTGGACGGGGCGCCGTTGCGCCTCTCCCGGACCACCCGGGTGCACCTGATCGCGTTCGGGAAGGCGGCCGCCGCCATGGAAGACGCGGCCGAGGAGCTCATCGGCCACCGGTTCGCCGGCGGGCTCGCGGTCCTGCGGGACGGCGATCCCCCGCCCCGCAGCGCCATCGACGTCCGGTACGGGGAGCACCCGGTGCCGGGGCACGGCTCGCTCCGGGCCGCGCGGGATGTCCTCCACTATGTCGCGAACTGCCCCCCGTCGGACCTCGTGCTGTACCTGATCTCCGGTGGAGGTTCGGCGATCCTCGAGGCGCCGGCGGACGGCGTCTCCCTCCGGGACCTTCAGAGGACCACCCGGACCCTCCTGGCGTGCGGGGCCCCGATCCAGGCGATGAACGTGCTCCGCCGCCACATGTCGGCCATCAAAGGCGGTCGCCTCGGCGCGGCGACCCGGGCCGGCCAGTTCGCGACCCTCGCGATCTCCGACGTTGTGGGCGACCCGCCCCACGATATCGCGTCGGGGCCCACGGTGCCCGACCCGACGACGTTCTCGGACGCCCAGCGGGTCATCGCCCGGTACGCCCTGGCGGGCCGGCTTCCCGCCGCCGTCCTGACGCATCTGGAAGCAGGTGCCCAGGGGAACGTCGCGGAGACCCCCAAACCCGGCGACGGCCGGCTGACCCGCGCACCGTTCGCGTTCGCCGCGTCGAACCGGCTCGCCCTCTCCGCCAGTGCCGGCCGGGCCCGGGCGCTCGGGTACGCGACCCACATCCTCTCCCGGGAGGTCGTAGGGGAGACCCGTGACATCGGGCGGTTGCACGGCGCCATCCTCGCCGCCTGGTCGGCGGGAGGCCCCCACGAGGGCCGAGCCACCTGCCTGCTCTCGGCAGGCGAGACGACGGTCACGCTCCCGCCGGGCGCCGGGGTCGGGGGGCGTAACCAGGAGTTCGTCCTCGCGGCCGCCGCTCCCCTTGCCGGGGTACGGTCCGTCCACCTTCTCTCGGTCGGCACGGACGGGATCGATGGCCCGACCGACGCGGCCGGCGGTTGGGTGGACGGCCAGACCGCGGCCCGGGCCCGAGTGCTCGGGATCGATCTCGAGACGGCGCTCGATCAGCACGCGACGTACGAGGCGCTGCGGTCGCTCGGTCAGCTCGTGATCACCGGGCCGACCGGGACGAACGTGATGGACCTGCACGTCGGCCTGAGCGGGGGCGCTCGTGGTACGGCAGGAAGTAGTCGGCGCGGTGGGGTTCGTTCCAGTCGACGTAGACGCTCTTGAGCTGCAGGTAGTCCTGGACCCCCCAGCGGGTCCCCTCGCCCCCGAGCCCGCTCTCCCGAGCGCCGGCGTGGTACCCCTGGGGGGACTCGGGACCCACCCGGTTCACATAGGTCTCCCCGAACCGGAGCTCCCGGGCCGCCCGCTCGGCGCGTCCGGCGTCCCGGGTGAACACGTAGCTCGATAGACCGTAGCGGGACGCGTTCGCCCGGGCGATGGCGTCGTCGAACTCCTCGAAGGAGAGGACCGGAAGGACCGGGCCGAAGATCTCCTCGCGGGCGATCGGGTTGCTCTCGTCGACCTCCGTCAACACCGTCGGCAGGTAGAACGCGCCTCGCGCGTAGGTCCGCTCGGTCGGCCGGCCCCCCCCGACCGCGACCCGGGCGCCGTGTTCGATCGCGCCCGCCACGTCCTTCTCGATCTGGTCGCGGGCCGCGAACGAGTACAGAGGACCCACGTCCGTGCCGGGGCGGCGGCCGGGACCGACGCGAAGTTCACGGGTGAGGGCTGTGAGCCGGTCCGAGAACTCGCGCAGGATCTCCTGGGCCACGTAGCAACGCTCGGCGGCGATGCAGGCCTGCCCGGCGTTCCAGAACCTCGCCCAGACCGTCGCCCGGGCCGCCCAGTCGAGGTCCGCGTCGGCGGCCACGATCACGGGAGCCTTCCCCCCGAGCTCCAGGAGGCACTTCACGACCCGGGGCGCGGCGAGCTTCAGCACGGCGACGCCGCTGGCGGTGGACCCGGTGAGCGTGACCGTCGAGCAGCTCGGATGACCGAGGAGGGCGGCCCCGGTCTCGGCCCCCGGGCCGGTCACGACGTTGAGGACCCCCGGCGGCAGGCCCGCTTCCACGAGGGACTCGGCGATGAGGAGGGACGTGAACGGCGTATTGCTGGACGGCTTCAGGACCACCGTGTTCCCTCCGACGAGCGCCGGGGCGATCTTCCGGGTCACGGTCGCCGCCGGGAAGTTCCAGGGAGTGATCGCGACCACCACGCCGCGGGGGAGCCACTGCAGGCGGAGGCTCTGGCCCCGGGGAAGGAGCGACACGTCCTCCCCCGCCAGGGTCCGCCCGAACGCGGCATAGTATCGGAAGTTGTCGATCGCTCCCTCTACCTCGCTGCGCGCCTCGGGGAGCACCTTGCCCATCTCCTGGGTCATCCGGAGCGCCAGCTCCTCCGACCGGGCACTCAACCGGTCCGCGGCCGCCAGGAGGATCCGGGCGCGGGCCGCCCCGCCCACCTGCTCCCAGGCCGGCTGTGCCCGGGCCGCCGAATCCATGGCGGCCCGGCAGTCATCGAAGGTGGCGTGGATCGCATCGCCGACCCGGGACCCGTCCGAGGGATCGATCACCGGGAAGGTCTCGCGCCCCGCCGGAGGCACCCATCGGTTGTCCAGGAGGATCCCGCTCGGCCGCGCGGTCGACATGGCCCGACGAGCGCCGGCCCGCCTATACGATTGTGGGACTACGGCGGCGCACGCAGGTGGGAGAGCTTCTCAAGGAACTCGACGCCCTCGCCCGTCGTCATTGGCTTCCCGTCGTCCCGGACCAGCGGAAGTCCCGCGGTCTCGCAGGCAGCTTCGGGGGTCGCCCCCGTCAGGAGGGCCTGGACGGCCCGTTGCTCCCGGCGGCTCAACGAGAGCCCGGCGAGCGTGAACTCCTCGAACGCCTCGTACGCGATGGGACAGACCGCCTGCGCGATCCGGGCCATCTCGGCCGCGTACAGGCGAGTCTCCTCCTGGGTATGGGGGTCGAGGCGAAGCCGGAGGAAGTGGAGCAGATTGTGGAGGTCGATCTTCCAGTACCACTCCGTGTAGTAGGCAAGCGGAAGCACCATCCGCGCGGTCTCCCGGGCGACGCCGGCCTTGAGGGCCGCCGAGTAGACCCCGTACGCCTCGGAGCAGAGCCTCTCGAGGTCCGCTCGGAACCGCTGGTCGACCTCCGGCGGGGCCGGGTCGCCCCGCCCCTGCCGGTTCCGGGCGGACTGGAGCCGCACTGCGCCGGGGCCGGCACATCGAACTCGTCGGGGACCACGGAGGACCCGGGCGCTGTACTCGTTGACGTTCGCGGTCCGGTGGCGGATCACCTGCCGGGCAACGTAGATCGGGAGCCGGAGCAGGAACTTCACCTCGACCATTTCGAACGGCGTGGTGTGGGAGTGGCGCATCAGGTAGCGGATCAGACCTCGGTCATCCCGGACCGTCTTCGTGCCGGCGCCGTAGGAGACCCGGGCCGCCTGAACGATGGCCGCGTCGCTCCCCATGTAGTCCACGAGGACCACATACCCGTGTTCAAGGACCCGGTGCTTGACTCCGATCAGCTGATCGGCCGCCGGGACCGACGAACGGGCCATGGGTGCCGGAGCGTCCGCCATCGGGATGGACCCCGAGCGGGCCGGAGGATAAAGGGGCGCGGCCCGGTGCCGGCCGCACCCACCGACGCCCCGGCCGACCTCGGGCGGTGCGGCACGAGTGCAGGGATGCGGGAGCCGACGAACCCTCCGAATCCGCGGGCGTGGGATTCGGGAGGGGCGGAGGAGGGCAGTCCTCGAACGGCGAGGGTCCTGGGTGGATGGGGTCCCCGAGGCGGACGGCTCCCTCCCATCCCGCCCGATCGGATTCTGTCCTTCCTGTAATAAGGTCGTCTCGTTAGCCGAGCCCCGCTGAAATGGCCGCGAGACGTGCCCTACGATCGAACGCGTGGACACCCTGTGGCCTGTCTGTGCTCCCCACCCTGGCCAGCGTGGGCATCGTGCTCCTCCTCCTGGTTCCGATCGCCAGCGTCGGTTCTCCGGCGTCGTCCGGGGGGAACCCACGACCGATCGGGTCGGTCCAACCCCGCTCGGCAATGTCGCCCGCGCCCTGGGCATCCGAAGAGGTCCTGTCGCACCACGGGGTGGCCCAGCCGACAGGCCGGGTGGATCTCCGGAATCTTCCCTCGACTCCCGCCAGCCCCGGTTCCTTCGCGGTCGGACTCCCGCCGACCCCCCCTGCCTTCCTGCACCCACCGACGGGCGGAAGCGTCCCGCTCTCCTCGGTCCGTCCATCGTCCCAGGTGGTCGGTACCGGTTTCGAGGGCCTGAACGACACCCAATGCGGATGCACACCGCCGGATGTGATCGACGCTGCCGGACCGACCCAGGTCGTCGAGATGGTCAACCTATGGCTCGGCGTTTGGACGAAAGCTGGCGCACCCGTAGACGGGGTGAGCGCGTCCTCGTTCTTCGGCTCCGGCTCCGACTTCCTGAGCGACCCCCGGGTGCTCTACGACAATGAGAGCGGTCGCTGGTTCGCCTCGATCTTCGATGCGGGGCCGAGCGGGACGGGCCTGATCCGGTTCGCGGTCTCGGCGAACTCCGACGCCAGCGGCACGTGGACCGTTTACTCGACGGTGATGTCCCCCTCGGGGGAGTTCCCTGACCAGCCCATTCTCGGCGTGAGCGACGGTCTCCTTTCCTTCGGCGGCAACATGTTCTCGGAGTCGAGCTCGGCGTTCTACGGGTCCGAGTACTGGGTGGTCGACAAGGCGGCCCTGTTGAACGGCTCCGCGGCGGCCCTGCAGAGCTGGGGCCGGACCCCAACTACCTCTCGATCCACCCGGTCCAGAGCCTCGGTGCCACCAGCGTCCAGTACTTCGTGAGCTCCACCTCCGCGAGCGCGACGAGCGTCGCGCTCTGGTCGGTCTCGGGAGTCCCGCCGGCCGCGACGCCCACCATGGTGAACATCACGGTGGCGGTCTACACGGCATCCCCCGCCGGGCGCGCGCCGAGCGGGGGACAGGTCGACCCCGCGGACACTCGGGTCCAGACCGCGGTCTGGCAGGGCGGGGACCTGTGGATGGCGTTCGACAGCCAGTGCACCCCGAGCGGCGACTCGACCCCCCGGGCCTGTATCCGGGTGCTGGAGATCGCGACGGGCAGTGATGGGGTGCTCCAGGACTTCGACTATGGGATCAGCGGCCTCGACCTGTACTACCCGTCCCTCTCCCTCGACAGCGTCGGGGACATGACGATGGTGTTCGGCTACTCCTCCTCGACCGTGGACCCTAGCGGCGGCGTCACGGGGCAAGCGATCACGGACCCGGTCGGATCGATGGAGTCGTATCGGACCATCGTGGCCGGGACCGCGACGATGAGCTGCGCGGGGGTCTGCCGGTACGGCGACTACTTCGGGGCGGGCATCGACCCGACCGGGACCACGGTCTGGGTCGCCGCCGAGTACCTGGACACCGGCCCTGCTATGGGATTCGTGGATCGCCCCGGTCCAGACCACCGGCCCCGCGTCCGCGACCGTAGGGGCGCTTCCCATGGCGGCCGATGCCGGAACCCCCGTCACCGCCACGGTCACGGCGCAGAACCTCACCTGCTCCGCGTTGTTCGGTCTCTATTGCGCGACGTCGGTTCCGCTCGGCGACGGCACCATCGTGTCCACCCCCTGCTCGACGGGGACACCCTCGGTACTCGTGGGTCCACACCTACTCGTTCGCGGGGAGCTACACCGTCGGTCTCGACGGCTATGTTTCCGAGTACGCGACCTCGAGCTGCTCCGCTGGCTCCGAGGTGGTGAACCTGACCCTCCCCTCCTATACGCTCGTGGTCTCGCCGACCCCGTCGATCCGGCTCGCGGCCTCGCCGGCCAACGGGGCCGACGTCGGTCAAGGGATCAACCTCTCGGTGGCGCTCGCGGGCGGGCGTGCGCCGTTCCTGTACCAATGGAGCGGCCTCCCGATGGGGTGCGCCCCCTCCGGTACGCCATGGATCAACTGCACCGCCCAGACCATGGGGCTCTCGCTCGTCGGGGTCAACGCAACCGATTCTAATGGGGTCAGCCTGGTGCGTACCCTCCTGTTCACGGTCTCACCGGCCCTTACAACGTCGGTGACAACGACGAGCACCCTCCTCGATGTCGGGCAGACCGTCACCTTCGGCGCGACTGTGGCGGGGGGCACCGGGACCTACACCTTCGACTGGTCCGGCCTCCCGGCCGGCTGCCCGGGGGCCAACATCTCCTTTGTCATTTGCACTCCGTCCGGGACGGGTACTGCATCCGGCCCGACGACCTACCTTGCCAACGAGACGACCACGGATACGAACGGGTACACCGTGGTCAGCCAGACGCTCCGCGTGGAGGTCTACCCGATGCTGCGGATCGATCTCGCGTCCCCCGTGGGCGGGGCGACGGGAGAGGCGACCGTCCTAACGTCGACCGTCAGCGGCGGCGCCTCCCCGTTCACGATCACATGGTCCGGGCTCCCCGGGGGCTGTGTCAGTTCCAACCTGAGCCAGATCACCTGTACCCCGTCGGGAGGGGGCTCCTTCGAGGTCGTGGTCACGGTGGTCGACGCGGCCGGGGCGAGGGCGAACGCCACGGTCGGTTGGAGCGTTAGTTCGCCGACCGGCACCTCTCTGGACCTTCCACTAGTCGTAGGGATCCTCGTCGTGGCGGTCGGGGTCGTGGCGGCCGCCGCCCTGGTCTGGCGGCGTCGTCGGAGAACCGTGTCGACCTCCGGCCCGGTGAAGCCCCCGATTCGGTAGGACTGTCGCCTCCCTGGGGGTCCGCTTCCGGCCGATCGCCGCCGGTTCGGATCGGCGCTCGCCGCGGTACGGTCGAGCGCCGTCGGGGAGTGGCCAACGAGGATACGGGCCGAGCTCGAGAGCCCAAAACGTTTAGGTCACTCACTGACCTTGGTACGGTTCTCGGGAGGAACGACGGTGGGCCGCGTATTCGTCGGCGTGGCATGGCCCTACGCCAACGCCCAGATCCACATCGGCGGATTCGCCGGGGTCTACCTTCCGGCCGACATCTTCGCCCGGTTCCGGCGCCTGGCGGGCGACGACGTGCTCATGGTGAGCGGCTCCGATGCCCATGGGACCCCGATCCTCGTGGCGGCGGAGGAGCAGGGCTCGACGCCGCAGGCGATCTTCGAGAAGTTCCACTCGGAGAACAAGGCGGTCCTTCAGGCGTTGGGGATCCAGTTCGACCTGTTCACGCATACCCACACCCCGGTCCACGAGCGGACCGTCCAGGAGCTGTTCCTGGCGTTGCTCGAGAACGGGTACATCGCCCGCCGGACCGATGAGAACCCGTACTGTCCGAACCACCACCGGTTCCTCCCGGACCGGTATGTCATCGGCACCTGCCCACACTGCGGCTCCCCGACCGCGCGGGGGGATGAGTGCGATCGGTGCGGACGGGTCCTGGAACCCCGACAGCTGGGGGAACCGAAGTGCCGGCTGTGCGGGCACGCCGCCGAGTTCCGACCCTCCGAGCATTTCTTCCTCCTCCTCGACAAGCTGGCCCCCCCGCTGGAGAAGTTCCTCGCCGACAAGGGCTCCTGGCGGGACAACGTCGTCGGCGTCACCCGCAACTTCCTCACCGTCGGCCTCCATCCCACCTCGATCACCCGGGACCTCGACTGGGGGGTCCCGATCCCCCTGGAGGGGTACGGGACCAAGCGACTCTACGTCTGGTTCGACGCGCTGATCGGGTACCTGTCGGCCTCCCGGGAGTGGGCCATCCGGACGGGCCACCCCGAGGCCTGGCAACCGTTCTGGGACCCCGCCCAGCCCGCGCGCTCGTACTACTTCCTCGGGAAGGACAACATCTTCTTCCACACCGTGCTCTGGCCCTCGATCCTCCTCGGCCACGGCCACCTCCGGCTCCCGTACGACATCCCCGCGAACGAATGGATGCAGATCGGGGGTCGAAAGATCTCCAAGTCACGCCCGGACGATGTGGGCGCGTTCCTGCCGGCGCTGGCGGCCCGGTATCCCCCCGACGTGATCCGCTTCTATGCGGCCCTCCTCGCCCCGGAGAACCACGATACGGAGTACGATCCGGACGAACTTCGTCAGCAGGCGGACGAGGTCCTCGCCAACCAGTACGGCAACCTGGTCCAGCGGGTGCTCGTGCTCGCCCGGGAGCGGTCGAACGGGCGGGTCCCGCCCCCCGGGTCGGCCGGGACGGTCCGAGGGGACGGCCCGGCGCGCCTCCGGAACGCCCACGCGGAGATCACCGCCCAGCTCGAGCAGGTCCACCTGAAGGACGCCTTCGACCGGATCCTCGCCGAGGTCCGGGAGGGGAACCGCTGGTTCCACGAAGCGAAGCCCTGGCAGTCCAGCGACGCCGAGCGCTCCTCGGTCCTCTTCGAAGCGATCTGGAGGTTGAAGGCGTACGCGATCTGGCTCGCGCCGTACCTTCCGTTCTCCTCGGCGGAAGTGTTCCGGATGCTCGGCTACGACCGGCCCCCGTCCCCCGGGGACTGGGACGCCGTGCTGGTCCCGGTCGCCTCCGGCCAGCTCCTCGGGGAGATCCGTCCCCTGTTCCCCCGCCTTGAACCCACCGCCTCTCCCGCGGGCTCGGGCCCCGCCGCGACGACGTCGACCCCGACGGCCCCGGTGCCGCCGCTCGATGTCCGGGTCGGGGTGATCGCGACCGCCGAGCCGCATCCGTCGGCGGACCGCCTCTACGTCCTCAAGGTGGACATCGGGGAAGGGACGCCCCGGACGGTGGTCGCGGGACTCCGCAGCTCCTACCCGGTCGAGGAGCTCCGGGGCCGGAGGGTCGCGCTCCTCGCCAACCTGGAGCCGCGGAACATCCGGAAGATCACATCGAAGGGGATGGTGCTTGCGGCCGATTCGGGCGAGAAGGCGATCCTGCTCCGCCCCCCCGCCGAGGCTCCCCCCGGCACCGGTCTCGCGGGCGCGGCAGGCGAGGCAGGTCCCATGACCTACGATCAGTTCGAGCGACGGCCGCTCGCCGTGGGCCGGGTCGCGGAGACCCGGGCGGACCGTTCCCGAGTGGACCTGGGATCCCGCGCCGTGGAGGTCCCCGGAGCGTGGCCGGTCGGACGTGAGGTCATCGTCCGGCTCGACGGCGTGGACGCGGCCACCGGGACCGTCCTGGCGTTCGAGGGGTTCGGACCGGTCGACACGGGGATGGAGCTGTCCCCGGGGACCAAGGTGCGCTGAACGATGCGGCTCGATCTCCACGTGCATTCGCACTGGTCCCCCGATTCCCGTCTCACCCTGGAAGAGGCGGTCGACCGGTTGGGATTCGCCGGCCTCTCCGGCTTCGCCCTCACCGACCACAACTCGATCGCGGGGCACCGGGAGCT
Organism: uncultured Thermoplasmata archaeon; assembly: GCA_963708255.1. Classification (GTDB taxonomy): domain Archaea; phylum Thermoplasmatota; class Thermoplasmata; order Lutacidiplasmatales; family UBA184; genus Lutacidiplasma. Next base: position 163,533 of record CAVPSE010000002.1, read on the forward strand.
CCGAGCCCTGGAGGCCCGCTATCCGATGTACCGGTTCATCCCGGGGGTGGAGGTCTCGACCCATGAGGGGCACCTCCTCGTCTACGGGATCGAGGCGCTTCCTCCGATCCACGCGCCGCTCGCCGACACCCTCGAATGGGTCCGTGCCCGGGGGGCGGTCGCCGTCCTCGCGCACCCGTTCCGGTGGGCCCACGGGGTCGGGCGCACGCTGGCCGAGACCGCCGCCGTGAACGGGATCGAGGCGGTCAATGGGCACAACGCGGCGGTACCCAACGCCCGGGCGGAGCTCGTCGCGGCCCGGCGGTCCCTGACGGCGACCGGAGGGAGCGATGCTCACGACCCGCAAGGGATCGGGCGGGCGTACACGGAGTTCCCCGCGGAGGTCCGAACGGTCGAGGAGATCCTGGCAGCGATCCGGACGGGTCACACCGTCGCCGGCGGCCGGTCCCTCGCCCTCGGCGAGCGACTTCGCCTATCGTTGCGGACCGGCGTTCTTCGGGCCGCCCGGGGCTTCCGCCCGATCTGACCGGCCGCCCCGACGGATTTAAGCCGCGGCGGTCTGGCCCCCGAACGCGCCAAGGTGGCAGAATGGTTAATGCGACAGACTGCAGATCTGTTTCCTGGGGGTTCGATTCCCTCCCTTGGCTTGCATAACCCCTTCCGCCGACGAGAGAATCGGTCCCGACGCGAGTTCGCCGCAAGGGGACCGAACCTTCAGAGGTCCGTCGAAGCGGCGAACTCTCGATCCGCAATCCGCTCGGACTGAGCCGTCCGCGAGATCATCGCCTCGGCTCGCGGTCTCTCGTAGCGAGGGCCCGTCCGAAGGTCCTTCGGAGCTCTCGGATGTGCGACTTGTCGTAGGCGGGTGGACGAAGCCAGAACTTCCCGATCCAAACGGTTGAACCGTCCACCTTGAAGAACACACGATAGGGCCCCAAGGGAAACCTCCAGATGCCGGGGACCTTACCGACATGCTTCACCGGGAGGAACGGGTAGGAGCGATAGGGGTTCGCCTCGAGGTACGGCACCAACTCCTTGAACTGCTGCTGGAGCCTTCGAGGGATTCGAAGGAACTCTTTCGCCGCCGGTTCAAGGAACCGGACGGCGGAGCTCAAAGGCCTGCCCGTTGGAAGACATCGTCCGCGCTCGGGCCGCGCAGGACGGAGAATCGGATCTTCAATTGACGCACAAGCCTAGGGGGGAAGTGCTCCTCCGCCATCTCGAGGATCAGGTCCTCGTAGCTCTGACCCGAAGCTTTGAGCGCGTCGAGGAAGTGCCGTGTGCTCTCGTGTAACTGAATGGATGTGGTCGGGTCCCGAGCGACCATCGAAGCTTCTATGGCGCACTATGGAGTTAAGGGTTGCCCCGGGCCAGGGTTCCGGCGGGACGGACCAGCCGGCGGGCCCCGACCGGGAGGGAATCGAACTCTTCGACGTTGCCCTCCCTTGGCTTGAACTCCGTCCCCGAACCTCCTCTAGGCCGATGCCCCGGACCAGCGGTACGGGGGGCCGGGTCTGACGATCGGTCGATACGCCCGGTCGCCGGCGTCACAATGCAGCTCGAGAGTGCGGGTCGTCGGGCCCCGGGTACTCGACGTCCTTCGCCCCCGGCTCCCCTCGTTCCTGGAGTTCGGCTGCTCTGGGTTCGGCCCGGTGGTTGCGCCCGCGGCCCTGACGGTGTCCGTCTTCGCCCCCGCAGCGGCCGGGGTCGCAGGAATCGAGCGGGCGGCCCGGGAACTGCCGGGGTCGCTGGCGTCGGGGCGGACGTGATGGTTCGGCCCTTCGACTTCCCGGAGGCGTTCGACTCCGTGCTCGCGTCCTTGGCGCCCAACGAGCTCCGCGCGACGCGGCGCGCTACGGCGTCCCGGGAGGCTCGTCCTACCTCAGGCCGGTAGCCCCCGGTCCCCCTACGCGGGCGGGGATTCCAGACCGACCAGGAACCCGTGCAGGGCGCGGTCGAACTCGACAGGACGGGAGAGGTTGATCAGATGGTCCGCCCCGTCGATCCTCGCGCGGTGTGCGTGCGGGATCCCCCGGGCGAGTCGCCCAAAGATGACCGTCATGTCCGGCGCGTCATTCGTCCCCTCGAGCAAGAGCGTCGGGACCCGAAGGTCACCCAGCCGCCCGGCGGCGGGGGGATCGATGGCGCGGGAGAACGATGCGCTCCGATCCGTGAAGATCTCCTCGATGTTATCGTCCATCATTTGGCGGACCAGGGCGAGCGATTCGCCGGATTGCGCTGAGCACCAGAGATCCTTGAGCATCTCCCGAGCCCGCGCCCGGTCACCGGATCGGAAGGCGGTGAGGATCGGCTCATACCGCCGTTCGGTCTCGGCGAAAAGGGCCAGGTCCTCGGGGGCGGTCCCGGCCGTCAGTCCTCCGAGGCCGGAGGCGACCAGCGCCAGGCCCCGGATCCTCGTGGGGTCGATCAGAGCCGTGTCGAGGGCGATACGTCCGCCATTCGAACAGCCGACGACGACGGCCGTGCGGAGGCCGAGGTGGTCGAGGAGCGCGAGAAGATCGGCCGCATCCGAGTACGGCGCCTCGGCGGGAGTGGATTCCCCGAGCCCCCGAACATCGTACCGGACCACGTGCCAGTTCCTCGCGTACTCGGTGAACTCCCGCTCCCACATTCTCCGATCGGCGATCGCGGCATGGATGAACACGAGGGCGGGGCCGTGGCCGGCGTGATCGAACGCCAGGCGGCCCCCGGGCACGTCGAGCGTTCCGGATCTGGGGTCGGTTGTCACGCCCCGCCGAGGGGTCTCCGGGTTCATACGCTGAGCGAGGGGATGGCGAAACAGGCCCCGCCGGCTGGCGGTTCGGCCGGCACCCCGTTTTAGCACTCCCGGCGGTACCGCCCCCGATGCTGTCACGGAGCCCCCAGGATGGCCCCGTCGTGGTGCTGGGCGCTGGCTATGCCGGGCTCACGGTAGCCCACGAGGTCCACCGACGGTCCAAGGGAACCGTCCCGGTGGTCCTCGTCGACAAGAACCCGGTCCACGTCCTCCGGACCGAGCTCTACGAGGTCGGCGCCCTGGCGGGGGCGGGCAAGGATGATCAGCGCTGGGCGATCCCTCTCGCGAAGGTCTTCGAGCGAACCAACGTTACATGTCGTACCGCCTCGGTGGAGTCGATCGACCTGGCGGGTCGTACCGTCCGTCTCACCGATGGCCAACTCCCGTTCGGGTCGCTGGCGATCTGTCTCGGCAGCGTCGCTGCGTACTACCGCGTGCCCGGCGCGGACCAGTACACCCATTCCGTCTACGGTCTCCAGGGGGCGCGAAAGCTGGGGTCGGCCCTCGCCGAGGTGGAACGGAGCTCGCCGTCCCTGCCCGGCGAGCGTCGCCCCCGAGCGGTCGTGGTGGGGGGCGGATCCACCGGGACGGAACTGGCGGCCGAGATCGCCACCGCCGACTGGGCCCGGGTGGCCGGGGGGCCGGTCCGGCCGCCCGACGTCTTCCTGATCACCGGTTCGCTCCCCTTCTTGGCCGGCCTCCCACCGAAGCTGATCGAGCACGCCCGAGACCTGCTCCGCCGCTCGGGGGTGAGCGTCATCCATGGGGTGAACGTGAAAGCCGTCGAGCCCAACCGCCTGATGCTGGAGGACGGTACTGTTCTCCCTGCCGAGGTCATCGCATGGTGCGCGGGCCTCGAGGCGCCGGGGATCGTTCGCGATCTGCCCGTCCGCCACGGAAAGGGGGGACGCATCGGGGTGGAGCCGACCCTCCAGGTCCCCGAGCACCCGAGCGTCTTCGCGGTCGGCGACGTCATCGAGTTCCAGGACCCGTCGACCGGGCTCCTGGTGCCCGGCACCGCCCAGGCGGCGCTCGCGGAAGCGAGGCTGGTCGCCCGAAACCTCGTGGCCCAGCGCTCCGGCGCCCCCCTCGAACGGTTCGAGTACCCGGGAGCGGGGGGTGATCGTCTCCGTCGGGCGTGGACGAGGAGCCGCTTCGCTGCGCCATGTCAGCCTCTGGGGGAGCCCCGCAGCCCTCCTGAAGCGGCTGGTGGCCCGGGACTATGCGAAAAGCGTCGAGGGAGGGGACGCCCCCTCGGGCCTCGTCTGATCCGGGCGGGGGCGAACCCGTTTATCGGCCCGTTCGTACGCCCCGGCGCCCATGAAGGCCATTGTGCTCGTTGGCGGGTTTGGAACGAGGCTCCGCCCGATCACCTATGAGATCCCGAAGCAGCTCATCCCGGTCGCCGGCAAACCCATGCTGTACCATGTCCTCGACCTCCTGCCGCCGGCGGTCGATGAGGTCGTGCTCGCGAGCGGGTACAAAGCGGACGTTCTCGATCGGTTCCTCCGGGACCACCCACCGAGGATGCCGGTCCGGTGCGTGCCGGAGTACGAGCCGCTCGGCACCGGGGGCGGGATGCGGAACGCCAGCGAGGGGATCTCGGACCCGTTCCTGGTCCTGAACTCCGACGTCATCGCCGAGGTCGACGTCCCCGGACTGCTCCGGTTCCATCAGGACCGCGGGGGGATCGGCGCCATGACCCTCGCCGAGGTGGAGGATCCGGAGCCGTACGGCGTCGCGGCCCTGGGGGATCGCGACCGGATCGAACGGTTCGTCGAAAAGCCGAAGCGGTCGGAAGCGCCGTCCCGGTGGATCAACGCCGGCCTCTCCATCTGGCGCCGGGAGGTCCTGGATGTGATCCCGGCCGGCCGCGCCGTCAGTTTCGAGAACGAGGTGATGCCCCAGATCCTGCCCAAGGGCATCTACGGGTACCGGTCGTTCGGGTTCTGGGAAGACGCCGGGACCCCGGCCCGCCTCCTGAACGCGCAACGGCTCCTTTTCGACGGGGGCCGGGGCGGGCCGGGTCTCCTTCCGCCCGGCGCCGTGGGCCGCGGCCCGGTCGCCGTCGGGGCCCATGTGACCGCCCAGGGAGCCTCGTTCGGCCCGTACGTGACCCTGGGAGCCGCCGTCCACGTCGGCCGCGGCGCCCACGTGGAGAACTCGGTGATCATGGACGGGGCCCGGATCGAGGAGGGTGCCTCGGTGCAGGGTTCGGTGCTCGGGCCCGGCACGGTCGTGGGCTCCGGCCAGCGCGTGCTGAACGCGGTGCTGGGCGCCCACGCGCCCCCGAGCTGACCGACCGCCCTACCGCGGGAGACCGCCGCTGCCCGATGGCCCTCGGGGGGCCGACGACCCCGGGCCTCCGGCCCGGACGGCGGCGGGGGACGGGCCGGTCGGGAGGTGCGAATGGAAATCCGCCCCGCTGTAGGTGGTCGAGACCCGGCAGAAGGGGCAGGTGATCTCGGCGTTGACCATCCGGGAGAACGCCGCCTGGGCCCGGACGGTGAAGGGAGCCTTGATCTCGCCGCCGCACTCCGGGTTCTTGCACTTCACGTACAGCATGTTCGTTCGCGGTGCCGGGGTCCGGCGCCATCGGTGGTAGCCGCGGTCGGCTATAAAATGGATGCGCATCCGTGCGCATGTATAGGTCCCCGGACCGTCAGGGATATGCCGGGCCTGTAACGACCACCTTGACGCCAAGGTCGGGCCGGGCCGCCCGCTCGAACGCGGCCGCGATCTCGCCGACCGGGTATCGATCCGTCACCAGGTCGCGGACCTGGAGCTTCCCGGTGGCCACGAGATGGTGGACATCGGCGATCTCACGTTCGGTGGTCGCGTACGTCGGGAGCACCCGGGTCCCGTGGAGATAGAGGGCCTGAAGGTCCACGTCGAGCCGGCTGCCGGCCTCGGGGAGGCCGAACAGGTTGAGGGTCCCTCCCCGGCGGGGGAGGCGGGACGCGAGGGCGATCGCGGGCGAAGCGCCAGTGGCCACGACGGCGAGGTCGACCCCGACGTCTCCGGTGGCGGACATCGCGGAACGAACGACGGCATCCGGATCCCGGGGATCGACCACCGCCCCGATCCCTCCCCGTTCGGCCGCGGCGCGCCGGGCGGGCGAGAGCTCTGCGCCTCCGACCCACGAAGCCCCCAGGGCCTGGGCGAGTCGCGCATAGAGGAGCCCGACGGGGCCGAGGCCCACGACGAACACGGAGTCCCCGGAGCGGAATCCGACCTTTCGGAGGGCGGTGAGGGCGCACCCCGCTGGCTCCAGGAGCGCTCCCGACTCCCAGTCCACGTTCGCGGCCAGCCGGAGGATCGCCCCGGCGCGAACGTTCTCCGCGGGGACCAGGAACTCCTCGGAAAACCCTCCCGGGTGGATGTTCGTCCGCGAGTACGTCGGACAGAACGTGCTGTCGCCCCGCCGGCACACGAGGCAGGTGCCGCACGGTACGTGGTGGTGGACGAACACCCGGTCGCCGACGGTCACCCCCTCGACACCGGTTCCGATCGCCCGAACGACCCCGACCGGTTCGTGGCCGATCTTGCCGGCGGTCCGGTAGTTCCCCCGGAGCTTCTCCAGGTCCGTGCCGCAGACCCCGCAGGCCGCGAGGCGGACGACCACTTCGCCCCCGGACGGAGCCGGGGCGGGCCGATCGTCGACCGCGAGGCCCTGGGGGGTCAGCTGGGCGACCTTCATCCCCGGCGCCGCGCCGCGACGATGGAGGCGTCGAGGATCTCGACGGCCTCGTCGATCTCCTCGGCCCGGACCACCAGGGGCGGGATGAACCGGATGGAGGACTTGCCGCACGGCAGCAGGATGAGGCCCCGCCGGTACGACTCTTCCAGGATGCGGTCCTTCAGCTTCACGTTCGGGGTCTTGTCCTCCCGGCTTCGGACGAACTCCGCCGCGACCATGAGGCCGAGGCCCCGGACGTCCCCGATCTCCTCGTGCTTCGTCTGGAGCTCCCGCAGGCGTGTCATGAGATGCGCGCCCTGCCGCCGCGTGTTCTCGAGGAGCTTCTCGCGCTCGATGACGTCCAGGGTGGCGAGTGCGCTGGCCACGGCGACCAGGTTCCCCCCGAAGGTGTTGGAGTGGGCCCCCTGGTGGGTGTAGTCAAGCTCCTTCCGGAACACGATCGCCCCCATCGGGATCCCCCCGCCCAGGGCCTTGGCGGTGCTGAGGATGTCGGGGACCACTCCGTGGTGCTCGATGGCGAACCAGTCGGCCGGTCCGGCCGATCCCGGCCTGCACCTCGTCGTCGATGAGGAGGATCTTCTGCTCGTCGAGGATCGACTTCAGGGCCTTGAACCACCCGGGCGGCGGAACGACGTAGCCGCCCTCGCCCATCACCGGCTCGGCGATGAACGCCGCGACGTCGTCGGGGGGGATGGTGGTCTCGAAGTACAGCTCCTTGAGGATCTTGGCGCAGTACAGGTCGCAGCTCGGGTACTCGAGCTTGTACGGGCAGCGGAAGCAGTTCGGGGCCGGGATGTGGTGGCCGCCGCCCGCGAACGCCTGGAAACGTCCGCGCTGGGTCGCCTTGGAGGCGGTCATGGTGAGGGCGCCCATCGTCCGGCCATGGAACGCGCCGATCAGGCCGACCGTGATCGGCCGTTGCCGGTTCCATCGCGCGAGCTTGAGCGCCGCCTCGACGCTCTCGGCCCCGCTGTTGGTGTAGAAGACCTTCTTGGCGAAGGTACCGGGAGTGATCTCGGTGAGCCGCTCGGCGAGCCGGACCTGGTTCTCGTAGTAGTAGTCCGTCCCCGCGAAGTGCATCAGTTTGGCCGCCTGTTCCTGGACGGCTCGGACGACGGACGGATGGGAATGCCCCACGTTGAGGACCCCGACGCCCGCCGCGAAGTCGAGCAGACGGTTGCCGTCAACGTCGTCGACCCAGACCCCGGACGCGCTCTCGGCGACGATGGGAGCACACTTCGTGCTCGTCATCAGGAAGCGCGTATCCGCAGCCACGATCTTCTTCGCCTTCGGGCCGGGGATCGGAACCCGGATCCGTACGCCGCGGCCGGAGGTCGCCGCCGGTTCGGACGGAGGGGGTACGTGGGGCCGGGGGGTGCTTTGGCTCATGAGGGCTCCGACCCAGCACGGTGGAGCGGACCAAAAGCCTTGGCGGGGCGACGGGCGCCCGGGCGGGCCTACCGGCCCACTGGACCGTCCACCTTTAAGGGGCCGACCTCGGTCGAACTCCCCGTCATGGACCTAGGGCCGGGGACGCGGCGCCGCCCTGCCCTGACCGATGGGAGCCGGATCGCCGAGATCGTCCCCGCGCGCGCGGTCCTGACGGAGCTCGCCCGGGGATTCCTGATGGTCCAGGCGGGGGACCCGGAACGGGCCAAGCAGTTTGCCTCGTCGTTCCTCCGGGAGCAGGCGGGTCGGCCCGGTCCCGGTCGGATCGTCCCGGTGAGCCGGCGGCCGACCGTGCACCGGGGCGTTGGGGTGGTCGGGAGCGACGGCTATTCCGTCAGCTCCGGGTACGCGGACGATCCCAACGCTCCCTCACTCTAAGGTAGGCCCCGAGGTCCTCGGGGAAGGTCGGCTGGGTGAGCCCGAGCCGAACTCCCGACGGATCGCCAAAGAAGTGGCCGGGGGCGACCAGGACCCCGGCCCGCAGCGCGGAACGTCCGAGCGAGTCCGTCGGCCGCCGTGAGGGACGGTCGAACACGACGGGAGCGCCATCGCGGGCAAGGCCGGGGAGGTGGGCTTCGAGCACGTCCGCGTTGCGGCGGACCCGGGCCCGGATGTCGGGGAGGATCGTCGGCCGGTCCCGTAGCAGCGCCCGGGCCCCCGCGACCGAGGCCGGGGGTATCTCGTCGAGGAGGATCCCGTGGAACTGTGCGAACGTCTCGGCGACGGTGCTGGGCGGGATGACGTACCCGACCCGAAGGTCATCGCCCCCGTACAGCTTGGTGAAGCTCCCGACCACCCAGATCGGAAGGTCGGAGCGGCCGGCGCTGGTGGCGGCGCGGGTGAACTCCCGGAACGTCTCATCGATCACGACAGCGCGGCGACCGTCGGCCATGGCGTCGATCTCCGTCGAACTCCACAGGCGGCCGGTGGGATTGTTCGGTTGGGAGATGGCGACGACGTCGGCCGGCCGCGTGGTTGGCACGGTCCGGAACCCGGCCCATCCGGCCGTGGCGGAGATGGGAGGATACTCCGGTCGGGGGACCGCGCACCGAAGGGGCCGCGCGCCTCGACGGAGCGTCCGGGCGAGGTAGAACAGCGCCAGTGTGGTCGCCTCCGTGGCGCCATGGGTAAGGAAGACCGCCGACACCGACACGCGATGGATCCTCGCCAGCTCCTGCCGCAGGGCGGCCGCATCCGGTGTCGCCGGGCGTCGGAGCGCCGCCCGCACCACGGGCAGCCCCTTCGGCATCCCGCTCCGTGAAAGGTCGTGGGGCACGCCGTGGTGGTCGTCGATCCAGCGCTTGAGGGGGAAGGACACGCTTCCGTTACGCGGGTTCGGATAAACCGTTCCCGGCCTCGCGCCGGAACTCCCGGGCGGGCGGCCCGTCCCATGGAGAGGAGGCTTTTTCGCGCGGTGCGCCGGGGGGCCTCCCATGGCGGGCCGGACGGCACCGACGGTCGGGGGTCGGGTGATCCGGGACTCCCGCCGTTGGTTCACGGAGGGCCGGGACCTCAAGGTCCAGGCCCGGCGCGCGCGCCGATGCGTGGAGTGTCGTCGCCCTCTCCCCGACCGCCGGAGCCCGTACCTGTTCCGCCCGCTGCCAGTGGGGATTCCGAGGCCACTACTTCTGGGACGCCGCCCGGAGCTATGTGTTCCGACGGGACCGGTTCACCTGTCAGATCTCGCCGGCGCCGCTACCGGGTCCGGGTCCTCGAGGTCGACCATATCGTAGAGATCGCCCGGGGGGGCGCGCCGCTCGACTACCTCAACCTCCAGACCGTCTGCCGGTCCTGCCATCGCAGGAAGACCGTGCGGTTCCTTCGTGCCCGCCCCCGGGGCGGCGCCGAACCCCTGCCGCCGGGGCCTCCGGACGGCGATTGGGGCGCGGCGTGGTTCCCGTCCTGAGCGGCTCGCTCTCTCGGGGCGCCGGCATGTGACGGCCCGGCAGGGTTAAGCGAGGGGAGCGGTCCCCCGGAACTGTGCGAGGGCGCGGGGCGTCGCCGTACCGGTCCCGGGCCGTGCCCCGGGCCGCGGCTATCGCCGTGGCCCTGTTGGCGGGGGTGTACCGGCCTCCCGGCCTCGGCCGGCGCCCACGTGGCCCCGCTCGCCCCCGACATGGGCGCACCACGGGCGGCTCCGCCCTCCCTGCTCCCCCACCCCCTCGTCACCACGCTGTACGACTGGGACCCCCAGCCGTTCATCGTCCCCCCCACCTTCCCGCTCGGCGCCATCGCCGGGCAGGGCGCCTCCATGGCAACGAGCGATCCGTACGGGACCGTCCTCCTCTTCGGTGGCCTGTCGAACGCTGGCCTCACCAACCTCACCGTCCTCGTGAACGAGTCGACCGGGGTGTGGTCCGTGGTCCAGACCCCCACGTCCCCTTCCCCCCGGACGAACGCCTCCCTGGCGGTCACCGGGGACGGTCGGTACGCCATCCTGTTCGGGGGCGAGCTCAACCCCGCGACGCAAACGGTCGACAACCAAACGTGGATCTTCAGCTTCGCGAACGACACCTGGCGCAACGCTACACGCGCCGCGGCCCCGCCGGCCCGGGAGTCGGCCGCGTTCGCGCTCGACCCCGCCGACAACGTCGCCGTCCTGGAGGGGGGCTGGGAGCCAGCCGCCTCGATCAGCGGGGGCGGCGCGACGGTGATCTGGAACGACACGTGGACCCTGAACCTCACGACGCTCAACTGGTCCCAGATCTCCGACCCGACGGCCCCGCGGCCGATGTACGGCTCCTCGATGGTGTTCGACCCGGTCAACCAGACGTTCCTCCTGTTCGGGGGGTGTCCGGGGATCGGGATCTGCTCCTCCACCCTGTTCCAGGTCCCGGCTCGGACACAACTGGTCGGCCCTCCACGCGGTCGGCGACCTTCCCCGGCACGGGGCGCCGCCTCCTGGGTCTGGTCCCCGAACTGGCAGCTCGCGTTCATGTTCGGTGGGTTCCAGTTCGCCGCGAACACGTACCTCGGGCTCAACGACACGTATGCGTACAACCCCCAGGGACGCCAGTGGGACCTGGTGGCCGGCCCGGGCCCGCCCGGGAGGTTCGGCGCGCCGGCGGCGTTCCTTGCGGCCAACGGGTGCCCGGGGATGCTCGTCGTCGGTGGGAGCTACTCGCTCACCACCTACCCGCCGGACGGCTGGTTCATGGACGCCAACCCCGACCTCGGCAGCGGATGCAACATCTGGGGGGGTGACCAGGCCGGTGGGAGCGGCGGACCACCGCCCGGGCCGTGCACGCCGGTGATCAACATCACCGTGGTCCTGGAGTCGTCGACGACGCTGACGACGATCCCGAACGGTTCCGTGACCTCCACGGGCAAGTGCGGGACGATCCGGGCCACCACCGGCCCGCTCGGGTACGTCGTCTTCGACCTACCGGACGAGAACGTGACCTTCTCCGCGCTGGCGGCCCTGTTCCACGGGGCCAGCGAGCGCGTCAACACGTCGTCGCTCCCGACGGACACGCTCCCGATCCTGCTCACCCCGCTCCCCGTGGTGACGTTCTTCGCCCAGGGGGAGAGTGCCGGGGGATCCCCGGCCTCGTTCTCCCCGCTCGCCGGCGTCCTGGTCACCTGGACGGGGGAGAGCATCGGGGTCACCAACGCGTCAGGGGGGCTCGTGGACCCCGGGTTCCCCGGTCCCCAGGGATCGACGGAGTTCGTCGGGACGCGCCCCTATTACTCGAACGCCACCGGCTCCGCGAACATCCCCTACACGGGGTTCGCGTGGGTGAACCTCACCCTCCTGGCGGACGGCCTCTTCAGTGTCCAGGCGTTCGAGTACCCGGACGGCCACGGGATCGGGAACGCGACCGGGGTCATCTCCCCGGTCGGGGCGTACACCTACGGTCCGCCGGTCTACTTCACCACCGGGCCGTCGGGGTGGTTCAACGCGTCGCTTCCCCAGGCGAACTACACCGTCTACGTGACGCACCCCGGGTTCGTGCCGAACAGCACCCACGGGGCCCTGTTCCATGCCTGGGTGACCCCGACGATCGTGGCCCTCTCGCTGGCCCTCGCCTACGGCTCCAACGTGAGCGTGCGGCTCCTCAGCTCGGCGACCCATGACCCCATCGCAGGCGGCACGGTCGCCGTGGGGTACTTCCCGATGGGGACGACCTCCCCGCAGGGGTGGGCGAACTTTACCGACCTCCTTCCTCCCGGCCTCTACAACGTGACCGGATCGGCGACCGGATACCGTTCGAACTCCACCACGGTGGACCTCACCTACCTCGCCCGGTTCGTCAGCGTCACGCTGAACCTCACCCCGGTGAGCGGCTGCTCGCCGGAGTGCGTTGTGAGCCCGAACGGGACGGCGGTGGGCTACCAGCTGTTGCCGGGCCCCGGGACCGCCCTCGAGCTGTACGTCATCGCCCCGCTGGCGCTCGCCGTGGGCGCGGCGATCTACATCACCTACCTGCGGCGGCCGGAGTCGGAGGGACGGGCGGCATGAGCGCCCCGCCGCCGGCCCCGGACGATCGGTCCCCCGTCCGCCCGGCCCCGGCCCGACGGGAGCGGCTCCGACGGTTCCTTCACTGGCTGGCCGCCCCCTCTCCGGTCGTCCTGGAGACGATGCGGGGGGTCGAGGTGCCGCCGATCACCGAGACGAAACGGCGGTGGAGCGCGGGGGACCGCGCGGGAGCGATCTCCTACGCCTACACGACGGTCCTCTACGACCTGGAGCGCGCGTTCCACGTCCGGTTCCGCCGGACTGGACCAACGAGGAGATCCTGATCCTCGGGGTCACGCCCGAGATGGTCCCGATCCCCGAGTTCCTCGAGCGCCTGCTCCGGACGTACCGAGCCGGTCCGGTATGGCGGGGCCGTCCCGCCGGACGCGGTCTCCCCGGAGGGGGTCCTCTCCAGCATCTACTCGCACCACGCCATGTGGACCCTCTACGTCGAGGCGATCCCCCAGGGCGTGAAGATGCCCGCCGGAGTTCGACCGGGGCCGGTCCCCGCCACGGAGGCGCGATGACGAACCCGGACCTCACGCGCCTTCTGGACCTCCTGACCGAGCCGACGATCGGGGTGCCGATCCTTCTGACCCTGGGGACCCTCGCCGCCTGGCTCCTCTGGTCCCCGCGCCCGCTGGAACGACCCCCGGCGCTCCGCCGGAGCTGGTTCCCGCCGACGACGGACCCGGTCTCCACGGTCTACTACGCCCTCGCCGACGGCCGGTACTCCACCGTCCTCGCCACCGTCTACGAGCGCCTCGACCGGGCCGTGGAGCGACGCTACCACGTCGTGATCGGCCAGATCCCGTGGCGGAACCCCGAACGGGTCGGGGTCCCCGGCGCCTCCGGACTTAGGCGGGCCTCTCGAAAGGTCCGGGCCGTGTACGCCGAGGCGCTCCAACGCGAGTCGCCGTTCTGGTTCCGGTGGGCGTTCTGGCGTCGCGCCGAGGCCGACGAGAACCTGTTCCTTGCTCGTGTCGATGACGCGATCCGCGTCTCGGCCGATTGGATCTCCACTCTGGAGGGAACCCCGTGACCACCTCGACCCCCACAACGCCGGCGATGCCCCCGACGACCGCTCCGACCGCGCCCCCCGCCCGACTCGGTGAGGGCACGTCGCTGACCCCGCCCGAGATGCTGGAGGCCCTGCAGACCTCCATCGGGGAGAGCGTGGTCGGGTTGCGGCCCGTGGTCCACCAGCTGGCGGTGGCCCTCCTCTCGGAGGGGCACGTGCTGCTGGAAGGAGTTCCCGGCCTCGCCAAGACCTACCTGGTCCGTCGGTTCGCCGCCACCCTCGCCCTCTCCTTCAAGCGGATCCAGTTCACCCCGGACATGCTCCCCTCGGACATCATCGGCGCCGTGGTCCTCAACCCCTCGACGCGGAACTACGAGTACCGCCCGGGCCCGGTGTTCGCGAACGTGGTCCTCGCCGACGAGATCAACCGGGCCCCCCCGAAGGTGCAGTCGGCGCTGCTGGAGGCGATGCAGGAGCGGCAGGTGACGGTGGACGGGGTCACCTACCCCCTGCCGCGGCCGTTCCTGGTGATCGCGACGGAGAACCCGGTCGAACAGGAGGGAACCTACCCCCTTCCCGAGGCCGAGCTCGACCGCCTCCTCCTGCGGATCCTCATCGGGTACCCGACCGAGGACGCGGAGGTGGAGATCCTCCGGCGCCACGGGAGCGTCCTCGACGAGCACGCCCCCACGAGCCCGTTCAACGCCGCCACCCTCCTCGATTTCCGCGACCGGGCGCTGGGGCTCTCGATCTCCGAGGACGTCCTCCGGTACGTCGCCCAGGTGATCCGGCGCACCCGGGACGACCGGCGGGTCGTCATCGGGGCGTCGCCCCGGGCCGGCGTCCAGTTCGTCCGGGCCGCCAAGTCCTCGGCGCTCCTGGACGGCCGCAGCTTCGTCACGCCGGAGGACGTCAAGGGGCTCGCGTTCGCCCTCCTGAACCACCGGCTCCTCCTCCACCCCGAGGTGGTGACCCAGCAGTACACCTCGGGCCGGCCCGGCCTCGAGCCGGTCCTGCGGGAGATCGTGGCGGATGCGTTGGCCGGCGCCCCGGTCCCCCGATAGGCCGGACGGGACGCGACCGTGCTGACGCGGCGGGGGTGGGAGGCCGTCGGGGGGACCCTGTTCCTCCTCGTCGCCGGCCTCCTCACCCTCAACCCGATCCTGGAACTGGTCGCCGTGGCCGCCTTTGCCTTCGTCGCGACCGAGGTGGCGGCGTTCGAGTGGCAGCTGCGGGCGCTCCTCCCGGACCAGTTCCGGGTGGTCCGGGGCGAGAGCCCCCGCCGGATGCCCTCGGACGGGGAGCTTCACCTGGCGGTCGAGATCACCTACCTCGGACGGCAGGGGTTCACCGCCGAGATCTACGAGCAGGTTCCCGAAGCGTTCGACGCCGTGGAAGGCTCCTCCCGCCAGGTGACCTGGGTCGCCCCCGGGGTGCCGATCCGTCTCGTGTACTCCGTGCGCCCCCGGGTCCGGGGGGCGTACGTCACGGGGCCGGCGATCGTGGTCGCGCACGACGCCTTCGGGCTCGCGTTCCGGCGCACCTCGCTTCCGACGGACCGGCCCGTGACGGTGGTGCCCCCCAGCATCTCGGGTCGGCTCGGACACCTGGGCGTCGCGCTCTTCTCCCGGGTCCAGGCCGGGCTCTCGATCCGTCGCCGGGGGTACGGCAGCGAGTTCCGGAACCTTCGGCTCTACCAGAGCACGGACGACATCCGCCATGTCGCGTGGCGCCGGTCCACCCCGGAGCAGCTGATGGTCCGGGAGTTCGACCAGGAGAGCCGCCAGGAGTTCCTGGTGGTCCTGGACCTCTCCACCGCGATGGACACCGGCCGCTGGGGCCGCAGCGCGCTCGATGTGAGCGTGGAGGCCGCGGCGCTGCTCACCAACCTCGTGGCGCGGAACGCGGAGGACCGCGTTGGGCTGATGACCTACGGCGGCGGCGTCTTCCAGTACGTCCCGCCCGGCCGAGGGCCGGCCCACCTCCGGCGCATCGTCGACAACCTCGCCCTGGCGGCGCACCGGCCCGGGGGGAGCCCGCTCCCCGATCTCCTCGCCCAGGCGTCCCAGCGCCTGAGGCTCCCCACGCATGTCTTCGTCTTCTCGGCCGTCGAGGAGCCGCTGGACGGCCTCGAGCGGTCCTGCGCGATCCTCCGCTCGCAGGGCCACCAACCGTACGTCTTCGTCCCCGAGCGCTCGGGGTTCTATCCTGAGCCGCCCAACGCCGCCCGGACCCGGGCCCTCGAGTGGGCCCGGGCCGAGGAGGACGCCCGCCTCCAGCGGGCCGTCTCCACGCTACGATCCGGAGGCATCCCGGTCTTCCCGTTCGGTCGGGGCGGCGCGGGGGACAAGGTGATCTTCGCCTACACCCAGATCCGGACCTGGGGGTACGCCCGGTGACCGATCGCCAGCTCCCCCTGGTGGCGGTCCTCCCGCTGGCGGCGTACGGGGTGGTGGTCGCCGTCGAGGAGTCGTCCGGCTGGTCGGCCCTGGTCGCCCTTGTGGCCCTGCTGACGGCGCTCCCGCTGGTCTCGGCCGCGTGGCCCGCGGGGCGGGGGCCGCTCGCCCTCCCGGGAGTGGTCCTGGCCCTCGCCGTCGCGGTGGACGGGTTCCTCACCGGCGCGGCGCCGTCCGGGATCGTCGCGGACGTCACTGTCGGGATCCTCGTCGGGGCCCCTCTATGGGCCGCCGGGCTGATCGCGGGGGTCATCGACCGCCCCGGCCTCGCGTTCGCGGCGTTCGCCGAGCTCCTCGTCGATGTGGTGGTGCTGAGGGCGACCCAGCTGTCGCTCCCCGGCCCCGTGGGGACCACGGCCTACTCGACCGCGTGGATCGGGGTGGTGAACCGTCAGGTGTCGGGGGTCGCGGGCGCCATCGCCGCCCACGGCCTCGGATCCCCCATCGAATACCCGACAGCGTCGGTCACGGACCCGGTGCTGATCCTCCTCGCGATCCTGGCCCTGGCGGGCGTCCTGCTGCCGCTGCTGCCGCCGGTGCCGTCGCGTCGGCTCCCCCGGCGCCGGTGCCACGCCGCGATCTGGCGCCGCCGGTCCGCCGGGTGGCGCCGCCGGTCCTCAATCCTCCGGACAGCACCCCGACCGACCCCCGACCCTCCCCGGGGCCGACCCTCGCGCCGGTGATCGGCGCCATCATCGCGGTGGCCGGGTTCGAGACGATCGGGGCCGCGGACCCCCGGTATTCGTTCCTGGTGGTCACGGCGGCCGCCGCGGTGGGGCTGGCCGCGTTGGTCCTCCTGGGTCGTCGCGGAGTTCCCCGCGCGGCGGCGCGCGCCCCCCGATCGATGGCCCGGCTAGCCCGGCTCGCCGATTCCAGCGCCCGACCGGGTCCCGTCGTGGATCCGGTGCTGCTGCCCCCGGCTCACGTTGGCCACGGCGGCGAGCACCGTCAGGACCAGGCCGATCGCGAACAGGAGATGGAGCGCGTCCATGAACGCCCCTACATCGAGGCCGCCCGTCGCCGGCGCCCCGGAGAAGACCGACTGCAGGGTGGTGCGCGGGACGACCATCGCCATCACGCTGAACCCGATGGTGAGGCTTCCCAGCGTCCCGGCGTTCAGGAACGTGGTCCCGGTCCCTGCCGCGATCCCCCGACGGGGCGGTGGAACGCTCGACATCACCTCGGCCCGGTTGGGGGAGGCGAACATCCCCTGGCCGACACCCAGGAGCACCATGGCCAGGGCCAGCAGCGGGTACGGGCCATTGGCCGGGAAATCGACCAGCAGCGCGAACCCGACGACGCTGAGGGAGAGGCCGGCCGTGCCGAGGTACCGGGCCCCGGTCCGGTCCGAGACCGCCCCGGAGATCGGGCCGGTGATGGCGAACGCCACGGAGAGGGGGATCAGAAGGAGCCCGGCCCGCAGCGCGCTGTCCTGCAGGATCCCCTGGAAGTAGAAGACCATCACGAAGGTGAACGCTCCCCGGGCGAGGCCGGCGAACAGGGCGGCGACGTTCCCGGCGACGAACGTCCGGATCCGGAACAGGCCGAGGTCGAACATCGGCTGCGCGACCCGGCGTTCCACGTACACGAACGCCGCGAGGAGCACGGGCCCGGGAACGAGCGCCGCCAGGAGCCACGGATCGGTCCAGCCATCGAGCGCGCCCAGGGTGACGCCCACGAGCGTGAGGGTGAGGCCGACCCCGAAGGTGATGTTCCCGGCCCAGTCGATCCGGGCCCCGACCTCCCGCGGGTGGACCTCCCGGAGCTGGCGGTGCGCCCAGACCGTGCCGAAGATCCCGATCGGGATGTTGACCCAGAAGATGGACCGCCACCCGAGGGTGGTGGTGAGGATCCCCCCGAGGACGAGCCCGAGGATGGATCCGGAGATCGCCGCCACCTGGTTCAGCCCCAGGGCCCGGCCTCGCTCGTCGGGCCGGGAACGCATCGGTGAGGATCGCCGCCGCGTTCGAGGCCAGGAAGCCGGCGCCGATCCCCTGGACGATCCGGCCGGCCGAGCAACTGGTCCCCGGAGAGGGCGAGGCTCGAGATCGCCGAGCCGAGGGTGAACACCGCGAACCCCGCGGTGTAGAGCCGCACCCGGCCGTACATGTCCGAGAGCCGGCCGAAGGAGAGGAGGAGGGTCGTGGTCACAACGTTGTACGACAGGACCACCCAGAGCAGGACCGCCCGGGTCCGCGCCCGGCAGCTGGCGTCCGATCGAGGGGAGCGAGACCAGGACGATGGAGCTGTCCAGGAGGGCCATGAACGTGCCCACCGTGGTGTTGCTGAGGGTGATCCACTTTCGGTCCACCGTGGACCTCGGGGCGGATGGTCGAGGGGAGTACAAAGCGCCGCCCCAGCCCGACGCTCGGCCGCGCCATCAGCGTGATGAACCGGCCGCTCTCGGAGGACCATGGCGCCCGAGCCGGTCGACGACGGGTGGGCCGACCTCGCCGAATGGTACGACCTCAAGCAGGGCGACACCGGGGACCTCTGGCACCGGGCGCTCATCGATCCACCGCTCCTGGCGCGCATCGGGGACGTCGCCGACCGTCACCTCCTCGACGTGGGGTGCGGGAACGGGTACCTGGCCCGCCGGCTCGCCAGTGCCGGCGCCACCGTGGTGGGCGTGGACGTCACGCCGCAGGTGATCGAACGCGCCCGGGCCCGGGGCGATGCGGGAGGCCGGGTGAGCTACCTGTGCGCCAACGCCGCGCGACTTCCAGAGCTCGCCAGCGGCTCGTTCGATCTCGCCTACTCGAACATGGCGCTCATGGACATGGCCGATGCCGCCGGGGCGATCGGGGAGGTAGGCCGGCTCCTTCGCCCTGGGGGGCGGTTCGTGGCCGCCCTGAGCCACCCGTGCTTCGACAACGGCCTCGACTCCAGCTGGCTCGCGGAGAGGTTCCCGCGGGAGGGCACCCGGGTGGGCCGGGTGATGCGGAGCTACCGGGAGCCGTTCCGTTCGGAGGTCCCTTGGCAGGTGGACGAGGGGAGCCCCCGGTTCACCGGGTCGTACCATCGACCCCTTTCGTGGTACGCCGGGGCGCTGTCGGACGCCGGCCTCCTGATCGAGTCGTTGGACGAGCCCGCGCCGTTGGCCGAGATGCTCGGGGGTGCGAGCGTGGAGGGACCCTGGATCGCGAAGGTGCCCCTCCACCTCGTGATCGGGGCCCGGTCGATCCCGGCTCGGATCAGACCCGGTGCTGGCAGTGCTCCTTGATCTTCTCGGAGAGCGCCGGGAACTGCCACGCGAGCCCGAACTCGTCGAGGTGCTTGTGGGGGCCCTTCGTCGACCAGTAGAACCAGTCGTCGCAGACACCCTCGCTCCGTTCCACCATCATCCCGGAGGAGCGGATCCGTCCGATCCGTGTCAGGTGGTTGAGCGCCCGCTGGGTCTCCACCAGCATGTCCTCCCCGAGGTGATGGGAACCGACCGCATCGTACATCTCGTGCACGCACCACGGTCGCTCGGGCTTCGAATCGAGATAGTTCTGCAGGTTCGCCATCAGCTGGTCGAGGGTCGACGAGGCCGCCATGCCTCGAGCTAAGGTCGGGGGTTACAAGAGCGTGCGCCCGCCCCCGGGGGACCTGCGATGGATCTAGGCGATCTGGAGGAGAAGCACGCTCTCCGGGACGACCGTCCACGTGCGGGGCAGGGCGCTGGCCCACGACGTGGACTGGCTGCCGTACGTCCCGCCGGGTTGCCACCACCACGCGGTTCCCGACCCCAGCAGGGGGAGGCCCGTCGTTGGGAGGGTGAACTGGACGCTCCCCGTCGTGTTCGCGTCGACGACGAGGAGGGAGTAGGTGGAGTTGGCGGTGTCGCGGCTGACCGAGAGGAACACGTTCCCCGGCGCGCCGCTGAGCGTGGCGTTCAGGACCACCGGCTCCAGGTGGTCGAAGAACGTGGTGTAGAGGGCATACGTTCGGCTCGCCGTGCCGTTGGCGGTCAGGAGCGAACCGTTGTAGACCGACTGCCACGCGAAGACGTCAACGTTGGCGATCCCGAGGGAGATCGCCTGGGCCACCTCGGCGGCGAGGTAGATCATGTCGACATACCCTCCCATGAGCCGGGTGTACGGCCCTCCCTGGGTGCCGGAACCGAGCTCGCTCACCATCAGGCGGATCGGGCCGCAGGACGGGCACGCCGCCAGGATCGCTGCCCGGTCGGTCGGGATCCGCGTCGGCAGCGCCCCGTTGCCCGCGAGGGTGCTCAGGAACGTCGTCGGGGTCTGATTTCCGGTGGCGGTGCTGCCGCCCGCGGGGTACACATGGATCGCCACGGCCGAGATGTTGGGGCCGTTCAGGGCGACGGTGGCCCGGATCCACGTCGCCTCGTTGTAGCCCCCGGTGCCTACCCCGGATAGCCCGACGAACACCGCGGTCGGGACGACCGCCCGGATGGCCGAGATGTATGCCTGGACGACGTGCGCGTACGTGCCGGGCGTGGCGTTCAGCGCCTGGGAGGTGGACCAGCTCGCCCACGGGAGGCCGAAGTGGGTCCAGAGGGCCGGTTCGTTCCCGATCTCCCAGTAGGCGGGAGTGAAGTGCAGGGTGTGGACGGTGTAGCCGACATAGTAGGCCGCGGTCCCCGGGTCATCGATCTCGCCCGGCAGCTGGAGGACCGCCTGGCAGGCGACCGCTCGGCAGAACGCGATGAACTCGCTCTCATTGGTGGGGGGATTGTAGTACGCCCCGTTGTTGTAGTAGAGCCGGTT
Source organism: uncultured Thermoplasmata archaeon (assembly GCA_963708255.1). GTDB lineage: Archaea > Thermoplasmatota > Thermoplasmata > Lutacidiplasmatales > UBA184 > Lutacidiplasma. The sequence continues at coordinate 184,136 of CAVPSE010000002.1, forward strand.
CGCCGTGTAGTTGTAATCGTCTCCCGTCGCCCCCCCGGGCCATCGAAGGGTCGTGATGGGGGTCGCGTTGAGGAGCGTACCGGCCGCCGCCCCGAGCGGATGGTACCGGTCGCACGTCCGCGCCCCAGAACCCTGGCGGGAGCTGGGCGACCTTGGCGACGGGGAGCGTCAAGGCGGCGGTGAGAGGGACCGAGCCTAGGGCCAACGCCGGGGCCGTCGTCGCCGCGCCGCCATCGCTCGCGATCAGGACCAGGGCGGCCACGAAGAGAGCGAGACCCCAACGCCACCGATGGAACGCGGGTCTCGAGGGCCGCCGACGGTCCCTCCCGGCTCGCTCCCCCACGTCCGTCCTGGCCCCGTCCGAGCGCGGGGGCCGTGTCGGGCGGGGCGACCCGGTCGGAGTATTTGGTCCTCTGTTCCCGGCTCGGCGGCTCGCCGGCGGTGAGACGGGTCCCGGACGTCGAACCCTGGGACAACTCTCAAGCCCCGCCCCTCCCTGGACGGGGCCGGGCGCGGGAGAGGATCAGGTATGCGGCCGTTATCATTGATCTTCGGGGTGCTGCTGACGCTCGGGGGCGTGTTCGAGATCGCCCTCGCGTACGTCGTCAGCTCGGCGTCCGACTGCGGGTACTCCCTTTCCTGCACAGGCCCCCACGGCGGACTGACGTTCGGGGGGTTCCGCCTCATGTTCGGTGTCCTCCTCGTCGTGATCGGGATCGTGCTGATCGTCGCGAGCTTCCGGCCCCGCCGGTGGGGGATGGGGGGTCCGGGCGCCGGCGGCTGGCGTCGCGGGATCTACGGTCCGGGGTACGGCGGCTACGGTCCCCGTCGGGGGGGGATGGGGGGACCGCTCGGCGCCCCGCTCATCTGCGGCACGTGTGGGGGGCGAAACGGCCCGCAGTTCCAGTACCTGCCCGGTTCTGCGGAGCCGCTCTCAGCGGCCCCGGCCGCCCTCAGGGTGGCGTCCCGCCACCGCCACCGTAGGTGTCCCGGTCAGGGAGTCAAGGAACCATCCGTCGTTCCCGGGCCTGGGCCCGGGCCCAGCGTTCGAGGTCGTAGTACGGTTCCCCTCGCCAGCCGTCGCTGGCGGATTCGGCCACCGCGTCCTCTTGGGCTCGTCGGGCGAGGCAGTCGAAGGAGTGGAACCATTGGCCCTCGAGCCTCCGCAGCTCTCGCTGGCCCCGCCCGAACTTGAGCGCGCGCCGTCCGGTCTCGATCCGACCCAGGCAACCGGCGCAGTTCGCGGGGCCAGAGAGGGTGCTCCATTCGATCGGGTACGACGCGGCCATGTACCGCTTCCCCAGGGCGGAGGGGTCCTTGAAATCTTGTGGTCAACCGTGTAATAGCCCTCGGCTGTCCCCGGGATTGTGCCCGAGCCCCGTGTCTACCGCCCGAAGGTACCTGCCGCCGTTCCCGCGGACCTGGGGGGGAAGCGTCACGACGGAAACGTTCGAGAGCGCGATCCTGGCCGGCAACCCTCTCGGTGACCCGTCGCGCCGCTCCGTCGGGACCTACCGTCCGCCGGATGGGCGGACCGAGGGGCGGCCGCTGGTGGTGTTCCTTCCGGGGTTCGCGGGCGCCGGGCCGAGCTACGCCCACCCCGACGCCTTCCTCCGGGAGGACCTGGTGGGAATGCTCGACAGGACGATCCACTCGGGACAGATCCCCCCGATGAGCCTGCTGCTCCCGAACTGCCTCACGTCCCTCGGCGGGAGCCAGTACCTGAACTCCCCCGCCACCGGGCGGTACGCGGACTACCTCCTGGACGAACTGATCCCATGGGCCCGCGAGGAACTTCGACCGAGTTCCCTCGCGGTGATGGGACAGTCCAGCGGGGGGTTCGGGGCCCTCCACCTGGCGATGGAACGGCCCGGCGTCTTCGATGCCGTGGGCTCCAGCGCCGGCGATATGGCGTTCGCCCTCACGTTCCTGCTGGACATCCCGAAGGCGGTCCGCGTGTTTCGAACCTTCGGAGGCCCCGAGGAGCTCCTGAGCAAGATCAGCGCCGACCCGTCGCTCGCGGATTCTCCGACGGCCCCGGCGGCCGCCGGCCTCTTGCTGATCGCGATGGCGGCCTGCTACTCCCCCGTCGGGCAGGACGGCGGGTTCGAGCTCCCGTTCGACCTCGAGACCGGCGAGCTCGACCCGACGGTGTGGGCCCGGTGGCTCCGGTTCGATCCCGTGGAACGGCTCGCCAACCCATCGGACGGGGAGGCGCTCCGCCAGCTGCGCTCGCTGCACATCACGGCATCCCGCTCGGACGAGTGGTTCCTCGAGCTCGGAGCTCGGCGGTTCGTCCGCCGCGCCGGGCAGTTCAAAGTTCCGGTACGGTACCGACGAGTTCGACGGAACCCATTTTGACCGGGGGCAACGGTTCGGGGCGATCCTGCGGCAATTCGGAGAGATCCTACCTACCTCCAGCCGGGCCTAGCCACGGCGGATACGGGCCGCCCCGGAGACGCCACCTTGGTCGGAAAGGCGGCGTCGCGAGGGGGGTGTATCACCTTCCCTTCCCGGCGAGACCTTCCGCAAACCTCCTATCTGTGGACGGTGGGTGACCCTCGGGGGTGCAAGGACCCACGGACCCTCAACCCACAGGCAAGGCGGGGGAGACCCCACTCCCATCGGCACGGGCCGCCCCGTCGGCCGGTCCGACCGATGTGCGCCCCGGCCCCACGTCGCCCGGCGGATCCGCGGTCGGGTCGAACGGGTGGGCGCGCCGCACGATCATGGCCCGGGCCGAAATGCTCGAGCTGCGGCCCGAACTTGCCCACCAGGTAGGGGGGGTCGCCGTCTGGTACTATAACCGGATCCTCCTCGAGCTCAACAAGAAGTCCCCCGTGGACCAGGAACTTTCCCCAGGGACCAACCGGTACCTCGTACCGATCTCCCTCGCCCTCGCCTGCGACTACACGGCTCATCCGACCGACCTGGAGCGTCTCCTCCGGCTCTCCGGCACCCCGACACCGAAGACGATCGAGAACGCCCGCCGGTTCTATCTGCGATGTTCGCGGATGCTATCGATCGGGCCGGCGGCTCCCCCGGCCCCTCGGCGGGCCCGGACCCTCTCCCCCCGACCGTCGAGGGTGACCGCTTCCAAGGGGGTGTCCGCGGGGGCACTCCCGTCGCCGCCCCGCTCGGTGGCATCCCCGTCCCGTCCACCGGCCACCCCGGCCCGGGCTACGCCCCGGCCCGCCGCGGCGTCCCTCCCCACCACGGCCCTCGCCCATCCACCGCCCGAGGAGATCGTCCGCCTGCGCAAGATGGTGGGCGGCGCCGGAGCGCCGCCGAACCCCGCTCGGCCGCCTCCGAAGCCTCGGGAACACACCACCAACAACTGGGCCCGGAAACGGATCGGCGAGGTGTGTCGGACCCAGGCGATACCGGACCGAGTGAGGGCGAAGGCCCTCGAGACGTACGAACGGATCGTGGATCTTCACAGCGTGATGGGTCACGCTCCTCCCGGGAAGAGACTCCAACTGTCCCCCGGCTCAACTCGTCCCTGGTCTACACCACGGTGTACCTCGCCTGCCGAATGGAGCAGTATCCTCGTGATCTCCCCGAGATCCTGGGGCACACCCCCGCGCCCGGGGCGCTCCGCGAGATGTACCGCCTGTTCCGGTTCTACAAGCGGGAACTCAAGCTCCCCGCGGCCCAGGTCGATGTCCGGACATTCATCGCGTCGTGGCTGGACGGTTTCGACCTCACGGAGCTGCTCAAGGAGCGATCCGTGGGCGAGGATTCCGCCTGGCTCAAGGAGCGGGCTACCAGTATCGCGCGGCGTGTCCAGGGCGAGGCATCGCTCCGGAATACGAGCACCAAGGTGATCGCCGCCGGGGCCCTCACGACGGCCTTGGTGGAACGGAGTCCACCGGGGAATCTCGGAAACTTCTACCGCGCCGTGGCCAACTTCCTCCACATGAGCGAGGAGACGATCCGGTTCGTGGTCACACGGATCGCGGGCATCCTGTAGGAACTGGATCCCCGGGGACCCCGCGCTCCGGAGCAGTGGGATCGACGGTACACACCTCGTTTGGCCCATGTACGTCGCGAGCACCGACGGAGATCGGTCGTAGCAGGCGCCGCGGACCATGCTCCCGCCGACCCGCTCGGGTCGCAATGGGCACTCCTCGGGGCGCACTCCGAGCGGCCCGGACGAGGGAGTCCGGCCTCCTGCTTTGCAACGAGGCGGTGCCGTGGCCCACGCCCTCCGCCCCGGTAGCAGAAACATCCGGGGGGCGGAACCGCCCCGGGACTGTACACTCCCGGTTATCTCGCTAAGCGCACGGCGTGTTTATCCGTCAAATCCCGGCCGGAACCCTTGCATATGACCGTCCGTCACCCCCCGGCACCGGAGCAGCTGGCCCTCGCGCCGAGATCCCTCAAGGCCACGCCCACCCGCCGAGCCCGGGCACCGGGTCTCGCGCCGGCTGGGGTCTCGATGGTCCTGCTCTGGATCACCGTGGTCGCCTTCGCCGCTCCGGCGGCGGTGCGGGGATCGGGACGGTTCCGGGCAGCCTGCACCCCCCTAGCAGCCCTCAGGCGGTCCTCGGGGGTCCGTCGTCGGGATACGTGGTGCCCACCAATGGACCCCGAACCGCTCCGATCGTCTCGGTGCCAGGTAGCGATGCAGAGCGACAGGTCTCCTTGAGCGGTCTCCCCGTCGGGTCCACTCCTCTTCCGGACCGGACCAGCGCGCTGGTCAACTGGTCCCTCGCTGCGAACGACCCGCTCGCCGCGGCCACCCAGCTCCATGCGGCGCTCCGAGCCGTCGTGGCCGGACCGGCCGCCCCGGTAGCTTCTCCAGCGGCTCCGCTTCCGTCCGGAGCGGGATCGATCCCGACCGGTACCGTGACCGGAACGGTCGAACTCTCGACGACCCTGGCGGCGCTCGGCGGAGTCGCCATCCAAGCGTACAGCGCGACGGGCCGCAGCAACTGTCCGATCACGACATGTGCCCAGACCTCGAGCTCCTCCAACGGGAGCTTCACCGCCATCGCCCCCGTCGGAGCGGACTATCTCCAGTTCAGCCTCTCCTACAACCTGACGAACATCACCTACTGCACCGTGGCCCAAGGGATGGCTACCGACGCGGGGACCATCTACATGGTCCCGGAGGCTGTGCTCACCGGCACCATCGAGGTCAACACCTCGAGCCACCCGAAGCTCCCCGGGACCAGTGTCTCGGCGGTCTCGCAGGACAACTCGCTGGTCGGAAGTCCGATCGGGGCGTCGAGCTCGCAGGGGACGTTCACCGCCGGCCTTCCCCCGGTGCCGTCCATCGTCACCTTCTCCCCGCCGTTCGGGTACGAGTCCACCTTCCTCTTCGAGAGTGCGACTCCCGGGGAGCACCTGGACATTGGGACGGTCTACATCCAGAAGGATCCCGTCGTGCGGGTCCACGTCTACGATGCGGTGACAGGCCAGCCGATCACGGGCACGTGCACGTTCGCCGTGGCGAACCAGTGCAATACGCTCACCGTTTGCTCCGCGATCACTCCCTCCTCGTGCGGAGCGCAGGGCGTCGCGACCGGCAGCTCCACCGTGACCGCGGTCGGGCCAGCCGGGTACAGACTACGTGAAGGTCTGGTCCTCGTACGACGAGACCGACACCGTACCCATCGGCTATGTCGGCTACGACGCGGGGACGTTCGACGCCGGCAACGTCTACCTCACTCCGATGGGTACCGCCGGATCACCGTGGACCTGACGACGGAGGCCACGACCCACCTTCCCCCGAACATGCCCACGGGGATCGTGTGGGTGAGCGCCTGCAACCTGGATGGGCTCTACTTCGGCGATCCGATCTTCAATTCGGTCAGCCAGACCGTGAACCTCACCGCCACCCAGTGCAACGGACGGTGCGTGGCGCTGGGGAGCTCGCTCGTCTTCCAGGCGCTTCCGTTGGCTACCATGATCCGGATCGATCCGGACACCCAGGGACTCTGCGGTCTCCTGCCGCAGTGGCCGATTCCCTCCGACCTTCCCGTGTTCGGGAACGAGTCATGGATCAACATCACTCCCGACGAGGTAACACCGTTCTACACGAATTTGTCGATCGGGGACTACGTCGCCGGTAACGTCTCCGTGAACCACGGTGCCGTGCCTACGGATTTCACCGTCACTCCGGTCGCGATCGACAACCCGTCCTACGCCGACGCGTTCCCCGCCGGGCTCCAACCGTTCAGTGCGCAGAGCGGCAGCACGGCGCCCTGCCGCAGCGCGTTCGCGTGGGACACCGGACCCGATGCGTTCTGCGTCGCCGTTCCCCCCGGGTCGTCGGAGCTGAGGGTCCAGAGCTCGCTGTTCCCGTACGGGGAGAACTTCACGTGGGGCAGCGTTCCGAACATGTGCTGCGCGGGGGCCTATCCGATGACCCTTTCGGAGTACACGTCCGACCGGGCGACCTCGATCAACCTCAGCTCGCTCGGGGACGTCTACGGGCATGTCGCCGAGACCGGCACGGGCCAGGGGGTCTTCTACGCGTCCTACTCCATCACCGCGGCGGGCACCCACTCCAACGCCCCCACGTTCTCCGGTGCCGTGGCGCTGAATGGCACCATCTACAGTCCCGCCTCCTTCGGGTGGGACGCCGTGACGATCTCGGCCTCGGGGTTCAGCCCGAACACCGTGTGGGTCGATGTCACCGGCAACGACTCGTTCGGTACCGTCTTCCTCACCCCCCTCGCCACCGTCGCGGGACGGGTGGTGGACCCGGCGGGGAACGGGATCATCGGGGCGACGGTGTTCTACTGTTCGATCGTCCAGACCTCCACGTGCAGCACTCCCCTGGGGGCGGGCTTGGCCACGACGGGCGGCGGATACAATGGAACGCTCCCAGGTCTGTTCCTCCCCTACTCAACGTACGAGATCTTCGCGTCCTCCTCCGGGTACTCGGCGGACTGGACCTGGGTGAACACCACGCAGGGCCAGGTGATCATCGCACCGACGCTCGTTCTGCACCCGGTGGGCGCCGAGGCCAGGCCGATCGGCGGCACGACGATCAACCCGTTCTCCCGGGTCGACCTCACCGGCTACCTGATCGACAACTCCAGCGGTCAGGGGATCGAGACCGGCGGCAGCAGCCTCCAGGTCTGCTCTACGGCGACCGGAAGCTGTTTCAACCTGGATCCGGGCACCAACAGTCAGGGATTGTTCAACACCTCCGTCCCGGTCGGGACGTACAGATCTCGAGGTCTCGGTTCCCGGATACTCCGACGCCCACGAGTACGTCAACGCGTCGGCGCCAGTGGGGGTGGACCTCGGCGTGCTCCGACTCTACCCGCTTCCGTGGGTCCGCGGGACGGCCAGTACCGCAGCCGTTCAATGACGTCACGGTCCTCGACCCGATCACCGGGCGCCCGGTCGAGGTCCCAATGGTTCCGGGCGCCACGGCCATCGCTTGCACCACCAACAGCAGCCTTTGCGCGGCGACCCTCCCAATATCGTCCAACGGCTCCTTCACGGTCCAGGCACCCCCCGGAACCTACGACCAGCTGCGGGTCACGCCCGTCGGCGGAGCCGGAGCCGCCCCGAACGCTGGGTTCACCGGGAACGTGTCGGTGTTCAACGTTTCTGCGAACAGCACCCGTGTGCTCCCAGGACCTCTGGAGCTCTCCATGGACGCGATGGTCGGGGGGGTGGTCGTCGACAACACGTCCTCCGGGCCCGGTGGGACCTCCCCGTGGCTGGTCGTCCCAGGTGCCTCCGTCGTTGTGAACTCGCTCGGACCCTCCCACGCGACCGTCGCCTGGACCACGAACCTGGCCGGGGAGTATCTGATGTACCTGCCCCCGGACCGCCTGAACACCGTCTACGCCAACGCGGTGATCCCCGGCGCTTTCACCCCGGATACGGTCTCGAACACCACGCCGCTCGTGGCCACCGACCCGCCGTCGGTCCTTCAGATGCCACCCCTCGGGCTGACCCACTACGGGTGGATCCAAGCCGAGGTCCTGGCATCGAACGGAACCCCAGCGCCCTTCCTGGTGGCGTCGACGGCCCTCACCCTCCCCGGGGGCACCGTCCTTTCCGGGGGCGGCTCCACCAACGCCTGGGGCCAGTTGAACGTGACCGCGCCCCCGGGTCCGGGTCCTCCTCACCGTAGGGCCCGCCAACGAGTACAACATCACATCGACGACCGTCGAGGTGGAGGCGAGCGTCACGACCTACGTCAGCGCCGGCGCGAGCCAGGGGCTCGGGGCCCTCTTCGCAGCCCCCTGGGGGTGGGTCGACAGTGCCTCGACGAACTCGACCTATCCGCCGGTAGAAGAGACGGTGCTGGACCATGTGCACCAGGTTCCGCTCCCCGGAGCCATGGTCCAGGTCGCATCGTCGGACCTGTCGTTGGTCGGCACCTCGACCGGCTCGAACTGGCAGGGCCAGTTCGTCGCCGATGCGCCCATCGGCCCGGCCGATGGTCTGATGGCCACCCGGGCGGCGGCCCTGTCGAACTCGACGGTATTCGGGATATCGGCCGGTCAGACTCGGACCCTGTCCGTCCTCAATCTCACCGGTGTCGGGGTTCTCGCCGGGGAGGTCGTTGCCTACCCCTGGCTTCCCGGTCCCTGGCGCCTCCGTCCAAACGTGCCCGGAGACCAGTGGGGTGACCCTCGGGGCCTCGGGCTGCTACACCGCGTCCACCAACGCGAGCGGGGAGTACCGGGTCCCCGCGTACCCTGGCCTGGTCTCGGTGGAGGCGGACGCCAGCGGGTATGTGGCGAACACCTCCACCATCGCCCAGGCCTGCTCCGACTGCTGGAACGAGCTCCGACCGATCGCGCTCGGTGAGTTCTCGTTCCTCACCGGCTCCGTCCGCGGACTCCCGTCGGGACTTCCGCTCCCGGGGGCCGGCGCTGAGCCTCTGCTCCCCCGTCGGAGGGAACCCCGTGGGCGTCTGCGACTTCACGGTCTACGCGGACGGCGCGGGGAACTTCGTTCTCCAGGCCCCCGCCGGTACCGACAATCTGCTCGTCAATGACTCCGGCTGACAACGCCTCGCTTCCGCTGCCCGTGACGCTGCAGCCCGGGCAGGTGCTCCCGGTCGGCACCCTGTTCCTGGAGCAGTACGGCTCGGCCATCGGGACGGTCGACTCGGCCTCCAGCTACCTTCCCGTGGCCAACGCCACCGTCACCGCGTGCGAAACCTGGGGCGGTGGCTCCTGCCTCCCGACGGTGGACGCCGACCTCTCGAGCGCGTTCTCCCTGGACGGCCCGCCCGGGAACTACACCCTGACGGTCACGGCCCCCGGATTCGTCGTATACTATGGCTCCGCGATCCTGACGGCCGGGGTGACCGCCGAGCTCGCCCCGGTCTACCTGACCGCGGAGGGAGCCGCTGTCTATTACCTCGTGAGCGGTGAGGTCGTCAACTCCGCGAGCCCATCCGTAGGCCTCGTCGACGCTACGGTCGTCGCCGAGGTGAACGGGACCCCGGCCTTCACAACGACCACCGGTCCCACGGGGCAGTTCGGCTTCGAGGTCCTCTTCGGGACCTACGAGCTGGTCGCCGCCTCGCCGGGATTCGCACTGGCCGCGCAGCCCCTCTACGTGGACGAACCGGTTGCGAGGCTGGTCTTCGCGCTTCCCGAGATGACCTACCTGTTCTCCGGGACCATCACCGACGGTCTATCGGGCACACCTCTCGCCGGGGCCACGATCTCTGACGGCGGAACCCTGTTGGGTGTTACCGACTCTTCGGGACTCGTCACCTTCCCTCTCGCCAACGGGACCCACGAGCTGACCGCCGGCGACCTGGCGGCGATTGCCATCCAGTACGCGCCCGTCGTCTTCGAGGCGGTCGTCGCGGGGGGACCTGTCGTTCACGACCTCCAGCTCGACCCACCCAGCGGAGTGGTCCACGGAACGGTCATCGATGCCTCCTCGGGGCTTCCGGTGGTCGGTGCTGCGATAACGATCCGCGGAATGACGGTCGACGGGATTCCCGCCCAGCTCTCATTGGGGACGAACGCGGAGGGGGCCTTTTCGGCGGACCTGACGGCCGGGAAGTGCACAACGCGTCCACGACGGCGGTCGGGTATACGGTCGAAGTCGTGGGGTTTGCCGTCACCTCGGTCGGAGTTCCCCTGACGGTGCTACTTTCCGCCGTTGTTGCCCCGCACTCCGCTCCTTCCGCCGCGTCCGGGCCCAACGTCCAGTGGGTGCTCGTCGCGTTGGTGGTCCTCGCGGGCACCGCGGGGGGCATCACCGCTCTGCGGCTGTCCCGGCACCCGAGGGCGGGAAAGGGAGCCAGTGGGCGCCGGCTCGTGATCACTCCCGCCGCATCGGCGGTCTCCGAGAGAGCGGCAGGCGCCCCGGTGGCGTTTCGAGCCGTCGGTGTGGGGAACTCGCGGTCCCGGGGGGTCGTCCCGGACCGCGCCCAGGATCGCGCCGGGGGCGGCCAGGCCGTGCATCCTCCGCCGACGTCTCGGCGACGCGAACCGGCTCCGGTTCCGCGCGGGCCACGTCGGTAGGGGGAGGCGGACCAGACTTGGGAGGTCCCCCTGCCGGCGGGTCACGGACCGAACGGCCCGACCTCGCGCCTGGGGATCGACGCCGTCCATCGAAAGGGTCGGCCAGAACCATGGATCCTCCACGAATCGGTTCGCCCTCCGCCCCCGGTGTTGCGAACGACCAGCTCGCCGGGGGTCGGCGGCCCGCTGGGGGCGGGCCTGACGACGACGCGGAAGCCATCACCTCGCCTCGCAGCCGATCACGCTCCGATACCGAGAATGTCCCGCATGGCGCGAACGCCTACCTATCTCGGCGCTCAAAGGCCGTCAGGCGGTTCCGCTGCCGTCCCGGAGGGTCGCACCCCATCGGCCGTGGATCCAGCGACGACGCGCAATCGAACACCTGGCCTCGCGGCCCGAGTACGCTCCGATACCGAGCAAGCCGGGCATAGGGCGAACGCCTACCCACGTCGGCGCTCAAGGCCCGTGAAGTGGTTCCGCTGCCGGCCCGGAGGGTCGCGTCCCCTTGGCTGTGGATCCCCTCCGAGGACCTCGGGGTCCCGGCGGTTCTTGACGACGGAACTCTCGTCGAGGATCCGGATCCGGGACGACCCGCCGGTCGCAACTAGAAATCTATTTAGGAACATAATTACATTGCCGGATCGATGCGAGAAGAATCGTCTCCCCCCTCGGAATCCCGGAGTGGGGTGGTCCGGTTGCCCGAGGATGACCGCTACGTTCGGTCCCGATTCTGCTCGTTCGAGAGGCTAGTGACGGACTCCGGGACAACGGCAGACCGGCTCCGGAGCTGGCAGGGCGAGTCGCTCTACCCGGGACCGACCTACATCACCCCGGATGGAACCGAGTGGTATCCCCCCGCGTATGCTCACTTCACGCGACGGGCGATCTACCAGCGGGAGGACCTCCATGCCGTATTCGCGCACGACTTCCTGGGTGCACTCGATCGACTTCGAGAGCGGGACGCCGAATTCTATGGCAGGCTGGTGGCCGACGCGCCCGACCCTCTGGTCCCCAATGACCATGCGGTGGAGGAGTACTGGGCGGGCGTGCTGACGGGCGAGTGGGGGGCGTGCCTGAAAGAGCCGTGGGTCCGGAACATGATCCTTCGGGATCGGCTGGTTCGCCGGGTCGACCGCCTGACCCACCGGCCGGCGCCTGACGTCCCTCACTGGGTACTTCGCCTCCGCCACGCGGTTGAAACGCTCGATCGATTGATGTTGCCATTCGCCGAGTGCGATCGCACCGCCTCGGCCAGGGCGCGGCTTCGTGAGAGCCACGTGGAGGTCGTGCGAGCACGCTTCCCGGAGGTATTCGGCCCCGTTCCTCCTGCACCAGCCCCCCCAGTCAGCCTCGGATACCCCGTCTCGGGCGCGGGATTGGCTGGCGGCGTCGGAGCGCGGGCTCAGCGGTTCCGGTAGTCGCGAGGTGACCGCTGTCCCCCCGTCCATCGATTCCCCGGAAGCGACGGCTGGCCCGCTCGTGACCTACGGCGGCGCCTCCGAGAATGTCGGCCGAGCCATGGCCTGGGCCACCCTGCGGCTCGGGTCGCGATGTGCCCCGCGTCACGCCCGCGTCGTGGGTAAGCCGACCCGCCGAGACTGCCTACGCCTTGGAGGGGACTAAGGCCTGATCCCATTGGGCCGGAGGCCGACCGGTCGCCGGGTGGCGCGCGCCCGGAGCCCTCGAGAGCCCCGCGATTAAGAAGTTTTAGGAATATAAATAATAGTGTTGGCCTCGGCGTTCGACCGGCGGAGCCGGCGGGATCTGGTGGCACGGAAATGTCGAATCTTGCAAACAATGCCAGGGTGTGGACGATGCCGAGCCGGGGTCTATCCGGTACCGTGGCCCTGGTCGTGATGGTCGTGGCGATCCTGGTCGTCGGCGGCGTGGGCTACGTGGCCCTGAGCGGCGCCGGGAGGCGCAGCCGGTGGGGGAACTTCCCATTCGACGGGGGTTACGTGCCAACCCGCGTCGAGCGAGTTCTGTGCCGCGGCGACGGCTCAGCACGACGTCACTCTCGAAGTTCCGTTCAAGTCGGTCCAGGAAGGCAATCCCGTACCCTTCACGGCGACCCTCCCAACGGGAGAGTCCGCCAGTTCCTATGACTTCGCCCTGGGAGACGGTTCGACCTCGGGGGCGACGGTCGATTCCGAGGTGACCCACGTCTACACCAATCCGGGCACCTTCATCGCATCCGTGAACGCGACGGTCAAGACCGCCATCCACGACAACTACCACTCCCTCGTCCTGATCAATGTCCTTGGTTCCTCCGCCGCGTCGAACTCGGCGAATGTACCGTCGGTGTCCGGCACGATCACGGCCAATAGCACCTCCACGACGACCCCGACAGCGGTTCTGCAGACGAATCAGTTCGTCAGCCTCTCGGGAAGTTACACCGGCGCGCCCACGAATCCCCTCTACACTCCGCAGACGCCCACGTGGTCGCTCTCCGCGACGGGCGTCACCGTGACATCGAGTGCGTCCACAGCGACCTCGGCGACGGGAGAGTTCAGCTTTGCCAACCCCGGCACGTTCACCATCGTCTTTGTCGGCTCCGCCTTGGGTCCGGCCGGCGTCATTGCGTACCAGAACTACAGCTGGACCGTCTTCGTGGCTCAGCCCGGTTCCACGGCGGGCATCGCCGGGATTTCCGCGGCGACGAGCCCGCATCCGGGGGCCCTCGATGTCTACGAGCTCGCCCCCGGCGGCTCCAACTCGGAGGACCCGGCCGTCGATTATGAGTCGCTCGGCTCCGAGGTCCTGTATAACGTATACGAAGCGCTGATCGCGTACAACGGAAGCGATACCGGTCCCACGGCGGCGAGCTACGTCCCGGTCCTCGCGACGTGCGTTCCGGGCAGCACGACCGGTGCCAACAACTGCCAGTCGATGTACGGCTCTTCGATGATCTCCGGCACCGACTACACTTTCGCGATCAGCAAGACCGCCAAGTTCTACGACCCGGGCACCGGCAACAGCTGGGCCGTCTACCCGACGGACGTGGTGTTCTCGCTGGCCCGGACGATGGCGTTCTCCACGAACCCCGGCGTCGGCTCGAACAACGGGTGGATCCTGACGCAGTCCCTGCTCCCGACGGGGAACCAGGGCTGGAGCACGCTCCACTATCCGTTCAACAACACGCCGGAGAACGTGATGTCGTCCATGACCATCAACGACAGCACCGCGTGCGGCGCAACGGTGATGGCCAACTCGAACGGCTGCGTCACGTTCCACGTGACCGGTGGCGGCCAGAGTTGGCCGTACTTCCTCGAGCTGATCTCGGATGAGGAGGGAGCGGGTATCGTGCCGTGCGGCTGGTTCTCGGCGTCGGCCCAGGGCGCGGGCATCCCCTACTGGACAGCCGGGAACGTTTCCGGCAGTGGCGACCACCCCTGTGCCGCCATGGGCTCCGCCGGCTGGGGCGTCGCCCCGGCCAGCGTTCCCGCCACGGCCTGGGACGCCTGGGAGCTGGCGGCCTCCGCGCCGCCCTTCCTTGGGAACGTCCAGTACCATATGGCCGGGAGCGGGCCCTACTACCTGAAGAGCCTCCTTCCGGCGAACAGCTATTCCCTCCAGGCCGACCCCACGTACGCGGCGAATCCCTACTGCAGCTGGTCCGGATGCTGGCCCCAGCCGAGCACGTTCGCCCCGTCGGTATCGGTCACCTGGGAGACGAGCCAAGTTCCAGGCGAGCAGGCGTATCAGGCGGGCGTGGCGGACTTCGCCTCGATCCCGAGCACGGATACTTCGTTCCTGCTGCAGCTGTTGGCGGAGGGGAAAGTGCTGGCGACGAGTTTCCCGTCGATCAGCATTTTCTTCTTCCCGTACAGCCTGTACTTCAACAAGGCAGGGGCCGCGACCTACACGACGAACCCGATCACCGTTCCGGCGGACTTCTTCGGGAACGTCGGCATCCGGCAGTTCTTCACCCACGCCTATCCGTACAACACGGTGGAGCAGACCATCAACACGAAGGACGGGATCCAGTATTTGTTCAACTACGGCGGGGCGATCCCGCAGTACATGGCCAACTACTACCCGACCAACATTAGCTGGCCGACCGGTGACCCGTCGTCCTCGGCGACGACCCCGGGCACCGCCGCGTGGTGGTGGGCGCAGGTGACGGACTCCTCGAGTCCGTACTACGACGCGAACGTGACGTCCGAGTGTACGACATCCTCGCCCTGTCAGTTGCCGTTCTTCGGCGAGACCGGCGCCCCTCCCCTCGACGAGGCGACCGCGCTGTGGGCGTCGGAGATCAACCAGCTGTCGGGCGGGAAGATCAAGGTGAGCGTGGTGGACATCAACTTCATCACGCTGGTGATCAACTCGGCGTATTCGGGCCCCTACAACAACCCGATGCCGTTCTTCACCCTCGGCTGGGCACCGGACTACCCCGACCCGACGGACTACGTGGCGCCGCTGTACCTGCCCGACAACACCTACACCGCGGGCGACGCGCTGAACGAGCAGCTCCAGAACCCGGAGTATATCGACGGGTCGTGCCACTCGTACGCGAGCATGGCCGACTTCTACTACTGGGCGAACCTGGCGAGCGCGACGAACGGCGCGGGCGGGATCCCGAACAACTGCCAGGGAGCCGCCTACGACGCGATGCTGGTGGGGCTGGCGAACGCCTCGACCCTCGCCGCGGGCCCCCAGCGGGTGCTGGTGTACAACCTCGCCGAGCAGATCGCGAACGGCCTGGCCCTCTACACCTACTGGGGCCAGCAGAACGAGGTCGTGACGACCGCGGCCTGGATCGACCCGAGCTCGTTCAACACGAACGTTACGATCGGTGGCGGGACCGAATCCACCTGGTTCACGATCCAGGGGAACGGGATCGTATAGGCCAGGCCCGGGCGGGAAAGGCGAAATCGAGAGGGCCGCGGGGGAGCTCCTACGCAGCTACGCCGGGCAGCTCCGGGGGGGGGAGACCCGCCCCCCCAACCCCGCGGTCGAGAGACCCGCCCGCGTTCTAATCGCCGGCAGCAGCTGGGGGCGACCGGGATGTTAGCGGCCCAGGTCACGGTGCCCACGCCCCGGTCGCTGACAGGGACGTCACGGGTACTCTACAATTGGCGGTCCGGGACGGAGGCTCGGTGACCTTGAGCGGATCTCGGACGCGGTTCGATCAGTGGCTATCGATCGACTGCCGTCGCATCCGGTCCCGGAGCCCCAGGATCTTCCGAACATCCGGGGCAGCGCGGCTCCGGCGCGCCGGACGGACTTGCAGGGCCCCCGCAGTGACGACGACCTCCAGCTCCTGTCCCTCGACCCACCCCAGCTCGCGGACCCGTTTCGGGGGGATCTCGACCGTCCACCGATAGTAGGTCGTACCCCGGTAGGCCCGATTGAATATCTTTCGGAGGCGCATCGGTCCGGGGCTGCCACCGCGTCTCGTGTTATTTAATGAGGCGGCCAAGCTCGACATTAAATAACACATGCCTCGATTGCGGCCTCCGTGCAGCCGGCCTACCCGGAGTCGATCCGGCGGAAACTGGCCCGAAACGTCCTCTCCAACGCCCTCCACCTGCGGCGTGGGGCGAACCTCCTCATCGAGACGTGGAGCGGCACACTCCCGTGGGCGGAGAGCCTGGTCCTCGAGGCCCGGATCCTCGGCGCACGGCCGCTGGTGGTGCTCGAGGACGAGGCGACCTTCTGGAAGAGCCTCGACACGGCGCCGGCCGTGAACGTGGGTCGCGTAGGTAGTCACGACTGGGCCGCTCTGAAGGCCTCCGACGCCGTGGTGGCGCTCCTTGGGCCCTCGAGCACGGAACGGGAGTCGGAGTATCCGCCCTCCGTCGCCCATCGGCTCGAAGCGAACGACCATGAGTGGTTCCGGCTCGTCCACAGGTACCAGATCCCGAGCGTGGTGTGGTACTTTGGGCGCACGAGCGAGCCCGCGGCGCGCGGCTACGGTGTCAACCTCCGATCCTGGAGGAACGAGCTCATCGAGGCCTCCACGGTCGATCCCCGGGTCCTCCGGAGCGCCGGCGCGAAGCTCGCCGAGCGGCTACGGCGGGGGCACGAGCTCGTCGTGTCCCACCCGAACGGGACGCGGCTAGAGCTTCGACTGCTCGGACGTGCTCCCCGCGTCGACGATGGCATGGTCGACCGCGCGGACGTTCGCGCCGGGAACATGGTCACCGTCCTGCCCAGCGGGGTGGCCTCGGTCGCGGTCGACGAAGCCCATGCCGAGGGCAGCCTGGTATCCAATGCCCCGGGAACCATGTACCTCGAGGGGAAGGAAACGCCCTTGCGAGGTGGTAGCTGGAAGTTCGAGGGGGGCCGAATGAACTCCTACTCGTTCACCGCGGGCGGGGGGGAGTTTCGCCGCTCCTTCTCGATGCTCGGAGCCGGAAAGGATCGTCCCGGCATGATCTCCGTGGGTCTGAATCCGCGCATCACCACCATTCCTCGTCTCTTCGATCAGGAGCGAGGGACCATCACCGTCATGATCGGGCGGAACGCCGAGTACGGGGGACTGACACGGTCTCCCCGATTCTCCGCGTACCTGGCGCTCCGTGGAGGGACGCTTGAGATCGACGGGGAGACCGTCGTCGATCACGGCGGTCTGGACTAGCTGGGCGGAGACGCCCGGACGGGGTCTCACCGGGCATCGGGATGTTGCGGCGGCCCCTCGGAGCCGGCGCCGGGAATCGAGTGGATCCGACAGGGTACATCGAAGCCAGGGAAGCCGGTGGCCGCGCCTGGGATGCGCGAACGCTACGAGTCAAGATTCGGCGAGACCCGGTGGTGCCGTTCGCTCCGGCCCTTCCGGATCGAGGGCCGGCGTCAACTGGTGCGCTATCTTAGAGGGTCTGGCGTCGCGAGAGAACGAATGCCGTTGGCAGAGCACGCTCCGCGGAGTAGACAACGGATGGGCCCGGCTCTGCCCGTCGCGATCCGGCGGGACCGGCCCACCGTCAGGGCCGGGTTGCCGAAGCCGCGGGAGGGCATGGCCGGAAAGCTCGAATCCCAAACGTCCTCGTGCGCTCCGAGGGCGGCTCCGACCCGGGCAACCAAGGTGTGCTCGCGAGGTCCGGCCGCGTCGCCCACTCGGCCAGTGGCGCATGGGACCGCGGTTAAGCAAACCCAATATACGTTAACTATTCATTAACTAGCCAGCGATGCCGACCCGCAAGCCAGATACCACGGGTGGTTTCCGTCCGGTCATTCCGACGAGGCCGGACACCGTCACAGCCGGCCTTGGCCGCGCTTCGGTTGGATGGAGGACTGGACCTGTCGGTCCTCTCCCCCCAACTGCACCAGGTCCTGTTGGGGGTGGCACGGCTGCGGAACGCAGTGAGCAGCTTTCGGCTCGAGGGAGAGCGAGTCCACCTTGATCGTGCGCGGGATGTGCTCGAAACCGGCCGGCCCGAGACTACTACCGAGCGCGGGATCCTCCAACTGGCGCGCGCCTACCGGGGGGTATCTGCCGGCAAG
Organism: uncultured Thermoplasmata archaeon; assembly: GCA_963708255.1. GTDB lineage: Archaea > Thermoplasmatota > Thermoplasmata > Lutacidiplasmatales > UBA184 > Lutacidiplasma. The sequence goes on from CAVPSE010000002.1 coordinate 202,057, forward strand.
CTCCCTGAGTTCAGCCTCGCGGGTATCGAACGTGCGCACCAGACGTTGTTCGCGGGAGTGCTCGACGAGGCCGTAGTTGGCCGGTACAAGACCTCCGCGAATGTCATTACGGATGTATCCGAAACCGTCGTTCGGTTCGAGCCGACACCGCCTGAACGGGTGCGCAGGGAACTGGCGGCCCTATTCGCCTGGCTCGCGGGGGCGGCCGAAACGGGTCTCCCACCGGTCACGGCAGCGATATTCTTCGCGGAGTTCGAGGCGATCCACCCATTCGCGGATGGGAACGGACGTCTCGGGCGATACCTGAACGTCGCCCTGCTCCACAAGCTCGGGCTCCGGAACTCGGCACTCATTCCGCTGGACACCCGGTTCTTCCGGACCAGCGACCGATACTACGCCGCGCTTGCCTCGACGAACAGCGGGAACGACTACTTCCTCTGGACGAGATATTACGCCCGGGAACTCCAGAAGGCGTACCGAAGTCGCGGTGGGTCGAGGGGACCTCCGGGGAATCTTGGAACGATTTTCACGGAGGAGCACGCAGTCAGTCTTGCTGTGGGTGCTCTCCGGAGCCGGGGAGTGGTTCCACCGAGGCGATTATCCGAACCCACGAGGTTACAGCGGACCCGCGGTCTGGGGGGCCCTCCAGGAGTTGGTCCGGGCCGGACTGCTCGAGGAGCGTGGGGCGGCGAAAGGCCGGAAATACCGCCTCAAGTCGGGGTTCCTCGCGGATGTCTACGGTCGGATGGCGTAGGCAATCCGGAACCCCGACCAAGGAGGTTCCCCGGGACCCGAAGCCGCGGGAGGGCATGGCAGAGAAGTTCGAATCCCGATCGTCCGCTCGGACGCGGTCCGCGATCCCCGGTGCCGGCTCGGGTTCCGACACGTATCGCAACGCTCAGAGCGCTTATCTGCAATTGGAATGCTATTGTCCCCCATGTCCGTGGCAGATCCGCCCACCACGATTACCATCCGTTCGAGTACGCGCGAGCTCCTTGAGTCCATGAAGCGACCGGGAGAGACCTACGACGAGCTGCTCCAGGAGCTGGCGGACGAGTATTACCCAAAGGAAGTAGTCGCCGAGCTCCGGAAGCGAGTGAGCGAAATTCGTAACGGAAAGAGAAAGACCATCCCAAGCTCGGAGGCGTACAAGAGGCTCGGTCTGTGAGCCTCTATTCGGTTGAATTCGATCTCCGGGCGCTGGATGAAGCCCTGCGACTCCCTGCGCGATTACGACGGCGGCTGAAGGAAGACCTCGAGTACCTCCGTGCGGGTCCCTTTCGGTCCCATCCGGGAGTGCTGGTCAAGGAGATTCGGGAGCTGCGCGGGGTTTGGAGGTTTCACCTAGACCGCAGCCATCGGGTCTTCTACTTCACCCTGGACGACCGCCTGGTCGTCGTGATGGTGGACCGGAATCCCGGTGTCTCTCGCCGGACCCTTGCCGAGTTGAACCGGAGGCTTCGACTCGATTGAGTGGTCCCGGGCGCCGAAATGAAACGGGAATTTGAAACTTGGAAACTCCGGCGATCCTGACCGTCACGCGAATGGGTTCCCGAAGCCGCGGGAGGGATTCGAACCCTCGGCCTGCTCCTTACCAAGGAGCCGCTCTGCCAGCTGAGCCACCGCGGCACCGGCGAGGGGGGGAACGTCCTCGGTTATTCTCCTTTCGGACAGGTCGCTAGGCCCGATGCTCGGGGCGGGCCCGTCGGCGGTGGGGAGGCTTGGGGGTCGGCAGCGTCGCCGCGGCGGGTTTGGCCTCCGGGACCCACGGCCGCTTCTCGAGGAAGGCGGACATGCCCTCTTTCTGGTCGCGCGTCCCGAACAGCCCCGCCCACAGGTCCAGCTCGTAGTCGAGCCCGTCCTGCTCGGCCCGATCGATCGCCTGGTTGAGCGCGAACTTGGCCGCGGCGAGGGCGGTCGCCGACTTCTGCGCGAGCGCGCCGGCGAGCGTAAGAGCCGTCCCGAGCAGCTCTGCTCGAGATACGACCTGGTCGACCAGCCCCAGGCGATGGGCGTCGGCCGCGGTCACGGAGCCCCCGGTGAGGATCCACCGGCGGGCCGCGGCGGCCCCGATCCGCCGCGGTAATCGTTGGGTGCCCCCCCATCCGGGCATGACACCAAGGTTGATCTCCGGTTGTCCGAACTGAGCGTCGTCACTTGCAATGATGAAGTCGCAGGCGAGGACCAGCTCGCACCCGCCGCCCAGGCACGCACCATGGACCGCTGCGATGACCGGGAGAGGAAGGCGCTCGATCGCGACGGTGGTGGCCTGCCCGCGTCCCCCGTGGACCCGTGCCTCGGATGGGCCCATCGGGGCCATCTCCCGGATGTTCGCTCCGGCCGCGAACGCTTTCGCGGCCGCGCTGGCCAGGACCACGACCCTCGCGCCGGGGTCGTTACGGGCGCGAGTGAGAGAGAACTGGAGCTGATCGAGCGCTGCCGCGCTGAGGACGTTGACCGGCGGATGGTCGAGCGTGAGGAGCGCGACCGGCCCGCGCAGCTCGGTACCGGACCAGAGGTGCCTCGGCGGGGGACGCCACGGCGCGCCAGCCGAGGTGGATTATTTAACGCCCTCCCGGCGCGGTGAGGACCGGGGCCTCCGGAACCGTAATCCCGCCCGATCGGCTGGCCCGTCGTGCGCGCCCTCGTCACAGGGTCGAGCCGGGGCATCGGTCGGGCGACGGCCCGGCTCCTCGCCGCCCGGGGGTTCGACGTGGCCCTCCATGGTTTCCGTCACCGCGCCGAGGCGGAGGCGCTGAGTGAGGAGATCCGGGCCGGCGGCCGCGACGCGTTCGTGATCGCCAGTGACCTCGCGGAGCCCGAGGGTGCTGCGGACGTGGCCCGCCAGCTCCGCGCGCGATGGACGGAGCTGGACGTGGTGGTGCACAATGCCGGGGCGTACCCGCGGGCCCCCTTCGAGGAACTGGGCGAGCCCGAATGGCTCGCCTGTCTTCAGCTGAACCTCATCGGTCCCGCGCTCCTCTCCCGCGAACTGCTGCCGGAGCTCCGCCGATCGGCGTCGGGCCGGATCATCTTCATCGCGAGCGTTTTGGCCGCCAACGGGTCTCGCCACGGAGCGCACTACGCGGCAGCGAAAGCCGGGGTGCTCGCTCTCACGAAGTCCCTGGCCCGGGAGCTCGCGCCGTCCATCACCGTCAACGCGGTCGCCCCCGGAACGATCGATACGGACATCGTCGGGAGCGATACGCCCGAGCAACGCACGGCGCGAGGTCAGGCCATTCCGCTCGCCCGGATCGGGCATCCCGAGGAGATCGCCGAGGCAGTCGCGTTCCTCGCCTCGCCCGGTTCGTCGTACATGACCGGCACCACCCTTCACGTCAACGGCGGCCTGCGGATGGATTGAACGCATGCCGACCCAGCTTGTTTCGACGTGGTTCGGCGCCTTTGAGGTCGATGGCGACCAGATCGTACAGTCGTTCCTGGCCCCGGCCGACGCGCCGTCCCTGGCGGAGCGGATGCGACGACGCCGCGCAGGGGAACGGGTCCCCGAGGAAGAGGCCCTCTTGGCCGCCACGACGTCCTCTCCCCACACGACCCGGGACCGGCGCCTCCTCGCCGAGACCGTCACGCTCCGGAGCGCCCCGGCCCCGCCGCCCGATCCACGGAGCCTCGGGATGGATCCGGCGATCCGACGGATGGTCTTCCTCGAGGTCGCGGAGACAGCGCTCGCAGAGGCATGGGACCCTTCGATCCATGTCGAGGAGGCGGTGCGATCCATGACCGACCTGGATTCGGTCCGGAACCTGATCGGGGAGCGGCTCGTCAGCTGGAGCAGCCGGGACATGCCGCCGTCCGAGGAGGGGCCCGATGACGCGGCAGGTGCGGCCCGGTCGCTGGAGGAGGGGGTGGCCCCGGACGGGTCCCGGTCCCCCGAGGAGCCCGAGCTTCGGGAGGCGCGCCGAAAGCTCGCTCGGCTGTACCGCTCGATCTCATCGACCCGGGATGAGCTCGAGGCCGCGGTGGCGGCCGCATCGCCCCACCGTGCCCCGAACGTGTCGGCCCTTCTGGGGCCGCTCCTGGCGGCCCGGATGCTCTCCCAGGCCGGGGGCCTCGCCCGGCTGGCCCGAATGCCATCGAGCACCGTCCAGATGCTCGGGGCCGAGAAGGCATTCTTCGACCACCTTCGGGGCCATGCCCCCCCACCCCGGCACGGGCTTCTATTCCTCCACCCAACGATCCAGGGCGCGCCGCGGCGGCAACGAGGGAAGCTGGCCCGGGCCCTGGCGGGAAAGGTCGCGATCGCGGCCCGGCTCGACCTGGCGGGCGCGCCGATCCGACCGGAGCTCCGGACCGCCTACGAGGCACGGCGGGCCGAGGTCCGGGCCGCGGCGCCGCGACCGGGGAAACCGGGGCGAGGGCGCCGGTCGGATATGCGCTCCCGGGGGAACTGAGGGGCGCCGGGCCGCTAGCTCTTCCACTTCACCGAGCAGCCGAGGACCGGGACCTCGGGTCGCAGGATCGGCCGGCCGGCGAGAACGGCATCCAACGTCTCCTGGAGGTACCGATGCCGAACGGACCCCGGTTCGTCGTGGCTATCGTCGATGCGTCCCTGGAACACCAAGCGCCGGTCCGGACCGAACAGCATCGGATGCGGGGTCACCAGCGCCCCGTACGCATGGGCGACCTCCTGGGACTCGTCCCGCAAGTAGGGGAACGGATAGGCCTGCCGGCGGGCACGCTCCACCATCCGTTCCATGCTATCGTCGGGATAGGCGACATCGTCGTTGGAGTTGATGAGTACCACGGTGACCCCTTGCTCCCGGTACCGGTGGCCGATCTCGATCATCCGGCGTTCCCACGCCTGCACGTAGGGGCAGTGGTTGCACCAGAAGACCACGAGGAGGTACGGCGCCCCGTCGAACTCGTGGAGAGAGTGGACCTTTCCATCGACCCCTGGAAGGGCGAAGTCGGGTGCTGGTGCGCCGGGGTGGAGGGAGAACTGGTCGAGCTCGGCCATGGCCCCCGGAGCGCTCCACGGGACTTATCTGCTTGGGACTCCGGACACACGGTGGGGAGAACGACTCGGATGGAGGCGCGCTCCGGGTACCGAGGCGACCGGTCGGGGGCCGAGAACCTGTCGGAGGACGAGGCGCTCCTCCGCGGGAGACTCCCCGGGTTCCGGGCGGCCGTGATACGCGACCGCTACCTCTCCCTCGGTGTTTCTCGAGCCGGTCGACGCCCCGGCGGCGGTCCGTGCTGCCGCCGCTGGGATCCCCGTCCACGTCCGTTCCAGCGGCGGCACCGCCGTGGTCCAGCTCGAGGGGGATATCGCCTGGGCGGTGGCCCTGCCCCGGGCCCACCCGGGGGTAGGCCGTGGGTTCCCCCGCGCGTACCGCCGTCTCGGGTCCCCCCTTGTCCGTGTGCTCGAGGAGTTCGGACTGACGACGGAGTGGCGCCCCGCGCCGGGGCTCTCCGATGAGCTCTGCCTGCTGGGGACCCGAGGGGAGGCCCTGTTCGCGGGGCCGATCGTCGTCGGTGGCGCGGCCCAGCACCTGACCGGGACCGCGTTGCTCCATCACGGGGTCGTCAACGTCGGCATCGATCGGACGCTTCTCGCCAAACTGTTCGGCCTTCCCCCCCCTTCCCTGACGAGGGTCGGCGGGATCCGGGAGGTCGGCTTCACCGGGACACCGGAGGAGCTTGCCCGACGGCTCGCCGACGGACTTCGGGATCTCCAGGTCGCTCCCCCGGTGTAACGAGGCGGAAGCAACTGGGACCCGGCGCCCGTAGGCCCCCGGAGGAGCGGCCGGCCTGCGAATGGGATCGAGGCGCCCCCGGTCGAGGGCGGGCACCGGAGCCCCGAGGACGCCGGGCTGTACGAGCAAAAGGCCTCGACGACCCCCCCGGGGGACCCGAGGCGGCCGACGATCAGGACTCGGGAAAGCCCGCGGCGGCCCAGAGCGCCCGGGCCGCCGGGTCCGCCACGGCGTGGATCTTTTCCCAGGGCTCGCGAACGAGCTTGCGGTCCTCCACGACCGCCTCCCCCGCCACGTAGACGGAGTGGACCGCCTCCTCGCTGGCCGAGTAGGCGAGGTGGGAGATGATCGTGTCCCGTCGGGCCGGGAGAAGGGTCGGGTGGTCCAGGCGAACGAGGGAGAGGTCGGCCTGTTTGCCGATCTCCAGCGAGCCGAGGTCCTCCGCCCGGCCGAGGATCCGGGCGCCGTCGATGGTCGACATGTCGAGGAGGGCCCCGGCCGGGAGGCTCGCGGCTTCCCAGAGGTGATGTTTCTGGAGCAGCCCCGCGACGTGCATCTCCCGAAGCATCGAGAGGGAGTTGTTGGATGCGGAGGAGTCGGTGCCGAGCCCCACCAACGCCCCGGCGGACCGGAGCTCCTGGACCGGAGCGACCCCCCCGGTGGCGAGCTTCAGGTTCGAGCTCGGGCAGTGGGCCACGCCGACGCGTTTCTCGGCGAGCAGCTGGATCTCCCGTCGGGTCAGCCAAACGCCGTGGGCGGCCACCTGGCCGGGACCCAGCGCTCCGATCGAGTCGAGCCAGAGCGGGGGGCGAAGGCCGGTCTTCGCCTCGTGCTCGTGCACCTCGCGCCGCGTTTCGGAGAGATGGTAGTGGAGGAGGGTGTGCGCAGCCGTTGCGAGGTCCCGGGCGGAGAGCCAGGTCTCGGCGGAGCAGACGTAGACCCCCTGGGGGGCCACGAGGGGGCTGACCCGGGAATGGCCGGCCCATCGTCCGATGAAAGCCCGAGCATTGTCGACGGGGTGGCCCTTCTGGGTCGTCAGGGAGGGGTCGAGCACCGCCCACCCCAGGAACCCTCGGATGCCCAGCCGATCGACGGCCCGGGCGATGGCGTCCTCGCCATAGTACAGGTCCAGGAACGAGGTCGTGCCGCTCAGAAGCATCTCGGCGATCCCCGCGGCCGCGCCGGCCTCCAGGTCCGCGTCGGTCCGATGGGCGTCGACCGCGAACAGGCGTTCCAGGAACGCCCCCAGGTCCCGGTCGTCGGCGAGACCCCGGAGGATCGACATGGCGACGTGGGTGTGGGTGTTGACGAACCCCGGGACGATCGCGAACCGGTGGGCGTCGACCTCCCGGTCCAACCGTTTGGCCCCCGGCCCGACGTGGGTGATCCGGCCTTCCTCGATGGCGAGGTCCCCGCGGATCACCCGCCGGTCCGGGTCCTGGGTGACCAAGAGGGCGTTGCGGAACACCGTCGAAGGAGGTGAAGTCGTGGTCACACGACGGGGAGCCGGTCGGCGCTCAAAGCCGTTTCCGAGGGACGGCCGGAGCGGCCGGGGACGCCTCAGGCGCGCCCTCCGGGGTCATCTCGGGGAGGTCCCGGACGCCCTCGGCCACCCTCAGCTCGTACTCGCGGAGATCGCGGATCATCACCTTGACCCACGGGCGCGTGAACACCAGCACGAGCGGCACCACGGCCAGGATGACGAGCACCGCGTCCACCCACCATCCGGGCACCCAGGCCGCGCTGGGCATCCCCAGGATCGTGCCGCCCGTGTTCGGGATCAGGACCACGGCGCTCACGAGACCGAGCAGGAGGGCGACGTACGTGATCCCGAGCATCCGGATGTTGGAGGTGTTCGCGAGAGAGGCGATCCGGTTCGACACCCGGTTGAGCTCGTTGGCCGCCTCGGCGATCCGGTTCGACTCCTCCGCGTTCCGCAGCAGGATGAGGTCGCTGAGAGCCTGCTGAACGCTCTGGGCGAGCTCCTGGACCCGGATCAGTTCTCCCGTGGCCGCCGTCATGGCGCTCCCGAACGATGGAAAGACGTCCGAGAACCGGCTCCCGCACTCGGTGAGTCCCACCAGGGCGCGGCCGATGTGGGCCCGGATGACGGCCAGCCGACGGTGAAGCTTCCAAACCTCGGCGAGGGGCACGGCGCGGCCGGCCTCCTGCGTGGTGGCGAGCTGGGCGTCGACCTCCTCGACCCGCTCGAGGTAGACCCGGCTGGCCGTCAGGAACGTATCGAACAGCTCCGCCGACGCGCCGGAGAGGCCGTGGGCCGCGGCGGGGCCGGGCACGGGAGGTGCCGTCTGGAGGAACCGGGGCCCCGACGGGGAGATCCAGACCCCGGCCCACTCCATCGTCCCGGCCGCGGAGGGCAGGCCGAAGGTAACGAGGGTCCCGGCCGGCCCATGCAGGATCGGCCGCTTCGGCGGGTCCGAGACCGAGAGGTGGAAGGCCGCGAACGCCTCGGCGGCCGGGACGCTCGGCATCGCGCTAGATGTCGAGGTTCGTGACCTCGACGGCGTGCTCCTGGATGTACGCCCGGCGCGGCTCGACCTCTTCGCCCATCAGGATGACGAACAGTTCGTTGGCCCGCTGGGCGTCCTCCACGGTGACCCGGAGGAGGTTGCGGTGGCCGGGTTTCATGGTCGTGATCGAAAGCTGCTCGGCGTTCATCTCGCCCAGCCCCTTGTACCGCTGCATGGTGATCCCCTTGCTCCCCATGTCCTTCCAGATCCGGTCCCGCTCCTCATCGGAGTAGGCGTACTCCGCCCGGTTCCCACGGGCGAGCCGGTAGAGAGGCGCCTGGGCGATGTACACGTGCCCTTCCCCGATCAACTGGGGCATCTTGCGGTAGAAGAGCGTGAGCAGCAGCGTGCGGATGTGGGAGCCGTCCACATCGGCATCGGTCATCAGGATGATCTTGTGGTAGCGGAGGTTGGCGAGATCGATCTCGTCGCCGACCCCGATCCCGATAGCGGTGATGAGGGCCCGGATCCCCTCGCTCTGGAGCATCCGGTCGAGACGCGCCTTTTCAACGTTCAGGATCTTCCCGCGCAAGGGCAGGACGGCCTGGAACTCGCGGTCCCGGCCTTGTTTTGCCGTGCCGCCGGCCGAATCCCCCTCGACGATGAACAGCTCGGAGAGCGACGGGTCCCGGGAGTGGCAGTCCGCGAGCTTGCCGGGGAGGCCTCCGCCCTCGAGCAGCCCCTTGCGACGGGTGAGCTCCCGGGCCTTCCGGGCGGCCTCGCGGGCCTGGGACGCCTGCACAGCCTTCGCGACGAGGGACTGGCCGACGGCCGGGTGCTCTTCCAGGAACTCCGCCAGCTTCTCGTTGACCGCGCTCTCGACCTGTCCCTTGACCTCGGAATTGCCGAGCCGGGCCTTCGTCTGGCCCTCGAACTGGGGTTCTAGGACCTTGACCGATAGAACGCAGGTGAGGCCCTCCCGGACATCCTCGCCGGTGAGCCCTTCCTTGTCGCCCTTGATGAAATTGTGCTCCCGGGCGTAGTCGTTGAAGGTCCGGGTGAGGGCCGACCGTAGGCCCACCACGTGGGTCCCTCCGTCGACCGTGTTGATGTTGTTCACAAAGGCGAGGAGGGCCTCGTTGTACCCGTCGTTGTACTGGAGGGCCACCTCGATGTCGGTGGTGTCCCGCTTCGCGTGCAGGTACACCGGGGCGGGGAACAGGACGTTGAGCGAGGTGTTCATGTCCTGCACGAAGTCGACGATGCCCCCCGCGTGGTGGAACGTCTCCTTCGCTCCGTCCCGTTCGTCCTGGAAGTGGATCGTGACCTGGGGGTTGAGGAACGAGAGCTCCTTCAGCCGCCGCTCGACGATGGGCCGATCGAAGACGGTCGTCTCGAAGATCTCCGAGTCGGGCTTGAACCGCTGTTCGGTACCGGTCCCGTCCGCGTCCCCGACGATCTTCAGGGGTGCGATCGGCGCGCCGCGTTCGTACCGTTGGTAGTACTCCTTCCCGTTGCGGCGGACCCGGACCTCGAGCCACTCGGAGAGGGCGTTGACGACATGCAGGCCGACCCCGTGGAGCCCGCCCGAGACCTTGTACGTGTTCTTGTCGAACTTGGAGCCGGCGTGGAGGATCGTCAGGACGATCTCGAGAGCGGGCTTGTGGTACTTCGGATGCTCCTCGACAGGGATCCCCCGGCCATTGTCCTTCACGGAACACGTGCCATCCGCATGGAGGGTCACGTCCACTTCAGTGCAGGCGCCGGCGAGGACCTCGTCGATGGAGTTGTCGACGACCTCCCAGATCAGGTGGTGGAGGCCACGGGCATCGGTCGACCCGATGTACATCCCGGGGCGCTTCCGAACCGCGGAGAGCCCCTCCAGGACCTGGATGGAGCTGGCGTCGTACGCGGGGGCAGCGAGGCTCTCTTGGACCATCGGAACTACCCTCAGAATTACGTCAGTAAAACTGAGCCGGGAATGCATTATAAGTCTTGGCCCGGGGAGGAACAACCCGGCCCCCCGGAAGACCTGTGCGCCCGTCGGCCGGCGTCGCTCCGGGACGATTCGCGGGGCCCTCCGGACCCTGCGGGGACGGCCCCCGCTGGAACCCTAGGGGCCGGCGGGGGCGGGGACCAGGAGGTCGCCGCGGAGGAACGCCTGCTTCAGCTCGCGCGGGTTCCGTCCTTCCCAACGGCCCATCCCACGCACCGTGAGGCCCGCGGAGGTGCCGGGCCGGAGCACCGGCTGTTCTGCCCGATGGGCCATGATCTGCACCATCCGGACCACGACGTCCCGGCGGGCACCCCCATCGTCAAGGACCCGGAGCACGGTCGGCGGCCGGAGCTCGCCGGCCTCCAACTCCCCGACGAGGACGCACCCCACGCCCGTGATGGTGTAGATATCCTGGACCCGGAACCGCGGATCGCTAACGAGGGGTGCCTCGTCGGACGGCGACGGGGCCTCGGAGACGGGGAAGACCACCTGCCCCGCCGGCGGCGTTCGCCGGCCCCACTCCCACGGCATGCGCGGTCATGGGGCTGCGAGAATAAATCCCGCGCTTCGAGGGACGGCGCCCGTCGGCCAAACCCCAAATAGGACGCCCCGGTCCTAGGCCCGTCGATGGCGGAGGAGACCGAGGGCCCATCGGTGCGGCCCACCCCCGGCCCGCCCCCGGTCTCTCCCCCCTCCGACGCGGCGGCCCCCGAGCCGGAGCAGGACTGGCCGACCCGGTACCAGGTACCTCCTCGCGGATTTCGAGAACTTCCGCCGGCGGGCCGACCGCGAGCGGGAGGGGGCGCGACAAGCCGTCCGAGCTGACGTCGTTCGGAGCCTGCTCCCGCTCCTCGAGGCCTCGGAGCGAGCCCAGGAGGCCGTGGCCCACCTCGCACCGACGGACCCGCTCCGCAAGGGCGTCGAGCTCCTGGCCGCCAGCTGGCGTTCGTTCCTCGAGGCCCAGAGGGTCACGAGCGTGGCATCGCCCGGGGCTCGGTTCGAGTCGGATTCCCACGAGGCGGTGGCCGAGACGGTCCCTTCCAAGGGCCATCCGCCGGGGACGATCGCCGAGGTCGTCCAGCAGGGATACCGGATGGGAGCGCTGTTGCTCCGGCCGGCGAAGGTCGTCGTCGTGAGATCCCCACCCCCCGAGACGGAGGCGGCGGCCGTGCCCGCTCCCGACGACTCGGCCGAGGGCGGGGAGTAGGTCACACTCCATGGAGCGCACGTCGGAGATCCCCGGATTCTACAAGCGGTCGGTCGAGGAGCGTCGGAAGGTCATCCGGGAGTGGGGCGGTCTCACGGAGGCCGAGGCGCGGACGTACGACTTTCCGCCCGGGGTCGACCCCGCGATCATCGAGCGGATGATCGAGAACGTGATCGGGACGTTCCCCCTCCCGCTCGGCGTCGCCACGAACTTCCAGATCAACGGCAAGGACTACCTCGTACCCATGGCCATCGAGGAGCCCAGCGTCGTGGCCGCCGCGTCCAACTCGGCCAAGGTCACCCGGGCGAAAGGCGGGTTCCGGGCCCAGACGTCGGACCCCGTGATGATCGGCCAGATCCAGGTCCTGGACGTGGTGGACCCGGCCGCGGCCCGACTGCGGATCCTCGCGGAGCGAGCGGCCCTCCTGGCCGCGGCGAATGCGAAGGACCCGATGCTGGTGAAGTTCGGCGGGGGAGCCCGGGAGATCGAGGTCCGGGTCGTACCATCCCCGAGGGGCACTATGCTCGTCGTCCACCTCATGGTCGACGCCCGCGACGCCGGCGGCATGAACGCCGTCAACACCATGTGCGAGGCGCTGGCGCCCACGATCGCCAAGCTGGCGGGAGGCCGCGTGGTCCTCCGGATCATCTCCAATCTCGCGATCTACCGGGTCGCCCGGGCCACGGCCACGTTCCCCGCGGCCTCGCTGGCCACGGACGACGCCACGGGCCCGGAGGTCGTGGAGGCGATCCTGGACGCCTACACCCTCGCGTGCGTCGACCCGTTCCGGTGCGCCACCCACAACAAGGGGATCATGAACGGGATCTCGGCGGTGGTGGTCGCAACCGGCAACGATTTCCGGGCGATCGAGAGCGGGGCCCACTCCTACGCCGCGTTCCAGGCGAAGGACGGAGGAGTCCTCCGACCGCTCACGACCTATGAGAAGGACCGGAACGGGGACCTGGTCGGCACCATCGAGCTCCCGACCGCGGTGGGGCTCATCGGTGGCGCCACCGCGGTCCATCCCACGGCCAAGGCCAACGTCAAGCTCCTCGGGGTGAAAGGGGCCCAGGAGCTCGCCCAGGTCCTCGTGTCCGTAGGCCTTGCCCAGAACTTCGGGGCCCTCCGGGCGCTCGCCACCGAGGGCATCCAGCGGGGCCACATGGCGCTCCACGCCCGCAACATCGCCGCCACGGCCGGGGCGAAGTCGGGCGAGGTCGATGCGGTCGTCGAACGGCTCATCGCGGAGCACGCGATCCGGATCGATCGCGCCCGAGAGCTCCTCGAGGAGATGCGGCGGCCCCGGAAGTCATGAAGGTCGGGGTCCTCGCCGTCCAAGGGGACGTCCCGGAGCATTTCGCCGCGCTGGCCCGGGTGATACCGGCGTCCGACGTCCTCGTCGTCCAGAGCCCCGCCGACCTCGAGGCGGTCGACGCCCTCACGATGCCCGGGGGCGAAAGCACGACCATCGCCAGCCTCTTGGAGAAGTCCGGCCTCTGGAACCCCCTCGCCGACCGGCTTCAAGAAGGGATGCCGGTCCTGGCCACCTGCGCCGGGCTCATTCTCCTCTCGAAGCGACTGGAGGGGAGCTCCTCCGGAAGGAATCCCAGGACGTTCGGGATCCTCGACGTGACCGTTCGCCGCAATGACTACGGCCCGCAGGTCGCCTCGTTCGAAGGGGCGGTCCACCTGGCCGGTCTCAACGGGCCGTACCCCGGTGTGTTCATCCGGGCCCCCCGGATCCTTTCCGTCGGCAAGGGGTCGGAGCCGATCGCACGACGCGGCCGGGAGGTCGTCGGGGTACAGACCGGCGCTGTCGTGGGTCTATCGTTCCACCCCGAGCTCACGCAGGACCCGCGGCTCCACGCGTGGTTCTTCCACGAGGTGGCGGGACCCGCCTACCGAAAGTAGACGAACGCCGCCAGCGCGAGCCAGATCCCGACGGTCACCGCGAACCCGGCCGCTACCCAGGCCCACCAGGCGCGGACGGATCCCGGACGGTACCCACCCAGAAAGATCGGAACCGGTCCGATTAGGACGACCCCGCCGCCCATCGCCTCGTTCCCCACCCCGGGCCCGGCGCCGCGAGGGGTAGGACCGACGGGAGGCACCGGGTCGTCCGTTGGCCCCGCGGTCGAGAGGACCGCCCACCCCAGGACGCCCGCGAAGGTCAGCCCCACGCCCGCCAGGAGCTCTGGGGAGCTCCCGGTCACGACGGGGACGATCAGCACAAGGGAGAGGGTGGCGCCGCCTTCGACGACAGCGTCCGCCACGAGGGCGATCCCGACGACCGAGAGCAGGAGCACCAGGGAGGCGGGCCAGCGTCGCACGATCGGAGTACGCACCGAAAGGGAGATGGAGGTTCCGACGCGGCCGGTCCAACCGCGGGCTTATTTCCCCGAGCGCCCACGAGGCCGAGAGGGCCGGAATGTCGGGGAGCTCACGGACCATGGGGGTCGGGGCGGGCCGGGCGATGCTCGCGATGCTCCTGTTCGGCGTCGGGATCGAGTATCTCCTCGGCACGGACGTCAATCTCTACGCCGGATGCTACCCGGACGGTCCGATGCACCTGTTCTCGTCCGATCCCTGCGGCACCCAGGCGGTCCTTGAGGCTCATGTGGTCGTCGGGGTCCTGATCGGACTGCTTTCCATTGGGCTGCTGTTCTGGGCGGTCCGGCGGCGGATCCCCGGCCTCCTGGGGCCGGCGTTCGGAGGATTCCTCGGCATCGTGATCGCGGCCGTCGGGGGATACGAGTTCCTCGCGATGAGCCAGAACTCCGCGGCGTCGTTCCTGATGGCCCTGGGGTTCCTGATGGCGTTCGGATCGTACTTCTCCGCCTCGTTCGTGCTGCGTGACTACGCCCGCTCCGGGGGCGCCGCGGTCCGGTGGATGCCGCCCTCGTCGACCTCACCGCCGTAGGCGCGAGCGCGCCGGGCGGTCAGTGGTACGTGTCGAACCGGTAGGGGACCATGGGAAGCTCCCCGAGGGCCATCAGGAACTCCGGCGGGGTCAGCATCGGTTTCGCGTAGAGGTCCGCGTCGTCGAGGGCGATCCGCGGACAGGCGGTGTTGACGTAGGCGTCCAGGTCGCGTCCCTCCAGGTCCCGGGGGTCGAGGCGGTCGAACACGATCACCTCCGCCTCCCGTCCGTGGTTCTGGGCGCGCCGCTGGAGCGCGAGGGCGGTACCGGACCGGTCCTGGCCCGGGAAGCTCGAGACCAGGATCCCGAACCGTTGGGCATCGCGGCACGCCGCGACGCGGAGCAATCGCCGGGCGATGAGACGCTCCCGGTCGATCGGCGGCTCCAGGGTCCCTTGCAACGGGTCGAGGGCGTAGACCGGCCGATCGACCGCGAAGGCGAGACCGAGCGGGTGGAACTGGCCGGTGCCCAGGAACAGGAACGCGTCCACCTCTGCCGTGATCGATTCCGCGGAGGTATAGTTGCAACCCAGGGCCTGGGCCGCGTACGCGAGCCGGCGATCGCCCGAGCCGACGGTGAGCCGGTGGCCGAGCGCGGCCAGCTCCTCCGTGAGCGCCGGCACGAGGTCCAGGTGCTGGATCGAGGCGACCAGTCCGAGACGAGCGGGGAGGCGAGCGTCGTGGACCAACCGGGCGAGGACCTTCGGGTCGCCGGAGGGCTCCCGCATCTCGACGAAGTAGGTCGAGCGGTTCCGCGGAACGTTCGGGATCGGAGCGTGCCCGAGTAGCACGGCCGCGTCGGCCCCCGGCGCCTCGCTCACCGAGGGGAAGTCACAGGCCCCAAAGCACGGGCGAGCGGCGAGCACCACGGGGAGGCCCGTTTCGGTCCGGAGCTTCGCAGCGAGGTCGTGGGCGTTCCGGACGAGCCCGGCCGGGACTTGCAGGACGATCTTCGCGTGACCTCCCGCCCGTAATGCGTCGAACAGCTCGGGTCCGACGGTCGCGAACACCCGACCCGGGGGGCTCGCGACGATCGGGGGCGAGGGCGGGGCAAGGATCGGGTCCGGCGCGCCGCCCATCGCCGTGCGAGCGGGAGGTCGGGCTAAACGTTTGGGGCCGGGCCGGGTCCGACCCGCTCCGAGAGTCGTCGGAGGGCCTCCCGATTGTCCTCGTAGTGGAGCCGTCGTTCCGCCTCGGCGAGGCCGACCCACTCGAACGCCTCGTGCTCGGGGCTGAGGGCGGGGACCTGCTCGGCCGGGAGCTCGACCCCGTAGGCGTGGAGGCGCCACACGCGGCCATCCGGTCCGTCGAACCGGACGTGCCAATCGAGGGGAAAGAAGGAGGTGAACTGCGTGAACCCGGACTCCTCGGCGAGCTCTCGCCGAAGGGCGGCCTCCAGGTCTGGGTCCGTGGGATCGACCTTTCCACTGACGGGAACCCATATCCGCCCCCGCTCCGGGGGCCGGCGGAACAACAGGAACCTCGGCGGCCGCCCGGAGAACAGGTACGCCTCGACGCACTCCTGGGCTACCGGGGGCTCGCTACCGGCCACCCGACCCCCGGCGTGCGAGGATCTTGAGGATCGCCTCGGCCGGAGCGCCGTCGGTCTCGTCCAGCGCCTCGATCGCCTCGTCCCGGGAGACGCCCGCCTGCTCGACCACGAGCTGGATGTCCTCCTCGGGGGGGCCGGTCGGGGGTGGGGGAGTCGTCGCGGGCGCCGCCGGGCGGCGCGGGGGCGGCCGCAGAGCGTGCCCGGACCTCCGGTGTCCCGACCACCTGGTAGGTCCGGACCCCCTGGACGGTGAGGATCGTCACCTCGGGCTGCTGGAACACGTGCTCCTTCTCCCGGGTGCGGATGATCACCTCGAGGACACCATCCATCCCCTCGGTGGTCATCCCCATGCGGCGCATCATGAGCTGCATCTGGTGCGCGTTCCGCGCCCCGCCCGGCAGCATCGATGAGCCCTCCCGCTAGTCGTCGCGCCCGCTGGCGGCCCGCATCCGGGCCTCGAGCTCGGGGTCGGCCGGTGCCTCGTCGGCGGGGACGGAGCGCAGCGACCTTCGCTTGCGCCGGTCGTCCCGTTCGTCGTGGGACCGGCGAGCCTGCTGCTCCAGCTCGTCCATCAGCGTCGCGATGCCGGCGAACAGGTTCCAGCCCGTCTCCGAGGCGAAGAAGTTGCCCCGGTCGGTGGTGAGGCGGACGGAGACGGTGGCGTCGCCGGTCCGATGGGTCCCCTGGGGGGTGACATGGAGGCTCAGCACGATCGGGTTGGCGTGCCGGGCGATCCGTCGAAGTCCCTTCGCGACCAGCTCGTCGATCTCCGCGAGGATCGCGGGGTCGCCGGATCCACGGAGACCGTGGACCTGGACGTAGACGTCACCGACATTGGTGGCGCCCCCGCCGACGCCGACGGCCAGGCTCAGGAGGTCCCCCTGGGAGACAACGCCGACCGGTCGGCCGTTCTCGAGAACGAAGACGCTCGACGCCTTCGCTTTCGTCATCATGAGCGCCGCCTCGCCGGCGGTCGTGCTCGGCCCCACCGTCAGGGCCGGGGAGTGCATGATCGTCGAGACCTCCACGTCCATCGGGTTCCCGCCCTTCTGGGCATCCCGCTTGCCGCCGACCGATGGCCGCCAGAGCACGCGGCCCAGATCTGCCACGTCGACGGCCCCGATGAGCCGGCCCTTCCGGTCGATGACCGGGAGCGAGTGTTCCTCGAGGAGGCGCACCTGTCCGAAAAGGGAGCCGACGGAGTCGTTCTCCTTCACCAGGGCACCGATGGGGCTCGCGACCTCCTCGACCCGGTGGGCGGCGACCTCGGGAAACCTCGAGAGGACCTTGATGAGGTCGCTGCGGGAGACGATCCCCAGGAGCTCGCCGGAACGCCCGACGACCGGCGCGGCCCGCAGGCCGGCGGCCAGCAGCTGCTCGGCGATCTCTGGGAAGGGGGTGGTCAACGTGATCATCGGGGGGAGGACCAGGAGGTGCTCGACCTTCGTGCTCAGGGGGAGGTTGGACCGGCGCGCGATCGTCTCGTAGGTGACCATCCCGACGAGCCGCTTGCCGTCCAGGACCGGGACCTCATGGATCGGCTTCGATCGCATCACGCCCAGGGCCTGGGAGAGGGAGGCGTCGAGGGGGACGGTGATCGGCTTGGGGGTCATCATGTCGCGGGCGGTGGGCCAGCTAGCTGCCATGGGGGGTACGGGTCGGGGAGGTTCGGGGGGGTAAAGGGTTTCCCGCTCAGATGGCGCGGGCCATCTGGTATCCGTTCTCGCCGTCGGAGTAGTACCCGCGCAGGAGGTCGACCACCGAGAACTGGTACCGCGTGTAGAACCGGATGGCGGTCGCGTTGCTGACCCGGACCTCCAGGGTCACCCGGTGCATCCCACGCGCCCGCGCCCGCTCGAAGAACGTCTCCATCAGGCGGCTCCCGACCCCGTGCAGTCGCCAGGGTCGGTCCACGGCGAACATGAGGATCCTCGCCTCCCCCTCCACCTGGCAGACCCCCAGCAGGAACCCGATCGGTTCGTCGGAGCCGTCGACCGCCAGGAGGAACCCCTCGGGCCACTGCTGGCTCAGGGAGGCGTACAGGGAGGAATCGTAGTGCTCGTGCAGCGCCTCGGCGACGACCCGCGAGACGGTCGTGACGTCCCGGGACCGGAACCCCCGGAGCTCGACCGTGGGGGCCCGGGGTGGCACGCCGAACGCGCCCGGGCGCGGGGCCGTGTCAGCGATACATCTCACCCGGTCCCGACGGGGTCGGCCTCCCGCATGGCGTTCATGGAGACCTGCTGCTTCGCGAGGTTCTTGCGGACCTCCGATTCGATCTCCCGCGCCTTCTCCCTCAGCGGTTTTGTGTCGAGGAGGAGGAGCGGAACGAGGGGATTGATCGTCTCGATCACCTTGGCGGCGGCCCGGGCATCCGGGTAGTCCTTGTGGGCCTGGGCAACGAGGCAGAGGACCGGGGTCGTCCGGCCGATGGCCGCGAGCAGGAGGCCCCCGGCGAACCCGGTGACGACGCCGTTCGCGGGATCGAAGTGGTACTTCCCCAGGAGCGGCGCGGCGGCCCGGTTCGCCATGGCGACGACGCGGGCATCCCCGGCGACCTCCTCCTCCAGCGGCTGGCCCTCGACGGCGACGATCAGCTGGATCCCCTTCGTCTCCGCCCAGTCGAGGATCGCCCGGCCGAGGTCGTTCAGCAGCTCCGGCGGGCGGCTGGATGTCCGAGATCGCCACGACCAGCTGTTCGCAGCTTCGATCGACGCCGCAGACGAGCTTGCTCGCGTAGAACCGGACCGGGGCGCTGACGACGCCCTCCTCCATGATGACGGTCGGGGGAAACGTCTCGCTCGTCATGTACGCGACACTGGCCATGTCGAGCGTGTGGACCAGGTAGGAGGCCGCCACGGAGCCGACCAGGCCGTGGGTCGGGAACCCCACGACCATCATGGCGCCGCGGAGGGGCTCGTCGCGGGTGTCGATGATCTCGACGTCGGCCTTCGGCATGGGCCTCTACGAGGGCGCATTAGCGGCCCCCTCGATAAAAACCGTCGCTCGGCCTACCCCGGCGGAGGACCGGCGCGCGACGGGGGCAGGGGAGTGGCAGGACGCCATGAAAAAAACCCGGTACCCTCAAATATGACCCCCACCCAGCAGGGGAGCGGATGAAGGTCCTCATCACCGGGGTCGACGGCTACTCCGGCTGGCCTCTCGCCCTCCATCTCCTGCAGCGGGGCCACGACGTGGCCGGCCTCGATAACTTCGTCACCCGACGTCGCGTCAAGGAGGTCGGCAGCCAATCGGCGACACCGATCCAACCGTTCCCCCAGCGGCAGGCCGCCGTTCAGGAGCACCTCGGCAAGGAGCTCCGGTTCTACAAGGGCGACCTCGCGAAGTGGGAGTTCGTCCAGGGGGTCCTCGAGCGAGAGCGCCCCGATGCGATCGTCCACCTCGCGGAACAGCGCTCGGCGCCGTACTCGATGATCGACGTCCACCACGCGGTCCGGACCCAGGTGGAGAACATCACCGGCACGCTCCACCTGCTCTACGGGATGCGCGATGTGTGCCCCGACGCGCACCTGGTGAAGATGGGCACCATGGGGGAGTACGGCACCCCCAACATCGACATCGCCGAGGGGTTCTTCGAGATCGAGTACAACGGCCGGAAGGACCGGCTCCCGTTCCCGCGCCAGGCCGGCTCCTGGTACCACTGGAGCAAGGTGTTCGACTCGGGCGACGTGATGTTCGCCTCGAAGATCTTGGGGATCAAGGCGACCGATGTCATGCAGGGGGTCATCTACGGCATCCGGACCCCCGAGATCACCGACGACTCCCTCCTCACCCGGTTCGACTTCGACGAGGTGTGGGGCACGGCCCTCAACCGGTTCGTGGTCGAGGCGATCCTCGGGCTCCCGATCACGGTCTACGGCGCGGGCGGGCCAGACCCGCGGGTACATCGCCCTCGAGGACTCGATGCAGTCGCTCCGGATCGCGGTCGAGAACCCTCCGAAGGCCGGGGAGTACCGGGTCTTCAACCAGTTCGACGCGGCGTACTCGGTGAACCAGCTCGCGGAGGTGGTCCAGCGGGTGGGAGGGGAGTTCTCGCTCCGACCCACCATCGCCCACCCGGCCGACCCACGGGTCGAGGCCGAGCATCATTACTACCACCCGATCCGCGAGAATCTGACCCGCCTGGGGTACCATCGCACGCGAGACCTCGAGGAGGTCGTCCGGGAACTGTTCCGGGACCTGACGAAATACAAGCGACGCCTCGCGGCCAAGGCCCACGTGGTTTCGCCGGTGGTCCAGTGGCGGAGCGGCGACAACCGCGCCACCGTCGACCACCGGGCCCATCCGGACCACGCGCCCCATCCCGCGGTCCCGGGGGCTCCCACCCCCCCGTCGCCGTCGCCGTCCCCGTCACCGTCCCCCCCGTCGACCTCGGACAGCGTCGCGTAGGACCGGATGCGCGGCGTCCTGACCCTCGCGGGCGAGGGGACCCGGATGCTCCCGTGGACCCGGGGCCTCCGAAAGGAGTTCTTGCCGCTGTTCGACCGGTCCTCGGACGGCGTGGCGGTCCTGAAACCGGTGGCTCACCTCGTCCTCGAGGCGCTGGTCGCCGCCGGGATCGACGATGTCACCCTGGTCGTCCGGGCGAAGGACCTGGAGTTCGTCCAGACAGTACTTCACGGTCGACCCCGAGTTCCTCCGGCGCCACTCGGACAAGGCCGATCGGCTCGCGGAGACGCGTCGGTTCTACCACACCCTCCAGGGGCTCAAGCTCCACATCGCCGTCCAGCCCGAGCCCCGGGGGTTCGGGGACGCCGTCCTCCAGGCCGAACCGTTCGTGACCTCGGACGGCTTCCTTCTCCATGCCGCGGACGCGGCACTCGTGGAGCGCCCACCGGGGGGCCCTCATCGCCCGGCTCGGCCGCCTCCGCGAGGCGGAACAGCTCGATGCGGTCCTTCTCGTCCGCCGCGTCGTCGACCCGACCCGGTACGGCGTGGTCGAAGGCGTCCGGGCCGGCCGGTTCGAGGGGACCCCCCGGCTGCGGGTCACGGGCATGGAGGAGAAACCCAAGCGGCCCCGGTCCCAGTGGGCCGCCACGGCGGTGTACGCCTTCTCGCCGCGACTGTTCGAGGGGCTTCGGGCCGTCCGGAGGGCCCGACCCGGTCGAGCTCGAGGTCACCGATGCGATCCGGTGGCTGATCGCCAACGGCGGACGGGTCTCCGCGCTCGTGCTACGGCCGTCCGAGGGAGAGTGGCGATCGGTCGGGTTCGCCCGACGGGTACCTGAAGGCGCTCAAGCGCACCCAGTCGATCGCCCGGCGCGCGCCGGCCGTCGACGGCACTATATAAGGACCCGTGGACAACGATTAAGCGTGTTCGCCCCTTGCTACGGCCCGGGCCCCCGGGGACCGTTCGACAGCATCCCACCGGGGCCGGAGCCGCTCATCCATGAAACGTCAGATGGTCGATATGCTCGCGGACCTGATCAAGATCCCGAGCGACCCGTTCTCGGACAAGCAGGAGGTGCTCGACTACGTCCAGTCGTTCACCGACCAGATCCACATGCGCAACACGCTCTTCGGCGACCCGTCCACCCCGGCGCTGCTGGCGGAGTTCGGCCAGGGCGGCCTGGTCCTCTCCGGCCATCTCGACACGCCCCCGATCGGGGACTACTGGAGCTTCTCCCAGAGCCAGCTCGCGTGCGGTCGGATGTACGGCCGCGGCGCGGCCGACATGAAGGGGACGGTCATCGCGATGCTCCAGGCCGCCCAGGACCTCGTCTCGCGGAAAGTCCCGGTCGTGCTCGCGCTCACCACCGACGAGGAGACGACGATGCAGGGGGCGATGGCGCTCGCCAAGACGCTCCCGATGCGACGGGCGAAGGCGATCGTGGTCGGGGAGCCGACCGGCCTCCGCGTCGCCTACGCCGAGAAGGGGGTCCTCGACCTCGCCATCGAGACCCGGGGCAAGGCCGCCCACGGCGCGATGCCCCACCTCGGCGAGAACGCGATCTCGAAGATGATGCGGATCCTCCGGGGCCTCGAGAGCTTCAAGGGACGCATCGCGCACCCGGAGCTCGGCTCCGTGACGATGAACATCGGGACGTTCAACGGCGGCACCCGGCTCAACGTCGTCCCGAACAAGGCGACCGCCGAGGTCGACATCCGGTTCCCGCCGCCGTACTCTCCGGACCAGCTCTACCGGGAGATCGAGGACCACCTTCGGCGGATCAAGACCCCGTTCACGCTCCGACGGATCCTCAGCATGCCGTCGGTCCAGATCGACCCGAGCTCCGAGCACCTCAAGATCCTCAAGGAGGTCTCGAGCGCCGGAGTCGACGGTCCTGGTCCACGCCTCCGAGGCGGTCTACTACTCCCAGGTGAACCCCCGGGTCGTGATCTTCGGCGCCGGTGAGGAGGAGCTCTCCCACCAGGCGAACGAGTACGTGAAGGTCGAAGCGGTCGCCCGGGCCTCGGAGGTCTACAAGAAGTACGCCCTCCGGCTCGCGGGGTCCCGCGCCGGGTAGGCCGGGCGCCGTGAAGATCGCCCAGCTGTCGACCCGGTTCCCCCCGGGCCCGGGCGGCGTCGAACGGCACGTCCACGAGATCTCGAAACGCCTGGTGGCCCGGGGCCACCGCGTCGACGGCCCTCGCGACGCGACCTGTACCGGGAGTATCCCATGGCAGCGGCTCGGCGCCGAGGTGCCCCGGACCGGGACCGTCGACGGGATCCGGGTCCGCCGGCTGCCGGTCTGGTCGCTCTCCGGGAGATCTCCACTACCCGTTCTTCCGGGGCCTCGGTCGCGCGCTCGCGGAGGACGCTCCCGAGGTCGTGCACGTCCACACGTACGGCACCAACCACGCCGCGGTCGCCCGGCGGTTCTCCCGTTCGCCACCGGACCCCGTACGTCCTCTCGGCGCACTACCACCCGATCTGGTCGATGGAGGGGGGCTGGCTTCGCCACCGGATCCGCGGCGTTCTACGACCACCGTCTCGCCGGCGCCGATCGTCGCGCGACGCCGAGCGTGCTCATCGTCCAGACCCGCGAGGAGGAGCGGTTGATCCGAGAGAACGGCTACCCGCTCCCCGAAGGTCGCGACCATCCCGCCCGGGTACACTCCGCTGCCCGACCCCGGTCCGGAGGATCCGCCGTTCGGCCGCTCCTTGGGCTTCGAGGGCCCGTTCCTGCTCTTCGTCGGACGCCTCGCCTCGAACAAGGGACTCCTCCCGCTCGTCGAGGCGTTCTCGACCCTCGCCACCCACGACCCCACCTCGACCCTCGTGATCGTCGGGGAGGACGGCGGGATGCGGGCGGCCGTGGAGGCCGAGGTCGCCCGACTCGGCCTGGGTCCCCGGGTCCGGATCACCGGGTACGTCGCGGACGATCGCCTGCTCGCCGCGCGCGTTCCGCGACGCCCGCCTCTTCGTCCTTCCGAGCGAGTACGAATCGTTCGGTCTGGTCCTCCTCGAGGCGTTGGCCCAGGGGACCCCGGTGGTGGCCTCGCGGGTCGGCGGGATCCCGGAGTTCGTCCCCGACGGGATCGGCCGGGCGGCTCGTCCCGCCGTCGGACGTCGAGGCGCTCGCGCGGGCGCTGCTCGAACTCTGGGACGACGAGAAGCGTAGGACCGCCTGGGGAACGTTCGGGCGGACCCAGGTCGTCCCCCGGTACACGTGGGACCGGGTCGTGGACCGGCTTCTCGAGCGTCTACGAGGAGGTCCGGTCGCCAGTGAGGATCGTCCAGGTCACCCTGCGGTTCGACGCCCCGGGCGGTGTGGAGACGAACGTCCGCGAGGTGGCGAAGCGCGTGCGAGGGATCGGGCGACGACGTCCGGGTGTACGCGAGCGACCTGTACGACGAGGACCGGTGGGAGCGCCGGACCGGGTACGCCCCGGTCGTCGATGGGGTGCCGGTCACCCGGTTCCCGGTGATCAAGCGGCGTCGATCCCCGGTCTCACCATGCCGATGTGGCCGGGGCTCGATCCGGGCGCTCTCGGGGAGCGGGGCGGACGTCATTCATGCCCACTCTCATCGCTACGGGCACGTCCTCCAGGCGGCGGCGGTCGCCCGTCGGCGCGGGACCCCGCTCGATCGTCTCGACCCACTACCATCCGGCCGACCGCCACGAGGGCCCCTGGAAACGGGGCCTCCTGCGAGTGCAGGACCACCTGTTCGGGATGACCGCCTACCGGGTCGCCCGGGCGCTCGTGGTGGAGACCGAGCTCGAGGCCCGCCTCGTTCGGGAGTTCGCCCCCGCCGACCGAGTGCGCGTGATCCCCCCCGGGGTCGACCTCGGGGAATGGGGCACCCCCGACCTCGACCGACCGCCCCCGGGCCTGCCCGACCGTTACCTGCTCTACGCCGGCCGGATCGCGTCGAACAAGGGTCTGCCGACGATCGTCCGCGCGCTCGCACGCCTTCCGGCCGACGAACGGCCGTCGCTGGTGTTCTTGGGCCGCGACTGGGGAGAGCGCGCCGGTCTCGAGACCCTCGCGACCTCGTTGGGGGTGGCCCAGGAGCTGAGGTTCCTCGGGCACCTCGAGGACCGGGCGGCGTACCGGGCCGTATTCCGTGGAGCTCGGGCGTTTCGTCCTCCCCTCCGAGTGGGAGGCGTTCGGGCTCGTGCTCCTGGAAGCGATGGCCGCCGGAATCCCCATCGCCGGCTCCAAGGCCGGGGGGGTCCCCGAGGTCCTTGGCGAGGATGCCGGCGTGTTGGTGCCCTACGGGGACGATGCGGCGTGGGCCCGGGCGATCCGAACTCCTCGCCAGCGACGACCCCCGTCGGGGCGCGTTCGTCGGGGCGGGCCGCCGCCGGGTCGCCGGGCTCACCTGGGATCGGTGCGCGGAGCGCCACCGTGAGATGTATCGCGAGGTCGCGGCGGCGTGATCCCTCGCTCCAGGTCCCGGATCTCCCGCCCGATCGCCGCGGCGTCGTCGCCCGCCGGGTGGCCCCGGACCCGGGCGAGCGCCTCGAGCACGTAGCCGGCGACCCCCAGGATCATCCGCCCCCGACCTCGGCGCTGTACGACCGGAGGATCCCGAGCGCCCGACGGAGGTTCTCCCGGGAGGCGGCGAACGACAGTCGAAGGTGCGACGTGCCCAGGGACCCGAACGCGTCGCCGGGGGTCGTGATGAGCCCCCGCTGAAGCAGGTGCGCCCGCGACCTCCTGCGCCGTCCCCGGCCAGGTGAACTTAGGGAACGCGTAGAACGCGCCCGGCCGGTGGGACGCACTTCAGTCCCGTGACCTTGTTGAGGCCCGCGACGAACAGCGACCGCCGCGCGCGGAACTCCTGCACCATGGCGTCGATGGCCGCGCTGGGAGTGGGTGAGGCCGGCGAGGACCGCCGTCTGGACGGGGGTCGACGGGCACGCCAGCATGTGGTAGTGGATCTTGTTGATCTCCACGGCGAGGGAGCGGGGGGCGACCAGGAAGCCGATCCGCCAACCGGTCATCGCGAGCGTCTTCGAGAAGGAGTTCACGATCACGGTCCGGTCGCCGCGGCCCCAGAACGAGGCGAACTTCCCCTCGTAGACCATCTCCTCGTAGACCTCGTCGGAGACGATGGTCAGGTCGTGCTCCTCCGCGAACTCGACGATCCGCTCGACGACGGCGGTCGGGAAGACCCCGCCCGTCGGATTGGACGGGGAGTTGACCACGATGGCCCGGGTCTTCGGCGTGACGCAGCGCCTCGAGCTGATCGAGGTCGGGCAGGAACCGACGCTCCTCGAGAGGCTCGTACGGGCACCGGGGTGGCGCCGCAGAGCTTCGCATGAGCGCCGTACAGGACGAACCCCGGGTTCGGGATCGAGGACCTCGTCCCCGGGGTCGTAGAGCGAGAGCGCGACGGCCATCAGGCCCTCGGAGCCGCTCCCGGTGACGATGACGTTCTCCCGGCCCGTCGACGGGTCCCGGTCCTGGTAGCGCTCGGCGACCTTGTCCCGGAGCGCGCGGAAGGCCGGCCGACGGCCCGTAGTGGTTCTTCCCGGAGCGGACCGCCTCGCAGAGCGCGTCGATGACCTCCTTGGGGAGGCTCGAAGTCGGGCTCCCCGAGGCCGAGGTTGATGGCGTTCGGAGGGGCCGCCTCGAACATCTTGCGGATGCCCGATATCTCGACCTCCCGGACGCGGTGGGAGACCATGGGCGCGCCGACCCGCCTCCCCTTCTTAGGCATTGTGTCGGCGGCGCTCGTCGCGGGCGCCCGATGGCGTTCGCCGGCACAAGAGCCATCTACCCGGGACCTCCCCGGAGGCGGGGGAATCGGGTACGACCGTCACCGCCGTCGTCGGCGCACAGTTCGGGGACGAGGCGAAGGGGAAGATCTCCGACTACCTCGCCGCCCACGCCCGCTACGTGGTGCGCAGCGGTGGCGGGCCGAACGCCGGCCACTCCATCCACCTGCCCGACGGCTCGGTGGTGCTCCACCAGCTCTCCGTCGGGGTCCTCCGGGCGGGCGACCGTGGGGGTCAGCGGCCCGGGGATGGTCCTCAATCCGATGACGCTCGAGGACGAGATCCGGGACGTCGAGCGAAGCACCTGTTCAGGGGCGAGCTCGTCGATCAGCGAGCGCGCCCACGCGATCCTCCCTCTCCACGCGCCGAGGACGCCTGGGAGGAGGAGCTCCGCAGCAAGTCGTCGACCCGGCGAGCGCCGTCGGCACGACCGCGCCGCGGGATCGGACCCGCGTACTGCGGACCGGTACGGTCGGTGGGGGATCCGCTTCGCGGACCTGGTCCGCCCGAAGCTCCTGGCCGAGCGGCTCGCGCTCTCTACGCGTCCAAGGCGCATGTCCCCGGATCTCCCGCCGGAGGCGGAGCTCCTGCGTCCAGCTGAGCGAGGTGGGCGGTCGCCTCGCCCCGTACGTGCGCGCGACCGAGCCGGTCCTCTGGGAGGCGCTGGCGCCACGGGGAGTCCATCCTCATCGAAGGGGCGCAGAGCGCGCTCCTGGACGTCGACTTCGGCACGTACCCGTACGTGACGAGCTCCCATCCCACGTCGGCCGGCGCGCTCGTCGGCAGCGGGATCCCCCCGCAGGAGCTGGACGAGGTCGTCGGGGTGGCGAAGGCCTACTGCACCCGGGTCGGGGCCGGCCCGTTCCCGACCGAGGCCTCGGAGGACGTCGCGAACTACCTGCGGGAGAAGGGCGGGGAACGGGGCGCCACCACCGGCCGTCCCCGACGGTGCGGCTGGCTCGATCTGGTGCTGCTGCGGTACGTCTCCCGGCTCAACGGGTTCACCTCCCTCGCCGTCACGAAGGTGGACGTCCTCGGGGGGCTGGACGAGGTGCCGGTTGCCGTGGCCTACGCGACCCCGTCGGGCGAGACGACTTACCGAACTATCCGCCCGCGGTCGCGCAGGAGCTGGAGCAGGTCGTCCCCGAGTTCCGCACGTTCCCAGGCTGGCCGGAGTTCACGACCCGCCTGAAGGAGAGGATCCACCGGGAAGGGGTCCATGCCATCCCGGCGGAGCTCCGCAAGTTCCTGTGGTACCTGACCGAGGAGACCGGTGTGCCGGTCGAATGGATCAGCTTCGGCGCAGGTCGAGAGGAGACGCTCTGGCTCGGCCGCGGGACCAGCGCTCCGACCCATGCCCCCCGGCTCTCGGCCTGGACCCCCTGACGGCCCGACGCGAGGCCAGGGATCGGGATGCTTCCCGTCGATCTCCTGCTCTACGTCTCTCTGGGCGCCGGCGTACTCGCGGGCCGGTTCCTCCCCCACCACCCCGGCTGGACCGGACCGGCGACCCTCGCGAGCATCTTCGCCCTGGTCGGTCTCCTGGGAGCGAGCCTCGGTCCGGTCGCTCCCCTCACGCTTCTCGCCACCGTGCCCCTCGCCGCGCTCCTGGTCGCGGGGATCCTGGGATTCACGGTCCTGATCGCCTACGGTCTGCGGACCCCCCGCCCCGCCCGTGCGCTCTCCCTCCACCGGTCGAGGACGGGGTGGTGGCTCAGCCCGAGCCTGCTCGGCGCCCTCCTCATCGGGTACGCCATCGGTCGAGCGTCCGGATGGTCGGTACGACCCCGGGATCCAATACGCCCTCTACGTCATGCTGGCTCTCGTCGCGTTCGATCTCAACTGGTCGCGGGAGGGCCTTCGGAGGCTGTGGGTCCCCCTCACGGCCGCGGTAGGCGGGGTCGTCGCGGCGGCCGCGGTGTTCTCCGCGGTCGGCCTTCTGCCCTCTCGGATCGCCTTCGCCACGGGCCTGGGATTTGGGTGGTACACGCTCACCGGGGCCTTGGTGGCGGCGAACGCAGGCGCCTCCTTCGGCTTCCTCGCCTTCCTCACGAACTTCCTCCGGGAGAACCTCACGATGGTCACCAGCCCGTGGGCCGGGCCGGTCCTCGGGGGCGAGGGCATGACCGCCGTCGGCGGGGCCACGTCCATGGACACGACGCTCTACTTCATCACTCGATTCGCCGACCGGGACGCCGGGAGCCTCGCGCTTTCGAGCGGGCTCATCCTCACGATCGCGGCGAGCGTCCTCGTTCCCCTCGCCTTGGGCGCTCTGTAGGGCGGGTCCCGCCCGAGACACGCTTAAAAATCGGCCGGCCTGCTAGGAGGTCGCGGGCTCGTAGTCCAGCGGTTAAGACGTCGCTCTCACACAGCGAAGACCGCCGGTTCGAATCCGGCCGAGCCCACTGGTCTTCTGGGGTAGTACCAATTCGGCATTTTTTGCACTACCCCCCCCTCCCCCGACCTTCAGTAGGGGGTCGTGAATCGCCCCCGCTTCGAGCGTCCGGTGCGTAGAGCGGAGGCAGGAGCCTCGTCAATCCGCCGAACATTGCACTACCCCCCCTCGGGGGGAGCCTACGGTGAGCTGCGACGGCCCACGAGGCTGCGTACCTCCCCTTCGATTTGCCCAGCCTGGCAATCGACTTGAGCACGGCAGCCCTCGCTTGCCCGACAATCGCCTAGCTTGGTAGACAATGACGGAGTACGCGCTTCAGGCCGAAGGAAAGAGCCCTCGCCTGAACGATCGCGGCCGAATAGCGGTCATCGTCCTGAGCATCGTCGCCTTCGCCGCGCTGTTCATTGTCTTCGCGTACTGGGGCTTCACAGGTGGGGGGTTCACCCCTGCTGGACTCTTTGTACTCGGTGGGTACGGATTCGTCGCGGTGTTCGGGGGAGTCCTCCTTACAGTCGTGTTCCTCGCACCCATCCCGACCAGCGTTTCGCTCTCAGGAGATGGGGTGACGTTTGTCTATCACAGCGGGAAGTCTCGCACCTTCCGCTGGAACGACCCGAAGTTGCGGCTCACTTTGGCCGACCAAAGTTCGCGAATCGGTTCCGGCCGACCCCCATATTGGCTCGGAGCCCCCGGAATCAGGTTTTACGGTGAGATTTCCAGGTCGGCGTTCGACGGCCTGCTCCAGGCCGCTCGTGCGGCCGGCGCCCGAGTAACGGAAACGGGGGATAGTTCGGGGCCCGGAGGCGGGACGGTGCAATTTGTGATCGTTCCGCCCCTTCCCTACGCGGGGGCCGGATGACAACAGCCGCGACAGCCCATGACTCGACGACGTTCAACATCTCCACTAACGACGCGGCGTACCGCCGAGCGCTCGCACCGATTTTCTGGTGCCTCCGGTTAGTTGGACCGATCCTCACGGTCGCAGGGCTGTGGTTCTTTCTGGCGGACATGGCCCCGATCCGTTGGGCCGGGATCGGCCTGCTCGGCCTGGCCGCGTACGGGTACTGGGGCGCGACACAAACGCTGACACCTGGGGCCAAGACCCTAGAGGTCGGCGTCGACGGACTTACGGTCCACCGCCCAGGACGAGCTCCGATAACGATCCTGTATGACGACCCGAACGTTCAGCTCGCGGTCGTGGACTATCGACCATCGGGGGACCCACGGAGGAATGCACCGTGGTGCATCGCGACTCGGAAGCAAAGTGTCGGGGTGTCCGACGAGTGCGCAGCGGCGGTCATCGCAGTCGCCCGGGCCAAAGGACTCAAGGAAGATGTGTCGGGCGCGGGGGTGGCAGGGATGGCCCCCCGAGCCCACAGATTCCGACGGTGAGGGACGTGCCCCCCCTCAGCCCGAGGAAAGCGCGGTCGACTATAGACTGTCCCGCACCTCACCGAGAGCCTTCCCGCGCCACCCGGAGCGTCCCCCGCGAGGGCAGACTGATGGCCTGCCTCGCCAGCGCGTCCGCAGTCGGCACCCCCGCTCGCCGCTCGGTCGCATGCGACGACGGCGTCCAGCGCGCCTCGACCGACTCGAAGGACCCGAGCAAGTCCCGGAGTTCCGCACTCGCGGCAACTGCCCAACGAGTCTCCAGGGGCTCCTCCCCTGCAAGGTGGCGAATGACCGGAATGCAGTCAGTCCGAATTCTGAGGCGCTTGACGTGCCGATCCTTCGCCCGGCGTAGGCCGACCAGCGGAGCCCGGAACTCCGCCTCAGTGCTTCCGCTCACCTCCCCAAGATGCACGCCCTCGGCCAGTACCAAGCGCATGGTCGTGTCCCACAGGACGATCCCAGCGCCCCCGACCGAGGGCCAGTCCCGAGCCTTGTGCCGTTCCCCCGCTAGGACCGACCCATCGGTTTCAAGGTAGGTACTTCGGCTCAGTCATTGCGCGAGCTCGCCCGAGAGCCACCCTGCCAGTTGAACCCTGTCCTCCGTCTGGCCCCTAAGGTCTTCGCAACTGCCGCCAGGAAGCCGTCCCACGTTTGGAAGTTGACGGACCTTCCCAGCCGTTGAAGGGAGAACAGAGAGGTCGTGGACCAGATCAGGACGGCCGGCTCAGGGCTACCGATGACGGATGACCGCCAAGCGGACCCCCAGCTCTCGTGTCGTGTCTCTTGAGGCGGCGACGGCCTTGGAGTCGCCTGTGTCATCAAACACCACCGCGATCAGGTTCGGGCCGTAATGCTCCCGGTAGCTCTCCAACTGTGACGGCAAGTCGCGCAGAGCCTGGGTCGACGCCGCAATCTTGAGCTCGACCCCCACCCCGCAGACTTCAATGTCGACCCGTCCTCCCCCGGGGATAGGCAACTCTGTCTTCACTGCCTCCCTGCCAAACTTCCCTCTAAGGGCTTCGGCGAGTTCGATCTGAAGGAACAGCTCCCGGTCGAACCGCCTGCTGGGGCGATATTGGTCAATGAACTCAGCGACGCGGAGGAATTCAGGCGCTCTGTCGACCGTGAATGTAACCCTGCGTGCAACCGGCGGAATCGCGGGGGTGGGGCGTGCAAGGGGAGCATCGGCAATGGGCACGTCACCTCGGGGAGTGACACGGTAGAGCCCAATAGCCGAAACTGCGACCTGTCGAAAACTCAGAGCGGATTCATACGACTTGAACAAGGCTCTCTTCTTCGCGCCCTTCTCGACGTAGTCGACCGCATAACCATCAGCCCCGAGTGCTCTACCGGGTAGGGCGGTGGCGGGCATCTGGGGCACGGCCGGGGGAGACTGAGGCTGCTGTCGGGCCGGGGTGACGGGTGGGGGCGGCGGTAGGTAGGGGTAGGCCGGAGGAGATGTGTAGGGCCCCAACAGCGCGACCGGAGGCGACCCCTGGGTTCGCGACCGCCACCAAGAAACCATGCTCGCGTAGGCACCCCAAAGCACGCTCGCAATTCCGAGGAAAAATAGAAGGCTCCCCACCCCGAGTGCCGGAATGCTGTCGACAATCGACCCCGCAATGACCAGGACGAACCCCACTAGGAGCAGCAGCGCGCCGATGGCGATTCTTTTCGATCCCGACATCCAGTTCCTGGGCGGCTCGCTTAGCCGTAAAGTCGGCTCGGAGATTAGATGCTTATCGTTCGGGGCCTCGTAAGTTGCCGGACCGAATGCTTTCGCCGGTAGAACACACTCCTCCGGCTTACTCCCAGCCTCCGTGCGACCTCCGTCGCACTCCCTTCGAACGAGTCCGGGTCGACGTACCGCTTCGCGCGCTCCTTGGTCGCGGCGAGACCGAGGACCCTGCGGTCTTCGACCCGGTTCGACCAGTTTCCCGGTGCGCCCGGCCGCACCGGGCCTACCAGATCGTGACCGGTTTGGGGCCTGGCACCGGTGGGTCGGCCGCCGGCGCGGGGAACGCGTGATCGAACCCTTCCAGATGTCGGAGGGGGATCGTGACACGGGTACTGCGGGGGAGAGTGCGGATCGACCATGAGGCGCCGGCGCAGCTCCTCCTCCCGGCAGCTCGACCGCCAGACCTGCGCGAACGAGATACAGAACCGCTGTTCCGGGGTGAGACCATCGATGTTCCGGCGTAGCGACGGCTCCCGGGCGAGTCGGCGCTGCAACGCTTCGAACGCGACGCTCACCCCCCCGAAGTCCGCGATGTTCTCCCCGAGGGTCAGGGCGCCGTTCACGTGGACCCCTGGGAGCGGCTCCTCGGCGCTGTACTCCGCGACGAGCACAGCCGCGCGTCGCTGGAATTCCGCCGCATCCTCCTCGCCCCACCAGTCCACCAGGTTCCCCTCGGCATCGAACCGTCGCCCCTGGTCGTCGTACCCATGGGTGATCTCATGCCCGATCACGGTGCCGATGCCGCCGTAGTTCACCGCCTCGTCGGCATCGGGGTCGAAGAACGGAGGCTGGAGGATCCCGGCCGGGAAGAAGATCTCGTTCCGGGACGGGTCGAAGTACGCGTTCACCGTTGGGGGGGTCATGTCCCACTCCTCCCGATCGACGGGGGTCCCGATCTCCGAGATGGTCCGGCGGTCCTCGAACTGCGCCCCCCGGCGGACGTTCCCAACGAAGTCGGTCCGATCGATCGGCAACGCGGAGTAGTCGCGGAACCGGTCCGGGTGCCCGATCCGGGCCTCGAAGCGGGCGAACTTGGCGAGCGCCTTCGAGCGGGTCTCGGCGGTCATCCACTCCAGCCGCGCCAACCGATCCGTGAACACCGCCCGGAGGTCCTCGACGAGGGACTGCATTCGCGCACGGCTCGTGGGGGGGAAGTGCTCCTCGACGAACGCGGCTCCGAGCGACTCGCCCATGAGCTGGTCGACGACCGTGGTGGCCCGGCGCCACCGGGGTTGGGGCTCCCGTTGGCCGAGGAGCCGCCGGTGGTAGAAGTCGAAATCCGCCGCCTCGCACCGCTCGTCCAGGTACGGCGCGAGCGAGTGCAGGAGGTGCCAGCGGAGGTAGGACCGCCAGGCCGAAAGCCGCTCGGATCGGAGCCGCTCCGCGAGCCGCTCGAGGAACTCCGGCTGACCCAGGATCACAAACGCGAGACGGCTGACCCCTCGAACCTCGAGGGTACTCCGACCAGGGGAACGTGGGAGCGAGCTCGCGAAGGGCGGACATGTCGTACCGGTGGTAGTTGGCGACCTCATCCCGAAGCGCGGCGGCCGGCCGGCTTGCCTGCGCGAGGGCGGTCTCGAGTCGGAGGACCTCGGCTGCCTCGACGCGGGCACGGTCCGCCAGCACCCCGGCACGTCCGAGCATCCCGGCCACGTGGGAGACGTGTTCGTCTCGGAGCGGGGCGAACTCCTCGGTCAGATAGTAGTCCCGGTCCGGGAGCGACAGTCCCCCCTGCCAGAGGTAGAAGGAGTAGCTGCGACTGTCCTTCCGATCGGGCCGGACGAACGAGGTGAAGAGCCCCGAGATCCCGTCCTGATGGAGTCGGGCCGCGAGCCGGACCAGTTCCGCTACCGATCCCAGCTCGTCGATCGCACGCAGGTCCGAGGCGATCGGCGAGAGCCCCCGATGATTCCGCGTCGCGACGTCGAGCGCGCTCGCATACAGGTCACCGATCGCGGCCCGACTCGATACGCGCCGGGCGGGGTCCGAGGCCGCCTCGAGGATCGCACGGAGCTGCAGCGCGTTGCGCTCGAGCAGCTCGTCGAAGGCACCCCACCGGGTCTTGTCGGCCGGGATCGGGTGGTCCCGGACCCACCCACCGGTGGCGTACCTGTAGAAGCCACGCCGGGGGTCCATGGAGGGATCCATGAACGTTGTCGAGAACCCGGGCGCCGGCGGAACGGTCGAGGGGGACGCGGGGGAACTACCGGTCGGGGGCCGTGCCATCGCCATGGGGATCGGCCCCCAAAGTCGCGGGCTCCTCTTAACCCCGGGATCGCCCGGCACCGGCAGGCGGGGCGGCTCCGGAGACCGGAGGACCGGTCACCGGTTAGGTGCCCCGAGAGCGCTGCGATCGCAGAGTCGGCGCCGCGGGGCGGCCCACGGGTCCCCCGCGGCTCTACCTGTTTCCCCTTCGCGGCCCGGGCCCGTCCGCGGAGGGGTTATCACCCGAGACCGGCTTCGCGTCGTGCCGTGCGAGGGCGGTCCCGAGAGGGCGACCACCCGGCGGGGGGGGCAGACGATGAGCGGGCGGGGCACCTACGTGGTCATCGAGGGCATCGACGGGACCGGGAAGACCGAGCTCGCGTCGCGGATGGTCCCTCCGCTCCTCGCCCGGGGCCACTCCGTGTCCAGCTTTCATGAGCCCACCGACAAGTTCCTGAGGGGAGAGTTCCAGCGGATCAGCAAGCTCGACTCCTTGGGGGCCGCCCTGTGCTTTACCGTCGACCGTGCGATGGTCCGCCCCGAGATCGAGCGCGCGCTCGAGCAAGGGGACGTGGTCATCCAGGACCGCTCCTTCTACTCCAGCCTCGCCTACCAGTCGCCCGGTCTCCCCTCGGAGTCGTGGCGGGAGCTCGAACGGATCGAGAGGGCGATCTCGATGGAGCCGGACCTCATCCTCTACCTCGACGCGCCGGTGGACCTCGCGATGAAGCGGGTCGAAGCGAGCGGCCAGCGGGACGCCTTCGAGGATGAACCGTACCTGACGAAGGTCCGGCGAAAGTTCGAGGAAATGTTCCAACCCCCCCGGTGGGTGCGGATCAACGCCTCCGGTCCCGTTGATCGGTACGCTCGAGCAGGCGATGAACGCCCTCCTGAGCTCGGGGCTCTGACCTCGCCGCCCGTCGGGATGTCCCGGCGCCGTCGACCCCGGCGGGACATAGGACTATGTAGGGTGCCGGGCGAACCACCGTCAGCCCGAATCGGCTCCCGGTGAAACCCGGGCACGCTGGCTCGGAGCGACTGTAAGGAGGTGAACAAGAAAAAATGAGAGACCTCAATGAACGGACCGTTGGATGGGGCCTCGGCCTCGTCGGAGGGTTACTCTTCGGCCTGGGCGGGCTCCTGGCGATGGCCCTGGGAACGTTCGATCTGGCGATCGGGCACCAACTGGCCGGGATCGGCGATTTTGGTGCCGCGGTAGCGATGCTGGTGGTCGGAGGGCTGGCCGTGCTCTTCAGCTACCTCGCGAACGGCGCGTGGAAGGGCTACGCGCTGACGCCGGCGATCGGGCTGCTCCTCGTCGGAGCGGTCGGTGGGCTGTGGCTCGGCACGGTGAGCATTCTCGGGCTCCTGGGTGGACTGTTCGTCTTCCTGGCCGGACTGCTCTACCTGATCCCGCCGGCGATCGTCGGCGTGAAGTCCATCGCCACGGCGTGATCTCGCCGCGTTGGCGAGGTACCGTGGCCCGGAGAACCCATTCCAGCGCGACAGGACCGAGCGTCCGACCCGCTACGACCGTTCCTTCCTACGGTGGCGACGGCGGTCGGGTACGCCGCCCCGCCGCGGCCGGCGGGGACGGATCCGTCCCGACCTAGGCGGCGGTCGCGTCGCGGGGGCGTCGTTCCGCTTGGACCTTCTCCATGGCCGCCGTCAACCGTTGGTTGACCTCGGCAAGGATCGCGTCCCGATCTTCCGGTCGCCGGATCATGACCCGGAGCACCAGGTCGGAGGAGGAGGAGTCCCGGGAACGGGTCGAGAGGACCGGGGGAAACCGCGGGTCCAGCCGAAGGCGGATCTTCGAGAGGCTCTTGAGGACCTCGCTCTCGAGGGAGGGCAGGTCAACTCCAGGGCCGACCGTCACCGGCACCAGGACCTCCTTCCAGGCCTGGGGCGTGATGTTGATCAGGACATCTCGCAGGAACCTCGAGTTCGGGATGGAGGCGATATGGTGCTCGTCGGTGAGCAGGACCGTGCACATCGCGTTGACCTCGATGACCTGGCCGGACTCGCCGCCGATCTCGACCCGGTCCCCCACCTTGAACGGGACGTAGACGTCAGCGAAGTACTTCCCTCCGAGATTCTCCAGCGGGACCCGGCCGGCGACGAGCACCGCCGCCCCGAAGATCCCCACGAGGAGAAGCAGGATGTCCGGGCTCACGCCGAGCTGCTGCACGAGCAGCACGGCGCCGACCAGGGCCACCACCGCGATGCCCACGCGTCGCGCCCCGGTCGCGACCTGGGGAGAGCTGCGGTTCATCAACCGGCCGATGCCCCAGCTCGCCACCAGGGCGAGCGCCGCGGTCAGCGCGACGATGATGCCGAGCTCGGCTAGCGTGTAGAGCGGTCCGGTCCAGTCGATCATCTACTCCCCGGCCTGCTCCCCGACGAGGCGAGCCTCCGGCTGCAACGCCGCCTCCAGGAAGCATTTGCGGGCGGTCCGTGCCGCGGAGCGGGCCAGCCGGGACCGGAGCGACGGCTGGTCCGCGAGCTGCCCCATCTTGCGGGCGAACCCCTCGGGGTCGTTCGGGTCGAACAGGAGCCCGTTGACCCCGTCCTTGATCAGCTCGGCGATGCCGGCACGATCGGTCACGATCGCCGGGGTCTTGTGGATCCAGCTCTCGACCACCACCAGGCCGAACCCCTCGTTGACGGAAGGGAGGATGGAGAAATCCGCGCGCTCGTACAGGCAGTCGAGGTCGTGCTGGTTGACGTGCCCAGTAAACACCACTCGGTCACCGACCCCGGTCTCGCGAGCAAGCTCCTCCAGCCGAGTGCGCCATCGATGCCCTTTCGACGCTCCCGGGCCTCCGGCGGATCCGGAGAAGCTCCCGTTCCCTACCAATACCAGGCGGAGCCGGGGGCGGTCGGCCGCGACCGCGGCCAGGGCGCGGATGGCGGCGTCCTGTCCCTTCGTGGGGTCCATGCGCGCCACGATCAGGGCCACGACCGCCTCCCGCCCGATCCCGAACCCCGCGGCGACCCGCTGCACCTCGGCCTCCGGGGGCCGAGCGTACTCGCCCGGGTCCACGCACGGGTACACTCGTCGGATCTGGCCGCCGTACCCCACCGCCCGCACGGCGCTCACGTACCGCAGCGTGCTCACCACGACCACGTCGTAGCTGTTGAAGTACGCCGCGATGGGAGGCTTCCACGCGTCGGGGATCACGGCCGCGTCGAACGGGATGTGCCACCGGAAGATCTTCGGCTTCAGCGTCTGGAGCATCTGGCCCACGGGCAACTGCTGAAAGTCATGGATGTAGAAGGTGTCGAAGTCGTGCTCCTGGTCAAGCTCACGGATGCGCTCGGCGGTCGCCCGGTTGTAGAACGCATACTCGCTGAACTCCTCGCTCCAGAACAGGTCCCCGTTCCCTGGCTCCGCGTCCATCCCGTGGATGGCCCCCCAGAGGGCGTCCTTCACCTTCCGGTACGAGGCGAGCCGGTCCCCCTCCAGGTGGACATTATGCAAGGTCATTCCGGCCAGCCGTACGGTGGGAGGAGCGTCGGGGTTCAGCGCCACCCAGTGGGCCTCGCTGACCACGCCCCGGTCGACCAGGGCACGGACCAGGGGGAGCAGCATCCGGGTCACGCCGCCCGGTGAGATCCGGTAGTCGACGCCCTCCGTGAGATCCTTCAGGTCGACGGTCGATCCCCTGCCTCGGGACTCTCCCGCGCCGTTCGGTAGGAACTGGACCAAGGGCGTCTGAGAGTTGATACAGATGACCGCTCCAGTCAATCCCCACCTCCCTCTCGCGGTCCCCGCGAGCAGTCCCGGCATAAGATCCAGCGGGGGTCGGGAGCCTCCCGTTTGCGCTGTCCCTGCGCAGGGGTGGCCCGTCCATCCGCGGGACCGTTCCGTGCTGGCAGCAGCAGGATGAGCTCCGGGTAATAAAATAGGGTTGGGCCACCTGTACGACCGTGGTCGGTGGCCCGCCGTTCGCCCGATGCCGCCACGGGTAGCCCGATGACCCCCTCCTCCGAACTGGTCCCGTCCCCGAGGCCCTCCGCCCTGACGGTGGACCTGTGGTACACCTTGATCTACCAGGGGGCCGAGGAGCGGCGGGCGTACGAGCGCGCTCGGAGGTCGGCGTGGGAGGCGGAGATCGAGCGCGCGGGGGCGGGACCGCGACGCGCCCGCCGGTTGGCCCGGGAGGCCGAACTGCGGGGCGAGCCCTCTCCCGGGGAGACCATCGAGCAGCGGATCGAGTGGCTGCGACGGCAGGCAGGGCAGGACGTCGACGCGCCGGCCCTTCGTCGCCGGTTGGACGTCGCGGCGGACGGGGCTCGCGTCCACGTCCTCCCGGGCGCTCGAGGCTTCCTAAAGGAGGTGCGGTCGGCTGGGATCC
Source organism: uncultured Thermoplasmata archaeon (assembly GCA_963708255.1). Taxonomy (GTDB): domain Archaea; phylum Thermoplasmatota; class Thermoplasmata; order Lutacidiplasmatales; family UBA184; genus Lutacidiplasma. The sequence continues at coordinate 240,203 of CAVPSE010000002.1, forward strand.
GGATCGGGTTGCTTTCGAATGTGACGTACGAGTCCCCCGCCGCGGTCCGCCGATTGCTGGCCCGCAGCGACCTCGCCCGGGTACTTCTCCGTCGTAGCGCTCTCGAACGAAACGGGCCTCGCGAAACCGGACCCCGCCGCCTGGCGGGACTGTTGGAGAAGGCTGGGCGTCCGGGGGGGACCTATGATCCACATCGGAGACTCCCGCGCGGACGTCACCGGGATCCCGCGTCCCCGGGGGGTCCCGTGGCTGTTCGTCGGTGCGGCGAGGTGGACCCCCGCGGATGAACGGACGCGGCCGGGGCGGGTGCGTGCGGCTATCCCTCGGTTCCGCTCATGGGTCGAGGTGTCGGACAGCCTCCGACGGCTGGGCGTCCTTCGACAGCCCCCCCGACGGGGGTCGGTGCCATGACCCCGGCCACACACGGAAGGGCGCGGCTTCCGCCGAGACGGCCGAGCGTTCGACCCATCGTGCCGATCAACCAGTACGGGGTCATCGGCAACCTGGAGACCGCGGCGTTGGTGGCCCCGGACGGCTCGATCGACTGGTGCTGCCTGCCGAGGTTCGCGTCCCCGAGCGTCTTCGGCCGCCTCCTTGACGCCGACCGGGCCGGGTTCCTCGAGGTGTCTCCGATGGAGCGATCTCGCTCGGTGAGCTCGTACGTTCCCCTCACCAACGTGCTGACGACCGTGTTCACCCTCGCCGGCGGACGTATCCTACGGGTCACCGATTTCATGCCCCTCGATCGCCAGGGCCGAGCCCCCGCCCCGGGCCTGCTCATCCGGCTCCTGAGCCCCGAGGGGGGCCCGGTCGCGGTCCGTGTACGCTGCTCGCCCCGGTTCGGGTACGGGCTCACCCCGCACTCCTGGTACGTTCGGGGGAATCAGGCGACGGCGGCCGCCGGGGTGGATCGGCTCTGGGTGGGGTTCCCGGCCCCCCCGTCGGTGCGTCCGGATGGGCTCGAGCTTGTTCATGAGGTCTCGCCGGACGAACCCCGGGCCCTGGAGCTGGCGTGGTCGGGGGCGCGCCCCCGGGTTCCGGCGGCCCAGGAGCTCCTCGATGAGACGGTCGAGTTCTGGCGGGGGTGGACGCACTCCGGAAGCGCTCTGTTCCACCAGCGCGCGGCGGGCCGGCACCGCTGGGTGGAGCGCTCCGAGCTCGCGCTGAAGATCCTCTCGTACCGCGACGGTGGGCCGTTCGTGGCGGCAGCGACGACATCCCTGCCGGAATGGCCCGGAGGTCCTCGGAACTGGGACTATCGATTCGCCTGGGTCCGGGACTCGGCGTTCACGGCCGAGGCCTTGCTGATGCTCGGGCACATCCCCGAGGCACGGCGGTTCCTCGAGTGGATCGTGCAGCGCGTCGCCCGGCCCCAGCACCCGGGGGCGCTGAGGGTACTGTACCCCGCGGACCCCGATGACCGGCTCGAGGAGCGGGAGCTGCCCCACCTCCGCGGGTACCTCGACTCGGTCCCGGTCCGGGTGGGCAATGCGGCGCATCGCCAATTCCAGCTCGACATCTATGGCGAGCTGCTCGACGCCGCGAGCACGCTCTTCCTCCTCGATCGGGAGACCGTCGGAACCATTTGGCCCGCCCTCGAGGCGAGGGTGGAATGGGCGGAGCGCGTCTGGCGCCGACCGGACGGGGGGATCTGGGAGGCGCGGGGGCCTCCGGCCCACTACGTGTACTCGAAGGTCATGGCGTGGGTGGCGTTCGATCGGGCCCGCTTCCTGGCTCGGGAATTTGAGGGCGCGGGCGCGGCCCTCCGATGGGAGCGGGTGGCCGACCGCGTTCGGGAGGAGATCCTGGAGCGGGGGTACGATCCTCGACGTCGAACGTTCCTACGTGCCTACGAGCAGCCCGAGGCGGATGCCGCCAATCTTCGGATCCCCCTGGTGGGGTTCCTCCCCGCCGATGACCTGCGGGTGGTGGGTACGGTGCAGCGCGTGGAGGCAGAGCTCGGCCCGGGCCCGTTCCTGCTCCGATACCGGTCTCCCGACGGGCTCGCCGGCCCCGAAGGCCGGTTCCTCGCCTGCGGGTTCTGGCTGGTCGAGTGTCTGGCTCGCCAGGGGCTCCGACAGCGGGCGTCCGACTACTTCGACCGCCTCTCGGAGGCGGCCGGCCCCCTGCTCCTGTTCTCGGAAGAGTACGATCCGGTCGGGGAGCGTGCCCTCGGGAACTATCCGCAGGCCCTGACACACATCGCGGTGCTTCGCGCGGCCCTGGCCCTCGAGCGGCGCGGCCGGGGCCGCTCGCCCGGGAAGCTCTCGTAAGCGGCCTCGACGGGGGGGCCGGGGAGTGTCCCGTTCCGGGACTGGCCGGCGGGACAAGGGTTCATAGCAGGTGGGATGGAAAGGATTGTGATAGAGGGTGAATGCGATGCCGATGTTGTTCGTTAACTGCCACAGCTGCCAGGAGGAGTTCGCCAGCGGGATCGCCCCAACGGAGGCGGCCCCCGGCGGGGTCGCCCTGTTCAACGTGCTGGAGAAATGCCCGACCTGCGGGACCATCAGCCCGTACAACACCCACGAGTTCCACTACCTGGGCGACGCGCCGGTGACGGTCCCCCCCGGCGGCGTGTCGGTCCCGCCCGGGAACACCGTTGCCCTCGAACGTTCCAAGGAAGACCACTCTTCCACGCCCTCCGAGGACGCCCCGAAGGGCGAGAGCCCGGCCGCGCGTGGGGGCCCACCGAGCTCGACGCGACTCCGCTAGTCCGACGGAACCGCCCGAGCCAGAGGGGCGGCCTCCCCAAGCGGCGGCGAGCGAGCCCGCGGTCTTGCTGACCCGCTCTCGGGGCTACGTGTCGAGGGACAGGTTTCCGGGCGGAGGGCCTCCGCCGGTCCACAAGGAAGGATCGATCTGGTAACAACCATCGCAGTCGATCGGACCGATCGGACGTTGCAGTTCCATCGGATAGGTCGCGTTGAGCCAGCTCGTCGCGAACAAGACCGGCCACCGGGCCGTCTGGTTGAAGTCGAAGAAGGTGAGGGGAAGCGGGGCGGTGCAGTCGAGAGCGGTCACGCAGCCGATGTGGAACTGCCACTCCACGAAGTGGAGCAGGGAGAAGAAATCTACGAACTGGTGGCCGATGTAGTTCTCCTTCGCATACGGGCTGATCACGAGGAAGGGGGACCGGAAGGAGAGGAGCTTCGTCATGACCCGCGGCGGAGCCACATGGTCGTACCAGCCACCGTAATCGTCCCAGACGACGAAGATCGCCGTGGAGCTCCAGTACCGGGACATCTCGACCGCGTCGACGAGCTGCGCCACCCACGACTGGCCCGGCGTCTCGTTGAAGTTCGGGTGGTCCGAGGCGTTCGCCGCGGGGATCACCCAGGAGATGTTCGGCAGGGTCCCGTTGGCGAGGTCGGTCAGCAGGCTCGCCCGGGGCACGAAGTGGCTGCTGAACGCCGGGGTGTAGGACTCGTTCCGGGACGCCATCGGATTCCAGTAGTCGTAGGCCGAATCGGGTCCCGTGTAGCGGACCGTGGCGATCGCGGTCGCCCAACTGCTCAGGTTGTAGTCGTAGTACTTCCACGAGACGTTGGTGCCGTTCAGCACGTCCTGGACGGTCGACGTGTTGGCGGCCTCCGAAAGGTACGTCAGTTTGTCGGTCGTGTCGTGGAGCTTTGAGATCTGGGTGATGTTGGGAGCCTGGCCGGCGATCAGGTCCCAGTGGTTCGGAAGGGAGTAGCTCAGGTTCGCGGCGAACATGTCGTCCCCCGTCGCGTACTCCTCCGCCATGTCCCAGTAGATCGGGATCGTCGAGCCATTGTAGTGGCCGAAGGGTAGGCTTCCGCGATTCTCCGCGCTGTAGAACCCGTCCATCGCCCCGGAGTCCCAGGCGACCCTGCCGCTCACCCAGTCGTGATTGAGGTCGGGAGTGATGTTCATGTTCGAGGCGGTGAGGTTGAAGGGCTTCGTGCAGAGGGAGAATGGGTTCCCGGGAGTGTTGGGAACGCAGGTGCCGGCCGGGATCCCGTTCCCGGTGGAGGTGCAGAACGGCCCGAGGGTCAGGCAGTAGGTGCCGAAGTAGTTGTCATAGTCCCGATTCTCCATGACGACGGTGATGACGTGCTGGAGGTGAGTGGACTCCGGCCCGAAACCGGTCGGGAGCGGGGGTCCCTGCCCCACCCAGGGCGCGGTCGGGGTGGGGACGACATAGGAGGGGATGGCGACCGGGATCATGAGCAGGAGACTGACGACACTGATCTCGACGGCGATCCAAGGCCGTATCATGGGAAGTTCGGGGCGTCCGGTGGCCGACGCTCCCGCGTTCGTTGAGGAGGGGGCATGGGGGATCGCAAAGGGGTCGCTCCAGCAGCTCGCCGGGGGAACCCCCTCCGAAATATGAATGGATGCTCCGGACCGGAACCGAGGTCCCCGCGCCCCTTGGTGGGCCCGGGCCGCGCCCCCGGCCCCGGAATCCCCGTGCTCTCCGCGTTCGGACGGCCTCGCCACGAACCGGTCGGGGGGTTCATGATTCGAGATCTCAGTCGTACGCGGGTTCGTCGGTCATCCGTGACACCATCGCTCCGCAGCGGGGACACTGGACGAGTCTCCAATCGGCGGTCACCCGCACCGCCACGCCGCACGTCGGGCAGAGCACAGTTTCGTCCGATGCGTTCATCCGGACCCACGTTCCCCCGGTCCCGACACCACAGGACGACTCAAATCGGGTACGTACACCAGGGGTCGAGGTCCCGGACCCTCAGAGCTCGCCGGTCGGCGGAGATGGCAACCGGGGGGAACGGGCAGGCGTCAAGGGCAGTCCCTTCAGGATCTGGCCCGGCCTCCTGGTCAGGAGCCGACCGACGGTATCGTGGGCCACGCCGCTGGTTTCGCCGAAGCCGAGAGGGGCGCTGCCCCGTCCCTGGACGTCGCCGACCGAGGTTCATCCGAATTGACAAAACCATGGTAGTCGCCGGGGCGGTTCCCGTCGTCAGAGATGGTGAGGTGAAAGTCGATGGTCGGAACTAGAATCGCCGCCGTACTGCTCGCCGTGATCACCCTCGGGTTCGCTGTGGGAGGGACCGTGGCGTACGTGGTGACGCCAGGGCCGGTCCCAACGCCCGTGACCCCGGCCCCTGCGGTCGTCTACATGATCACGGGGGGCGTCGCCCCCGCGTTCGCGCCCTATTTCACGTCGGCCCACACGGGCCCGGTCGAGATGATCTTCGTGAACCAGGACCACGGCGTCCACGCCTTCATGCTGTCGGGCACGGGGCTGGTCTACGTCGTCCTGCCGATGACCACGTTGACCGGCCTCGCCGCGCTGCAACACGCCGGTGTCTACCACTGGATCAACCTGGTGCCGTACGCTGGCACTCCCCAGGGAGCCGTGGTCGGGGTCCTCTCGGTCACCTAGGAAGCGTACGAGGCCGTTCCCCGCCGTCTGCCTCGCCGTCGGGGGGGCGGCGGGGACCCCGAGGGATCCCATAGAACCCTTTCCGAACCCCCCGGGGCCCCTACCCGTCCGAGCCCTCAGAATCCACGGAATACTTCGTAGTCAATGTCGTCCTCGGGGACCCCGAGGGTTCCGCCGAGGAGCTGTACCGCGGTCTCCACCATGCTCGGGAGGCCGGCCACGTAGAACTTCGGCCGGTCCAACGCGTCGGCGACCTCGCGGATCCAGGGCGCATCGATCCGTCCCACCCGACCGCTCCACGGGACCGACGACTCGGCGGGCCGGGTGATCGTGTAGTGGGCCCGGAACGACGGCTGGGAGGCCGCGAGCTCGTCGATCTCCGAACGGAAGATCAGCTCCTCCGGGACACGGGCCGAGTACAGGAGACGGCGCTCCTTCGTATCCCGCATGTCGGAGGCGAACCGGAGCATCCCCCGGAACGGGGTGATGCCGATCCCGCCCGCGAGGAACACGCTCGGCCGGCTACGATCGAAAAGGAAGAGGCCGAGGGGTCCGTACACCTCCGCGGTGGCTCCAGGGTGGAGCTGGGAGAGTGCCTGTTTGAAGGGGGTATCGGAGATCTTGCAGGTGATCGACAGGATCCCTTCCTCGGACGGGCTCGACGAGAGGGAGAACATCCGGGCCGCCCCCCAAGGGTCCTCCACGCCCGGTAGGGCGAGGCGGACCGCCTGCGTCGAAAGGTACCCGGAACCCGGTCCCTACGGTCGAGAACCGGAAGGTCATGGACGTCGGGGACTCCCTCCGGCTATCGATCAAGGATACGGCGTAGCGGGCCGGGCGCGGTGCGGGGGAGGGCGCCTCACCCAGCACGTGCATGGCCGGTCTCACCGTCGGGGAGGCTTAACGACCCAGCCCGACCATCCCCGGTCACACCGTGCCCGAGCGGCGTCCGGGGGAAGGGTGCGCCCCGGCGTCCACCGACCGAAGGAACTCGACCACCACCTCGCGAAAGCGGTTCCGCTCCTCCCAGAACGGCAGGTGGGAGCTCTGGGCGAACTCCACCCGCCGGGCGCCCGGGATCGCGCGCTCGATCTGTTCGGCCACCCGAGGGGTGACCTCGTCGTATCGGCCCCCGAGGACCAGCGTCGGGACGTGGATCTCCGGGAGCCGGGACGTAATGTCGATGTCGCGCATGGTGCCGGTGATCGTGAACTCGTTCGGCCCGTTCATCTTCGGGTAGACCGGGCGCTGTCCGGTCATGGCAAGGCTATGCGTGAGCTCCGGGGGCCAGGGATCCAACCGGCACAGAAAGTTGCGGTAGAACACCTCCACGGCGCGCAGGTACTCCGGGGCCTGGAATTCGCCGCGCCCTTCGAAGCTCGCGAGGGTTGCCTGCACCGGAGGGGGCAGCGTGGTCTTGAGACGCGCCATCTCCTCGGACGCGAAGGGGACGCTCGCCAGGCCGCCGACGGTGATCAGGGAACGGAGGTTCCTCTGGTAGCGCAGAGCGTACGCGAGGGCGAGGAGCCCTCCATAGCTCGAACCGAGGAGATGGATGTTCCCCAGGGCGAGGGAGGTCCGGATCCCCTCCACTTCCTCCACGTTGTGATCCAGGCTGAACAGCGAGTGGTCGCTCGGAACGTCGGATCGCCCACAGCCGAGGAGGTCGAACAGGACCACCCGGTAGCCGTCCGTTGCCAGATCCGCGAGTGGCACCAGGTAGTCGTGAGTCGCCCCTGGGCCCCCGTGCAATCCGACCACCGTCCCGGCCGTAGGAACGCCAAATGTCCGGTAGAACAGGCGGTGCCCCAGCACGTTCGCGAAGCCCTCCCGTTCCACCCCCGGCATGATCTCACCTGGGCCGGCCTGGTTGCCCGTCCGGCGCCGGTCCTCCGGGACGTCCCAGCGGCCCTTCAAGCTGCCGGCCTCGGAGGGAGGACCCTGACCACGTCGTGCCCCCCGGGCAGCGTCGAGGCGAGACGCCCCGACCAGCCCACCGACTCCGTACAGGCTCGAGGGCCGCCTCCAAGGCGACCAACGATACGGGGGTGCGACGACTTGGGCAAGGTCGACGGCCCGGATCGGGGCGCGAGGTGGCGGGTCCCGGAACCTCCGGCCGGGCGGAACGGAGGCTCGCCCTTCCGGCGATCACGCGGGTGGCGATAGTTGGACGCGCCCCAAGAAGTTCTGGAGCGCGGCATTGAACGCCGATGGTTTCTGGAGATGGGGGAAGTGTCCGGTACCGGGGATCCGCACGACCTCGGCCCCGGGGATGGCGGCCCCGGTCATCTGAGCAATAGTTCTGAGCCAGAGCGCACTCGTGGCGCCATGGATCACGAGAGCCGGTAGTCTGACGGTAGCCAATTCCGCGCGGCCGAAGGCGGGGAACGGGGTGTCGGTCTCGCGAACCGTTCGCGCGTTGTCGAGCATCATCTGTTGGATCGGCGGAGCGAGCGCATCGAAAGCGCCTGTCCGGTCCTCGATCCCATCGAGGTTCAGTCGGACGGCCCGAGCGAGGTCGTTGCTTCGCAGGGCTTCCAAGGCCGGCGTGTTGGAGTACCGGAGGTACCGCTGGGCGGAGAGCGCGACCCGGGGGTGACGGAGTAGCAGGCGCAGCTTCTGCGCCGGACTGCTCGGATCCCGCAACAGGAGCGGGGCGATCGCAGGCTCGACGAGGGTGAGCGAACGGATGAGCTCCGGCTGGCGGAAGGCAAGGTAGGCGGCCACGAACCCTCCATACGAATGGCCGACGAGGTGGAGCGGCGGGAGTCGGAGCTCACGGATGAGGCCGACGAGGTCGGCGGCGTTGCTCTCGACAGTGCTGTCAGTGACATCCCCCACGCGGGAGTTGGGGTAGGCGTATCGGCGGCTATAGGTGAGGACGTGGAATCGGTCCGCGAGGGCGGCCGCCTGGGCGTCCCACGCCCGGTAGTCGGTCGGGATCCCGTGGACGAAAAGCACCGGCTCCCCGGCGCCCCGCTCTGACCAGAAGAGTGCGACGCCGCCGACGTCCGCCTGCCCCATGGACCCGCGGGGTGACGGGCGTATTAGAGCGCGGCGTCGTCCCTTCGCGCCCCACCCCGCCCACTCATCAGGAGGGCGCGGCTTGATGGTCGGTCGCGCCTCGGGGGGGTGCCATGCGCGCCATCGCAGTCCGCCACCTGGGAGACCCCCCCGAGATGATGGACCTCCCCAAGCCGTCCCCCGGTGCCGGGGAGATCCTCGTCAAGTTGCGGGCCGCCGGGGTCAACCCGTTCGACTGGAAGCTCTCCGATGGATTGGCTCAGGCCGACCGGCCGCACGTCTTCCCGCTTATCCTGGGGGTCGACGGCGCCGGGACGGTCGAGGCGGTCGGGGCCGGCGTCACCCAGTTCGCCGTCGGCGACGGGGTCTACGGCCAGTTCCTGCACTCGCCGGTCGGGATCGGGACCTACGCCGAGTACGTGGTCGCCCCCGAGGGCCTCGGGATCTCCATCAGCCCGCGTGGCATGTATGACGATCAGGCCGCCGCGGTACCGACCCCTGGGATGACGGCATTGCAGGCCCTCGACTCCCTCGGCCTGAGCAAGGGGCAGTCGCTCCTCATCGTGGGTGCCTCGGGAGGGATCGGCTCGTTCGCGGTCCAGCTCGCCTCCAACGCCGGCATCACCGTGCTCACGGCGGCTCGGGGGCCCCACCGCGACTATCTCCACAAGCTCGGCGCGTCCCGGTTCTACGACGCGAAATCCGCCACCTTCGTCGAGGACGTGCAGATGGGCTACCCCAACGGGGTCGATGCTATCCTCGACCTCGCCCAACGGGGCCCCGACTTCGAGCGGACCCTGGCGCTGGTGAAGCCCGGCGGCATCGCGGCCTCGACGATCGGGGCGGCCACCGAGGCCGTCGTGACCCCGCGTGGCCTTCGCCCGATGCCCATCAACCTCACGCCCACCCGGGAGCTGCTGGACCGGCTGGCGAAGGATTTCTCCTCGGGAAGGATCCGGATCCCGCTCGACGAGAAGATGCCACTGGCGGCGGCCCCGGAGGCCGTGGCAAAGAGCCGGGCTGGGAGCGCGCGCGGGAAGATCGTCCTTACGATCTGACGGCTCGGCCCGGGAACGGCGGGCGAGTCTTGGCCCCCTCCCAGGGAGGCCGGTTCCGTCACCTAATAGTAGGCGACCCCATTCCCGCGAGCATGCGACCTCCCCTCTCCCGGGTCCGAACGGCGGTCCTCGTGCTGACGACGCTGGGCCTCCTCCTTCTCGCCGGCCTTCCCTCCGGCCCCTCGCCCCTCCACCCGGCCTCCTCGGGCTACGTCGCGGCGGGCACGACCGCCTCCTACGGCGTCCCCCTGACGGGGCACGGGTCCGCGTATGGATGCGCGGGGAGCACTCTCCCGGCCCGCGACCCTTACTCCCCAGTGGACCAACCTCACCCCCACGACGAACGGTAGCCCTCCGCCCCGGATCTCCGGCGCGATGGTCTACGACGCCGAGGACGGGTATGTGGTTCTGTTCGGCGGGTCCTTCCTGAACCTCACCAGCTTCCACACGACCTACTACAACGACACGTGGGCGTTGGAGAACGGAAAGTGGGTGAACCTTACCGCGGCAGGTCCGGCCCCCTCCCCGCGGGAGGGGTTTGAGATGGCCTATGACGCGGAAGATGGGTACGTCGTCCTGTTCGGCGGCCACCCGGGCAAAGGACCGAACGCCTTGAACGACACCTGGACGTTCTCGAGCGGGATCTGGACGAACATCACGGGCGTTCGATCTCCGCCCGCCCGGTACCTGGGGATCCATGGCCTATGACGACGCCGATGGGTACGTCGTCCTGTTCGGGGGGCTCTCGGAGACGTTCCAATACCTCAACGACACCTGGCGCTTCCTCGGCGGGTCCTGGAGCAATCTCCGCCCCGCGGTCTCCCCCTCTGCCCGGGATGGGACATCGATCATGAGCAACACGGTGGAAGGGGCCGTCGACCTGTTCGGCGGGCAGAACGCGACCTACCTCAACGACACCTGGGCGTATGCGGGCGGTAGCTGGACCCAGGTTCTTACGCCGACGACCCCCGACGCTCGTCTTGGCGCCGGCCTCGCGTTCGACACCGCCGCTGGGGTGGGTGTGCTGTTCGCCGGCTTTCCGGTCCAGTTCACCCCGTACGGGACCTGGATCTACGGCAACGGGACCTGGACGGACTACAACAACCTCCCCAACGTCCCGACATTCAATTTCGATACCATGTGGGGCCAGATGGCGTACGACCCCACCTCGCAATGGGTGGTCGTGGTCCCGGCGTCCAACCCGGATACGTACGTCCTCAACTTCACGACAGGTTCGGGCCCCTCCCCCCTCAATGTGACCGCGTCCGTCGCCCCGCTATCGGGGACCGCCCCCCTCATGGTGACCCTGTCGGCCGGCGCCACCGGCGGCACTCCGCCGTACTCCTACAGCTGGATCACCGGCGACGGCGGGACTCTGGCGATCCCCAACGCTACCCACACGTTCTCCTCGGCGGGCTCGTACGAGGTGGAGCTCTGGGTGAACGACTCCGGCGCCGCCGGTACTTCCAGAACTGGCCCATCACCGTGTTCGCGCCCCTATTCCAGGCCTCCGCCTCCGCCGCCCCGAATCCGGCGACGGTCGGGGAGACCGTGTCGTTCACCTCGACCGTCTCCGGCGGGAGCGCCCCGTACACCTTCTCCTGGCAGTTCGGGGACGGGGCCACCGCCGCGACCCAGGACCCCACCCACGCGTACTCGACGGCCTCGACGTTCCCGGTGGAGTTCGAGGCCCTCGATTCGCTCGAGGCCGCCATCTTCGTCAACTTCACCGAGACGGTGGATCTTACCGCGCTGACGGTCACGGCCTCCGCGAGCCCCCTGACCGGCCTCGCCCCGCTGCCGGTGGCCTTCACGGCCGTCCCCTCCGGTGGGACCGCGCCCTACACGTACTCCTGGGGGTTCGGGTACCAGGCCGCCGCCTCCACCACCCCGAACGCCTCGTACACCTACCCGGTCGTCGGGGTCTTCACCGCGAACCTGACCGTCAAAGACTCCGGCGGGGGAACCGTCAGCAAGAGCTGGACCATCACGGCGGAGGCCCTTCCCCTGGCGGTTTCTGTCGCCGCCTCCCCGACGACCGCCGCGATCGCCGAGCAGGTGAACTTCACGGCAGCCCCGACGGGCGGGGTCGCCCCCTACACCTACGACTGGGAGTTCGGGGACCAGGCCACGTCGACGTCTCAGGATCCCGGCCACGCATTCGCTGCGGTCGGGACGTACAACGTCTCGCTCGTGATCCACGATAGCAAAGGGACCTCGGCCGGAGCGTACGTGCTCGTTTCGGTCGCTTCCGGGGCCCAGCCCACGAGCTCGACGGTACCCGTATGGGAGCTCGGGTTGATCGTGCTCATCGTCCTTCTCCTCGCGTTCCTGTTCGTCTTCTTGGTTTGGCGCCGGCGGAAGAAACAGGCCCCGCCCACCCCCACCGCGGCCGGGGCACCGCCGCCCACCGGACCCCCGTAAACTCCGAGCCGTTCGCCCGCGCGAGCTCAGGCCGACCGGCGAGGCAAGGCCGCACGGCGGGCGACGGCCCGGATCCGTGACCGCTCCGCCCCGGTCGCGTGTTCGAGGGCGACTGTCAGGGCGACCGGAGGGAGCTCCCCGCCCCTACGGAGGAGATACCGCCGGGCGCGAGCCGGATCCACGGTCCAGCATCCCCGGAGCCAGGTCCCGACGGCGCGCTGCACCCAACGTTCCGGGTCGGCCCGGAGGGGATCGATCAGGCGATACGCCCGATCGAGGTCTCCTTCGCGAATGGTTCGGGCCAATGCGTAAAGGCTCGCCCGCCGACGCCAAGCGTCGGGAGAGCGACTCCACCGCAGCAGGTCCTGATACCGGTCCGGATGTCCGGGCACAAGGGAACTCAATAGCCCCCCGGCCAGGCTGTCGGTCAGCCCCCATCCAGAGACGTCATCGACCCACCCATCGAGCAGCCCCCAGGCTTTGTCATCCAGCTGACGTCGCCTTCGGGTCAGGAGCTCTATCGCGAGGATCCGCTCCTCGAATCGGTTTCCCTTCCAAAGCGCCCCCGCCAGGCGGAGGAACACGGGGAGAGGAATGGGTCGGTGAGCCACATCGAACTCACGGGCGATCCGATGGAGGTCCGGGGCCCGCACCCCGAGGACCGGAACGGGCGAACCGAGGTACGAACGGGCATCGAATCCTTGGACGGGCCGTGCCGCGGCCCGGAGCTCGCGCTGGAGGCCCCGGCGCCAGGTCGTCACCATCCTGGCTGTTCCGGAGCGATGAGTGGGGGGAGGGATCTCCCCGACGGGGACCTTCCGGCCGGAGCGCGCGTGCATCGCGGACGAGGTCTCCTAGAAGGTCCCCTCTCCATAGATCGGGACGCCGGGGCTCAGGCCGTTGACGATCGCGCCATATCCTTGCCCCGACAGGTTCTGTCCGAGCACGAAAGCAAACGAGGACTGATTGGTGATCATCGACGGGAAGCTCGCCCCAGGGACCGGGGCCCACGACTGCGAATAGGTGTAGGTCGCCAGGTTCTGCCCCCCGGCGCCCACGAGCACCGCATACCAGTCCGGTCCCGAGGTCGGGGCCGCGGACCCTCCACATAGGGACGCCAAGGTCGCCTGCGGCCGCTGGGGGACGGAGGGAAGCGGATCGCCGTCGCCGAGCTCGAGCACCTCGACGACCACCTGGGCGGTGGTGAAGGGTCTGGACAGGCTCTGGATCCGGAGCTGCTCGGTCGGGTACGAGGTCGAGCCCCCGCAGGTCGTCGTTCCTAAGATGGCTGGAGCGAACGAGACGGATACTCCCGAGGTCGCCGGCGCGCCGGTCGGGCGAGCGGGGGTCAGGATCCCGCTGGTCGCGACATACAGCCCAAGGACGACGATGGCGACTGCCATGGTCCCGACAAGGGTCGCCAGCCACGGTGCGCGCCGCCGGGTTCGCCGAGCTCGGGTACTCCGCCGCACGGGATCGCGGGGGAGCTCCCCCAGGGGGCGGCAGGAACGTCGCCGCGCGGTCCGGGGTTCGCTCGGGCGCCGGGGTCGCCGTCTCCGGAAGACCCGCTGGGCTCATCCGGCCAGGGTACCGGCCACGATGTCCAAATAGGCCTCCTCTAGGACCATCGTCGCCTCCGCGAACCGCACCACCGGGGCGATGCTGCGACTGGCGTCGAGGATCCGGACCCGGGTGGCCGTCGTCCCGTCGAAGGTGACCCGGACCCGTCGGTCGCTGAGCGTATCGACGGAGCTGACCAGCGCCCGCACGGACCCGAGCTGACCGATCGACACGGCCCGCTCGAACTCGATGTCGAGCTGCCGGGACGTGATCCGGCCCATGATCGCCTCCACGCTATCCCGGACGACCAGTTCCCCGCGGCGGATGAACATCAACTGGTCACAGACCTCATTGACCTCTCCCATCTGGTGGCTGCTCATCAGAATGAGGTGGTCGCGCTTGAGCCGCTTGAGCAGGGAGCGGACCACGACGCGTTCCGCCGGGTCGAGGCCGCTGGTCGGCTCGTCCAGGATCAGCAACGGCGGGTCCCCGATCAGGGCGGCGGCAAGGACGACGCGCTGGAGCTCTCCCTTGGAGAGCCTCCCCGTCCGGTAGCCGAGGCCGGGCAGCTCGAGGAGCTCGTGGCATCGGTCGATCTCCGAGTCGATGTCCCGGCGGGAGAGGCCCCGTAGGGCTCCGACGGTCTCGAGGGCCTGGAACACGGTCATCGTCGGGTAGGGCTCGGGGCTCTCAATCAGGGCGCCTACGTTCCACAGGGCCCGCTTACGGTCCTGCGAGGGATCGATGCCGTTCACCCGGGCCTGCCCCGCGGTGGGGCGCAGGAGCCCCACGAGGAGCTTCAGAGTTGTCGTCTTCCCGGCTCCGTTCGGCCCGAGGTATCCGATGGCCCCGCTCCCTTCGTATTGGAACGTGAGGCCGTTGACGGCCGGGCGCTTGCGTCCGAAGGACTTGGTGAGGTCCGTCGCTTCGAGGGACGGCCCCGTCACGCGTTCGCCTCCTTCCGGTAATAGAGGATGACGCTCAGGGTGACGAACACCGCGATGTAGGCTAGCATGATCGCGACGCCTTCGGGGACCGTGGCGCTCCAGATCGAGATGTACCTGGTCCTCGCCGACCGGGATCTGTTGCAGGTGGATGAAGTCCGTGTCGAGGAGGGCGGCCATCGCGCCACCGGCATACGTCAGCGACCACCAGGGCTCATACCCGGCGAGCTGCACCGTCTGGTTCAGGGTCACGAACCCGACATAGGTCGCGAGGATCGTGACCAGGACCCCGGACGCCGGGGACCGGAAGAACGCGCTGATGGTGAAGGCGACACTGAGCGCCGCCAGCGAGAACAGGATCGAAAGACCCACGGCACCGGCCACGAGTCCCCACTGGATCGAGGCCGGCCCGAAGAAGTAGGCCCCACCGACGAGCCCGAACACGAGGTACGTCCCAACCATGGCGAGGGTGGCGAGCGTGGCGGCGACGTACCGGCCCGCCAGCAGCGCCCACCGACGGACGGGGAGCACCAACATGTAGTAACCGGCACCGGTGGAGAAGTCGACGCTGAGCGCGTCCCCGCCGAAGAATCCCGCGGAGAGGATGATGAAGAGTCCCACCCAGACGTAGAAGTTACTGAGGTACTCGGAGACACGATGGAGCTGCTGCTGCTGGACCAGCGGGATCCCCGCCTGAAGGTCGAAGGCGAGCGTGAGTCCCGAGACCAGCACGACGAACCCCCAGAGTCCGAGGAAACGGTTGGTCCGCAGGTAGTGACCGAGCTGGTGGTTCGTCAGGATCACGAACTGCCGAAGATCTGAGATCGAGCGTCGTTCCAGCTCCGGGACCCCTTCGCCGTCCGCCGGGACCTCGGGGCGACTCACGACCCCCGGCGTGTCGAGGGCGGGCGTCCCTCGAGCGTAGGACATTAGTCCACCCCCCCGGGAGGTCGGCGTTCCACCGCTTCCTCCGACCACGGAGCCGGTGGAGGGGGAGGGGCGCCGCGGGCCGGCGCGGTCGGTGGGGGAACAGGCCGTCCTTTCCGCCACCAGACCGCGAACCCGATCGCTCCAGCGACGACAAGAACCACCCCCAGTCCCTGGTACAGCGCTGCCGGGGTCCCGGGGCTCGACGTCCCGCCGGGTCCGGTCGACATCGGCGGCGATGTGCCTAGGGCCGGCCAGGGTCGTGAACCGGAACCATGTGGCGTGGCCGAGAGCCACGCCCTGAGTGCTGACTGCGAGGGCAGAGAGCATGACCGCATACGTGGTGTTGGGGAGAAGGGGGGAGGACGGGGCCCAGATCAGGGTGGTCGGGCTCGGGCTGGAGAACGTTCCCGACGGCATGCCCGGTGAGAGGGAGAAACCCGTCTCGGCCTGCGTCATGTTCATCGCCACGCTGAAGGTGACCTGGACCGTCGTCGAGACGGAAACGTTGGTGCTGCCGTTCCTTGGGAGGGTCGCGATGACCGAGGGGACCGGCCGTACCACGGCCCCGGTCGAGAATGAGGTGGTGAACGTGGCCGTGAGGAAGAACCCGCTCTGGGTCACCGCGGCCGGTCCGACCGCCACCATGAACGTGGTCTGGGGGGCGAGTGCGCCCGTCAGTTCCAGCGTGAGGTTCTGGTCCGTCGCATCCCATTTCGGTGTCCAGGCGAAGGTGGGCGAAACACCGACAGCCGCCTGGGTCGGCGACGCGACCATGGGGAAGCCGAACGTGAGGACGACGGAGGTCAGGTTCAACGACACGTTCGTAGCCCCATTGGCCGGGACGGACCCGGTCACGAGCGGCCGGAGAGACAGTGACAGGTCCTGGGCCGCGATCGGCTCCACGAGAGGGACCTCGCCGGCTGCGTTCTGCGTTTCCGCTTCCACCGAATAGTTCCACACGACCGGACCGGCCGGTCCTAGGCTCCACCCGACGATCGATGCCGACGCGCCGCCGGTGGGCCCGGTGGGACCGAGCGACTGCCGGCTTTGGTTTGAGAGGTCGACGAGCGTGAGTGGGGCGCCCGCGACCGGGACCCCCGCCTGGAGGACGGTGACGTTGAAGGTCCCGGCGCGAAGAACGACACCGTCCCCGAGGACCTGGAAGGTATCGCTAGGGGCGAGTCGGACGTTCAGACTGTACACGGTCCCCGTCCCGGTCGCGAGGACACGCGAGCTGTAGGAGGTGTTGACCGTGGAGTTGAGGAGGTCCACGCGGCCCTGGTAGGCGACGACCTGCCCTTCGACCGTGGAGTTCGAGATGGACAGGAATTCGCTCCCCTGGTTCCCGTAGTAACCACCCTGGCCGGTGAGATCGCTCGAGGTCACGACCGCACTCGCCGTTCCGAACACTTGGATCTCCCCTATCTCGCTCGAGTCGATCGAAATCGCTCCGGCGAACGGGTAGACGTTCCACGTGAAGATGGTCGTGTTCCAGAGCTGGAGGTCGAGGCCGCCGGTCGATAGCGGGAGGTCCGAGTAGTGGGCCTGCCCGGAGTCCCGTGAGTGCCAGCGGCCCGTACTCGATGTTGAGGGCGACCACGACATCGGGGGAGTCCGATAGGGTCAGGTTCGCCCCCTGCCACAGCATGATGGCGAAGACCAGGACGAAGCAGTTGGCGACGGTCACGGTGTAGGCGGTCCCGGACTCCTGGGCGCCGCCAGGGTAGGTCCAGTTCCGCCAGCCTTCGATCCCGGGCAGGGTGAGGTTCGCCGAGGT
This sequence comes from uncultured Thermoplasmata archaeon, assembly GCA_963708255.1. Classification (GTDB taxonomy): domain Archaea; phylum Thermoplasmatota; class Thermoplasmata; order Lutacidiplasmatales; family UBA184; genus Lutacidiplasma. Next base: position 257,291 of record CAVPSE010000002.1, read on the forward strand.
TCCGGCCTTGAAGTTCAGCCAGATGTTGAACCCGGCCGAGTCCCCGGCCGTGAAGTTCGCGGTCGAGGGAGCGAGCGAGTTGTCGAAGAGGATCACGTCGCTCGAGTACCACGAGAAGGCGACCACCAACGTCGGACCCCCCACGAGGTCCGTGTCCAGCCACCCCGAGGGGTACCCGACCAACGAGTTGAGGATCGTCCCGTTCGCCGAGTTCTCGAAGGCGACCCCCCACTGATAGCCGTTGGTCGTCACGTTCGAGTAGTCCGTGACGAACCGCGAGGATCCGGTCGCCTGCAGGGTCCACTCCACGTCGTAGGACTCGTCGATCGCGAGGACCGAGTCGTTGACGAACAGCGTCGAACGCCCGCTCAGGACGATGTCGCCCAGGACCGTCAGGGTGGGTCGGACCGTCGCGCTGTGGACGTAGAGGGTGGCGTTGCCGGAGAGGGTGATGTTTCGCACGGTGGTGTCGACCGCGACCACCATCGTGGAGTTGTTAGAGAGAACCACGTCGACAGGGCCGGCCGGTCCTTGAACCTCGGGAGCGGCGGTCGTTCCCGCCGGCACCGTCGGGATACGGCGGCTCTCGTCGAGGGAAGGTGGACCGGGTACGATTGAACGCCCCGGCGCGAGTGGGGCACGACCGGCCGGCGAGGCATGGATCCCCCACGGGAGGACGAGAGTGTTGGTCGTCGAGACTCCCGTCGGGGCTACCAGCGGGCGGGTGTCGTGCGACGCCCCCGTTGCTCCGCCCGGGTCGGCGACCGACCCGGCCGCGGCCGGCGCCGAGGGATCCGGCCTCAGGAGAGGGAGCCATCCGGCCGGGAGCGAGAGCAGGCCGGCAAGGAGGAGTAGTTCAACAACGCTACGAGCTCGGCGAGACGGGCGGGCCGAACGCTCGTCCCTCACGCGTTGGAGTTGCGAGGCCCTCGGGAATAAAGCAATCGTTTCTGGGGCACCCGCGACGGAGCCGGGGGCGGCTCGGGCCGCCCCCCGAGCGCGTCCTTACTGTGCCTCCGGTTCCGGGGAAGCGGGCTCGCCGTCCGGGGTCTTCGGGGGACGCCGGCGGGAGATCGCGAGAGCGGCGGCGCCGACGACAACGATCGCTGCGACCCCCGCGATCAACGCCCAGGCGGGGACCCCCCCGATGGAGCCTCCGAGCACGGTGTTGGAGCCAGTCCCGACCGTGACGTTCAGCGAGGAAACGGCCACGACGTGGTTCCCGTCCACGACCTTCACCGAGATCTCAAAGACCCCCGTCCCAGGGAAGTTGTAGACGGCGGTCGTGCCGTTCTCGACGGCGCCGCTGGGGAGGGTCCAGGTGACATTGTACGGCTGGACCCCGAGGCTCACGTTCGCGGTGAACGTCGGGGCGGCGCCGGCGTCCACCGACGTCGGCCCCTCGATCGCCACAACGACCCCGGGTACGACCCCGACCGTGGTGGTGGTCTGGGTGGAGACCCCGTCGACGTCGGTCACGTTGACGGTCACCGTCTGTTCGCCCGCGGAGGGGAACGTGTGCTTCGGGCTCGCGCCCGTGACCGTAGCCCCGCCGGCGAACTGCCAGGCGTAGGTGAAGGGGGGGCTCCCACCGCTCACGGCTGCCTGGAACACCGTGACCGCACCCGCCTCCGGAGAGTTGACCGGGGCGATCCCGACGGAGGGCGTGGCGTTGACCATGAGGAGGTACAAAGCGCTCCCCCTGCCTCCGGCGGAGTCCAGGGCAGTGATGTTCAGCGCCACGTCGCCCGGCTGGCTGAAGGTATGGTTGAGGACCGGGCCGCTGCCCGTTCCGCCATCGGAGAGGGCCCAACTGAACCGGAACGGCCCGACCCCCCCGCTCGACGTGGCGGTCAGGGAGACGGGCAGCCCGACGTCGATCCCCTTGGTGGCGGACACGAGCTTGGGCACGGGGCCGGCCGCGACCGTGATCTCCCGCTGCCAGGTGGCCGGGTTGGACGCCGGCCCTCGAACAGTCAGGGTGATCACGAACGCCCCCGCGGTCTGGTAGACGTGGGTAGCGTTCGCGGTCGAGTTGGTGGTGTCGTCCCCCCAGTTCCACGAGTACGTGTAGGGGGGTGCGCCGCCGATCGCGGAGGCGCTGAAGTTCGCCACTACCCCGATGTCGGTCTCGAGAGGAGCGGTGACGTTCACCGGAGTGAGCGGAATGGAAAGCACGTCGGTGAACGAGGGGCTCCCGGGTCCGCCGCCGCCGGCGAGGACAAGCTCGTGGTCGAGTGGGTCCCAGACCCCGATCCCGGCGCTGTGCCCATGGGAGCCACCCTGCGTCGCCAGGACCGACCAGACGGAGCCATTGAACGCCCAGGCTCCGACCTCCTGCTGGCTCAGCTGATTGATCCCGCCGACCAAGAGGAGGCTCCCGAGGTCGGAATCGTAGACGAGGTTCCCCGCCCCGAGCGGTGGGACGCCGAGGCCCTGGGCATTGACCGAGCTCCAGGTCCCATTCGCAAACACCCAGGTGTCGCCCAGCCAGTTTCCGCCCTGGTCGAATCCGCCGTAGAGGACCAGTTCCCCGAGGGCCGGGTCATACGCCATCTGCGAGATCCACCGCGGAGGGGGAGCGTGGGGAGTGGGGAGCTTCGACCAGGAGCCGTTGTCGAAGAGCCAGGTCTGGTTCTGGACGAGAGAGGTGCTGTCGTCCTCGCCCCCAAACAGGACAATGCCCCCGAGGGCAGGATCGTAGACCATCTGCCCAGCGAGCGGGACAGGGGGAGACCCCGGGAGCGAGTGGGCGGACCACGTTCCGTGGGAGTAGTAGTAGGTCGTGTTGTTGAACGACAGCGGCGAATAGGACGAGACCCCGCCATAGAGGACGGAATACCCCGTTTCGGGATCGTAGGCAAGCGACGCACCGGAGAGGGGGCCGGGGTTACCCTGCGTTGCGAGCTCTGTCCACTGCCCTGTGTCATACATCCAGGTCCCGTTCAGGTTGACATTGTAGTCGTCGCCGCCATAGAGGAGGACTCCCCCATCGGCACCATCCCATGTACCCTGGGTGAACTCCTCGATCGGGAACGGTGTGGTGCTCTCGGAGGAGACATCCCACCATTCGGGTTTCGCGGCGGTCGAAGGGGCGGGGGTCCCATCGGAGTGCGAAGCTCCCGTCGACGGGGAGGACATCGGAGGGGAGGGGCCCGCCACCGTGGCCGCGCCAGCGATCGACAACGCCGCCGTCGGGGCGTTCATAGGCGGATGCGGCGACGAATCGAAGGCGGACGACAGCGGGCTCACGACGACCATCGTGGCGAGCAGAAGCAACACGGCCCCTACGCAAGGGCCCTGGCCGCGACGTCGCGGCGGCCCCCGGGGGGGAGTTCTCGCGGCGCGGCGGCAAGGGAGGGCGTTCGCCATGCGACCCGAGGTCAACCGTGGGCTCATAAACCTCGCGGCCTGCTACGAGGACGGCTCATCCCTCGAGGTCGAAGTAGACTTTGACGGTGGCGTGGTACTCCACGACCTTCTGATCGGAGATCCGCCCCTCGAGCTCGGTCACGCGGAACCACCGCAGGTGTCGAACGGTCTTGGCGGCGGTGTTGACTGCGCTCTCGGCGGCCTTGGCGAAGCTCTCGGGGGATGTTCCGACGACCTCGGTCACTTTCTGAACCATAGGGCACCTGAGGCGCGCAGGGCCCGGTCCCCCTTAGACTTGCCCCACACGGCGGGAGTCTCGGTCAGATCGAGTCGTGCTGGTGGAAGAAGAGCCGGCGGTCCTTGAACGCCGCCCGCGCCCGACGGGCCAGTGTCGACGCCGAGGGGCCGAGGGCACACGCCATCAGGACACCGTGGCTTCGGTCAAGTTCCTGGTAACCCCGCCGCAGGAACTCCGACCGATGATCCCTGAGAAAGGTCGTAGTCGCGAACGCAAGCCATCGGCCGGCCGCCCGGCGTTCGATGGCGTTCAGGAGCGCAGGTCCAAAGACAGGCTTTCGGGGTACCGCCTCCGTGCAGCTGAGCTGCCGGAAACCGCCGGATAGCATCGCGTACCCGACCGGTATCCCATCCCGTCGAAGGACGAGATAATCGGTGGCCCGGTTCCAGTGGAACCGGATCCTCGCCTCGAACCACCCCTCGGAGCGAGGCAATAGACCGACCCGCCCGAAGCTCGCCTCCTCCAGGACTGCCGCAAGGCGGATGCGTCGGACCTACGGCCTCGGCGGGCGGAGAACCCTCTTGGCAGGGCCACTGCGGGCGATCGGGGTACCCATCGAAGCGCGCGCCCCGCCGAGTACACGTCGCGGTAGCCGAGCTTCTCGTACGCGCGATGGGCCGCCCAGCTGACGCGGGTGGTTAGGAACGAGAGACGGAGCCCGTCCGACCGGGCCCTCGAGTGCACCTCCGCCATCAGACGGGTGGCCAGCCCGTGGCGTAGGTCTCGCGGGTTCGTGATCACATCTCCGACTCCCAGGACCCGCTCGGCCCCGACCGGTCCCGGAACGAGACCCGGACGGTGCCGACGCGTGCCAGGACCCGCTCGCCCTCCACCGCGACCAGGGAGGAGGTACTCTTGATAGGGTCGACCGTGGAGCCATCGCTCGTGCAGGAGCCCGCTCACCGACGGCGCGTTCCAGTCCGACCAGTCGATCAGGGCCACCTGGCCGCGCTGATCGCTGGTGAGCTCGTCCCAACCGAGGATCTGCATCGGTCCCCGAGCGGCCGAACAGCGGCCGGGTATCTGTGGCTACCGACGGCTGGCACTAGCTCGGTTCGGCGCCCGCCCATCGGTCGGCGACACGCCAGGCGGTGCGGGTCTCCACTGCGCCGGTCGTGGCGTCGACGCGAGCGATCACTCCGGCCGATCGGCCCCAGAAGGTCATCTCGAGGGAGTGCCAGTAGACCTCGTAGCATCCGTGGGTCGACTTGACGGCCGCAAAGTGGTGGGTCTCCCCGAGGACCCACGATTCGGCTAGCGCGGGTCCGTAGCTCCGCCGGATCGCCTCGTCCCCGTTGGCGACCGGGCCGGCCGTCGCTTCTCCGAGCGGGAACTCGAGTGTCTTGGGGGCCCCAAGGAATCCTTTCAGGAAGTGGTAGGTCGCGTACCGGACGCGGGCTTGGCCCGGGGAACCGGCCTCCTCGACGAGCAGGAAGATCAGCGGGTTGGCTTGGGGGATCACGTCTGTGAAACCCTCGCGCCGCCGGACCCGCTCGATCCGCCATCGCCCGGTAAGCCGGACACCGAGGTAGAGGAGCGCCATGAGGAGCAGGAGCCAGGTCGTGGTCTCCCAGACCCACAGTGGGACGCGCCCCCGCTCGTACAGCATGAGCCCGTAGGAGATCACAGTGAATGACATGGCCCCCACGTTCATGATCCGGTCCGCGTCGAAGTGGTACTCGATCTTCGAGAACGGGGCCCAGATCGGGACCGACCAGTGGTCCATCGCGTCGAGGAGCACATGTGAGAGTCCACCGAGCTCGAGAGCGACGAAGTACTCCCAGGGAACGCCCACCGCGAACGCAGCCCCGAACGCCCACGCGAGGCCCCGGGGGACCAGGAACGTTCCCACGATGGCGATCCCCGTGACGCCGACCACCGAGTGGGAGATCCCCCGGTGCCGCAGGAGAGGGGCGGTACTTCGAGATCGGAATGAACACCACGTCCAGGTCCGGGAGCGCGCCGGCGAACGCCCCGGCCACGACATACTGAAGGCCCGAAGGGCCGAATGCGCCAAAGTTGAGGAGATAGGCGAGGAGCATGTGGCTGAACGGGTCCATCGCCTCGCCCCGGGTCGTGGGGGGCCCCACGGGGGTATGAGCTCAGCGGCCGCCCCCGGGAGGACGGTCCGGGCGACTCCCACCGCCCGGCCACGGGGGGAGGCTCCCGCCAACTGTTTTGACCCGTCGGCCCCTTGGGACCGACGGCCGGGCCCGTCGCGCTCTCACGATCCCCGGGCCGCCGGTTCCCATGCAGACCCCACGCTCGAGCGGCCGTCGATGACCGAACATCCCACGGAGCGGGTCCGGGAGACGCATGAATCGCTCCCGACGGGGGCGGGCGTCTCCCCGGGGATCGACCGGGTCCTCGCGGTGAACCGGGAAGCGCTCGACCACCCCGAGGCGTTCTGGGGGAAGGTTGCCCACGAGCTCCACTTCTCCGAGCGAGCCGGTCCAGTCATGGAGGAGACCGAGGAGCCGCCGTTCGCCCGGTGGTTCCCCCGTTGGAAGACCAACCTATGCTACAACTGCGTCGACCGGTGGATCGGCACCGATCACCAGCACAAGATCGCCTTCCACTGGGAGGGAGAGCCCGGAGACCAGCGGTCGTTCACGTACCTCCAGCTCTACCGAGAGGTGAACCGGTTCGCGTCCCTCCTCCAACAGGCCGGCGTCGGCCCCGGGGACCGGGTCACGATCTACCTCCCCATGATCCCTGAGGCGGTCTTCGCCATGCTGGCGACGGTCCGCTTGGGGGCGATCCACTCCGTCGTCTTCGGCGGTTTCACCGCGCAGGCGTTGGCGGACCGGATCAACGACTCCCGGTCCCGAGTGGTCGTCACCGCCGACGGGGGGTGGCGGCGCGGCAAGGTCATCGAGCTCAAGCGGATCGCGGACCAGGCGCTCCTGGCCACCCCATCGGTGGAACGGGTGCTCGTCGTCCGGCGGACCGGCCAGCCGGTTGAGATGCAGGACGGTCGCGACGTCTGGTACCACGAGGCGCTCGAGGGCGCCGCCGAGCACGTCGAGCCGGTGTGGGTCGATGGGATCCACCCGAGCTTCATCCTCTACACCTCCGGGACGACCGGCAAGCCGAAGGGCGCGGTCCATTCGACCGCCGGCTACATGGTCTGGCTCTACTACACCACGCAGGCGATCTTCGACCTTCGGCCGACGGACCTCCTCTGGTGCACCGCCGATATCGGATGGGTCACCGGTCACTCCTACGTGGTCTACGGCCCGACCTTGCGCGGCGCCTCCACGTTCCTCTACGAAGGGGCGCCGGACCACCCGGGCTGGGGCCGGTGGTGGTCGATGGTCCAGCACCACCGGGTCTCGATCCTCTATACCTCCCCCACGGCGATCCGCAGCTTCATCAAGCAGGGGGAGCAGTGGCCGGACCGGTACGATCTCGGCTCCCTGCGGGTCCTCGGATCGGTCGGGGAGCCGATCAACCCCACTGCGTGGCGATGGTACTTCCGTCACATCGGGAAGGACCGGTGCCCCGTCGTGGACACCTGGTGGCAAACGGAGACCGGAGGGGTGATGATCGGCGCCCAGCTCGGGATCGCCCAGTATCCGCTCAAACCCGGCTCCGCCACCTTCCCGCTCGCGGGGGTCGACGCCCGGATCGTGGACGAGGACGGTACCGAGGTCGCCCCCATGGAGAAGGGGCTCCTGACGATCCGTCGACCGTGGCCCGGGGAGTTCATGACGCTCTGGGGGGACCCCGAGCGGTATCGGGAGGTTTACTTCTCAAAGTTCCCCGGAGTCTACTTCGCGGCCGACTACGCTCTCCGGGACTCGGACGGCTACTTCTGGCTGCTCGGCCGCTCCGATGAGGTGATGAAGGTCGCCGGGCACCGGATCTCCACCACCGAGATCGAGCATCTCCTCGTCATGCATCCCTCCGTGGCCGAGGCCGCGGTCATTGGCCGCTCGGATCCCATCAAGGGGGAAGTCCCGGTCGCCTGCGTCATCCTGAAACCCGGCCGCATGGCGACCCCCGCGCTCCGGGACGAACTGCGACTCCACGTTCGCGACAATCTGGGGGCCATCGCGGTACCGGCCCAGATCTACTTCGTCGACAAAGTGCCGAAGACCCGGAGCGCGAAGATCATGCGTCGGCTGATCCGGGATGTGGTCGAGGAGCGGCCGCTGGGCGACGTGACCACGCTCGAGGACGAGACAAGCATCGAGGAGGCACAACGGGCCTACCACGAGCTCAAGGAGAGCCTGCAGAGGGACCGGCACTGAACCCGACGGACACGGGCCTCACGGCCCGCGAGGCGCCCCGGAACGGTCCGAGGTGACCGTGATCCGGCTCTCTACCGACAGGGCGGCTTTCTCGGCGAACGCGCGGGCCTCCTCGACCGTCTGCCCCCGGGCGACCGCGACGCCGAGGCGCCGGTCCGGGTACGAGTCGGGTTTCCCGAACAGGAAGATCCGGACGCCCGAGGTTCCGAGCGCGCTCGACAGCCCGCCGAACGAGGGTGCCCACCCGCTCTCCTTGCCCAGGATCACCCGCGCGGCCGCCGGGACCACCGGCTCGGGCCCCTGGTACGGCAGTCCCAAGATCGCCCGGGCGTGCAACGCGAACTCGCTGTTCCACTGGCTCCCGAGGGTCACGAGGCCGGTATCGTGGGGTCGCGGGGAGACTTCGCTGAAGTAGACCGAACCCCCCTCGACAAAGCACTCCACGCCAAAGATCCCGATCCCCCCGAGGGCGTCGGTCACCGCGGTGGCCGTCGTCTCTAGGCTCCTCCGGACATCCGGCGGGAACGGTTCCGGTTGCCAGCTCTCGTGGTAGAGGGTCCCGGGACGGGCGTGGGCGATCGGCTCCATTACGGTCGTGACGATCCGTCCCGACGGGTCGAAGTGGCGGAGCGCGAGCATGGTGACCTCCCGGTCGAAAGGGATGAACTGCTCGATCATCACCCGAGGACTCGGCACGCGGCCGTGTTCGCTGGCCTCCCGGTAGGCGGTCTCGACGGCGGACGGGTCCCGGACGACGGTCATTCCGTGACCGGAGCTCGACATCATGGACTTGAACACGGCCGGGAGCCCGATCTCCTGGACCGCCCGACGAGCATCGGCGACACTCTCCACGAACGCGTACCGGCTCGTTCGGACCCGAGCCCGTTCGGCGGCGAGACGCCGGATCCGCTCCCGGTCCATGGTCGTACGCGTCGCCTCGGCGCCGGGGATGACGGTCCAGCCCGCCGATTCGAGCCGGACCAGCTCGTCGGTATCGATCTGCTCGATCTCCGGCACGATGACGTCCGGGGCTTCGCGTTCCACGACGACCCGCAGGGCGGCCGCGTCCGTCATGGGAAGCACATGGTGCCGGTGGGCGACCTGCATGGCGGGCGCGTTCGAGTATCGGTCCACGGCGATCACCTCGGCGCCGAGCCGCATCGCCTCCAGCGCGATCTCTCGTCCGAGCTCCCCGCTCCCGAGCAGCATGACCCGGGGGGCGTCTCCCACGAGGGGGGTACCGATCCGGTCGCGGAACGCGACTCCCGCTCGACGAACTTCGGCAGGCATCGGCCCCCGTAGGGCATTCCGGGGAAGAACCCTGCGGCGGGCCCGGGTGCCTCGGAAGACTCTTCGACCCGCGGCGCCTGGGTCCGATGTCGATGACCCCCCGATATCGGCCCCGATGGGTCACGGCTGTAGGGACCGCCGGAGGGGCGCTGGCCGCCGTCGCTCTCGTGACCGGCGTCTACCTCGCCGGGGCGGGGGCGTCGGTGTTGGTCCCGGCCGGTACTCGGGAATCGGTCCCCGGATATCAGAACCGGAGCGCATCGGAGGGGGGCTACCCGCAGTGTGTCAGCACTCACGACTGCGGACATGCGGGGGTGCTGGAACTGTGGTTCACGCTCGGCGCGCCGGCCGCCCTTCTGGGCGTCCTCGCAATTCCCACGCCGGTCACCCTGGTCGTCGGGGACGCCGTCGGGCTCTCCGGCCTCGCTCCCTCGTGGTACTGGCCGGGGCCGAACGGCACCGCCCCGCCCGGAGGGGCGGCGTACGCGGAGAGCAATGTGTCGGGGTACGTGAGCCTGAGCGCGCTCGAGCTCGGGCTCGAGGGCCAGAACAATGTGGTCCCGGCGGGCGCATGGGCCCTCTGTTTCGTGAACTGGGGAGCGACGCCGGTCAACGTGACCGTCGTCGATGCCGTCGCTGCGGCCCCTCGGTGAACCGTGGGTGCGGCTACTCCTCGAAGTAAGTCCTCAGGGGGCCCCAGTAGGTCCTGCTTCCACCCTTCCCGGATGTCCGCGAAGTCGCCAGCAGGGATCCCATACTGAGAGAACGTCAGCTTCGTGCCGCCCTTCGAGGGCGTGAGGTCGAACTGGGCGATGGAGTAATGACCTTCGGGCCAGCCGGTCGAACGCCAGGCGAGAACGATCCGGCAGTCCTTCCGGAGCTCGACCACAACCCCCTGGAGGGAGTTATCCCAGTGGGCGAATCGACCGCCCACCCTTCGGTCCAGCTTCGCGCTGGCGCCGGTGAACTTCGCATGCTCGCGGGGGTCGACGATGGCCTCGAAGACGTCGTGCGGGGCGGCCCGGATACGCACGGTCTGACGGAGATTTCGGACTCCCATGGCGTCGTTCAACGACCGGAGCCCCCGGGACCGCATAGGGTTGCTCCAGGGCCCCGGCCCGCAGGCGCGACCGGCGCGGTGAGTGTATCGCCCCTATCAGCGGAAATAGACGGCTCGGGATAACCTCTGGTCGCATCCCGCGACTACACGTGGAAATGCAACCCCACACGAGGGTGGCCCAGCCACCCCGCGCAATGCCCCGGGCGGCCGCCCTCCGCCCCCTCGTGCTAGCCGCGTGCCTGGGTGCGCTGACGCTGATCGGGGCCTTCCCGATCCACGTGGATGCCAGCATGGCGGCTGCGGCCCCCGCCGCCGAACTGGGGCGGGCGCCCGGCGCCCCGATGAGCCACGCGGTGCACCTGCCCGGCAGTCATCGTGCCGGGGACTCTTCCATCCCTTCCTCCTCCATCCCCAGCTGGCCCACCTTCCTCGGGAACGATGCCCGTGATTCTGCGGCCACAGCCGAAACCACGTTGAATGTATCGAACCTTCCGAACGTCACGCTTCGGTGGGCGTACGCGCTCAATGGGTCGATGTACTCCAGCCTCGCGTACATCAACGGTACCGTGTTCTTCGGGGCCTGGAACGGGTACGAGTACGCGGTCAACGCGTCGAACGGCGCGCTCGATTGGGCGACCTACCTGGGCCGGAGCAGCTCCTGCTACGTCGGAGGGATCGACTCCACTCCGACCGTCTGGAACAACACGCTCTACGTGGGGGCCGGGAATGACCACTGGTACGCGCTCAACGCGTCGAGCGGCGCGGTCGAATGGCGCGTGAGCGTCTTCACCACGGGGAATTTCGACTGGGCGAGCCCCCTCGTCTACAATGGCGCGATCTACATCGGCCTCGCCAGCTGCTCGGACAGCCCCCTCGTCCAAGGCAAGCTCATCGAGGTGAACCTCTCGGGGACGCATGCCGTCCTGCACGAGTTCGACGCGGTCCCGAGCGGGACCATCGGGTCCACCATCTGGGCGACGCCGGCGCTCGACCGGGCCAATCGTACGATCTGGGTGGCCACGGGGAACGACAACGGGGTCCACCAGAAGTACGCCCAGTCCATCGTGGGGCTCAACGCCACGACCCTCGCCGTCCTCGGGTTTTGGCAGGTCCCTAACGTCGTGGGCCAGGATCAGGACTTCGGGGCGACACCGACCCTCATCCACGACGGCTCCGGGCGGGAGCTTATTGTGGACACGAACAAGAACGGGTACGCCTACGCGCTGAACGCCTCCAACGTGACGTCCAACGGGTCCTGGGGGCCGGTCTGGAGCCTCTTCCTCGGGAATGGGCCGTTGTACGCGCCGGCGGCCTTTGACGGCACGACCCTCTACGAGGCGGGGAGCTCCGTCACGATCCATACCACCTACGACGACTCCCTCCGTGGGGTCGATCCTTCCACCGGCAAGGCGATCTGGACGCAAGGAAGCGACGCTGGGACGATCTACGGGGCCCCGGCCTGCGCCAACGGCTTCGTGATCGACGCGGCGGGTCCGGACGTCGAGCTCCGGAACGCTTCGAGCGGCGAGCTGGTGCGCGCGTACGCGGTCCCGGATCCGCACTCGTACGGCCTGACCATCGAGGGTTCCCCGATCATCGTCGACGGGCAGATCCTGTTCGGGGCGGGGGACGGGTACGCCAACGGAGGCGTTTACGACCTCGGACTCCCACTGGGAACGGCGACGTTGTCCGCCCCTGAGTCCGGCCGCGACGCCCCGTACCTCGCCAATTTCTCGGCGGTCGTCCACGGAGGGATACCTCCCTACAGCTTCCTCTGGAACTTCGGGGACGGCTCCTCGGGGTACGGAAGCGCCGTCTCCCACCTCTACGCCGACGCGGGAAGCTTCCCGGTGACCGTCAACATCACGGATCTCGCCGGCCAGGAGGATCGCCTCAATACCTCGGTCGAGGTATTCCCGTCGCTCTCCACGGCGATCTCCGGGGGCCCGTTCGGACCCCACATCTTCCCCTTGGTCGTCGGGTTCACGGCGGTCCCCGTGGGGGGAAGTGGGCCGCCGTACAATCTCACGTGGTCGTTCGGCGACGGATCCTCCGCTCAATACGGTCCGGCGGCGAGCCACTCGGTACGGCTTTCCAGGATCGTACAACGCGAGCCTCACCACCGCGGACTCCACGGGGGCCACCGCAGTCGCTTCCGTGATCGTCACCGTCGTCCGGCCCCTCCAGATCTCGATGGCGGCGGACCGACGGGCCGGGGAAGGGCCGCTCTCCGTCAACTTCTCCGCCACTGAGCTGTACGGGCAGCCCCCCGTGACCCTCGAATGGACCTTTGGCGATGGGGCGAGCCAGGCGGGAGGCGTTGCCGTCTCACACACGTACGTCAACAGCGGTACGTTCGCCGCTCATCTCGGGGCGTACAGACACTGCCGGGGATGACCTGATCCTCACGACCAACATCACCGTCTATGCTTCGGCCCTCCCTCCGTCGGTCACCGCCCTCATGATCAGCACCTCGTGCTCCCCCCAGGGGACCCTCGAGCAGCTCAACTATACCACGATCGGCGGGGTAGGCCCTTTCAGCGGCACGTGGCAGTTCGGGGACGGTTTCACGGCCGCCGCCTCCAATGTGACCCATTTCTACACCGCGAATGGGACCTTCGAGCTGAACCTGACCCTGACGGACAGTTTCGGGCGAACGGTCGTCCTCTCCGAGGCGATCGAGGTCGCCGGCCCCGCCTGCACTGTCTATCACCCCCCACCCCCGCCCGGGACGACCCCTACGAGCACGCCGGCCATGACACCGGAGTGGGAGTACGCCCTCGCCGCCGTCGTGGCCGGGGTCGTGGTCGCGGCCGTGCTGGCCGTGATACTGCGGCGCCGACGCTGAGCGGCGGATCGTGGCGACCGGTCTCCCCGGCGACGGTGTCCCGGCGACCTGGGGACCCTGGCCCGACGGTCCCCGGCGGCGCCATTTCCGTGGAGAGCGGCAGGGGACGGAGCGAGGCCGATCGAGCCCTGGCCGAACGTCGGCAGCGTGTGGGATCGAACCGGTCCACACCGGCTACTTTGGGGTCAGCAACGTTTCCTGCCCCCGACCATAGCACACCCCCGGAGGATGCTGGAGCGATCCAACGATGAGGGTCATCTTGTTCGGGGCGACCGGGATGGTCGGACAGGGGGTCCTGCGGGAATGCCTGCTCTCTTCCCAGGTCGAGGCAGTGTTGGCGGTCGGCCGCACGCCCTCCGGGCGATCAAGCCCGAAGCTGACCGAGATCATGGTGGCCTCCCTCGATGACCTCCTTCCGATCGAGGAGAGGCTCCGAGGGTACGATGCGTGCTTCTTCTGTCTCGGCGTCTCCTCCGCCGGGATGACCGAGGAGCAGTACCGACGGGTGACCTACGACCTGACCCTCTCCGTCGGGGAGAGGCTCGCGAAGCTCGACCCCGGGATGACGTTCACCTACGTTTCCGGGGCGGGTACCGACACCACGGAACGGGGGCGCTCGATGTGGGCGAGGGTGAAGGGGCGGACGGAGAACGCGCTTCTTCGTCTGCCGTTCCGGGCCGCGTACATGTTCCGCCCTGGGCTGATCCGCCCGCTCCACGGAGGCCGCTCGAAGACGCGGAGCTACCGGGTCCTCTACCGGTTGATGGGGCCGTTCCTGGGGATCGCGGAAGCGGTCGCCCCCAACTCGATGACGACCACCGAGAAGATGGGGCGGGCGATGATCCATGTGGTGGAGCGCGGCGCTCCGACGAAGCTCCTATCGACGCGGCAGATCAACGCGCTGGCGGCATGAGCCACATTCCTGGAGGCCCGCGCTACTCGGTGAGGCCGGTTCCGGCGCCGCGCAGGCGACGGACCGTCTCTACCAACAAGGCCCGGATCACCTCCGGCTTGTCGGCGAAAACGCTCCAGAACTCCCACCGGGAGAGCAACAGGCAGCGGACCGCCGTCGCCGCACGGACGTTCGCGGTTCGCGGCTGTTCATCGATGAGCGCCATCTCACCGAAGAATTGGCCGGCCGTCAGCGTGGCGACCTTCTTGCCGCCGCGCTCCACCGTCACGTCGCCGTCGAGGATGATGTAGAGCCCGATTCCCTTCTCACCTTGGCGGACGATCGGGGCGCCCGCGGCGATCGACTTCTCTTGCGCTGTCTGCGCGACGGACTTCAGCTGCTTCTCGTTGAGGCTCGCGAACAGCGGGATCCCGGCCAGCAGTTCGATGGTCCGCGCCATGTCGCCCCGATCCACCATAGGCCCCCGCGGGGCCGGGCAGGGGGTAGGGGGTTAAATGCCTAGGTCGCGGCCGCGGCGTCCCGGGACGGGCCGGGGGAACCGACGGCGGCGTCGGGGCCCTTTTCTAGGCCGGGACGCTCCCGCACCTTGGCCCCTCCATGGCGATGTCCTCCGCGGATCCCCGGGCGCGCGGGCCAGGCGTGGCCCGCGGGGAGCGCGCGGCCGCCGGCAAGGCGCTGCGAAGCCTGGTACCTCGATCCAGCCATGCCGGCTGGCAGCCGCCCCGGGACCGCCCCGACCCGGTCGCGGTGCTCGCCGCGAGCGACCGGCGGCGGGTCGCCTCCCTCCTCCCGATCCGGTACGCGCCGGATGTCCCTCTCCGCATTCCACTTCTTCCGGGGCGCCGCCGCGGTGATGGCCCAGGACCTGGGTCCCACCCCGACCACGGGCCTCCGGGTGCAGTTGGGAGGAGACGCGCACCTCAGCAACTTCGGCCTGTTCGGGACGCCCGAACGGAACCTCGTGTTCGACGTCAACGACTTCGACGAGACGTTGCCGGGGCCGTGGGAATGGGACATCAAGCGACTCGCGACCAGCGCCGTGGTCGCGGGGCGGGTCCAGGGGGTGGGAAAAGCGCTCGCCGCCAAGGCCGCCCGTCGCGCGGTCCGTTCCTATCGGCAGGTCCTCCGCGAGTTCGCTGCGCTCCGATACCTGGACGCGTGGTACGCCCACATCGACGTGAACGACGTCCCAGCGCCGGTCCACCGTCCAGGACGGGAGGTGATGGACCGGGATGTCGCCGCCGCGCGAAGGCGGACCGGTCTCCACGCCTTCCCACGGCTCGTCCATCGGGTGCGCGGCCGCTACCGGATCCGGGACGACCCGCCCCTGATCCGCCACTACGAGGACCACGCGGACGCGGAGGAGTCCAGGGAGTTCTTCGAGCACTACCTCGAGAGCCTCACCGAGGACCGGCGGATGCTGCTCGACCGCTATCACGTCGACGACGTGGCCCAGAAGGTCGTCGGCGTCGGGAGCGTAGGGACCGTGTGCTCGATCGTCCTCCTGACCGCGGACGCGGAAATGGAGGACCCTCTCTTCCTCCAGCTGAAAGAGGCCGACACCTCGGTCTGGGAGGGCCACGCCGGGGCCAGCATCTTCACGAACCATGCCGAGCGCGTGGTCGTCGGCCAGCACCTCATCCAGGAAGCGACCGATGTGTTCCTGGGGTGGAGCCGGCTGCGGTCCCGTGACTTCTACGTTCGGCAGCTGCGCGACATGAAGCTCTCGACCGACCTCGCCACGGCGGGGCCGAAAGCCCTCGTAGGGCAGGCGGAGCTGTGCGGGGCGGCCCTGGCCCGGGCCCACGCGCGGACCGGGGACCCGACGATGATCAGCGGGTACCTGGGCGCGGGAGACGCGTTCGACCGAGCGGTCACGCGGTTCGCGGAGCGGTACGCCGACCAGACCGAGCGGGACCACGCGGCCCTGGTGCGCGCGATCCGGGCCGGACGGGTGAGCGCCCGCCTCGACGTGTAGCGACGCCGGCGCGGTCGTCCGCGGGGAACGCGGCCTCCACCTGCTCGAGGGTCTCCCACCATCGGGTGGTGGCCGGTACGCCGAACTCCCGTTCGACCACCTCGTTCGGGTAGAGGATTCGATCCGGTCGGCGCCGCCGGTGCTGACCGAGCACCACAGGGGGATCGAAGGAGAGAAGACGCACCTCCCACTCGCCACCGAGCGGCATCTCGAGGGGGAGACGAGGGACCGATCGCGGAGGACGGGCCAGGAAAGTCGCGCTCCGGCGGCTACCGGGCTCGAGCGGCTCTCCGCGGGGCCGGGACCGTAGGAGGGCCCGGAGCGCGGTCCGCGGCAGGAGGACCGCCTCGGTGGGGAATGGGACCTTGCGGAGGAGCGCCTGGCGAAGGGGTCCCGCCGCAGGCGCCCCCGAGATGGCGAACGTTCCCGCCGCCCCCACGTTGGCGACCCGGAGCTCAGCGAACGAGGCGGCCCACTCCGCGGTCCGCAGCGTACGTCGCCCGACGTTGACGCCTCGCAGGAACGCGGCGAACTCCATCCCGTCCAACGACCCCGACCGGAACAAAGCGGCTTCGCCGTATCCGCCGCGATCCCCGTGGGAGGAGCGGAGAGGTTTTCATGTCCGGTGAGGGTGGTTCGCCTCGTGTACGCGCGGTTCCGCGGTCGTCGGCCCCCGGTGGGGCGCCCGCTGGCCGGCCCAGCGCGTCACAGCCGGGGCGGACGGTGCGCGGTCGACAGGTGTGGATAGGCGCGGGGTCGACGCCGGCCGCGATCCTGGTCGTCACCCTCGCCTTCGTGACCCCGATGGTCGTCCCGCCGGCGCCCGGAGGCACACCGGTGGTGTCCTCCGTGTTCCCGGCCCCGGGGTCCGGCCTTCCGGGATATCCCCCCAACGACCACATCCAGCACGTCATCACGGTCGTGATGGAGAACCATGATTACGACAGCTACTTCGGGACGTACTGTCAGACCGCGGGTCCGTACTGCAGTTCCACCGGGAACGGGATCCCCGCCCACACGTGCGTCCCGAAGGTACCCGACCGACCCCTCCTTCGGGTGCATCGTCCCGTTCAACCTGACCGATCGCCAGTTCCTCATCCCGGACCTGCAACACGACTGGATCAGCGGCCCCAAGGCGTACGACGGAGGCGCCATGGATGGTTTCTACGGGGCCGAGGGAACGAACCTCACCTTCGGCCATTACAACCAGAGCACGATCCCGATCTACTGGGACATGGCCGAGGAGTACGCCTCCAGTGACAACTTCTGGGCGGCGAACCTCTCGTACTCCCTCCCGAACCACTGGTACCTCCTCGCTGGGCAGACTCCCCCGATCTCTTACGACTCCTACATCAAGACGGTCGCGGACCGGACGACCTACCGGAACCAGTCGAACGCCACCACGTCGATCCAGGACGAGCTCAACCGGACCAACGTCTCCTGGGACTACTACGACTACCCCCTCCTTCCGGAGAACCAGTCGTTCGCGACGATCGGGTTCGGGACCGCCTACGATTACTGGAACCCGCTGGCGGGTCGCGCCGAGTCGTACTCGGCACCGTTCGACTCCCATTTCGTCGACCGGAGCCAGCTGGTCTCCGACGTCAACAACAGGGACCTGCCGAACATCTCCTGGGTGATCCCGACGCCGCAGAACTCAGATCACCCCGGGTACAACAACTCGGACGGGGAGTCCTGGGTGTCCAGCCTGGTCGACACCCTGGAGGCATCGAGCTACTGGAACTCCACGGTGATCTTCGTCACGTGGGACGATTACGGTGGGTTCTACGACCACGTACCGCCCCCGAAGGTGTTGAACGATGTGCTATCGTTCCGGGCGCCGATCCTCGTGATCAGCCCGTACGCGAAAGAGAACTACATCAGCCACACGCAGCTCGATTTCTTCTCCCTGCTCAGGTTCATAGAATGGCAGTTCGGGATCCGATGCGTGACCGTCCTGGATTGCCTCGCGCCCCTCCCCCTCGACTTCTTCAATTTCAATCAAGCGCCCCGGACCCCGATCCTGTTCGGAACCAGCTGGGCGAGCACGCCGTACCCGATGCCCCTCCAGAAGGCCGGCGCGATGGACATGTCCTGTCGAAGCTGTCTCGCGATCGACCCCGGGGCGTGGGGCCCGTCGGCCCTTCCTCCCGGGGACCCGATCACCGATTGGAGCTGACCGGGGGGGAGCCCCCGGCGCGTTCGAGGGAGCGTGGAGGGAGGAGGAGCACACCCTCTGGGGTATCCTTCGTGAGCCCCTCGCGATTCGTGTGATCCAGGGCCCGGTTGAGCCCCGCGAGGGAGACCATGTGTCCATGGGTCTCGAGCTCTCGGAGGATGGCCCGGCGGCGGACCGGCACGCCGGCACTTCGGAGGATGCGAAGGATCGCCTCCAGCAGCCCCGGCGGAACGCCCGCGGGGGCCCCGGAGGGGAGCGAAGACATCGAGAGCCTCCGGGCCGCCACGGCCGGCCGATAGAAAGGGTCTTTCCGCGACCTTCAACCTCGAGGAGCCCCCGGGAGTCGGATCCCGAACAGCCCGAGCCCCGCCCGCCCGACGGGGACCGCGCCTCGGCGCGCGCCCCAGGCGATGAGCGCGCCGCATAGCTCCCCGCCGGGCCCGTGGTCCACAATGGCGACCGCCCCTGGGCCCATCGAACGGTCGAGGGCCCGGAACTCGCGGCGGCTCGTAGCGTCACGGTGGGGAACGTCGTACACGAAGAGGTCGATGCGGTCAAGCTCCCGGGCGAGCCGGGGGAGGACCACCGCCTTGTCACCGAGCCGCAGGTCGAACCGCTTCCAGAGGGCCGCCGGAACCGCCCAGCCGGAGGAGCGCCCTGGGGGAAGGGTCCAGGAGGCGCCCGTCGGGGGGCAACCCCCGGTCGTGTCCGTGGGTGCTGCGGGAGGTCGACCGAATGGAGCGTCCCCTGCCGATTCATCTCGAGCGCGTCGAGGATGTACGCCGAAGAGACGCCGGACGAAACCCCCACTTCGACCACGTCGTGGGGGCGGAGCAGCCGGACCAGGGCGTGGAGCTCGAGAGGCGCGTCGATCTCGATGTAGGAGCGGCGGCCGGCCGCGGCGTGCGACCGTTGCAGGGAACGGAACAGGGTGGCGCGACGGGCCGCGGCCGCCACGGCCCGCTCGGCCGCGGCCGGGGACGAAGCCGCCAGCGCGGCGACCCACGAGGCGTCCGGATCGGTCTCGGGGTGCATGGTCCTCCTGGATCGCGGGGTCGTCAGCTCAGGGCTCGGAGAGGACGGACGCGTCGTTGACCCACTCCTCGACGGCCTCGATCTTCGGGCGTACGGTCCGGACCCGGCCGTAAGCCTCCTCGAGCGAGAGCCCGAGCTGCCGGTGGAGGTACCACGCCCCCGCCAGTGGTCCCCGCCGGATGCCGTGGCCGCAGAACAGGAGGACCGGTTGATGCTTGGCCCGGGCGGCCGCGACCAGGTCGGCGAGACGATCGAGGTTGGGGCGGATCGGACGGTCCGCCTGGGAGTCGTAGATCGGGATGTGCACTTCCGCCGGGAACGGCGCGTCCGGGGTCTCGTCCAGGACGCAGAACCGGGTCCCCTCGAACTTCTCGGCATCGGCCCACCCACCGACGAAAACCCCGGGGGCAATCTCAGAGGGCGCGGCCTTCCTCGGACTCTTGACGGTTCGGGACTTCTTCACCGCGGGCGTCATCGTTCCTCGGAGCGCCGTGCCGCATATCTACTATCGCGCGAGCGTAACATCTATCGAGGGCCATAAGGGGCCGCGGCATAGGTGGGGCCCCTTTTATCCGGGGCAGGGTTGGCGGCCGGAGTGCGGGTAGCACCGACGATCACCCTGAGCCCGGAGGAGCGGGCACGTCTGCTCCGGCGCCAGCGTGGGCACGGTCCCCCCGCGGAGCGGGCGTCCGTCGTGCTCCTCGCGGCCCGGGGCTGGCAGGACGTCCGGATCGCCCGCCAGCTCGGTATTAGTCGGCGGACCGCCGCCCGGTGGCGCGGCCGGTTCCTCTCCGGGCGTCTCGGGGGGCTCGAGGATGTCTCCCCCGCCTACCGGACCGGGACCGTCGGGGACGGGACCGTACGGGCCATCCTCCGGGAAACCCTGCGATCTCCCGCCCCCTTCCATCGGCCCCCCTCGAGCCGGGGTCTGGGCCGGCGCTTCGGGGTCAGTCACATGACCGTCCGGCGGGTGTGGGACGCCTACGGGGTCCGTCCGCTGCGCTTCGCGCCCCTGCCCCCCCGCCCCGATCCGGTTGCGGCCGAGGCCCCGTGGGACATCGCCGATCTGAGGGTGACGGGGGAGCTAGCGTCGCTCGTCCTCACGCTCCACCCCGTCCCGGGTTCCGAGGGTCGGAAGGTACTCGCCCCCACCCCCGGCCATGGGGTCGGGTCGAGGCAGGGGGCAACGGGCGCCAGCGTGGCCACCGGTCAACTCATCGCGGCGTCTGGCACGTCGCTGTCGGCCACCCGAGGTCCCAGCCCCGGCGTCCTCCGGGGGCTGCTGGGGTCGTTGGCGACCGTCGAGTCGTGGTTCCCTGACGGACCGTCGCTCCGGGTGATAGCGACCGGTGTCCCCGCTCCGTCGGATGATGCCCTGCGGGGCTGGGCTTTGCGACACCCACGGGTCCGGTGGGAGATCGTCCCCGATCTGGCCGTGTGGAGACGCCGGGCGGCGGACGAACTGGATTCGCTGGCCCGGGCGCACTCCCGGAGCCGACGGTCCCGGGTCCCCGCCGAGACCGCGATCTCCTTGGTCCGGTCGATCGAGGATGTCCGACCTGGGATGGTGCCGTTCCGGTGGTCCGCGTCCCGAGCGGACCTGGCGGCGGGCGAGGCGTCGTACCGGTTACGGTACGAGCTCTCTGTTACAGGGCACCCCGGCTTCTATAGCCCCGACATCGGTGGGAGCGACGTGCCCCGGACGCCCGCCCAGGAGGATCTGTTCCGACGTTCCGCCCGTACCGTCCTGCGGGATTACCTGCGGCTCCGGCCCCGGGAGCGTCTCACCGTGGAGACCTGGACCGGTACGCTTGACTATTCCAACGCGTTGGCCCTTGAATGCCTCCGGATCGGGGCCCAGCCGCTGACCCTGTACCAGGACGAACCCACGTACTGGGCGGCGACCACCGAGGTCCCGGCCCGCTACCTGGCCCAGGTCGGGGACCACCGGCGGGCCGCCCTGGTACGCTCGGACGCGTTCATCAGCTTCTTCGGGCCGAGTGACCGGGAGAGGTTCCACTCGCTCCCGTCCGCCACCCGATTCCGTCTCGGAGAGTACCAGGACGGCCTGTACGATGCGGCGGCCCGTTCGGGGGCCCGGGTCGTCCAGATGGCGATCGGCCGGGCGTCGGCCGCCTCCGCGAAGATGTACCGCGTCGATCTGGACCGGTGGCGCGCGGAGCTCCTCGAGGCGACCGCCGTGCCGCCGCGCGTCCTCCACCGTCGGGGGGCTCGGGTGGCCCGGCGACTAAAAGAGGGCCACCAGGTCGAGATCCGTCACCCGAACGGGACCCGCCTGGACCTTCGGCTGCGTAACCGGGTCCCGATGGTATCGGACGGCATGGTCGCACCGGCCCGTCGCGGGGGGGCTGGAGCCTCGTCACCCTTCCGGCCGGGGTCGTGTCCGTGGCCCTGGACGAGCGGTACGCGGAAGGGAGCTTCCGCTCCAACGTCCCAGCTTCGACCGCTCTGTCGTACGCGGTCGGTTGGTACGAGGGGGCGAACTGGGAGTTCTCGGAGGGGCGCCTCCGGAACGCCTCGTACGTCCATGGACAGGAGCTGTTCGCCCCGTCGTACGAGGCGGCGGGAGAGGGCCGCGATCGCCCGGCCTGCCTCTCCATCGGGCTCAACGAAAAGATCGACCGGGCGCCCCTGCTCGAGGACCAGGGCCTCGGCACTGTTACCTTGCAGATCGGGCGGAACGACCACCTGGGGGGGAACACCCGGGGGGATTGGTGGGCCTGGTCACTCCTCCGCGGAGCGGATGTCCGGATCGACGGGTCGCTCATCGTACGACGCGGAAGGGTGGTGGAGTGACATGTCGGAAGGGAGGTTCTCCAACCGGGGGCGAACCTCCACCGGAGGGGGCCCAACGGGCTCGGGCCCGAGGGAGGACTGGGGTCGATGATCGTCATCGCGTACCTCCTGATCGCGATCTCCGTTGGCTTTGCGATCAGCATCGGCGCGCACTATACCGGTGCCTGCATGGGGATGCCGTACGCGGCGGGGGCTGTTCGACTGGGCCCCGCGCTCCTCATGATGGCGCCGCTGGCATTCATCGGTGCCGCCGTCGCGAGCGAGCGCGTGGAGACCACCGTCGGCCACGGCATCCTCGCGGTCCCAACGGTGACTCTCGGCCTCGCCCTCGCGGTGGTGACCAGTGCGCTCGTCCTCACGAGCGCCTACAACTTCGTGACGATCCCCACGTCGACGATCCAGATCCTGGTGTTCTCGACCGTGGGGGCAGGGCTCGCCGCGGGGATCTCGATCAGCTGGTCCACGATCGGGGTTCTCGTGGCGCTCTGGGCGTTGGCACCCTTCGCCGCGTTCGCTGCCGGGTACCTGTTCGTTCGGTCGGCCGATCGGTGGGCGCCGACACCGGCGGGGCGGCCGGTCTCGGCCGGGCGGCGGTCGTTGGGTTGGTGGTGGTGGGGGGGGCGGCATCGTTCGCCATGGGGGCCAATGATGTCGCCAACGCCTCCGGGGCCCTCGTCATGACCGGTCTGTTCGGTCTCGTGCTCGCCGGGGCGGTCGGAGGTGTTGGCCTCGCCCTCGGGGTCCTGACCTGGGGCCGGCCGCTGCTCCGCCGCGTGGCGTTCGACCTGGTCCGCCTGGACCCGCGGATGGCGACGTACGCCCAGCTGGCCCAGGCAACCGTCATCCTGGCGTCGGTGTCGTTCGGGCTGTTCACATCGATGAACCAGGCCCTGGTCGGCGCCATGATCGGAACCGGGGTCGCCCGGGGTCAGTCCACGGTCCTCTGGAAGACGATCCGAAGTGTCCTGATCGGGTGGGCCATCGGGCCCGCCTCCGGGCTGGCACTGGGGTTCGCCCTATCGTGGGCCTTCCTTCAATCGGGAGTTGTCTGACCGCCCGTGACCGTCCCCCATAGGGGGACGGGAGGGTGGCCGCGAGGGCGATTACGCCTCGATGCTGATCCGGCCCGAACGGCCGGCTGCGATCTGGAGCTTCCCGCGGAAGTCCTTGACCCAGCCGTCGGTGATCTGGATCTTCTGGCCGACCTGGAACCGCTTGGTGTCCTCGCCCCAGAGGGTGAGGGTGATCTCGCCGGTCTCGTCCTTGAGGGTCGCATCCGCCACCTGGGACGGTCCCCGGGCGGTGGTCACGTCGCGAACAGGGGAGATCGCTGTGATCGTGGCGCTGATTGTCGCAGAGGCGTTGGCTCGCAGTCCGGCGATTCCGGTCATCGAATGGCCGAGCCACAGGGGGATTTGGCCTCTCCCCTCGGCCCCGGAGGTGCCGGAAAGGTCGAACGGAGGCCTTCCGGCGCGAGCGTACCGGCGCCAAAAGTGAAAGTAGAGGGGATCCGTCGTTCGGGTCACCGATGGCAGAACCCCCGATGATCCGCATCCTCCGCCCGCTCGCGCTCCAGGTCGGGGTACTCGTTGTTCTCGGCCTCCTGCTCGCCTCGGTGCCCGGCCCCGCCGTGGCGTCCCCTCCCGCGGGATCCGCTCCGGCGCGCGGGGGCCCGGCCGTCGACCCCGTTCCGTTCGGCCTCGCACCCTACCCTTCTCTCTTCGCCGTAGGGTCCGCCCCGGGTGCCACGGCCGGGGCGAGCGTGACGGGCTCGCCGGCGTGGGCGAATGTCAGTTCGACGGCGGGGACGGCTCCGCCGCCCCGGAGCTACGGTCGGAGCTTTGCGTACGACCCCGCGGACGGCTACTCGGTCCTGTTCGGGGGATACTCCGCTGGGGGAGGCTACCTGGCCGATACCTGGCTGTTCGAAGCCGGTCACTGGACCCAGATCCATCCGAAGTCCGCCCCGTCCGGTCGCGACCACGGGACACTTGCCTGGGACCCTACGGACGGGTACCTTCTGCTGTTCGGGGGATCCGGGAACTCCGGCGCTGACTCGGATACGTGGACCTACCTGCACGGCAACTGGACCGAGATCTACCCGACCAGCCACCCGTCGGCCCGGTGGGCGTCGTCGCTGACCTGGGACGCCACCGACGGCTCCCTCCTGCTCTTCGGCGGCTGCGCGGGAGCGGCCGTCGGGGATACGTGGACGTACCTCGGCGGAGCCTGGACCCAGCTCCATCCTAAGCCGTCCCCTTCCGCCCGGGAGAATGTGGCGCTCACGTTCGATCCGGCCGACAATGCGACCCTCCTCTTCGGCGGCGACGACTACGGATCGAGCACGTACCTCGGACACTTGGGAGTTCGCCGGTGGGAACTGGACTCAGCTACACCCGGCCACGCACCCCTCCGCCCGTACCGAGGCGAGCATCGGCTGGGACGGGTCGCTCGGCCACGTCGTGCTCTTCGGGGGCTCCGTGTACTCGGGCGGTCAGTTCGGGGACACCTGGACGTTCCTGGACGGCGTGTGGACCCAGGTACCGGTCAGCGCTTCCCCGCCCCCAAGGGAGTTTGGGATCCTGAGCACGTTCCCACCGGATGACGAGCTCGTGCTGTTCAGTGGCGCCGGAGCGATCGGCGATTTCGACGACACCTGGGTGCTGTATCAGATCGCCGTCACGGTCAACGCCTCGACGGTCTCCGGGGTCGCTCCGCTCACGGTGAACTTCACGTCGAACGTCACGGGGGCTCACGGGGCCGTTTCGGGGCTGTGGGATCTCGGGGACGGCACCACGGTAGCGAACCTGACGGCGACCGAGGTCTACGCCGAGCCCGGTCAGTACTTCCCTTCGTTCTCGGTCACGGACACGAACGGAAGCATCGGGACGGTCAGCCTCCACGTCGTCGTGGGACCGGCGCTTAGTGGGTCCGCGCTGGCGGCCCCGACCTCGGGTTCGGCACCGCTCACGGTCCAGTGCCAGGGCCTCGCCACAGGAGGAGTTCCACCGTACTCGTTCGTATGGACGTCGGGGAGCGGTAACCAGAGCAGCGGCTCCTCGCCAAGCTTCACCTACGGCGCCCCGGGTCGCTACTCGTTGTCGGTATCGTTGACCGACAGCACGGGGGCGCTGCTCTCGCGAAGCTTCAACATCTCGGTCAACGCCTCCCCGGTCCAGCCGTTGGTGGTCGGCCTCAGCGAGTCCGCCACGAGCGGGCCGGCGCCGCTCACCGTGTTCTTCGCCAGCACTGTCTCGGGCGGCTCGGTCCCCTATAGAACGACGTGGGACTTCGGCGACGGCGCCACATCGGACCTGGGCTCAACCTCCCACACCTTCGGTTCGTCGGGCGCGTTCGACACGGTCCTCACGATCACCGACGCCCGCGGCACGACACGGACCTCGAACGCGATGATCACGGTAGGTACCGGCCTCTGGGTCACGGCGTCGGTCGCCCCCCAGGCCGCGGCGCTCCGAGTGCCCATCACCTTCAACGCCTCGGTGGGCGGCGGTCTCCCCCCGTACAGCCTCCTCTGGGAGTATGGGGACGGCGTCGGCGGGGGTGCGGCCAATGCCACGCATGCCTACACTGTGCCGGGAACCTATCCGGTCACGTTGCACGTGGTCGACAGCCTCGGGACCTCGAACACCCAGAACTTCACGGTGACCGTCAGTGGATCTACCAACACCTCGAGCCCTCCCCCCTCGGTGAAGGGAAACTCGGCCCCGGCGGCCGGGCCGTCCGAGCTCGAGGTCCTTCTGATCGGCCTCGCGGTCGGCGTGGCGGTCACGGTGGGCGCGGTCGAGGTCCTTCGCCGCCGGGGGCGGCGCGGGTAGGCCGGACCCGCAACGCCCATGTGGTCGGGGGTCCTGCCCTCCGCATGGCGAACCGGATCACCTCCGCCGCGATCTTTGTCACCGACCGGAACCGGGCGCGCGACTGGTACGTCTCGGTCTTTGGGTGGAAGGTCATGGACGACGACAACGAGCACTGGGTCGTCGTCGGTGACGGAAAGAAGGGTGCCGGCCTCCATCTGTGCGAGAAAGGCCCCCGACTGGCGAAGGCCGATGTGGGAGAGTCCGGGATCCTCATCGTCCCGGACGATTTCTCCAAGGTCGTCCGGGCCCTGAAAAAGGCGAAGGCGAAGTGGGCCACCCCTCCTAAGAAGCAGCCGTGGGGCCGGATCGCCCGGTTCATCGATCCCGACGGGAACATCCTTTGGATGTCGACCGCCGCCTAGTCTCCCCTAAGCTATCCGTCGCCCGACCAGGGCGACCGTCCCGACGATCGCCCCGGCCCCGGCGACCAGGAGCATCTCCGGGAACGCGGCCGTGAGCTCGCCCTGGGCCAGCAGGTAGGCGGCGCCGCCGGCGGCCACGACCCCAGCGAGGACACCGGCCACGATCGCCTCCGACGATCGTCGGGTGAACCACGCCGCGAGACAGGTGACGCCGGCGAGGAACACCAATAGCGCGGGGATCGCGAGGAGGAGATGGGCGGGGAGGAACAGTTCGGCCCGGACCCCGACCCCGGGGGCCGGGGCGACCACGAGGGCGCCGCCGAGGGCCCAGATGGCAGCCGCCGCCATCCCATAGGCGCCTACGCATCCGCCCACTGCCACCAGGAGGCGACCGGTGAGGGCGGCGGACCGGTCCTGAGGGAGGGGGAAGAACAGGAGGTCGGCCCGGTACGTGAGATCCTCCCCCACCGCGAGCGCGGTGAGATCGAGGAGGATCAGGGCCGTCAGGCCCGCGGTGACGAGCAGGCCGAGGATCTCGGCGGTCGCCTCGGTCGGGATCCGGAGATACACGTCCGCCACGGCGCTCCCCAGAGGCCCGGCGCCCGGGGGGATCAGGAGGAGCCACAATCGGCGAGAGCGGGAGAGCCGGGTGACCTCCCACCGTGCGTTGACCAGCACGGTCCTCCCGCCGCTGTTCATCCGGCGTCCTCCCGGCCCACCGCCTCGAGGTACCGCCGGGTGAGGGAGTCGAGCGCGGGCCGGACACCCGTGAGGGGGAGCTGGGCGGCAACGATCCGGGCGACCAGTTCCGCCTGTTGTCGAGCATCCCCGGTGAAATCGACGGTAACGGTTCGGTCGCCCTCTGCGCGGGCGGTACCGCCCGCCGGGAGGAGTGCCCCTAGGGTCGCCGCTTCCACCGGTTCCAGGAATTGCAGCGATAAGGTCCGGTGCCGGGACCCGTCCCCTTCGGCGCTTCCGCCGGCCACCGGCTCGTCCCCGACAAGTCGGCCGTCGCGGAGGAACATCACCCGATCGCAGACCGATTCCACGTCATCCAGCAGGTGCGTCGAGATGAGGAGGGTCCGGCCCGACTCGTGGAGCGACCGCAGTACCCGGCGCAGGTCATGCCGGGCCACAGGGTCGAGGCCGAGGGTCGGCTCGTCCAGGACCAGCACCTCCGGGTCCCCGACCAGAGTGGTCGCGATCAGAAGGCGGCGGAGAAGGCCGGTCGACAGTCCTCCGATCGTGGATCCGAGCCGGTCCTCGACGCCGAGCTCTCGGGCCGCCGCCTGGATAGCCTCGGTCCGTTGTGCCGTCGGGATCCCCCGGACCTCGGCGACGTAGCGGAGAAGATCGACCCCTCGGAGGTACGGAGGAACGCCGGGGGTCTCGATCAGGGCCCCGAGCCGCACCCGGGAGGAACCCTGGGCCGCGCCCCCGAATATCTCGACGGTCCCGGCAGCCGGGCGAAGGAGCCCTGCCAGGAGCTTGAGCGTGGTAGACTTGCCCGCGCCGTTGGGACCTAGATACCCGACTGCCTCCCCCGGCGCGACGGAGAAGGAGAGGTCCGATAGCACCGGTCGCTCGCCGTACCTGAACGTCACTCCCTCCAGCCGGAGCGCTGGGATCGGCACCACCGGGGGGGAGCCGCGGGGAAGGTTATCAGGGTCGCGTTGGACCCGAATCTGGGTCGGGGTCGGATGGGGCCCGGCCGGGGGAGATCGGGGCTGGCGCACGGCGGGCGGACCGCCCCCGCGGCGGACGGGGGGCGACCGATAGGTGGCGGAGCAGCCGGTCGAAGCTCGATAGCGAGACCCACTCCACTTGGAGGTAGTCCCGGAGGAACTCATCGGAGACTCCCAGGCGGCGGGCCTCGTCCACCGAATGGCGATACGCTTCGATCTCCGTCGGGCGGTCCACGTAGTCGACCTTCGGGTCCCATAGCTCGCGGCCATCGGCGCGCTGGACCAGGTGGAGGAACTCGTGGATGATGTCGAGGTAGAGGATGAGGCCCGGGCTCCGGGCGAGATGTTTGTGGCCCACGACGATCACGTCCTCGCTGCTGGTCAGCATCTCGTAGCCGAACCGACGGATCTGTTCCGGGGTCACCCGCGGCGCCACGTACATCCAGGCGTCCTCCGGCACGATGACGACGTGCGCCGCCCGGACCGTCCGGCGAAGTCGGTCCCCGGGGGAGGCGAGCCGCCGGAACCCGGGGGTGCGATCGAGCCCCCGAAAAACGGAAAGCAGAGGATAGCGGCCCGGCCCGAGACCTCGCCGCAGGTCGAGCTCGGGGGGCGGATCCACGGGCCGCAGCTGCTTCGGCATCTGGTCGGCCGTGCGGATATCGGCGGGGGGAGGGCCTCTTCGCCTGCTCGCCATCTTCGACGCCCGCCCTGCACCGCGACAGGCCGGGCCGGTCGCTCGGAGGCCCCATCCAGGCGACATTGAAAACGACGCGGGGCGGATCGCAGGCTCCGGAACCGTGTCCGAAAGGAGAGGGGATCTCCCGAGCGGAGCTACAGGCGCGAGCAGATCTCGATCAGGTTACCTTCGGGATCCAGCCCGTGCACGGTCCGCAGTCCCCAGAGGGGGCGGTCGGTCGGGCCCCGGAGGAGGGAGATCTTGCGCGAGCGGAGCTCCCGGGCGTACGCGTCGACGTCCGGTACCTCAAGGACCAAGGCCACGGGTCCGGTCGCGCGACCCGAGGGCGGGAGGATCGAAACCCCGACGGCGTTCGCCATCTCACGTCGGTCGAACACCGCGACCGTCGCCCGACGGCCGGCGCGGAACTCGCCGTACGGCCGCGAGCCGTGGCCCCGGACCGGCGTGAGGCCGAGCCCATCCTTGTAGAAGTTCCAGCTCCGTGCGAAATCATCGGCCAGGATTCGGATCTGGCTGAACTGGGCAGGGGTCGCCATCGGCATGCCGAACGGGAGGCGGGCGGTGATTTCGATCCGGCGAGGCCCCGCGAGCGGTGAGCCGCGGAAAATTTGCCGAAGGCATTTCTACCTGCGCGGGTTCGGAACCGCCGAGTGGGGTCGATGTCCGTCACGATCGTTCCAGAGATGGGAGAGTTCCCGTTCACCTTGCCGCCAGGCGAAATGGAACAGAGAGCCGAGCGGCTTCTCGCAGAATCGACCGAACGGCTGGACGCCATCGATCGGGCTCCCGGCCCCGGACCGTGGAGAACACCGTGGCTCCTCTGGACCGCGTTCTCCGACGCGTCGCGGACCTCTCGAGCCACGCATCGCTGATCTTCAACACCCATCCGGATCCCGACCAACGGAACGCCGGCCGCCGGGTCTCCGAGGCATCGGAGAGGTTCTTCACCGCGTTCCGGGTGCGACGCGGGACCTACGATTCCCTGAAGGCCGTGGCGGCCGGCCCCTGGACCCGGATGCCCGACATGCCCTGGATCGGCTGCTCCGGGAGATGCGGCGCGCCGGGGTCGAACTGGACTCGACGGGGCGGGGGCGGATCCAGGTCCTCAACGACGAGGTGGACGTGCTCGGCAACCAGTTCCAGGAGAACATCAACCGCCTCATGCGAACGATCGAGGTCCGAGGGCCGGGCGCCCTGGCCGGCTTACCCTCGGATTACGTCGCGTCGCACCCCCCGGACGAGCACGGGGTCGTCCGGATCACGACACAGTATCCCGACGCCGCGCCGGTGATGCTCTATGCGGATGATCCGGAGCTTCGCCGCCGCATGCAGCACGCGTCGATGAACGTGGCCTACCCGGAGAACATCGCGGTCCTCCAGCAGGTGCTCCACAAGCGCCACGAGATGGTCCAGCTGCTCGGGTACCCGTCGTTCGCGGAGTACGCGACCGAGGACAAGATGATCGGCTCCGCGAAGGCGGCGCACACGTTCGTGACGGAGCTCGGGGAGCTCCTTCGCGACCCGGCTCGCGACCACGTGGCCCGGGTCCTCACCCGGAAACGACGGGACTTTCCCACCGCCCAGCAGCTCGACCTCTGGGACGGCGGCGCGGTCGGCGGGTACTACGACTTCAAGCTCCGCCAGGAGGATTTCGGGGTGGACCTGAAGCAACTCCGGGAGTACCTCGTCTACCCGCGAGTTCGCGATGGGCTGTTCTCGCTCTGCGGGAGACTGTTCGGGGTGACCATCGTCCCCGTTGCCGCCGAGGGACTGTGGCACCCGACGATCGATGCGTACGACATGCGACGGGGCGAGACGACCGTCGGCCGCTTCTACCTCGACATGGTCCCCCGCGACGGCAAGTACAACCACGCCGCTCACTTCACCCTGCGGATCGGCGAGGGGGGCGTCCAGCTTCCCCAGTCGGTCCTGGTCTGCAACTTCCTCGATCCGTCGACCCCGAAGGACGCGGCCCGGATGGAGTACAGCCAGGTGGTGACGTTCTTCCACGAGTTCGGCCACCTGGTCCATTCTCTCCTCTCCGGCGATATCCGTTGGCTGTACAATGGGATGGGGTTCGTCGAACGGGACTTCATCGAGGCGCCCTCCCAGCTGTTCGAAGAGTGGGCCCGGGACCCGGCGACCCTCCGTCAGTTCGCCGCCACCCCGGACGGGACCCCTGTGCCCATGGAGCTGTTGGAGCGCCTGAAAGCCTCCGAGGGGCTCGGTCGAGCGGGCGGCTGGTCGTTCCAGGCGGGGCTGAGCGCCGCGTCGCTCGGCTTCCACGACCGGGATCCGGAGGGCCTCGACCTCGACGATCTGTTCGCCTCGATCATGGCCTCGTACCTTCCCGTCACGATGCCGAGGGACCTCCACCTGCACGCTGCCTGGGGACACCTGATCGGATACTCCGCCTGTTACTACACCTACGCGTGGTCGGCGGTGGTGGCCCGGGACTTTCTCAGCGTCTTCCTCGCCCGGGGATCCCTCACCGACCCCGAGCTGGCGGAGCGGTACGCCTCGAAGATCCTCGCCCCGGGCGGCTCTCGACCCGCGGCCGACCTCGTGCGCGACTTCCTGGGGCGGGAGATGAGCCCGGCGGCGTTCCGTCAGTGGATCCTCGACGACCCGTATCGGCGCCGGTCCGCCCTCTCCGCCGGAATCGGACCCGGGGCCCCGAAGCCTCCCTCCTAGGACCGCCCTCCGAGGGCCGCTCCGAGCGTTAAATGCGGGAGGGCTCTGGGTCCCGGGAGTGTTACCGATGGTGAGCTCCCCTTCGAGCGCGAGCGCGTTCCGAGCCTTCCTGGACCACGACTGGAGTGCCTGGCTGGACCTCTACCCGGAGCTGGGGACCGTGTTCGGGTACCCCGGCCGCAACGACCGATGGACCGACGACTCCTCCGCCGGGATCGCCCGCCGTCGCCAGCAGCTGGAATCGAGCCTTTCGGCGGTGCGTGCCTTCCGCCGGGACGAGCTGTCTCCCGAGGACCGGACCGACTACGACCTTTACCAAGGTCTCCTCGAGGAAGCCGTCGCAGGTCTCGAGTTCGGCGAAGAGCCCAACCCGTTCCACTTCGGGATGCCCCACAACCTGTGGATGCCGATCAGCCAGATGGAAGGCGTGCATCTCGGCCTCGCCGACCTGGTGGTGATGCAGCCCCGTCAAACCGTCAAAGACCTCGGGGACATCCTCGCGCGCCTGCGGGCCGCCCCCGCGGCGATCGACAACAACGTCCTCCTGCTGGACGCCGGCCGGAACCGTGGATATACCGCCCCCCGGGCCGCGATCCAGGGAGTTCCCGCCCAGGTCCTCGGCCTGATCCCCGAGGACCCGATGAAAAGCCCTCTCCTCGACGCGTTCCAGCACCGTCCGCCTACCATCAGCGAACCGGAGTGGGGCTCGCTCTGCTCGTCGGCGTGCAAGATCTACACGGAGGCGGTCCGCCCTGCGCTCCAGCGCCTCCACTCCTACCTCAAGGACCAGTACCTCCCGGCGTGTCGCGACTCCGTCGGGATCGCCGCGGTGCCGAACGGACCCCGGGCCTACGAGCACCTCATCCGGTGGCAGACCACCACCAGCCTCACGGCGAAGCAGATCCACGGGATCGGTCTCGCCGAGCTCGACCGGATCCACGGGGAGATGGAGAAGGTCCGGGTCGCCGCGGGATTCACCGGGACCCTCGCGGAGTTTTACACCTACCTTCGTACGGACCCGAAGTTCTTCCTCGATACCGCCGATGCCCTGGTGGAGAAGTACCGTGCCCTCGGGAAGCGCGCCGACGCCGGGCTCCCGAGGCTGTTCGGCCACCTCCCCCGGCTTCCCTACGGGGTCGAGCCGATGCCCGCGTTCAAGGCCCCGAGCTCTCCGGCGGCGTACTACATGCCCGGCGCCACGTCCGATGGTCGGCCGGGGGTCTTCTACGCCAACACGCACAACCTCGGTACCCGGCCGCGCTGGGAGATGGAGGACCTGGTCCTCCACGAGGCGGTCCCAGGGCATCACCTCCAGCTCGCGATCAGCGAGGAGCTGGGAGGCCTGCCCGCGTTCCGCCGCCACAGTGGGTTCACGGCGTTCGTGGAGGGGTGGGGGTTGTACGCCGAGACCCTCGGCGAAGAGCTCGGGTTCTACCAGGACCCTCTCTCGAAGATGGGGCAGCTGATCGCCGACGCGTGGCGCTCCGTTCGCCTCGTGGTGGATACCGGGATCCACGCCATGGGATGGTCCCGGGATCAGGCGATCCGGTTCTTCGCCGAGAACGCGGGCCGGTCCATGGCGGACATCACCGTGGAGATCGATCGGTACATCGTCTGGCCCGGCCAGGCGCTCGGGTACAAGATCGGTCAGCTGAAGTTCCGGGAGCTGCGGACCCGGGCCGAACAGAAGCTCGGCGCGAAGTTCAACGTACGTGCGTTCCACGACATCGTTCTCGGGGAGGGCGGGCTCCCGCTTCAGATGGTTGAGGACCGGGTCGACGCGTGGATCGCCTCGGGCGGTCCCCCGGTCCCTCTCTAGATCATCGACCTCCGGCCCGCGCCGGACCCCGGGCCCTCCCCCGCCGGGGAGCCCAGAATGTGGCGGACCACGGGGCCGAGGGCCGGTCCGCCGTCGAGGGGGGAGTGATATCCCGCTCGGAGCCTCCAACCGCTCCCCGGCGTCAGGCGCGCGCCCATGTACTCGGCGGGCCATCGGCCGAAGGTGGAGACCCGCATCGGCTGCTCCTCCTGGACCTCCTCCTCGTGGTCCGGTCGCTTCTATCCCGATGGCATCTCCGACGGGGACCGCTTGGCGTTCTACGCGCGGTACTTCGACTGCGTGGAGGTCGACTCGTCGTACTACCGCTCCCCCACCCCGTTCCTCGTCCAGCGGTGGGGCCGGGTGACGCCCCCCAGTTTCCGGTTCACCCTGAAGTTCCCCCGGGACCTGATCGACCCCAAGATGCCGGTGGACCCGGCCTCGATCGGCGAATTTGTCCGAACGGCGCAGCTCCTTGGAGAGAAGCTCGGAGCGATCGTCCTCCAGTTCGCCCCTTGGTTCCGCCCTCCACGGTCCTCCGGAGGGAACCTCGACTACCTCGATCAGGTCCTGGCCGCGCTCCCGGAGGGACCCCGGTACGGGGTGGAGCTCCGAGCGTCGGGTTGGTTCCAGGGGGAGCCGTTCGACCACGTTCGTTCGCTCCTTCGCCAGCGCGGAATGGCGCTCGTCTGGTCGTACCTCACGTACGTCGACGTCCCGCCGGAGCTCACCACCGACGTGGTGTACCTACGGTTCATCGGCGACCACACCACGATCCCCGAGGAGCGGCACGGGGAGATCCGGGCCGACCGGAGCCACGAGCTCCGGCTCTGGGGAGAGCGTCTGCAGAAGGTCCGGGACCAGGTGCGCGTGGCCTTCGTGTTCTTCAACAACCATTTCGCCGGATTCGCACCGGATTCGGTGAACCATTTCCGCCAGGTCATCGGCGTGCCCGAGGTCGCTCTGCCCCGGGGGACGTCCGATGGGACCCGTCAGTCCCGGCTTCCGTAAGGCGACACTCCGACCAGGTCGGGAGTCAACTCGGCCAGCGACCGACGACCGGCAAGGGCCATGACACTGGCGACCTCCTGGCCGATGAGCTCGAAAAGCCGGGAGACCCCGGCCGATCCCCCGACCGCCAGCGCCCATAGGACCGGTCGCCCGATCCCGACCGCCGCCGCCCCGAGGGAGAGAGCAAGAACGACGTCCGTGCCCCGGCGGACCCCGCCATCTAGGTACACCTCCGCCGTCCCACGCACCTCGGCCAGGACGGCGGGGAGGGCGTCGAGGGCGGCCGGCGCTCCGTCCAGCTGTCGGCCGCCATGGTTGGAGACGATGATCCCGCGCGCCCCGTGGTCGATGGCATGGCGGGCATCCTCGGGGGTCAGGACCCCCTTGACGACGATGGGAAGGCGTGTGGAGCTCGCGAGCTCCTCCAGAACCGCCCAGGTCGCGCCCGCGTCGTCCCGGAGGACGTACTTCTCTCCGACATGGACCGGAGCGCGGACGGGAGATACGATGTCGGTCCCGTTGCCGACCGGGAGGGGAGCGTCCAGCGCAAATCCGCCGCGCGCCTGTCGGTCCCGGTTCGCCAAGAGCGGCACATCCGCGGTCAGTACCGATCGCGTCGTACCCCGCCCTTTCGGCCCGCTCTACCAGACCGCGTGTCACGGAGGCATCCGGTTGCAGGTAGAGTTGGAACCATCGGGGCGCGGCGAAGGCCGATTGGGCGATCTGCTCCAATGAAAGAGTCGAGAGCGTGCTGAACACGGCGAGCGCCCCCCAGTCCGCGGCGCCGCGGGCGGTCCCCGCTTCGGCCTCTGGGTGGATCGCACCCTGATACGCGGTGGGCGATGCGAACACAGGAAGTCCCACCGGAGCGCCGAGCATCTTCGTCGTGATGTCAATCGATCGGACATCCGTGAGCACTCTCGGCCGAATGGTCCGCGCACGGAACGCAGCGAGGTTGGACCGCACGGTCCGTTCCTCCCCCGCCCCGCCCTGGATGTAGTCCCAGATCGCAGCGGGGACCTTTTGGGAGGCCGCCTCCTCGAGGTCGCCCAGGTTCCGGAACCCCACCGGGTCCGTCTCCGTCATGCGAGTGCTCGCCAGCCTCTTGGGGCGGACGGGACCCCGCCTCCGACCCTCGTGCGACCGTACCTGGGTCGGGGACGCGGGCATCGACGGACCGGCCATCGCGACCCTCATATATGGCGACCTCCTCGACCGCGCCGCAGCGGGGTAGGGTAGTCAGGAAAACGGCGCGGTTCGTCCGCCCGTCCTGAGATCCCGACGGGCTCATAACCCGTAGATCCATGGTTCAAATCCATGCCCCGCTATCTCCCTTCTTGACGGAGTTCCTGGGGAAATCGCGGCGCACCACCGCGGGGCGGAGCTCTGTTTCGCGGAGCAAAAGGTTGCCGGGGGACGCTGGGACTCGTACCGACGCTACCGAGGCTCCACCCCGCCGGGCGAGTTACAAGTAGGCTCGGCGAATGCGCCCCCCCGGCCATGCCGGCGACCCCCTCGGAACTCCAGCGCAACGCGGCGCGCAATATCGTCACCAAGTACCTGAAGGTCCGACCGGGCGAGAATGCGATCATCGAATCCTGGGATCACACGGTGCCGATGGCCTCGGCGATGGTCGATGAGGTCCGCCGCGTGGGCGGCAAGGTCCTGCTCGTCCACAATGACGAGGACTCGTGGTGGCGGACGTTCGACCGGAAGCAAAGCCGGCTCCTCGGGGAATCGAGCGCCCCGGAGTGGGGGGCGTTGAAGGCGGCCGACGTCTACGTCAATTTCTGGGGCCCCGGCGACACCGACCGCCTGGAGCGACTTCCCGAGAAAGCCGGCGAGGAGGCGTTCGCCTGGAACTGGCCCTGGTACGCTGTCGCCCGGAAGGCGGGGCTCCGCGGCGTACGGATGACCACCGGCTTCGTGACGGAGCGACGAGCACGGGAGTGGGGTGTGAATGGACGGCGGTGGGGGCAAAGCGTGCTACGGGCGTCTCTCGTCGACCCGGAAGAGCTGGCCGAACGCGCGGCCCGCCTTACCAAGGCACTCACCCGCGGCAAGAATATGCGGATCACCCACTCCAACGGAACCGACCTCGAAGTCGCCCTGGCAGGGGTGGCTCCCCAGACGTTCGACGGTAGACCCCGTCCGTATGGCCCGGGGGACTCCCTCTCGGGCATGCTCCAGCAAGTCCCGGCCGGGACCCTCGACGTGGCCCTCGATTCTAGGACGGCTCAGGGGACCTTCCGCGCCAACCGTCGAACCAACATCTGGTGGAACTGGCACGCCGGGGGAACGCTCGATTTCGCGGACGGTCGGCTTACCTCGTATTCCCTCGAGGAGGGAGAGAGGGAGTTTGCCCGTCAGGTACAAGAGCGGGACAGCCGGAAAGGACCGCACGAGCGTTCTCAAGCTCGGGCTGAATCCGGCCGTCAAGGATGTCCCCAATCTGGAGACGGTCGAGGGTGGCTCGGTCTCCCTCCAACTCGGTGGGAACCGGTATCTAAACGGCACCAACAAGTCGAGTTTCTTCAGCTGGTTTTCGTTGGCCGGCTCCGAGATAGCGATCGACGGAACCCCGATCATCCGGGCCGGCACGTTGCTATAGGGCCGGGTCCACCCGCGGGGTCCGGGGCGAGGACCTGCAGGGGCTCGAACCCCCCGGCGAGCGGCGACGCCACGAGCTCCGCCACCGCCTTCGGGGGAGGTGGACAGATATTCAGCCGGAGGCCGGCGTCCCTCGCCCGGGGGGACGAGGGGAAAGCCCCCCGGGAGAGCCGAGGAGCTCCTACGTCTTCGGCTTCGCGGCCCGACGGCGTGGCGACTTCTTCGCGGGGGACGCCTCGGTCCCTTCCGCGGGGGACGCGGGCTCTGGACTCCCGGGGACCGGCTCACTGGTCGAAGGATCGGTCGGGCCCGCATCCGGAGCCGGCATCGGCTCCGGCGGAGGAGGGGGTGGGGGCGCCGCAGGGACGGAGGAGTCCATCGAGGGTGCTGGGGAGTTGAGGGGCACCGGGGGTGGGGGGCTCGGCGGAGCGGCCTCGGCATGGGTGGCGTGGGACGACTTCGGGGTCGACGTCTTCGCCACGATGGGGACGAACTCTCCCGGCCGCCAGTTATGCGGCTGGTGGAGGATCGAGATGTCACGGAGGAACAGGTCCGCGTGGCCGCAGGTCCGGCAAATCCGAGTCCCGAGGGGCACCTCGCCCCGCGCCCGGAGCGACAGTGACGCCCCCGTCATGCCGGTCTTCAGCTCGTTCGCCCAGACGAAATCCGTGCCGTTACAGTTGGAACAGACCGGGGCCACAGGAAGCCTCTCGGGGAGGGAGAGGCGGGGGCCCGGGCCTTAAACCTTCCGAGCCGAATTTCCGACCCCAGGGAAACCCCCTTATCGGCCCGGGGGCTCGGCGGGCCGATGCCAGGTTCCATGTTTGCCAAGGTGACGGTGGCCGTCGACGGGTCCCCCAGTTCCGATCGGGCCCTCGACGCCGCGATCGACCTCGCGAACCATTACCAGAGCGAGCTGAGCGTGCTCGCCGTGGCGCCCCTGGTCCCGCTCTACGTCCCGGGGTCGGAGCCGTACATTCCTACGGAGATCCCCGATTCGGAGATCCAATATTATCGGGCTCTGGTCGACGGGGCGATCGCCAAGGCCGAAAAGGCCGGGATCACAGCGGTCACCGGCATCGCCCTCGAAGGCGTCGTGGTCGACGAGATCATCGCCCATGTCGAGCAGCATCCCCCGAACCTCCTCATCCTGGGCTCCCGCGGGCTGTCCGGCGCCAAGCGACTCCTCCTCGGAAGCGTCTCGGACGCTGTCGTCCACCACGCGAAGTGCCCGGTGCTGATCGTCCGGGAGCCCCCGAGCCCGGCCCCGAGCAAGAAGTAGAGGCTGCCTCACGCAGGGTTAAGAAGCCGGCCCGATTCGTGGGAACCGTCGTGGCCGCCTCCCCGTCCCGCAACGTCATCGAGGTCCGGGTCGAACTGAAGGCGGGTGTTCTCGACGCCGAAGCGGAGAGCATCCAGAAGTCACTGGGGCTGCTCGGGATCGGTCCGGTGGCCGGCGTTCGGACCGCGCGGGTGTTCGTCCTGGAGTTCGGGGACATGGACGCCCACACGGCCGAGCGGATGGCCCACGAGGCCGTCGATCGGCTCCTCGCCAACCCGATCATCCACCGGGTTCGGCTGACCGCCGTCCCCGCCTGAGGTGCGATGGCGCGCCGCGGGACCGGTGAGCCGACCGAATGGGCCGCGGGGGTGCGGTCGGTCCAATTCCGCCGGGTCGCCCGGGAGAAGCTCGAGAAGTTCGTTCGCGGCCAGGGGCTCGGATTCTCTGCCGCCGAGATCGGGCGCATCCAGGCGTACTTCCGGGCCGCGGGCCGGGAACCGACCGATGTGGAGCTCGCCGGGATCGCCCAAAGCTGGAGCGAGCACTGCAGCTACAAGAGCTCGAAACCGTTCCTCCGTGCGGCCTTCTCCTCGCTGCACCCCAAACCTCGGGTCCTGGGGACCGGGGATGCTGGGGTGCTGGCATTCGAGGACGGGTTCGCCTACGCGCTCCGGATCGAATCCCACAACCACCCGTCGGCGGTGGAACCGTACGGAGGGGCCGCCACGGGGATCGGTGGGATCCTCCGCGACGTGCTCGCCGTCGGCGGCAAACCGATCGGTCTCGCGGACCCGCTGTTCTTCGGGCCTCTGGGCACGGCCCCCGGTTCGCTCCCGAAGGGCGTGAAGAGCCCCCGGTACCTGATGGAGG
This sequence comes from uncultured Thermoplasmata archaeon, assembly GCA_963708255.1. Taxonomy (GTDB): domain Archaea; phylum Thermoplasmatota; class Thermoplasmata; order Lutacidiplasmatales; family UBA184; genus Lutacidiplasma. The sequence goes on from CAVPSE010000002.1 coordinate 296,248, forward strand.
GCGTCGTCGGCGGGATCCGCGACTACGGGAACCGCGTCGGAGTGCCCACGATATCGGGCGGAGTGTACTTCGACCCGGACTACGTCGTCAACCCGCTCGTGAACGTCGGGTGTGTGGGGTGGCTCCCCAAGTCTCGCCTCGTGCCGAACCGCGCGGATCGCGTGGGCGACCGGTTGGTGCTGGCGGGCTCGCATACCGGGAAGGACGGCATCGGCGGTGTCGCGTTCGCTTCCCAGGAGCTCACCTCCCGAAGCGAGGAGGAGTCCCGAGGGGCGGTCCAGCTCGGCAACCCGATCATGAAGGAGCCGCTCATCGAAGCCTGCCTCGAGGCGTTCGACGCGGGGGTGGTGCGAGGCTGCAAGGATCTGGGCGGGGGTGGCCTCGCCTCCGCCTCGGGGGAACTAGTGCATGCGGGCGGATTCGGCTCAAAGATCCATCTCGACCGGGTCCCACTGCGGGAGCCCGGACTCGCCCCCTGGCAGGTCTGGATCTCCGAGTCGCAAGAGCGGATGCTCCTCGACGTCCGTCCGTCCGACCTGAACGCCGTGCTGGCGATCTTCCGCCGCTGGGACGTACCCGCCGGGGAGATCGGTGAGGTCGTCGAGGGCCCCTACGAGACGCTGATGGTCGGTGACCGTCCCGCGGCGCACCTCCGGGTCGGCTTCCGGGTCGATCCCCCGCCGATCCGCCGACCGGTGCGACGGCGCGCGCGGCCCGCGGCCTCGCATGCCCCGATCCCCAACACCGACCCGTCCGAAATGTTCGAGCGCCTGGTGCTGGCGCCCGATTCGGTCTCCCGAGAGTCCATCATCCGGGTCTATGATCATGAGGTCCAGGGCCGGACCGTCATCAAGCCCCTGCAGGGCCGGGTCGTCTCGCCCTCGCACGGGGACGCCGCTGTGTTGCGGCCCCGGCCCGACAGTTGGCGGGCCCTCGCGGTCACCGTGGCCACCCAGCCCTGGGCATGTCGGGAGGACCCCCGGCGCGGCGCGCTCTGGGTGGTGGAGGAGGCCGCCCGCAACCTGTACGCGGTAGGGGCGCGGCCGGACGCGTTCACGAACTGCCTCAACTTCGGGAACCCCGAGGACCCAGCGGTCCTGGGGGATTTCGCGGAGGTCGTGGCGGGTCTGGCCGACGGCGCCCGCGCGTTCGGGATGGCCGTGCCGTCCGGCAACGTGAGCTTCTACAACGGAGGTCTCGGCGCGGCGATCCCCCGCACACCGGTCCTGATGGCCACAGGGATCGTGGACGATCTGCACCACGCGACCACGTCGGACCTGAAGCACAGCGGGGACGGGATCTACCTGGTCGGACGGACCGCGCCGGAGCTCGGAGGTTCGCTGTGGGCCCGTCTCTCCCGCCGCCGCGGGCTTGCCATCGCCCCGACCGATCCGAAGAGGACCCGTACGCTTGGCGAGCGGATCCTCGCCTGGGGCGCATCGGGTCGCGTAACGGCCGTCCACGACGTCTCCGATGGGGGCCTCGCCGTCACCCTCGCCGAGATGGCGTTCGGCGGGAGTCTCGGCTTCGACGTCGCGCTCGACCCGGTCGGGCTCGATACACCGTCCCACGCGCTGTCGGCCGAGGGGGCTTCCCGGTGGATCGTCGAGGTTCCTGAGCCCGAGGTCCGGGCGTTCGAGCGGTCCGCCGCGGGACTCCCCGTGGTTCGACTGGGCGAGGTGACCGACCGGTGGGCCGCCCGGCTCACCTGGCGGGAGCGCGAGGTGGCGAAGCTCGAGCTCAATGCCCTCTATGCCCGGTGGCGTGCGGGCCTCGACGGGGCCTAGGAGCGCGCCCGTGGCCGCGACCGCCCTCGTCTCCGGTGGGAAGGACTCGATCTACTCTGCGAGCCTCGCGGACGAACAGGGACTCGACGTCGGCGAGCTCCTGACGCTGCGCCCGTCGGACCCGGAGTCGATGCTGTTCCACACACCCAACCTCGATCTGGTGGCGCTCCAGGCCCACGCCTGGGGCAAGTCGCACCGGTCCGTACGGGTCAATGGCGTGGGCGAGGCGGCCGAGACCGACGCGCTGCGGACCGCCCTCTCGGAGGGCCACGGGTGGGTGGTCGCAGGGGCGATCGCCTCGTCCTACCAGTGGGCCCGGCTCCACCGGGTCTGCTACGAGGTGGGCCGACCCCTCTATACACCCCTCTGGGGCAAATCACCCCGGACGGTCGTGGACGCCGAGATCTCCGCCGGTCTCGACATCCGGCTGGTGCACCTCGCCGCCGAGCCGCTCGGCCCGGAGCTCCTGGGCGAGCGGCTCGACGCGGCGCTCGTCGCCCGGATCGAGCAGCTCGGCCGGACCGTACGCCCCGTCCATCTCGCCGGGGAGGGTGGGGAGTACGAGTCGCTGGTGGTCGACGCGCCGTTCTTCGAGCGTGCCATCGTGCTCGACGAGGTGGAACGGAGGAGCGCGGGCGGGGCCCATGGGCTCACCGTCCGTCAGGCGCATCTCGGAGTCCGGAGCGCGCCGTTGTCCGCATAGGGTCATACGCCGTCCGGGTGTCCTCCGGCGATGGCCCGCCCCCGTCCGAGCGCCGGCGAGCGCGCGATCGAGGCGCTCGGCGACCCCGATGCGGCGCCGGATCCGTCGTGGGTCGTCGCGCTCACCGGGGCCTCGATGAAGGAGGTCATGGCGATGTTCGCCGAAGTCGACCGACGGGCGAGCCTGGAGCGCTCGATCCATCGCCGGCACCAGGAAGGCGGGCGCGAGGGGTACGCTCAGATCCGCGGCCCTCTCGAGCTCTACGCGATCACCCGGCTCCTGCGGCCGGGCCACGTCCTCGAGACGGGGGTCTCCTCCGGGGTCTCCTCGGCCCATTTCCTGATGGCGCTGCGGGCGAACCGCCGGGGACGGCTCCACTCGATCGATCTTCCCCTCGTGCAACGGAACCCGGTGCTCCACAAGGACGAGTCGCCCGTCGCCCTCCCGCCCGGGCAGAGCTCCGGATGGGCGGTGCCGGCGACTCTCCGAAAGGGATGGGACCTGCGGATCGGCGCCACCCAGGTAGAGCTCCCGAAACTCCTCGCCGAGCTCCCGAAGATCGACCTGTTCCTCCACGATGACCTCCACACCCCGGTGCACCTCGCCTGGGAGCTCGAGTCGATCCGGCCCCTGATCCGGCCCGGATCGGTCGTGATGGCCGACAACACCCAGTGGACCGGCGCCTCGTTCCAGGAGTTCGCCCGGAGCCTCGGTGCGCGCGCGGTGGCCCGCGGGACCTCGGACCTGATGGGCCTCCGAGTCCCCTGACGGGCGCCCGGCGCGGATTTATGGGGCCCGCCGTATGGCGGCCCGATGGCGGCCAGCCGCGCGCGCCCCGTACCTCCGGATCCCCCGAAGCCGGCCGCCGGGCCGGTCGACGCGGCCCAGGCGATCTGGGAGGGCGAGGTGCTCGCCCCGGCGCTCTCCAAGTCCCCGGAGCGTCGGGAGTCGTTCGAGACCCTCGGGGGGATCCCGGTCGGGCGCCTCTACACGCCGGCGAACTCGCCCATCGACCCCGACCGGCTCGGGTACCCCGGCCAATTCCCGTACACCCGGGGCGTCCACCCGACGATGTACCGGGGCCGGGTCTGGTCGATGCGGATGTTCTCGGGGTTCGGGACCCCCGAGGACACGAACCGCCGCTTCCACTATCTCCTCGCCCATGGTGAGAGCGGCCTCTCCATCGCCTTCGACGATCCGACCCTCTACGGGATCGACCCCGACGACCCGGAGTCGTTGGGGGAGGTCGGCAAGTGCGGCGTGAACGTGCCGTCCCTCGACGACATGCGGCGGCTCCTCCGGGGGATCCCGCTCGCCGACGTCACCACGAGCATGACGATCAACGGGCCCGCCAACATCGTCTGGGGGATGTACCTCCTGACCGGCGAGGCCCAGGGGGTCCCGTTCGACCGACTCGGCGGGACGACCCAGAACGATATCCTGAAGGAGTACATCGCCCAGAAGGAGTTCCTGTACCCGCCCCGGCCAGCGGTCCGCCTGGTGACGGACACCATCGAGTACGCGACCCAGCATCTGCCGCGGTGGAACCCCGTTTCGATCTCGGGCTACCACATCCGCGAAGCCGGATCGACGGCGGTCCAGGAGCTCGCCTTCACGCTGGCCGATGGCATGACGTACGTCGAGGAGGCGACGCGACGCGGCCTGGACGTCGACGAGTTCGCGCCCCGCCTCTCCTTCTTCTTCAACTCGCACAACGACTTCTTCGAGGAGATCGCCAAGTTCCGGGCGGCCCGTCGGATCTGGGCGACGGTCATGCGCGACCGGTTCCACGCGAAGAAGGACCGTTCCCTCTGGCTCCGGTTCCATACCCAGACCGCGGGGTGCTCCTGCACCGCCCAGCAGCCCGAGCTCAATATCGTCCGGACCGCGGTCCAGGCGCTCGCCGGCGTCCTGGGCGGCACCCAGTCCCTCCATACGAACTCCTACGACGAGGCCCTCCAGCTCCCCTCGGAGGACGCGGCCCGCATCGCGCTACGGACCCAGCAGATCCTCGCCCACGAGAGCGGGGTCGCGGAGGCCGCCGACCCGTTCGGTGGAAGCTACTACGTCGAATGGCTCACCGACACCATGGAGGCCGAGGCGCAACGGTACTTCGACCGGATCGACGAGCTCGGGGGGACCATCTCGGCCATCGAGAAAGGGTTCTTCCAGCGGGAGATCCAGGAGTCGTCGTTCCGCTATCAACGGTCGGTGGACAGCGGGGAGCGCAAGGTCGTGGGCGTGAACGCCTACACGACCGATGACCCGATCCGAGTGCCGCGGCTCAAGATCTCCGAGGAGGCCCGGGACGCCCAATCGAAGCGCCTCGCGGCCCTTCGGGCCCGCCGGAACCCGGCGGCCCACACCCGCGCCCTGGAGGCGGTCCGGACCGCGGCCCGGTCGGAGTCGGTCAACACGATGCCGTCGGTCCTGGACGCGTTGAGGGCGAAGGCGACCCTCGGGGAGATCGTCCACGCGTTCCAGGACGTCTTCGGCTCCTACCGCGAGCGGTCCACGTACTAGCTCGCCGGCGTCAACCTCAAGAGCGTCCGGGCCGAGCCCGAGGCGCCGCCGTGACCGACGAACGGTACCGGTCGACCCTCGACCGCCTGTATCGCCTCCGCCGGTTCGGCATGCGGCCGGGTCTCGAGGTGATGCAGGCCCTGCTGGGCGCCCTCGACCACCCGGAACAGGCGTTCCGCGCGGTGCACGTTGCCGGGCAGCAAGGGGAAAGGGTCCGTGGCGGCGATGACCGCTGCGATCCTCACCGCGAGCGGTCGGCGAACGGGGCTCTACACATCTCCCCACCTCGTGAGCTACCGGGAACGGATCCAGGTCGATCGTGCCCCGATCTCGCCGGCGGACGTCGTGGCCGGGGTCGATCGCGTCGACGCGGCGACGGAGCGGCTTCGTTCGTCCGGGGCCATCGACCGGGACCCGACGTTCTTCGAAGTCACCACGGCGCTCGCGTTCGACCAGTTCCGCGCCGCGAAGGTGGACGCGGCCGTCATCGAGGTCGGACTCGGGGGCCGGTTGGATGCCACCAACGTGATCGACGCGCCGGTCGGCCTCGTCACCACGATCGAGCTCGAGCACACGGAGATCCTCGGCCCGACGCTCACCGACATCGCCCGGGAGAAGGCCGGGATCCTCCACCGGGGGATGCGCGGGTTCGTCGGAGAGGGCAAGGAGGAGCCCCGGCGGGAGATCGAACGGGTCGCGGACGCGGCCGGCGTGCCGCTCGTCCACCTGGGGGGCGCTCCGGGTGGAAGAGCGAGAGATCGACGAGAAAGGCCAGAAGCTCCAGATCGCGACCCCCCACCGCACCATCGACCGGGTCCGGATCCCCCTCGCCGGAGAGTTCCAGGCCGGTAACGCCGCCCTGGCGATCGGGGCGGCCGAGGCGTTCATCCGCGAGGAGGCGGGTCGATTGTCGGATACCGCGATCCGTGGGGCCCTGGCGAAGATCCACTGGCCAGGACGCCTCGAGCGCATCTCCAAGCGGCCGGACGTGTACCTTGACGTCGCCCATACCCCCGAGAGCGCCCGGGCGGTCGGCCAGGCGCTCGCCGAGATCTACCCGTTCGCCGAACCCTCGGAGAACGTCGTCGTGTTCGGGTGCCTCTCCGATAAGCAGGTCGAGGGGATCCTGGAGGCGTTCTCGGCCCTCGCCACCACGCTCGTCGCCGTCCCCGTCCGGTCCGCTCGGGGGTTGCCGCTCCCCGAGATCCGGCGGGCCGCGGTCGGACGATTCCCCCGCATCGTCCTGGCCCCCGACGCGCCACGGGGGCTCGCCCTCGCCCGGGCGGCGGCCGGTCCCGAGGGGTTCGCGCTGGTCGCCGGGAGCGACTACCTCGTCGGGGAGATCCTCCGGAGCGTCCGCGGGGCGGACGACGGAGAGCCGGACCTGTCCGACCCCGTGGCGACCCCGCCGAGGGCCCGCTCGGGAGGGTCCCGGTGACCTCCTCGCCCCCGACCGTCGATTGGGAAGGGATCCTCGATGGGCTGAGCGGGCTCTACGGGACCGGGGACTGGCGCGTCCCCTACCTGCGGGACCACGCGGAGGACCCGTTCCAGGTCCTGATCGGGACGATCCTCTCGCAACGGACGAAGGACGCCAACACCGACAAGGCGTCCGCGGCCCTGTTCCGGAAGTATCCGGACGCGCGCCGGCTGGCCGGGCCCCCCGGCCGATCTGGAGCGGCTGATCCACGGGACCGGCTACTACCGGGTCAAGGCCCGCGCCATCCGGGCCTGCGCGCAGCAGATCCTCGATCGGTTCGGCGGCGTGGTGCCGGAGGACCTCGAGACCCTCCTGACCCTCCCCGGCGTGGGACCCAAGACCGCGAACTGCGTCCTGGTGTTCGGGTACGGCCGGCCGAGCGATCCCGGTCGACACTCACGTCCACCGCATCGCGAACCGTCTCGGCGCGGTCCGCACCCGGACCCCCGAGGAGACCGAAGCCCGGCTTCGCAAGGTCCTTCCGGAACGGTACCTGGATCCCGATCAACCCGCTCCTCGTCCAGCACGGGCAGAACCTCTGCCGACCCCGGGGGCCCCGGTGCCCGGAGTGTCCGATCGCGCCGCTCTGCGCCACGGGCCGTGCGTTGCGCGCCGGTACCCGGCCCCCGCGGGTCGAGGACCGGCCCCGCCCGGCGGCCCGCCCGCGCCCTCGGGGCGCGGGCTGACCCGACGGCCATCGAAGGGCTTTTGGCCCCAGCGGCCTCGGCGCGGTCACCGATGGACGCGGCCGAGTACGACCTGCCGTTCTTCCACCGGTGGGGGTTCCACCGGCGCACCTGCCGCGCCTGCGGGTCGGCGTTCTGGACCCTGGGGGACCACGACCACTGCCAGGAGGCGCCGTGCGCCTCGTACACGTTCATCGGGCACTCGCCGTTCGACCATCCCCGCCAGCTCGCGGAGATGCGGGAGGAGTACCTCGCGTTCTTCGAGCGACGGGGTCACACGAGGATCCGCCGGTACCCGACCGTCGCCCGGTGGCGGAACGATGTCTTCTTCACGCAGGCGAGCATCTACGACTTCCAGCCGTGGGTCACCAGCGGGGCCCTGCCTCCCCCGGCGAACCCGCTCACCATCAGCCAGCCGTGCTCCGGTTCATCGATCTCGAGGAGGTGGGTCGGAGCGGCCGCCACTTCACCCTGTTCGAGATGATGGCCCACCACGCGTTCAACCGGCCCGACCACGAGGTCTACTTCAAGGACCGGACCGTCGAACTGTGTCACGAGCTCCTGACGAGCCAGATGGGGGTCGAGCCGGGCCGGATCACCTACAAGGAGGAGGAGTGGGAGGGCGGCGGAAACCTCGGGCCGTCCCTCTCCGTCGGGGTCATGGGCCTCGAGCTCGCCACCCTCGTGTTCATGGAGTACGTCCGGCAGGGAGACCGGCTCGCCCCGATGCCGCTCACCGTGGTCGATACCGGGTACGGGCTCGAACGGTTCACCTGGGTCTCCCAGGGGACGAAGACGGCCTACGAGGCGGCGTTCGCGTCCAGTTACGACGAGCTCCGGGTGACCTTCCCGCCCCGGGAGTCCGCGCTCCTGATCGACCACGCCCGGGCGGTCAACTTTCTCCTCACCGACGGCGTCGTACCGTCCAACAGCAAGGACGGTTACTTCGCCCGGCTCCTGCTCCGCCGGATGGCTCGGCTCGTGGCCAAAGGCCGCGAGTCGCCGACCATCGAAGCGATCCTGGACCGGACGGCGCGGGACCTTTCGAAGGACTACCCGGAGATCGGCGAGCACCGGGACGACATCCACCGGGTGGTCGCGGCCGAGCTGGAACGGTACGAGGAGGCCGTGGTCCGGGCCCGGGACCAGGTCCGGCGCGCCGAGGAGCGGGCGGACCGGGACGGCCAGTCGATCACGGAGGCGGACCTGATCGAGTGGTACGACTCCCTCGGTCTGCCTCCGGATCTCGCCGTCGAGGACCTGAAGCATCCGATCCCGATCCCGGAGGACTTCTACGCCCGGGTGGCCGCGCGCCACGAGGCCGAGGCCCGGGAGACCGACTACGTCGGATCGCTCCAAGGGGCTTCCCGAGCTCCCCACCCTGCTTCCTCCGACGGAGGTCCTCTACTACCTCGATCCCGTACACCCTCTCGTTCGAGGCCCACGTCGTGTGGTCCGAGGGACCGTACGTGGTCCTGGACCGGACCTACTTCTACCCGACGGGCGGCGGCCAGATCACCGACACGGGCCGGCTGGGGGAGATCCCGGTGGTCGAGGTGGTCCGGCAAGGGCGGTGGGTCCTCCATACGCTCGACCGACCCTCCCCGTTCCACGGCGGGGAGCGGGTCCGGGGCGAGGTGGACGGGCCCCGCCGAACCCAGCTGATGCAGCATCACACCGCCACCCACCTCCTCAACGGGGCGCTCCGCGAGATGCTAGGGCCCCACGTCTGGCAGGCGGGGGCGTACAAGGGGACCGAGTCGGCCCGCATCGACATCACCCACTTCCAGCCCCTGTCGGCGAAGGAGATCCGCTCGGTGGAGCACCGGGTGAACCAGGTGGTCCGGGAGGACCGGCCGGTGAAGAGCTACTTCGAGCTGCGGACCGAGGCGGAACGCCGGTTCGGGTTCACCCTCTACCAGGGGGGGGCGGTCCCGGGCAAGGAGCTTCGGATCGTCGAGGTCCCCGGGTTCGACGTGGAGGCGTGCGGGGGGACGCACTGCACCCACACCAGCGAGGTCGGCCTCGTGACGATCCTCGGGACCGAGCGGATCCAGGACGGCATCGTCCGTCTTTCGTACGCCGCCGGGGAGCGCGCGCTCGATGTCATGGAGGCGCGGCGTGACGCGGTGGGCGAGGCGGCCAAACGGCTCGGCGTGCCACCGGACGGTCTCCTCGAGGGGGTCGACCGGATCCTCGGGCAGCTGGACGAGGCTCGCCAGGCCGCCAAGGCGCAGGCGAAGCAGGACCTGGCGACGACGGCCGCCAAGCTCCTCGCGGACGGGACCAGCCGCTCGGACGCCGGGGGGGTGGTCGTCGTCGCCGCCCGGGTCGACCTGGACCGGGCCGGCCTCATGGAGCTCTCGCGCATCCTGACGCGGACCCCCGACCGGGTGGCCATCCTCGCCGGCGAGACCGAAGGCCGCGGCACCCTGTTCATCGGATCCAGCGCGCCGTCCGTGAACGCCCAGCAGCTCCTGGAGTCGGTCCGGGCGCTCTTCCAGGGGCGCGGCGGGGGGAACCCGTCGAGCGCCACGGCGGTCGGCGAGCCGGGGGAGCCGCTCGTCGCGGCGCTGGAGGCGGCCCGGTCGGCCGCCGCCCGACGGTCCCCCGGGTGATTCCGAGACGTCGGCGCGACAGCCGTCGCGTCGAAAGGTTTACCTTCCGGTTGGACCCATCAACATTGCCGGTGAGGGGTTGACGGCAGCGCTACGGCGCGACCCGCACTGGCTGAATCGGGGGCTCACGGGTTGACGGGAGAACGGCGGCAAGGGGGGCGGAGTACCGCCGGAAGTCATCGCATTCCTGAACGGAAAGGGAGGCCGGTCGCTCATCGTGAAGGGCGGGGCCGGGACCGGCAAGACCACCTTCGGGCTCGAACTGCTCGAGCGGGTCGGCAAGCCCCAGCAGTCCTACTACCTCTCCACGCGGGTCGGCGACGAGGCCCTTTACCGGCAGTTCCCCTGGCTCAAGGCGACCGAGATGCGGGCCCGCATCCTCGACGCCGGCAAGCTGTTCCTCGACGCCATCAACGCCCCTGGGCACACCACCGCGGCCCCCGAGCTTCCCGAGGCGGAGAAGAAGAAGATCCACGCGGCCCGCGAGATGATGCGGACGTTCGCGGACGAGCGCGGCGCCCCCAGCCGGGTCGATCGGACGCACCTGCACGCGCTCCTGAAGCGCAACCCGATGCCGGAGGTGGAGAACGTCTACAACCGGGTCGAGCAGGCGCTCCCGGAGAAGTCGCTGCTCGTCATCGACTCCCTCGAGGGCGTGACCCACAAGTACGGTCTCGAGATGGAGGAGTTCGTCATGGCCCTCCAGAAGGACCTGGTGGAGGCCTCGAACACCAACGTGGTCATGATCCTGGAGAAGCCCGAGGCGGGCGGGATCGAGTATCTCGTCGACGGTCTCATCTCGATCCAGCGTGAGGAGCTCGACGAGCGGCGGGTGCGGCACCTGCGGCTCGAGAAGCTCCGGGCGACCAACATCACCCGGCCCCGGTACGCCGTCACCCTCAACGGGGGCCGGTTCGAGGCCCTCGGCTTCACCCCCAACCATGCGGCGGGGCAGTCCCAGCTGTGGCGGCCCGTGGCGGACCCGGAGCGGTTCTACTCCTCCGGGGTTCCGGACTTCGACGCGCTCCTAGGGGGCGGGTTCCGGCGGGGCAGCTTCAACGCCTTCGAGGTCGACGTCAACGTCGGTATCGACGACTACTACATGCTGTTCACTCCGACGTTCCTCAACTTCCTGACCCAGGCCCGGGGGATCATGGCCGTGCTCGCCGCCGGCGAGTCCCACGAGAAGCTCCGGGAGACCCTGGTCCGCCACACGCCCCCGAACGTCTTCGAGACGCGCGTCCGGATCGCCGACTATACGGCCAACGAGACGGAGGAGTCGTACATCGTCCCCATGGCCCGGTTCGGCCGGGACGAAGCGATGCGGGCGATGGTCACCGCCGAGAAGGCGGCCCGGGGGCCCGAGCAGAAACCGTTCCTCGAGTATACCGCGTTCGATACCCTGGAGAGCCTGATGGGCGACCAGGTGGCGATCCGGATGTACTTCCACGGCGTCCAGCGCACGAAGCTGATCGGCAACCTCGGGATCGGTCTCCTGAAGCCGGGGCTGCTGGTCTCCTCGGAGATCCTGAACATGATGGACACGTACTTCCGGATCATCAACATCGACAACGCCCCGTGCATCTACGGGATCCGGCCGAGGACCACGATCTACTCGATCTCCCCCGACCCCGAGAAGGGGGCCCCCCACGCCCGGCTGACCCCGATCGTCTGATCTGCGGCTCAGCCGCCGGTCATCGGGAGCCCGGGCCAGACGGCGACCAGGGCCGCGAGTAGGACCGCCGGGACCAGGACGATCAGAAGATCGTCGTCGATCCACTTCCACTTCGGGCCCTCGACCAGGGTCCCGGCGATGCCGGCGGCCAGGCCGGCCCCGATCGCCGATAGGACGCTCCAGTGGCCCACCCAGTACAGCGCGCCCGCGGCGAGCCCTGCGTAGAACAGCGTCACCGCCACGAACGCGGTCCAACGACCCACGGACCGATCGCGCAGGACCCCGGCCAACGGGTCGGCCCAGGAGCCGCCGAGCACCACGGCGACCCCAAGGGCGGCCGGCAGCCACAGGACGGCGACCACGAGGGCGACCGCGAAGTAAACGTAGCTTCCCGGGCGACGCGCGTCGGCCTCCCAGGGCCTCAGCATCGGGAGCTCGATCCCCCGGGCGAGCCGGGCCGCCTCCAAGGCGAGGATCGCCCCCAGGGCGACGAGGAGGACGACCCGGGTTGGCAGGATGATGAAGAACTCCGCCGGGAGCAGGTAGACCGCCAGGACCAGGGCGCCGGCGGCATGGAAGAGCCGGCGGAGGATCCGGTCCCCCGCCGACGGGTCCCCGGCCCGCGCGCCGATCCACCCCCGGACCCGTCCTCCCCGATGCAGTCGGACCGGCACCGCTCTCGGACCCCTACGTCGACCCGACGGGGGGTCCCTTGGGGTATTAGGGTTCCGACACGCGGCCGCGCGCGGGGGACCGCCCGGAACCCCGCAAGGCTATTCCCCCGGCTCCCCTGCGCGCGGGCGTGAAGGTCACCGTCCTCGTCGGCAGCAAGTCCGACCTGGAGACCGCCGAGAAGGTGCGCGCCCGGCTCACCGAGTTCGGGGTGGCGTGCGAGGTCCACGTGGCGTCCGCCCACCGGACCCCGGAGAAGGTCGATCGGCTCGCCGCGGACCCGGCGACCGACGTCTTCGTCGCCATGGCCGGTCTCTCGGCGGCCCTCCCGGGGACCGTCGCGGCCCGGACCCTGAAGCCGGTGATCGGGGTCCCCCTGCACCGGGGCCTCGGGCTCGACAGCCTCCTGTCGGTGGTCCAGATGCCTCCCGGTGTCCCCGTGGCGGCCGTCGGGCTCGACAACGCGGAGAACGCGGCGCTGCTCGCGACCGAGATCCTCGCCCTGAAGTACCCGGAGCTCACCGAGGTCCTCCAGAAGTACCGGGCCCGGTGGCGCGAGGAGAGCCCGCCGACCCGGGAAGGGACGCCGTGAAGGACCCCGCGAAGTTCAAGGCCGACGCGATCGAGCGGATCCGGGCCCAGGTGCCCGGGAAGGCGATCGTTGCGGCCAGCGGCGGGATCGACAGCACCGTGGCGGCCGAGCTCGCCCAGGAGGCCCTGGGGGACCGGGTCGAGTGCCTCTTCGTCGATACCGGCCTCCTGCGGGCCGGGGAGATCGGGCTCGTCGAGCAGTTCTTCCGGGCCAGTCGGCTGAGGTACCGGGTCCTCCCCTGCGCGCCCCGGTTCCTCCAGGCGCTGGAGGGGGTCTCGGACCCGGAAGAGAAGCGGCGACGGATCGGCGCGACGTTCATCCACGTCTTCCAGGAGGAGGCGGACCGGTTCGGCGCCGACCGGCTCGTCCAGGGGACCATCGCCCCGGACTGGATCGAGAGCGGGGGAGCTCTCCGGGACACCATCAAGACGCACCACAACGTCGGCGGGCTCCCGAAGGACATGCGGCTCACGGTCGTCGAGCCGCTCCGGGACCTGTACAAGGACGAGGTCCGCCAGCTCGCCGAGTTCCTGGGGGTGCCGAAGGCGGAGCGCCAGCCGTTCCCCGGGCCGGGGCTCGCGGTCCGCGTCGGAGGGCCGGTCACCGCCGAACGGGTCGAACGCGCCCGGGTCGCCAACGCCATCGTCGAGGAGGAGGTGGACCGGGCGATCGCCGCCGGGAAGCTCCCCCGGCCCTGGCAGTACTTCGCGGTGCTCCTCCCGGTACGGACCGTCGGGGTCACCGGGGACAACCGGGTCTACGGGGAGGCCGTCTCGATCCGGATCGTGGAGTCCATGGACGCCATGACCGCCACGGCGGTGGCCCCGCCCCCCGAACTGCTCCGGACGATCTCGGAGCGGATCACCCGCGCCCTCGCGGGCCAGGTCAACCGGGTCCTGTACGACATCACCGATAAGCCTCCGGCGACGATCGAGTGGGAGTGAGACCGGGGGAGAGCCTATGACATCCGGCGACGGTGCCACCCAGGGATCCTCCATGCCCCCCTCACCCCCCGCGACCCGGACGGTTCAGATCCCCGAGGAGGTGGCCCGGGCGATGGAGGCCCGGATCGCAGGCTCCGGCTTCCGGACCGTGGACGAGTTCGTCTCCTTCGTCCTCGCCCGGCTCGCCGAGCAACCCGGGTCGGAGCCGTTCAGCGCCGACGACGAACGGAGCCTGCGGGAGCGGCTCCGGTCCCTGGGCTACATCGACTGAGGTCGAAATTCGATGACGCTCACCTGTCCGTTCTGCGGGTCCCCGCAGACCGACCAGATCGACCTCGACGGCCGCCGCATCCTGATCTTCCGGTGCCTGTTCTCCCCGGAGGTCCCGCCGACGATGGCCGAGGCGGAGCTCCCCGAGCTGCTCCGCACGAAGTACGCCGAGGGCGGCGCCGCCTACTTCCGCGGGATGTGCGACCGCCTCCATCTGTACGTGACCAAAGGACCGGCCGCCCGCGAGCTGGGCGCGGATCCCGCGCCGTCGACCTAGCCCGGAGGTCGCGGGCCGCCCGAGGGCCCGCCAGGCGGCGCGGAGCCTGCGTGCGACCGGCGGGACCGAAGCTCCTGGACCAGGGCGCCGATCGGCCCGATGGAGCCGCCGCCCCGTCCCTTCCGGGCCTGCACCACCTGAAGGACGTAGATGAGCAGCAGAGCGTCGAGACCGAACCCCGGGTGCCAGAAGGCGAGGCCGAACGCACCGAGGAAGATCCCGGACCGGCTCAGGGTGACCGTCCGAGCCCGGTGGATGGCCCCCTCGCCCATCGTGGGGTCCACCAGTCGGTGGTGTTCGGTGGCGTAGTACCACATCCCGGTCAGGAGCAGGCTCGTGGCCGCCTCCGTCCCCAGGAAGACCCCGACCCCGAGCAGGGTCTCGGCGTCGTCCCCGGTGACCAGGAGCCCGAGGACGAACGGGGTCACGGAGACGGCCATGAGGAATGCCATGTTCATCCACTGGAACGCCTGGTTGGCCCGACGGACCCGTAGGAACAGCCGCTGGTGGGACATCCACCAGATCGCGATCATGGTGAACGCGAACGCGTATCCGAGGAAGACGCCCGCATCGGCCCGGAGCCGGGCCCCGAGGAACCCTTCCAGGGCCGCCCCGCTGAGCGGGCTCGAGGGAACCGGAACGATGAGCTCGATCACCAGGAGTGTCATCGCGAACGCGAAGATCCCGTCGGAGAGGGAGATCAGTCGACCGAGGTCGACCCATGGCGAATCCTCGATCTCGTCCGTCTCATGGGCGGGCGTGCCGGGTTCCGGCGGGGCCACGGGCGGCGGTTGAGCGCGCTCCGTCTATGAATGTTCCGGGGCCCCGGGCCCCCGGGGCGGGGCGACGGGGGAGCGCTGCCAGGCCCGGTAGACCCCGATGTTCCGTCCGATGGCGAGCCCGGTGCTGAACCCGAACAGCGCGTCCACCGCCTCCAGGACGGCGGCGGCGCCCGGGGAGAGGGAGGTCGATGCCGGGGCGAACGGATCGACGCCGATCGCGATCTCCAGGATGAGCCGTCCGAGGAACAGGGCGACGTAGGCGAGGGGGACCAGGAGCCCGAGCCGGTACATTGGCCGGCCCGCCTCCTCGTAGATCGTTACGTTCCTCTCCACGTACCTGACCGCCACCCAGGTGCCGACGGCCGCCGCGGCGATGTCCGCCCCGAGGGACCAGAGCGGGAGGATCGGGAGACTCTCGACCCCCGCCACCAGGGCGAAGAGAAGCCCGTAGAACACCGCATACCCGAGGAGACGACCGGTCGACACGGGGGTGCCCCGCAGCTGGGCGATGGCGCGCCGCAGGAGAACGAGACCGATCACCGCGGCGATGAGGAGGCTTTCCTCCGCGCTCGGCGGGATGGCCCCCGTGCTCATCCGAAGGCCCCCGGTTACGCCGGAACGGCGACGGAGCGGATCTTCGCGAGCGCCGAGTCCGTGGCGACGAGGTGCCGCGGGAGCCCGAGCTCCTCCGGGGTGCCGCCGAGCGCGAGTCCCACCAGTTGCGGGAGATGGAACACCGGCATGTGGAGGTCGTGGCCGGCGACCTTGGCGGCCTGGTTCTGGAACCCATCCAACGAGATGTGGCAGAGCGGGCAGGGGGTGGCCATGGCGTCGGCGCCGTGGGCCCGGGCGTCATCGATCTGGGTCGCCGCGATCCGTATTCGCCGTCGGTTCGCGGACGAAGAGGATCGGGAACCCGCAGCACATGACGCGACCCCGGTACATCACCGGTTCCGCGCCGAGGGCCGAGATGAGGTCCTCGAAGTTGTGGGGCTCCTCCGGGCTTCCGCCCATCTCCCGGGCCGGGCGGATCAGGTGACATCCGTAGAAGGCGCCGACCTTGAGCCCCTTCAACGGGCGCTTCACCAGGGGGGCGATCTTGGCGGTCCCGATCTCCTCCGTGAGCACCTGGAGGAGGTGCTTTACCCGGGTCTGACCCCCGTACTTCACCCCCACCTGGGCGAGGGCGCCGTCGACCCGCTCCCGGACCTTCGGGTCCTTCAGCTTCACGTTCGCGAGGGTGAGCATCCCCGTGCACGTCGAACAGATCGTCAGGAGGTCGAGCCCGGCCTTCTCCGCGATGGCGAGGTTGCGGGCGTTGAGCGCGGTGTTGAGGACCGAGTTGGCCTCGTCGATGAACCCCGACCCGCAGCAGGAGAAGTTCGGGAACTCGACGAGCTCGATCCCGACCCGTTTCGCGACCCATCGGGTCGCCATGTCGAGCTCCTTGCCCGACTCCTGGGCGACGCAGCCCGGATAGTAGGCGAGCCTCACGGGGCCTCCCGTGGGGCGTCGTCGAGGATCTTGTACAGCTTCTCCACCTCGTCGAGACCGGCGATCTTGTGGGGGGCGCGGAGGACCTCGGGTTTCTTTCGCGCCATTCGGAGGCCCTGGGGGATCCGGGCCAGCATGTCGAGCGGCATGTAGGTCTGTCGGACGAGCTTCAGCTCGTTCAGGAGCCCCCGGTCCCGGATATTGTCCTTGAAACCGATCGCATGTCGAGAGCCGTTCTCGGTCCCGCCCTGGAGCTGCACCGCCATCTCCTTGAGGTCGCGGATCCGCTGCGAAGGTTCCACGTCCTTCGGGCACGCCTCGCTGCACAGGTGGCACCGGAGACAGAGCCAGAGGCCGCCCGGCTGGATCCGGAGCAGCCGGTCCCGACGGGCCCCGTCCCGGGGGTCCACCACGAACCGGTACAGCTTCGCCAGCGCCATCGGCCCCGGGAACTCCGGGTCCGCCTCTACGGCGGGACATGCCGAGTAGCACGAGCCGCAGGCGATGCAGCGGGGGGTCTCCTTGAACATCTCCACCTGGGCCGGGGTCATCGGGCTTTCGCGCCCCTCCGGAAGCGGGCGATGGGGGTCGGGGATCAGGTGGGGCTGCAGCTTCTTGTAGTGGCCCCAGAACGGGGACATCTCCACGACCAGGTCCCGGATGACGGGAAGGTTGCGCATCGGATCGATGACGATGCGTCCGTGGGCCGCGACCTCCGGGCCGACGGGCGTTTGGCAGGCGAGCCGGCTCTTCGAGTTGACCACCATGGCGCAGGAACCGCAGATGGCGCTCCGGCAGGAGTATCGCAGGGTGACCGAGGGGTCCTGCTCCCGGATCTTGAGCAGCGCCGTCAGGACGGGGGTGTGCGGCGTGAGGTCGAGCTCGAACCGCTGGTAACGGGGCGCGGCATCCTTCGCCGGGTCGAACCGGTAGAGATCAATGGGGACCCGCACGAGCCCTTCCGATGCCATCAGTAGACCCGCTCCTTCGGCTCCCACCGGGTGTAGGCGACCGGTGCATAGGAGAGGTACTGGCCCGTCCGGTCCCCGCGTCGCGAGGGTGTGCTTCATCCAGTTCCCATCGTCCCGCTTGGGGAAGTCGACGCGGGTGTGGGCGCCGCGGCTCTCGGTCCGTGCGATCGCCCCCAGGATGATCGTCTCTGCCAGCTCGAGCATGTGGCCGGTCTCCAGGGCGTCGGTCAGGTTGAGGTTGTAGACCTTGGACTGATCCACGATCCGGACCGACCGGTACCGCGCCTTGAGCGCCCGGATCTCCTGCAGCGCCTGAGCGAGCTCAGCGGGGAGCCGGTAGATCCCGACCCGGTGGTCCATCGTCGATTGCATCTCGGTCCGGAGCGCCTGCGGTTCTTCCCCGTCGTTCCGATCCGCCATCGCACGGACGTGCGCGGTCTCCCGCTCAAGGTCGCTCTCGCCTAGGACGGGGGTGGCCGCCGTCGCCACGTGGGCGGCCGCCGCGAGCCCTGCTTCCTTGCCGAACACCAGTGTCTCGAGGAGCGAGTTGCCCCCGAGCCGGTTCGCCCCGTGGATCGAGACACAGGCCGCCTCGCCGGCCGCGAACAGCCCCGGGATCGGGGTCTCGCCGCGGGCGTTGGTGGAGATCCCTCCCATCATGTAGTGCTGGGCGGGCATCACCGGGATCGGTTGGGTGACGGGGTCGATGCCGGCGAACGTCCGGCAGAAGTCACAGATCTCCTGCAGCCGGGACTCGATCCGTTCCCGTCCGAGGTGCATCAGCTCGAGGTGAACGAACTTGCCAGGGAACCCCCGGCCCTCCTTGACCTCCGTCCAAATGGCGCGCGAGACGACGTCCCGGGAGGCGAGGTCCTTGACGTGAGGGGCGTACCGCGCCATGAACGCCTCGCCCGACGCGTTCCGGAGGATCCCCCCTCCCCCCGGGCCCCCTCGGTGATGAGGATCGACGACTCCAGCAGCGCCGTCGGATGGAACTGGACGAACTCCATGTCCTTCAGGGGAGCCCCGGCGTTGTACGAGGCCGCGATCCCATCGCCGGTGCACGAGTGGGCGTTGGTGGTCCGACCGTAGATCCGACCCGCCGGTCCCGTGGCCACCACGACGGACTTGGCCGCGATCGCGGCGAAATCCCCGTGGCGCCGGTCGAACGCCACGATCCCCTGGGCCCGACCGTCCTGGACGATGATGTTGGTGAGGTCCCACTCCTCGTAGAGGGTGAATGACTCGGTCCCGAGCCGTTCGTAGAGGGCCTGGAGGAGCGCGAGCCCGGTCCGATCTGCGGCGTAGATCGTTCGGGGGAACCCCGCCCCCCCGAACGGTCGACGGGCCAGGGATCCGTCGTCGGCCCGGCTGAAGATCGTCCCGAAGTGTTCCATCTCGACGACCGTGGGTCCGGCCTCGCGGCAGAAGAACTCGATCGCGTCCTGATCCCCGAGGTAGTCCGACCCCTTCACGGTGTCGTAGATGTGGGTGTCGACGGAGTCCTCCTTTCCAACAGCCGCGTTGATGCCGCCTTGGGCCGCCCCGGAGTGCGACCGCAGGGGGTGGAGCTTCGATACGATGGCGACGTCGCACCCAGCCTCCACGGCCGCGAGGGCCGCTCGCTGTCCCGCGAGACCGGCTCCGACGACCACGACGTCGTGACGTTGCATCGAGAAACCGGCGGTCACGAGGAGTCCCGGGCTAAATCCCCTGCGGTCCCAGAAGGGAGGCCGGGCGCGGGGGCGCCCGCCGGCCCCCGCGGAGTGGAATGGGTTGGCGCGGCCGATCCCCGATCCCTACTGGGGCGGCGGGGGAGGAGGCGGCGGCGACATGGCGCCGGCCGGCTGGCCCATCGCGGGGGCCATCGGAGGCGCTTTCTTCCGCCGCATCACCACGAGGACCACGACCACCACGACGATCACGAGAATGACGAGCACCGCGATCGACACGTAGACCCACGTGGCGATCGCCGCGGCGGTCGCCGTGCTGGTGCAGCTGGTCGACGACGTGCAGGTCGCACCGTTCCCGTTCGGGTAGTCCGAGCCGAGCCAGCTGACCGAGCCGCCCTGGGTGGCCGTCCCGTAGACGGCCTCGGCGTTCGCCGAGAAGCTCGAGGCGGCGCCCACCGTCGTTTGGTTGAGGTCGAAGGTGATGACCGAGTTGCCGGAGCTCAGGGTGAACCCGACGTACCCAAAGTACGGGGCGCTCGAGGACGTGAGGATGGCCTCGGTCGAGTTGTTGCTCACGAACACGAAGGCGCTGGCGTTCGTTGCCGCCGTGCCTCCGAAGTAGAAGTAGTAGAGATAGAGGTCGCTGTTCGTCATGAACTGGCCCGAGACCTGGGCTGAGATCGCGACGATGGTTCCGGACGCACTGGTGCTCAGGGAGGTGAGCGCGACGTCGGCGTTCCCTGCGCCTGCCGAGGAGCTGAAGCTCAGGTTGTACCCGCTCCCGCTCGCGCTCGCCAGAGGTGCGAGGACGATCAGGGCGGCCAGCATGGTACCGGCGAGGGCGATGACCCACGGTCTACGCGGAGCGGTCACGCCGTGGGCACCATGGGTCCGGGGTATGAACCTATCGAAAGCGCGCTACGAGCATCCCGGCCCCCCCGGCGCCATTATGGGCGAGGCGTGTGTGGGCGGAGCGAGGTCGTGAACATGCCGTCCCGTCGATCCCCGCCCGCCGGCTCCCCGGTCCCTTCGCCGGTCTCCGACCGGGACATTGCGGAGTCCGGAGCCGGCTGGTTCGAGGAGGCCTCCGACCATGTCGTGGCCCGGCCGGAGCATGGGTCCATCCAGCTCGGCCCCGTGACCCCTGTTCCGGGCTCCGACCTCGTCCCCGGGGTCCTCGGCTGGCGACGTCCCATCACGAACGGCCGGGCCGGGGCGGCGACATCCTCTACCATCTACTATCTGATCGGAGGGCGGGCGGGCACGACCCGGGGACCGAGCCCCCTGCGCGGCATCGACTGGTCCGAGTTCGCGGCCGTCGTGCCGCTGGATCGCCCGTCCCCGGGCTATGTCCTCGGTCGAGGACCGGCGGGCCAGACGGCGGCGCTGGGTAAGTTGGCGACCGCCGTCGCCGGCGAACTCTCCAACCTCGACGACTAGTCCGCGAACGATCGCCGCATCTCGCCCTGTATCCCGGGTCATCGACCCCAGCGAGGGAATCCCGGCCGGGAGGCGCGAGAGCGGCCTTGCGGGGAACGATATATCGAACGGCAACCTCGCGCGGTCGTGTCCGACGACGCATCCGTGATCGAGGGTATGAGCGCCGTGACGCTTCACGTCGCGGAGATCGATAGGTCGCGGAAGTTCTACCGGGAGGTCCTCGGCCTCACGGAGATCACCTACCAGGCAGAGCGCCGTCGGGCGGTCTTCGCGATCCCTGGCTCCGCCGGGACCGTCCTGACGATGCACGAAATGGGGCCCCAGGAGGGCGGCCGTCCACCGGGGACGGTGAGTGGGATCATCTTCTCCCACCGGGAGCCGGCCAAGGCGATGGAGGAGATCCGGCGCCGGGGTGGGACGGTCACGGTCGAGGTGGACAAGACTCCGTTCGGGTTCCTGCGTGGCTGTTTCGCCGACCCGGACGGGAACGAGTTCGTGCTATCGAGCGCCTGACGGCGACCCGAGCAGGGACCGAACGTGCCGCTAGCCCAGACTCCCCTCCCCTCCGGGAATCCTCCGCCCGGGCCGGGGCCGCGCGCCTCCTCGGGCGGTCCTCCCGCTCTCTCCGCCCTGCACGTGTCGAAATCGTACGGGGCGGTCCCCGCCCTCCGGGACGTCAGTCTCGAGGTCCGACCCGGGGAGATCGTCGGGCTCCTCGGACCGAACGGCGCGGGGAAGTCGACGATGATGAAGGTGATCCTCGGCGTCCTGCGGGCCGATAGTGGCACCATCTCGGTGTTCGGCCGGAGTGTCGCGGAGGACCCGGTCGCGGCCAAGCGGCAGATCGGCTACGTGCCGGAGAGCCCGCAGCTCTACGAGTTCCTCACCGGCGCCGAGTACCTCGATTTCATCGCCGACATGTATGGGCTCGAGGCCGCCGAGCGGGCCGCCCGGATCGACCGCTTCCTGACGGCCCTCGAGCTCGCCGGCCACGAGCACTCGGCGATCAGTGGGTACTCGCAAGGGATGAAGCAGAAGGTCGCGCTCATCGGCGCCCTTCTGCATCGGCCTCGATTCCTCCTCCTCGACGAGCCCTTGAACGCGCTCGACCCCCGGGCCGCCCGGATCGTAAAGGACCTGCTGCGGACCCTCGCCTCCACGGAGGGCGTGGCGGTCCTGTTCAGTACCCACGTCCTGGAGATCGCCGATGCGATCTGTGACCGGGTGACGATCCTCGTCCAGGGGTCGGTCCTAGCCAGCGGTACGGTGCCGGCCCTCCGGGAGACCGCCGGGCTCCCGGGCTCGGGGCTCGAGGGGATCTTCCTCAGCCTCACGGGGACCGGCGACCTTTCCGGGATCGTCGACGCTCTGTCGAAGTGAGAGGGCTGGAATGGACCTCCGACGGGTACGACGGCTGACCTGGGTGCTCGTCGCCTCCGAGCTCCGTTCGGGGAGGGGCACCGCCAACCCTCGGAGCCTGTTCGGTCAGCCGATCTTCCTGCTCGTGATCGACGCGTTCGTCGTCGGCGCCCTCTCGGTGGCAGGAAGCCTGTTCTTCCGGGCTGTTCTCCCCACCGCCCCGACCCTGGCCCGCCTTGCGGTGACCCAGGGCCTCCCGCTCCTGCCGCTCTTCTGCCTCGGAGGGGTGGTGCTGGCGGGCCTGCTCTTCGAGCTGAACCGGTCCGTCCGGTTCTCGACGAGCGACGCCGCGAACTGGCTCCCTCTCACCCCCCGGGAGTACGTCCTGGCCTCCGCGTCGGCGATCGTGTACTCCGACTCCCTCATCGCCGCCCTCGCCATCGGTGTCGCCCTCGCCATCGGGGCCGCGAGCGGGGCCTGGGCGGTGACGCTGCTCGCGATCGCGCTCAGTGCGAACGGCCTCCTCGCCGGGGCGCTGGTCGTGGAGATGGTCCGGGCGACGACCCAGCGGGCCGCCGCCGCGCTCTCGGGGCGCAGCGGACGGGCCGCCCTGATCGGCCGTCTCCTCCTGTTCGTGGTCGTCATCGTCGTGTTCGAGGTGTTCTTCAGCCCGTTGCTCCTGTACCGCCTCCTCGGGGCGATCGCGACCCTCGGCCCGATCGCCTACTGGATCCCCGTGCTGTGGGCCCCCCTTTCCGTGGAAGGGTGGGTCGGGGGGAACCTGGTCGGCGCGCTCGGGTTCCTGGTACTCTCCGGCGCGCTCACTGCCTCGTTCGTCGTCGGGGCGGCCGCCCTGCGGGTCCGGTTCTGGGCCCCGGCGCCCCCCGAGGTCCGGATGGAGGTCCATGCGTACTCCGAGTCTCACCCGTACCTTCGCGGCCTGGGCCTTGACCGGAGGGAGGCGGCGCTCGTCGCCAAGGACCTGCGCGGGCTCGTCCGCCGCCGGGAGATGCTGCCGGTGATCGCGATCCCCGCGGTGCTGCTGGTCGTCATCGCGATCACGGGGGTCACGAGTTCGAGCTCGGGCGGGGTGGGGTTCCTGGGGATCTACGCGGGCTGGCTCTGCGGGTTCGCCGCCCTCTGGATGGCGACGACGAGCTTCGGCCAGGAGCGCCGGGCGCTCCAGACCCTCTACCAGCTTCCGATCCCCGCCGCCTCGATCTACCGGGCGAAGCGCGCCGTCCCCGTGATGTTCGGGGTCGTCTACGCCGGGGTCCTGACCGTCGCGATCACGATCCTGGCGCCGGCGTCCCCGATCCTCCTGCTCGGCCTCCTGGCGGCCAACCTCGCGGCCGGTGTCCTCTCTGCCCTGCTCGGTCTGACGTTCGCCGCCCGGTACTCCGACTTCCAGGAACGGCCGCGGCCCCAGTTCATCCGGCCCTGGGCGATGCTCCTCGCCATGTTCGTCGCGCTGCCCCTCAACTTCGGGATCCTGACGGTCGCGGTGGTGATCCTGACGTCCATCGTCGCGGGGACCGGGGTCCCGATCGCGCTCGCGGTGGGGCTGATCGTCTTCGTCGTCGTGTCCGGGATCGCCTTCGCCCACCTTGCGAGGAGCGGGACCCTTCGGCTCTTGCGGGAACTCCCGGTCTAGGCCGACTCCCTCGCCGGGGAGAAACCGAGTTCCCTCGGCGTAACGGCGTCGCGAGCGGTTAAATACCCCCCCCGACTCCGCCGTCCCGTTTTCGCACTTCGCGAGGCATCGATGCAGAACCAGGCAGTGGACCGCACGAAGGAGCTCCTCAAGGGCACGACCACGATCGGCCTCGTCTGCAAGGACGGGGTGGTCCTCGCGACCGAGCGGCGGGCGACGGCTGGCAACTTCATTGCCAACAAGTCGACCCAGAAGCTGTTCAAGATCGACAACAACATCGGCGTGACCGTCGCCGGCCTCGTCGGCGATGCCCAGGTGCTGGCGCGGTACCTGCGGGCCGAGGTCTCCCTCTACCGGCTGCGCCGGAGCGCCCAGCTCTCTGCCGAGGGGGCCGCCACGCTCCTCGCCAACATCCTCAGCGGGAACCGGATGTTCCCCTACTACGCCTGGATGATCCTGGGCGGTGTCGACCTCCGGGGCGGCCACGTATTCTCCGTGGACCCCGCCGGCGGCTCGATCGAGGACAGGTACGTCTCCGTCGGGAGCGGCTCGACCTTCGCGTACGGTGTCCTCGAGGAGGGGTACACCCAGGCCATGACGATCAGCGAGGGCGTCGACCTTGCGCTTCGGGGGCTGACGGTGGCCATGAAGCGCGATTCCGCGAGCGGCGATGGGTACATCGTCAACACCATAACGACTAAAGAGTACCACGAGTATTCTGAGGACGAGATCGCGAAGCGCCTGAAGGCGCTGAAGATCCCGCTCCCTCCCCAGCTTCCATAACGTTCCGCCCCGGGCCGAACCCGTTCCCGCCGAACCCTTTCGATTCACGGCATGAGTTACGAGTCGCTCCTAGAGCAGACCAAACAAGCCCTTCGGGAGGTCCTCCCGGAGACGATCGAGGTCACGGACATCGAGCTGGAAGGACCTCACATCGTCCTCTACACGAAGCAGCTCGACCAGTTCCTCTCCGGGGGGGACTATCTCCGCCAGATCGCACAGCGGCTGCGCCGGCGGGTCCTGGTCCGCTCTGACCCGTCGACCCTTCGGGACCCCAAGGAGGCCGAGGTGATGATCCGCCAGCTGATCCCACCGGAGGCCGAGATCTCGGCGCTGTTCTTCGAGCCGGAGACCGGCGAGGTGACGATCGAGGCCGCCAACCCCGGCGCCGCGATCGGGCGCCAGGGCGCGGTCCTCAATGAGCTCAAACGGCAGATCGGATGGGTCCCGACCGTCCAGCGGACCAGCCCGATCCCGTCCAAGACCGTGGAGGAGGTCCGGATCCACCTCCGCAACCAGTTCGACAGCCGGCGCACGTTCCTGAAGAAGGTCGGTGTCCGGATCGCCCGGGACCGGCTCCAGGAGAAACTGTGGGCCCGGAACACCGCCCTGGGCGGGTACCGGGAGGTCGGGCGCTCCGCCCACCTGCTCACCACCCAGAACTCCAAGGTGCTGATCGACTGCGGGATCGATCCCGGTTCGGACCGGACGCCCTACTTCAATGCGCCCGAGCTCCTTCCCCTCGATTCCCTCGACGCGGTGGTGGTGACCCACGCCCATCTGGACCACTGCGGGCTCGTCCCGGTGCTGCTGAAGTACGGCTACCACGGGCCGATCTACTGCACCGCGCCGACCCGGGACCTGATGACCCTCATGCTCCTCGACGCGATCAAGGTCACCAATCAGGAGGCGCGGAAAGGCCTCTACGACTCTTCCCATGTCCGGGAGCTCGTGGCACGGACCATCCCGCTCCGATGGGGCGAGACCACCGACATCGCGCCCGACATGCGGCTCACGCTGCACAACGCCGGGCACATCCTGGGCTCCTCGATGGCCCACTTCCACCTCGGGGAGGGGGACTACAACCTGGCCTACTCGGGGGACATCAAGTTCGAACGCAGCTGGCTGTTCAATCCGGCGGCCAACCGGTTCCCCCGGCTCGAGACGCTGATCCTCGAGTCCACCTACGGCGGCTACCGGGACGTCCAGCCGAGCCGCCAGCAGGCGACCGAGGAGTTCTCCGCCCTCGCCGCCAAGGTCGTCGGGCGCGGGGGGAAGCTGATCGTGCCGGTGTTCGCGGTCGGCCGGTCCCAGGAGGTGATGCTGGTCCTGGAGGAGAAGATGCGCGAGGGGAAGATCCCGAAGGTGCCGGTCTACCTCGACGGGATGATCTTCGAGGCCACCGCCATCCATACGGCGTACCCGGAGTACCTCAACAGCCAGCTGAGGACCCAGATCTTCCAGCAGGGGGACAACCCGTTCCTCTCCGATGTGTTCCACCGCATCGATTCGTCCTCCATGCGCTACGATGTCCTCGACAGCAAGGAACCGTGCATCGTCCTCGCCACCTCGGGGATGATGAGCGGCGGGCCGGTGATGGAGTACTTCAAGTCCTGGGCCTCGGAGGAGAAGAACGGCATCCTGTTCGTCGGGTACCAGGCCGACGGGACGTTCGGCCGGCGCCTCCAGCGCGGTCTGGCCGAGGCGACGTTCATGGACGGCGGCCGCCAGGGGGCCGTCGCCGTGAAGCTCGAGGTGGCGACCATCGAGGGGTTCTCCGGCCACTCGGACCGGGTCCAGCTGATGAACTACGTCGCCACGGTCGATCCCCGGCCCCGCCAGGTGCTCCTCTCCCACGGCGAGGAGTCGAAGGCGGTGGACCTCGCCACCAGCCTCCATAAGCGGTTCAACATCGAGAGCCGCGCCCCGTACAACCTCGAGGCCGTCCGGCTGTTGTGACCGTGGCCCGGACGACTCCCGTCAGCGTCTGTCTTCTCAACTACAACGGTGCCCCTCACCTCGATCGGTGCCTCGCCGCCCTCGCCCGGCTCGACCCGGCCCCGAGGGAGATCATCGCCGTCGACAACGCGAGCCCCGACGGGTCGGCCGCCCGGCTGGCCGCGGTGGGGGGGACCTCCAGGGGATCCCCTTCCGGTTCGTCCCCTCCCCGTCGAACGGGGGCTATGCCGGCGGCCACAACATGGGGGCGCGAAACGCCTCCCAGGAGTTCCTCGCCTTCCTGAACGTGACGGTCGAGCCCGAGACCGCCTGGCTCACGTCGGTCGCCTGGATGGCCGAGCACCCGGAGGTCGCCTTCGTCCAGCCGGCCATCTTCCATGCCTCGGACCGCTCCCGGGTCGAATCGCTCGGCTCGCTCGTCACGGCCAGCGGACGGATCCAGGTGATCGGCCGGGACCTCCGAGAGCGGCCGGGGGCCGACTCCGTCTATTCGGCCCAGGTGTCGTCGGTCCTCGGGGCGGCGTTCGTCGCCCGCCGGGCGGTCTTCGAATCGCTGGGGGGGTTCGACGAACGGTTCTTCATGTACTTCGAGGAGACCGACCTCTGCTGGCGGGGGCGGCTCCTCGGACACGGCTCGGCGTGCTGGTTCGACCCGCGCCGACCGACCCGGGCCTTCCACGTCTTCCACGGAAGCCACCCGCGCTCCTTCGACGTGGCCCGGTACCTCGAGCCCAACCGGACGATCACCCTGCTTCGGAACCTGGAACGCCGGAACCTCTGGCGGGTCGGGGGGAACCTGCTCACGGTGGCCGGCGAGTCCGTGAGCTCCCCGGTCCGCCTCGCGGACTATCTCCTGGACGTGACCCGGCGGTTGCCGGCGGCGACCCGCGACCGTCGGCGGATCCAGGGAGGGCGCACTGTTCCGGATTCGTCGATCTTCGGTCTTCGCCCCCCCGAGGGGCTCGACCGTTGGTTCTCCGCCGCGGGCCCGGCGCGATGAGGCGACTCGCGGCGCCTAAACCATTTATAACACGCCCGTCGTCCTCGACGGCCGCGTCGCTCGGCATGTGATTCTGTGGCTCCCTCGCGTCCCAGGTACCTCGTCATCGGCCTCGATGGCGGGACCTTCGACCTCCTCGACCCGCTGATGGCAGCGGGGGACCTCCCGTTCCTTTCGGACCTTGCCGCCCGGGGGTTACGGAGCCCGCTGCGCTCCGTGTTCCCGCCGAAGACGATCCCCGCATGGTACTCCTTCGTCACCGGTCTCGATCCCGGTTCCCTCGGCATCTTCGGGTTCACCGAACCCGACGGGGGCCCGGGCCGCAGCCGCCTGGTCCAGACGTACCGGCCCACCGAAGGGCTCTGGGACCTCCTCTCTCGCGCCGGGATCCGCGTCGGCGTCCTCAACTTCCCCCTCAAGGCCGGCTATCCCGTCAATGGGTTCGTGGTCCCGGGGATGCTCAGCGAGCGGCCGTTGACGTACCCGCAGGACCTGCTCCAACGGATGGAGACCCACCTGGGCGAACCGTACGCGGGCGAGCTCCCGGCGTACCACGACAATGACAGTGACGCGTGGCTGGCGACGGCGACCCATTCGGCCGAGCAGCGGGGCCGCGCGGCCGAGTTCCTCTGCGAGTCGTACGCGCCGGAGTTCCTCTTCGTCCTGTTCCGGGAGACCGATCGGGTCGAGCATCAGCACTGGGCCGAGCTCGACCGGCCGGTGGATCGGATCCCCGAGAACCTCCGGACCTTCTGGCGAACGGTCGACGCTGCGTGCCAGCGGATCGACCGGGCCTTCCGCGTCGGAGGCGCCCCGGCGGTGACCATGGTGATCTCCGACCACGGTCACGGTGCGGCCCGGTCGGACTTCTTCACCAACCGGTGGCTCGCCGAGCACGGCTACCTGGTCTTCCGGAACGGCGGGGCCGGCTGGCGGCGCGCCGCCGTCTCTCGCCTCCTCCTCGCCGCCGACCGCCTCCCCTTGGTCCGCCGGCTCCTCCGGCCCGTCGTCGACGGCCTCCACAACACCCCGGCCCGAGATCGGCTCGGGCAGCTGGTCGTCGGGGACGCCAGTTTCGAGGGGATGGCCGATCGGATCGACTGGAAGAAGACCGTCGCCTTCTCCTATCCGGTCCCCGAGGGGATCTACCTCAACCGGTACAACCCGGACCTCACGCCGGAGAAGGGGCGGGCCACGATCGCCAAGATCCGGAGCGAGCTCGCCCGGTTCCCGGGCGCCCGCGTGGAGCTGTTCGAACCCGAGGAGATCTACCAAGGGCGCAATCTCTCCAACGCTCCGGCGCTCCTGCTTCGGGTGGATGGGATGGCGACGGAGCTTAGGATGGATTTCGCCTACTCCAACGTCATGCTCCCGAAGCGGCCGGGGTTCTTCTACGGGACCGGGGTCCACCGCATGGACGGCATCCTGCTGGCGGCCGGCGACGGGATCCCCTCCTCCCGGTCGGAAGCTCCCCTCTCCCTCCTGGACATCGCCCCGACGGTGCTGGAGGGGATGGGGGTGCCGGTTCCGAGTGGCTTCGCCGGCGCCTCGTTCCTGGAACGTCTTAGCCCGCGTTGACAGTAGCGAAGATGCCGAAGTGGCGGATCGAGGTGATCGCGCCCGAGCCGCCCTGGGGCGTCCCGCCCGGGGTCGCGTCCCTCCCCACCGAGCTCCCCACCGCGCTCTCGGACCTCGGACATCAGGTCCGTGTCCTGTTCCCGGAAGGGGCGGAATCCCCCCCGACCGGTCCGAGGTCGGTCACGGCGGTCCCGATCCGGATCGATCGGACCCGGCGCAGTGCTCCCCGCACCTCGGCGTTCGGCCGCCGGCTCGCGGGAGAGATCGACCGGAAGGCGGATCTCTGGCTCGCGCTCGATCCCTCTGCCGGGGCGCTCCCGGTCACCCAGGGGCCAGGGCCGTTGTACGCGTACCTCGCCGAGTCGGCCGCGGTCGATGATCCCCGCCGCGCCCCGTCCGACGGCGTGAAGAGCGGGCTCCGGGGCCGGGCGGAGACATGGTGGGACCGTCGGGTCCTTCGTCGCCTTGAGGAGGCCGCGCTCTGGCGGGCGCGACTCGTCTTCGCCACCTCACCGACGACGGCGGAGCGCCTGGGGGCGTTGTTCCAGGTCCCGGCGGACCGGATCCGGACGATCCTCCGGCCCTCTCCGACCCGAAACCGGGCGGAACGAAGGAAGCGGCCCGGTTGGCGCTGCACGTCCCCCCCGATGTTCCGGTGACGGCGTTCGTGGGCCAGGACCCGGTCGCCGAAGGATTCCCGATCGTCCTCGACGCGTTCCGCAAGGTGCGCGCCCTCTTCCCTGGGGTCCGTCTCCTCGCGGTGCGCGGCCCCTGGCCGTCGGAACCGGGCGTCGTCTACGTCCCCGCCGGGGACCCGCGCTCCCGCGATCTCATCCTGAGGGCCGCGGACGTCGTCGTCTTTCCGGCCCCGGCCGCCGCCGCCCGAGGAGTACCGTGGGACGCCCTCGGGTATGGGACGGCGCTCGTGCTCAGCCACCACGTCTCCACCAGTGGTCTTGGGCGGACGGGCGCGCTCCGGACCGTGGGGTCCGACGACCCCGGCGACTATGCGAGCGAGCTCGCCGAGCTCCTCGCCGATCCGGCCCTGCGCCGGGCGCTCGGCGACGCCGGCAAGGCGCTCGCCGACACCATGACCGTCGGCCGGATGGCCGAACGGATCGAGCGGGCCATCGTTCCGTTCCTCCCGCCGGGCTAGGGAAACTCTTCGAGGCGCCAGTCCCGGGTCGACCGTCGGTGGGGCCCCGGCAGTCGCGGGGCATGGAAGAGCCCCCAATCGGTCCCCGCCGGGAGCTCGCCCGACTCGAGGGACCGGAGGACCTCGCGCAGACGATCGCGAGCCTCCCCGAACGGCTTCGCCTCGTCCTCCGCGTACATCGGCCGGGCGGCGCGAAGCTCGGTGACCCGGCCGTCCGCGACGACCCAGACCCCGACCCGCTGGGCCCGAGCGGCGGCGGGACGGGTGAGAAGCCGTTCAGCGGCGAGTCGACCGGGCATCGCTACCGCCACCCAATCGGCCCAGGCCCGCCGTCGGAGGGCCTGGGCGAACACCTGGCGGGCCGCGCTGACCTTGAGCTCGACGAGCCCGATCTCCTCGCCCCGGACGGCGACCACATCGAAGTAGTCCCGTCCGTCCGGGGCGGCCCAGGCGCGGTACCCCTGGGCCTCGAGGTGCGTACAGACCGGCGCCCGCAGCTCGGACTCCCTCACCCCGGGCTCCTCAGGAACCACTGATCCACGCGGCCCCGGGGGAATCGCACGAGGATCGGGCGGCCGTGGGGACACGCGTAGGAGGCGTCCTCCAGCGCGTAGAGGGATTCCAGGATCCGACCCATCTCCTCGACCGAGATGGTGTCCCCGGCCCGAACGGCCGCGTGGCAGGCGATCGAGGCATCCACCCGCTCCGCGAGGCCGTCCGGCACCGCCGGTCGGCCCCCGGAGCCCAGCTCGTCCAGGAGGGCGATCAGCTGGTCCGGGGCGATCCGACGGCCCCGGTACGAGGGGACGGAGAGGACCCTGTACGAGTCGCCCCCGAACGGCTCCACCTCGAACCCCGACCTCCGGACGTCCTCCTGCCGGTCCTCCAGGGTGGCGGCCCGCCGGGCCCCCAGCTCGAGGCGGACGGGGTCGACGAGCTCCTGGCGAGCGAGGTGACCCTCCCGTCGGAGCGTGTCGAACAGCACCCGCTCGCTGGCCGCATGCTGGTCCACCAGCAGGAGCGCGCCATCGGACTCGGCGAGCCAGTACAGGGCGAACACGGGGCCGATCAACCGGAGTCCCGGATGGCGTTCTGTTCCACGGACCACCGCGTCGATCGGCGGGGGACCGAGCGTGCGCTGGACGGAACGGGCGGGGGCCGCGGCGAGCGACACGGGCCCTTCGAAGGAGGAGAACGGACCGATAGGCGGGACCAGCGCCGACGGGGGCCACGCTCGGACCGGCGGCATCGGGGCCCCCGGTTTTTCGGCGGCGTGAGGGGCCGCCCGGAGCGCCGTTCGCACCGCCCCCCGCACAGCGTCCGCGACCTCCCGGTCCCGGGAGATCCGGACCTCCCGCTTCGTCGGGTGGACGTTCACATCCACCCGGTCCGGATCGAGGGTCAGGGCGACGACCCCAACGGGGTACCGAGCTCTCGGGAGGTACTCGGCGAACCCGAGCCGGACAGCCTGGGCGAGGGAGCGGGAGGCGATCGAGCGGCCGTTCACGGAGAGGTAGAGGCCGGCCCCGTTCGACCTGGAGATGACCGGGCGCCCGAGGACCCCATCGATCCGCAGGGGCCCGACCCCGGTATCGAGGTCGAACGACTCCGCGAGGAACTCGGGCCCGAAGACGCGCCCGGCCGCGTCCCGCAGGCTGTGGGCTGGCGGCAGCTGGGCGAGCTCGCCGTGCTCCCCGGACAGGACGAGCCCCACCGACGGGTGGGCGAGGTAGAGACGTTCGAGCGTGGCCGCCACCTCGACCTGCTCCGCCGAGGGAGCGTGGAGGAACTTGCGCCGGGCCGGGGTGTTGAAGAACAGCTCCCGGACCTCGACTGTCGTGCCCGGTGCGCGGCCCTCGACGAACGTGCCCACGATGGCGCCCGCGACGACGGAGATCCCGTGGGCCGCGTCGCTCTCCCGGTCGCGGGAGATGATCCTCAGCCGGCTCACCGCGCCGATCGAGGCGAGGGCCTCGCCCCGGAATCCGAGGGTCGCGATCTCGGCGAGCTCCCGGACGTTCTCGAGCTTGCTGGTGGCGTGGGGCTCGACCGCCAGGGGCAGCTCCCGCTCGGGGATGCCGTCGCCGTCGTCCTCGACCACGATCGCCTCCAGCCCGCCGCCCTCGAGACGGACCCGGATCTCCGAGGCGCCGGCGTCGACGGCGTTCTCCACGAGCTCCTTGACGACCGACCCGGGTCGCTCGACGACCTCCCCCGCCGCGATCTTCGCGATCGTCTCCGGGTCGAGCCGACGGATCGGCGGCCGGGGGGAACCTCCGTCGCTCATCCGGGGCGGGCTCTCCTCGCCCCGATCGAGACGGCGACGCCATTCTGAGACCCAGTGGAGGGCTTCGATCGGCGACATCCGATCCGGGTCCACCGCGCGGAGCGCCTCCTCGAGGGGGGAGGCGGCCGGGCCTGGATCGGGGAGCAGGATCGCCTGGGTGTAGCGGGTCGCCCCGGCTCGGCGACCGGCCGGACGGATCGTGATCCCGGTCGCCTCCAGGCGCTGGAGCAACCGATCGGCCTCCTGGAGGAGCGTCGGCGGGAGGCCCGCCAACCGGGCCACATGCAACCCGTAGCTGCGGTCGGTGCTTCCCGGTACCAGCCGATGCAGGAACGCCACGTCACCCTCAGCCTCCCGGACCGCCATGTGGCCGTTCCGGGCCGAGGCCAGCGTGTCGACGAGCTCCGTCAGCTGGTGGTAGTGGGTCGCCAGAAGAGTGCGGCAGCCGACCCGGTCATGAAGGTATCGGAGGGTCGCCCACGCGAGGGCAAGCCCATCGAACGTGCTGGTGCCGCGGCCCACCTCGTCGAGGAGGACCAGGGAGCGATCGTCGGCGCCCCGGAGGATCTCGGCGACCTCGGTCATCTCCACCATGAAGCTCGATTTCCCGTGTCCGATCTCGTCGGTGAATCCCATCCGGGTGAACAGGGAGCTCACGACGCCGATCCGGGCGTACTTCGCCGGGACGAACGAGCCGGCCTGGGCGAGGACCACCAGGAGCCCGACCTGCCGCATGTAGGTCGACTTGCCGGACATGTTCGGGCCGGTCAGGACTAGAAGCCGGGCCTTCTCCCCGTCGAGGTCGGCGTCGTTGGGAACGAATCGACCCTCCAGGGTCCGGTCGAGGACCGGGTGCCGCCCTTCCCGAACCTGCAGGAGGCGCGACTCATCGAGGACGGGCCGCACGAGCCGTCGCTCCTGCGCGAGCGCCGCGAACGTGGTGAGGGCGTCGAGCTCCCCGATGGCCCGCCCCAGTCGATGAAGGCCGGGCACGTGGGCCTCGATGGCCTGCAGGAACCGCTCCCACGCCGCCGCCTCTTCGTCCGAGCGACGGTCCCGGGCGCCCAGGATGCGGGCCTCGGCCTCGGACAGCTCGTCGGTCGTGAACCGCTCCGCGTTCGAGAGGGTCTGCTTCCGCCGGAAGTGGGGGGGACGCGGCCCAGGTTCGGTCGGGTCACCTCGAAGTAGTACCCGAACACCTGGTTGTACCCGACCTTCAGGCCCCGGATCCCAGTGGTCTCCTGCTCACGCCGTTCCAGGGCTTCGAGCTGGGCGAGCCCCTCCCGCTCGACGCGGGAGAGCGAGTCGAGGTCGGTCGCGTACCCGGGGCGGAACAACCCCCCGTGCTCGATCGTGGGGGGGGCTCGTCCGGCAGGGCCCGGGCCAACAGTTCGCGAAGCTCGGGGAGCGGATCGAGCCGGGGGTGGAGCGCCTCGAGGAGCGCGGAGCGGGGACCGGACTCGACCCGCCGCCGGGCGTCGTCCACCGCCGCGAGGCTCTCCCGAATCGCCCCGAGCTCCGGGGGCCGGACCCGCCGTCCGGCGACGCGGCTCGCGATGCGGGCCAGGTCGGCGACGGGTCGGAGGGCGGCGCGGACCGCCAGCAGCTCGCTGCCCCGGGCCCGGAGCGCCTCGACGGCGTCGAGCCTTGCGTGGATGGAGGGAAGGTCCGCGAGCGGTTGGCGGAGCCAGAACGCCAGGGTCCGGCGACCCGGGGACGTCACGGTCAGGTCCCACGACGACAGGAGCGTCGCGCCGGCGACGTCGTCGGGGTTCATCGGGCGGGTGATCTCGAGGTGACGCAGGGTCTTCGCATCCAGCAGGAGCCGGCGGGCACCGGGCCGGTCGAGGATCACCTCGAGGTACGGGAGGAGGCGGGGCTGGGTGGAGGCGACGTAGGCGGCCAGACGCCGGTCGGCGTCGGTGGGACCTTCCGGGAGCCCGGCCAGGAACCCGGGGACCTCGGCCCCCGGCGCCGGGGCTAGGTCGATACGGGCCCGCGGGAACTCGCGGCGAAGCGGGCCGGCCAGGGTCTCGGGGGCCGCGCCGGTCACCAGGACCTCGGAGGGGGAGAACGCGGCGAGCGCGGCCACGGTGGCATCCGGGCCGGACTCCGTCGCGCGCCCGCGGAACCACTCCCCGGTCGTGATATCGACGGCCGCGAACTCGGCGGGCGCACCGGGTCGGACGGCGACGGTCACCAGGAAGTTGTGCTCGGCCCCCGGCAGGATCCGGTCCTCGACGACGGTCCCGGGGGTGACGACGCGGGTCACCTCGCGCCGGACCAGCCCCTTCGCGAGGCGTGGGTCCTCGACCTGGTCGCAGATCGCCACCCGGAACCCCTTCCGGACGAGGCGGCCCAGGTACGTCTCAAGGGCGTGGTGCGGCACACCGGCCATCGGCACCCGGGTCCCCGCCGAGTCCGGCGACCGTGCGGTGAGGACCACCTCCAGCTCGCGCGACATGAGCCGCGCGTCGTCGCCGAACGTCTCGTAGAAGTCCCCCACGCGGAACAGGACGAGGTGGCCGGGGTACTGGGCCCGGACCGCTTCGTACTGCTCCATGAGCGGTGTCGTGGGCGCGCCGTCCGGCATCGCGCGGGGAGCGGGGGGATTCGATTAAAGCCGGCGGGTGGCGCGGCCGCCGGAGCCGCGGGCCGACGAGAGCGGGAGCGCTGAGGGGGAGATTTGAACTCCCGCGGCGTTACCGCCACCAGCTTTCAAGGCTGGCGCCTTCCCGGGCTAGGCTACCTCAGCGTGACCCGCCCCAAGAGGAGCGGCCCATAATCCTCACCTAGGGGGGCCGGCGCGCCATGCAGGCGCCGGGATGCTCGCGCCGAGGGGGCGACCCCCTGCGTTTCGAACCCGGGTAGTCAGCTTGGAAGGCTGACATCCTACCGCTAGATTACGCCTGCCCGGCGGCGCTCGGCCCGGGGGACCGAGCCCCGCCGGCGCTCTAAGTCTTTTGCGTCGAACGGCGCGAGGGCTCCGGCGCCGGGGCGCTCCGGGCGGTCGAGAGCTCGAGGAGCGCCACCCGCTCGAGCACCAGCCCCTCCCACGACGACGGCGGCACGGCCGCGCGTTCCGCGGCCGGGATCCCCAGCCGCTCGAGGGTGTCGGCGTCCGGAGGACGTGGGTACGCCTGAGGATCCTCGATGAGCCCGAACGACTCCGTCACCACCGCGAGCTGGCGGGGCCGCTCCGCGATCACCACGAACGTCTCCGTGTCCTCGGCGAGACCCACCTTGGCCAGCGCCCGGGGAAGCTGGTCGTCGCCGGAGACCCACAGGGCAAGTTCCGCTCCTCGGTCGCGGAGCCGCTGCTCGCCCCGGGTGCGGGACCGACCGAGATGGGCCCAGGCAGAGAGGAGGTGACGCTCCCCGGCAATCGCGCGGGCATCGAACAGAGCGACGAGCCCGTCTCCCCCAGCGCCCACGGACCGCAGCCGCTGGATCAACTCGGAACGGGTCGGGGTTCCGGGATCCTTCCGGCGGGCGCCGTTCGCCTGAAGGGTCCGCTCGGCCGGGACGGGCGCCACGATCGTCACTCCTTGAGGAAGCGGAGGAACTCAGCCTTGGTCCGGGGCTGAAGACAGTAGTTGTCCCGCTTCTCCCGGGCGATCGTGGACGTGGGGGTCGGGCCGTAGTCGTGCCCGGGAAGCACGACCAGGGCATCGTCGAGGGAGACCACGCGTCGGAGGAGCGAATCGTACATCGCCGCCGGGTCGCTGCCGGGAAGGTCGGTCCGGCCGCACTCGCCGACGAACAGGGTGTCCCCCGTCGCCACGTGGCCATCGAAGATGTAGAGGACGCTGTCGGCGGTGTGGCCCGGGGTGTGGACCACTTGGAACCTCAGTCGACCCGCCTCGACCTTTTGGCCCTCCTCGACGGAGATGTCCTGCCCGATCGGGGCCGACCGGTGGGCGACGACCCGGGCACCCGTACGCGCCTGGATGTCCTTGTTCCCGGCGATATGGTCCGGGTGGGAGTGGGTGTTGAGGATGTACTGCACCTTCACCGACCGCGCGTCGATCGCCTCCAGGACCGGCTCGATCCCGAAGGACGGGTCGATGACCACCCCCGTGCCTCCCTCCGCCTCCGCCACGAGGTACGTGAAGTTCTGGTAGGGGCCGATGTTGTACTGTTCGAGGAGCACGTGCCGGGGAGGCCGGCCGGTTATTTGACGCCGGGCCGGCTCATCGGACCATGTCGATCTCGCGCTCGTCCGGCAGGGCGCGCGCGCCGGTGACGGCGTCGAGCACCACCCGACCGGTCGGTCCTTCCACGTAACCAGGTACGGGACGTGGAGAAGCACGGTCGGACCCAGCTTGAGGTCGTCCGGACCGGGAAGTACCCTCCTCCGCTCGATCACCAGGGCCCCGCCGTGCTGCTCGGTGTGGTCGACGCTCGTCGTGTGGCGCTTTCGGACCGCTTCCTCGGCGATGGAGCGGCTCTCCTCCTCGGAGAGCGTCGGGTCCATCCGCTGGCTCTCGACCTCGAGCGCGGCGGAGACCTCTCGCTCCCCCGGTTCCCAGACCTCCGCGTGGCCGGTGAGCCCGTTGACCGCGATCAGATGGTCCGACGCGGGGCCAGGGCCACCGTGGGGATTCGGTACCCGCACCCGGTACGCCGTGACGAAGAACGGAACAAGCCGTAAGGAGTACCCGGAACCCTTCCACCCCCGCCAGCGCCTCGGCCTCGCTCTGGCCCAGGCGTGGCCGGATGATCCGCTCCCCCTCGGGGAACACGGTCGTGGGCGGCTCCAGAGGGGCCAGGATCCCCTCGCCGTCAAAGTCCGACGGCCCCGCGGCAGGGGGTGGAAGGAGCATCTCGCCGAGCCCCGGCCCGAGGTTCGACGGGGCCAGGACCTCGATCCCCCGCTCCGACGCGATCTTGCGCGCCACTTCGCCGGGATCCTCGGAGTAGACCAGGGTCCTATGGACGGCGTCGCCCGGGAACTCTCCCTCGACCTCGACAGGAGATCGTAGTCCGACGACGACGAACACCGCCCGGTGGTCTCGGGGCCGGACGGCCCGGAACCCGGCGGGCCGGTCGTCCACCCGGTAGCCAGCCGCCTCCAGCAGGCGACGCATCGTCGCCGGGAGGCTGCCGCCCTGGGGCATGACCCTAACGAGCCGCCCCCGAGTTATCCTTCTTTCGCCGCGATTACCGACTCCTGACGCCCTCGAATGCCCGCGGGGCCGATGGTATTGTCGCACTCCTGTCGGAACTCCGACAGTTGTCGCTGTGTCTCGCGACATCTACTCGATGGCCTCCCACGGTATAAAATGCCTCCCTCACCGCGACATCCTACCCGAAAAGTCGCCCTATAGAGTATCTGAGGGCACCATGCCGAACCAGGTCCCACCGAGCGCTGCCGTCCGCCGACCAACCTACCTCGAGATCCTCGACCCCCGGGGGGACTACTGATGTCCGACGCTCTCCTCGATGACTTCGAGCTCCACCTCCGCCTCTGCCCCGACTGCCTCACCGTCGGCAACAACCTCTGCCCCGAGGCCCAGTACATCGCCGACGATGTCCGCGCCACCCGCGCCCGCCCCACCTTCACCGCCCGTCGACGCCCGGTCTTCCCCGCCGTCCGGATCTCGGGGGTCATTGCATGAACGCCGCCCAGCTCCCCCTGATGGCGGGCGTCCTCGCGGTGCTCGCCCTCGGCGTCCTCGGGGCGGCCCCCGGGGTCGCGATGGCCCCGGGCGCCGCGGCGCCCGCGCCCAGCTGCCCGCTCCACGTGAGCCTGAGCATGCCCGCCCAGATCGGGACCGGCACCCCGTTCGTGGTCCTGGCGGCCGCGTCGACCCACTCCGGCTGCCACCTGAGCGTCTCGAGCTACATGTTCGTCGGGCTCCCGGGCTCCCACGGCGCCGTGATGTCGACCTCGGGCGCGGTGCTCGCGGTCGCCCCGTCGATGGGCGTGTACGAGATCGTGGTGATCGCCTCGACGAACCTCGGGACCCTGGGGATGACAGGGCAGATCCAGGTGGTCTGAGAACCCCCCCAAAACACGACCGACCTCGACTCCGGGCGCCAACCCCTTCCTTCCCGCGCCACCCCGGCGGGGGACCGCGCTCCCTCACGCGGCCTCCCGCCTTACTTCCCTCCTCTCGATTCGTAGCTCCGCACCCGGCCCCGGCCGGAAGCGGGCGAGGAAGGATCGGGCTCCCTGTGCGTTCCGCGGACGGGTCGAACCGGAGCGTGGAGCGGTACCGGGGCGTACTTCTCCGACGGAATCGATATAACGCGAGGGGCCGTCCGAGCGCTGTTACCGATGGCGGAGGCAATTACCCTCCGGGTCGCCGAGGCGTTCCAGCAGGACATCGGGCTCGGGAACGCCCGGCTCGATGTCGGGTACCCGCCAGCGCCTCAAGGTGGGCGTCGGGGACATCGTGGAGATCCGGGGTCGAAAGACCACGGCGGCGATCGTCAACCGGGCGCAGGCCGAGGACGAGGGCCGCGGGGTCATCCGCGTGGAAGCCGTCGTTCGGCGCAACGCCGGCGTGAGCATCGGGGACCGAGTCCTGGTCCAGCGGATCGACTGTCCGATCGCGGACTCCATCACCATCGCCCCGATCTACTCGGGCTCCGCCAAGATGGACCTCGGGCCGGGGCTCGAGCAGTTCGTCAGCAAGGCCCTCTCCCGCCGGCCGTTCGTCCGGGGCGACGTGTTCGTGATCCCCGGGGTGTTCCTGATGGGCGGGTCGCTTCCGTTCATGGTGGTGACCACCCAGCCGAAGGGGACCGTCCAGGTGGGCCCGACGACCCTCATCACCATCAAGGACGAGACGGTCACCGAGACCGAGGTCTCGGCGCCCCGGATCTCCTACGAGGACATCGGCGGGCTGAAGGAGAAGCTCGGCCGGGTCCGGGAGATGATCGAGCTCCCGCTGAAGCATCCCGAGCTGTTCGACCGGCTCGCGATCTCCCCGCCGAAGGGAGTGCTGTTGTACGGCCCGCCCGGGACCGGCAAGACCTTGATCGCCAAGGCGGTCGCCAACGAGGCGGGGGCCCACTTCATCGGGATCCAGGGCCCCGAGATCATCTCCAAGTACTACGGGGAGAGCGAGAAGGAGCTGCGGGAGAAGTTCGAGGAGGCGGAGAAGAACGCCCCCTCGGTGATCTTCATCGACGAGCTCGACTCCATCGCCCCCCGGCGCGACGAGGTCGTCGGTGAGGTGGAGCGCCGGGTCGTCGCCCAGCTCCTCACCCTGATGGACGGCCTCTCGGGTCGCGGGAACGTCATCGTGATCGCGGCGACCAACCGGGAGGAGGCGATCGATCCCGCGCTGCGCCGCCCGGGCCGGTTCGACCGGGAGATCGAGATCGGGGTACCGACCCAGGCGGGTCGCCTCGAGATCCTGCAGATCCACACGCGTGGCATGCCGATCGAGGGGACGGACAAGGAGCGCGAGCGCACCCTGAAGGAGCTCGCCACGTTGAGCCACGGTTTCGTCGGCGCCGACCTGGCCGCGTTGGGCCGAGAGGCCGCCATGCGGGCGCTACGACGCTATCTCCCGGAGATCGACTTCGACAAGCCGATCCCCCTCACCCTGCTCGAGAGGATGAAGGTCACCGAGCGGGACTTCAAGGAGGCGCTCAAACAGATCGAGCCTTCCAGCCTTCGGGACGTCACGATCGAGATCCCCAGCGTCCGCTGGAACGAGATCGGAGGGCTGGAGTCGGTGAAGCAGTCGCTCCGGGAGTCCGTGGAACTTCCGTTCAAGAACCCCGGGGTCTACAAGCACATCGGGATCGAACCCCCGCGGGGGATCCTCCTGTACGGCCCCCCTGGCGTTGGAAAGACCCTTCTCGCCAAGGCCGCCGCCACGGAGAGCCAGGCGAACTTCATCTCCGTCAAGGGCCCGGAGATCATGAGCAAGTGGGTCGGGGACAGCGAGAAGGCCGTCCGGATGATCTTCAAGAAGGCCCGACAGGCCTCGCCCTGCATCGTCTTCATCGACGAGATGGACTCCATCGCTCCGCGCCGCGGGATGCAGACCTCGAGCGGCGTGACCGAGCGGATCGTCAACCAGCTCCTCACCTCCATCGACGGGCTCGAGAGCATGGAGCGGGTGCTCGTGCTGGCGGCTACCAACCGCCCCGACATCCTCGACGAGGCGCTGCTACGGACCGGTCGCTTCGACCGGCTGGTCTACGTGGAGCCTCCCAACGTCGCCGGGCGCCTGGAGATCCTCAAGGTCCATACGCGACGGATGCCGTTGGACGGGGTCAGCCTGCCGGATCTGGCGCAGCGGACCGAAGCGTACGTCGGCAGCGACCTCGCCGCGCTCTGCCGCGAAGCCGGCCTGACAGCCATCCGGGAGAACCCCAAGGCGTCCAAGGTGACGATGGAGCACTTCCTCGAGGCGCTGAAGCTCACGCACCCCTCGTGCTCCCCGGAGACTCTGCGCTTCTACGAGGAGTTCCAGAAACACCTCTCCCGGGACCGGGTGGCGTCCCGTCGAGAAGAACCCCAGCAGGCGATCTACCGGTAGGGGCGGCGCTCCAGCCCGGGCCGGCGGGTGACGTCTCGACGGTGCGGTTCGGGTCGGCAGGCCCCTTCAGGTGGACATCGAAGGGAGACGATCGGTCTTTCGAGCCAGAACGACTCGAGAGGGGTACGATGTCGAGGACTGCTCGGTGAGATATTCGAGCGGACCGGCTCCCGAGGAGGTGCCGCGCATCTTGCACCCAGGACCGTCCCTACCTGCCGAACAGGTCAGCCGGCGCCGGGGGTCGCGGGGCCGTGGTCCGGCCCTCGGGGGGCCAGAGGGGAATCGGGTCGCCCGGACCGGTCCGGCGCCGACGGACCCGGGGCCCCGGTTCCGACGGGCAAGCTATATGTAATGGGGCAAGGTTCGCGGCCGCGTTCCCGATAGGGAACACTCAATCGGGAGACGTGGAATAGGATGGCTAACGGGCTCACGCGGGTCGCCTTGTGGGCACTGGTGTTCATCGTCCTGGCGAGTACGCTGGCGACGATCCCCGGTGCGCAGGCCGGCTCTCAGCCGAACACCCTGCTGGGGTACGTCAAGCAAGCGGGAGGGAGCCTGGCTCCGCCCGTTCCGGCAGGAGTGACCGTGGACCTCGTCGATTCCGCCACCCACGCCACCTACTCGACCTCGACCTCCACGTCCAGTGGGGAGTTCAACTTCACGGACGCCACGACCGGTAACTCGCTCGTGCCCGGCTGGTACGGCCTGTGGGTACCGCCGCAGGTGGACACCAACCTCTACGGGTGCGCCCCGTGCGCGGTGCTCCCCTCCGACCAGAACCCCCAGTACGTTTGGGAGAGCCAGACCTCGCTCACGTCCACGAGCTCCCCCGTGACGATCACGGGCGTCCAGCTGGACCCCCTGAACGCCACGATCTGGGGCAACGTGACCGGCCCCAACGGGAAGCCCGTCGGCGGCGCCACGGTCGAGCTGTTGGCCCCCGACTTCAACAACTTCGTGATCGCCTCCAACACGACGGCCACGAAGGCGAACTCGACCTACAACTACGCCAAGGGTACCTACTCGCTCTCGGCGCCCTGGGGCAACTGGATCGTCGAGACGATCATCCCCGGGAGCCCCCCCAGCTACAGTTACCTCCCCGCCAACGTGAACGCGGACCAGATCACGGTCAATCCCGCGGTCGGCAGCTACACCGTCTGGGGATACGCCAACCAACCCGGCGGCGCCCCCGTTCCGAACGGGGGGAACGTCACCGTCTTCGACCCGACCAACGGGCTCGTCTACAGCTCGGCGACCCCGGCGGGCGGATTCTACAGCGTCGGGACGTATCCGGCGGGGTTCACCGGCACGGGCACGCAGTCGCTGATCGTGACGGTCTCGCCGGTCGGGTACCAGTCCGTCTCGTACGGGCTCCAGGTCAACTCCTCCAGTCCGTCGGGCGGTCCCAACCCCCACTCCGTGACCACGTCGGCCATCGCCCCTCCCGCGGTCTACAACACGACGCTCAACTTCGCGAGCGGGTTCGGCAAGGTCAACGTCAGCACCCACGCGACGCTCCTGAACGACTCGGTGTTCCCGGACCTGGCGAACGCATCGATCGGCCAGCTGTGGGCCCAGCTGGCGCTCGACTGGCAGAACAGCCTGTCGTTCTCGGCCTCGAACCTTCCGACCGTCCTCGGCTGGGTCAACAGTTCCGGGC
Organism: uncultured Thermoplasmata archaeon; assembly: GCA_963708255.1. GTDB lineage: Archaea > Thermoplasmatota > Thermoplasmata > Lutacidiplasmatales > UBA184 > Lutacidiplasma. The sequence goes on from CAVPSE010000002.1 coordinate 338,775, forward strand.
CGTTCTTTGCCGGCCGGCCAGTCGGCCCTGATGGTGAACGGCACGGGCTTCGGCCAGCCGACGAACTTCACCGTCTCTGACTCGTCCAGCTGCACCACGAGCTGCGGCCTTTCGAGCAACGCCTGGCTCGACCTCAACTGGAGCCAGTCGTACAACGTCACCGCGGCGTTGCCGACCTCCAACGGGTCGTACAGCGTCTCCCTGACGTTCCGGCACCCGACCAACTCGGAGGCGTTCAACTACACGTTCCAGCTCCCGGCGGGCTACGTCCTGGCGGCGGGCAGTGCGGCCCCCGCCCAGTCGAAGCTGGTGCCGGCGGGCCCGGGCGGCACCTGGACGTCGTTCACGCTCGCCGCGCTCCCCTCCCCGAGCCCGAGCGGCACCGCGACGTTCTCGATCGTGAAGTACGCCAGCATCACAGCGGACGTCAACGTCAGCGCCACGAACTTCGCTTTCTCCAAGGCGAACATCCTCAACTCCACCCACGGCAACTACACCGCCGTGGTCGGGGTCGGGGAGAACGTGACGTTCTCCGGCGCGAACTCGACGTTCCCCGTGGGCAGCAACGGGACGCTGTTCCAGTGGAACTTCGGGGACGGCGGCAACTCGAGCACCTCCAAGGCGAGCACGTACCACATCTACACCTCCCCCGGCGACTTCGTCGGCTCGCTCAAGGTGACCTCCTCGGGCGGCCTCACGAGCCAGGTGCCCTTCCGGATCTTCACCGACAACGAGGCGCCCGTCGCGAACATCTCGGTGAACGCCACGGTCCAGTCGTCGGGCGGCATGCCGTACGTGATCGTGAACTGGTCGTCGACGCTCCACCTGAACGCGTCCAAGACCACCGACCAAGTCTACAGCGGTGCCAACGTTTCGGGGATCCTCAGCGTGGCCACGTGGACCATCACCAGCACCGGGTTCTCCGAGACCGCCAACTACTCGGTGGCCCAGGGCGGGAAGGTCTTCACGAACCTGACCCGGGTATTCCTCGGCGCGGGTCACTACCTGACGGCGTCGGACTTCAACGGCTCGGGCACGCCGGTCTCCTTCTTCGGGTGGCAGTACAACGTCACCCTGAAGGTGTTCGATGCGGCGGGCCAGTCGTCCATCGCCCAGCTGTACGTATTGGTCCGCGACACCGAGAAGCCGGCCCCGATCCTGACCCTCCAGAACACGGCCGGCCAGACCGTGAGCAGCGCGGGGATCGTTGAGGGATCGGGTGGGAACGCCACGGCGATCCTGAGCGGGCAGAACACGTCGGACCCCCACAACGGGAGCGTCGTCTCCTACCGGTTCAACATCACGAACTCGGGGAACGCGTCGTTCCAGAACATCTCCGTCTGGGACAACTCGAGCGCCTCGCTGAAGGCCCCCACCAGTTGGCCCCACGAGGTCCTGCAGCCCCAGACGAAGCCGTACACGGTGAACCTTACCGTCTGGGACCGGGCCGGGAACAGCGCGTTCACGAAGGCGTCGCTGACGATCGCCATCAACGCGACGACCCGCCCGATCCTCTCGGTCACGAACCTGACCGCCCCGTCGACGATGACGGACGGTAGCTCGTACACCGTCTGGGCCAACATCACCAACACCGTCGGCCAGAACTCGACGGCCCTCGGCCTTTCGGCGGTGTTCTACCTGTTGCCCCCGTCCGGCTCCGGCAACAAGGTCACCATCGGCGGCTCCCCGGGGTCCGTGGCGTTCTACAACTACACGTCGAACACGACCGTTTCGGCGAGCGCGTGGGCGGGGACGGTCAACCTCCCCTACAACCACACGGTCCGCGCGGTGATCCAGTTCAACCCCAGCCAGACCGGTAACTACAACCTCTGGGTGAACGCCACGGCCACCAACGAGTTCGTCTCCGACTACGCCAACGGGGCGAACACGGCGCAGGTCGCGGTGACCCTGAACGCGAACCCGCTGACGCAGGACCTGATCTACGTCGCGATCGCCGTGGTGGCCATCCTGGTGATCGGCGGCCTGATCTGGTACACCCGGTTCCGGGGGCGCTCGGGCTCCTCGAGCAAGTCCTCCAAGGGAACGAGCAGCAGCTCCTCCTCGAAGGGCGGCAAGGACTCTACCCCGTCCAAGGACTCTTCGAAGGACTCGAAGAAGGACGACGACGACGAGTAGGCGAGCCGGCTCCGCCGCGCCCAACCGTTTCCTGTCCCGGTGGCTCGTCGTCGTCCCGTCACCCTGAATAGTGTCGGGAGCTGACCCCCGACGAGCCACCATGGCCACCGCACGGGGGGTCCCGGAGTGCCTGCGATGCCATCGACCGATGTCGACGGGATTCATGGCCACCGCCAACCCATTGAGCTGGGTGGACCGGGTGGGCGTCCTGGACGCCGGTCTCGGGACCGAGCGTCTCGTCCACCAGCGGGATGTCCTCCTCGGCGCGGCCCACCTCCCGAGCTGGCGCTGCGTGGCGTGTCGGGTGATGTGGGTCGATTACGGGGCGATCCGCGACTGACCGTCCCCTGGACGGGCTGTCAGGGACCCCCAGCGGGCCATGGCGCTCCGCAGACGCATCAGGGTGGGGGGCAAGCCTGCCGCCGGGATCGCGCCCGCCGGGCGCCCTCCACGGGCCTACCCGTAGGGTCCGACCTCGTCCAGGAGGTCCACGTGGGTGAGGAGCATCCGTCGGCAGCAGGTACCCGGGTGAGCCCGAGCTTCGTCAGGACCTCGCCCGCCGGTTCCCCCCGGCTGGTCCGCTCGCGGTACTCGTCCCAGGTCTGGCCGATGACCGCCCCGCAGGTGAAGCAGCGCACCGGGATCATCATCGTCATGGCTCGTTCCTCACCGGTACGACTTCTGCCGGCGCTTCCGGGCCCCGCGCCCGCCGGGTCGCTTGGGCAGCTTGCGGCGCGGATCGTTGACGATCAGGGACCGGTCGTAGTGCTTGAACATCTCCTCGAGCGCCGGGTCCTTCAGCCAGGCCAGGAGCGCCCGGGCGACGGCCGTCCGGACCGCGGAGGCCTGGCCGATGATGCCCCCACCCTGGACGTTGACGTTGATGTCGAGGTTCTTCCAGCGATCGCCGACCATGAGGATCGGTTCCTGGATCTTCTGCCGGACCCCCTCGGGTTCGAGGATCTCGAGCGGGTGATCGTTGATGTAGACACGGCCCACCCCCTTTCGGATGGTGGCCCGGGCCACGGCCTCCTTGCGCTTTCCGGTGGTCTGGATGATCTGCGGGGTTTTCACAGGCGGGCTCCCAATAGTCGGGTGATCTCCTCGAGGGTGAGGGGCGGTCGAAGGGCCGGGCGGGCCCTCGCGATGTCGATCGTCTGGCGGGGGGCGCCCGTGAGGTTCGCGGGCACCCCGATGAACACATCGAGGCGGTCGAGCGCCTCCTTGCCGCGGGTCTTCAGGTGCGGCAGCATCCCTCGGACCGTCCGGCGGAAGATGCGGTCGGGGTAGCGGGGATAGTGCGGGCCGCTGCGGACCGAGCCCCGGGCCCGGTTCGCCGTATAGAACGACAGCACGTTCGCCCGGTTCCCTGTGACGACGCTGTGCTCAGCGTTGACGATGATGATGTGCTCCCCCTTCAGGAGCCGCTTCGCGATGACGGAGGCCGCACGGCCGAGGACGAGGCCCGACGCGTCGATGACCGTCCCGGAGGGGACGGCAGGAGCGGGCTTCGGGGCCGGCGGCTTGGCTACCGGGGTCGGCGCGGTCTTGGCAGGGCGGCGGACGGCCGGGGCCGATGGGCCGGCGGCCTTCGGAGGCTTGGGCGCGGCGGCTTTCTTCGGGGCGGTGGCGGCCGGTGGAGCGGAGGGGGTAGGGGTGGCGGGCGGTGCCGCCGGAGCGGGGGGATCAGCCAAGGATCCGGACCCCCGACCCGTCGGGTTTCGCCTTCAGGAGCTCGTGGATGGAGAGAGCCCGCCCTCCGGCGCTGTGGATCTTGGATCGGGCCTCCTCGGAATAGTGGAACGCCGCGACCGTGATCGACTTCGACAGTCGCCCCGCGGCGAGGAGCTTGCCGGGGACGACGACGGTCTGGTCCGCCTCGACCAGTCGGTCCAGATGGCCGACGTTCACGGGCGGGTGCTGGTGGCGCGAACGGGCGAGCTTCTCGGCGACGTCCCCCCAGATCGGGGCCTGGTGGACCTTCGCCGCCTTGCGGAGCTCGATCAGCGTCCGCGCAAGCTCGGGATTCTCCTTGCGGATTGTGCGAAGCATGCGGGCGGCCCTCGACCCGGGTGCCTCATATAAGCATTGCCGCGACTGGATTGCGCCCTATCGCCGGAGGGCCGTGCCGCCGTCGTCCCGGGCCCGGGGGGATGCTGGACGGCCCGATCCCGGCGCGGGACGGTTCCGTTCGTCGATAACGATTAAATATCGCACGCCACCATCGGCGGCCGAGGACGACATGCGCAAGTTCCTGACCGAGCTCCGAGGGAAGACCGTAATGACCAATGACGGGCAGATCCTCGGGCTCATCGAGAACTTCGTCGTCGACACGTCCACCGGCAATATCGCCCACGTCCTGGTCACCCCCGGCGAGGACGTCGAGACCCGCCTGTTCCAGATCGACGGATCCGGCCGCCTCGTGCTCCCCTTCAAGAGCATGCGGGCCGTCAAGGATGTCGTCGTGATGGAACTTGGGAAGTAACCCCGTTCCGGGACCGTTCGTCTCCATCGTCGTCACCGTCAAGAACGAGGAGCGGGGCATCGGCCGGCTCCTCGAGAGCCTCCTCCGTCAGGAGCCCCCCGTCGAGGTCGTGGTCGTCGACGCCCTCTCAAGGGACCGGACGGTCGAGATCGCCCGATCGTACGCGGCGCGCGCCCCCGGTCTCATCCACGTCCACGAGAAATACGGGTCCCGCGGCATCGGCCGGAACGAGGGCGTCGCTCGGGCGAAGGGAGAGTTCGTCGCCTTCATCGATGGGGACTGCTGGGCGGACTCCGGGTGGCTCGCAGCGCTCCGAACGGGGTTTGCCAGGTCGGATGTGGTCGCCGGGACCACCCACGCCGTCGGGACCCCCCAGTACGGCCAGCTCGACCGGGTGGAGCTGTTCCAGCGCGGGAACGACGTCACCGCCCCGTCGTGCAACCTCGGATACCGACGCTCTCTCTTTGACGCGCTCGGAGGGTTCGATCCCCGGTTCATCACCGCCGAGGACATTGACCTCAACCTGCGGGCCGTCGAGGGCGGGGCCACGATCCTCCCGGTCCCCGATGCGATCGTCTACCATCAGATGCGTTCGACCCTTGCCCGTTTCCTCATCCAGGCGTTCTGGAACGGGTACGGCCGAAAGCAGCTCACCGAGAAGCACGGGAGCCTCTGGGGGAACTACCGGATCCGACGGCTGCTGGAGACGCAACGGAGCGCCACGGCGTTCGTTCGCCTGGCCGCCGCGATGGCGGGCTATCTGACCCGGGTCGCGTTCGGCGCCGGCCAGCGCCTGAGGCCGGTCGGGGCCCCGACTCCGTCGAAGGCCTAGCTGGCCTTCAGGAGCTCGGCGACCTTCGTGACCTCGGCGAGGACCTTCGCGGAATCCGCGGTCTGGTCCACGACGGCCACGAGGAGGGCCTTCTTCCCGCTGCCGACGATGACGGTCTTGGAGTCGTTCCCCTCGATGACGATCCGCTCGGGCGCCGAGCGGTTGAGCTCGGTGCTCGCCGTGGCGGCCGCGCCCAGGATGGTGGCGCACATGATGGCGAACGTCTCGGTGTACACGCCGGCCGGGACGTCGGCGTACAGCACGAGACCGTCGCGGGAGACCAGCGCGGTGGCGATCCCGCTGATGCGGCCCTTGAGGTCCTTGATCACAGCGCCTACGTTGCCAGTTGCCATCATGCTACCCGGAGCCCCTCACATCTCCTCGATTCGAAAGTGGCACTCTGCCTGCCCAACGCTCGCGCACGCCTCTTCGGTACATTTGACGCGCGTCCCCTTAAAGCGTTCGTAGAACTCGCGGAGGATGCCCCGGAGCCTGTGGCAGGTGGGGATGTCGCTCGGGGAGACCTCGATCGACCCCTTGACCGTGACCTCGCCATCGGTGAAGACGGCGTCCTCGACCCATCCGCGCTCCTTGAGCATCTCACCGGCGCGTTGGAAGAAATGGGCCCGGTCCTTGAGCGCCTCGACGGCCATGTCGTGGCCGATCACGGACCCTTCCTTGAAGAACAGGCCGTGACAGGCGTGGCACATGACCCCCTCGTAGAGCTCCTTGATCTTGTGGAGCTCTGATTGGTTGAGCTTCACCGTGCGCATGGACACTCTTCAAGCGGGGGTCCGGATATATATCCGTTGGGCCGCCGCAGAAGGTGACGAGGATCCCAGGGCCCGGCGTCGGCCGGCCCGGGGCTGATCGGCTCGGGCGATTCGCCGGGCGGGTGGTCGAGGAGCCCGGGGACCTCGGCGAGGGAGCGGATCTTGGGTCCGGTAACGCGCCCGGCCACGTCGGCCCGGTCGATCAGGACGGCCACGAGGCCGGCGCGGGCGGCGGCCCGGACGTCGCTCCAGAAAAGGTCCCCGACGTAGAGCGTGCTGCGCGGCTTGGCGCCGAGGTGGGCCGCCGCGGCCCGGAACCCGGCCACGGCCGGGATCGGCGCCACCCCGTCGGACGGGGGCACGAGGAGCGTGTCCGGGAGGCCCGCCCGCCGCAGGGCGACGCGGCTCGCTTCGACGGGGAGCTGGGAGAGGACGCCGACCCGAACCCCCCGGCGGCCGAGGGCGCTGAGCAAGGGCGACGCATCGTCGGTACCGCTCCGAGTCGTACGCCGGCTTGAGGAACCGGTCCACCACGGCCTTCGACTCCTCGACGGCGAGGGGGTGGCCCGCGATCTCGGTGAGGGTCCACCCGAGGAACCCCCGATAGGCGACCTCGTCCGCCGGCGGGGCGCCGCCGGTGAGGATCTGCCACCGTCGCCGGTCCCACTGGTGAAGGGACCGCTTGAGCGCGGCCCGCACGTGCCGCTCCGAGATGAGGGGTCCCCGGGGGCGCCACGCCCACTGCCAGTGCGCGGGGGTCTGCCACGGCACGAGCGTATCGTCAAGGTCGAAGAGAACGGCCGTCAACGGGGACGGCGGCGACGAAGGAACTGGAGCGCTCACGGTCTAACCGCGGCCGGTCTTCTGCAGTTCGAGGAGGTCCTGGGTCGACACCTTCTCGCCCTTCTTCAGGCGGGCGAGGAAGTCCTCCTCCTTCGGAGGCTCCGAGGAGGCCCAGCTCGCCGGGGCGCGGCCGCCGCGGGCGGCGTACAGGAGCTTCTCGAAGTCCCGGACCTCCTCGATGGCGGCGATGTGAGCCCGGTGGGCCTCATCGGCGGCGGCCTTCACTTCGATCAGCTTCGCCTGGACCTCATCGGCCTGCCGGCGGAGCTCGTCGACGTTCTCGTACAGCTTGACCATCGACTCGTGCTCGCGCTGCGCGTCCTCGGCGAGGGTCCCGACGGCCGCGTGGTGCTTCTCGGCCTCGGCACGGGCCTCGTTGACCGCGGCGAGGGCCTGGTCGATCGCCGGGTCCTGACGGAGCTGCGGCGTCCTGGTCGCGGATCGCGGCCTCGAGCCGCTTCATCTCCTCGACCAGCCGCTTCTCCTGCTCGCCGGTGAGGGCGGTGGTCATGTGGCGGAACTCGAGCTCGCGAAGCTCCTTGCGGAGACGCCAGACCGGGATGGCCCCGGGATTGGGCGCACGGTTGCGCTTCAGTTCGGCGACCTTGTCCGCACACTCCTGGAGCTTGTGGTTCCACTCCTCCCGGAGGCGTTTCGCTTCGCGGACCTGGTCGTTGAGCTCGTCCCGGTGATGCCGGTGGTCCTGGGCCTCCGCGCTCTTGGCGTGGAGCTCATCCAACAGCGCCGAGCGCTCCTCGGCCTTGGTCCGGGCCTCGGAGTTGAGCTTGTCCCGCTTCGCCCGGAACTCGTCCGCCTTGACATTGGACTCGGCGCGCTTGCGTTCCAAATCTTCGGAGGCGTCGGTCAACGGGGCACCGTCCGGACCCCATCGAGGGAGCCGGATGACGAGTTTCGAGATTCGGCGGCGATATAACGGCTTCCGCGGCACGGGTGGGGCCTCCGAGGCCCGACGTGCCGGTCCGCCCGGACCGAGCGGCACCGTCGGAGCGGTTCAAGTGCGGGGTCACGCTAATATGGCGCACCCCGGATGCTTCGGCGTGGAGGAGGTTGGACGCATCTACGGCGATGTCGGGCTCGGCCAGTTCCACATCATCCTCACACACCCCGTCGAACGGGGCGACTACATCACCGTCGAGGATGAGCTCCACGGCAAGGTCCTCTGCCAACTGGACGATCTCCGGCGCAAGTAGCGACCTCGACCTCGAGCGGGCCGACCAGATGGGCCACGGGACCGACACTCCGATCCACGAGAACCTGCTCGGGATCGCCCGGGTCATCGGCTACCGCGACGACCAGGGACTGGTGAAGCTCCCGACGGTCCCGTTCCGCCCCGGTGCCAAGGTCTTTCTCGTCGGAGGAGCCGCTGATCGCCGAGGTGCTCGGGCCTGAAGCACCGCGGCAACACCGGCGCGTACGTCGGGATGCTGCGGAACCATTCGCTCAAGATCGAGCTCGACATCAATCAGCTCGTCCAGCGCCACGTCAGCGTCCTCGCCAAGACCGGCGGCGGGAAGTCCTACCTCCTCGGGGTCCTCATCGAGGAGCTCCTGCGGCACAAGGTCACGTGCGTCATCATCGATCCCCACGGCGAGTACCGGCTCGCTCCGCGAGGCAGGGCCGAAGAACGGGGTCCACGCCCGGTTCGGCGTGGAGACCCAGGGGTTCCCGAAGCAGATCCAGGAGTTCTCACCGGACTCGACGCTCAACCCGACGGCGAAGCCGCTCACTTTCTCGCTTCGCACGACTCGGATCGCACGGGAGCTTCTCGTCTTCATGGGGCTCACGAACGTGAAGCAGTACCTGGCGCCGCTCAAGGGCCTCCTCGAGGAGGTCGCCGCGGCGAACCCCGACTTCACGGTCAAGGACCTGGTCCGAGCGGCCGAGCGGGGCGAGGGGGCGGTCGCGGAGGTCCTCCACGAGCGCCTCGAGTACGTCGAGCAGACGAAGCTCTTCGCGCCGAAGGGGACGGCGCTCACGGACCTCATTCAGAAGGGCATCGGCGACCCTGATCAACCTGCGCGGGGTCGCCCCGGATGTCCAGGAGCTCGTGGTCGCGCGGCTCGCCCTCACGATCTTCGACAACCGGAAGAAGGGGAAGATCCCGCCGTTGTTCCTCGTCATCGAGGAGGCCCACAACTTCGCGCCCCAGCAGGGGAGCGCCACCTGCTCCCGGGTCCTGAAGAACATCGCCTCCGAGGGGCGGAAGTTCGGCCTCGGGCTGTGCGTCGTGACCCAGCGGGCCGCGAGGATCGACAAGTCCGTGCTCTCGCAGTGCAACACCCAGCTGATCCTGCAGGTGACGAACCCGCTCGACCTGAAGGCGATCGCCCAGTCGATCGAGGGGCTCACCAACGGGATGACCGAGATGATCCAGTCCCTCCCGGTCGGCGTGGCGCTCGTCACCGGGGGCGGATACCACACCCCCCTGTTCTGCGAGGTCCGGCCCCGCGCGAGCAAGCACGGCGGCGAGTCGGTCGCCGTGGTCGAGAACAACTAGCGCTCCGGGGTTGGAGGGGCCCGGGGGTCCCATAAGGCGCCCGGCGTTCCCCCGGTCCGTGCCCGCGCGTACCGCTGCGACGACAATCCCGGTCGAGGCGGAGGCGCGGGTACGCTGGACCCAGGTCGCCTCGTTCCGGCTGGCGCGTCATCACCTTTCCAGCCCCGCCCGGGCCAAGGATCTCGTCCGGGTGGTCGCCGATATGGCCGGCGCCCAGGCCCAGCTGCCGTCCGCCGCGGCGATCTCTCTCTGGGCGCGGATCCGAGGTCTTGAGACGGCCCAGGTGGCGTCGGCGATCGGGACCGACCGGACGCTGGCCCGGGCCTGGTGCATGCGTCGGACGGTCCATCTCGTCCCCTCGGAGGAGCTCGCGATCTACGTCCGGGGTACCGCCCGACGGTCGGAACGGGAGATCACCTGGATGCTTGGCAAGGGTGTGGCCGCCACGGAGGTGGAGCGGCTCATCCAGTCCACGCTAAGCTCCCTCGACCGGCCGGTGACACGGGGAGAGATCGCAGCCGCCGTCGGCGGCGATCTCGGTCTCCCCGTCGGCGTCCATCGAGGGGGAGGTTGGGGGAACGACCGGGATCACGCTGGGGTCCAGGTCGGCGAGCTCACGATCCCCGGGGAGTACCTTCTGAGCCTGGCGGGGGCCCGGGGGGTCGTATGCGCCGGGCCGATCCGGAGTGGCGAGGCGACGTTCGTCCGGGCAGACGCGTGGCTGCCCCATTGGCATGACCTGCCCGGCCCCCGAGGCCGAGTCCGAGCTCCTCCACCGGTACCTCGCCGCCTTCGGGCCGGCCCTCCCCGAGGACTTCGCGTGGTGGACCGGAATGCGCCTCACGGACGCGCGTTCGGTGTGGGAGCGGGCCGGGAAGGAGATCGCAGGTGTCGACGTGGAAGGGACCTCCCTCTGGGCCCTCCGGGATGACCTCCCAGCGCTCCAGAGGGCCGCGCCGGCGCCATCTGCGGTGCACTTGCTGCCGTACTTCGACGGCTTCCTCCTGGGTCACCGGGATGAACGCCACGCCGTCCGACCGGAGCACCGGGCGCAGGTGTACCGGCCCAGGGGTGGGTCGCGCCCGTCGTGCTCCACCGGGGACGCGCGATCGGGACGTGGAGTCAGGCCCGGCGGGGCGCGGGGATGCGGGTGGAGGTCGCCCCGTTCACCGGCCTCCCGTCGGAGGTCCGTCAGAGGATCCGGTCTCGAAGCCGGGACCTGGCGCGGTTCCTCGGGGAGCGGGCCGTGACCCCGGTGATCGCGCGGCCCTCCGGGCGGCGGCGGCGGTCGGGCTAACGGCGCGCGGCGGAGGCGAGATACCGCGTGACAACGCGGACCCCAAAGCCGGTCGCGCCGATGTTCTGGTACGCCGGCTGGTACTTCCGGGTGAGCGCGTTGGTGTAGGCCGGCCCGGCGATGTCGAGGTGGGCCCAGGCAACCTTGTTGACGAAATGCTCGAGGAACGCCGCGGCGGTCAGGACCCCCGCGACCGCGATCTCCGTGGAGTTCCGGACGTCCGCTACATCGCTCTTCACGAGCTCGCGGTGGAAATCCGTGAGCGGCATCCGCCAGAGCGGTTCGCCGGTCGACGCCGATGCTTCTAGGAGACCCTGGGCGAGCTTGTCGTCCGTGGCGACCAGCGCCGCGGTGTCGTCGCCGAGGGCGACGACCTCGGCCCCCGTCAGGGTCGCGAGGTCGATCACCTCGTCCGGCGGGTACTTCTCGGTGACGTACGCGAGCGCATCGGAGAGGACGACCCGGCCCTCGGCGTCGGTGTTGAGGATCTCGATCGTCTTCCCGTTGTACGTCCGGACCACGTCGCCCGGTCGGTACGCGCCGCCCCCGGGGAGGTTCTCGGCGCACGCCAGGACCCCCACGACGCGGGGAGAGACCTTGAGCATCGCCGCCGCGCGCAGGATCCCGAGGACCGCGCACGCGCCGGACTTGTCGAACTTCATCTCGGACATCCGGGGCGCGGGCTTGATCGAGATCCCGCCGGAGTCGAAGCAGATCCCCTTCCCGACGACCGCGACCGTCTTCGCCGATCGGCCGGCGCCGGGGTACTCGAGCACCACCATCCGGGGCGGGTGGGAGCTGCCGGATCCGACCGCGAGGAGTCCCCCGCAGTGCATCTCCGCGAGCTGTTTCTCGTCGAAGACGGTGACCTTGAGACCGACCTCCTTGCCGAGACGTTTCGCTTCGTCCCCGAGGTATTCGGGGGTGGCCGTGTCGGCCGGGAGGTTCGCGATGTCGCGGGTCCACAGGACGCAGTCCACGACGGTCGACTGCTGGTCGACGGCCTTTCGGAGGAGCGCTTCCTCGCGGCCGTGCTCCTCCCCGAGGGCGATGGTCGCCTCCTCGACGCCGGTGTCACGGCTGGTCCGGTACCGGAGGAATTCGTAGGAACCGAGCCCCGCGCCGTCCACGATCGAACGGACGGCGACCTCGGCGGGGACCGATTCAGTGACGAACGAGGCGAGGCGGAAGCTCGCGGTCCGCGCGCCCTTCCCTTTCAGCGCCTTGACCGCCTCGGCCGCGGCCCGTCGGGCGATCTCCGGGTCGAAGGAGGTCCGTGGGCCGAGCCCCACCAGGACGATGCGCCCCTTTCCGTCGGGGCGGTAGAAGACCGTGAGCTCCTTGCGGCGGCCCTTGACCTCGCGGCGGTCCCAGGCGGAGCCGATCGATCCCCCCGGTCGCGGCGTCCTCCTTGGCGAGGAGCCGGGGGACCGGCTCGTCCTTCTCCGACCGCTCGAAGACCCCGGTGATCGACGCGTCGGTGGACCCGAGGGTCGCCTCGCGGCGATCAACGGCGAACTTCATCGCCGCTCTACAGACTGGCGCGGATCTTGTTCCGGTCGATGCGGATGCCCGCCGGCGTCAGGGCCAGCAGGTTCTTCGCGATCCCGGCGACGTCGCCGCCGGTGTCCTTCGCGACGTTCTTGAGCTCCACGCTCATTCGTCGCACCGCGTTCTGGTCGTTCGAGATCGAAGTGTAGTCGATGATGACGACGTCGCCGGAGTAGGCGAGCTTGGTCGCTGCACGCAGGTCCTCGAACCGGATGATCTCGGCCATCCGGATGGTGGAGCGGGCCCCGGCGAGGGCCTCGTCCCCGAACTCCATCGTTCCCAGGTCCAGGAACGTTCCTTCCTCTAGCGTGTCGGCTCCGTGATGGCGTCGAAGAATTCCGCGCTTGCCCAGCATATGGAGGTGTGCCCCCGAACCAGTCGCTCCGAGGGGGGAGCGGCTCTTAAACGTATGGCTGGATACGACGTCACTCCGACGACGGCCCGCCCGCGCTCCGACCGCGCCGCACCGCCGGTCCGCCGGGATCCGGCAGCCGCAGGCGGAACGTGACCCGGTAAACGTCCTCGCCGTTGCGCCGTCCCCAGAGGGTCGCGGACTCCTTGAGCGACGCGCCGAGGCGGTCCTTGGCGAAGCGGGCGATCGCCCGGGCAGCGAGGGTGTCCGTGACGTAGTAATCGTACCCTTCCGGGAGCTCCTCGCGCCAGCTCAGGGCCTTGCGCCACTCGGACTTGGTGTTCGGCAGCATCCCCTCGAACGCGGCTTCCAGTCGCTCGCGCAATAGCCGCGGAGGACCCCGGAGCCGTTCCGACGGTCCGCGGACCTGGATGATGGCGGTGTAGAACTTGCCGGCCTTTCGCGCACACTCGGGGCACGTGTAGGCGCGAAGCTTGACCGACAGGTCGACGCCGACCGTTCGTTCGAGCCCCCGGAACCGGATCTCGGCCTCGCCCCGGTAGGAGCGCTGGACGGCGTCGCGGCTCAGCTCGGTCCACAGCACCCGCCGGAGCCCGACCTCGGGGTCGAGCTCGAGCAGGGGGTTGAGGTCCTCGGAGGTGAGCAGCGACGGGCTCGCCCCGGACCGCTCCCAGTGGTTGCCGACCTTCCGCGCCCCGCACGTGGGGCAGACCACGACGTCCGGCTGGCCGTGCCCCCGGACCAGGACATGGCTTTCGAGGAAGCAGGAGGCACAGACCCCGTCGACGAGGGCAAGGCCGGTCTTGCCGCAGACGACGCAGAACTCGGCTTCCATGGTCATCCCAGCATGGAGAAGATCTGGGCGTGGGGGATCCCGCCGAGGGAGCCCGTGCCGCCCTCCGCCACGAACCCCTCCGCCCTGGCGAGCTCCAGGACGCGGGTTCCCAGGAGGTTCACCTGGGTCGCCTTCTGGATCGCCCAGACGAGCTCCTCCCGGCTGACGGCCCGCTCGCCGTAGAACTCGGGGGAGACTCGGACCGTGCGACCCTTCGTGCCGACCGGCAGCTCCGTGCCCAACAGCTCCTGGTCGCACGCGGCGACCACGATCTCAGCGCGGACCCGATGGATCCGCATGACGATGCCGTCGGCCATCTCGGCTTCCCCTCCACCTAGCCCGTTCGGGGGTTATCAGGGCTTGGGGGGCGTCAGAAGCGGGTGAGCTGCCATCGGCCCGTCCGGGGCTCGATGACCTCCCCCTGGTTCCGGAGGAGCTGGAAATTCGACTCCACCTGCTTCCTTGTGAGGCCGAGCTTCTCCGCGGCCCCGATCAGGTCTTCGAGGGCGAAGCTCCCGCCGCCCTCCTCCTGCAACCGCCGGATCGTGTCCTGGAGCAGGTCGATCCGTTCGCGCTGGCTGTGGGGGACGCCCGTCGTCACGACGTCGATGTCGAGCTTCTCGTTCGGCGGGGTGATCCGGTCGAGGAACTTCTGGACGATGACCGTGGCCCGCTGGGCGTCGAGGATCGACACCACCGGGCTGAGGCGCGCCCGGGCCGCCGCCTCGCTGAGCCGCACCAGGGCCTCCAGCTGCCGCGCTGTGATCGGCACCGGGGAGTTCGGCTCTTCGCCCCGGCTGCGCACCTTGACGTAGAAGTCCTCCAGGAACCGGAGCGCTTCGTCGGAGAGGACCGGGCTCACGTTCTGGCGGGCGTAGGCGATGTACTCCCGGAGGAACTTCGGCGGGAACGGGGCCCCCGCCGACGTGGGCAGACCGAGGTCGGCGCCGGGGTACCCCGCCTCCTTGTGGGTCTGGAGGATCCGGCCCGCGAGGAGCCGGTCCTTCTCCCGGTTCGGGCGGTCCTGGATGGAGTAGATGACGTCGAACCGGGAGAGGAGGGTGGGGGGGAGGTCGATCTGCTCGGAGATGAACTTCTCGGGGTTGAACCGGCCCCACTTTGGGTTGGCCGCCGCCAGGACGGGGCACCGGGCGTTGAGGGTGGCCGTGATCCCGGCCTTGGCGACGGAGACGGTCTGCTGCTCCAACGCCTCGTGCATCGCCGACCGGTCCTCCGGGGTCATCTTGTCGAGCTCATCGATGATCGCCATGCCGCCGTCGGCGAGGACCAGCATGCCGGCCTCCAGCACCCAGCGACCCCCGGCGAAGTCGTCCTTCACCGCCGCCGCGGTCAGGCCGGCGGCCGTGGCCCCCTTGCCCGAGGTGTAGATGCCCCGGGGGGCAACCTCGGCGACGTATCGGAGGAGCTGGCTCTTCGCGGTACCTGGGTCCCCGACGAGCAGGATGTGGATGTCGCCGCGGACCCGGACCCCGTCGGGGTGGAGCTTGCCGACCCCGCCGAACATCTGGAGGGCGATCGCCTCCTTCTCGTCCTCCATGCCCTTGATGGTGGGGGCGAGGGAGAGGACGATCTGGTCCACGACGTGGGGGTCCCCCTGGAACCGCCGGATCAGCTGGAGGTCCTCTTCGGGGATGTCGAGCTCCTGGTACTCCTTCTGCTGCTGCTCGACAGAGTTGGCGAAGAGGATCAGGTCGAAGGTGGTACTGCGTAGGACGCCGACCCGGGAGGCCGAGGCCCTCTGCAGGCTCTTCAGTGTCCCGTTGACCGTGACCCGGTTCCCCGGGAGGACCTTGCCCGTGAGGTCCTCGGTGAGGAGGACCGACAGCCCCTGCGGGTGCGCTCCCCCTTTCAGTTTCTCCGGGTTCTCCTGGATCTCGATCCGCTGGGTGTCGATGTACGTCGATCGTTCCGGGTGGAGCCGGAACGGCACCTTCCCGGCCGATTTCTGGCAGCCGGGGCACTCGACCGGCTCGCGGAGCACCGGGGCGATCTCGTCCTGGAGCTCGTGGATCTCGGTGTGGCAGGCGGTGCAGATGAACACCGCGTCGCGGATCTGGGGCCGGACCTCCGTCGCCTTCCGGACGATCCCCTCGAGGGCGAGGAACTTCTGGAGATCGCTCTCCCGGATCGCACGGACCTGTCGTCGGGCCTCCAGCGGAAGGCCGATGATGCGGAGCCTCAGGCCCTCGGTCTCGGAGCCGGTCCCCCCGACGGGGACGAGCTCGCGCATCGCCTGGACCCCGGCAGGGAGGACCTCCTCCGGCCGTTCCAGCAGAGCGTCGGCGAGGGGCGTGTCCGCGGCCTCGATCCGGGCGAACGGCACCTCGAGGGACCGCAGCTCTGGGAACCGGTCCGCCACCTCGAGGATCCGGGGACGGACCTCGGCCTCCTCGAAGACCTGGACCCAGCGCCCGGTGAGCTCGGGAGGGGTCGGAAGGCCACGGGTGACGGTCGCCATGAGCACCTACGGGTCCAACCGATAGCGGTCCCGGGGGAAAAGCCGGGCCTCCCGGACATTGTCGAGGCCCGCGAGGGCCTTGACGAACCGATCGATGCCGAACCCCCAGCCCCCGTGCGGAGGCATTCCGAACCGGAACGCCTCCAAGTAACCGGAGAACCCCCGAGGGTCGAGGCCGGCCTCCTGCATGTTGGCGAGGAGCTTCGCGATACGGTGCTCCCGAGGGCCGCCGCTGGCGAGCTCGAGGCCCTGGTGGTACAGGTCGAAGTACCCCGTCAGCGACGGGTCGTCGTCCTTCCGCTGGGCGTAGAACGTCTGGGCCTTGATCTTGGTCGGGAAATCGGTGAGGAAGTAGAACGGGGCTGCGTGCTCGGTGAGGGCGATCTCCCCGACCTTCTTCTCATCCTCCGTGGAGAGGTCCACGTCGGCTCCCGGTCGGCCGAGCCACCGTTCCACCTCCCGGAACGGGAACCGCGGGAAGGGGGTCGTGGGAGCCGGGAGTCCTTCGGCGAGCGGGTTCCCCTCGGAGGAGAGCCGTTTCTTCGCATGCGCGAGCGCCCCCACGACGATCGACTCGAGCGGGCGTCGGAGGTCGTCGGCGCTCTCGATGTAGGAAAGCTCGCCGTCGAGCATCGTGAGCTCGGTGATGTGGCGGACCGTGTCGGACGGCTCCGCCCGGAACGCCGGGGCGATCTCGAAGACGCGCTCGAACCCCGCGCTCATGAGCATCTGCTTGTAGAGCTGGGGACTCTGGGCCAGGAACGCCGGGGTCCCGAAGTAGTCCACCCGGAACATGGTGGCGCCCCCCTCCGCCCCCTGACGGAGGAGCTTCGGGGTCTCGACCTCCAGGAAGCCGTGAGCGATGAAGGCGCTCCGGAACCCCTCGAGGAGGGCGGCCCGAAGTTCGAAGACGGCGCGCACGGCCGGCTTCCGAAGGTCCAGGACCCGATGGTCGAGCCGGGTGTTGAGCTCCGCGTTGACCTTGTCAACGATCCCGAGGGGAAGCGGGGTCTCCGCGGCGGTGAGCACCCGGATCGCCTGGGGGATCAGCTCCACACCCCGACGGGCCTTCTCCGACCGGGAGACCGTCCCCTCGACCTCTACGACGGATTCCCGAGGAAGCTCCGCGAGCAGAGCGAAGAACGCCGGGTCGGCCGACCCTTTCTTCAGCGTGACCTGCGTCGCGCCGGACCGGTCCCGGACCACGGCGAACGCGACGCCGCCCAGCGCGCGGTACTCCTCGAGGAACCCCGAGATCCGGACGACGGTGCCGTCCAGGCCGGGTAGTTCACGCGCCAGCCGGCGAGGCAGCGACACGGGCCGGCACCTCCTTGCGCGCGAGCGCGGCTCGGACCAGCTCCAGGTAGAGCGGGTGGACCGCCTCGGGCCGGGAGAGGAACTCGGGGTGATACTGGACGCCGAGGAAGAACGGGTGGTCCGAGATCTCGAGCGCCTCGACCCGTCCATCGACCGACCGGGCCGTGGCCGCGAGCCCGCGGGCCCGGAACCGCTCGATGTACGCCGGGTTGATCTCGTACCGGTGGCGGTGGCGCTCCCAGATCTCGGTACGCCCGTACAGCGAAGCGACCTTGGACCCCTCGTCGAGCAGGACCCGCTGGGCCCCGAGGCGCATCGTCCCCCCGAGGTCGGTGGTCGCGCGTTGTTCCTCGAGGAGGCAGACAACGGGATCGGCGGTGTGGGGATCTACCTCGGAGGTGTTGGCCGTCGGGAGCCCCAGGACGTTCCGGGCGAATTCGACGGCGGCCATCTGGAACCCATAGCAGACGCCGAGGAAGGGGATCCCCTGGGTCCTGGCGATCTCGATGGAGAGGAGCTTCCCATCGACGCCGCGGGATCCGAAGCCGCCGGGGACCAGGACCGCGTCGCTGTGCTTCAGACGGGTGAGCGCGCCGGGGTTCCGGGGGAGGTCCTCCGCGTCGTACCATGCGAGGCGCACAGCGACCCCCAGCCGCCCCTGAACGTGATGGAACGCCTCGATGTGGGACAGGTACGCGTCGCGGAGCTCGGTGTACTTGCCGACCACCGCGACCTCGATGGACCCCTCCTCCCGCCGGTACGTGGCCAGGAACTCCTTCCAGGCGGCGTAGTCCGGCTCACGGTCCGGCAGGCCGAGCAGTCGCGTCAGGTAGGTCCCGACCCCCTGGGCCTCCAGGACCAGTGGCACCTCGTAGATCGAGGACTGGTCGGGGACCGAGATGACGGCCTCCGGAGCGACGTCGCAGAAGAGGGAGATCTTCGCCTTGATATCCGGGGCGAGGGGCGCGGTCCCCCGCGCCACGATCATGGTCGGCCGGATCCCGATGGCCCGAAGCTCCCGGACCGAATGCTGGGTCGGCTTCGTCTTCGGCTCGCCGACCGGCCCGACGAACGGGACCAGCGTGGTGTGGACGAATGCCATGTGACCCTCGCCCAGCTCGTAGGAGAGCTCCCGCAGGGCCTCCAGGAACGGCATCGACTCGATGTCTCCGACGGTACCCCCGACCTCCACGAGGACCACCTCGGCGCCGGAGGACTGGGCGATCTCCCGGATCGTTCGCTTGATCTCGCCGGTGACGTGGGGGATGATCTGAACGGTGTTCCCGAGGTAGTCGCCCCGGCGTTCTTTGTCGATCACGGCGCGGTAGATCTTCCCGGTGGTGAGGTTGTGGCTGCCCACGAGGCTCTGGGAAAGGAACCGCTCGTAGTTGCCGAGATCGAGGTCCGCCTCGGTCCCGTCGTCCAGGACGAACACCTCGCCGTGCTGGTACGGGTTCATCGTCCCCGCGTCCACGTTGAGATAGGGGTCGATCTTGACGATCGTGACGCCGATCCCCCGGGCCTTCAGGAGACGGCCCAGCGAGGAGGTCGTGATGCCTTTCCCGAGGCCGGAAATGACCCCACCGCTGACTACGATGACCTTCACAACTACGACCCGCGCGCGGTAGCGGAGTTCCACCTTAAAGAGTTCGCTCGGGGGAGCGTGAAACACGCCCCGCCCGAGCGCCGGGAATGCGGTGCGTCCCTACTGGCCGGTCGAGGCGAGGGGCCGCTTGCACTGACGGCAGTTGGTGAGCCACGCCTCGTTGGTGGTGCCGCAGTAGGTGCAGACCTGGTTCGCCCGGACCCCGGGCGTGGGCCCGGCCGCGTCGGGCCCGGCGGTGTAGACGTCCGTGCCGGCCTCGGTGGCCGCCGCGCTGACCTGCGCCGCGGTCTTCCGAGCGGGGGTGGACCGCACCATGGGCTTGGTCACCGCCCCGATGATCGCAAGCAGGACGCCAATGATGAGCAGCACGATGCCGCCGAGCTCGCCGTAGGTGATGCCGTGGCTGGCGATGGTGAGACTTACCGACGAAAGACCCGCGGAGACGCAGTAGTTCCCACCGGCGCTCAGCGTCGCCGTGAAGGAGCCGGAGGCGCCGTTACCGGAGGCGATGACGGGCGAGGAGGGGGTGCAGCCGTTGTACAGGGTGACCGTGGTCGCGCTCGTCCCTCCGGTCCAGGAGATCGTCACGGGGTTGGAGCCGACGGTGTTCGTCGGGGCCACCGCCGCGTTGTCCGGGGTGAGGTTCAAGGTCTGGGAGTTGGCGGTGAAGCCGTAGCCGGCGAGCGCCGCGCCGATGACCAGAAGGACGATCCCCGCGACGAGCAGGCCCTTTCGCATGCCCGTCCGCAGGAAGGTGCCCCCCAAAACGGTTGGCCCTCGTTACGCGCGGGGGCTGGTGGAGGCTCCCGCGCCGATCCGCTGGCCAGCCGAGTTCCGATGGAACGCACCGAAATCTGGGGTCGACGTCAACGCGTCGGAGGCGAAAACGGGCCCATCGACGCACACGTGCCAGGGACCGAGGGCGCAGGCATCGCACAGGCCGAGGGCGCACTTCATCCACCGCTCCACCGAGCAGTGCACCGGGATGCCCCGCGGGTGAGCCGCTTCGACGACCTTGCGCATCATCACCTCCGGGCCGCACGTCCAGATCGCGTCGAACTCCTGGTGCTGGAGGAGCCCCTCCACCACCCGGGTCACATACCCCGGGGCCCCGAGGCTCCCGTCGTCCGTCGACAGATGGACGACGGCGCCCTGGGTCCGGAACCGTTCGGCGAAGAGCAGCTCGTCGGCCGTGGTGGCCCCGAGCGCGACCGCCACATCGGAGCCCCCCGCGATGGCGGCCTCGGACGCCGGCGCCAGGACCGCCGAGCCCGAGCCGCCCCCGACGATCAGGATCCGGCGCGCCGCCAGCTCGAAGGAGTTGCCGTAGGGTCCCCGGATCCCGATCGGGGTGCCGACCGGAACCTGCCGCAGCCGGTCGCTCGACGCTCCCATCGCCTTGATGGTGACCCCCTTGCGGCTCCCGACGTACGAGAGCGACATGGGGAGCTCGTCCTCGCCGGGGAGCCATACCATCACGAACTGGCCCGGCAGGGCGCGGGGGGCGAAGTCGAACCGCAGGGTCGTCGTGCTGGGGGTCTCGACGACCCGCTCGACGACCGGGCAGATCGTCCGCACGCCGGGTCCTATGGCCGCGCCTACTTAGGGTTGGGCGGGTGGGCCGCGCCGACCGCGTCCTCGAGGCGGTCGATGCCGAGCTCGCCGAGCAGCCGGTCGAGCCCGCGCACGAGCGTGTGGAAGACGCGGATCCCATCGAACGCCACGGCGGTCCCCACCTGGACCGCACAGGCCCCGGCCATCACGTACTCGAGCGCGTCCTGGGCGGTCATGATACCGCCGACCCCGATCACCGGGATCCGGACCGCCCGATAGATCTGCCAGACCGAGGCGAGGCCCACCGGTTTCAGCGCGCTGCCGCTGAGCCCCCCCAACCCGTGGGACAGGGTCGGCCGACGGAGGCGGACGTCGATGCTGAGGGCTCGCAGCGTGTTGACGGCGCTCACCGCGGCCGCACCGCCGCGCTCGGCGGCACTCGCCAGGGCCGCGATATCGTGGGTGTTCGGCGTCAGCTTCGCGATCACCGGAAGTTGGACGCCCCGGACCACCGCCCGTGTGATCTCCTCGACCGCCGACGGGTCGCACCCGACCTCGCTTCCCAGCCCTTCGGCATGCGGGCAGCTGAGGTTGAGCTCGAGAGCGATGACGCCGGTCGCCGCCATCTTCCGGGCCACCTCGGCGAACTGCTCCGCGTCGCCGGCGAACACGGAGCCGATGACGGGGATCCCCGCGGATCGGGCGATCGCGACCTCACCGGGGTACTCGTCGATGCCCGGATTGGGGAGGCCCATCGCGTTGAGGAACCCCCACCGCTCGTAGGTCTCGATCGTGGGGTTGGGATAGCCGGGCCGCGGGTGGAGCCCGATCGATTTCGTGATCACCGCGGCCGCGCCCGCCGCGTAGGCTCCCCGCAGCGAGGCGCCGCTCTCTCCCCAGACGCCCGAGGCGAGCAGGAACGGGTTGGTGAGCTCGATTCCCGCGACGTGGACGCGGAGGTCGGCCACCATCCCACCGACGGGGCCACGGCTTATATCGGTATAGCCGTTGAAACGACCGTGCGGCTGGAGAAGCTCACCGACGCCGCGCGCTCGGCCCTCGAGCGAGCGTTCGCCCGGGCCGCCGAGCTCCGCCACGCCGCCGTGGAGCCTGAGCACCTGCTCGTGGCGCTGCTCTCGGATGAGAACGGTCCGACCGTCGAGGTCCTACGGGCCCTGAACGTCGATCTTGCGAAGCTTTCCACCCGGCTCGAGCAACAGCTCGCGACGATGCCGACGGCCGACCACGTGGCCCCGGCCGACCAGTACATCTCCCGGTCCCTCACCGCGGTCCTCGACTCGGCCGAGGAGGAGGCGGCCAAGCGGAAGGACCGGTACACCTCGGCGGAGCTCCTCCTGATCGGGCTGTTGTCGGTCAAGTCGAACGCGCGGGAGATCCTCGCGGACTTCGACGTCCGGCGCGCCGCCGCGGAGGCGGCCCTCCAGTCGATCCGCGGCGCCCAGCGGAAGGTCGAGAGCCGGGCCGAAGAGCAGGAGTACCGCTCCCTCGAGAAGTACGGGCGGGACCTGACGCAGCTCGCCCGGGAGCGCAAGCTCGACCCCGTGATCGGCCGGGATGAGGAGATCCGCCGGGTCCTCCAGATCCT
Source organism: uncultured Thermoplasmata archaeon (assembly GCA_963708255.1). Taxonomy (GTDB): domain Archaea; phylum Thermoplasmatota; class Thermoplasmata; order Lutacidiplasmatales; family UBA184; genus Lutacidiplasma. The sequence goes on from CAVPSE010000002.1 coordinate 360,980, forward strand.
GTCGCGTCGGACCAAGAACAACCCGGTACTGGTCGGCGACCCCGGGGTCGGCAAGACGGCGATCGTCGAGGGCCTCGCCATCCGGGTGGCGACCCACGATGTCCCGGAGTCCCTGAAGGACAAGCGGGTCATCGCACTGGACCTCGGGGCGCTCCTGGCCGGGGCGAAGTTCCGCGGGGAGTTCGAGGAGCGCATCAAGGCGGTCCTCAAGGAAGTGGAGATGGCCGAGGGGAAGGTGATCCTCTTCATCGATGAGCTCCACACCCTGGTCCACGCGGGCTCGACCGAGGGGGGCGCGATGGACGCCTCGAACCTCCTGAAGCCCGCGTTGGCCCGGGGCGCCCTCCACTGCATCGGCGCGACCACGATCCAGGAGTACCCGAAAGTACATCGAGAAGGACGCCGCGCTGGAGCGCCGGTTCCAGCAGGTGTACGTCAGCGAGCCCACGGTGGAGGACACGATCTCGATCCTCCGGGGACTGCGGGAGCGGTACGAGCTGCACCATGGCGTTCACATCCACGACGCGGCGCTGGTGGCCGCGGCGACCCTCACCTCCCGCTACATCGCGGACCGGCACCTTCCGGACAAGGCGATCGATGCCATGGACGAGGCCGCCTCGATGGTCCGCCTCACGCTCGACTCCCGGCCCCGGAGCTCGACCAGCTGACCCGCCGGCTGCGCCAACTCGAGATCGAGGCGACCGCGCTGAAGCGCGAGACGGATGCCGCCTCCCGGGACCGCCACTCCAAGCTCGAGAAGGAGCTGGCGAACCTGCGGGAGAAGGAGTCCGGCCTCACCGCCCGGTGGAAGCGCGAGCGCGAAGAGGTCGAGAAGATCCGCGAGCTAAGGAAGCGCCTGGAGGCCGCCAAGGCCGAGGAGGAGGCCGCGGAACGCGCGGGCAGCCTCGAGGCCGCGGCCCGGCTCCGCTACGGGATCGTGCCAGATCTTCAGAAGCAGGTCGCGGAGCGGAACGCCGCCCTTGCCAAGGGCGAGGGGCCCAGCCTCCTTCGCGAGGAGGTCACCGAGGAGGACGTGGCGCAGGTGGTGGCCAAATGGAGCGGCGTGCCCGTCTCCCGGATGCTCGAAGGCGAGACCCGCCGGCTGCTCCAGATGGAGGAGGAGATCCGAAAGCGGGTGGTCGGCCAGGACGATGCCGTCGAGGCGGTCTCCCGGGCCGTTCGGCGATCCCGATCGGGCCTCGCCGATCCGAACCGCCCGATGGGAGCGTTCCTCTTCATCGGCCCGACCGGCGTCGGAAAGACCGAGCTCGCCAAGGCGCTCGCATGGTTCTTGTTCCACTCCGAGAAAGCGCTGGTGCGCATCGACATGAGCGAGTACATGGAGAAGCACACCGTGGCCCGCCTCATCGGGGCGCCCCCCGGCTATGTCGGCTACGAGGAAGGGGGTCAGTTGACCGAGGCGGTACGGACCCACCCGTACACGGTGATCCTCTTCGATGAGATCGAGAAGGCCCACCCGGACGTGGTCAACGTCCTCCTCCAGTTGATGGACGAAGGCCGCCTCACCGACGGCCAGGGCCGGACGGTCGATTTCCGGAACACCCTGGTCATCATGACCAGCAACCTCGGCACCGATCTCCTGGAGGCCGCGAAGAACGATGACGAACGCCGGAAGGTCCTCGACGTCGCGCTGAAGGGTCACTTCCGCCCCGAGTTCCTCAACCGCCTCGACGAGGTGGTCATCTTCCACTCGCTGACCGAGAAGGAGATCGGCGACATCGTGGATCTCCAGGCCGCCCAGCTGGAGACCCGGCTCCGGGACCGGAGGATCCGGCTCACCGTGACCGCGAAGGCGCGCAAGCTCCTGGCGGCCCGCGGGTTCGACCCCGAGTACGGCGCCCGGCCCCTGAAGCGGACCCTTCAGCGGCTCATCGTCGACCCGTTGACGGCGAAGCTCCTGGCCGGCGAGATCCCCGACGGCTCCCGGGTCCGGATCGAGGCGTCGGGCGACTCCGTGAGCCTCGAGGTGGAGCCGGACACCGCCCTCGCGGAGGCCTGATCGTCCGATGGCGCGGGGGATCACCATCGCCCTGGTCGGGTCGCCCGGGGTGGCGCCCGAGCTCGGCAAGAAAGGGACCAGCTCCGACGTCACGCTGTACAACGCGGTCCGGGACGGGCATGCCGTCACGGTGATCGAACCGACCCAGTTCCCGGAGAAGTTTCCCCCGTTGCTGTTCGCGCTGGCGATGGCCGATCGGGCGGTGTTCGTCGTGACCGGACTTACCCGGGAGATCGCCGAGACCGCCGCCACGATCCCGATGTTCGACCTCCCGATGGAGATCCTGCTCGGTCCGTCCGTGGGCGAGGAGGAGCTCCGCAAGGCGTTCAAGGGGAGCCCCCTGGAGACCGCTCCGGCCCGCCCGCTCGATCCGGTGAAGCTGCGTGCCGAGGTCGATGGGTGGGAGTCCCCGCTTCGCCCTGGGCCGGTGATGGTCCCGATCGACCACTCGTTCCCCGTGAAGGGGGTCGGGGCGGTGGCGCTCGGGGTCGTGCGCCAGGGGACCCTGAAGGCCCATGACCGCCTCCGCCTGTACCCGACCGAGAAGGAGGTGGAGGCCCGTTCGCTCCAGGTCCACGACGTGGATGTCCGAGAGGCAGTCACGGGAGAGCGGGTCGGCGTGGCGCTCAAAGGCGTCGAGGCCGACGAGCTCGCCCGAGGCCAGATCCTGGCGCCGGTCGGCGCGCTGTCGGTGGCGAGCAGTTTCGCCGGCGGGCCGCTCCAGCGGTCCCGGTACTACCGGGGCGCGGCCACCCCGGGCACCCAGCTGCAGCTCCTCGTCGGCCTCCAGCTGGTCCCGGCGAAGCTCGAGGAGATCCTACCCGACGGGGTCCGGCTCGCAGCGGACCGGCCGGTCGCCTTCCGGCCGGGTGAGAGGGCCGTGCTGGCGGACCTGTCGCCGCCGAGCGGCCCCCGGATCGTGGGTTGGACCACGCTGAAGGGGTGACCGACGGCTGGTGAGCGCTACCTGGATCTGGGGCCTGCCGAACTGGCTCCCGCAGGCGATCGCGATCATCGTCATCGCCGCCGTCTTCGGCGAACTCCTGAGCTGGACGATCCGTTCGCTGCTCCGCCGTGCGGGCGCGCGCCCCACCACCGTCCGGGTGGTCCGCGAGACGCTTCGGGCTACGTGGATATTGGCCGCCGCGTTCGGGGTGCTGAGCGTCGCCCAGCTGACCTCCGCCCTGACGGTCCTGACCGTCTCCGGGATCCTCGGCCTCGTCATCTCCCTCGCTCTCCAGACGACCCTGTCGAACATGGTCTCGGGCGTGATGTTGCTCCGCAACCAGGTGCTGCGGTTGGGGGACGTGATCGTCTACGGGAGCGTTCGGGGCCGAGTCGTCCGGATCGCGCTGGTGAACACCTGGGTGAGGACCGACGATGGGAACCTGGCGTTCGTGGGGAACACGTCGCTCCTGGGGGGCCCGTTCGTGAACATCACGGCCCGCAGCCGGTTCCCGGAGTATCTGGACGACGTCCCCGTCGCGGGACCGCCGCCCAAGCCCGCAAGCGCGTCGGGCGCACCGCCCCCGTCCGAGCCGACGATCACGCGAACATCGTGACCGATTCCTTCCGCAGTTCCTCTTCCCCGACGACCTTCTCGATCGCCCGGTCGAAGTCCACGGCGGTCACGTGGTCCCGCTCCTCGCGGATGGCCCACATGCCGGCCTCGGTACAGATCGCCTTGATGTCGGCACCGGTCGTCCCGTCGCACCGGGCGGCCAGGGCCTCGAAGTCGACCGTCTCCTTGATCGCCATCCCCTTCGAGTGGATCCGGAAGATCTCCGCCCGGCCGACGAATGTCGGGACGGGGACCTCGATGATCCGGTCGAACCGACCGGGGCGCAGGAGCGCCTCGTCCAGGATGTCGGGGCGGTTCGTGGCGGCGATGATCTTGACGTTGGAGAGCGGTTCGAAGCCGTCCATCTCCGCCAGGAGCTGCATGAGGGTCCGCTGGACCTCTCGGTCCCCGCTGGTGGCGACCTCGAGGCGCTTCGCCCCGATAGAGTCGACCTCATCGATGAAGATGATCGTCGGCGCCTTTTCCCGGGCCAACTGGAACAGCTCCCGGACGAGGCGCGCACCCTCGCCGATGTACTTCTGGACGAGCTCGCTGCCGACGAGCCGGATGAACGTCGCGTGGGTGTGGTGCGCCACGGCCTTGGCGACCATCGTCTTGCCCGTGCCCGGCGAACCGATCAGAAGAACGCCCTTCGGTGGATCGACACCGACCTTCCGGTAGAGCTCGGCCCGGAGCAGCGGGAACTCGACCGCTTCGCGGATCTCCCGGATCTGCTCGGTAAGACCCCCGATGTCCGCGTAGGTGACGGAGGGCTTGTCGACGATCTCGCTTGCGGCGACGAGCGGATCGAGCGAGGCCGGCAGCACGCCCATGACGGCCAGGGTCTGCTTGTTGAGGGCCACGCGGGAACCGACCGTGATCTTCTCGTGCTCTACCGTCTCGGCGGAGTTCACGACGAAATCGGGCCCGGTGGAGGATTTCACGACCACTCGGCCGTCGGTGAGCACATCCCGGACGCTTCCGACGATGAGCGGGGGGTACCGGAGACGGTCGAGCTCGGTCTTGAGCCTCTTCACCTCCCGCTGGAGGCGGAGGATCTCGGCCTCCATGTAGTGACGCTCGCTCTCGACCCGCTTGATCGCCTCGGCGAGCTGGTTGTTCCTCAGCTCGAGGAAGTTGATCCGATCGAAATTCTCCCGGGAGGCTGCCGGAGCCTCAGGTTCGGTCATGTCCAGCGCGCGTCCGTGCCGTCAACGACCGCGTTGACGAGTTCGCAACTGACCAAGGCGCCCCACTTTATAAGAAGTCGCGGGTCGCCGCACCACCGATGGAGCCGAGGGCGGTGCGCGGTGCGACGCGGACCGGCCGGGCGTTCGCTCCCGGGCATGTCACGGGCTACTTCGCCCCCGCGATCGAAGCGCGGGACCCGCGGGCCCGGGGCTCGATCGGGGCCGGGCTCGTCCTCTCGCTGGGGGCAACCGCCGACGCCGCCTGGACCCCTGGGGGCCCGTCCCGGGTCTCCGTCGTGGGAGGATCCTCCGGCCCGCTCCCTATCAGCGAGGAGGTGGCGCGTCGCCTCGCGGGCCCGCTCGGCGGGCGGTTGCAGGTCCGGATCGTCCACCAACTCCCGATCGGCCAAGGGTTCGGGGCGAGCGCCTCGGGGGCCCTCGCCACGGCGCTCGCGGTCGCGAGAGCGACCGGGGCCTCGCGAGCCGCGGCGATCCCGGTCGCCCACCTCGCCGACCTGTTCGGCGGCGGGGGTCTGGGGGGCGTGGCGGCGATCCTCGGTGGAGGCTTGGAATATAGGATCCGCCCCGGCGTGCCTCCGTACGGTCGCGTGCTCCACCGTCCGGTCCGGGCCAGCGTCTTCGTCGGTCTCCAGGGCCGGCCCATCGCTTCCCCGAAATTGCTGAACGACCCCGCGGTCTTGGATCGGATCCGGACCGCCGCCGCCGGTCTCGGTTCCCCGTCCCGAGCGCCCACACTCGGGCAGTTCCTCGGGGCGTCGGAGCAGTTCACCGATACGCTCAACCTCGGCGGCCGATCGCTGCACCAGACGATCGAGGCCCTTCGAGGGTCCGGCGCCCGGGTCGCCCAAGCGATGTTCGGCCGGAGCTTCTTCGCCGTCGCGGCCAGCCTGAAGGTTCGCCGCACGCTCCTCCGCGAGCTCGAGCGACGCGGGCTGCGCGCCGTCGAGATCCGCGTGGCCCACCGGGGGGCGTTCGAGGAGCAAAGCCTATTATCCCGAGGTCGGGTGAGCGCGAACCCATGACGCGTAAGCCCGCTCGGATGTACCGGGAGATCGAGGGGCAGGTCTACACGCGTCAGGAGTACATGGGGGGCATCCCCGTCTGCCGGGTCACCCAGTTCGACACGGGCAATCTCAAGGTCAAGTTCCCTCTGCGATTCTCGCTGGGCTGCGAAGAGGCGGCCCAGGTCCGGGACATCGCCCTGGAGGCCGCCCGCATCAGTGCGGTCCGGGTCATGGAAAAGAGCGCGCCCAACGGCTACCACCTGAAGGTGCGCCGCTATCCCCATCAGATCCTCCGTGAGCACAAGATGGCGATGGGCGCCGGTGCCGACCGTATCTCCGACGGTATGCGGGGCGCGTTCGGCAAGGCCGTAGGGCACGCGGTCCGCGCCCAGATCGGAAGCGAGCTCATCTCTGTCTACACGACCGAGGAGCACCGCGACGCGGCCAAGGAAGCGCTGCGAAAGGCCGCCCACAAGCTCCCGATCCCGACCCGCCTCCTGATCACCGCCAGCTAGGCCGGGACCCGGCCCGCACCCCGCCCGTGCCAAAACCTAAATAGGGGTCGTTTTTCGGAACGGTGGCGCGGGGGGCCGGGCCATCAATGGAGGAGCTCATCTGCAGTGTGGAATTTCTCCGGGGCACCGCCGAGCTGGTGGCCCGGGTCTCGAGCGAAGCGGGGGGAGTGCGGGAGTACCGCGCCCCGTCGGCCGGGACCGTCATCGACCAGGTCGTGAACGACCTGCAAGAGGAATTCGAGTCCGCACCGACGAACTAGGACCGGTTCGTACGGGGCATCCGACGTCGTTCTACTGAGGTCTGTCGCGCACTAGGAGGGGAGATGGAGAGGCCAACGAACGGGAAGCCGCCGGTGAGCCGTGCCGTCGAAAGCGCCTACACGAAGATGTGGGGCGACGAGCAGGTCGTGGCCCTCATCGCGCTCAAGGTCGAGACGAGCGAGGCGGACAACGTCGCGACGGAGGCGGCCCGGTTCGCCGAGGTCGAGGACGTGTTCCTGGTGACCGGCGACACGGACATTTTCCTGAAGGTCCGATTCCCCCAGTACGACGAGCTCAAGGAGTTCGTCCTCCACCGCCTCCCCGCCGTCAAGGGGATCCGCGAGACGAAGACGCTCCTGGTCGTGACCGCCTACAAGGAAGGCGGGGAGACCCGACGCCCGTGACCGCCCCGGCGACCCCGGCCGCCCCGACGGCCGCCGCCGTATCCGTGCCCGGCCCCAACGACGCCGCGCTCCAGCGGATCGTCGAGTCGCTGGGCCAGCTCGGCGAGGACGGATCGGTGCCCCGCAACGTCCGGCGCGGCGCCGTGTCGGCCCGCGACGAGCTGCTGAAGCAGCGGGTCGCCCGGGACGTACGGATCGCGAGCGCGGTCTACGTCCTCGATGAGCTCGCCAACGACCCGAACATCCCGACCCACGGCCGCACCGCGATCTGGTCGATCATTTCGAGCCTCGAGAGCTTCCAGTGAACGTATCGGGGCGAAACGTGAAATACGGTGGTCCGGTCCTTCCCGATCGGAACGGGTGCGGGCCCGTAGCTCAGGCAGGTTGGCCTTCGGGACACCCCGGTCGGCCCTGCAAAGAGCATCTGGCTTTTAACCAGTTGGTCGGGGGTTCGAACGCGCGGTCTCCCTGAAGGGAAGCCGCTCCGGAATTCCCCCCGGGCCCGTTCCATTCCTGAGGTAGCACCATGAGCCCCCCGAGCCGCCCCCGCGCGCGTCGCTCGACGTCGAAAGCCAAGGCCGAGGCGCCCCCCGAGCCCGCCCGGCCGTTCGTGGCGCACCACCTGGTCCCGCCCCACGAGCTGCTGACCGAGGCGGAGGGTGCGGCCGCCCTGAAGCAGCTCGGCACCCTCGCCGAGCGCCTGCCGAAGATCCTGGTGACCGACCCCGGGCTCAAGACCGACTCGAAGTACCTGGCCGCCCGCGAGGCGCACGAGCCGCTCGCCGGCCGACTGGTACGTGTCCGCCGCCCGTCGGCCACCGCCGGCGAGGCGATCGCCTACCGGGTGATCATCGATCACCTGGGGGAGTGACGTTCCATGCGCGAGATCGTAGACGCCTTCTTCCGGGAGCGGTCGATCGTCAACCACCACCTGGCGAGCTTCAACGACTTCCTGCCGACCAGTGACAACCCCAACTCCCGGATGCAGCGGATCGTCGACGACTCCCGGGTCTCCGAAGACTCCGGCGAGCGCGGGATCATCCGCCTCGACGTCCAGAAGACCAAGAGCTCCATCTTCGTCCGCGTCGGCCGTCGCCGGGACCCCCGGACCGGCCAGGTGAGCCCGTCGGCCGAACCGACGATCTTCGTCGGCCAGCCGTTCGTCAAGGAACCCGTCGGCTCGAAGCCGACCCTGACGCCGATGGAGGCGCGCCTCCGGAACCTCACGTACCAAGCGCCCATCTACCTCAACGTCACCGTCGTGGAGAACGGCGTCGAGCGCGCCCCCGAGACGGTCCACATCGGCGACCTCCCGATCATGGTCAAGAGCCGCCCGTGCAACCTCAACCGGGCGAACATCGAGCGCGACTCGAACTTCCCGCTCTCCGAGGAGGAGTACCCGGGCGAAGCTCGTCGAGTACGGCGAGGACCCCCTCGACCCCGGCGGCTACGCCATCATCGGCGGGACCGAGCGGGTCATCATCAGCCTCGAGGACCTCGCTCCGAACCGTATCTTTGCCGAGTTCAACGAGCGGTACGGCACGCCCATCGAGTCGGCGAAGGTGTTCAGCCAGCGCGGCGGGTACCGTTCGCTCACCATCGTCGAGAAGAAGAAGGACGGGATCCTCCAAGTCTCGGTCCCGACCGCCTCCGGACAGATCCCGTTCGCCGTCCTGATGAAGGCCCTCGGGATGAAGAACGACGAGGAGATCTTCCAGGCCGCTCTCGGCGAGCTGCTCCCGCTCGAGGAGCCGTTCGTCCAGACGATGAAGCACCTCCTCAACGTCAACCTCGAGGAGTGCGTCTCGAAGAAACTGTACCCCCCCGAGGGGATCCTCACCACCGAGGACGCCCTCCTCTACCTCGAAAAGAAGTTCGCGACCGGCCAGGCGAAGGAGTACCGGCAGCGCAAGGTCGACGGCATCCTCGACCGCTCGCTCCTCCCCCACCTTGGCGACACGAAGGCGGACCGGCTGAAGAAGGCCCTCTACCTCGCGCGGATGGCGCGGACGGTCCTCGAGCTCCACCTCCACGTCCGAGGCGAGGACGATAAGGACCACTACGCGAACAAGCGTCTCAAGCTCGCCGGGGACCTCATGGAGGACCTGTTCCGGGTCGCGTTCACCCTGCTGCTGAAGGACCTCAAGTATCAGCTCGAGCGGTCGTTCGCCCGGAAGAAGGACCTGCGGATCGCGAGCGCGATCCGACCGGACCTGTTGACCCAGCGGCTCGTCCACGCCCTCGCGACCGGGAACTGGGTCGGCGGCCGGGCCGGCGTGAGCCAGGTGCTCGACCGGACCAGCCACATGTCCACCATCTCCCACCTCCGGCGGGTCACGAGCCCGCTCACCCGGACGCAGCCCCACTTCGAGGCACGCGACCTGCACCCCACCCAGTGGGGCCGGCTATGCCCCAACGAGACCCCCGAGGGGCAGAACTGCGGCCTCGTCAAGAACTACGCCCTCTGCGTCGACGTCTCGGAAGGGGCCGACGAGGAGGAGGGGACCCTCATTCTCCGCGACCTCAACACCCGCGAGATCGGGCCCGAGGTGTTCCAGGAGGCGCCCAGCGGCTCCCGCGGCAAGCGGGCGGCGCGGGTCTACGTCAACGGGAACCTCATCGGTCTCCACTCCAACCCGCTCGACCTGGTCCGCGAGATCCGGGAGCGCCGCCGTTCCGGCACGCTCTCTCCGCCCTGGGCGACAAGACCTACGAGATCAACGTCCGGTACGACCAGGAGATGAACGAGGTGATCGTCCACTGCGATCCCGGCCGGCTCCGCCGCCCGCTGATCGTCGTCAAGGACGGCGTTCCCAAGGTCACCCGGGGCGACCTCGACGAGCTTGGCCAGGGCACGCTCTCCTTCATCGACCTCGTCCGCCAGGGTAAGATCGAGTGGATCGACGCCGAGGAGGAGGAGGACGCCCTCATCGCCGTCGACGCATTCCTGCAGCCCGAGCGGTGCCCCAAGTGCGAGCGGGCCCTCTCACGGTCCGACATCCGCTGGATGAGCGCCGGCGAGCGTGTCGACAAGCCGATCGTCCGGTGCGGCCGCTGCCAGTCGGAGTTCCCGACCGAGACCCTGCTGAAGACGGAGCACACCCACCTCGAGATCGATCCGAACCTGATGCTCGGCGTCTGCACCGGGCTCATCCCGTACCCCGAGCACAACTCGACGCCCCGGAACACCATGGGCTCGGCGATGGCGAAGCAGGCGCTCGGCGTGGAGTCGGTCAACTACCGGCGCCGCCCGGACACCCGCGGCCATCTGCTCCACTACCCGCAGGCCCCGCTGCTCCGGACGCAGACCATGCGGTACGTCCACTTCACCGAGCGGCCGGCCGGCCAGAACTTCGTCGTCGCGGTCCTCTCGTACGAGGGGTACAATATGCAGGACGCGCTGGTGTTCTCCAAGAGCGCCATCGAGCGCGGCCTCGGCCGGTCCTCGTTCTTCCGGACGTACCGGGGCGAGGAGAGGAAATATCCGGGCGGCCAGGAGGACCGCTTCGAGATCCCGCGCCCGGACGTCGCGGGCGCCCGGGTCGACACCGCCTACCGGAACCTCGCCGAGGACGGGCTGATCTTCCCGGAGCTGGAGGTCGCTGAGGGCGACGTACTCATCGGCAAGACCTCCCCGCCGCGGTTCCTGGAGGAGAAGACCGACCTCCTGACGCCCCAGAAGCGCCGGGAGACGTCCGTCACGGTGCGGTTCGGCGAGTCGGGATGGGTCGACAACGTGATCCTCACCGAGGGAGAGAACATCTCCAAGCTCGTCAAGGTCAAGGTCCGCAACCAGCGGGTCCCGGAGCTGGGGGACAAGTTCGCCTCCCGGCACGGCCAGAAGGGGGTCATCGGCCTCATCGTCCCGTCGCAGAACATGCCGTTCAGCCGGGACGGGGTGACGCCGGACCTGATCATCAACCCCCACGCCATCCCGTCGCGGATGACGGTCGCCCACGTCCTCGAGATGCTCGGCGGCAAGGTCGGGGCGATGGAGGGCCGGACCATCGATGGAACGGCGTTCTCCGGGGAGCGCGAGGAGGCGCTCCGGGAGTCGCTCCAGGCGGCCGGCTTCCACCCGTCCGGACGCGAGACGCTCTACGACGGCCTGACCGGCCAGCGGCTCGAGGCCCAGATCTTCATCGGCGTGATCTACTACCAGAAGCTCCACCACATGGTGGCCGGGAAGATGCACGTACGCTCGCGCGGACCGGTGCAGATCCTGACGCGCCAGCCAACGGAAGGGCGGTCCCGGCAGGGCGGCCTGAGGTTCGGTGAGATGGAGCGGGACTGCCTGATCGGCCACGGCGTCGCCATGGTGATCAAGGACCGGCTGCTCGACGAATCCGACGGGACCATCCAGTACGTCTGCGGCAACGCGGAGTGCGGCCACATCGCCATCCCGGACACCCGGGCCGGCTCGCTGCGCTGCCCCAGCTGCGGGAACACCTCGTCGATCTACCCCGTCGAGATGAGCTACTCGTTCAAGCTCCTTCTCGAGGAGCTGATCAGCCTCGGGGTCATCATGCGGTTGCAGCTCGAGGAGATGCGGTAGGAGGCACCATGGCGCAGGGATTGTCCAAGAAGATCAAGAGCCTGCAGTTCGCCTTCCTATCGCCGGACGAGATCCGCCGCATGAGCGGCGTGAAGATCATCACGGCGGACACGTACGACGACGACGGCTACCCGATCGAGATGGGCCTCATGGACCTCCACCTGGGGGTCATCGAGCCCAACCTGCGGTGCCGGACGTGCGGCGGCCGGGTCAACGAGTGCCCGGGCCACTTCGGGATCATCGAGCTCGCCATGCCCGTCATCCACGTCGGCTACGCGAAGGAGATCAAGCGCCTCCTCCAGAGCACCTGCCGAGCGTGCGGGCGGCTCCTGCCGGACGCGCCCCCCGCCCGCGGCGAATCGGTCTCCGACTCCGATGAGGCCCCGGCGCCCCGGACCCGCGAGCCGAAGGAGGAACGGACCTGCCCCAACTGCCACGAGGTCCAGCAACGGATCCTCCTCGACAAACCCACGACCTTCCGCGAGAACGGCCACAAGATCACCCCGAAGGAGGTCCGCGCCCGGCTGGAGCGGGTCCCGGACGAGGACGTCCGGGCCCTCGGCCTCAACCCGAAGTTCGGCCGCCCCGAGTGGATGGTCCTGACGGTCCTGCCCGTGCCGCCGGTCCAGGTCCGGCCTTCGATCACCCTCGAATCGGGGGAGCGGAGCGAGGACGATCTGACCCACAAGCTCGTGGACGTGCTCAGGATCAACCAGCGACTCCGCGAGAACCGGGACATGGGCGCCCCGCAGCTGGTCGTCGAGGACCTCTGGGAGCTCCTCCAGTACCACGTCACCACCTACTTCGACAACCAGACCAGCGGCATCCCGCCCGCCCGGCACCGCTCGGGCCGACCGCTCAAGACCCTCGCCCAGCGCCTGAAGGGGAAGGACGGCCGGTTCCGGTCGAACCTGTCGGGAAAGCGGGTCAACTTCTCGGCGCGCACGGTGATCTCCCCGGACCCGCTCCTCTCGATCAACGAGGTCGGGATCCCCGTGGAGGTCGCCCGCTCTCTGACCGTCCCCCTGGAGGTCACGGCGTTCAACCAGGAGATCGCCAAGTCCCTGGTGAAGCGCGGTCCGGCTCCCGGCTTCACGCCGGACGGCATCTACCAGTGCGGGGTCAACTACCTGATCCGCGAGGACGGCCAGCGGATCAAGGTCATGGACAAGAACGCCGAAGCGTGCGCCGAGCTCGTGGCGCCCGGCTGCGTCGTGGAGCGCCAGTTGATCGACGGGGATATCGTGCTGTTCAACCGGCAGCCGTCGCTGCACCGGATGAGCATGATGGCCCATTTCGTCAAGATCCTGCCCCACAAGACGTTCCGGTTCAACCTGTGCGACTGCCCGCCGTACAACGCGGACTTTGATGGGGACGAGATGAACCTCCACGTCCTCCAGAGCCAGGAGGCGAGGGCCGAGGCGAAGGTCCTCATGAAGGTCGAGGAGCACATCCTCTCCCCCCGGTACGGCGGCCCGATCATCGGGATGCTGCACGACCACATCACGAGCGCCTTCCTGCTGACGTACCAGAACCCCCGGTTCACCCGGAGCCAGGTCACGTACCTGCTCTCGAAGGTGAAGTACCCGATCCCGCCCCCGGCGGGGACCGAGAAGGACGGCACCGAGTACTGGACGGGCAAGCAGCTGTTCAGCCTCACCCTGCCGAAGGACCTCTCTCTCGAGTTCCGCTCCAACATCTGGAACCGGTGCGACTGCCCTCCGACCAACTGCAAGCACGACAGCTACGTGGTGGTGGAGAGCGGGGTCCTGAAGGCCGGGACCATCGACGCGAAGGCGATCGCCTTCCAGAAGGGCGCCATCCTGGACGCCATTGCCCGGAACAACGGCATGGCGCGCGCCCGGCAGTTCCTCGACGAGATGAGCCGTCTCTCGATCACCGCCATCGAGATGAAGGGCCTCTCGACGGGGATCGATGACGAGGACGTCCCCGAGGAGGCGAAGCGGGAGATCAACAGCGCTCTCAGCAAGGCGCGCGAGAAGGTCACCGAGTTCGTCGACCAGTACCTCGAAGGGCCAGCTCGAACAGATGGCCGGCCGGTCGATCGAGGAGACGCTCGAGGTGATGGTCCGACGGGAGCTCGGGAAGGCGCGGGACGCCGCGGGCGACATCGCGGGCCGCTACCTCGGTCTCGAGAACCCCGCGGTGATCCTGGCGAAATCCGGGGCCCGGGGCTCCATGCTCAACCTGACCCAGATGGCGGGCGCCGTCGGACAGCAGTCGGTGCGGGGCGAGCGGCTCCTGCGCGGCTACTTCAGCCGAACCCTCCCCCACTTCCGGCGGGGCGATCTCGGCGCCGACGCGCGCGGGTTCGTCTCCTCGTCGTACAAGCGCGGCCTCTCGCCGACGGAGGTACCTTCTTCCACTCCATGGGCGGACGCGAGGGTCTCGTGGACACGGCCGTCCGGACGAGCCGGTCGGGGTACATGCAGCGCCGGCTCATCAACGCCCTCGAGGACCTGAAGGTCGCCGAGGACGGAACCGTCCGCAACACCGCCGGCACGGTCATCGAGTACAAGTACGGGGAGGACGGCATCGACCCGACCCGGTCGTTCCAGGGCGCTCCCGTGCCCTTGGATGAGGTCCTCGCCCACGTCCTCGGGCGCCGGGTGCGTCCCGACGTCGACTCCCGGGGGGAGCCCCTCTCCGGGGCGCCCACGGTCACGGAGGAGGAGATGGATCTCCTCGCCGAGGCCCAGCTCGAGGAGGAAGGCGACGAGGAGGAGACCGAGGAGTTCGGCACCCCCGAAGAGGGACCGGACTTCGGAGGCGAATGACGATGGCCGACGAGAAGAAGCCCGGGGCGCGCCGCCAGCTCGCCGACAAGATCCGCGAGGTGGCCCGCCGCGAGGGCGCGGCCCTCCCGCCGAGCCTGGTGGAGGAGCTCGCCGACCGGTTGGTCCACCTCAAGGTCACGCCGGCCGAGGTCACGAAGGTCACCAAGGCGGTCGCCGAACGGTTCCGCCGCGCGACCGTGGACGCCCACGAGTCGGTGGGGATCGTCGCCGCCCAGTCGATCGGCGAGCCGGGGACCCAGATGACGCTGAGGACGTTCCACTACGCGGGGGTCGCGGAGATGAACGTCACGCTCGGGCTGCCGAGGCTCATCGAGCTCGTGGACGCCCGGCGCGTTCCCTCGACGCCGATGATGACGATCTACTCCGACAAGAAGGTGAAGGCCGACCGGGACGCGGTGCAGAAGATCGCGCTCCAGGTCGAGGTCACGACCGTGCCGGACGTGGCGAGCATCGGGACCGTCGTGGAGGAACTGAAGGTCGTCGTCTCCCCCCAGGCCGCGCTCATGCAGGCCCGGGGCGTCAAGCGCGCCGACCTGGAGCGCGCCCTCGCGGAGGGGCTCGACGAGCGCTCCTTCAGGATGAGCAACGGGAGCGGCTCCGGCGAGACCCGTACGTTCGAGATCCACCTCCTCGAGGCGGGGCACGAGAAGCTGCCGAAGCCGAAGAAGGACGAGATCGTCGAGGAGATGCCGTTCAAGAAGCTCCTCGAAGCCTCGGAAGAGGCGAAGGCCGTCCGGATCAAGGGCGTCACCAGCATCAAGCGGGCCCTGATCAAGAAGGAGAAGGACGAGTACGTGATCTACACCGAGGGGTCGAACCTGGAAGGGGTCCTCGGGATCCCCGGCGCCGACCCGGCCCGGACGACCACCAACTCGGTGTTCGAGATCTACAAGGTGTTCGGCGTGGAGGCGGCCCGGGCGGCCCTGATCCTGGAGGCGTCGCGGACGCTCTCGGAACAGGGGCTCGGCGTCGACATCCGGCACCTGATGCTCGTCTCCGACGTCATGACGAACGAGGGGGACATCCGGGCCATCGGCCGGCACGGGATCTCCGGGAAGAAGACCAGCGTGCTCGCCCGGGCCGCCTTCGAGATCACCGCGGCGCACCTCCTTCGGGCCGCCATCACCGGCGAGGTGGACGAGCTGAAGGGCGTCGCGGAGAACATCATCGTCGGCCAGCCGATCACCCTCGGCACCGGCGCCGTCAACCTCATCTACCGGCCCCCCACGCCGGTGAAGGCGAAGGACGTCCCGGCGGCGAAGGAAGTGGAGGCGTAGGATGGATCTCGCGCACGCGCTCAAGGTCGCCCTGCAGACCGGTACCGTCAAGGTCGGCGTCCACGAGGCGCTCGAGAGCGCCCAGGCGAAGAAGGCGCGGCTCCTGATCGTCTCGAAGAGCTGTCCGGAGAAGCGGCTGACCGGGGAGCGGAAGTTCGAGAAGATCCCGATCTACCACTACGAGGGGACCGCCGTGGAGCTCGGGGCGGCGTGCGGCAAGCCGTTCCCGATCAGCGCCCTCGCGGTGATCGATCCCGGCTCCTCGGCCCTCCTGACCCTCGAAACGGGCTAGGCGATCGTCGGGCCCCTCGAATGGCCGAGATCGCGTTCGACACCCAGACCGTCGGGTACATCCGGCTCTTCGAGGAGCGGACCGGGGCGCGCGTGAAGGACTGCCTCGAGGCCGAGGACAAGCTCGTCTTCGTGGTCCAGCCCGGCGAGATCCCCAAGGCGGTCGGCCCCGGCGGGGTCCTGGTGGACCGCCTCAAGGGGATGCTGAAGAAGGAGATCATGGTCGTGGAGTTCTCGGAGGACCCGGGGACGTTCGCGAAGAACGTCTTCTTCGCCTATCAGCCGAGGTCGGTGGAGTTCGCGCCGAAGGGAAAGGGTCGCCACGCGACGGTGACCGTGGACCCGGCCTGGAAGGCCCGGGCGATCGGGAAGGCCGGCAAGAACCTGAAGATCGCCCGCGCCGTCCTCATGCGCCACTGCGACATCGTCTCCGTCAGCGTGGCGTGACCCGGGCGTCCTGCCCCCGCTCGCCCGATTAATAGCGGGGAGGCTCCCCGGTCGTGGCCGACGCGGCGCCCCCGCGCATCGACATCGTCTTCTTCGACCTGGGGGGCACCCTCCTCGAGGAGCGGCAGTTCGACGTCTGGCTCGAGGTCGCGGACCGCTCGGGGATCGCCCTGGACCCCGACCATCTTTCCCACGCCTACGAGGAGGTCAAGCGGGAGACCGACGCCCCCGTCGGCCGTCCCACGCTGGAGGAGTTCTGGCGGAAGGTCCTGGCCCGCGCCTCCGACGGGACCGTCCCCCCGACCGGGCTATCGGAGTTCCTCCGAGGGATCGGTTCGGTCCCCCCGAACCTCCGGCTCTTCTCCGATGCCCGACGGTGCCTCGAGGAGGTGGAGGCGCTCGGGCTCCGGCGCGGGGTGATCTCCAACTCCCGCTCCGAGGAGGGGGTCCGGGACCACCTCGCCCGGGCCGGTATCCTCGAAGGGCTCGACCCGATCGTCTCCTCCGGCACGGAGGGGGTATCGAAGCCGTCCCCCGAGCTGTTCCGTCGCGCTTCCGATCGGGCGCGGGTCCCCGCCTCCCGCTGCTTCTACGTGGGGGACCTCGCGAATACGGATGCCAAGGCCGCCATGTCGGCGGGCTTCCGCGCCGTCTGGCTCAACCGGGAAGGGACCGGGTTCGGGGACGACCCCCCCGAGATCACCTCCCTCACCGAGCTCCCGGGGTATCTCCAGCTCGCCGGACTGGTCGTCTCCGCTCCCGTTAAATAACACCCCCATCTGGCGCGCCTCACCGCCCGCGGGGCCCTTCGGGGAGACGCGGTCGGGGCGCCGCCACGGCGAGCCGGGGATCCATGATCCGTGCTCTTCCAAGGTGACGCCACAGATGGCCCGATGGGGCGTGGAGCCCCGAGAACCCCTCCCTGGCAACGGGGAGTGACCTCTCGGGACTGACAGAGGAAGAGCCAGATACGCTCGCCAGCTCAAATGCAAGAGCAAGAATATCCGCCAGTCTAGGATCGGTCTATCGATCGACAATACTCCGAATGAATGTGTAAGAAATCCGGTTGATCCTGCCGGCGGGCACCGCTATTGGAGTTCGCTTAAGCCATGCGAGTCGAGAGGGGTAAGCCCTCGGCGCACTGCTCAGTAACACGCGGACAATCTGCCCTCGAGACGGGGATAACCCCGGGAAACTGGGAATAATACCCGATAGACGTGAGATGATGGAAGGCTCCCACGTCCAAACCCTGCGGGGCTCGAGGATGGGTCTGCGGCCTATCAGGTTGTAGGGGGTTTCACGGACCCCCTAGCCGAAGACGGGTACGGGCTTTGGGAGAAGTCGCCCGGAGATGGATTCTGAGACACGAATCCAGGACCTACGGGTCGCAGCAGGCGCGAAACCTCCACAATGTGGGAAACCACGATGGGGGAACTCCAAGTGCCTACACTAAGTGTAGGCTGTTCTCGAGCCTAAAAAGCTCGAGAAGTAAGGGCCGGGTAAGACGGGTGCCAGCCGCCGCGGTAATACCCGCGGCCCGAGTGGTGCTCATTATTATTGAGCCTAAAGCGTCCGTAGCTGGCCGGGCAAATCTCTGGGTAAATCGGGCGGCTCAACCGTCCGAACTCCAGAGACACTGCTCGGCTTGAGATCGGGAGAGGGAGAAGGTCACTCCCTGGGTAGGGGTAAAATCCTGTAATCCGGGGGGACCACCAGTGGCGAAGGCGTTCTCCTAGAACGAATCTGACAGTGAGGGACGAAGCCCTAGGGCGCAAACGGGATTAGATACCCCGGTAGTCTAGGGTGTAAACGCTGCAGACTTGGTGTTGGAGGTCCTGCGTGGGCTTCCAGTGCCGGAGCGAAGGTGTTAAGTCTGCCGCTTGGGGAGTACGGTCGCAAGACTGAAACTTAAAGGAATTGGCGGGAGAGCACCGCAACGGGAGGAGCGTGCGGTTCAATTGGATTCAACGCCGGAAAACTCACCGGGGGCGACGGAGGGATGAAAGCCAGGCTGAAGACCTTGCCCGATTCTCCGAGAGGTGGTGCATGGCCGTCGTCAGTTCGTACCGTAAGGCGTTCTGTTAAGTCAGATAACGAACGAGACCCTCGCCTTTAGTCGCAATTTCGCGGGCGACCGCGAGAGCACACTAAAGGGATCGCTGCCGCTAAGACAGAGGAAGGAGAGGTCTACGGTAGGTCCGTATGCCCCGAATCTCCCGGGCAACACGCGCGCTACAAAGGCTGGGACAATGGGATCCGACCTCGAAAGGGGAAGGCAATCCTGAAACCCAGTCGTAGTCTGGATCGAGGGCTGTAACTCGCCCTCGTGAAAATGGATTCCGTAGTAATCGCGGGTCAACATCCCGCGGTGAATGTGCCCCTGCTCTTTGCACACACCGCCCGTCAAGTCATCCGAGTTGGGTCGGAGTGAGGGTGACTCATCCGGGTCGCTCGAACTTCGGTTCAGCAAGGGGGACTAAGTCGTAACAAGGTATCTGTAGGGGAACCTGCAGATGGATCACCTCCTAAGAGCGCCCTACGGGGCGACTCACGGATCGATCCTAAGCGGACGAACGGATCTGGCTCTTCCTCCACCCATCGGGTCCATCAACCCTTTTTTGAGTAACTACGCTTAGTTTATAGGCCGACCCACTGCTGTACGGTCCGATGCTCGCATCGGAACCCCGACCGGAGCTGGCGGACCAGGTCGCCGCGGCGGCCGACTCCCTCGCCCACGGCGAGCCGCTGCTCATCTTCGACGCGGCCGACCGGGAGGGGGAGACGGACCTGGTGTTCCTCTCCGAGCGGGCCACCCCGGAGCTGGTCCGCCTCGCCCGCGTCGACGCGGGCGGGCTCATCTGCACCGCCATCTCGGACCCGATCCGACGCCGGCTCGGGCTCCCGTTCTATGCCGAGCTCCTTGCCGCGGCCGAGCCGAGCTTCCCGATCCTGGAGGGGCTCCGGCGCCAGCGCCTCCGGTACGACCAGCGGAGCTCCTTCGGGGTCACGATCAACCATCGCACGAACTTTACCGGCGTCCCCGACAACGACCGGGCCGTCACGATCCGTTCGGTCGGTGAGCTCGCCCGGGACGCCCCCAGCCTCGACGATCCCGCGCTGAAGGCACGGTTCGTCGATCAGTTCACCTCCCCCGGCCATGTCCCGCTCCTCTACTCCGCCCCCGGCCTCGTGCGGGAACGCAAAGGCCATACCGAGCTCGCCGTCTCGCTCGCCACCATGGGCGGGCTGTCCGAGTCCGTCACCGTTTGCGAGATGCTCGGCGACTCCGGGGGCGCCCGATCCCCGGAGGCCGCCCGGCGGTACGCCGACCAGCACGGCTGGCTCTTCCTCGAAGGCCGGTCCATCACCGAGGCCTGGATCGCATGGTCCGGGTGATGGCCACGGGGGTCTTCGACCTCCTGCACCCGGGGCATCTCTACTTCCTCCAGGAGGCGAAGAGCCTCGGGGACGAGCTCGTGGTCGTGGTGGCCCGGGACCAGACGGCCCGACGGCTCAAGCACGAGCCGTACGTCCCCGAGCACATCCGACGTCTGATGGTGGAGGCCCTCAAACCCGTCGACAAGGCGGTCCTGGGGTCGACCACGGACATCTACCAGACCGTGGTGGAGCAGAAGCCCGACCTCATCGCCCTGGGCTACGACCAGCACTGGAACGAGCGGGAGGTCGAGGCCGAGTGCGCGCGCCGGGGCGTCCCGGCGAAGGTGGTGCGGCTGAAAGCGCTCCCCCACGACGTGCTCGCCACGCGAAAGATCGTCGAACGGATCCTCGAGCGGGCCGGCAAGGGCCGCGAGGCGAGCGCGTGAAGATCATCGGCGTCGCCGACACCACGTTCGCGAGGGTGGACATGGCGACGGCCGCCGTCCGGACCCTCCAGGGGGCCGGCACCGGTTTTCGGATCGTCCACCGGACGGTCCCCGGGATCAAGGACCTCCCGGTGGCGTGCCGGCAGCTGTTCGTCCAGGAACGGGCCGACCTCTGCCTCGCCTTCGGGATGCCGGGCAAGGCCGAGTACGACAAGACGTGCGCCCACGAGGCCTCCCTGGGCCTGATGTACGCGGGCGTCCTCGAGGCGAAACCGATCGTCGAGTGCTTTGTCTTCGAGTCGGAGGCGAAGGATGATCGCGAGCTCGAGACCCTGGCGAAGCGCCGGGCCCAGGAGCACGCCCTCAACGCCTACGCCCTCCTGTTCCGGCCGAAGGACCTCGAACGGAACGCGGCCCACGGGCTCCGTCAGGGGTTCGGGGACGCCGGGCCGGCCCGGTTCCGACTAGTCCATCTCCACAGGTACAACCATGCCGAAAGGAAGCGAGGAAGGAAAGGGGATCTCGGTAGCGCTGGTGGCGAGCGAGTTCAACTACGACGTGACGATGATGATGCTCGAGCGGGCCCGGGAGGAGATCGAGTTCCTCGGCGCCCGGGTCGGGCCCATCGTCAAGACGCCGGGGGTCTACGACATGCCCCTCGCGGTGAAGCTCCTGTTCTCCCGCCGGGACGTGGACGCCGTGGTGACCCTCGGCGCCGTCATCGAGGGGGAGACCGACCACGACCAGGTCGTCATGAACCAGGCGGCCCGGAAGCTGACCGACCTCTCGGTGGAGTTCGAAAAGCCCCTCGGGCTCGGGATCTCCGGCCCCGGCGAGACACGGCTCCAGGCCCAGGACCGGATCGAGAACGCGGCCTATGCGGTCCGCGCCGTCGTGAAGATGGCGCGCCGGGTGCGCGAGCTGAAGGCCTAGAGACCGAGCCGGCTCCGGACGAACTGGAACGCCATCCGGCCCTTCTCGGTCCGGGGGGTCACCTTGGTGGCCCCCGGCGGCACCTTCGACTTGTCCCGGGTCTTGAGGGCGGCCGCGAGGCGGCTGTGGGTCGTCTCGATGACGACATCCGCGTTGGCGGCGGCCCCCTTCGAGGCCTTCGCGCTCCCGTCGGCGCCGACGCGGAGGGTCGCGCTCTCCTCCTCGGTGACGAACACCCAGGTCTGGGGAAGGTAGCCGCGGACGATCCCTCCGAACACCCCCGACAGCTGGGGTTTCAGTTGCTTCTCAAGGTCCGGCGCCACCGCGTCGAGCAGGCCGAGGATGCAGCTCACGGCCGCCGACAGCCGTCGGGCCTCATAGGCCCGAAGTTCGTGTCGGGGCGCGGGGGCCCGGGCGGAAGCTCTTAAGCGACTCCGACCCTCCCCGACGACCGGGGGGCATCTTGGGTCCTCGCTACCCGTTCGATGTGGTCGAATCCACCCAGGCCACGGCCCTCGAACGGGCGCGGCTCGGGGTCCCTGCGATGACCCGGTTCGTGGCTCGCCGTCAGACCGACGGCCGGGGCCGCCTCGACCACCCGTGGGAGTCCCCGTCCGGCAACCTGCACCTCTCCATCGTGATCCCGGAGCCGAGCCGGGCGGTCACGCTGTTCCCGCTGGCCGTCGGCGCCGAGCTCGCCCTCGGGCTCGAGGCGCGCTACGGGATCCGGACCGTCCTGAAATGGCCCAACGACCTTCTCGTCCCCCGCCCGGGGGCCGCCCCGAGGAAGCTCGCCGGAGTGCTGGTGGACCGGGTCGAGGATCCGGTCCACGCCGGTCACCTGGTGGTGGGGATCGGCGTCAACGTCGCCGCCCCGCGCTCGTGGTTCGGCCCCGAGCTCTCGGACCGGGTCGCGATCCTCTCCGAGCTGGTCGAGCCGGAACCGTCCGTCGAGGAGGTGGAGTCCGTGGCGACCGCCGCGGTCGACCGCGCCGCCGCGCTCCTGCGGACCGCCGAGGGCGCCGAGCGCGCCCTGGACCGGTGCCGCCGGGCGCTCTATGGCGTGGGCCGGCGGGTCCTCGTCGACGGCCGACCCGCCGGGACCCTGCAGGCGCTCGGGGACGACGGGACCCTCTGGGTGGGCGAGGAGACGTCCCCCGTCGCCGTACGGGCCGGGGACCTCACGGTGGTGGAGGAAGCGTGACGAAGGCGTACGACCGCTGGCAGGTCCTGAAGCGTGCCTCCCGCGAGGGCGGCGGCGCCGAACGGGTCGCGAAGCACCGGGCCGCCGGGAAGCTGACGGCCCGGGAGCGGCTCGAGCAGTTCTTCGACCCGGGGACGTTCGTCGAGATCGACCCGTTCGTGACCCATCGCGTCGATACGTTCGGGCTCGCCGAGCGGAGGATCCCGGGCGATGGCGTGGTCACGGGGTGGGGGGAGGTCGAGGGCCGACCGGTCTGCGCGTTCGCCCACGACGCGACCGTGTTCGGGGGCGCGCTCGGCGAGGCCCACGCGGGTAAGATGGTGAAGATCATGGAGACCGCCCGCAAGGCGGGGGTCCCGATCGTGGGGCTCAACGACTCCGGCGGGGGCCCGGATCCAGGAGGGCGTGATGAGCCTGGGCGGGTACGGCGAGGTGTTCCTTCGGAACGTGACCCTCTCGGGAGTGGTCCCGCAGATCTCCCTCGTGCTCGGTCCGTGCGCCGGGGGTGCGGTCTACTCGCCGGCGCTCACCGACTTCGTCATCATGGCCCGGGGGCAGGGGCAGATGTTCATCACCGGGCCCGATGTGATCCGGTCCGTCACCCAGGAGGAGGTGACGGCGGAGGCGCTCGGGGGCGCTGACGCCCACGCCACCCACTCCGGGGTCTCCCACTTCACCGCCGAGAGCGACGTGGACGCGCTGGCGTTGGCGCGGCGACTCCTCGCGTACCTGCCGCTCAACAATCTCGAAGAGCCGCCGGGCGGTCCCGGCCATCGACCCTCCGGCGTCCGCGGCGGGCGAGCTCGCCCGGATCGTCCCCGAGAGCGCCGACGCCCCGTACGATGTGCATGAGGTGATCCAGCGCGTGCTGGACCCCGGCGAGTTCCTGGAGGTCCAGAAGGAGTGGGGTCCCAACATCGTCGTCGGGTTCACCCGGCTCGGAGGCCACCCGGTCGGGGTCGTCGCCAACCAGCCCGCGGTCCTGGCCGGCTGCCTCGACATCGTGGCGTCGGAGAAGGCGGCCCGGTTCGTCCGGTTCTGCGACGCGTTCAACCTCCCGCTCGTCACGCTCGTCGATGTGCCGGGGTTCCTGCCGGGGACCGCCCAGGAGTACGGGGGGATCATCCGGCACGGGGCGAAGCTGCTCTACGCCTACGCCGAGGCGACGGTGCCGAAGCTCACCGTGATCCTCCGCAAGGCGTACGGCGGCGCGTACGATGTGATGTGCTCGAAGCACCTGGGCGGCGACCTCAACCTCGCCTGGCCTACCGCGGAGATCGCGGTGATGGGCGCCGACGGGGCCGTGAACATCCTGTTCCGCCGGGAGATCGACAAGGCGCCCCCGGCCGAGCGCGACGCGCTCCGCGCGCAGCTGGTCCGGAAGTACCAGGACGAGTTCCTGAACCCGTACCTCGCGGCCGAGCGCGGGTACATCGATGACGTCATCGACCCGGCCGAGACCCGGGCGAAGCTATTGGCGGGGCTCAAACTGCTCGCCCCCAAGCGCGAGGACCGGCCGGCGAAGAAGCACGGCAACGAGCCGCTCTAGGGGGCCCCGTGGTCGGGATCACCGAGACGGTGCTCAGGGACGGTCACCAGTCGCTGATCGCGACCCGCATGCGCACGAAGCACATGCTCCCGGCCGCCGAGCGCCTCGACCAGATCGGCTACCGGTCGCTGGAGGTGTGGGGCGGGGCGACGTTCGACGTCTGCCTCCGGTTCCTGAAGGAGGACCCGTGGGAGCGGCTCAGGCTCCTGAAGCGGCAGATGCCGCGCACGCCGCTCCAGATGCTGCTCCGCGGCCAGAACCTGGTCGGGTACCGCCACTACGCGGACGACGTGGTGGAACGGTTCGTCGCTGAGGCGGCCCGCCAGGGGGTCGACATCTTCCGGGTGTTTGACGCGCTGAACGACGCCGGCAACATGCGCGTCGCCCTCGCGGCCGTCAAGAAGGCCGGCGCCCGGGCCCAGGGGACGATCTGCTACACGCGCTCGCCGGTCCACACCCTCGCCTCCTTCGTCGCCCTCGGGCGCACCCTCGCCGAGATGGGCTCCGACGAGCTGTGCATCAAGGACATGGCGGGGTTCCTCCCCCCCTCCGAGGCCTCCGAACTGGTCCGCGCGCTGATCAAGGAGGTCGGTCTACCGGTCGTGGTCCACACCCACTCCTCCTCGGGAATGTCCACGCTCACGTGCCTCGCCGCCGCGGAGGCCGGCGCCACGGCCGTCGACGCCGCCCTCTCGCCGTTCGCCGGCGGGACCTCGCAGCCCCCGACGGAGACCCTGGTCGGCGCGATGCAGGGCGGGCCGCTCGACCCGCACCTCGATCTGGGCGCGCTCGCGGACCTCGCGGAGTACTTCCAGACGGTCCTCGAACACTACCGTCCGCTCCTCAACCTGCGCTCCCTCCAGACCGACCCGGGGATCTTGGTCCACCAGGTCCCGGGGGGGATGCTCTCCAACCTCCTCTCCCAGCTCCAGGAGCAGGACGCGCTCGCGCGGCTCCCGGAGGTGCTCGCGGAGATCCCGCGCGTCCGGGCGGACCTCGGCTACCCGCCCCTGGTGACCCCGACGAGCCAGATCGTCGGGATCCAGGCCGTCTTCAATGTCCTGGTCGGGACCCGCTACGGGCAGATCACCCGGGAGGTCCGCGACTACGTCAAGGGCCTCTACGGGAAACCTCCGGGCCCGATCGACCCCACCCTCGCCCGCCTCGTCCTCGGGAACGACCGCCCCATCGCCGGCCGCCGGCGGACCTGCTCGGCCCCGAGCTCGGCACGGCCCTCGCCGAGCTGAGGGCCCTCGTCCCCGCCGCGGACGACGCCGAGCTCCTCGCCTATGCCCTGTTCCCGCCGGTCTACAAACGGTTCCTCGCCGACCGGAGCTCCGGCCTCACGCCGGAGGTCCTCGACGCCATCGCCCTGGGCGTGGTCGGGGCCCTGCGGGCCGCCCCCCCCGCCACCCCGGCCCCGACCATCCGCTCGGGGCCCGGGGCATCCGAGGGGGGCTCCGGCGTCAGCCCCTGGGCGCACCAGGGCCGCGCCCACCTGCAGTCCAACCGGAGGTGGATCGATGAGAGTCGCGCTCGTTCTCGACGGTGAGCCCTGGGAGGTCGAGGTCGACCTGGCCGCCGGCACCGCCTCGGCGCGCGGCCGCTCCTTCCCCCTCAAAGTGGTCTCCGAAGGGCCGTCCCGCATCGAGCTCGAGATCGCCGGGGAGAAGGTCGTCGTGGAGGGATGGCTCGCGACGGTGGCCTCGCCCACCGAGCCGGTCGCGGTGAACGGCGAGCGGTACCGGGTGGAGGCCCAGGCGAGCGAGTCCCGGGGCGCGGTTCGGGCCGTCGCCGCTCCCTCGCCGCCGAAGCCCATGGCGCCCCCGTCCTCCGGCGGGCCCGGCTCGGTGGTCGTTCCTCCCATGCCGGGACGCGTCGTCGAGCTGCGCGTCGCCGCCGGGGACCGGGTCACCAAGGGCCAGGTGCTCCTGGTGCTCGAGGCGATGAAGATGCGGAACGAGATCCTCAGCCCCACCGACGGCCGGGTCGCGGAGCTCACGGTGACCGCGGGCGCGAACGTCCGGGCCCGGGAGCCGATGCTCCGCATCCTCCCGGGCTGAGTCGTCAGGCCTCGGGGGCCCCGGGGGACGGGGGCGTCGAGCCGAGACGGTCCGCCTCTTCGACGGGGTCCTCGAACGGTTCGCTCTCATCGACCGGCTCGAGGGGGCTGTCGGTCGTCGGCGGGGGATCCGGTGTCGGCGTACCGTTGGACGCCGGGGCGGCCGTGGGGGCGGGCGGTGCGGCCCGGGGGGCTCGCGGCGCTGGCACATCGAGAGGACGCTGGGAGTAGGATCGAAGGTAGAACGCCGCCACCACGATCACCGGGACCATCGCGAGGAGGGAGAAGACCCGGAAGTGGAGCTCATAGAGGGCGGCGATCCCCCCGATCGTCGCCACGGCCAATATGCCGGTGGCGCTGGGCAGAGAGAGCCTCAGGAACGCGCCCATCGTCGGTCTACAGGTGAAGGACGCTCCGGCCGCACGCCGGGCACATGACGGTTCCGGGTTCGAGAGGGGCCGCGCAGTACGCGCAGAAGCCGAGGGTGGAGCTCGAGGGGGTCGGTTCCCCGAACGGCAGCGGGGCCGAGGCCGCCGCGGGGGCGGTCCCGAACACCGGTCGGTTCATGGCGGGGAGGCGGTACACGTAGAACCCGACCACGAACCAGACCAGCAAGGCCCCGAGCAGCCAGAAGTACAGGGCAGGGACGTAGTAGTCGACCGCGATCGCCCCCACGCACGCGACGATGTAGAGCTGGATCACGAGGGTGCGGAGGATCACGGGGGCCTCGGGCGGCGCCGCGCCTCGACCGCGGCGGCGCTACTTGTCGTTGCGGGTCCGGCCGAAGATCGAGCTCCGCGTCGTGTCCTTTCTTATACGCGACCCGGCTGGCGGCGCGCGTGCCGTCGACGGGAAAGGTCCCGAAGCTCGTCGAGCTCGACGAGTTCACGTTCCAGATCCCGATGGGCGAGGCGGAGGGGATGCGCGTCCCCGGGACCCTGTTCAGCAACCGGGCCCTCCTGGCCGCGGTGGAGGGCGACCCGTCCCTCCAGCAGCTCGCGAACGTGGCGACCCTCCCGGGGATCCAGCGCGAGGCCCTCGCCATGCCCGACATCCATTTCGGCTACGGATTCCCCGTCGGCGGCGTCGCCGCGTTCGATCTGACCGAGGGGGTCGTCTCCCCGGGCGGGATCGGCTATGACATCAACTGTGGCGTGCGGCTGATCCGTACCTCGCTGACCGTCGGCGAGGTCCGGCCCCTCCAGACCCAGCTCCTCGACTCCCTCTACCGGAGCGTGCCCAGCGGGGTCGGCTCCAAGGGCGGCGTGACGCTGAGCGGGACCGAGATCGACGAGGTATTGGCCGGCGGGGCCCGCTGGGCGGTCGAGCGCGGGTTCGGCCGTACCGAGGACCTCACCTTCCAGGAGGAGGAGGGTCGGCTCGCCAACGCGGACCCGTCCCACGTGGGGCCGGACGCCCGCAAGCGGGGGCTCCGGCAGCTCGGGACCCTCGGGTCCGGCAATCACTTCCTCGAGGTCCAGGCGGTCGATCAGGTGTTCGACGAGCCGTTCGCGAAGGCGATGGGTCTCGTCCCCGGGCACGTGGTCGTCATGCTCCACACAGGCTCCCGGGGCCTCGGACACCAGGTCGCGACCGACTACATCCGCCTCATGGATGAGCGGCTCCACCGGGAGGGGGTCACGCTCGTGGACCGGCAGCTGTCGTGCGCTCCGGTCGGCTCCGACGACGGCCAGCGGTACCTGACCGCGATGGCCGCGGGGGCGAACTTCGCGTGGGCGAACCGTCAGGTGATCACGCACGGGGTGCGGACGTCGTTCCGGGACGTCTTCCACCGGTCCGACTCCGAGCTCGACCTGTCGGTGGTCTACGATATCGCGCACAACATCGCGAAGGTCGAGACCCACGCGACCGATACCGGTCCGCGTCCTTTGCTCGTCCACCGGAAGGGCGCCACCCGCGCCCTCCCTGCCGGGCGGGACGAGGTCCCGGCGGCGTACCGCTCGTATGGCCAGCCGGTGCTGATCCCCGGCGACATGGGGACCGCGAGCTACGTCCTGGCCGGCCTCCCGGGGTCTCTCACCCGCTCCTTCGGCTCCTCCTGCCACGGCGCGGGCCGGCGACTGTCCCGGCACGCCGCGGTCCGTGCGTTCCGGTACGAGGAGGTCACCCGGGCCCTCGCCGGTCACGGCATCACCGTGCGGGCCGCCTCCCGGGAAGGGGTCACCGAGGAAGCCCCCGGCGCCTACAAGGATGTGGAGGAGGTCGTGCGCGTCGCCGAGGGCGCGGGCCTCACCCGGCGCGTTGCCCGGCTGGTCCCCCTGGGCGTGGTCAAGGGGTGATCGGGGGCGGCCGACGCCGCCTCCGCAGCGCGACGACGATCACCGTCGCGGCCACCGCGCCCCCCACGATCCCGCCGACGACCACCAGGTCGAGGGGCGTCCAGGCGGGGCCGGAGGGCGAGGTGACCTGGACGATGCCCTCGGCAGACCCCCGGTAGAATCCGGTCGCGTTCACCCAGATGGGGAACTCCCCCGGGGTGGAGGGAGCCTGAAAGACGTACGGTTCCCCGTAGAACAGGCCGGTGGACACGAGGACGGCGGAGGACTGTTCGGTCAGCGTGACGTTCTCGTTCGAGCACCCGGTCACGCTGGCGGTGGAACAGTTCGCGATCGGGGTCACATACACCGAGATGGAGTCCCCGGACGAGACGATGGCCGGCGAGATCATCAGAAGCACCAGGACCGAGGTCGCGTTGAACGCCTGGAGCTCCCACCGGGTGGTGTTCGTGGTGCCGCGGTCGTCGGTCGCCGTCAGGGTGGCCGTGTAGTTGCCCCGGAGGGAGGACGTATGGTTGGCCCACGGGCCGGTCGCCCCGAGGCCGTCCCCGAACTGCCAGTCGTAGGTGTAGGGGGCGCCGTACCCCCCGCTCGCGTTGGCGTGGAACGCCACCGGGAACGGGACCACGCCCGAAAGCACCCCGGGACCCCCCGTGAAGACGAGGGGCGCGATCGGGGGGCCGCTCACCAGAACGGTATGCGACCGGACCTGGACATCCCCGATCGAGTCCTGGCCCGTGTCGACGAGAGTGTACGCTCCGGGGCTGAAGTAGGTGTGGGAGGCGGTCAAGCCGGTGCTCCCGTTGCCGTCCCCGAACGACCAGCCGACCTTCGCTCCGGGCATTCTCGAGGTCGCGGCCGAGGCACCGAGGACGTACGGAGTGCTGCCGCCCCCGCCGGTGACCTGGTCCGTCAGAGCAAGGGCGCTCGAGCGGCCGAAGAACGGGAAGGGGAGGGAGAAAGTGACGTTCGCGATCTCGCCGAGCGTGTCGCTGGCGTTCACCGTGATTGATAGGGGGCACCGGTCGGCCGCGAGGCAGCCGGTGGTGTACGATTGGGTCGGATCGTACCCGAACGACGAGTCGTTGTCCCCGAGCTGCCAGTCGTACTGGTACGCCCGTGGAGCCGAAGTTGGTAGAGGCGTCGAAGGCGACCACGTTCCCGGCGGCGGCGCCGGGCCCGAGCCCGACCTCCGCCGAGAGCCCGACCGGCGCCGGGGTCGCATTCGTGAGCACGTCGATGAGGAACGCGTGGGCCGCGGTCCCGTTCGACCCATCATGGACGACGCTACCGGCCACGTAGTAGCCGGGCGACGCGTACGTATGCACCACCGCCGCGCCGATCGCAGGAGCGGAGCCGTCGCCGAACGTCCAGGTGGCGCTCGAGGTCGTACCGTTGCCACCGGAGGCGGTCACCCCGAAGTCGACCGTCAGCGGGGCCGCCCCGATGGGAGACGCGCCGGAGACGGGGGCTCCCGGCAGCTGAGCGTAGAACGCCCCGGTGAGGGCGGGGAAGGCAGTGATATTGAGCCACGTCGAGGCCTCCTGGCTCACGCTGTCGTTGGCGAAGAGGCGGATCGTGTGATTGCCAGGGATCCGGAAGATCCCGCACTGGCACTCGGTCACGTACGGGTCGTCGCTCACGACCTGGACCGCGACCGGTCCCGCCGCTCCGAACGTCGACGCCGAGAGGTTGACGTTCGCCGGGAGGTCCATCGCCGCCGGCTCGGCCGGAAGGCTCACGGAGAGGGGTGTCTGCTCGGCGCACGAGGGCGAGCCGGCCCCTCCGACCGACACCGGCACCTCCAGCGAGGCGCCGCCATCGGACGGGGTCGCGGCGTCGGTCACAGTTACCACCGCGCAGAAGGCTCCGGCGAATCCGTACGCGTGGGTCCAGCTCGGGACCGTGGCGTTGCGGTAGTACGAGCCATCCCCGAAGTCGAAGGCGTACAGGTACGGGGCGGTGCCGCCCGAGACGCTTGCGTCGAACGTCACGGGAGCGCCGAGCGGCACTGACGTGACGTTCAGGCTGAGCGCGACGGAGAGAGCGGCGCCGGTTCCGACGAGGACCAGCACCGGGGGCGACGCCGAGGAGTTTCCATCGACGTAGAACACCACGGCCCGGGCGTCGTACGCGGCCGCTGTCGTGTACGTATGTGCCAGCGACCCGTTGGTCGACCAGCTCGCGTTCCCATCCCCGTAGTCCACATCGTACCCCGCCACCGGTGCCGTTCCTGACGGGACGGAGGCGGTGAACCGGACCACCAGGGGGGCCGGTCCGATCCGTCCGGACGCCTCGAGGGACGGCGCGGCCGATGGGCCCAACCCGAGTCCGGTCGCCAGGGCGATTAGCAGCGCCGACGCGTTCGGGGTGCCGATCCCCGTCACCGGGTCCCAGCCGGGGCCGGCCGAGTACCCGTTCGAGCCTGAGCGGACATCATGGAAGTACTGGCCCGCCGTCGGGCCGCGGGCCAGAGCATAGAGCGACGGGTTGAGGAGCCCGAGGGGGCCCCCATGGATCTGGTCCGCGATCGCGGCATAGCCGGCCCAGATCGGGGTGGCGACGCTGGTGCCCACGACCCCGGTCGTGAAGCCGGACTGGATGATGGTCACCGGGTTCCCGCCATCGACGGACACATCGGGGACCCCGCGGACCGCCGGGGCCGCGGGTACGCCCGGGGCGGCCTGCCAGAACGGGCGCGGGAACGGGGAGAACCCTCCTCCCGAGCCGCCCTGGTTCTGACACCCGGGCGACGTGGCCCCCGTAGAGTTGCCGGACCACGCCACCTCGCCGGCCCACTGGACCCCCTTGAGGGTCAGGTCCGTGGCGCCCACGCCCGTCGCATCGGGGTCCGAGGCTGGGTAGCTGGTCGAGTCCCCGGCGGTCCCCATCGCCGCGCCGCAGTCGCCGCTCGCGGCGAAGACGCCGATGCCCTCGAGGGCCGCCGCTTCGAGCACGGGATGCAGGATCGCGTACGAGCCGTCCGAGGTCGCGTTGCACCCGGCGGAGCACGGCGTGGAGTAGGGGTTGAACGCGCCGACGTCCGGCTCTCCCCAGCTGAGGGAGATCACGTTCACGACCTGGTTCGCGACCAGCCAGTCGACAGAGAAGTACAGCCCCGCGGAAGCGTCCGGCGCGAACGTCATGTCGAGCGTGGCCCCGGGGGCGCTCGCCCGGGTCCATTCGAGGTCGAGCGCCTCCTCGGTGGCCCACCCCGTGGACGTCGAATTCAGGTTGCGCTTGGTCGGGACAGGATAGAGGAAGCTCACGTTCCCCTTGGACAGCCCGAACATGGAGGCGAACGTCGCAAGGTCGCTCGACAGCGTCGACTGTTTCTCCTGGCCATCGTAGGGATCCACGACCCCCACACGGACGCCCGAGCCGTTCTTCCCCGTCGAGTAGAGGCCGCTAACATTGTAGGCCGACGCGATCGCGCAGGGGGCGAACGGCTGCGCCCCTGTGCACCCGGCGGAAGCGGAGCCGGCGGCGGCGACCGAGTCGAATGGAACCACGGGGGTCTCGTTTCCCAGACCGAGCACGCCGGACCACGGGGCGACGGGGGGGAGCGTCGAGGGGGTCGGGTGACTGAAGAAGACCCGACCACCGGGCATGGTACTCCTCGAACTCAGTGTGGAAGGCCGCTGCGAGGATGGAGGAGGGGCCCTGGACCAAGAGCATCCAGTGGTCCGGGCTCGGTACGACGGAGGCCCCGGCCGCCTCGAAGTACCCGTACGGCCGCCTCGTATGAGGCGCTCGAGGGAGCGAACCGGGCGGCGACCTGTGCCGCCGTGAGGAACTGTCCGCGCTCGGGGCTGCCGGCCGAATACTCGAGGGCAAGCTGCCCCTGGAGTCCCGACGGGTCCGGAGAGGCGAGGGAGACCGCGACATCGAGGGGAAGGTTCGCGCCGAGGGGTCCCACCGCCCGAACTCCCGGGCCGGGGATGAACGCGGGCGCCACCACAACCGGGCCCGTCGGTTGCGTGGAGCCCACGACCGTGAGGGAGGGAGCGACGGCCGAACCCAGGAGACCCAGCGTTGGGACTCCCGCCAGCAACGCGACCGCGAGCGCCGCGACGATGACGAGGCCCCGGGTCCGCGCTCGGGTCATCCTCCGTAGAGGAAGGGGCGCCGGCTATTACATCTCCCGTCTCCGTCCACCGTTCTCGCCCCGGACGCGCCGTCAACGCCTATAACCCGCCCCGGTTCCACTCGCTCGACCCTTGGACTATCTCAACGGCTGGACGATCGCGCTCGTCCTGGTCATCGCCTACGCGGCCGTCGTCTACGGGCTGTACCGGTGGGGTCGGATCGGCCCGGACCGGTCGCTCAGCCTCCTGGGCCCCGCGCTGATGATCAAGACCCGGAAGGGTCGCGGGATGCTCGATGTGATCGGGCGATACCGCCGGTTCTGGAGCGCGGCCGGCGACCTCGGGATCCTCCTCGCGGCCCTGGCGATGGTGTCGGTCGTGGTGGTCCTGTGCCTCGACGCCGTCATCGCGCTCCGGGTCCCTGCCAGCGCCGCCCCGCCGGTCTCCGAGGCGCTCGGCATTCCGGGGATCAACCCGATCATTCCCGTCGGATACGGGCTCGTCGCGCTCATCGTAGGGGTCGTCCTGCACGAGCTGAGCCACGGGGTCGTGGCCCGTTCCCAGAAGATCGGGGTGAAGAGCCTCGGGATCCTCTGGTGCGTCATCCCCATCGGGGCGTTCGTCGAGCAGGATGACGCCGAGATGAACGCCGCCCCCCGGCGGAGCCGGGACCGTGTCGCCGCCGCCGGCGTGCTCGCCAACTTCGGCCTTACGGTCGTCTTCTTCCTGCTCCTCGCCGCCTCGGTCTCCTCCACGGTCCAGCCGAACGCGAACGGCGCCGGGATCGCCTACGTGGTCCCCGGCACGCCGGCCGCGAACGCCAGCCTCGCGGTCGGGGACATCATCACGGCGATCAACGGGACCCCGACCACCACCAACCAGGCGGTGATCGATATCCTCAGCAACGGAACACCGGGGCAAGCGGTCTCGCTGACCTACTATGATCCCGGGGTCGGTTCGAGCGTGACGAAATCGATCACCCTCACCTCCCTCGCGTCGTACACGAACGTCTCGGCGGACCGGACCAAGGGGTTCCTCGGGATCTCGCTCCTGTTCCTCACCCCCACGGCGCTCAAGGGGATCCTGGTCGCGCCGTACGGCGCCCCGCAGGGGCCCCTGGTCGGCGGGACGTTCTGGGTGGTGCTTCCCCTCGCCGGGATCGAGCCGGTCCAGGGGAGCCTTACGAACTTCTATCATCTCAGTGGGCCCCTGGCGGGCCTCGGCACCGGCGGGTTCTGGGTCTACGCGAACCTTCTCTACTGGCTCGCCTGGATGAACTTCCTTTTGGGACTCTCCAACGCCCTTCCCCTGATCCCACTGGACGGCGGCCTGCTGTTCCGGGATTTCTCCGCGACCGTCGCATCGCGCCTCCGGAAGGGCTGGGACGCGGCCCGCCTCGACCGCTTCTCCGGCCAGGCGACGGTCGTCGCCTCCCTGCTCGTGGTGTTCCTGATCGTATGGCAGTTCATCGCGCCCCATCTCTAGCCGAGCACGAGCTCCTCGGCCAGTACCCGTTCCTGCCCGGGGCGGAGGTCCTCGTGGCAGAGCTCTCCCCGTCGCTCCAGGACCTCCTGGAGGACCGGGTGCTGGAGCGTCCCCGGGCGCTGGGTCGGATGCGGGTCGACGCCGCGGTACGGGACCCGACCGGCGCCGTGGAGGTGGAGGAGCTCGACCAGGCCTCCCCGCCGGAACGGTTCCTCTCGTTCGTGTACGCTCGCCTGCTCGTGTCGGCCGCCCCCTCACCCGCCGCGGTACGTCGGTGGGCCGTCGCGGAGGCGAAGCGGGCGTGGCGCCGCCTCGACGCGGCGCCCTCGGAGGAGCTCTGCGAGGTGGCGCGCCGGATGTCGTACGAGCTGGAGCCGGAGGGCACGCAGGTCCGGATCCGGCTCACCGACTACCTCCACCTGGCGACGCCCATCCGGGAGGCGGACTTCCACCTGGTCCGCCAGGCCGTCCGAGGCGGCCAGGTCCTCGTGACGCAAAAGCGGGCCGCCCGCCTCGTCCAGGAGGGGGTCCGGGTGACCCTGACCCCGCCCATCGCCCTGGACGCCGGGCTCCGGGGGGCGCTCGAGCGGACCGAGGGGGAGTTCCTGAAGGAGATCGCCGAACGGGTCCCGGCGCCGAGCCTGGACCGCGCCGGCCTCCCCGGGCCTCTTCGCCCCGACCTGTTCCCTCCGTGCATCCGCAAGATGCAGCGGATGCTCGAGGGGGGAGAGAACCTCTCCCACGCCGGTCGGTTCGCCCTCGCGGCGTTCCTGCACCGGGCGGGGGCACCGGCCGACGGGATCGTCGATGCGTTCCGGGGGGCGCCGGATTTTGACGAGTCGATCACCCGCTACCAGGTCGAGCACATTACGCAACGCGACGGGGGACGCGGCTACGAGCCCCCCGAGTGCGCCACGATCCGTACGCACGGGCTGTGCTTCCGGGAGGGGGACCCGTCCGCGCCCCGCGCCCCGGACCGGGGCCGGGACGACCTGTGCTTCGAGCCCTGGCTCCGCCACCCTGTCCAGGTACCTACCGGAAGCGCGGCGGAAGGGTCATGGAACGGGAGCGGGAGGAAGGGAGCGGTACGCCTGCCGCCCCCGCGCGATCGCCGTGATCTGCCCGGCGACCACAAAGTAGACCAGCAGAATATCGAGGGTGGTGAAGACCAACCCATCGATGTGGAACCGGGACCAGGGGGCGCTCGCGGCCCATGGCCACGGGAGGGAGAGGTCGAACTCGAGGAACGCGGCCGCGGCGAGGAGCAGGAGCCGGTCCGCGCGGGACAGCAGCCCCCCGTAGATCCGGCCGGCGCCCACGGCCTGGGCCTGGGTGCCCATGTAGCTTGCCAGCAGCAGGCTCACCAGCGCGGCGAGCGCGAGGTACGCGTTCGCGTACGAGGACACGGCCAGCCCGAGGAGCAGCAGCACGTCGGCGTACCGGTCCAGGACGTGATCGACCAGGTCGCCACGGGCGGAGGTTCGGTTCGTCTTCCGGGCGACGTCCCCATCGACCACGTCGAAGACCCCCCCGAGGAAGACGAGGACCGTGACCGCGAGGAAGAGGAGCGGCGTGGAGAACCGGACGAGCGCCTCCACGGCCGCCGCGGCGGCGCAGAGCCCGAACGCGAGGAGGCTGAGCGAGTTGGGAGACCAGCCGAGGAACGGGCGGGAGATCCGATCCAGGTACGGCTGGATCCGGGTGCGGTACCCCTCCGCGACCATCGGGCCCGCTACGGGGCCGGGCCCAAAAGATAGTCGGTGACCCCCGGCTCCGCCAGCCAGTCGACGGTCCCGTACCGGCTCGGCGGCCGCCGTCGCAGCAGGTTCGCCACTTCCCGGGTGACGTCCTCGGGCCGTCGACCGGTGGTGTCCACCTCCCAGATCCGGGCGGCCCGGGCGGATCGCCTCGAGCAGGACGACATCGGTCGCCTCCGCCGCGACGTTCTCCTGGCGGTCGGCGGGGGTACCCCGCCCGGCCGCGGCCAGTCGGTGGCCCAGTTCCCGGGGGTCGCATCGCAGCACGACGACCTCCCGGACCGGGAGCAGGTGCGCGAGGTGGCCCACCAGGACGATCCGGTCCCCGAGGCGGGAGCTCCGGAGGGCTCGGGCGAGGGCGGAAAGATCGACCAGGACTTCGTTCCGCCGGCGGCGACCGGCCCCGAGCGCGACGGCCAGGTCCCCGACCTCTACCGCCTGCCAGGAGGCCGGCAGTCCCCGCGCCACGGTGCTTTTGCCCGTTCCCGGCGTTCCGGTGATGGCGACCCGATGGGCCAACGCAGGCGCTCCTCGTCCGCCGGAACGGACCGCGCGCAAACGCGTTTCTCCGTCGACGGCGAAACGGAAAGGGGGCAAAGGTGTTTAAAGAACCCCCAATATGGTTCGCCGCCCCGTCGAGGGGCCCCCGCCTTGGAGCCACACGTGACCATGTTTGGAAGTTCAGCCGCCCCCCGTACCGCACCCCCGCGCGCCGACCGGAGCTACCGCCGGAGCCTGGGGGCGTTCGTTATCGTGTTCGTGCTCGCCACCTCGGGGGTCCTCATCGCCGGATTCGGCAGCGCCTCGGCCGCCACGGTCGCTCCGGTCGGCCTCGCTTCCCCTCTGGCACCGTCCAACGCTCCGACCGGGATTCTCTCGGGCCCGGCCCTCCAGCAGGCCCCGCTCCATGTCCAGCCCGGCACCCCCCTCAACACCCTCTCGAACGTCACGGTGAACCATGTCGCCCCCCCAACCGACCCGTTCTCGTTCACCATCGGCTTCCAGATGCGCAACCAGCAGCAGCTGGAGCAGCTGGTCCAGGCCCAATCCTCCCCCGGCTCCCCCTTATTCCACCACTGGCTGACGCTCGATCAGGAGCGGGCCCAGTATGGTCCGGACCCGGTCGCCTACCAGGACTCGATCAACTACTTCACCTCCCTCGGATTCCAGGTCGAGACGAAGGGCCTCCTTTCGGTCTCCTTCACCGGGACCGTCGGCCAGACCGAGGGCGCGTTCCACACCACCCTCGACAATGTGAGCTACGGGAACGGCGCGAGTGGCGTGGTCAACGCCCAGCCCCTCTCTCTCCCCGCGCCGATCGCCCAGGGGACGGTCACGGTCAACGGCCTCAACCCGGCGGGGAACGCGAAGCCGACCTCCTACGTCGACCCCGCGGCGATGCTCGACTTCGGGAAGCCGCAGCCGATGGCCAACGGGATCACGCCGCTCTCCCCCGTATCGATCCCCTTCGACGTAATCCAGGGGAACCTCTCGACCGTGTTCAACTTCAGTCAGGCCGGGTTCTTCTGGTTCGAGCACTTCTCCCTGAGCCAGAAGCGGACCGTCATCGACCAGATGATCACCCCCGGCTCCCTCGCCGTGATGTACAACGATAGCCAGCTCCTGAACCTGGGGTACAACGGCGACTCCACCGGCACTCCGATCACGATCGCGATCATCATGGCCGGCGGCATCAACCCCGGCGATCTGCGGGACTACGCCTCCTTGGTGTGGAACAACCCGAACCAGATCATGAACCGACTGTCGACGGACCCGATCGACGGCTCGTTCACCACCAACGGGACTCTGCCCTACACCGACGGGGCCTCTAGTGAGATGGCGCTCGACCTCGAGTTCTCCTCCACCCTGGCCCCGGCGGCCCACCTGCTGCCAACGTACGGCCCGTGCCTCTGCACCAACGTCCTCGACGACGACTACGCGTCCCTCGAAAGCATGGCGAAGGCCCCGAACATTATCTCCAACTCCTGGGGCGGCTCCGAGGACACGTGGCCCGACCTATACGGCCCGTCGTACGACAACGCCCTCACCATGCACGACTACTTCGTCCTCCTCGACGCCCGGGGCTCCACCGTGATCGCCTCGAGCGGGGACGGCGGCGGGTTCGACACTGGCACGGGCATCCTTTCGGGCAGCTTCCCCGCGACGGACCCGTACGTCCTGTCGGTGAACGGCCTTCGGACGGTC
This sequence comes from uncultured Thermoplasmata archaeon, assembly GCA_963708255.1. Taxonomy (GTDB): domain Archaea; phylum Thermoplasmatota; class Thermoplasmata; order Lutacidiplasmatales; family UBA184; genus Lutacidiplasma. The sequence continues at coordinate 398,749 of CAVPSE010000002.1, forward strand.
GCCGCCGACGCCGCAGGGCAGTCGTTCGACACCACCACGGCCTACGGCCTGCTGAACGTCACCATCGGCGTCAACCCCCAGGCCCCGATCTCGAACCTGATCAACACCGCGGTCCACGCGGACCGCGCGGCGAGCATCGCGAGCCAATCCTACTGGTACGTCCCCTTCACGAACACGACGCTGACCAACGCGCCTCCCGAGGCATCGGGTGGGTTCGACACGAGCTACTGGTTCAACCAGAGCTGGTACGAGCACGGCTACAACATCCCTGACCTCGGACGGTCGCTGGGGAGCGGTGTCGCGGCGACGGCCGACTTCAACACGTCGATCTTCTTCGACGGAACCATGCAGTTCTTCTGGGGCGGAACGAGCTTCGCCTGCCCCGCCACCGCCGGCCTGTTGGCCGTGATCGAGGACTACCTCGTCGCCCACGGCAAGAGCGCCTACCTCGGCAACGGGAACGCGGTCGTCTACGATCTCTGGAACGCCTACACGAACGGCAACCTAACCTACGACCCATTCTACCAGGTCACCAACGGGACCAGCTACTGGGGCAACTACGGGGTCGAGCACGGCTACGAGTTCCCCCCCGGTCAGAAGTTCCCGGTCAACGCCGAGAACACGACCACCTACGGGAACACCACTCCCGGCTGGAACCTCCCGACGGGGTTCGGCACGATCCTCGTTGACCGGTTCGCCATGGACATGCTGCAGCTCGAGAACATGCCCGGTACGTTCATGACCGTGAACGCTGCCGGGACGGCCTACGACGTGGGGGCCTGGGACTACATGTCCCTCAACCACACGTACTCGATCGACGTCAACACCACGAGCCTGATCGCCGCGAACAGCCCGACCGTAACGGTAGTCTTCCACCCGGAAACCGGCAGCCCGACGGCGATGCAGTTGCCGCTCACTCAGGTTCTGACCCCCGCCTCCGCAGAGAGGTTCAGCCTCAACACAGGGGTGTTCCCATTCACGAGCCCCGGGTTCGTCGTGTTCGAATTCGGGGACGCCTCCAACGCATCCCTCGGGTTCGCCTACGATTGGATCTCCTACCCGGTCCCGACGGGAACGCTCAACGTCACGGTGGTCCAGCCGACGGCTGGCACGGTCCTGAGCGGCTACCCCGAGTTCAACATTTGGCCCGGCGGGTTCTTCGCCCCGGTCTCGACCAACCCAAGCTGCTGCACGAACGTCCCGAACACGTTCACCGTCCACGTGACGCTGAACGGGCAGGGCGTCTACGATGCCCAGGTGACGGCGACGGTCCCCAGCACCGCGGTCCTCGCGTGGCAGGGGTCCCGGGCGTACTCCGCGACCAACTCGTACGGGAACCCCCACGTAACGGCGACGACGACCCTCTCGTGGAGCTATACGAACGAGACCGGCTACGCCGTGGTCTACACGTGGAACCTGGTCACGCCGACCGTCTACACGGTCGTGGCGTCGCTGGGCAGCTCTTTGGCGACGACCACCTACAACACGACCCCCGGCATCAACATCAAGACGACCGACGTCGGCGGCGGGCGGTACTCGGAGTTCAACACGATCTCCTACATCCTGACGAACCTGCGCCAGTCGAACAGCACGGCGAACCAGGCGATCTGGGCGCCGAACTCGCTCAACCAGTCCGGATACTACGACCTCCTGTACGGATGGCAGGGAGAGATCCTACCGGTCAGTACCAATTACTACAATGGGTCGGTCGCCGGCGGCATCCACGTCTGGCTCGGATACTACGACTCCGGCGGGCAGAACAAGTTCTACACCTACGAGAGCTCTGGGGGCATCGTCGGGGTCACCAACACCTCGGGGACGGCCAACAACACCGACCTCAACACGGGGACCGCCTCCATCTTCATCCCGGACAACCAGTCCGATTCGAACTGGTTCGTCATCCCAGGTGGGGCGAGCTTCGGTATCTCTGCGGTCGCTGCGTCGTACCCCGGCCAGTACAACCGGACGTTCGGCTACTCCGAGAGCTGCTTCAACACCTACCCCAACCCCGTCCGGCCGGTCGCGGTCTGCCAGGTACAACGACTCCGAGCAGCGGAACTACACCGCCACTCCGATCATCGTGCTAGCGAACCCCGTCAACGTCACCACCCAGACCACGGCGGGGACGGCCCGGAGCTTCTTTGGGCTCGGCTCTCAGATCGCCCTCAACTTGAACGTCCAGCTCCCGGGAAATGACCCATTCCTGAACGGGATCGGGACGAACTGGGACCCGTCCACGGAGCACGTCGTGACGGCGGAGGCCTATGTGGACAATGTCGCGGTAGCGAACCTGACCCCGCCCCCGCAACCGTCGTGGCAGAACTTCACCATCCACGACAACCTCACCCAGTCGTTCGCTTCCGGGGTCCACACTCTCGAGGTGATCGTGCAGGACTCCCTCGGCCACATCTTCACGCGAAGCCACACGTTCATCGTGGGGAGCATCGACCTCCTCGACCTGAACCTCTCGGACACCTACACGGTCCTCCCGTACGACCTCAACTGGAGCTACTCCATCCCCTCGAACCTGATCGACAACCACACGTTCAGCCAGTCGATCGAGATCCAGTACCGAGGCGCCCGGCTGCGGGACCAAGGCGGACCCGTGCCCGGTCGCGGTGAACCTGACGCTCCGCATCAAGGACGGGGTCGCGAACTACGGCCAGAACCTCAACCTGACGCTGCTCAACATGCAGCACTTCTACTCCGGTGCGGCCGAGCTGCCCCCCGGTCAGTATGCGGTGACCATCTGGCTCAATGCGAACCATTCGGGGAGCTTGGCGACGTCGGTCTCGACGTACTTCGTCTTCAACCCGCTCCAGGGCTCGATCAATGGGCCTTCGGAGAACGCGACCATCCCCGTGGGGAACGTGACGCTCTCGTACGCCTACTCGGGCGAGTACATCCAGAACGCAACCCTGTTCGTCTACCCCGTGGGCTCCACGTCCGCGGTCTTCTCGGCGGGCGCGTTCGTTCCGGGGATCGGCTCGAGCCTCCGGGGCGGCGCGGCGACGTGGACGGCCGTCACACCGGGAAGCTACGAGGTGGTCCTCGCGATCGGCGCCCCGTACGGGCATCTGAACGCCACCGCGAACATCACCGTCGCGCTGACCACCGGGGCCACGTACATCAACCAGACCCACCCGAGCGGGGTCCTGGCCGGGGCGGCGGCGGCGACGACGGCCACGGTCCTGGCGATCATCGCGGCGATCATCGGCCTTCTACTGGGGTTGGTGGCAGCCCCCGCGCTCCGAGGTACCCCGAAGGGTTCCCAGCCCGTAGCGGCCGGCGCGGCGGCTCCCTGGCAGGAGGACCACGGCAAGCCCGGGACCACGTCCTCGGGCAAGCCCACGTGCCCGATCTGCCATGAGGCGTTCGAGACCGACTTCGCGCTCAAGCAGCACGAGAAGATCAGCCACGGGATCGAAGAGTAACCAGTTCGTCCGGCCGGGCGGCCACGGCAGCCGCCCCGCGGATAAGCTCGCCCGACGGTGCGTCGTTCAACGGCTGTTCGCGAGACATTTAAGTAATGCAAGTCGTGCCGGGGTCCATGCGCCGAACTTCGGGTATGAGGTCCGGGACGATTGCGTTGGCCGCCGTGTTGGCTTTCACGGCCATGGCCGTGTTTGTCGGCATTGTCGGGATGGGGGGCTCCAGCGCCTCTCACCCAGTGGCCGCTCCCCTGAAGGCGCCGCACGCGGCTTTCCACGAGGCGCCGGCCGCCGGCAACGCTACGGCCTCGGTGGCCCTGACGAGCACGCCGCCCTTGTACATCCAGTTGCCGTACACCATCTCCTTCACCGTGACTGTCTCGAACGTGGTCTGGACCACGCTGAACGGTTCCCTGAACGTCCAGATCCGCGACGTGGCCAGCATCTGCCAGGGGGGCCTCGGTCTCAGTCTGCAGTGCCCGGCCGTCGTGAACATCAGCCTCAACAGCTCCCTCAAGAACGGCGTCAGTGACTACTCGACGACGATCACGACGACCAACCTCACCGCGCCCCAGTTCCGCGAGAGCTGCCCGGCGGGCGGTCCCCCGTGCACCTACGACAACGGGATCTTCCCGAACGACCAGTACCAGATCTTCGTCTTTGCATCCGCGAACAATTCGTTTTCGGCCGACACGGGCGTAGCGGAACAGACGGGCTACCTGATCACCTCGAACCCCACCGCCAGTCTCCTCGCGCCGACCGCGGGTAACTCGGTCTCGACCGGGAACGTGAGCGTCGCGATCAGCTATGGCGGCAGCTACGTGACGGGCGCGTCGATCGCCATCTACCCCGGCAGCACGAGCACGGGCTCCCCGGTCTATACCCAGAGCCTGTTCGCTCCGGGCGCGGGGACCCAGACGGTCGTGGCCGCCGCTCCCTGGGCGGTCGCGACCTCGGGCGCCTACCTCGCGGTGATCAACGTCACCACGCCGTACTCCACGACGTTCTTCAGCACCAGCCTCACCGTCGTGAGCGCCGGCGGCGGGATCGTCTACGTGAACACCACGCAGTACCAGAACACCACCGGTGGCGGCGGCGGCAAGATCTTCGGTCTCACGACCCAGGTCGGAGGCACGGTCCTCCTCGTCGCGGGCCTGATCATCGGTATGATCGTGGCGTTCATGCTCGGCATGATGATGTGGGGTGGCGCCCCCAAGTCCGGGAGCCCGGCCCAGCCGTGGCAGTCGAAGCCCACCAACGAGTGCAGCGTCTGCCACCAGACGTTCCCGACCGAGCAGGAGCTGAAGGACCACGCGAAGAGCGCCCACGGGATGTCCTAGGGCGATCGGCCGCTCCCTATCGAACCCCTTCCAATCCCAGCCGGGCGGTCAAACGCCCTGCTGGCCCAATTCGTTGTTTCGCCAGGTTCACTGGAACCGGAGGTGGTCGGTACTGGCGCCGCCATGCCAAAACCTCGCGGCCCACGCGTTCGTTCTGAAGCCCCGCCCGGACCAGCAGGTCCGATAGCCGCGGCATCTCCTCCGGCCGCAGGCCGAGCCGCGCGATCTCCGCGGTACCGAGCCGACCGATGAGGTCGGTCAGAAGCCGCTGCGACTCCCATCGTCGGGCCAGGGTGGCGGAGCCGACTCCATGACGCCGGCGGAGCTCCGGCACATCCATGATCGCCTGATGGGAACGGGTGAACCCGTCCGACTCGGCCAGGAACGGGAACCCCGCCGTCGAGAGGCTCTTGGCGAGCGCCTGGGCGTTGGCGATGGCCGTCCTGGCGTACTCCTCCCCGAACCGCTCGAGCTCCAGGAGGGTTTGGCCGAGGGCCGCGATCCGGTTCCAGTGGGCATTGTCGAAGATCCGCCAGACCAGCGCCGGCTCGAGCTGGGCGAACAGGTCCTCCCTATCGGTGACCAGGAGGCCGCCCTGGGGGCCCGGGAACGACTTGTGGGTGCTCCCGTAGACGACATCCGCCCCCTCCCGGATCGGGTCCTGGAACTGGCCCCCGGCGATGAGGCCGAGGACGTGCGAGGCGTCGTAGAGCACGAGGGCGTCCTGGGCGTGGGCCGCCTCGGCGATCTCCTTGAGAGGGTACGGGAACAGGAAGAAGCTCTGACCGAGGACGACGACGTGGGGCCGCTCCCGGCGGATCTCCTCCACGGCCTTCTCCGCGTCGACCCTGTAGCCGGGGCCGTCCGCCGGTAGCGGGCGGACCGTGTACCCGAACAGGGCGGGGAGGAAGCCGGGGGCGTAGCCGTCGTACCCTCCCTGGTCGGGCGCGATGGCGAGAATCTTGCCGCCCTTCGGCATCAGCGGGACGAGCGCGCTCATCGCGGCGATGTGCCCCGAAAGGGGACGGACGGTCGCGAACCGTCCGTGGAAGAGGCGGCGCGCGCTGGCGTCAGCGAGGGCCTCGATCTGGTCAGTGTACCGCGTGCCGGCGTAGGAGTTGTCGATGGACTCGCCGTGGAAGTCGGTGGTCAGCGGAAGCGTGTAGCGGCCCGCCAGGTCGCTCCCGAGATATCGTCGGGCGGTCGGGGAGAGCGCGTTCTCGCTCGGCAGGAGGTTGAACACCTCCCGCCCGCGCCACCGGTCGTGGGCCCGGACCAGCCGGGCGAGGCGGGTCTCCTCGTCAGTGGGCGCCGGCGGCATCGGACGCCGGAGGGGCGAGCCCCTCGAACCCCTGGGCGACCTTCCGGCGTTCTCGGTTCCCGCACCGGGGGCAGGACGGTTCCTTGCCGCCGAGCTGGAGCAGCCCGTGGCACGCGGTGCACCGGGCGGAAACGACCCCCAGCGTCGACGGTGCGGTGGTGAGCTTGATCGTCGGCTGGCTCTGGACGACCCGGGCGAGCAGGATGTCGCCGGACTGGAACTCGTCGGCCAGGCTCTCGGTGTAGCCGTCCTTCGCCTTGGAGATGTGGACGGTCCCCTCGGGGGCGCCGGGGACCGCGCGCCGGCCGGAGGCGAGGGAGAGGATGGTGCAGATCGCCATGGCGCTCTTGACCTCGTCCACGCGCGCGTAGACAACGTCGTCCTCGCCGATGTGCGGGATCGGGTGGATCGCCTCGACCCGGATCGCCTTGTCGCGGGGGTCGACGTGGCGGCGGCCCAGGAGGGCGGCGTAGATGCGGCCGTGGTCTTCGTACGTCCCCCGGCCCGGCACGAACTCCTCGGCGGTCCCGAGGAGGTCGCCGGGGAGGACGATCTCAGCGTTCGCGTTCATGGGGGGGTGCGGGCGCGAGGACCCAGAGGTCCACGGAGAGCTCCACCGAACGCTTCCGGTGGTGCGGAAACGTCCTCGGGAGCGACCAGGGGACCGGCTCGGTCGCCTCGATGCGCGCGTCGCGTGCGACCGCGCGTTCTGCTATAAAGGTTCGGGAGGCGGCGAGCGAGAAGGCGTACACCCGTCGGCGGGCGAGGGTGAGCGCCGCCTCCCAGAACGGGCGGTCCGCGTGCCGGGTCTGGGCGCCGAACGGGGGGTTCATGACCACGGTCTCCGCCGGAACCGTGATCGACGCCACGTCCGCGAGCTCGAATCGGACGGTCACGCCGGCCCGCTCGGCGTTCCGGGTCGCCACCTCGAGCACCGCGGGGTCGCTGTCGACGCCCCGGACCTCTCGGGCCCCCAGGAGCGCCGCGCCGATGGCGAGAGTCCCCGGGCCGCACCCTAGGTCGAGGACCGACCGATCGACCAGGTCGTCCCGGCTGAGGGCCGCCCGGAGCAGGGCGGCCGCCGCCTCCGGGGGCGTGGCGACCTGCTCCCGGTCGGCCCGGGGATCATGGAACGTATCGAGGCCGGCCAATGTGCGGAGGAGCTCGTGCGGCTTCACGGTGCGGTGGGGGCCGATGCGGGGAGCCGGATTTGAACCGGCGAACGCCTACGCGACAGGATATCCTCCGTCCCGGCGGTCCGCCGGGTCGGTTTAAGTCCTGCGCCGTTTCCGGGCTTGGCTATCCCCGCGCCGTCAGCGGGCGGGGGCCGCCGGCGCCTCTTCCTTCGCGGGGCGGCTCGGGGCGCGCTTGACGGAGACCCGCTTCGGGAAGTACTTCAGGAGCACGACGTCGTTGACCGCCGTCACCCACCGGTAGGGCACGTTGACCGGCTTGCTCTCCTCCACTAACAGCGGGCTGGATTCGGCGACGTAGAGACCGTCGATCTTGGCGCCGTCGACATCGACGACGACATTGTCGACCTCTCCCAGGAGGCGTCCATCGGGCGTGTAGATCTGCCGCTCCAGGAGTTCCGTCATCTCGACCAGCATGGGGTGCGCTTCCGTCGTCGGCAACGGGCCGACCCCCTCATATTCCTTTGGTCCGACTGGCGGGGTCGTTAGGGGGTCGGCGCTTCGTCGGTGGGGACGGGCGCGGCCTGCTTCACCTGGGCCCCGTAGAGCACCCGGAGCTCGTCGATGGTCGTGGCGTCGGTGGGTTTCTTGTCGGCCCGGAACCTGCCCGTGAACCTCGGGAACCGTAGGGCGAACCCGACCCCGGCCCGGATCCGTCCCATCCCCGCGTGGTGGATGGGGCTGAGCGAGAGCTCCGCGCCCCGGACCTCGAGGACGACCCCCGGCGTGAACCACTGATCCGGGGTGAGGCCGGTCACGACCCCGGGGGGCCGCTCCGAAACCTCGTACGGCTTCAGCATCTCCGGAAGCCTCGCGAGGGTGGCGTCATCGAACCCGCTACCGACCTTGCAGAACGACTCGAACCGGTCCTGGGCGGGGTCGTAGGCGGCCATCAGGAGCGCGCCCCACCGACCGGCCCGTCGGCCGCGGCCGACGAACCCTCCGACGACGACCCCGTCGATCGAGTCCGCGAGACCGACGGTGTATTCCCGCTTGTACCTGATCCACCAGAAGCCCCGGGCCCCCGCGCGGTACCGGCTCTCGTCCGAGAGGGACTTCGCCATGACCCCCTCGCCCCCGGCCGCGATCGACTGGTCGAAGAACGACTGGGCCTCCTCGACGCTCGACACGCGCTGCTGTTCGGCGAGCCGCACCCGCTCGCTCGGGACGACCAGGTCGCGGAGCCGCTCCCGCCGCTTCGGGAGGGGCTCATCGATCACCGGCCCGTCCGGGGCGAGCAGCACATCGAACAGGAACAGGCAGACCGGGATCTCGGTCTGGATGCGCTCGAGATCGTACTTTCGGCCTCGGCGGCGTGACACATCCTGGAACGGGCGGATCTCGTCGGTCTCCGGATCGATCGGGACGCACTCCCCCTCGACGATCGCGGGCCGGGCCTTCAAGGCCGTCGGCAAGGCGACCGACAGCTCCGGGAACTGGGCGGTGATGTCCTCGAGCCGACGGGAGAACAGTCGTGCGGGGCCGTCGGCCGGGACATGGGCCTGGACCCGGAGACCGTCGTACTTGTACTCGAGCGCGGCCTCCCCCTCCATCCGCTTGAGCAGCTCGGGGAGGTCCTTCACCCGCTCCGCGAGCATGGGCCGGATCGGCCGTCCGACCTCGAGGTGGATGACCGAGAGGCCCTCCAGCCCCCCGTCGGCGAGCGCCGAGGCGACCAGCGCGAGGTCACTGCAGAGATTGAACGCCGCCTCGATCCTCTCGCGACCGTACCTGGTGCCGCCGGCCCACCGCTCGGCGAGAGCGTCGAGGATCGTCATCTCACGGACGCCGAGCCGAAGGCGCCCGAGCACGAATCGGGCCACGTACCGGGCCTCCTCCGGGGAGCAACGCGCGACGAGACCGGCAAGGAGCTGGATCTTCGCCTCCTGAGAGCCCTCGCCCGAGGCGGCAGCGATGGCGCGGAGCCCCTCGAATAGCTGACCGACCTCGAGCGCAGGGGCCGTGGTCGGGAGTCGTCCCCGCCCGAGCTCCTCGGCTGTCGTTCCCAGATCGCCGGACGCCCTCAGGTGGGCGGCGACCTCCTCTTCCGGCCGACCGAGGGCGATCGCGACGGACCGCCGGGCCAGGGAGTCGGCAACGCCCAGCTCGACCCCGCCGTACTCGGGGGCCAGCAGTCCCTGCGACAGGTAGAGGACCTCGGGCAGTTCGGCGCGAGGTACAGGTCCGGAAGAGGTCGGCGAGCAGGGTCCGGGTCTCGAGCCGCTTGCGGGTCGCCTCGATCTTCGAGTAGACCGCGACCAGGTCAGCGAACCGCACGCCGGCTCCCCTCCTCGACGGCCCTGCGGAGGACCCGAAGGTTGGGGGCCACCTCACCACCGACGAATACGGAGTTGCCGCAGACGAAGAACGTCGCCCCAGCCGCCGACGCCGCGGGGGCCGTCTCCGGGGTGATCCCGCCGTCGATCGACACGTCGGCCCTGGATCCGATCGTGTCGAGCTGGTCCCGCGCCGAGCGGACCTTGGGAAGCACGGTCGGGATGAACTTCTGGCCGGAGAACCCCGGTTCGACGCTCATGACAAGCACCTGCTCGACCTGGTCGATCCAGGGATCCACTTTCTCGATGGGGGTCCCGGGTTTGATCGCCGCCCCGACCCCAAGGCCCCGATCGTGGACCTGCCGGATGACCTCCCGGGGCTCATCAGAGGACTCCATGTGGAAGACGAGGGTCTGTCCGCCGGCCCGCGCGAACGCGTCTACGTACTGGGCCGGGTGGGAGACCATCAGGTGGATGTCGAGCGGCAACTTGGTCCTCGCCCGGACGGCCGCCACGAGGGCGGGGCCGAAGGAGATGTTCGGGACGAAATGGCCGTCCATCACGTCGAGGTGGAGCGCGTCCGCGCCGGCGGCCTCGCAGAGGCGGATCGCCTGCGCGAGGTCGGCGAAGTCAGCGCTTAGCAACGACGGGGCGAGCCGGAGCCTTCGCTCTGACGTCGCCACGGGCTTCCGATTCGCTAAGGGTATAAATACTACCTGACGAGTTCGGGGCCTAAGTTCCGGTAACTCCGGAGACTTTGGGGAAAACCGTATGGAAGAGTTGAACCGCGCGAGCCTCGGGCGTACAATGCAGCCCCGTGGGCTCTCGGGAATGCTGGCAGCCGTCGTGATGGTCGTCGTGATCTTGGTCGTCGGGGGGGCCGGCTATTTTGCCCTCAACGGTACCGGCGGCGGGGGCAACGGCGGAACCACCACGGGATCGACTGTCTCGTGCGCACCGGCGTCGAGCCCGATCTGTCAGGCGGCCACGGCGGCACACGATGTAACCCTCTCCGTGCCGTTCAAGTCCGTCCAGCAGGGCAACCCTGTGCCCTTCACGGCGAGCCTCCCCTCGTCGGAGTCCGCCAGTTCGTTCAACTTTAACTTTGGTGACGGCGCCTCCTCGGGAGCGACCACGAGCTCCCAGGTGACGCACACCTACAGCAACCCCGGCTCGTTCATCGCCTCGGTGAACGCGACCGTCAAGGGCGCTGTCCACGACAACTACCACTCCCTGGTCCTGGTCACCGTTCTCGGGTCCTCGTCCGCGTCCAACTCCGCGAACGTCCCGACGGTCTCGGGGACCATCACGGCCAACAGCACGTCTACCTCCAACCCGACGGCTGTGATCCAGACGAACCAGTTCGTCACCCTCTCCGGGAGTTACACGGGTGCGCCGACAAATCCGCTCTACACCCCCCAGGCACCCACGTGGTCGGCCCTCCCGACCGGTGTCACCGTGTCCTCGACCGTGTCGACGGCTACCTCGGCGAGCGGCGAGTTCACCTTCGCCGGCGCGGGCGCGTTCACCCTCGTCTTCGTCGGCTCGGCCTTGGGTCCCGCCGGTGTTGTAGCCTACCAGAACTACAGCTGGACCGTCTTCGTGGCGGCCACGGGCTCCACGGCGGGCCTCGCCGGAAGCGCGGTCGTCAGCAGCCCCCACCCAGGCTCGCTCGACGTCTACGAGCTCGCTCCGGGCGGGTCGAACTCGGAGGACCCGGCCATCGACTACGAGACAGTCGGGGCGGAGATCATCGAGAACGTCTACCAGCCGTTGATCGCCTACAACGGCAGCGAGACGGGCCCAACCCCCTCGAACTACGTCCCGATGCTCGCGACGTGCGTACCGGGCAGCACGATTGGCGCCAACAACTGCCAGTCGATGTATGGCTCCACGATGGTTTCGGGCTCCGACTACACTTTCGCGATCAGCAAGGCCGCCAAGTTCTACGACCCGGGCACCGGTAACAGCTGGTCCGTCTACCCGACGGACGTGGTGTTCTCGCTGGCCCGGACGATGGCGTTCTCCACGAACCCCGGCGTCGGCGCGAACAACGGGTGGATCCTGACGCAGTCCCTGCTCCCGACGGGGAACCAAGGCTGGAGCACGCTCCACTATCCGTTCAACAACACGCCGGAGAACGTGATGTCGTCCATGACCATCAACGACAGCACCGCGTGCGGCGCGACGGTGATGGCCAACTCGAACGGCTGCGTCACGTTCCACGTGACCGGCGGCGGCCAGAGCTGGCCGTACTTCCTTGAGCTCGTCGGGGACTGGCTCGGTGGCGCGATCGAGCCGTGCGGCTGGTTCTCGGCGTCGGCTCAGGGCGCGGGCATCCCGGTACTGGACAGCGGGCAACTCCTCCGGCAGCGGTGACCACCCCTGTGCCGCGATGGGTTCCGCCGGTTGGGGCGTCGCCCCGGCCAGCGTTCCCGCCACGGGCTGGGACTCCTGGGAGCTGGCAGCTTCCGCGCCGCCCTTCGTGGGCAACGTCCAGTACCACATGGCCGGCACCGGCCCCTACGCCCTGAAGAGCCTCCTGCCCGCCACGAGCTACACGCTGGAGGCGAACCCTGCCTACGTCGCGAATCCCTTCTGCTCGTGGGCAGGATGCGCCCCAGCAGCGGGAGCCTATGTGCCGAGCGTCTCCGTGACCTGGGAGACGAGCCAGGTACCGGGGGAGCAGGCCTACGAGTCCGGGACCGCTGACTTTGCCTCGATCCCGAGCACGGACACCTCGTTCCTGCTACAGCTGTTGGCGCAGGGGAAAGTGCTGGCGACGAGTTTCCCGTCGATCAGCATTTTCTTCTTCCCGTACAACCTGTACTTCAACAAGGCAGGGGCCGCGACCTACACGACGAACCCGATCACCATCCCGTCGGACTTCTTCGGGAACGTCGGCATTCGGCAGTTCTTCACCCACGCCTACCCGTACAACACGGTGGAGCAGACCATCAACACGAAGGACGGGATCCAGTATTTGTTCAACTACGGCGGGGCGATCCCGCAGTACATGGCCAACTACTACCCGACCAACGTGAGCTGGCCGACCGGTGACCCGTCGTCCTCGGCGACGACCCCGGGCACCGCCGCGTGGTGGTGGGCGCAGGTGACTGACTCCTCGAGCCCGTACTACGACGCGAACGTGACGAGCCAGTGCACGACCTCGTCGCCCTGCCAGCTGCCGTTCTTCGGCGAGACCGGCGCACCCGGCCTCGATGAGGCGACGGCGCTGTGGGCGTCGGAGATCAACCAGCTGTCGGGCGGGAAGATCAAGGTGAGCGTGGTGGACATCAACTTCATCACGCTGGTGATCAACTCGGCGTATTCGGGCCCCTACAACAACCCGATGCCGTTCTTCACCCTCGGCTGGGCACCGGACTACCCCGACCCGACGGACTACGTGGCGCCGCTGTACCTGCCCGACAACACCTACACCGCGGGCGACGCGCTGAACGAGCAGCTCCAGAACCCGGAGTATATCGACGGGTCGTGCCACTCGTACGCGAGCATGGCCGACTTCTACTACTGGGCGAACCTGGCGAGCGCGACGAACGGCGCGGGCGGGATCCCGAACAACTGCCAGGGAGCCGCCTACGACGCGATGCTGGTGGGGCTGGCGAACGCCTCGACCCTCGCCGCGGGCCCCCAGCGGGTGCTGGTGTACAACCTCGCCGAGCAGATCGCGAACGGCCTGGCCCTCTACACCTACTGGGGCCAGCAGAACACGATCGTCTCGACGGCCGCGTGGATCGTGCCGCAGTCGTACAACCCGAACGTGACCATCGGTGGCGGATCGGACTCGACCTGGTACAGCATCACGGGGAACAACATCATCTAGGTCGGCCCCGAGGTTCCGGCGTAACCCCTTCCTTGCCTCCGCGGCCCATCGAGGGCCGCGGGGGTTCTGATTATCCTAGGCGGGCGGAACGGCCTATAGGGAGCGCCGTTCCGCCCGGCCCGGGCGTCCGGCGCAAAGATCTACAGGAACTCGTCGGGGTTGGGGCCGACGACCTCGTTACCGAAGGGGTCGACGCCGGCCCGGTCCCGTTCCCCTTCGGGGGTCCAGCGGCCGAACCGGACGGGACGAAAGACGGTAGGGTGGAAGGTGCCGGACCGGCTCTCGCGGTCCGGGTGCGGGCGGTACCGAGAGGTACTGCCAGGCCAGGATCTCGAGATAAATGGCGAGGACCACGCCGGCGAAGACGAACGGATCGATCGGCTGGAGTCCCGTCACCAGGAGGAGGACGTCCGCGATGAAGAACCCGAGGGCGAGGTACGCCTTGGCGAGCGAGCCCCGGGCCCACTCCGCCCAGCTGGGGCCGGGCTCCTGGACGGCGGATCGGCGGGTCTCCGGGTCGACGTCAGCGATCCCGAAGAACTCCTTCAATCGCCCGCGGAGCGACATCCGCGGGACCCCCTAGGAACCCACGTAGGCGCCGACCGGGGCGACCGCCGGGGTCGGGCCGGGGGCGGGCTCCGCTACGACATTGCCGATGCCTTCCGGGGCGGGGTACAGGTGGCAGGCGACCCAGTGGTCGGTGCGCACCTGGATGAGGGGAGGCTCGACCTTCGAGCAGACCGGCATCACGGCCGGGCAACGGGTGTGGAACCGGCACCCCGGCGGGGGGGCCGCGGGGCTCGGGACGTCCCCACTCAGGAGGATCCGTTCGCGATTGAGCGTCGGGTCCGGGATGGGGATGGCTGCCAGGAGCGCCTGGGTGTACGGGTGCATCGGGCGGGCGAAGAGGGCCTCGGTCGGGGCCCGCTCGACCACCTTGCCCAGGTACATCACCACGACGCGGCGGGCCATGGCGCGGATCACGGAGAGGTGGTGGGAGATGAACAGGTAGGCGAGGCCCTGTTCCTCCTGGAGCTTCTTCAGGATGTTCAGGATCTGGGCCTGGACCGAGACATCGAGGGCGCTCGTCGGCTCGTCGAGGACGATGAAGTCGGGCCGGAGCGCCAGGGCCCGTGCGATGCCGATCCGCTGCCGCTGGCCACCCGAGAACTCGTGGGGGAACCGCCAGAGGTGCTCCGGATTGAGGCCGACGGCCTGCAGGAGCTCGGCCACGCGCTGGTAGCGTTGCGCCGGCTTGCCCAGGTGATGGATCTCCAGCGGCTCGGCCACGATGTCCCGGATGAGCATCCGAGGGCTGAGGGAGGAGAACGGGTCCTGGAAGACGATCTGGAGCTTGGAGCGGGTGTCGCGCATCCGCTTCCCGTGCATCCGGTAGACCGAGTACCGGTTCGCGAACCCATCGAGCTCCCGAAGCATCCCCTCCGATCCCTTCGGCAGCCGCTTGTCGGGCGAGTCAAGCGCCTGGTACTGGGGGCCGAGGGTTTCGTAGATGGTGTTGAGCCGTGCTACGACCTCCGGGGGAGGCCGGAAGAACGTGTGGCCGCTGGTAGGCTCGATGAGGCGGAGCATGAGGCGGGCGACCGTGGTCTTTCCGCAGCCGGATTCGCCCACGAGACCGACCGTCTCGCCGGCCTGGACATCGAAGCTCACGCCGTCGACCGATCGAACGTCGCCGATGTGCTGGCTCAGGAGCCCGCCACGGATCGGGAAGTACTTGCGGAGGTTCCGGACCGAAAGAAGGACCGGTGCGCCGCCGTCGTTGTCCATGGGGGGTCCTATGCCTCCGTCCTATCCTTGGGCCAGCGGTCCGTTGTACAGGAAGCAGGCGACGGTGTGGCCATCGCCCTCGAGCGTCATCGGGGGTCGCTTCTCCTTGCAGATCGGCATGGCGTGGGGGCAGCGCGGATGGAAGCGGCAGCCAGAGGGTGGATAAATGAGGTTGGGCACGGACCCAGGGATCGACTCGAGCTTCTTGTCCGGCTGGTCCATCCGGGGGATCGAGTTGAGCAGCCCCTGGCTGTACGGGTGGAGCGGGTGACCATAGAGCTCCCGGACCGGCGCGATCTCCACGATGTTGCCCGCGTACATGACGGCGACACGGTCCGCGACCTCGGCGATCACCCCGAGGTCGTGGGTGATCAGAAGGATGGCTGTCCCGTGCCGGGTCTTCAGGTCCCTCATCAGCTGAAGGATCTGGGCCTGGATGGTGACGTCGAGGGCCGTCGTGGGCTCGTCCGCGATGAGCAGCTCCGGCTCCGCGGAGAGCGCCATGGCGATCATCACCCGCTGGAGCATTCCGCCCGACAGTTCATGCGGGTAGCCGCGCGCGACCTGGACAGGGTTCGCGATCCGGACCCCCTCCAGGAGGCCGACCGTCCGCCAGAACGTCTCCGCGGTCAAGGGCTTGCGAACGTGCCCGCGAACGCCCCATAGCCGGAACTGGAGGTTCCGGAGCCGCTGGCTGAGCTGACGGGCGTGGATGCTACGGATGGCCCGCCCGGCGGACTTGCCGAAGCGCATCTCGGAGAGGAACGCCGCCTGGAGGGACTCGACGAGCTTGATCCGCTGGAGATCGCGGCGCAGGAACGAGCGCTGAAGCCCCGTCAACTCGAGCCTGCCGGAGCGCCCGCTTGAGCTCGGGAACCTTGCGAACCGGGGTCCGACCAGCTCATGCGGAAGATGTAGAACGCCTGGGTGCCGAACGACGGCACACGGACCGCCTCCGCGAGCTTCTGGCAGGCCGTCCGCAAGGTAGCGGAATTGTTCTGGCGGGCCACCCGGACGACCTCGTCGATCGCCGGCGGGACCCCCGGGCCGCGGGGGGTCGCGCCCAGGAGGGTCTCGATGATCTCCTCGCCGCGGTGGAGCAGCAGGGCCTCCGAGATCTGGTCCGAGATGGAGAAGATCGGGTTGAGGGCACTGGTCGGCTCCTGGAAGATCATGGAGATCCCCCCGCCCCGGACCGACGTCATCCGGTCCTGACCGGCCTTGATCCTCGAGAACTTCCGCTTGACCTTGACCCGGTTCGTCTTCTTGAGCGGGTGGAACGACGCTTCCCGGTCGATCCCCCACAACAGATTGGCACCCTTGAACAGGATCATCCCGTCCATGATGCGGCCGGGCGGGTCCGCGATGAGCTTGGTGATCGAGAAGGCGGTGACGCTCTTTCCGCACCCTGTCTCCCCGACCAGGCCGACCGTCTCGCCCCTTCGGATGTTGAAGGAGACCCCATCGAGGGCTTTCACGACCCCGTCGTAGGTGAAGAAGTAGGTCCGCAGGTTCCGGACGTCCAGGATGACGTCCGCGGTCGCGGGGTGGGCCGCGGCGAGCGGGGGAGTCTCCGCTCGGCTCGCCGGGGGAGGGGCCGGCTCGGAGGGGCTCGGGGTAAGTTCCGAGATGGCAGATTTGGAAGCGGCGGCCGTACTCAGCTCACCTCCGGAGCCTCGGGTCGAGAGCGTCCCGCAAGCCGTCGGAGAGGAAGTTCACGGAGATCGCGAAGGCGAAGAGCGTGGCCCCCGGGAAGAACAGCTGCCACCAGGGGAAGATGCAGGTGGTCCCGCTCAGGGCCGCGACCTGACATGTGGTGATCAGTCCCTGGATCGGGGCGATAGCAGCGGCCGAGATGGATCCCCATTCTGGGAAGTAGGCCGAGGGGAAGATGTGGTAGCCCAGGAATACGATGGCGCCGAGGGCGAGGGGGATCGAGCCCACGTCCAGGGAGAGCTGGACGAAGACCGGGAACACGCTGTTCGGGACGATGTGACGGAGGAGGATACGTCCAGAACGGGCCCCGCTGGCCCGGGACGCCTCGACGTACTTCTGCTCCCGCGTCACCAAGACCTGGCCCCGGACGATGCGCGTGTACGATCGGCCAGAACGTGACCACGAACGCGCCCATCAAAAGGAGCACTCGACCGGTCAGGGTGGGGATCGAACTTCCGATCACCGCCAGGAGAACGAGCACCAGCAAGAGCCCAGGGATCGAGAGGAAGATGTCGGTGATACGCATGATGAACTCGTCCACCAGCCCCCCGAAGTAGCCGGCCGTGGAGCCGAGAAGGAGTCCGATGGCGGCGCCCGACAGCACGATCCCGCTGGCGATCCCGAGCGACCAGGGGGCGCCTTTGACCAACCCTGCGAAGATGTTGTAGAAGTACTGATTGTTGGTGGTCTCGAGCGAGCCGAACGGCAACGGGCCGGTTTGGAAAGTTCCGAAGCTGAAGGTGGGCGGCACGATGCCGGGATTATTTGGATCGGTAGGGTAGCAGTTCGCGGCGGGCGGGGGCGTGCCGCTCGCGGTACGTACACACCGGGATGCAGCCGCCGGTCGCGCCGGTGGAGGGCAGGCCGCCGCCCGATGTACGAGCCGCAGTAGAGCTGGAGCTGGTCCGAGGGGGCCGGGTAGGTGAACGAATAGACCGCGACGAAAACGAAGAAAACGATGATCCCGAGGCCGACCATCGCGAGGGTGTTTCGGCTCAGGAAGTACCACGTGCGCTTCAGTTGGGCGATCCGGGGGTTCGGTCGTCGCCCCTTCCGGATGGGGGGCCCCGCGGGGATCTTCTCCGTAGCAAGAGGGCTGCCCAGCGCGGGTGTGGTGCTCATCCCAACCTCACTCGGGGGTCCAGGTAAGCGTACAGGATATCCACGATGATGTTCGCGATGACGACGATGATGGTGAACAGGAGCGTGGAGCCGAAGATGAGTCCGTAGTCATACGGTCGGCTGGATGGAGAGGGCCAGCATGAGGCCGATCCCTTTGAGACCGAACACCTCCTCGATGATGGGGAAACCCCCGATGAACCCAGCGAAGGTAAGCCCGAGCACGGTCACCGTGACGTTCAACGAGTTCCGACCGGCGTGACGGTTCACCACCCGTGACTCGGTCACCCCTTTGGCGCGAGCGGTCCGGACGAAGTCCATGTTCAGGACCTCGAGCATGCTGTTCCGGACGAACCGAAGGATGGAAGCCACCGCCCCGAACGCGATGACGGCGGCGGGGATCAGCATCCGGAACACGGTGTCGCCCGGCAAGCCAATACTGGCCGTGGGCCAGCGCATCGATTGTAGGAAAACCGGTGGGTGTCGAATCGAACTCCTGGTGAGGACCGATGACCCAGGTCGGATAGCTGCCCGACGGGAAGCAGGCCGGCTGGGGCCAGGAACCGAAGAACTGGTAGTACGGGAAGGAGTGGTCGTTGCACTGGGGCGTGAACCCACCGCCGATCGTCGTGGCAGCGACGAGGGCCAGGGTGGCGAGGATGAAACCTGGGAGCGCGAATCCTGAGAACGAAAGGACCCGGGCTCCTTGATCGATCGGGCGATTCCGGTAGACCGCCGAATAATTTCCTATCGGGATGGCGATCAGGAGAATGATGGTCAGAGAGATGGCCGCGAGCTCGAGCGTGTAGGGGAGGTACCAGGAGAGCACCGTCGCGACGGGGAGCTGCTGATCCCCGAACTCCGCCTGAGAGGCGGCGCTGTGCGGACCCGTGTAACCCCACTGAAGTGTCAGGCTATCGTAGATGTAGGTCACCCATTGGACCTCGATCGGCCGATCGAGCCCTAAGCGATGGACGCCCGCCGTGTAGGCCGGGTTGGGACAGGTCCCTGTCGCATTGGGATTTCCGAGCTTGTTGCAGGCGATGGTCGGGGCGTACCCGAGCTTGTTCGGCCCGATCTCGGAGATGAGGCGGTCGGTGATCCCGAGCTGGGAGGTGACCGCGAAGGTGATCGTCATCACCCCGATGATGACCGGGATCAGGAGCAGGGCG
Source organism: uncultured Thermoplasmata archaeon (assembly GCA_963708255.1). Taxonomy (GTDB): domain Archaea; phylum Thermoplasmatota; class Thermoplasmata; order Lutacidiplasmatales; family UBA184; genus Lutacidiplasma. Next base: position 417,949 of record CAVPSE010000002.1, read on the forward strand.
CGGCGCACGATGTAAACCCACATCTTCATCGTGACAACCCCCGAGAGCGCCGGCGGATGACGCCGACTGTCGTCCGATTCAAGCGCCCCTATATAGAGATTTAATGACGCGTAGCACGCCGGAGAGCCGCACGGGCCTTCATAGCAGGTCGAGGCTGCCCGTGAGAGCGTCCAGCTCGATTCCCGGTGCGGGGCCGAGGCCCAGGACCGTCCGGGTCCCCGGGGCAACCTCGGTCAATCCCGCGTCCTCGACGAACACGGCGGGGATCCCATGCGCCTTCGCCTCCCGGGCGAGGGTCTCCATCTCCGACAGGCTCGGCACCACGAGAGCGATCTTCTTCTGACCCGTCTGGAGCCAGCTGTCCAGGACAGGTCCTCCCCGTCGGACGGCCTCCTGGTAGAGCATCACGGCCGCGTGGGCGACCTGCACTGCCGCCTTCCCCGACGTAAGTCGAAGCTCCCCCCGGACGACGAACACCATCTTGGGCGGGGGACCCCGGGGTCCCTTAGAGGGCATAGTCAGCCTCCCGGGCACTTCGGAGGGAATCGCGTTCGCGGCCCAGCCGCTCGAGTTCCCCACGGATCCGCTCCGACTCGTCGGAGTCCCGGCTCGTTCGGAGCGCATGCTGGAGGCGACGTTCCTCCCGGGCCAGTGCCTCGGCCTGCCGGATCGCCTCCCAGCCTCCGCCCTCACCGCCGGATGGGTCCGGAGCCGGGGCGGCCGGTGGGGATCGGGCGAACCCCCGTCGCGCCACCGCGACGACCCCGGCGATCACGGTGACCACCGCGAGGGTCCCTTCGAGGACCGGATCGGTCCACGCCGCGGAGAACCCGGTCCCGCTCAGGTTGAGGAGGACCGACCCGAAAAGGACCGTATACGCAGTGCTGAGCACGACCGATAGGGCGGCGGTCTCGACCGCTCGGGTCAGTCCGTCCGCCCCGGCGACGCGCCATTCAGGGAAGAGGGCCCGCGCGGTGAAGAACCCCGGCAGCACGAAGAGCAGGAGGAGGCCGACGACGGTCTCCAACGGGGAGTACCGACATGGCGGCTCGCTACGGCGGGGGGTGCTCCGCCCGAGAACTGTCGTTCGAGCTGGCGCCGGAGCTTCCGGTTGGATGCGATGCCGTGCGCCGCCTTCCGGGTGGAATCGTAGTACCGGAGCAATGCACGGACCTCCTGGGGTTTCTGGCCGCTCCCACGGGCGATCCGGTGGATCCGGTCTCCCTTGATCAGGTGGGGATCGTCGAGCTCGCCCGGGGTCATGGAGTCGAGGATCGCCCGGAAGCGGGCGAGCCGGGCCTGGGTGTCCTTCATCTGACCATCGTCGAGCTTGGCGCCGCCCAGGCTCGGGAAAAGGCACATCAGCTTCGAGAAGGGACCCATCTGTCCCAACGAGTCCAGTTGGGCCCGCATGTCCCGGAGCGTGAACCGCCCCGTCATCATCTTCTCGGCGGCCTTCTGCGCCTGGTCCTTGTCCGCGAGCTCCTCGAACCGCTCGAGGAGGGTCTGGATGTCCCCCATCCCGAGGAGGCGCGAGACGAACCGGGTCGGATCGAACCGCTCGAGCTCGTCCAAGTGTTCGCCGGTCCCGATGAACACGATCGGGGCGCCGCTGACGGCGACGGCCGAGAGCGCGCCACCGCCCTTCGCCGAGCCGTCGAGCTTGGTGAGGATGACGCCGGTGAGACCGACGGCCTGGTGGAAGGCACTGGCGCTCCGGCCAGCGGTTTGTCCCATGGCGGCGTCGAGCACGAGGAGGACCTCGTCCGGCTGGAGGACGGCTTTCACCCGGGCCAGTTCGGCGATGAGGTCCGGATCGATCCCCGACCGCCCGGCGGTATCGACGATCACGGCGAGATGGGGCGGGAACTTGGCGAGCGCTTCCTGGACGATGACCTCGGCTCGCATCTCGCCGCGGTGGCAGTAGAACTCGCACCCGACCTTCTTGGAGAGCTGCTCGAGCTGGTCGACGGCCGCCGGGCGGTGCACGTCGGCCGCGACGAGGCCCACGCGGACGCCCTTCTTCTGGAAGTAGCGGGCGAGCTTGCCGGCCGTCGTGGTCTTGCCCTGGCCGAACAGGCCCGCCAGGAGGATCCTTCGGGGACGCAGCTCGAAGACCCGGTCCTTCCCAAGGATCCCTCGGATCTCCTCGTAGATGATCCGGACCAGGAAATCTCGGACGCTCGCGCCGGCGGGAGGCTTCTCGTCCTTGGCCCGCTTCTTGACCCGTTGCGTGAGCTCGAGGGCGAGCTGGACGTTGACGTCGGATTGCAGGAGGGCACGCTGGATGTCCCGCGACGACCTCGTTCAGGAGCTCATCGTCGACCGAGGAGCCCCGGGCGATCTTCTGGAGGACACCGCGGAGGGACTTTCCGAGGGCATCCAGCACCATCGAGCCGCCGCCGGTCCTGACGAGGAGACCGACCCTTCTTTATCTTTGGGGCCCGCCCCGTCCTGAGACGTCGCGACGCCCGTGCGAGGACGACGCACCCGCGCGTAACGTTCTTAACGCATTCGCAGGGTGAGACAGATGGCCCCCATGGTCGCAGCCCCCGCCAACGCCCCGAAGGCGCCACCCCCCAAGCTCAACCCGGTGCGCGTGCCGATCGTAGAGGAGCCGGTGCCCGTCCGGGTCGAGGATTTCCGGGAGGTCCTGCACGCTTACTCGAAAGAGGACGCGATCCTGGAGGCGAAGCGGTGCATCCAGTGTCGGCGCCCGTGGTGCGTGGAGGCGTGCCCGATCTCGCAGGATTGCCGCGAGTACATCAAGCTCGTGGCCGACAACGATTTCGACGGAGCGGCCCGGGTCACGATCCGCGACAATCCGCTCTCCACCTGCCTCTGCAAGGTCTGCTACCACTACTGCGAGGACTCCTGCGTGGTGAAGAAGAAGGGCGTCCCCATCGCGATCCGGCACCTCAAGCGGGCCTCCCTCGAGCTGGGGAACGCCGACCTCGCGTACGTCGCCTCCAAGCCGAAGAACCAGCGTGTCGCCGTCGTCGGCGGGGGACCGGCAGGGATCATGATGGCCTGGGAGCTGGGCATCCGGGGGTACTCGGTCACGGTCTTCGAGCAGGAGAAGTTCCTCGGCGGGCTCATGCAGACGATCCCCGCTTACCGGATGACCGACGTCGATGTCCAGGTCGACAAGGCAAGGTTCCGGGACCTCGATGTCACCTGGCTCACGGACACCCGGGTGGGGGTCGACTACCCTCCGCGGGCGCTCCTCCTGCAGGGGTACGAGGCCGTGTTCATCTCGATCGGCACGTCGATGCACCGGGTCCTGAACGTCCCCGGCGAACAGATCCCCGGCGTCGTGCCCGCCCTGCAGCTGCTCAAGGCGATCAACCATGGCGAGCAGGTCACGGTCGGACAGCGTGTCGTCGTGATCGGTGGGGGCGACGTCGCGATGGACGCCGTTCGTAGCGCCCTGCGGCTCTCCCATGGTGGCGATGTTACCCTCGTGTACCGGCGTGGGCGGGAGGAGATGCCCGCCGATCCCGAGGAGATCCACGGGGCTGAACACGAAGGGATCCACTTCCTTTTCCAGCGCGCCCCCGTCGAGATCGTGGGAGACGGCCACGTGACCGGCCTTGTGGTCCAGACCATGGAGCTGGGACCCCCGGACGCGGGCGGTCGGCGGGCCCCGGTCCCCGTCGTCGGTTCCGAGACGACCCTACCGTGCGATACGGTCATCGTGGCGGTCGGTCAGAAAGCCGACCTCCGTGGCTTCACACCGGATCTCGATCTCAAGATCACCTCCCAAGGCTGGCCCGAGGGGAAGGGACATGGGTTCGCGACGTCGATCCCGGGTGTATTCGCGGCGGGGGGACGCTCCGTGGTCTACGCGATGGGGACCGCGACGCAGGCGGCCGAGGCCGTCGACGAGTACCTTTGCGAGCGCCGGGGAGCTGCGAAGGAGCCGCGCCCCGACCCGCTCGGGGGACCGGAGCCGTACAAGCTGCCCGCAGGGTACACCGCTCCGATTCGGGTCTGAACGGACGGGCGCGCTCGGCCCCCAAACCCCTTTATCGAGCCGGCCCCCATCGAGAACTCGTTTGTCGCAGGTACGCGGACCGGTCCGAATCGCCGGGCTTCTGCTCGCTGCACTGCTCCTGACCCTCCCGGGGACGTTAGCTTCCGGCGCCCGGTGTCGGCCGGACCGGCGGGGGCCGCCCTCCATCCTGGATCGGCTCTGACCAGCGTGGCCCCATCCGAGCTCGCCCAGATCCTCAGCGAACCGTGGACCGCCCGGGCGGGGTACGACCCGACCATCGCGGGGGCGGTCGACGGGGTGACCCCCGTTTCCGGCGGAGACATCCCGGTCGTGCTCACGCTTCAGCCGGCCAACCCCGATTTCCTGTCGGCGTCCGCCGGACCCTCGCTCAATCAGAGCCAGATTGGGACGGAGTACGGGGTCTCGGCGTCGTCGTACTCGGCCCTGATCCAGTACTTCACCGCTCGCGGGCTCACCGTGAGCCACACGTGGCCCAATCGGCTGTTCCTATCGCTGGAGGGAACCGCCTCCGCGATCGGGGCCGCTTTCGGGACGACGCTCGAGGCGGGGACGTATGGCGGTCGGGCGGTCCAGTTCCCGATGACGGCTCCATCGCTCCCGCCGGCATTGCAGCTCGAGATTTCGGCGGTCTCGGGACTTAGCCAGGGGTTCACTCCGTTCACGGTCCCGCTGCTGCCGGCCGGTATAACGCACCCTGCCCAGGGTCGGACCACCACGACCGTCACCCCCTCCGCGGCCCACCTCCTCTATGGTCTCAATGGGCTCTACAACTACTCGGGCGGCCCGCGGTGGGCGACCGGGGTGGGGATCGCTACGATCCTCTGGGGCGAAGGGTACGACCCGGCCGACCTCCGGGGGTTCTTCGCGAGCTACTACCCAGGGGGGTTCCCGGCCGTCACGATCCAGGCGTACCCCGTGGACGGCGCCCAGGCGCCCTCGGCGAGCGCGCTCAACGACCCGAGCAATGTCACCTCCGAGATGACGCTCGATATCGAATGGGCGGGGTCCGCCGCGCCCGGGGCCACCATCGACGCCGTGTACGCCCCGGACGGGCCCGCCTCCGACGGATACTCCCCGACCGACGCATCGCTCGAAGACGCCCTGAACACCGCGAGCCAGCAGGTCTCCGGGGTCCAGGTCATCAGCATGTCGTTCGGGAGCCCCGACGGCCAGGACCTTTCGTTCCAGGCCGCGTACGAGACGGCGCTGAAGGCCGCGCAGATGGCGGGCCAGACCGTGCTCGTCGCCTCCGGGGACAACGGTGGCGTCGCCGGTTCCGCCTGCAATGGGGTGCTCGCGCCGGAGTACCCGGCCGCTTCCCAGTGGGTCGTCGCCGTCGGCGGGACGGCCCCGGTCATCAGTGAGAACGCCTTGGGCACCGTGACAGGGCTCGATAGTGAGGGGGCGTGGAACCGCTCCGGTGGGGGATACTCCCTCACCTATGCCAATCCCTCCTGGCAGTTGACGGGCTCCGGCCCCGGGCCTTCGCAGACGAAGCATCGCGGGATCCCCGACGTGGCGGGCCCGGCGCAGGACAACATCTTCTACTTCAACGGCGCCGAGGCGGCGGGAGCGGGCACCAGCTTCGCCGCGCCGTTCTGGGCCGGCATCGTCGCGGAGATGGACTCGATCCGGGGGAGCTCCCTGGGGTGGATCACGCCACGGCTCTACTCGGTCGGCCTGGATGAGCAGAAAGGGACCGCCGCCCCCGGTATCGCCGATGTCACCGGGGGCGGCAACTGCCTTGGGACCGCCACGGCCGGCTGGGACACCGCGACCGGCTGGGGGACGCCACGGGCCAGTTTCCTCTACCCGGACCTCGTCCAGACGTTCGTCAACGTTACCCTCAGTACGTCCGCGTCCAGTGTTGCGCCGGGGGGCTCGTTCTCGGCCCTGGCGACGATCACGAACGCGACCGACCATGTTCCCCTCGCGGGCCTCAACGTCACGATCACGGTGGACACGCCCGGGTATGTCGGACCGTGCGGAGGCCCGTTCGCGAACACCCCCCTGATCACGGACTCCAACGGGACGGTCTCGGCCAGCGTGTCGATCCCGAGCTGCTACCTGGGGTCGTCGGCGGCGGTCACCGCCACCGTCTCCGGCAAGTTCTACGGCACGAGCTCGCTGACCGTCCACGTCAATCTCGTGGGGCTTTCCAAGCTCCTCGCGATCGTCCAGGTGTTCCCGTACAACGTTCTCACCTTCGCCGTCCTCGTCATCCTCGTCGCGGTCGTCGGCTGGCGGATCGGGGAATGGAATCACCGCCGTCGCATGCGGAAGTCGCTCGGGAACGGTCCTCCCGCGGCGCGTCCGCGTCCCGCGCCGCCGGTGGCGACCCCACCGCCGGCCTCCACCGCCGCGCTGCCCGTGGCCGCTGCTCCGGTCGTCTCCGCCGTCGCACCCGCTCCTGAAACGCCACTCCCCGACGGGCCGGGAACTACGGTGGCTCTGGAACCCAGCCAGACAGCGCCCGTGACGGGGGAACCAGTTCCGACGGGCGCGCCGGAGCCGACCGCGGAGGAGGCACCGACCGATGCGGCCCCGGCCGAGGTCGAAGTCCCCGACCATGTCGCCGGCACCTCGGAGTGGACCGCCCCGCCCCCCGTGGGCGACGCCGCCCCGGGCTCCCCCGAGGTGCCCGACCATGTGGCCGGCTTCCCCGGCCCGACCCCACCCGCGCTCTGCCCCAGCTGCGGGGCCGCCCTCCCCGGCGACTCGGTCACCTGCCCGAACTGCGGCGCGTCCGTATCGTAGCGAGGGAGCATCCCTATAGCCCGCAGCCCCGTCCGCGACTCCTGTGCCCGCGGCGCGGACCGGCGTGACGGCGGCCGACGCAAGTCGCGCCTACGTAGACGACCACCCGTCCATCCGCGAGGTGCTGCGCGCCGACCTGCTCAACTACACGGCCCTCGCCCGGAAGCTCCGCGCCGAGCTGGACCTACGGAACGAGGAGGCGGTGACGATCGCCTGTCGACGCTACCAGCGGGAGCTCGCGACGGACCGGCCCGAGCTGGCGGCGATCCGACAGCTCCTCTCCGAGAGCCGCCTGCAGGTCCGCTCGGGCGTAGCGCTCGTCCGGGTCCGCGATGAGTTCGAGGTCGCTCCCCGGCTCCTCGATCTCGCCCGTCGGACGCTGCCCTCCCACGGTCCGAGTCAGGTGTTCCAGGTGTACCAGGGCACCCGCGCGACGACGATCCTCTGCCAGGAGAGCTTCCTCTCGACCCTTCTCCCTGAGATCCCGGCCCGCCTTCGGATGGGGGTGGAGAAGGGCCTCGCGATCATCGCCTTCCGGAGCAGCCCCACCGTGGCGGAGACTCCCGGCGTCCTCGCGTACATGGCGGAGGCCCTCTACCAGAGCGGGATCAACTGCCTCGAGACGGTCAGCGTGCACACCGACTCGATGTTCCTGTTCCGGGACCGGGACGTGATCCGCGCCTACCAGGTTCTCTCGTCCCTCGTACCGGCGGCCTCCCGCAGCGTGCCGGCCACCGGCGCCGGAGTCGCCCGGGCAACACTCCAGTCCCGAGAGTGACCCAAGCGGGACACCACGCTCAAGGGTGGGGGGCGCCCATTTCCCCTTCTCCAACGAAATGGCGACCGCGGTGGTGCTCGGCGCGAGCGGGTACCTCGGTGGGGAGTTGCTGCGTCTTCTCAGTGATCATCCCGAGATCGACGTAGTGGCCGCGGTTTCCCAGAGCCAGGCGGGGAAGCGGCTCGGCGACGTTGCCCCGAACCTGGGCCGTTTCGAGGACCTTGTGCTCCTCCCGGACGCGTCCTCGGTCAACGCCGACCTGGCGTTCCTCGCCCAGCCCGCGGGAGAGGCGTTGCGCACGGCGCCCGGCCTGCTCGAGCGCGGCATCCGAGTGATCGATCTAGGGGCCGACTACCGGATCCAGGACGCCGCTCAGTATGAGCGGGCCTACGGACGGCCCCACACCGATCCCGAGAACCTTGCGAAGGCGGCCTACGGGCTTCCGGAGCTGTTCCGATCAGAGATCGCCGGGGCGCGCCTGGTCGCGAACCCCGGCTGCTACCCGACCGCGACGCTGCTCGCGCTGGCACCCTTGGTCAAGCGGGGCCTCCTCGCCGGGCCGGTCGTCGTCGACGCCAAGAGCGGCACGTCGGGCGCCGGAGCGGCGCCGAGCGTGACGAGCCACCACCCCGAGGCGGCCGGCACCGTCTGGCCGTACGGCCTCCCGGTCCACCGCCACCTACCCGAGATGGAGGGGATCCTTGGTCGGATAGGGCCGGCCCCTTCGCTCGTTTTCGTCCCGCACATGGTCCCCCTCGTGCGAGGGATCCTGTGTTCGATCTACCCGACCGCTCGTGACACTTTCGACGCCTCCGCCTGGGCCGGTTACCTTGCCGATGCGTACGCAGGGAGCCCGTTCGTCCGCGTCGGCGCCGTCCCCCGGATGCCGTGGGCGAGCGGAACGAACCGGTGTTACCTCTCGGTGAGCTCGGTCGGCGCGGCTCCCGTTCTCTTCAGTGTGCTCGATAATCTCGGCAAGGGCGGGGCGGCCCAGGCGATCCAGAACGCGAACATCCTCTTCGGCTGGGACGAACGGACCGGCCTCGGTCGCTCGGGGTTCGGGATCTAGATGCTGACCATCGCAGGGGGCGTCACGGCACCGAAGGGGTTCCGGGCCGGTGGAGTGAGCTGTGGCATCAAGCGCAGCGGCCGGCCGGACCTGTCGGCGGTCGTCTCCGAGACGGTCTGCACGGCGGCCGGTGTCTTCACGACGAACAGGGTCCGCGCCGCCCCGGTCGAGATCGGGGAGGGACTTCTCCGGACCTCCCGGGACCGGATCCGAGGCGTCCTCGCGATCTCCGGTGTCGCCAACGCGATGACCGGCGCCGAAGGGATCTCCGACAATCGGGTGGTCCTCGCCGCCGCCGAGCAGGCCCTCGGGCTCCCCGAAGGGAGCCTGCTGCCCCAGTGCACCGGCGTGATCGGTCCCAGGATCCCCATGGAGAAGGTCCTGGCCGGGCTCCCGCACCTGTCGAACGGCCTGACCGGCGGCCTCGAGGGCGGCGAGCGCGCGGCCCACGCGATCCTCACCACCGACACGCGGTCGAAGGAGGCCGCGGTCCAGGTCCGTCTTCGGGGCGGCGGCACCGTCCGTATCGCCGGGATGGCGAAGGGGAGCGGGATGATCGCGCCCCGGATGGCCGCGCCCCACGCCACCACGCTGGCCACGGTCACCACCGACGCGTCGATCGACGCCGGCGCCTTGGGGACCCTGTTGGCCAAGGGCGCGGACGCGACCTTCAACATGATCAGCGTCGACGGCGACACCAGCACGAACGACACGGTCTACGCTCTCGCGAACGGCGCGAGCGGAACTCCGGACGCGTCGGACGACCCGGGGTTCCGGGCGGGGCTTTACGCGGTGCTCGAGTCCCTCGCGAAGCAAGTGGCCCACGACGGTGAAGGGGCCACCAAGCTCCTGACGGTCCATGTGAAAGGCGCCCGGAACGTGGCCGACGCCCGGGCGGCGGCGCGGGCTGTCGTCTCCTCCACCCTCGTGAAGGCCGCGCTGTTCGGCGCGGACCCGAACGTGGGCCGCATTGCCTGCGCCCTCGGGTACTCCGGGGCACGCCTCGACCCGGCCGACATCAGCGTCTCGATCCTCCGCCCCCGGACCCGGTTCCTCTGATCGTCGATGGCCGTCCCGCGCCGGGCCTCGACAACGGCGGGGGCCAGCGGGTCCGAGACCTGTTGCGCCAGCTCGACGAGGTCCCCTTAGAGGTCCGCTTGAAGGAAGGGCGGGCGTCGGCCACGGCCTGGGGCTGCGACCTCTCCTACGCTTACGTCCAGATCAACGCGGCGTACCGAACATGAACCGAACGAACGAACCCTGGGTCCTGAAGGTCGGCGGCCGGGAGCTTCTCCCGGGCCGGCTCTTGCCGAGCTCTCGACGATCGTCGCCCGCGCGGTCGGTGCCGGACGTTCGCTGGTGGTCGTCCACGGCGGTGGCGATGAGGTCACCGACCGGGCCGCCGAGCTGGGCCTCCCGACGGAGAAGATCGGGGGGCAGCGTGTCACCAACGACGCGATGCTCGAGGTCGTCAGCGAGGTGCTGGTCGGTCGGGTCGGGGTCCGGCTCGTGAACGCCCTCGAGGGGGCGGGGGTGCCAGCGGTCGGGCTCTCGGGCCTCTCCGGCCAGATGCTCCGCGTCGTCCCCGGGGGTCACCCACCGGGAAGCCTCGGCTGGGTGGGCGTCCCGGCCCACGTGCGACCCACGCTCCTCCACCGCTTGCTCGACGACGGCCTGACCCCCGTCATCGCCCCGCTGGGGACCGACGGGAACGGCGGCGTGTACAACGTCAACGCCGACGTGGCGGCCGGGGCGATCGCCGCCTCGCTCGGGGCCCACCTTGTTCTCCTCACGGATGTTCCAGCGGTCCGAGGACCGGACGGGTCCCCCGTCGAGGAGCTGGCCGAGAGCCGCGCTCGCCAGCTGCTCGCGGCCGGCACGGCCCGCGATGGGATGATCCCGAAATTGGAGGCTGCGATCTCCGGCCTTCGGGGTGGCGCGAGCTCGGTCTGGATCGGCAACCTCTCGGGTCTCACCGAGGATGGGCCACGACCCGGCGCCGGCACGCGGGTCGTCCGCGGGCCACGTCTCGCGGGGTCCGTCGCGCACCGGCCCCTCCACCAGGGGAACGCATGAACGGCGCCGCTCGAACGGCCGGGCACGTCGTCCTCGCGTACTCCGGCGGCCTCGACACGTCGGTCGCCATCTCATGGATCAAAGAGCAGTACCACGCCGAGGTGACCGCCCTGAGCGTGAACGTAGGCCAGGAAGGGGAGCTGGCCGGTGCCCTCGACAGGGCCCGCGCCAACGGGGCCAAGGATGCTCGTCTCATCGATGCCCGGGAGACGTTCGTGACCGAGTTCCTCTGGCCGGCCGTGGCGGCGAACGCCCTCTACCAGGGAGTCTATCCTCTCTCGACGGCGCTCGCGCGCCCTCTGATCGCCCGGACCCTCGCCGAGGAGGCGCTCCAGGTCGGGGCGGACTCGGTCGCCCACGGCTGCACCGGCAAGGGGAACGACCAGGTCCGGTTCGACGTGGCCCTCCACACTCTCGCGCCATCCTTGCGGATCATCGCCCCGGTCCGCGAGTGGAACATGAACCGGGACGATGAGATCCAGGTACGCCCATGATCGGGGCATCCAGATCCGGGTGACCCAGGCCTCTCCGTACTCGGTCGACGAGAACCTGTGGGGCCGATCCATCGAGGGCGGCCGCCTCGAGGACCCGTCCCAGCCGGCTCCGGAAGAGGTATTCGACTGGACCCACCACCCCGAAGAGTGGCCCAGGTCCCCGGAGGAGCTCCGCCTCACGTTCGAGGCGGGGGTCCCCACCCGCATCGATGGGCAGCGCCTGGACCCTGTGACGCTCGTCCGCACGATGAACCAGCGCGCCGGCGCCCACGGGGTGGGACGCATCGATCACGTGGAGGACCGTGTGATCGGGATCAAGTCCCGCGAGACGTACCGAGTGCCCGGGCGCGATGGCCATCCTGGAGGCCCACCGGGCCCTGGAAAGCCTCGTCCACCCTCGGGACCTCCTGAGCTTCAAGGCGAGCGTCGACCGACGCTTCTCCGACCTGGTCTATGAGGGGCTCTGGTTCAGCCCGCTACGGATCGCTCTCAGCGCGTTCGTCGCCGCCACCCAGCCGGTCGTCACCGGCGACGTGACGCTGCGGCTCTACCAGGGAACGGTCCGGGCCATCGGCCGGGAATCGCCGTACCTCGCTCCTCGCCCGGAGCTCGCAACGTTCGGCCGCGGGAGCGAGTTCCCCCAGGAGCTCGCCGTCGGCTTCATCCACCTCTACGGACTGCCCAACCAGCTCGCGCACGCGCGGCGCTCCCAGGCCGCGGGCGACGGGCCCGAGGCCCGAACCGGTGCTGCGCGAACGGTTCCGCCGACCGCTTGATCGGGCCGCCGCGCGGCTCTCGGAGTCGACCCGGGAGGATGCGGCCCTGTTGCCGCACGACCTGTGGGGCTCCCTCGCGCATGCCCGGATGCTCGGCCAGACCGGGATCATCCCGGCCGCGTCCGCCCGCCGGATCGAGGCAGGTCTACGGGGTCTTGCTCGGGAGGCCGCGCGGGGCCGGTTCCCCCTCGACCCGGCGCTCGAGGACGTCCACCTGAACGTCGAGGACGCGCTGACCCGACGGATCGGTCCGGACGGCGAACGTCTCCACACGGCCCGCAGCCGCAACGACCAGGTGGCGACGGACCTGCTCACGTACCGGCCGGGACGCCTTGCTCGCCCTCGAGCTCGCCACGCTCGCCGTCGCCGACGCGCTCTCGACGGCGGCCCGGGGTCCAGACGGCCGCAACGTCGTCGATGGCTGGACCCACCTCCAGCCGGCCCAGCGACTCTACTGGGGCCAGATCCTCGGCACCCACGCGCTGCGGTTCGTGCGGGACGCGGAGCGGTTCTCCGCCCTCCGTCGACGATCCGATCGGTCGCCCCTCGGGAGCGGCGCGATCGCGGGGAGCTCATTGCCGATCGACCGGCGGCTCACCGCGCGGCTCCTCGGCTTCGGGTCGCCCACGGCGAGTTCGCTGGACGCGGTCTCGGACCGGGACGCGGCGGCCGAGACCCTCTTCGGTCTCGCCCTCCTCGCGACCCACGCCTCCGCGCTCGCGGAGGAGCTGGTCCTCGGTTCCATGCCCGGAGGTCCAACGGGTCCATCTCGCCGACGAGTTCGTCACGACGAGCTCGTTGATGCCCCACAAGCGAAACCCCGATCTCGCGGAGCTCGCCCGGGCGGAAGCGTCGCCGGCGGTAGGGCGGCTCGTCAGCCACCTCTCCCTGCTGAAGGGGCTCCCCGCGGGGTACCAGCGAGACCTCCAGGTCGGCAAGCCGCTGCTCATCGAGGGGGTGGACCGGGGTTTGGGGGTTCTCGAGGTCCTGCGGGGGATGGTCGCGTCGGCGAGGTTCCTCTCACCTCCGTCCTCCGCTCCGGGGACGACCGGGTCCGTCGAACTGGCGGACGCCCTGGTCCGGGCAGGCGTCCCCTTCCGGTCCGCTCATGCCCGGGTCGGCCGTTGGCTATCGGCCCGGGAGAAAGGGCCCGGAGCGCTCCCTCCGAGAGGGAGATCGTCCGAGAGTTCCCGGAACTTGCCGCGGCTGGGTTCCACTGGCCGGCCCCCCACGAGGAGCCGGAGCGTCGACGCTCCCAGGGAGGGAGCTCCTGGCCTCAGGTCGAGCGGCTCCTCGGGGAGGTGGGCCGGCGATCCCAGAGCGCCCGGGCCGAAGCGGAACAGGAGATCCGCCGGCTCGCCCGGCTACGGACCGCGCTCGGGGCGTACCCGCCGGCGTTCCTGGGCCAGTTCACGTCGCGAGGGGTTCCGGCTCCGGCGCCCGCGGGGCGCGGGGAGCGGCGGTCGACGGCACGGCGGCGGCCTGCCCGGTGAGCGCCCCCTGCAAGAGGACAGACCGCTCCCGGGCGCTCAGGCCGGGGTGCTGTCCGTAGAGGTGGATCTCGAGACTGGCCCGGGTCGCGTACTCGCGCTGGCACACGGGGCATAGGAAGACCTGCGCCTCGCCGGTGAACCGGGCGCATCGGCAGTTCATGACGTGGCAGGGCATCGGGGTGGATCGGTCCCGGGGCCGGCTGAAGTGGCGCCGCAATCGACCATCCTGAGGGGCGAGGAGGTAGTGGCTTGCCCGGAGGTGGTCGCAGCCCTGGCACGGCATCAGCCTCAGATGGCGGCGCTGTGTGACCACGGTTCGGGGCTCCCTTCGAGGGCCGGCGCCCGTGACCACGTCGACCCGACGACGCAGGCGGGGTGGGGCCCTTCTCCCGCCCTTGCCACGGCTCAATATATCCCCAATGTCGCCCGCGCGACAAGTCGTCTCACGACGAACCTCGCCGTGCTAAGGGGTGTTCACTCCCCCCGACGTGGTCCAGCAATGTTCATGGACCCGACGAGGATCGGCCGGCCGAGAGGCCCTTGGGAGAAGTTCGGTCGCCCGGACCCACCGCCGCCGAGGTGACGCGGCGGTACATCGAGGAGCATCCGGCGATCCGGGATTGCCTGGGGTACAACATCGTCAACTTCACCTCGCTCGCCCGGAAGATCCGCAGCGAGACCGGGCTCGCCAACCAGGAGGCGGTGGAGGTCGCCCTTCGTAGGTACCAACGCCAGATGAAGGCCGGCGCCACGCTCGAGGGTCGGGTCCTCGCGGTGGTGCGGGCGAGCCGGCTCGAGGTCCGGACCCGGGTCGCCATCATCACCGCCCGCAACGACTGGGACATGCTCGCCAACGTGCTCGAGGCCGGTCGGACCCTGCTCGCGGACCGCCGGCACCTGCTCCAACTCCTTCAGGGTCCGGGGGCGATCACGATCCTGTGCGAAGAGGACCTGGTGGATTCGGTGCTCGCCTCGGTCGGCAAGCGCGGCACGCTGGGGGTCCACCGCCAGTTGTCGGCCCTCACCGTCCGGAGCCCGGAGGACATCGTCGAGACTCCGGGAGTCCTCGCGTATCTCGCGGGCGCGCTCTTCCGCGCCGGGATCAACAGCCTCGAGCTGATGAGCGTCTACACCGACTCCACGTTCGTAGTCCGGGAGAACGACGTCCTCCACGCGTTCCGGGTCCTGTCGGGTCTCGTGCACCCGCCGGTGGCCCCCGGCGATACGGTCGGGTAGCGTGCGAATCTCGCTCTCGCCGAATGGCGCGGCCGCTGAGGTATATATACGTCGATAGCTAGGTGCCCTCCCCGAGCCGAGTTGTTTCGATCTCGGGCATTGGGGAAGTAGATGTCGTCCGTCGGGGAGTCCCATTCGCCGGTCCACCGCCGTCTTAACCGCCGCGCCCTGTCACCGATCACCTCTGCCGTCGTCATCGTGGTGGTTCTGGCCCTCGTCGGGGTCGCCACCTACGGGGTCATGGGCGGATTCTCCTCGAACGGTCCGGTCACCAGCTGCCGAGCCGGTGACCTCCTTCGTGTGCGGCCAGTTCGTGAATCTCCACGACGTGAGCCTCCTGGTCCCGTTCAAGTCGGTCCAGCAGGGCAGCGCGGTCCCCTTCACGGTCTCCCTCCCCCCGTCTGAGAACCCTACCAAGGTCACGCTGAACTACGGCGACGGCTCCTCCCCCGTCTCCGCCAGCGGCACTTCCCTCAGCTACAACTACTCCCACCCTGGGACGTACATCGTCGAGGCCCAGGCGACGGTCAACGGCCTCATCCATGACAACCTGCCCCATCTGACGGTCCTGACCGTGAGCCCGGCGTACAGGTCCGGGTCGGTCGGCAACCTCCCGTCCGTGGTCGGCGCCCTCACCGGGAACTCCACCACCGCGGTCGGCTCCACGGGTGCCACCGCGGTCCTTCACTCCGCGCAGTCGGTCTCCATCAACGGCTCCTACTCCTCCGCCCCGACCAACCCCCAGTTCTCCCCGGTCGCCCCGATGCTGCTCGCGCCGGGCGGCTCGTTCGTGTCGAATGAGTCGGGCGCCACCTGGGCCTCAGGCACGGTCAGCTACACGAACCCGGGCACCTACGACATCACCTTTGTCGGGGCGTCCCAGAGCGGGAACGTGACGCTCTATCAGAACTATACGTGGACCGTCTTCGTGGCGGCCACGGGAACCGTCGTGGGCGCGGCCGGCGTGAGCCGGTCGGTCTCCCCGCACCCCGGACAGCTCGAGTTCTTCGAGCTCGCGCCCGGCGGCGCGGCCAGCGAGGACCCGGCGATCGACTACGAGACGGTCGGCATGGAACCGATCTTCAACGTGTACCAGACCCTGATCTCTTACAACGGGACGGCCTCCGGGCCGACCCCGAACGACTTCATCCCCAACCTCGCGACGTGCGTGCCCGGGAGCCCCCAGTGCACGAACCTGTATGGCCACCCGCTCGTCAACGCCAACGGGACCGCGTTCACGTTCGTGATCAATCCGAACTCGTCGTTCTACGACGGAGCGACCCAGAAGAGCTGGGGCGTATGGCCGACAGACGTCCTGTTCTCCTACGCACGGACGATGGGCTTCTCGACCCTTCCATGTGTCTCGTGCAACAACGGCTGGATCATCGCCCAGGCCCTCCTGAGCGCGGGCAGCGCGACCTGGGACGCCATCCACTCGACGTACAACAACACGCCGCAGAACATCCTCAGCTCCATCCAGCTCAATGACTCGAGCACGAGCCTGGGCGACGCGGCATGCCCCGCCGCCGCGCTCGACAACCCGGCCGTGTCGCACGGCTGCGTGACGTTCACCGCCAACGGCAACGGGCACCTCTGGCCGTACTTCCTTGAGCTGGTTGCCGACGCCCAGGGCGGCTCGATCGTCTCGTGCGGCTGGTTCTCGGCCTCGGGCCAGGGAGCGGGGATCCCGTCCTGGACCTCCGGCAACTCCACGGGTTCCGGCGACCACCCCTGCGCCGCCCCCGGCAGCCCCGGCTGGGGTGAGCCCGCCGCCCTGATCCCGGCCGAAGGCTGGGACCAGTGGGAGCAGCTCGGGAGCGGTTCGTTCGGCTACTTCCTCGGAAAGGTCCAGTGGGCGATGCTCGGGAGCGGCCCGTACTATGCCTCGGCCTACTCCGTCGGGATCTCCTACACCCTGAAGGCGAACCCGGCCTACCAACAGAACATGTTCTGCACCTGGAAGGGGTGCGAGCCGAAGGCAGGCAACTACGCGAACCAGGTCTCCGTGACGTGGGAGACCTCGGCCACCCCCGGGGAGGATGCTCTCGTCGCCGGCGCCGCGGACGGCGCCTCGGTGCCGACCCAGGACCTGTCGCTGCTCCTCCAGCTGATCAACCAGGGGAAGGTCAACGCCGTGAGCGCCCCGACCCTCACGATCGGCTTCTATCCGTTCAACCTGCAGTTCAGCGTCGGCGCCGCGCAGAAGTTCACCACGAACCCGATCAGCGTGAGCAGCGACTGGTTCAGCTACCTCGGGATGCGGGAGTTCTTCGCCCGCGCCTACCCGTACCAGACGGTGGAGCAGTCGATCAACACCCGGGACGGGATCCAGTTCTCGTTCGACTACGGCGGGGCGATCCCCCAGTTCATGGCGAACTACTACCCGACCAACATCGCGTGGCCCAGCACGGACCCTTGCTCGGACCCGACCAGCTCCGCCTGCCCCATCTACTGGTGGGACCAGATGCAGAACGTCGGGGGCCCGTACTACGATGCGGAGGTGGCCCAGTGCAGTACCGAGCAACCCCTGCCAGATGCCGATGTTCGGGGAGACCGGCTCGGCCACGAACGATGAGATCATGTCCCTCTGGGCGAGCTCCGTCTCGTCGATCACCAACGGGGCCGTCAAGGTCTCCCCGGTGGACATCAACTTCGTCGACGTGCTGATCAACTCCGAGTCGACCGGCCCGGGCGCGAACCCGATGCCGTTGTACTCGCTCGGATGGGCGCCGGACTACCCCGACCCCACGGACTACGTGGCGCCCCTCTACGCGGCCAACGGTACGTATGCCTACGGCGACGCTCTGGCAGAAACGTTCTACACGCCTCCGTTCAGCTCCGGCTGCAACGTGACGGCCCCCGATTACAACTACTTCGCCAACTCCACCACGTGGGGCAACAACTGCCAGGGCGAGGCGTACAAGGCGATGCTCAACGTCCTGGGGATCGCGTCGGTGACCTCGCCGGGACCCTACCGTGTCCTGCTCTACGACATCGCGGAGAAGATCGCGAACCAGCTCGCGCTGTATGTCTATAGCGGGCAGTCGAACCTGGTCGCGACCGCCGCGTCGTGGATCGACATCAACTCGGTCGACACCAACGTGACGGTCGGGGGCGGCGGCATCTCCGCGTTCTACTGGCTGACGGGCAACGGCGTCCAGTACGCCGGCTCGACGTAGTCGACGCGGCCGAAACCCCTTTAATCGGGGCCCCCGCTCGGCGAGCCGTGACGGACGACGACGGGAGCCCCTCGGCGGCGCCGGTCACGCTCTCCGAGCCCGAACGGCGGCTCCTCCGGGAGCTCCAGCGGGCCCCCGACGAGCGTCGGGACGAGGAGGAGCTCGCGCGGGCGCTCGACCTCCCCGTGGAGACCGCCCGCGGCAGCCTCCAGCGACTGCGGGCGAAGCATCTCGCGGTCGCCGAGGAGACCAGCACCTCCACCCCCCGGCTCACCCGGCGGGGGCAGGAGCTTCTGGCCGAAGGGCTCCCGGAGCGGCGCCTCCTGAAGATCCTTACGACGGCCGGCCCCGAGGGCCTCGGGCCGGAGGCCCTCGAGGCGGCCGGCATTCGCGGGGAGGAGCGCTCCGCCGCCATCGGGATCCTGCGACGCCGCCGGCTGCTATCCGACGGCGTGCCGTTCCGTCTCGCCCCCGGCGGTTCCCTGCCGGACCAGCTCCCCGAGGAACGCGCACTGCGCGATGTGGCGGACGGTTCTCCCGAGGTCGATGCGACCAGCCTCGCCGCGCTCCAGAAGCGCGGCCTCGCCTCCGTCGAGCGGAGCGTGGAACGGCACTGGGCCCCCTCCGACGAGGGTCGAAGGATGTCGGTCCCCGTCGACGATACTCCGACGATCGGCGCCATGACCCCGGAGCTGTTGCTCAGCGGCGCTTGGCGCGGGAGCGCGTTCCGGCCATACGATGTCCGGGCCCCGGTCCCGTACATCGGCGGAGCCCGCCCCCACCCCTACCTCGCGTGGGTGCGGGAGTTCGAGGAGATCCTGATCGGGCTCGGCTTCGTGCAGTCCGAGGGGCCCCTCCTGGAGACGGAGTTCTGGAACGCGGATGTCCTCAACATGCCCCAGGAGCACCCGGCCCGGTCGATCCACGACGTGCTCGGTGTCCGGGGCGTCCAGGGTCACGCGCCCCCGAGCGAGCTGCTCGAGCGTGTCGCGGCGGTCCACGAGGGCCGGGCGCTCCCCGGGGAATCTCACCCCGTCGGACCTGGCTGGCGGTACCCGTACGATCGGGCCCTCGCGGGGCGTCCGGTCCTGCGCTCCCAGACCACGGCGGTCTCGGCAAGGTTCCTGGCCGCCCATCCGACCCCCCCGTTCCGCATGTACTGCCTCGACCGAAACTTCCGGCGCGAGGAGCTCGATGCGACCCACCACATCGAGTTCGGCCAGTGCGAGGGTCTCCTCGGCGAAGAGGGGATCACGTTGCGCCATCTCGTGGGGATGTTCCGGGAGCTGGCGGCCGCGATCGGGATCCGGGATCTCAAGATCCGCCCCAGCTACTTCCCATTCACCGAGCCTTCCGTGGAGGGATACGTCCGGCATCCCCGGCTCGGATGGATCGAGGTGTTCCCGGGCGGGTTGTTCCGGCCCGAGGTCCTCCGGCCCCTCGGGATCGAGGTCCCCGTGGCCGCCTGGGGGATCGGGGTCACCCGGCTCGCCATGATCTCGCTCGGCGTCTCGGACATCCGTGACCTGTTCGTGGACGACCTCGAGCGGCTGACCGGTCGGGAGGGGTAGCGTGCCGCAGTCCACGATCGATCTTCCCCGCCTGATGGAGCTCCTCCCGCGGCCGCTCACCCACGAACAGCTCTCCGAGGTCCTGTGGAGCTCCAAGGCGGAGCTCGGGGCGATCGAGGGAGAGGAGGCCCGGATCGAGTGCACGGCGGACCGGCTCGACCTGCTCTGCGAGGGTGGGCTGGGCCTCCACCTTCAGGGGGTCCTCGGTGGACCCCAGGGGATGGCCCCGCTGGGCTCCGGCCACGCGAGAGTCCCGATGACCCTGCAGGTCGATCCATCGGTCGCCCCGCTGCGCCCGGCGATCGCTGCGGTGGTCGTGACGCCGCCAGATGGCCGCCAGCTCGACGCGGGCCTGCTGGCCGAGGCCGTGCGGTTCCAGGAGTTGCTGCACGCCACGTACGGGGCGAACCGGCGGATCGCGAGCCTCGGGATCTACCCGATGGCCCGCGTCCAGTCCCCGGTCCGGTATGCGCTCGAGCCGCTTTCGAAGGTCCAGTTCACCCCGCTCGACGGAGATTCGCCCGTCGCCGGGCCCGCGTTCTTCGAGGAGCACCCGATGGCGTCCCAGTACGGCGCGTTGGGGCGGGAGGGCGACCGATGCCTCGTTCTCCGAGATTCGCGGGGGTCGATCCTCAGCCTCCCCCCCGTCCTGAACAGCCGGGAGGCGGGCGAGGCGCGGGCGGGGGACGGGGCCCTCCTCCTCGAGTCGACCGGCCTTCGGGAGGGCCGGGTCGAGGAGGCGCTCGGGCTCCTCTCCCTGGTCTTCGTCGCACGGGGCTGGCACCTCTCCCCCGTCCACGTCGAGAGGGCCGCCCGGACGGAGACCGGGACCCAACTGGTCCACCCACGCCATGTGACCTTGCCGGACCGGGTCCTGGAGCGTCTTGCCGGCCGGTCGATCCCGGCCGACGAGGTGAGCGAGGGGCTCCGACGCTGCCGACTGGACCCGGCGAGAACCTCGGAGGGATGGACGGTCGATGTCCCGCCGTGGCGGCCGGACCTGCAGAGCTCGACGGACCTCGCCGAGGACCTGCTCTTGATCCGGGGGGTCCGCCCGGAGGACGGCCTCCTCATACCGAGCCAGACCCGGGGGCCCGGACCCCGATGGCGCGGTTCCGTGCGACCTTCTCGGATCGGCTTCTCGGTCTCGCGTTCGTCCCGCTCTACACCCCGGTGCTCGTCTCGGAGCGGAGCATCTCGCTCACGGGACGGGCCGAGGCGATCGCCCTCTCGAACCCGGTCTCGGACTTGTATGCGTACCTTCGGGACTCTCTACTTCCGTCGCTCGTCACGACCCTGGAACGGAACCGCCGGCACGGCTACCCCCAGCGGTTCAGCGAGGTCGGGCCGGTCGTAGTCCCGTCCCCAGGCGCCGAAACCGGATCGGAGACCCGGTTCCACGCGGGGACGATGGTCGCGGGAACCGGGGCCGGGTTCGCGGAGGTTGCGGCGGTAGTGGACTACCTGATGCGGGCATCGGGGGCCGCCGGGGTTCGGGAACCCATCGAGATCGCCGGGACCATCCCGGGGCGCGCGGCCGTCGTGCGCCTGGCGGGCGAGCCCGTCGCCTGGCTCGGCGAGATCCACCCGGAGCTGCTGGCCGTGACCGGGGTGCCGGTCCCCGTGGCCTGGGCCGAGCTGGATCTGAGTGCCCTCGCGGTCCTCGTGGGCGGCGGACCCCGACGGTAGAGGCTTTATCGAGGGGCTCGGTCGACCCGCGATGCCGGCCCGACGGCGCCCATCGGCCTCGAAGGCTCGCTGGGAGGCCGAGGCCCGGTCGGCCCTCGGGGACGCCGTGGACGGCGGGAGCGTCCCCCTCCTCGTCGGGCCGCCCGACGACGAGAGCGGCTACATGGACCACCTCGGGTTCCCGGGGGCTCCCCCGTACACCCGCGGCGTCCAGCCCACGATGTACCGGGGCCGGCTCTGGACCTTCCGCCAGTACTCTGGCTTCGGGAGCGCCCGGGAGACGAACCGGCGTTTCCGCTACCTCCTGGCGGGAGGGCAGACCGGTCTCTCCGTCGCGTTCGACCTTCCGACCCAGATCGGCTACGACTCCGACCACGTGCGATCGAAGGGGGAGGTCGGGCGCTGCGGGGTCGCCATCTCCTCGCGGACCGACATGGAGACACTGTTCGGGCAGATCCCGCTCGATACGGCAACGGTATCGATGACCATCAATGCCACGGCGCCGATCCTCACCTCGCTCCTCGTCGCCGTAAGCGAAACCCAGGGCGTACCGAGGGCGAAGCTCGGGGGCACGGTCCAGAACGACATCCTGAAGGAGTACATCGCGCGGGGAACGTACATCTACCCCCCGGGGCCGTCGCTGCGGCTCACCACCGACCTGATCGAGTTCGCCACCCGCGAGATGCCCCAGTGGAACTACATCTCCGTCTCCGGCTATCACATGCGCGAGGCGGGCGCCACCGCGAGCCAGGAGGTCGCCTTCACCATCGCGAACGCCATCGCATATGTCCGGGCCGCCCGGGACCGGGGGCTGGCCGTCGACGAGTTCCTGCCGAGGCTCTCGTTCTTCTTCTCCGCCGACCGGAACTTCCTCGAGGAGATCGCGAAGTTCCGGGCCGCCCGCCGACTGTGGGCCTCGGTGGCGCGGGAGCTGCTCGGGGCGAAGAGCTCCCGCTCGTGGGCCATGCGGTTCCACACCCAGACCGCGGGCTCGTCGCTCACCGCCCAGCAGCCCGAGCTCAACGTCGTCCGTACCACCCTGGAGGCGCTCAGCGCCGTCCTCGGCGGCACCCAGTCCCTGCACACCAACGCCCTCGATGAGGCCCTCGGGCTCCCGACCGAGTCATCGGCCCGGCTCGCGCTTCGGACCCAGCAGATCCTCGCGGAGGAGTCCGGTGTCCCCTCGACGATCGACCCACTGGGCGGGGCCTACGAGATCGAGTACCTGACCGACCGGATCGAGCGCGAGGCGCGCGAGTACCTCGACCGCGTCGAGGCGATGGGTGGCTCACTGGTCGCCGTCGAGAAGGGGTTCTACCAGGGCGAGATCGCCCGGGAGGCGTACCGCGTGGCCCAGGCACGGGAGTCGAAGGAGGAGCTCGTTGTCGGGGTCAACGCGTTCCCGGAGGGGAACCCGGAGTTCGATCTGTTCCCGGCGCGAAAGGGCCGGCAGGCCGCCGGCCGGTTCCAGCGGGTGGATCCGGCCCTCGAGGACCGTCAGGTCCGCTCGGTCGCCCGGTTCCGTTCCCACCGGGACGCTCGGAAGGCCGACCGGGCGCTCCGGGAGCTCATCCGGGCCACGGAGGCCGGATCGAACGTGATGCTCCCGGTCCTGGCCGCGGTGCGGGCCGATGCGACCCTCGGTGAGATCGCGGGCGCGTGGCGCGAGATATTCGGCGAACACCGACCCTCCCGAGCCTTCTGAGCGGGTCACCGTGAAGATCGATCATCTCGGGGTCGCGGTCGCCAGCCTCTCGGACGCCCTCGCGCTCTGGGAACCGACCTTGGGGGTGCGGGGCAGCCCACCGGAGGTGGTCGAAGGCCAGAGGGTGCGGGTCTCGTTCCTTCCGGCGGGCGACTCCCACCTCGAGCTCCTCGAGCCGACCGATCCGGCCTCCCCGGTCGGGCCGGTTCATCGCGGAACGGGGGGGCGGGATCCACCATGTGGCGTTCCACGTCCCGAGCGTCGACGCGATGCTCCGCTCGGTCTCCGAGCGGGGGTACCGGCTGATCGACACCGTGTCGCGCCCCGGCGCCCGCGGCCGCCGGGTAGGGTTTGTCCATCCGAAGTCGTTCCACGGTGTCCTTGTGGAGTTCGTCGAGGGGCCATGAGCCGGATACGATCCTCCCGGATCCGCCAGGTGTATGATAGCCGAGGAAAGCCGACGGTCGAGGTGACCGTGGTCTCCTCGGACGGCAGTGTCGGGGTGGTGGCGGCTCCGAGCGGGGCCAGCACGGGTACCCACGAGGTCCAGGCGTTCCCGGAGGGCGGAGTGCCCGCGGCGGAACGGACCTTCGTCTCCGAGGTGGCCCCGGCCCTCGCCGGTGCCTCCCTGGATGATCTCCGATCGTCGACGGGATCCTCCACCACGTCGACCCGTCGACCAACTTCGCGAGGATCGGCGGGAACACCGCCACCGCCGTGTCCATCGCCTCGGCCCGCGCGGCCGCCACGGACCGGGGGCTGGAGCTCTGGGAGTGGCTGAAGCGGCCCGGGGTGACGGGGGAGCGGTTCCCCGCGATCGTCGGTAACTGCCTCAACGGGGGCCGCCACGCGATCGGTGGGCCGGAGATCCAGGAGTTCATCGCGTTCGCTCCGGAGGCCCGCCCGTCGGACGCGGTGCGGGTCGCCCTGGAGGTCCATGGCCGTGTCGGGGCGGCCCTCCACGCTAAGTTCCCGACGGCCTCGCTCGGACGGGGCGACGAGGGCGGTTGGGTGGCGCCGATCGGCAACGTGGAGGCGATCGAGCTCCTGGCCGAGGCCTGCCACGGGGCATCCGACGCCCTCCACCTCGCGGTCCATCCCGGCCTCGATCTCGCCGCCAGTGAGTTCTTCGAGGGTGGCCAGTACCGGTACCGGGAGCAGACCCTCGACCCCGGAAGGCCAGCTGGGGTTCCTGATCGAGCTCGTCGACAGGTACGGGATCCGGTATCTCGAGGACCCGTTCGAGCAGGAGGCGTACGACTCCTTCGCCGAGCTCACGAAGGCGGTGGGATCGAAGACCCTGATCGTGGGGGACGATCTCTACACGACCCGACTGTCCCGGCTCGAGGAGGGGCTCCGCCGGCATGCCACCAACTCCATCCTGATCAAGGTCAACCAGGTCGGGACCCTGACCGACACCCTGGCCACGGTGGACTACGCCCGGGCCCACGGGCAACGGACGGTCACCTCCCACCGGTCCGGGGACGTTCCCGACGGCTGGCTTGCCCACCTCGCCGTCGCCACGGAGGCGGCGGCGCTGAAGTGCGGGCTGCTGGGCGGCGAGCGGGTGGCAAAGCTAAATGAACTCCTACGTCTCGGCGCCCCCCACCCAGAGGGTCGATGAGCGCCGAGGACGTCGAGCAGATGGCCACCGACGAGGAGGGTCAGGACACCCGCCCGGGCGAGCTGCTCGTCCCCGAGGAGACGTATCTCACCTCCGGCGTCCATATCGGCACCCAGCAGAAATCGGCCAGCATGCGCCGGTTCGTCTACAAGGTCCGCTTCGACGGTCTCCACGTCCTCGATATCCGGGAGACCGACCGGCGGATCCGGATCGCCGCCAAGTTCCTCGCCCGGTTCCCCGCGGAGAAGATCCTCGTTGTCTCGCAGCGCCAGTACGGCCAAAAACCGGTCAAGGTGTTCGCGAAGGCCGTTGGCGGGGTCTCGTACGCCGAGCGGTTCGTCCCCGGCTGCCTGACCAATCCCAACCTGGCGGAGTACTTCGAGCCCAAGGTGTTGCTCTGCACCGACCCCGCCACCGACCAGCAGGCGCTCAGCGAGGCCGTCTCCATCGGGATCCCCGTCGTCGGGCTCTGCGACGTGAACAACGAGACCCGGAACGTGGACCTGGTCGTGCCCGCCAACAACAAGGGCCGCGTCGCCCTGGCGACGGTCTACTGGCTCCTCGCGCGGGAGGTCCTCAAGTCCCGGGGCGGTGCCGCCGCCGAGGCCCCCTATACGCTCACGATCGAGGACTTCCAGGCCGCGCTCTAGCGGGTCCGGGGAGTTTTACGGCCTCTCCGTCTCCCCGTTCTATGCGGCGGGCCACCGGCTCCCTGCTCGAGCTCTTGGTGGAGCACGGCGTCCCGGAGCGGGGCGCCCGCCTCTACCTGGCGGCGTGCCGGGCCGGGCCCCAGACCGCGAGCGCCCTCGCCAGATCCGCCGGCCTCAACCGGGTCGAGGCGTACCGGTTCATCCGCCTCCTCGAGCGGGACGGTCTGCTCCAGGCGACCGGCCGCCGGCCGATGCGCCTTGCCGCGGTCCCCCCCGGGGAGCTGCTCGAGAAGTACGTCCGGCACGCGGCGGACCGTTTGGAGCGCCTTGAGGGGGACCGGCGCCGTCTCCTCAGCGACCTTGAGGAGGAGCTCGCCGGGCCCGACCCCGGGGACGACCAGAAGTTCGCCGTCCTCGAGGGTCGCTCCCGGATCCAGACGTTCCTGAAGCGCCGGTTCGGCACGGCCGAGAAGGAGATCCTCCTCTCGGTGAGCGGCTTTTCGCTCGGCTGGGCGATCGACGGAGGTGTCGACAGGGCGCTGCGCGATGCGTCGGCCCGAGGCGTTCGGGTACGAATGGTCACCGAGGTCACCGGCGCGACGCTCGGGGACTCCAAGCACTTCGCCTCCTTCTCCGACATGCGCCATGCGGCGGCCCCCGTGACCAACCGGGCGATCGTGGTGGACCGGTTCGGCGCGCTGGTGTTCGTGTCGGGTGAGGAGGGGCTGGGCCCCACCGGCGAGTCCCAGGTCGCCCTCTGGTCAACGGCTCCCGGAGTTCATCGCGCGCACCCGCCAGTACCACCAGCGCCTCTGGGGGCGCGGCACGCCGGCCGAACAGCGGATCGTGGAGTTGGAGTCGCCGCCGGGCGCGAGCCTCGCGGTCATGCAGGGCCACCTCGCCGAACCGTTCCAGCGGCTCCGGGAGATCACCGAGCTCGGCATGCGCGCCACGGGGGTCCGGGAGGTGCGGTTCGACCTCCCCGAGATGATCGAGACGGTGGCCCGTCAGCTCGGTTCGACCATCGCCACCCGGGTCGAGGGGAGCACCCCGGAGGAGGTGGCCCGCTCGCTCGTCGGCTACTACGCGACCCACGCGCTCGGCCAGCTCGAGGTCCGACGGGAGGACCCGCTCACCCTGCGGGTGACGCAGTGCTTCGCCTGCACGCCCCAGTCGCCTGAGATCGGTCGCGTCCTCTGCCCCCGGATGCTCCGAGGTGTCCTCGAGACCCGCCTCGGGAGCGGGTGGGAGGTCTCCCGCCCGGACCCCCGACGGCACGCGTCCAAGGGGTGCGTCTTCACGGTCACCCCCGTGGCGTGAACCCCCGTGCTAGGGCGAAACATTGTGTTGCATGTGTACACACAACGGTGACAGTAACGGAACCAAGCTATATATACGGGCCCTCCGATGAGCTTAAAGGTCCCATGAAGGCAAACTCCCCCAAGAACCGGCCCGTGGCTCCGTCGAGCCGGGCGGCCCCGTCCCGTCCCTCCACGAAGGCGAAAGCCCTGAAAACACCCTCGATCGCCATCGTTCCTCCTGAGGTCGATGCCAGCGTCCCCTCCCGAAAGGGTCACGCCACCACCTCGCCGGCCGAGGATGTCTGCCCGGAGTGCGGCTCCACCCACCTGACCCGGGACGACATGCGCGGCGAGATCGTCTGCGCGGACTGCGGGCTCGTCGTCGACGCGTCCGCCCTGGTCTCGGACCGGGGTCAGCGCGGCAGCAAGGAGGACACCGGCCGGGAGGCCCGCGGCTGGGGCCCGGTCATCTCTCCCCTGATGCCGGACAAGGGACTGTTCAGCGAGATCGGCGTTCCCACCCGCGATTTCCAGGGCAACAGCCTCTCGCGGAACACCTCGCTCAAGTTCTACCATCTGCGCAAGCTCAACCACCGCCTCCGGGCGGCCCGCACCCACCAGCGGAACCTCGTCGTGGCGCTGGGCGAGCTGAACCGCCTCGCCGGGGTCCTGGGCCTCTCGCGGGAGGTCAAGGAGTCCGCGACGTACATCTACCGTCGCGCGCTCGAGCACAAGGCGACGCGCGGCAAGAAGATCGTCGCCCTGGTCGCGGCCAGTGTCTATGCGGCCTGCCGGCAGTGCCACGTCCCCCGGACGATGAAGGAGATCATCGCCCACTCCAAGGCGACCAAGATCGAGGTCGGCCGCGCCTACACGCTCCTCGCCCGGGAGCTCAAGCTCGGTCTGAAGCCGGTCGAGCCGCGCGACTACCTGGTCCGGTTCACGCAGGACCTGAACCTCTCGAAGGAGGTCCGTCACAAGGTGCTCTCGCTGCTGGAGCAGGTCGAGCAGGTCTACTCCACGAGCGGCGTCCTCCCGAACGGGATCCTGGCGACGATCATCTACATCGCCTCGAACCTGATGGGGGAGCCCCGCAGCCAGGACCGGATCGCGCTCGTCGCGAACGTCACGCCGGTGACGATCCGCAACCACTACAAGGAGCTCCTCGACCTCCTGGGGCTGCCGAAGAACCTCACCAACCCGCAGGTCCGGGGCGGCCCCCGGCCTGCCCCCGCTCCCTCGCCCTGAGGGCGGCAAGCTCGAAGAGGACGCCCTGGCCGTCGGCCACTAGGCCGGCGGACCCACCCGGGGGCGGGGAAACGCGTTAATCCCCCGCTCCTACGGGACGACGTGGGGGCCCACGGCGCGCTGAGCTACTCCGCGGTCCGGGCCTACACCGAGTGCCCGCTCCGGTGGAAGTTCCTGTACATCGACCAGCTCCCGGAGGCGCCCGCGGGGCTACTTCTCCTTCGGCCGGACGGTCCACTCCGTCCTCGAGGAGCTGCTCAAACCGCTGGTGGTCCCCGCCGCCCGTCGGATGCCCGACGGAGAGCGTCAACGCACCCTCGACGAGTTCCCGCCCGGCGCCCACGGGCCGGTCCCGACCGGGCGTCTCCCCGCGGTCGAGACGATGCTCGGTCTGGTACGACGAGCAGTGGGTCGGCGAGGGGTACAACTCCCCCGAGGAGGAGGCGAGGTACAAGGCCGCTCGGCCGGGAGCTCCTGACCGCGTACCGGGACGCCGATCGTCCCGGTCCCCGCCGGCCCCGGTCGCCGTCGAGCAACACCTCGAGGCGAAGTGGGAAGGGGTGCCGGTCCACGGCTATCTCGACCGGATCGACCGGACGCCCACCGGCGGCCTCGAGATCATCGATTACAAGACCTCCCGGGAGCTCTCGCAGGACGACGTCCGACAGTCGGACCAGCTGACCGTCTATCAGGTGCTGGTGGAGTCGAACTACTCCGAACCGGTCGAGCGGCTCACCCTTTACCACCTCCGGGGCCAGACCGCCCTCTCGGCCCCCCGGAGGGTCCCCGACGCCATCAGCGTGGTCCGGGACCGGGTGGGGCGCACCTACGATGGGATCCGGAGCGCGTTTGTACGAGCCGACCCCCGGTCGCCACTGCTCCCGGTGCGAGTTCAAGGGAATGTGCCCGGAGTTCCGGAACGTCCCCGAGCCCGATCGGGAGCGGCTCGGGGAACTGGTGGACCGGTTCGAATCGCTCCGGGCCCAGGAGGTCCGCCTCGAGCAGGAACTGCGAGCGGCCGCCGAGAGCCTCCACCGGGAGGCCGAACGGCTCGGCGTCCATCGGATCCCCGGGACCGCCTCGACGGTGGTCCGGCGGTCGGGAGGAGACCTGGCGGTTCCGGGAGGAGTCCGTCGGTCCCCTCCTGGCGGCCCACGGCCTTAGCGCCCGGGCCCGCCCGGACGACCCCGAGGCGCTCCGCAAGCTGGTCCTCGACCGGACCCTGGACCCCGAGGTCCGTCGACGACTTTCCGAGACGGGCGGCCGCCAGGTCCGGTGGTACTGGGAGCTCGAGGGCGGCGGGTCCCGGGACTGAACCGGCAACGGTTATCAATCGCACCCGATAGGCGTCGGTATGGGGGTACAGCTCTCCAACTCCGCACGTCTCGCCTCCCTCGAGGGACGGACGCCGGCCGTCGCGACCCTCTGCTCGCATTCGTCCCTGCAGATCTTCCACGGGGCCCGCACCGAGCAGCTCCCGACCCTGGGGATATGCGTGGGAGCCCCCCCCAAGTTCTACGACGCCTTTCCGCTGGCCCGCCCGGACAAGTTCCTGACCGTCCCGAAGGTCAGCGTCCTCGCCTCCCAGACCCAGAAGCTCAACGACGAAGCGGCGATCCTCGTCCCCCATGGCTCCTTCGTGGAGTACCTCGGTCCCGAGGCGTTCGGCAAGCTCGAGGTCCCCGTGTTCGGGAACCGGGCGGTGATCGCCTGGGAGTCGGACCGCGAGAAGGAACGGGAGTGGCTCGAGTCGGCCGGCGTCCCCATGCCGCGTCGGTACGCGACCCCCGAGGAGGTCGACGGGCCGGCGATCGTGAAGTACTACGGGGCGAAGGGCGGGAAAGGGTTCTTCCTCGCCCAGAACCGGGAGGCCCTCGCAGAGTTCCAGCCGACCGGGCCCCACGTCATCCAGGAGTACGTGCTGGGAACGCGGTACTACGTCCACTTCTTCTACTCCCCGCTCTCCGACCGAGGCTACCGCGTCGGCCATGGCTCGCTGGAGCTATTGGGGATGGACCGCCGGGACGAGGCGAACATCGACGAGCTGTACAAGCTGGGCAGCCCAGGACGAGCTCCTCAAGACCGGCATCCGTCCGACGTTCGTCGTCACGGGCAACGTCGGGGTGGTGCTGCGGGAGTCGCTCCTCCCGAAGATCTTCGACGTGGGGGCCCGGATCGTCGAGCGGTCGATCGAGCTGTTCGGCGGGATGGTCGGACCGTTCTGCGTGGAGGGGATCATGACCGAGAACCTCGATTTCAAGGTCTTCGAGATCTCGACGCGCATCGTCGCTGGCACGAACCTGTTCGTGTCAGGCTCCCCGTACTCCGACCTCATCGCCCCGAACCTTTCGACGGGCCGGCGCATCGCGCTCGAGATCCAGCGGGCCCGGCGAGAGGAACGGCTCTCGGAGATCCTCGAGCTAGCGGGCTCCGCCAGCCTTAACGGACCCCGAGGTTCGGAGCCGTCCAAGATGCCTCCCCCTGCCCTGCGGGCCCGTGCCCTCGGGAAGCGGTACCCCGCTGGCAACGTGGCGCTCCAGGGCGTGGACCTGGAAGTGCCTACGGGCCAGGTGTTCGGGCTCATCGGGCGGAACGGCGCCGGCAAGACCACCTTCGTCCGGATCGCCGGCACCCAGCTGACGCCGACGAGCGGCAGCCTCGAGGTGTTGGGGTTCGATGTCCTCCGGCAGACCGGCGAGATCCGGACCCGGATCGCCTCCGTCCCCCAGGAATCGCGGCCGCTCTACTTCGTCAACGTCGACGAGCTCGTGTTCCTGTACCTCCGGATGCGAGGCATGGAGCGCGCGGACGCCCGGATCCGGACCGACGCGGCGCTGGAGGAGCTCGGCCTGACCCAGGTCCGCAAGCGGATGGTCAACCAGCTGAGCGGCGGTATGCGTCGCCGGGCGATGGTGGCCATGATCCTGGCGTCCGACGCCGAGCTGTTGTTCCTCGATGAACCGACCACCGGTCTCGACCCGATGGCGCGCCGGGAGGTCTGGGGCGCGATCCGGCGGATCGAGCGCGAGGGACGGACCATCGTCCTCACCACCCACTACCTCGACGAGGCGGAGGCGCTCTCGACCCGGCTCGCGCTCATCGACGGTGGCAAGGTCCTCCTCCAGGGGACCCCCGAGGAGCTCCGGGGGACGGATCCGACGGCCGTACCGGGTCACGGTCCAGGGGGGCCTCGCTCGCGCGGACCTGGACGGGTTCGGGGACGTGAGCGAGATCGCCGGCGGGTTCCTCGTCTTCGCCACCGAGTCGGACGCCCGGGAGCTCGCCCTGCGGGCCATGAAGGCGGGCGCCCGGGTTTCGTTGGGGCCGGCGACCCTCGAGGACATCTTCCTGAAGGTCGTCGGCCACCGGATCGACGAGGACGACGCGGCTCCTTTGGAGAGCGCGTGACCGTCGTTCGCCACCGCCTCCGCGCCCTACTGACCCTGACCTACCTCAACGGCGCGCTGCCGATCCGGACCCAGCCGCTGTACCTGATCAACATCGTCGCCTCCCCGCTCTCGTTCCTGTTCTTCATCACCATCGCCTCCAACGGCGTGCTCCTCGCGTACGGGATCGGCGGGGGGATGCTGATGACGATGCTCTCCATCGGCACCTCGCTCCAGACCGACATCTCCCACTACCGCCAGGACCTCAAGCTCCAGGACGTGGTCGTCGCCTCCCCCGTCGAAGCGTGGGTCTATGTGGCGGGGATCGCCCTCTCGGAGCTGGTCTACTCCCTCCCCGGCCTCGCGGTGTTTGTCCTGCTCTGGGGGTACTGCGGCTGGGCGAACCTCGCCGGCGGGCTCACCCTCATCCTTGTCCTGCTCCTGGTGTGGGCGTTCGCCTCCGCCCTCGGCTTCACCCTCGCCACGTTCCTGCAGGACGTTCGGGAGACGTTCGTCTTCTCCGGGATCATCTCTCTCGGGCTCTCCGTGCTCCCGCCGGTGTACTACCCGATCCAGCGCCTCCCGGGGTGGCTCGTGCCGCTGGCGTACGCTCTCCCCGACCACGTACGCGGCCGACCTGCTTCACCGGTCGTTCGGCGAGCCGGCGATCCCGGGGGTCAGCCCCCTCGTCGACTGGCTCGTGCTGATCGGGTTCACCGTGTTCCTTCTGGCGCTGGCGGCCTGGAAGGCGCGGTGGCGCGAGCCCTAGTCCTGGCGTCGTTTTTTCCGTCGACCGGCCGTCGAGAAGACCGGTGGCCGACGCAAGCCCTTATGTACCGCCACGCGGGTGCGCGAATCCCATGCTTCAGTTCGCCGACAACCGGAGCTTTTCTTCGATGGAGGACCGCCTCCAGCCGTGCACGTTCTGTGGCAAGGACCTGGTGGTCCTTCCCAACGACCGGCGCGGGGGCGCATGCTTCGATTGCCTCTCGCTCCTCGGCGAGGAGACGACCCCTTGCTCGGAGTGCGGATCGCCGGTCCAGGCCGGTACCCCGCCCGGCGCTGCCCCCGGTGCGGCGGGTCCGGCTGGCGCATCTAGACTTCCGGCGTCCTCGCCTTCGCGTCGGTTCTGCCGCTAACCTTATCCTTCGGATTCGGTCCGTCGACCGGGCGTGCCGAGGTGGCTCAGTCCGGTACGGCGCGAGTCTGGAAAGCTCGTGGCGGAATACGCCTCGGGAGTTCAAAGGCCGACGGCGGATCCGACCGCCCGGCGGGGATTCTCCCCCTCGGCGCTCCCTCCCGGAGCCCATGACCCTTCCCGTCCGTAGGACCCCCGCCGCGTTGCTCCAGGTCGACGCGATCCTGAGCCGGCTGGACGGTCGCCCCGCCCTCGACGAGGTGGCGCGATACCTCCTCGCCGAGTTCGCGGAGCTCGCCGCGGTCTCCTTCTATCGGGCCGATCCGCCACCGACGTCGTTCGCGGGGGGCACCGTTCCCGAGGGTCGGACGGTCGCGGAGATCCCTCCCTCCGTCGACGAGGCGGTGCGAGTGGGTCGGCGCGTCGACGACCCGGCTACCGCCGAGGTCGCCGTCCCGGTCCGCGAGGGGGAACGGACGGCCGGGGTGGTGCTCGCCCGCGCGTCGAAGGGCCCCCTGGACGCGGTCGACGGGCGGTTCCTCGCCGAGATAGCGAAGCGGTCCTCCGGCGCGATCGAGGACCGCCCGAAGCGACTGCTGTAGCCGCCAACCCGGCCGACATCGCCCGGCGGGCGGCCCGGCGGGCCCATTCCGCGTCGAAGGGAGGGAATTCGCCGGGGAGGGACCGGCCGCGGACGCCGTGACGCCGCGACGGATCCCGTCGAGCGCCCGGGTGAGCTCGTCGACGATCGGAATGTCGGCGACCTGCGAGGTCCTCGAGAGGGGGTTGAGGTCGATCGAGATGACCCGGAGGCCCATCCGCTTCAGTGCCGACGCCCGGTCGCCGTCCTCCAAGGGGATCACGCAAACGTCGGCGGCGCCGATCCCGCGGACGTCCACCCGACCACGGTCCGAGTCGAGGCCCGGGACCCGGCCCGTCGGCCGGAGCCCGAGGACCGACCGGACCCCGGCGCCGGTCAGGCGCCGGGCGACCGAGCGGACCCGCGCGGGGGTCCGGTGGAACAGGTTCACTTCGATGCGGAGAGACGGGAGCGCGCGGGCCAGGGCCGCCACCTGGGGGGCGGCGAGCGCCGCCACGTTCCCGTTGACGCTGAGGACGGGACGGTGGGCGGCGAGGAGCCATTGGGCCGCGACCCGCTCGGCTCGTCGGGCGGACGGGATCGTCCGTTCACCGAGGAAGTAGTCGAACGCCTCCCCCCGGCCGTGGGCGATGAGCCCCTCGGGGACGACGAGGCCGGCCCGGGCTGCCTCGGCGAGGTCGGCCCGGACCTTCAGGCTCCGGTAACGGGGATGCGAGGGGGAGATGCGGGTCATCCGAGCGCGTTAGGCCCCGTCCGCGGGGGAGACCGGGTGGTCGGACGCCGCTGGCGCCGGGGCGGTGCCGTTGGGGGCGATGCCGGCGTGGGCCTCCAAGCTCGACACGCGCTGCTCCAGGGGGGCCAGCGCCTCCTCGATCGCCTTCGTGACCACGAGCTTGAGGCTGTCCTCGAGGGCGAGGAGGTCGCGGCTCAGGTCGGTGATCCGACGGGCGTTCTCGTTCAGGAGGAGCCGGGTCTGG
Source organism: uncultured Thermoplasmata archaeon (assembly GCA_963708255.1). Lineage (GTDB taxonomy): Archaea > Thermoplasmatota > Thermoplasmata > Lutacidiplasmatales > UBA184 > Lutacidiplasma. Next base: position 451,715 of record CAVPSE010000002.1, read on the forward strand.
GTGGCGACCCGGTAGGTGTCCGCCACGTCCTTGAGGACCTCCCGGGAACTGATCGCGAACGTTTCGATCGACTCCCCGATCGGCTTCCACCGCTGGTCGAGGTCCTTGAGCACCCGGGCGCCGAGCTCGCCGGAAAGGCGGTCGAGGCCTGGCCGAGAACCCCAGGTCCATCCGCTCGCCGACCGCCGCGGAGACCGCATCGACCCGCTCCCGGAGGTCGCCCGTGGCGGTCGTGGCCTGCTCTTCGACCCGGGCGACACGGTCATCGAGGGCCTGGAGCCGCGAAGAGGAGGTTCGAGTACGCGGTGCCGATCAGGGTATCGAAGTGCGACTGGTTCGACTCCTCCGCGCGGAGCAGGAGGTGGAGGACCCAATGCTCGCGTCCTTTGGTCTCAGAGAGGGGTCCGCGGTCGATCCGGTCGCGGCTGTCGCGGTTGTCGATGAGCTGCTGAAGCTCCTTGAGGACCTCCAGCCGAAGGGCGGCGGCAGGCGCGGCCGGCGGAGGCCTTCCGCTCATCGTCCGGCGATTGGAGTCGAGACGGTTAAATATGTTCTCGGCCGGGGTCAAGGACGGGGACGGGTCGGCCCCAGCGGACACCGTCGGGCCGTACCTCCAATCGGTAGGCGGATACGCCGACCCCTGCGCGGCGGGCCCGGTCGAACGCGGCGGCGAACGCTGGGTCGAGCGCTCGGTTGGGCGCGAACGCCTCCACATCGGATCGCTGGATCGACGATGATCACGTCGGCCCGGACCCGGCGCGGCACGCCCTCGCCAGGGCGACCATGTGCCGGGTCCCGCGCTCGGTGGGGGCGTCCGGGAAATCGGGCGATCCGTCCCTCCTTCAGGTTGGAGCTCTTCACTTCGAGCAGGTGAACTGTCCGCGCGCTCGGGCGACCGAGGCGGGCGAAGTCGAACCGGTGGTGGCCGACCGTGAACTCGGACCGCCACCCGGTACGTGGGAGGTCGCCCACCTGTCCGGCCGCCAGGGCCCGGCCGACGATCCGATTGGCGAGCAGCGTATCGATGGAGACGAGGGTCCCATCATGAACGACCGAAACGAGCGTCGCGGACGTGGCGCGCGCCGGATTCCGGGCCGGACGGTGAACCCCCGAGTCTCCCCTGGGACGAGCAGTTCGACCATCCGCCCCGGGTTGGGGACATGCACCGCCCGTGTTACTCCGCCCTCGAGCGGCCGGACCTCCGCAAGGAACCGGTTCGGGCGTCGTAGGAAGACGACCTCCTCGGGCGGGCCGTCGTACCGAAGGGAAACGCTCACGCTAGTACCGCGTCGAAGCCGGGACCGAGGAGCTCCCGGGCCACGACGAGGCGGCGGATCTCGGAGGTGCCAGCGCCGATCTCCAGGAGCTTCGCGTCCCGGGCGAGACGCTCCAGCGGGGAGGTCCCGCATGTACCCATACCCGCCGAAGATCTGGATGGCATCGAGCGCGACCCGGGTGGACGCCTCCGAGCCGAACGTGAGGGCCGCGGCGCTCCACCGCATCGACCGCTTGTCGGTCTGGACGTGGGCGAGCGCCTGGTAGAGGAGGAGTCGGGACGCCTCCAGCAGCGTGTGCATGTTGGCGAGCTTCTCCTGGACGAGTTCGAACCGGCCGATCTGCCGGCCGAACTGCTCACGTTCCTTCGCGTACGCGATGCGACCGGTCGAGGCACTCGGCCATAATGCCGACCGGGATGGCGGCCAGCACTGCCCGCTCGACGTTGAGCCCGCTCATCATCACCCCCGCCCCCTCGTTGAGCCCACCGACCAGGTGGTCGTGGGGGACCTCCACGTCCTGGAATGCGAGTTCACCGGTGGGAGAGCCCCGCATGCCCATCTTGTCGAGGCTGCGGGAAACGGTGAACCCGGGGGTCCCTTTCGGGACGACGAAAGCGCTGATCCCGCGGGCCCCGTCTTGGGGCGAGGTCTTCGCGTAGACCAGGAGGGTGTCGGCGACCGGGCCGTTGGTGATGAACTGCTTGGAGCCGTTGATCACCCAGGTGTCGCCCCGACGCTCGGCCCGGGTCCGTAGCGAGACCGCGTCGGAGCCACTGGACGGCTCCGTCAGGGCGAGGGCCCCGACGGTGGCGCCCGAGGCGAGCCCCGGGAGATACCGGGCGCGGAGGTGCTGGGAGCCGTTGCGGGCCAGGTTGTCGGCGCAGAGATTGGCGTGGGCGCCTACGGAGAGGGCCAGGGCCGGGCTGGCGCGAGCGATCTCTTCGAGCACGACGGCCTGGGCCAGGTACGACTGTCCCAGTCCTCCGTCGGACTCGGGGAGCGTGACCCCGAGGAACCCATGTTCGCCGAGCCGCCGGAAGAGCTCCCTCGGGAACCAGTCCTCCCGGTCCATCCGGTCCGCCACGGGGGCGATCTCACGGGCCGTGAACTTCTGAGCGGCCTCCCTCAGGTCGCGCTCGATCGGGGACAGCTCGAGGTCCATGCTCCTCCGAGGAGCCGGCCCGCATAACCCTAACCGCGGCGGCTCCGGGGGTCGACCACCGATCAGCCGCCCCGGACAAGTCCCAGGTGGCGTCGCCAGCTCCCCCGGGGTGCCGGATGGTCGGTCCGATAGTGAGCCCCGCGACTCTCGGTACGGGTGAGGGCGGCCCGGGTGATCAGGGACGCCAGGAGGGCGTGGTTGGCGGTCGCTCCGGGGAGGTCATCCTCGGATGAGGGTTCCGTGAGGCGCCGGAAGCGGTCCAGTGTACCGACGGCGGCCTCGAGCTCCGTGCCCTGCCGAACGATCCCCACCTTCTCCCAAAGCAGCCCCTGGATCGCGGTCGTCGTCCGGGGGTCGAACCGCCGGCCCTCGCCGGGGACCGGCGCGATCCGGAGGCATTCCCGGGGGGTCAGGGGGCCCCCATGGGCGGGGCTCCGGAGGAGCCTCGCCACGCGCTCGCCGAACACCAGCCCTTCCAGCAACGAGTTGCTCGCCAGCCGGTTCGCTCCGTGGACCCCCGTGCTGGCCACCTCCCCGCAGGCGAGCAGCGAAGGGACGCTCGTCCTGCCCATTCGATCGGTGGCGACGCCCCCGATCATGTAGTGGGCCGCGGGGGAGATCGGGATCATCTCGCGGGCGGGGTCGATCCCGTGGTCCCGGAGGAACTGGCAGACCTGCGGGAACCGGGCGTAGAGACGATCTCGAGGGATCCCGGTCGCATCGAGGAACACCTCCCGGTCCCCCGATCGTCGTAGCTCGGACCAGATCGCCCGGGCCACGATGTCGCGAGAGGCCAGTTCAGCGGCCCGGTCGGTACGACGGGAGAAATCGACGGCCGGCGGAGTTCCGGACCACGGCCCCTTCCCCCCGGACCGCCTCCGTGATGAGGTAGCGCGGGGCGCCCCGGCGGAGGAAGACGGTGGGGTGGAACTGGATGAACTCCATATCGGTGAGGAGCGCCCCCGCCCGGAACGCCACCGCTACCCCCTCGCCGGTGGCGATGGACGGGTTCGAGCTCTCCCGGTAGAGGCCCCCGGCGCCGCCGGTCGCCAGGACCACCGACCCTGGCTCGGTCTCCTCAATGCCCCCCCCGTCGGGGCGCGACAAGGTCGCGACGATCTTGCGCCCCTGCGGACGGAGGCGTCGGAGCACGCACTTTTCGCGGGTGTCGATCCCGGCATCGAGGACACGCGCCCGTAGGGTCTCCTCAATTCGGAGGCCGGTCGCGTCCCCGCCAGCATGGAGGATACGCGCCCGGGAGTGGGCCGCCTCGCGCCCGAGGGCGACCGAGCCGTCCACGGTGTCGAACGGGACCCCGTACCGGACGAGGTCAGCGATGCGCGCCGGCGCCTCTGCGGTCAGGCACCGGGCCGCGGCAACGTCCACAAGCCCTGCGCCGGCCCGGAGGGTGTCCCGAAGATGGGACTGGACCGAATCCCCCGGTCCCACGGCGGCGGCGATGCCGCCCTGGGCGTAGCGGGTGTTCGACTCCTCGAGCCGCGACTTGGTCACCACCGTCGGGTGGAGGCCTAGTTCGTGGCTCCGGAGCGCCACGTAGAGGCCGGCGATCCCGCTTCCGATGATCAAGGGACCCCGGGGGCCGGCCGCCACACTGCGAGGGAGCGGCTGGCGTACTAAACGGCGGGGGCCAAGGCCAAGAGGGAAGTGCCGCCGGAGATGAGGGCGTCCGTGTCCGCCAACGCCCTCGACACTACGGGCTGGGGCGCCACGGCCCGACCTGACGAGCTCCTCCGGAGGGCCCTCGTCGACCGGCAGAAGGCAGGGCCCCTCGAGAGGTCCGTCTCGGTCACCGAGCTGCTGGATCCCCGAGCCGCCTACTGGCGGAGGGTTCGGCCGGTGCCGGCGAGCCCGGAGCGCGCGGCGCGGATGCGCGCCGGCCAGGAGATGCATGTGCGGGCCGGCCACGTGTTGGCCCCCGCGAGCGCGAGAGAGGTCCGCCGGCGGCGGGAGGGGATCGTGGCCCGGATCGACCTGTTGGACGAGCGGGTGACGGAGCTCAAGACCACCTCGCTCCGGAGCGGGGCGGAGGGGGCGGCGGTCCGGCCCTCGTACCTCCAGCAACTGGCGATCTACTGCGGCCTCCTCGAACGATCGGAGGCGCGCTTGATCCTGATCGACCCTACCTCGGAGGGCGGGCCGCGGGCCGAGGCGTATGACGCCGAGTTCCCCGCGGCTGACGTGGCCTGGGCCGAGGCGCTTCGCCGGGCGACGGCCCTTCGAGCGGCGCTGGAGCGCGGTACCCCCGATGCCCTCCCCCGCTGTGTATGGAGGGACCGGGGGTGTGAGTTCCAGGCCGCAGGGGTCTGCGACTGCCAGGGGACCGAACCGGAGGCGGCTTTGGATGCCTTCGGGCCGCTGCCGAAGGTCGCGCCGGTTCCCGACGTCGCAGGGCGGCTCGTCGACGGCCTGACTCCCCAGTCCGAGGCCCCAGGCATCCGACGATTCCGGGACCTCCTATACCCCCGACGGGCGTACTTCGACCGGACAATGCCACCCGACGAGGCAGAGCGGGAGTGGACCCCCCCCGCGGGCGGCGGGACCGAGGACCTTTGGCGGACGCTCTCGGACCTGCTCGAGAGCGGGGTCGCCGGCGAGGTCGCCGCGGTGGACGCCCCAGACGGCGAACCGCTGGAGCGAGTAACGACCCTCGCCGGTCGGCCCCTGCTGCTCAAGACCAACCGCTCCTGGAACCCTCCAGCGGAAGAGCGGGTCGTCACCGACCAGCCCCAGGTACATCCTGGAGCTCGGCCTGAGGTGCGCCGCCCTCGGCGCGCGGGAGGGTTCGCTGGTGGTCGGGTATGAACGGGTCGTCCCCTGGGACCGGCGGATCCACGCCTACCGGGTGACGTTCGATGGGGGGTCGGACCCCCGGACCCTCGCGGGCGACCGGATCCGGGGACTGCGGCGCGCCCTGTCGGATCGGGATCCCTCCAAACTGCCAGTCTGCCCGCGCTGGATGTACGATGGCTGTCCCTACCGACCGGACTGCGGATGCGCGGCCGGCGCCGGCCCCGGCATCGACCAGCGGTAGATCGCGGTCTGCAGGTCCGGCTGGAAACCGAGCCGCTCGTAGAGGGCGCGGGCCGGAAGGTTCGTCTCGGTCACCCAGAGGGTTACCGTAGCGTACCCCAGTGCCGCGGCGGCCCGGATACCCCATCGGAGCAGCAGGGACGCCATCCCGTGTCGGCGGAACGCCGGGTGGACCACCAGATCAAGGAAGATCGCATCCCGAGGGGACTCCTCGGCCGTCAGCACGGCCCCGACCAACTGGTCATCCGTGTTCACAAGGGCCGCCGAAGCTTCGTCCAAGAACCGCCCCAGCCGGCCGGCGAGGATGTCGGAAAGGAGCCGCTGGTCGGCGGCGGCGTCCTCGGCAACGAACGCCTCGTCCGGTGTCCCCTGGAACGAGGCCCAGTCGAGCTGGGCGAGCATCTCGAGGGGGAGATCGCGGACCGGGACCCGCCGGAGCGGAGGCGCCAGCAGCGGCGCGTCCTGCGGGACCACGTCCCCGGTGGGGCGGACGAGCCGGAACCGGCGGAGGACGGAGAACCCCGGATCGCCTTCAAAGACGCCGGCGACGGCCCGCTCCTGCTCGTCGGTGAGTCCCGTCACCCCCACGTCGCTCCGGAGAGCGTCTCGGGGCACGGCCGCGCGCAGCCCCGCCAGCAGGGCCACGCCGCGCTGGGACGCCTCGGGACCGGGCTCGATGTGGAGGTGGCCGACCGCCCGGGCCCCGTGGATCGACACGACCGCGAGCCCCCCGGCGGGCTGGGGAGTGCCCAGCCGGTCAGTCGTCCGGTGCGAAGATCGTTCGCGGCCTCTTCGACCCAGTCCGGGGGCAGGTACTCGCCCCGGGCGGTCAGGGATCTTCGAAGGGCATGGGTGAGCTCCAGCAGGCGGTCGGCGGGGACCTCGGAGGCTCGGACGGGGCTAGGCACGGGACGCGCTAACCCGACGGCATGTCCCGGAGCAGGATCTGGGCAATATCCGGGGCCACGGACGCCTTCTCGGCGGGGTTGTCGAGGGTATCGGTGGAGAACACCGCGTCAGTCACGGCCTTGATCCGTTCGAACGCGTCGCGCAGGAACAGCCCGTGGGTACACGCCGCGGTGATGGCGCCGACCCGCTGCCGCTTCAGGAGCCGGGCGGCTTCGACGATCGTCCCCCCGGTCGAGATGACGTCGTCCACGATCACGATGTGCTTTCCCTCGAGCGGGACCGGGACGTCCTTCGGGAGGCTGAGTTCGACGTGCTCGCTGTCGATGCGCCGTTTTTCCAGCGCCATCCACGGCTTCTCGAGGATCCCGCCCATCCGCTTTGCCCGTTCGATGCCGCCCTTGTCGGGCGAGACGAGGAGGTCCACGGGGCGCTCGCGGAGCAGGCGGGCCACGGCCGGGATCCCGCTCGCCTCGAAGACGGGCTTCGGGAACGCCTTCAGGATCTCGGGCGAATGGAGGTCGACAGTGACCACGGCGTCGGCGTCGATCGCGATGTGGCGCCCCAGCGCCCTTGCGCTCACCGCCTCTCCCGGGTAGAACAGGCGGTCCTGGCGCGCGTAGCCGTAGTACGGCACCACCACGTAGAGGCGCCGGGCCCCCGCCTGGCGGATAGCGTCCTGTAGCAGGAAAAGTTCGATGAGATCCTGGTCGGTCCGGGTCGACTGGACAAGGACCACGTCGTCCCCGGAGACGCGGCCGCCGACCCGGAGGTAGAGTTCCCCATCGGGGAACCGCTTCATGAAGGGGATCCCGAACGGAACGTTCCCCAGTTCCCGGGAAATCCGCTCGGCCAAGGCGGTGGACGCCGAACCCCCGATGACGTGCACGACGAGCTCCTCGGACCGTCGGGACGTGGGAGCGGCCAAAAAGGTTGTGGGGCGCGCGGCCCGCCCGACGCGGTCCGAGGGCCAGAATCCTTTCGGTGCCGGTGGGACCCCCTGGGCGGGTCGGTGGAGCGCAATGTCTGTACAATTCGGTCACGCGGGAGCCCCCCTTCCCCGGACCGTGCTAGGACATGGGCTACCCGGTGCCACCTCTCGGAATGGTTCCTATCGGTGGCCCGAGGGTCGGATGCGCATAGGTGTGTGTCGAAGTCAATATCGTCAAACGACGATTAAGTTTGCCCAACCTTCAAATACCACTGGCCACACGTCGCGTCCTTCGGCGGAGCGACGACGGCACCGCGGAGGAAAGACCGAATGAACATGCGGACAAGGAGCCAGCGACAGTGGAGAAAGAAGGCCAAGCGCGGGGTGTCCCCCATCATCGCGACGATTCTGCTCGTCGCGATCACGGTCGTATTGGCGGCCGTGCTGTACATCCTGATCTCGGGCCTGACGAAGGGGCCGGGCAACACGCCCCTCGGAACGTCCCTCGCCCTCGGCACTCCCGCTGAGGCGCAGAAGGGCGCGGGCGCTACGACGAACAACTGGTACAACTTCACCGTCCAGTCGGCGGGCGGCGGCATCATCCTGAACAACATCCAGTTCCAGGTGGTCACCGCGACCGGCTCGATCGTCACGCCGGGCGGCAGTTGGACGATGAGCGCGCTCGGGATCACGGGTACCTCGGTGGGTACCTACTCGTTCGCGACCGGCCTGTGGACCGCGGGCGGAACGACGATCATGACCAGCTCCCAGACCCTCGTGCTCAACGCCGTCGGAGCGACGAGCCTGAGCGCGCAGGGCGATCAGCTGAATGTCATCGGAACGGGTTCCTTCCAGGGCTCGATCTCGGTGAACATCCCGTAAGGGAAGGAACAATCGTAGGAGCAAACCAAGATGCAGGTATTGAGTGACAGAAAGAAGGCCTGGCGACGGGCGCGCAAGCGCGGGGTGTCCCCCATCATCGCGACGATTCTGCTCGTCGCGATCACGGTCGTGCTGGCCGCGGTGTTGTACATCCTGATCTCGGGTCTCACGAAGGGACCCGGCAACACGCCCCTCGGAACCTCCCTCGCGCTGAACAAGCCGGCGGAGGCTAGCAAGGGAGCGGGCGCCACCACGAACAACTGGTACAACTTTTCCATCCAGTCGGCGGGCGGCGGGATCATCCTGAACAACATCAACTTCCAGGTGGTCACGTCCACGGGCGGAATCGTGACGCCGGGCGGAAGTTGGACGATGAGCGTCCTGAACCTGGGCGGCACCGTCATCGGCACGTACAGCTGGGCGACTGCGTCGTGGACCCTCGGCGGGACCACGCCGATCACCAGCTCTCAGACCATCGTCATGAACGCGGTCGGGGCGACGAGCCTCTCCGCTCAGGGCGACGCGATGAACGTCATCGGGACGGGCACCTTCCAGGGCTCGATCTCGGTCGCGATCCCGTAGGTCTGAACCCGCGCCCCACGCCAAACCCCTTCCTTTTCCCTTTTTCATGAGCTGGGTCGGACGACCGCCCCTGCGGTTCCACACCGCGGAGCGACGAGCCGCCCCGTGGCCGACTCGCCCCTCCGCTTGGGCGGCACCCCGTCGCTCGGCGGCGCGGGTCGAGCCGAGGCGTCCTGGTCCCCCCTAGGGGATGATCCAGGGGACGAGGACCGGAGCCGGACGCCTAGAGATCCTCGTCTGAGTCGTCGTCGTCCTTTCGCGGAGGTCGGCGCCCGATCCGAGGCCGCGGCCGGCCGCCGGCGGAACCGTCGTGGGAGGTACCCCCGTGGGACCGATGGGGCGCCTTCGAGGCTCCGTGGGGGGCATCCTCCTCATCATCAAGGGACCGGAACGGATGGCGCCAACTTCGGCCGTGATCGGGGGGAGACTCGTCGGGTTCCTCGGGCTCCTCCTGAGCCTTCCGCCGGGGGTCCTCGATCCCTTCGGCCCGGAGGAGGTAATGGAACCCGAGGGCGAGGCCGACGAGCCCGGCGACGGCGAGGCCCATGAACTCCCAGGACTGGGTCGGGACCTCCTGGGCGTTGCCGTTCAGCAGGAGCTTCACCGAGCCGAACCAGGGCAGCATCCCGCGGGCCACGCCGACGATCCAGCCGGGCTGGACGAGGCTCGTCAAGGCCGGTTCGTCGGGGATCCCCTGCCCGGAGGCGATATTGTTGTCGCCCATGGTGACGAACCCACTGGAGCTTCCGACGCTGGCAAGGTCGACGTGGATGTAGACCGACTGCCATCCGATGTCGCGGAGGGTGAGGACGCCGCGGAGGTCCGTGAACGCGCACCCGTTCCCGATCAGGGAGGAGTTCGCGCTGTAGACCCAGTTGGGGGCGGTCCCGCACGGCAGGCCTGAGAGCTCGGGGGCGCTGAACGACCCGTCCGAATTGGCCGTCAGGTAGACGATGGCTCGGTGGATGATAGGTGTCCCCCCGGAGGCCCCGTTCGGGTTATACAACAGTACGTCCCCGTACTCTCCGTAGGTGCTGTACCCCCGGGTCATTCCCACCACGTACGGCGTGATCGTGGCCAGGGAGGCCTTCTGGGCGAGCACGAGGTCGCCCGTATTGATCAGCCCGACCTGGTCAACGTCCCCGTGTTGCATGCTGCTGGATTCGACGACGTACAACGGTGGCCAGTTCTGCGTGTAGGCGTACAAGGAGACGAGGATCAGCACGATGACCGCGAGGGCCACAAGAGGTTCGAAGAAGACCGAGTCGCGGGCCCGGTAGTAGATCGGTTCGCGCTCTCCCTTGGGGGGACGCCACCGCCGCTTGCCGCGCGAGGGCTTCGCGTCGTCGCCCTCCTCGGGGTCCTCCTCCTCGCCCTCCTCCCCGGCGGGCCACGGCTTGGGGGGAGCGCGATGATGGCGGTGGGACGCTCTTCGCGGGGGAGCGCGTTTGGGTGACTCCTCCTCGTCCTCTTCGTCGTCCTCGTCAGGATCGTCGTCCGGGGGATCCCGCCGACGCATCTCCCCCCGGCCTCCGTTTTGGGCCTTAACGCTATCCGTGGACCGGCACGACCGGCCGATCGAGGATCGCGACGCCGCCCCGCACGACCACGAGCCCGAGCACGAACAGCGGGACCAGGAACAGGTCCGAGAACGGCCACGAGATCCCGAGGGCCTCGCCGCTCCAGAAGACCGCGAACGCGAGGACCAGGGCCGTTGTGCCGAGCTTGAGCCACGGGACCTTGATCCGGCGGATCCTCTCGTGGAGGAGCGCGGCGAGGGCCACCAGGAGGACCCCCGCGAGGGCGGTGCCGATGAGCGCATCCGAGCCGTACCCCCCCGCCGCCAGGGCGATCAGGACCACCACGGCCTCCGTGGCCTCGGTGGCGCCGACCGTGAAGCCGCCGGCGAACAGGAGCGAGGGGGCAGGAGGCGGGGAGGAGGCCCCTGACGCCCGCGCCCGGGCCCTCCGATACGACTTGAGGGTGCTCCGGAACAGGAAGATCGTGAAACCCGTCAGCACGATCGCCGAGCCCGCGAGGAGCCACATGTGGGGGACCCGGAGGAGGGCCGCACTGAACCCGAGGGCGATGCCACCGACGACGGCAGTTCCGGCGACCGCCCCGAGGCTCCCGTGCCGAGCCGACTCGGCGTGGGCGGACAGTGCGAAGACGAGGGCGACGACCTCCGTCATCTCCACCATGACGATCAGGAACGCGGCCACGACCGCCGGCAGGTAGACCGAGACCACGCTTGCCCGACGACCGCCAGATTTTAACGCATGCTGAGCGGCTGAGAGAGCCGATGGGTCGCCGTTTCATCGACATTTCTACCCCGATCGAGAACGGCATGGCCGGGTTTCCGGGAGATCCCGAGGTCCGGATCCAGCGTTCGCACTCCCTCGAGCGCGGGGATCCGTACAACCTCTCCTCCCTCGCGTTCGGCACCCACACGGGGACCCACGTCGACCCCCCGATCCACTTCATCCCCGGCGGGGCCACCATCGACCAGCTCGACCTCGACCGTCTGAACGGGCCGTGCTTCGTCGCGAGCATCCCGAGCTCGGTCCACGTCGTCCAGGCGTCGGATCTTGCGTCCGTCCCACCGGACGTGGAGCGGCTCCTCCTTCAGACTTCCAACTCGGCCCGATGGGAGTCCTCGGCCGGTTTCTTCCCGGACTACGTCGCGCTAGCGCCATCGGCGGCCGAGGCGCTGGTGGCCCGGGGGGTCCGGCTGATCGGCCTCGATGCTCAGTCCATCGAATCGGACCCGACGAACCGGTACCCGGTCCACCACCTGCTTCTCGGCGCCGGCGTCCTCATCCTCGAGGGGCTGCGGCTCGCCGGGGTCGCTCCCGGCCGCTATGAGCTCGGCTTGCTCCCTCTGCGGATTCGGGACGGCGACGGCGGCCCGTCCCGGGCGGTCCTTCGCGCCCTCTAGGAGATCCGATGGGTTGGCCGGCGGTGCCAGGGCACGGGTCGTTCCTGTTGGCCCTCGACACGACCGCGTTCTACGTCCTGGTCGCCTCCCTGTTCGTCTTCGTCGGAATGCTCTGGCTGCTCCATGCGCGCTACCCGGGCCGGAAGCGGGGGCTCGAAGGGTACCTCGAGGCGGCCGGCATCACCCTCGTGTTCCTCTCCTCCGGCCTCGCCTTAGTGGTCGCCCTCGTCATGCACGACCCCCACGGCAACCGTACCTCGTACGCCCTCTACCAGGTCGTGCTCTCTGGGTACTGGTTCTCCTTCGCGATCCCCGTCGTCACGGTCGGGAGCTCGGTGGAGAGCCGTTCCCGTGGCCGGATCCCATGGCTGATCCCCTCCGTGATCGTGGCGGTCGCGATGTTCGGCGTGCTGTTCGCGTACTACTTCGCGGTCCTGTAGGCGGGCGCGGGGGGTCTAGTCCCGGTCCGACGGGGGCAGCAGGTCGGGGATCCCATCCTGGATCGGGTAGTCGGCCGGGCACGTGGGGCACTTCAAGGTCCCCTCGAGGATCTCATCGCGGTCCTTGCGGACCACCACCAGCGTGAGGTCGCCCTTGCAGACAGGGCAGCACAGGATCTCCAGTAGGTCCGGTCTCATCGCCCCGGGCTCTCCACGATCCCGTACCCGATCAGCCGCCACGCGGCGATCTTCCGGGAGACCGCCACGCGGCTTCCGGGGAAAACGGTGACGGCCCGGGCGAGGTTCAGTTCGATCTCGTCGCCCCGGGCGCTCGTGACCTTCCCCGGCGCCACGGTAGTGCCCACGGTGATCGAGAGCATTTCGCCGGTGCGGACCTTCTCGACCTTGAGGTCCCCCTTGGAGCCGAGGACCCGGTCCAGGAGGGTGACCTTCAGCCGTACCTTCTGGCTCACGGGAGGGAGGGTGCCGGCGGTGCCCACCAAGCGGCCGGTAAGGCCATCCCCCTTCGCCAGCGCCGGGTCGAGGCTGGTGCCCACCGCGGCGAGGCCGCCCGGGCCGCAGCTCGTCGAGCTCGTGGCCCCCGGAGATGAGCGAGGTGACGGTGCCATGGAGCGACTCGGCCTGGACCTCATTGGGGCCCGCGATCCCGGGCCGGATCTCGATCGCTTCGCCGATCTTCATGTGCCCCTGGACGAGCGAACCGCCCAGGACGGCCCCCTTGAGGTCCCGGGGCCGGGTGCCGGGGCGGTTGATGTCGAACGACCGGGCGACATACAGTAGAGGGGGTTTGGTGAGGTCACGGGGCGGGGTGGGGATCGTCGCCTCGATGGTGCCGATGAGGGCATCGATGTTCACCCGGTGGTTGGCCGAGATAGGGACGATCGGCGCTTGCGCGATCGGGCTCCCCTTCAGGAACTGGGTGATCTCCTCGAAGTTCTTGGTCGCCTCCTCGCTGGTGACCAGGTCGATCTTGTTCTGGACGACCACGACCTTGCGGACCCCGATGATGTCGAGGGCGTACAGGTGCTCCCGGGTCTGCGGCTGGGGGGCCTTCTCGTTGGCCGCGACGAGCAGCAGGGCCCCGTCCATGATGGCGGCGCCGCTGAGCATCGTCGCCATCAGGGTCTCGTGGCCCGGCGCGTCGACGAAGGAGACGGCCCGGAGGAACTTCGCCTTGCCCCCGCAGCCGGCGCAGGTAGGCTCGATGGAGTAGCAGGTCGGGGGCGGGCAGTCGGGGCACTTGTAGAAGGCCGCATCGGCGTACCCGAGCTTGATGGAGATGCCCCGGCGGAGCTCCTCGGAGTGCCGGTCGGTCCACTCCCCGGTCAGGGCCTGGGTAAGGGTGGTCTTCCCGTGGTCGACGTGGCCCACGAGTCCGATGTTGACCTCGGGTTGTTTCGGGAACTTTCATGACGCGCTGAGCAGCTCCGAGAGCGGCTTGCTTCCCTTCTGCTCAACGACGAGGTTGATCTGGACGGTGTCTTCGCTGATGGCGCTGCCCCGGAAGGTCCGACGCTTCCGCTGCCCCTTCCGAGGGGCGTGGAAGCCGAAGCCCCTCGCCGACGAAGATCCGCACGAGGCGCGACCCGGGGACCTCGTGCCGGAGCGACGAACCCGCTCTTGTCGGTCCCACCCGAGATCGTGAGGGTGTAGCCCGGTAGGCCGATCAGCTCGCCGCCGATCGTCTCGCCGATCCGCTTCCCGAGGAAGCCGGCGGACTGGGGGTCGGTGACGGGGCGGGCGTACGACTTCGCCGCCTCGGAGATGACGAGCTTGAACTCGACCATGCGATAGGTGCCGCGCGCCAAAGGGGGTCGGTTTAAAAGCTTGACCGAGGCGCGGCGGTCCGGCCGACGGGAAACCCCGCGCCGCCCGAACCCCGGGGGTCGTGGCCGGGCGCCCCGTCTCGTCGGGCGGTGGGCTCTTAACCCACGGTCCGCGTCGGGCTCCGGGGCGGTAGTCACACCCCCGTGGACGTTACCCAGGTCGCACCCCCGGCGGGGGCCGCACTCCTCCTCATCGGCCTGGGCGTGGCCGCCTATGCCGACTGGCGGTACCGGGAGGTATCCGATGTGCTCTGGATCCTGCTGGCCGTCGGCGGGCTGGCCGTTGGGATAGGGACCCTGGCCGCCTCCGGCGCCCTATCGCTGGTGCTGTGGGTGGTCGTGGCGTTGTTCGTCCTGGAGCATATGGTCCCATGGGACGACTACGTCGGCTCGATCGATTGGCTGCCCGGGGCGCTCGAGATGGGCGCCTATGGCGGGGTCGGCGTGCTCCTGCTCGTCGTCGGCCTCAAGGACGGGTTCGGGACCTCGGGCGTTCCGACCACCGTGGCGGCCGTCTACATCTCGGTCCTGTTCGCGCGGGGCCTCTTCGAAGCCCGCGTCCTGTACGGGGGCGCCGACGCAAAGGCCCTGATGGTGGCGGCTCTCCTCGTCCCGGTGTACCCCCACCCATGGCTACCGGTCGGGGCGAACCCGACGATGGCTCTCTCGGTGTACCCGTTCGCGTTCACGCTGCTCCTTAACGCCGCGGTCATCGCGATCGCGGTCCCTCTCCTCCTCTTCGTCCGCAATGCGATGCGGGGGGAGCTCGACGGGCTCCGATCGTTCACCGGGTACCGGATCGATGTGGCCGAGCTACCGGAGCGGTTCGTCTGGGTGAGGGACCCAACGTTCCATGCGGACCCGGAAGAGGAGGATGTGGAGACCTCCGAGGACGACCGGCACCTCCGGGAACGCCAGCGCGACCGGTTGATGGCCGAGGGGGTCCGACGGATCTGGGTGACCCCGCAGATCCCGTTCGTCGTGCTCATGGCCCTGGGGGCCCTCGTCGGGATCCTCGCCGGGAGCCTTGCGTTCGACCTGTTCTCCGTCCTCTGAGCGCCCCGGGAACTCTTATGGCGCTCCGAGCTCCCCGGCCCTCGATGCCTCGGTCCACGAAGCCCGGCACCGCCCGATCCGGGTCCTGATCGCGAAGCCCGGGCTCGATGGTCACGACCGGGGCGCCAAGGTCGTCGCCCGCGCACTTCGGGACGCCGGGATGGAGGTCATCTACGCCGGCCTGCGCCAGACACCCGAGGAGATCGTCGAGTCGGCGATCGAGGAGGACGTGGACCTGATCGGTCTCTCGTGCCTCTCGGGGGCGCACATGGCCCTGTTCCCGAAGGTCCTGCAGATCCTGAAGGAGAAGAAGATCCAGGACGTTCCGGTGTTCGCCGGCGGGATCATCCCCGACGAGGACGCCCGGTCCCTTCGGAAGGCTGGCATTAAGGCCGTCTTCGGCCCCGGGACCTCTCTCGAGGAGATCGTCGCCACCGCGCGACGGATCGCCCGGCCCCACGCATGACCTCGTCTGGCTCCCTGCCCGGGCCAGCTCGGGCCGTCCTCCAGGGCGACCGGCATGCGCTCGCTCGCCTCATTACCGCCGTCGAGAACCAGGACCCCTCGGCGGTGGCCTCGTTACGGGCGCTCTACAAACGCACCGGGCACGCCCAGATCATCGGGATCACGGGGCCCCTCGGGGTCGGAAAGTCCTCGCTGATCAATGCCCTCCTCGCGCGCCTCCGGGCGCAGGGCCGGAAGGTCGGGGTGGTGGCGGTCGATCCGTCCAGTCCGTTCTCCGGGGGCTCGGTTCTCGGGGACCGGATCCGGATCGAACGGCGTCCGGGGGACGACGGGGTCTTCCTCCGATCCATGGCCGAGCCGGGGACATACGGGCGGCGTCGCAGCGTCGACCCGGCGAGGTCTGCCGCCTCCTGGACGCCTTCGGGATGGACGTCGTGATCGTCGAGACCGTCGGCAGCGGGCAGGTGGACGTGGAGATCCGTGAGGTCGCCTCCACCAGCGTGGTGGTCGTGGTTCCCCACCTGGGCGACGAGGTCCAGTCCCTCAAGGCCGGCCTGTTCGAGATCGCCGACGTGTTCTGTGTCAACAAGTCCGACCTACCGGGCGCTGACCTGGCGGCCAAGGACCTGGGGGAGCTCGTCGGGCTGGGGCCCGGCCGCGATGCCTGGCGACCGGCCGTGGTCACCACATCGACGACCGATGGTCGCGGCCTCGACGACCTGTGGAGCGCGGTGGACGCGCACGAGAAGTTCCTCGACCGGAGCGGCCTCCGGGCGGCGGCCGATCGGCGACGGCTGGCCCAGAGATCGCCGGGATGGTGGCCGACCGGGTCGGGCGGGAGCTTCGGGATGCCATCGACAGGGACCCGGACCTTCAGGCGCTCCTGGACCGGGTCGTTCGGCGCACCCTGGATCCGTACTCGGCGGCGGACCGCCTGTACAAGGACATCCGCCGCGAGGGGTGATCCGCCCTGTCGCTCGTCGCCATCGCGCTGCTCCTCCTGATCATCGCTATCCTGGTGGCGATCTACTTCGTGTTCGCCTCCTTCGCCTGGGGCGCCGGGTACCAGCCGGCCCCGGGAAGGTTGCGCGGCGCATGCTCGAGCTTGGGGAGGTAGGCCCGTCGGATGTGGTCTACGACCTCGGGGCCGGGACCGGCGCGATCATCTTCCGAGCTGCTCGGGACCGGGGGGCCACCACCTTCGGGGTCGAGCTCGAGCCGATCCGGATCGCGGTCCTTCGGCTTCGCCGACGGCTGGGACCGGCGAGGGACAGGATCGACCCTCGTTTGGGGAGACATCTTCTCGGTGGACCTCACGGCCGCCACCGTCGTGACGGCGTTCCTGTGGCCAGACGCCATGGCGAAGCTCCGTCCGATATTCGAGACGCAGCTAAAGGCCGGCACCCGGGTGGTCAGCCACTGGCACCCGGTCCCCGGGTGGAAGCCTCAGGACGAGGACACCCGGCTGCGCGTCTATCTGTACCGGATGCCGCCGACGCTCTTGGACGACGGAGCTACGGGAACCCGTGGACGTTGAACCAGAGGCCGGCGGCGACCAGCAGGACCGCGAGGATGATGACCGTCCCGGCGATCCAACCGGCGTAGGTCCCTTCGGACGCGCTCCCGGCGGCCATGCGGGGCGCGAGAGTTCCCGGGCTTATTTCCACTAGGGTACGTGCGAGGGCCGGTTACCGGCCCGCGCCCGCCGCGTCGACCGGAGCGACCGTTATCCGAGGAGGGGCAGACGCTCGCAGGTCGGACGCTCCGCCAAGGCCGACCGGCGCCACCCCGTTGTGGGCGGGCGGCGTCTTCTCGCCGGGGATCCCCGTGTCGAGCCGGCCGGAGAGGCCCAGGTAGGCGATCGTCAGGGTCAGGGCGATCGCGATCGCGATCACGATCACGAAGAGACGGATGGGGATCGGCGGAGGTCGGGCGGAGGGGGTCTGGGGGGTCGACATCCCGGCGAACCGACCTCCTCCCGGTTCTTCTCCCCTTGGTCCGTCCGAACGTCCACCCGGAGGTCCGCTGGTTTAGGAAAGTTTAACTTCGTCACGCCGTCCGGAATTTCATGTCCTGGACTTCGTCGCAGAAGTACCTCGCCGAGTTCGTGGGGACGTTCGTCCTGCTTCTGCTGGGCGGCGGGTCCGCGGTGTTCACGGCCAGCGCGGGCTTCGAGCCGTTGGCCCGGGTCGTGGTCGTCTCCCTCACGTTCGGGTTCGTTCTCCTCGCCCTGGCGTACGCGTTCGGTGACATTTCGGGCGGCCACTTCAACCCCGCCGTGACGATCTCCATGGCCGTCAACCGGCGGCTCCCGATGCGGGACGTGGTCCCGTACCTCGTCGCGCAGATCATCGGCGGGATCGTCGGGATCGCCGTGGTCTGGGGGATCGTCATCGGGTACGCCGGCCAGGTCACTCGAACGCCAAGGCGGCGGCGCTCGGCTCGCAGTGCTACGCCGGAGGCAGCGCCCCGTGCAACTACTCCCTCGGCTCGGTGTTCTTGCTGGAGGTCGCGATCACGTTCGCCTTCATCCTGGTGATCCAGCTGGTCACCCGCCCCGAGAACAGCGCGAAGAACCTTGCGCCCCTCGCCATCGGCGGCGCGCTACTCGTCGGGAACCTTGTGGCGATCCCGGTCGACGGGGCGTCCCTGAACCCGGTCCGCAGCTTCTCCCCGGCGTTGCTCTCGGTGCAGTTCTCGGGGGCCAACTGGGCCATCGACCAGTCGTGGCTGTTCTGGGTGGCCCCGATCATCGGCGGCATCCTGGCGGCGCTCGTCGAGATGTGGCTCCGGCCCAAGCCGTAAGCGGGCGAGGATGGGTCCGGCCCAGGGCCGGATCCCTGAATCCGAACGGGCCTTACGGTTCCTTCGGCTTCGCAGCCTTGGCGTGGGAGTGGCCGGCGTGCGCCTCTGGCGGCTCGGCGGGCGCCGGTTCGGCGGGGGACTCGTCGTCCTTCGGCGTCTCCGAGTCCTTGGCCTTCTCCTTGGCGGCCGGCGTGGCGAACTCCTCCACGAGCCGGATCATCTCGGGCTTGAGGTGACTGCGGATCTGGTCGATGACGCGGGGCTTGGCCGCGGCCCAACCGAAGTCGAACTTGGACCGGTCCGGGACCGTCACGGTCACGGTGTGGTGGTCCACGTCGACCTTGAACTCCGATCCGCGCCCGTACGTGAGATCGATGATCGCTCGGGCCTTCTCGACGGGCTCGGCGATCTTGGAGATGATCTTGAACGTGCCCTTGAGCTTGCGACCGGCGAACGGGGGGTTAAAATCCACCCGGACCCGGGCGGCCGTCAGCGTCACGACCCGGCCGCGCCGGCCGTTGATCGTCAGGACCGTTCCAATGTCGAGCGAGGCGTCGTCGCGCCGCATCTCGGGAAGACGGGAGACCTCGTGCATGCTGAACAGTTCGATGAGCTTCGGGTCCCGCTCGCCGAACGCGTCCGCGGGGGCGAACTCCTTCGACCACTCCTCGCCGACCTTGGCACCCACCAGGGCGTTCTCGACGCCGCCGGGGAAGTAGTCGCCGCCGATGAGGTGGGCGTGGGGGCCCCACTTGTGGCCCTCGGGGGGCCGGAGTTCCGCCTTCTGGGCCACCTCCTCTCGGGTCGTGTCGACCAGCTCCGTCTTGCCCGCGCCCTCGGCCCACAGTTCATAATCGATGAGGACGAGGTCGCCGCTCTCCGTCGGAGCGTGCGCGTCCGCGTGGGGTGTCATTGCGGCGCCGAGCCCGACGGCCGCTTAAGGCTTTGCGATGGCCGGGCCGTCGGACCTGTCCGGGGCGCCGGCGCGTCCGCCCCAACCGAACGTGAGGAGCCCGTGGAACGCGCCTACCAGGGTCGCCCATCGACGGGGAATCTCGAGAACGGCGTACCGAAGGCCCGGGTAGGTCCGATCGAGCTTCCGGCCCGCGAGGGTGAGCCCGAGTGAGAGCCCGGCGAACCCCACCGCCGCGATCAGCAGGAGGAGCTCTCCGAGCTCCCGCGTGGCCGGCGGGAGCAGCAGAACGGCGCCCACAACGGCCGTAAGCGGGAGCAGAAGGTACGGCGCGAGACGGCCGGTCGTCGCCTCGTAGGTCGTCCCCCGTCGACGCCAGACGACATAGCCCCCCTCCGCGTAGATGCGTTGCTTCCTCAGCAAACCCCAAGTCGTGATGTCCGAGAAGTCGTGGTCGACCCACGCTTCAGGAACGTACACGCCCTTCCAGCCTTTCGTGAGCACCCGGTCGGCGATCTCCTGGTCCTCGCTCGCGGCCCGACGGTACAGCGTCGTGTCCAGTAGCCCGACCTCCCGGAACACGGCGGCCCTCCAGGCGGAGTTCCCCATCGGCAAGGCGTGAGGCTGTCGCCGCGCGACCTCCTCGTAGAATCGACGCAGATACCCGTCATAGTAGCGGGCGCCCACCGTTCGCGCGGTGCCGGCCATCGCCGGCGTCGGACCCCCCGTGAACCCGACGTTCGGGTCTCCGAAGGGGCGGAGGAGGGCCTCGAGCCACCCGGGGGGAGCTACCTCGTCCGCGTCGAGGAACGCCACGAACTCGCCCGTCGCGGCCTTCAGCGCGATGTTCCGGCTCTCCGGGATGTTGCCGGGGGCCGGAAGGTGGCGCACCCGAGGGTCTCGGCGATGGAACTCCTCGGTGATGCGTTGGACGCGGTCATCCCCACCCCCGTCGTCGACCAAGACCTCGTCCGCCCCCCGTCGCTGCGCGAGCAGGCTCTCCAGGGTTCGGGCGACCCGGGGGTCCTTCAGGACAGTGACGATGACGCTCACGCGACCCGGGACGGTCTCAGAAAGGCCCTCGGGCGGCGCGCCCATGCTATGCCGACCGGGCGGCCAGCTCCGTGATCGTCTGATCGACCGCCTGGTGGGAGTTCCATCGTGGAGCCCACCCGAGACCGCGGATCCTCGTCGTATCGAGGAGCTGGACTGGGATGTCGCCGGCCCAGCCCCGGCTCCCCCCGTGTACTCGATGCGGGCGTGGGCCCCCCGGGACGCCACGACCTTTTCGGCGATCTCCTTGACCGACACCTGATCCTCGGTGCCGAGGTTGTAGACGTCCACGGGCCCCGTGCCCTTCTGGGCGGCCACGAGCATCCCGAGGACGCAGTCCTCCGTCCTGAGCCAGCTCTTGGACTGACGACCGTCGCCCAGGACCTCGAGCCGTGCCGGGGTCCTTCCGTAGCTTCTCAAAGAAGTCGAAGATCACACCGTGGGTCATGGTGGGGCCGATGATGTTGGCGAACCGGTAGATCGTGGTCGAGAGCCCGTAGGTGTGGGCATACGCCCCGAGCAGCGCCTCGGAGGCGAGCTTGGAGGCCCCATAGAGCGACTGGGGGATCAGAGGCCCGTACTCCTCCGGGGTCGGGAACTTGTCCGGCAGCCCATAGACCACCGACGAGGAGGAGAAGGCGACGAACGGGACCTCGGCCTTGCGCGCCGCCTCAAGAACGTGGAAGGTACCGACCGTCCCGTGTTCCAGGTCGAGGGACGGCTCTTCGGTGCCGAGCCGGATGTCCGGATTGGCGGCCAGGTGGAACACGGACCCCGCACCTCGGACCGCCCGTGCCACCTCGGGGAGGTGCCGGATGTCCACCCGGTGGACGGTCAGGTGCGGGGCGTGGCCTCCCCCGGGCAGGTGGTCGGACCGGCCGGAGGAGAAGTTGTCGAGGACCCGGACCGCGGCCCCTTGGGCCAGCAGCTCCTGGACGAGGACCGAACCGATGGCACCGGCACCGCCGGTGACGACGACCGGCCGCTGGAGGTCGAGGCGCACCATCCGCAGGAAGAGTTCACCGGGGGAAGCATATATAACCGCAGGGCCGCCTACTCGCCACTACCCACCCGTGGGGGTCGGGCCGATGCGCACCTACGTACGCATGATCTTCCACTCGGAGGGTGCGAGCCCGGCCGCCATCGTGGGCGTCATGCGAGGGCTCGGGTTCGAGGAGTCGATGGGGATGCATGATTTCGTTTTCAAGTGGAAGGAGAAGGCCACCCTCGAAGAGGTCCTCCGGCTCATCGGCGAGATGCACGCGAAGATGAAGGGCTTCGAACGTCAACTACGAGATCACGACGATCACCTAGGCCGCGACGACGGACCAGGCATGGGAAAGGAAGAGCTGGACCGGTTGGAACGCTCCCTCCTAGTCCACCTGCTGGACCACCGGGGCCAACAGGTCCGGTTCGAGGCCGATCAGTGGACCACGGAGTTCGGGATCTTCCGTGCGTTCGGGGAGGTGGACGGCTCCAGTCTGAAGGTCGCGTTACGGGCCCTCGAGATGGGTCGCTACATCTACCGTCGTGTCCAGTACGTGATCGGCTACAGCGAGCCAAAGCTCGTCTACTCGCTCACCCCGTCAGGCCACCGCAAGGCGGTCGATATCCGCCGCGAGGTGGAGGGCGACGCCGTACCGGCCGTGACGGGCAATCTCGCCGAGCCGGACCCGGACCCCGCGCCGTTCGCCGCGCCGGCGCCGTGGCGCGACGGGTGACCCATGCCGGCGCCCGTGCCGGTCCTGGAAGGGCCGACGGTCCGGCTGCGCCCACCGCGGTCCGCGGACATGATGACCCTGTTCGGGTGGTACAACGACCCGGAGACGGTCGCGCCGTTCGATCGGTTCAGCCTCGACACGCTTTGAATCCTTCCAATCGGCGGTGTCGGCGGCGCCCGACGATCCGCGCTCCCTGGCCCCACGGTTCGTGGTGGAACGCCGGGAGGGGAGCAAGGTCGTCGGCTTCGTGGGCCACTACCAGGCGCACCCGGTCCTGGAGATGACGGACGTATGGTACGTGCTCGGCGACCGCGCAGAGCGCGGCAAGGGGTACGGCCGGGAGGCCGTCGGCCTGCTCGTCGACTACCTGTTCCACGAGCTCCACCTGGCCCGCGTGGGGGCAACGGCGGACACCTCCAACGCCCCGTCGCTGAAGATCCTCGAGCGCCTCGGCTTCCGACGGGAGGGGACCCTCCGGTCGGCGCTCTACCACCACGCGGCCTGGCACGACGTGGCCGTCTTCGGGGTTACCCGGTCGGAGTGGTCGGCGCGACCGCGGCCAGCGTGAACCGGACTCGGGTACCGCCTTCGGGAAGCGGCTCGAACGGGGCGAGGACGAACTGGCCCGCCTCCGTGGTCGACCGGAGGTGAGTCCCGCCGCACGGGCACCGGTCCGCGGCCTCGATCTCCACGACCCGTACCGGGTCCACATGGGGGGGGAGGGGGACCAGCCCGCTCCGGGCTCCCGGGTCCCGATCGTAGTCGGCCCGTGGGACCTGGCGAATCCGGACCGGGCAGGTTCCGGTCGAGCTGGGTGCGAAGGTCCGCCGAGATGTCGGCGAGCTCCTCCGACCCTTCGAGCGCCGGGGCCTCGAGGTCGAGCGTCCCGGAGCTGCCGTCCAGCCGGGCGCGGACCGTCCGACGGCCCTTCCTTTCGAACAGGCGAGCGCTGAGGAGGTGCTGGGTCGTGTGGAGCCGCATGTGCCGGTACCGGCGGTCCCAGTCGAGGACCCCCTCTACTTCCTGGCCCAGTGCCGGCACGGCGGTGCCGCGGTGTCGGCCGATCCGGTGAAGGACGGCGTCGCCGCTCTTCGACACGTCCGCGATGGGGAGCTCCGTTCCGCCCGGGAGCCTCAGGACTCCCCAGATCGGCCGGCTGACCGCCGCCCACCGGATAGAAGAACGTCCGATCGAGGACCACAGCACTGGGCGGCAGCGCGACGATATGGGCCCGGAACGAACGGACGTACGCCGCATCGCTGTCGCTGAGGTAGATAGCTCGGTCCCCATGGTAGCTCGCGGCGTCGACGGTGCGCCGCCCGTACCGGTTACGCAAACCTATTTAGCAGGCCCCTCCGTGGACGCGCCCCGAGGCTCCCGATGTTCAAAGCACGCATCCGCATGGAGGTCCTCCGGGAGGTCACGGAGGTCATCTCCACCCTGGTCTCCGAGGTCAAGCTGGCGGTCTCCAAGGACGGCATTGACGTCAAGGCGGTGGACCCGTCGCACGTGGCGATGCTCGTCCTCAAGCTCAACAAGAGCGCCTTCGAGGAGTTCACCGGGGAACCGACCGAGATCGGTATCGACGTCGAGAAGGTGAAGGAGGTCCTTCGGCTCTCGAAGCCGGGCGACATCCTCGACCTGCAGTACGACGGCGGAAAGAACCGGCTCGTGATCAAGGTCGGGAAGCTCACGCGCCACATGTCGGTGGTCGATCCCGCCGGCATCACCGACCCGAAGGTCCCGAACGTCACCCCCCCGGGGATGGCGATCGTCAAGATGGATGACCTCCGGCAGGGGATCCGCGCCAGCGAATCGATCTCCGACCACGTCACCCTTACCCTGGAGCCCGATGGGTTCACGATGTACTCCGAGGGCGAGACCGACCGGGTCGATCTCAAGCTCCCGAAGGACAGCCTCGGCAAGCTCGAAGCGAAGGAGACGGTCAAGAGCATGTACCCGCTCGATTTCTTCTCGAGCATGGTGAAGTCCATCAGCACTAGCTCGGACGTCACCCTCCACATCGGGAACGAGTATCCGCTCAAGCTGGAGTTCTCGGTGGCCGACGGCAAGGGCGAGGGTCGGTTCCTCCTGGCCCCCCGCGTCGAAGAGGACTGACCCCGACCGCGGCGCCCGCCCCGCGACTCGTCGAGCGGCCGGCGGCGCGACCGGGCCGCCAGCGTCTTAATCGCGCCCGGGGTGATTGACGACGTGCCCGTCCCCCCCGACGCGTAGCGATCCTCAGCGCCGTCCGGACCCCGATCGGAAAGTACGGGGGCGCGCTCCGGACCACGCCGGCGGTCGCCTTGGGCACGCTGGCGGCCCACGCTGCCCTAGAACGAGCGAAGGTCGCCCCGTCGGACATCCCGATGCTCTACTTCGGTCACTGTGTCCAGGCGGGCACGGGCCAGAACCCGGCCCGCCAGGTGCTCCGGGGGGCTCGCATCCCGGACACGTCCGGCGCCCTGACGGTCAACATGGTCTGTGGCTCCGGGATGGCCGCTCTCTTCAGTGGGGCAGCGGCGATCCGGGCCGGGGACCACGAGATCGTCGTCGCCGGCGGCATGGAGAGCATGTCCGGCGCACCGTACCTGTTGCAGCCGGGTGCGGTGGGGGCTCCGTCTCGGCCCGTCCACCGTCGAAGATGCGCTCCAGCGGGATGCCCTCTCGGACGCGTACGGCGAGCACGAGGCGATGGGGCTGACCGGGGAGCGGATCGCCCGCGAGCTCGGGCTGTCCCGGGCGCAGCTCGACGCGTACGCCCTGCGGAGCCACTTGGCGGCCGCCAAGGCCCGGTCCGATGGCACCTTCCGGGCCGAGTCGGTCCCAGTGCCCGCGTCGCTGACGCCGGGCGGAGCCGGCCTCTCAGACGACGAGGGCCCGAGAGCGGACACGACCCTCGAAGGACTCTCCAAGCTCCGCTCGTCGTTCGACGCCCACGGGGTCCTGACGGCCGGGAACTCCTCCCAGCTCTCGGATGGGGCCGCCGCGGTCGTCCTCGCGTCCGAGGAAGAGGTCCGTCGGCGGGGGGCGACCCCCATCGCATGGCTCCACAGCGGCGCGGTGAGCGGCGTCTCCCCGGAGCGGGTGATGGAGGCGCCCATCCCGACGGTGCGGGCCCACCTCGCGCGGGAGAAGATCGCGCCGTCGGAGTTCGATCGGGTCGAGCACAACGAGGCATTCGCCTCCGCCTCCATCGCCGTCCAGAAGGCGTTCGGGTTCACGGACCGTCAGTTCAACGTCAACGGCGGCGCCATTGCGCTTGGCCACCCGATCGGGGCGAGCGGCTGCCGGATCGTGGTCACCCTCCTTCACGAGCTGATCCGGTCGAACGGGCGGTTGGGCCTCGCCACCCTCTGCATGGGCGGGGGCAATGGTCTCAGCCTGATCGTCGACCGGCGCGACCTCTAGGCCGCGCCCAGCAGGGAAACCCCGAGAAGTCTCTCGATCGACCGGAGCGCTCGACGCGCATGGGGCCGTTCCCCCCGGGCCACGGTCGGCTGGTCCGTCGCCCCGATCTCGTCGGCCAGGGCCCGCAGGTGGTTGAGGGCGTCATGGCTGCGCAGGCCGTCCTCGAGGGCGACCGCGACCGCGGTCTCAGCGGCCTCGTAGCGGGAGCAGCCGATGGAGCCGCCGCTGGAGGCCACGGAGGCCGTAAGGATGGCGGCGATCCGGTCATGCTCCGCCTTCGCCCGCTGGAGTGCGGTCTCATTCCACTCCAGACGGACCGAGTACCGGCGGCCCGAGAAGGTACCACCGAAGCGCCGACCGCCCGACATCCTCGAGGGCGGAGCGCAGGGGGACGAGATGCCCCCGGGACTTGGACATCTTCCGGCCGTCCTCGGTGACGAACGCCGTATGGACGAGCGTCCGGGAGAACAGGGTCCCATTGAGGGTGAGCGCCACCTCGTTCTCGGCGTAATGGTGGGGGAAGATCAGGTCCATCCCGCCGCCATGGAGGTCGACCGGGAGGCCGAGGAGGTGGCTCGCCATCGTGTAACACTCCAGGTGCCACCCGGGCACGCCCGGCCCCCAGGGGCTCGGGAAGGAAGGTAGAGGAGGATCCTGGGGCTTCCAGACGAGGAACTCGAGGGCCGCGCCCATGGCGGCCTCGATCGGGTGGCCCGGCTCGGCGACCGCATGGCGTTCCAGCTGGGGGCCAACGGGGAAGTTCTCGGACGCGTGGGTCGGGTCGGGGGAGTAGACGTACCCCTCGTCGGTGCGGCGGACCCGACCCGTCCGCTCGAGCCGTCGTGCGACCTCGACCATCCGCCCCACGTACGCGGACGCCCTCGGGCGGACGTGCGGGGGAAGCACCCCGAGGTCCCCCAGGTCCTTCGAGAACCGTTGTTCCTCCCGACGGGCGAGGGTCTGCCACGGGACGCCGAGGGCGTGGGCCCGAGCCGTGATCTTGTCCTCCACATCTGTGAAGTTCATCACGTGACGGACCGGGACACCATCCTCCCGGAGGAGCCGCCGGACCAGGTCGAAGTACAGGTACGTGCGTCCGTGGCCGACGTGGGCGACATCGTACACGGTCGGACCGCAGACATAGAGGGTCAGGGGCCGTCCCCGGATGGCGCCGAGGCGGTGGGTTCGCCCCGTCAGGGAGTCGCGGATCCGCAACGACATTCGGACGACCCTGCCGGGGCGGAGGCCCGCTTAACCCTTGGGGAGGCCGGGAGGGCCAGTAGGCCTCCCCGCCCGGGACGCTAGGCTCAAGAGGTGCCCCGCTGGTGGGCCTTCGCAGGTCGGATGGAGGCCCTCTATCTTCTCGTCGAGACGGACGTGGGGGCCCTTGAGGAGGTCGCCCGCCGGGTCCGGCTCATCGCCCACGTCGTGGAGGTGCACGGGGTCACCGGCCCGTACCGATCTGATCGTGAAGATCGAGGCCCCCCACATCAACACCGCGCTCGACGTGGTCGTCTCGAAGATCCGCAAGATCCCCGGCATCAAGGCGACCGAGACCCTCGTCACCATGGGCCAACCGTAGCCCTCCGGACCGGGTTATATGGGACCGTCGGCCTGAGCGGGCATGCCAGCTCCCGGCGAAGCCGCCCCCGATTTCGACGCCCCGACCCACGACGGAAAGCGCCTGCGACTCTCCTCGCTCCGCGGTCATCCGACCGTATTGTACTTTTACCCGGAGGCCGACACCCCCGGCTGCACCTCCGAGTCGAAGGGGCTTCGGGACATCTACCCCCAGCTGAAGGCGAAGAAGGTGGAGGTCGTGGGGGTGAGCACCGACTCGGTCGGTGCCCAGTGCAATTTCGCGGAGAAGTACTCTCTGCCGTTCCCTCTCGTGGCGGACGACTCGAAGCAGGTTGGGACCGCGTACGGCGTCCTGAACCCGCGGGGCCGTGCGCGACGGGTCACGTTCTTCATCGATGCCGGGGGAAAGGTCACGGACGTCCTCGACACCTCGAACGCCGCGGCGCACGTCACCAAGGTCCGTGAGATGTTCCTCGCCTAGGCGCCACGCTCGAGGTCGGTCAGGGCGGCGGCGGGTTCGGTCCGGAGCCGGCGGGTTTCCGGGAGCGGCCCGGCCACCACCATACCCGTTCCCCGAGGAGATAGAGCGAGGCGGGGACGAGGTAGGTCCGGACGACCATGGCGTCCAGTAGGACGGCCGCGGCAACCGCGAACCCGATCGCCTTGAGGAGGATGAACTGGCCGGTGATCAGGATCGCGAAGGCGCTCGCGAGGATGATGGCGGCCGCCGTGATGATCCCGCCCGTGCTGGCCACGGCCTGCACCGTGGAGTCCGACGTCGTGCGTCCCCGCAACCGTTCCTCCCGGACCCGGGTCAGCAGGAAGATGTTGTAGTCGATCCCGAGCCCCAGGATCAGGATGAACAGGACGGTCGGGGCGAAGTAGAACAGCGGGAGGCCGAACCCGTTCGTGAACACGAGGTTCGTCACCCCCCACGCCCAGCCGATCGACAGGCCGATGGTCGCCACGGCCATGGGGGGGATGACCACCGAGCGCAGGACCACGAGCAGGACGATCATGAGGCCGATCGAGACGGCGATCGCCATCCGCTCGGTCGCCTCCGCGACCTGGTTGCGGATGTCGGTGGTCTCGGAGGCGCCTCCCCCGTACGCGATGCCGGCGACCGACGTGTGGCTCGCGGCGAAGGCTCCGACGCTGGACTTGAGGGTACCCAGCAACCCGACCGCCGAGGAGGAGAGGCCGGGCGACGAGGGGGCGATCGACACCAGCACGGTCCTCCCGTCCGAACCGACGAACCCCGCGAGGGTCCCGTTCAACAGCCCTCGTTCCCCCGCGGGGAGCGTCGAGAGGTTCTCCCACACCGAGAGCGGGGCACCGGAGGGGCTCGTCGGAGAGGCCACCGACGCGACCCCCGGGGTCGCGGCCACCATCGCTGTCAACGCGTTCAGGTCCTGGAACTCGCCGACGTTCGGAACCCCACTGGCGACGAGCGGGGCCTGGAACGTGACGAGAAGCACCATCGGGAACGCATCAGCCGGGGCCGAAGTGGTCGTTGAGGACCGTGAGGCCGTCGGTCGACGAGTAGCCGCTGGGGAGCTGACCGTAGAAATCGTAGGAGACCGGCGCCGTGAGGGCCACGTAGGCGAGGGGAACCGAGACGACGAGGACCAGCACCACCACGAGCCCGGGTCGGGCCCGGACCCGGTGGGCGGTGCGGAAGAAGTAGGTGTCCTCGGAGGCTCGTTTCGCCATCGTCGCCGCGGCGGCCCGGCGGAACCGTTCGCCGGTGCTCGGCCAGAAGACCCGGGGGCCGACGAGCTTGAGCATCGCCGGGACGAACGTCAGGGAGACCAGCACGGCCATCAGGACCGCGAAGGAGAGGACCTCCCCCCACTGGCTCAGGAGGGCGACCCCGGAGAAGGCGAGGGCCAGCGTCGCGATCACCGCCGTCGCGCCGCTGGTGGCGATCGACTGGCCGGCCCAGGTCACGGTGGTCACCAGGGCCTCGTCCGGAGCCGCCCCCTTCCAGAGCTCCTCCCGATACCGGGCGATCAGGAAGATCGAGTAGTCGGTCCCCACGCCGAGGACGAACGTCGTGGCGAGGGTGAGCGAGGTGGAGTCCACCGGGGCGATCCACGTCCCGATGAGGACCACCCCCCCGAGCCCGAGACCGAGCGCGATCCCGAGTCCCGCGAACGAGACCGCGGGCGCGAGGGGGGAGCGGAAGTAGATGATCGTGATCCCCACGAGCGTCAGCACCGTCAGCGGTAGGACGAGGGCGAGGGTCGTCGAGAGGACCGTGTTCTCGGTCTGGTCGAGCGGGGCCGGCCCGGTCTGTAGCGCGGTGAATCCGCCCGACGGGTCCGACGATGCCACCGTCGCCGGGAGCAGGGCGTTGATGGCGAGGACGTCGGAGAAGACGGGGGTCGCCCCCGTCGAGTCGGTGTAGCCGTCGGAGACATCGAACTGGACGCTCACCAGCGAGGCGGCGTCGTCCGACGCAACGTACTGCTCCCACAGCCCGATCGGGGCCGGTACCGGCCACGAGGCCACGGGCACGTTCTCGGCGACGTTCGAGGCCCACGCTTCGAGGGCCGCCGGGGTGGCCACGCCGGTCGGGAACGCCAGGTAGACCGCGAGCACCGCCGGCGCCGGTATCCCGGCGTCCCCGGCCAGGAACGTCGACACGATCCCCTGCTGGAGGGGGACGGAGGAGTAGTTGGATACCCCCAGCTCCCCGAGGATGCCCGCGAGGGTCGGCACCGCGGCCAGGGGCGGGAACCCCGCCAAGGTCGCCCGCGCGACCGTTTCGGCGCACGGCACCACCGACGCGGGGTCGGAGGCGCACGAGGAGGCGTTGAACCCCGGCGCGGCCGGGGTACCGTAGAACTGGGTGAGCACGGCCTCCGCCGAGGGACTCGTCGAGAGGGCCGACTGCGTCGCGTTGTACGAGGGAGCGTTCCAGGTCGACGGCGGGACGCCTGGATGGGCCGCGACCATCGACTGCCAGGAGGTCAGGTACGCCCCGACGGTCCCCCACACGAGCGACGCGGTCTGGTTCGTCGCGTCGGGAAGGGAGGGGGAGGAGCTCAGCGCCGGGCCGAGCGCCCCCAGGGCGATCTGCGCGACGCCGTCGAGATAGCCCGCGTACGCGGTGTAGGCCGTGGAGACCGAGGCGACATGGGTGAGGGAACGGTCGCTCGAGACCGCCGAGGCGATCCCGTCGGTGAGCCGCTGGCCACCCGGCCCCGTCACGTTGGCCCCGGCGATGACGATCAGGCTCTCGGAGCCCCGGCTCGAGTTCGGGAACAGGTGCGCGAGCTCCGCGTTCGCGATCGCGCTCGGCGCCGAGCTCGGAAGGTTGGTGGCCGAGTTGGTGGTCACCGAGCCGAGCCGGCCGAGGAACGGGAGCGTGACGAGAAGGAGCAGGACCCAGAAGAGGATCGGGTACCACGGGTGCCGGACGACCCCGCGGCCGAGCCCCCGGAACAGGCGCTCCCCTCCGCCCATATTGGACGGCGCTGCCCCGGCCACGGCGGGGCGAGCCCCGCGGACGGATAATCCCTGCCGGGCGGGCGCCCGTGCGTCTACCCGACGGTCTTCGGGGGAGCGCTGCCCGACCACCGGGGCGGATACTTCGCGGGGTCCGCGAGCACGCGCTCCGCGTCCACGACCCAGCCTTTGCGGACCCGGGGGATCTCCGCGGCGTCGACCAGGGCGGTGCCGTAGGCGACCATCTCACCGTTCGGGGCGACCAGGACCACGTGCGCCCCCCTGGAGAACGATCGGGAGGTCGAGGAGATCCCGCCCCGGGCCAGGTCGGCCCCGTGGGCGACCGCGGCGGCCGCCGACTCCTTGAGCCGTAGGACCGGGAACTCCCGCCAGACCTCCTCGATCGGGTGGAGGAGCGCGAGGAGCGCTTTCGGGCGACCCGCCCGGGCCTCGGCGGCGGCGTCGGACAGCGTGGTCACGCTGACCGATTGCGACTCCTGGAACGGCCCCGTGGCGACCCGGCGAAGCTCAGCAAGGTGGGCCCCGACGCCGAGCGCGTCCCCGGTATCGACCGCCAGGGTCCGGACGTACGTCCCCGAGTCCGCGGTCACGTCGAGCAGCGCGGTGTGGGGGTCCCCCTCCAGGCGCGTGAGGTGGTGGATCGTGCGGATGCGCCGCTCGCGCTTCACCGCGGACCGGACCGGGGGGGTCTGGAAGACGGGCCCGGTGAACTCGGCGATCACCCGCGCGAGCTCCGGTTCCCGGACCGCGGCGTGGAACGCCACGACGCCGATGTACCGCTTGG
This sequence comes from uncultured Thermoplasmata archaeon, assembly GCA_963708255.1. Taxonomy (GTDB): domain Archaea; phylum Thermoplasmatota; class Thermoplasmata; order Lutacidiplasmatales; family UBA184; genus Lutacidiplasma. The sequence continues at coordinate 482,994 of CAVPSE010000002.1, forward strand.
GCAGGTCCAGCATCAGGGGCAGGAGCTTGAGGGCGGGCCCGACCCCGATCCAGAGCAGCCCCGAGACGCCGGGGTCGAGGGTCCCCGCGTGGCCGGCCTTCTCGATCCCGAGGACGTCCCGGACCCAGGCGGTCACCTGGTGCGAGCTCGGGCCCCGGGGCTTGTCGATGAGGAGGAACGTGCCGCGATGGAACCGTTCGAGGACCTCCGGGGGCAGAGGGGTCGCGTCGGTCACGGTGCCCCGGGAGACTGCGACTGCAGATAGGAGAGAAGCCGGCCGCTGACGTCCCGGGCGGAGAGGTGCGTGGAGTCGACGCTGAGGTCGGGGACCTCCCGGTCGAGGTCGATCCCGTAGTATCGGAGGTACCGGTCCCGCTCGCTCGCCTCGCGGGCGACGGTCCGGGCGGTCGCGTCCTCCAGGCTGCGCCCGTCCCGTCCCGCCAGTCGACGGTACCGTTCGGCCGCCTCGCACGTCACGCGCAGGTAGTGGCACGGGACCCCCCGTCGTCGGGCCAGCGCCCCGGTGAGGCGGCCGTCCAAGAGGCGGCCCGGGGCCGCGAGCTTCACCATCTCGTCGTCGAGGGTCCGGTCGACGTCCTCGTGGAGCTCCGCGTACCGGGAGAACGCCTCCACGTCCATGGAGCGGTGGGCCGCCTCGGCGCGGAACAGCTCACCGGCCGACCGGAAATCGAGGGCCAGCGCGGCGGCGACGAGTCGGCCGGCGGTGGATTTGCCGCTCCCCGGTGGCCCGGTGATCGTGACCACCCGGTCGATCACGCGAGGCCCCCCGCCGCCTCCGGGGGGCTGCCGGAGCTCGGCAGGGTCGCGAGCTGGCGGCGGAGCGAATAGTGCTTGAGGACCCGCCGCAGCACGATGGACGACGGCACCGTGTACAGCGAGAAGACGAGGAACCAGAGCGGGATGAAGTTCGCGACCTTCCCGAGGAGGTTCACGGAGATCCCTCCCATGTTGACGAGCAGCATCGCCCCGCCGCCGCCCAGGTTCGTGGAGACCGCCACGATGTAGATCCCCACCCACGTGTAGATGGCGATGACGAGGAACCAGGTGACCGCCATCCCCTTCAGCTGCGCCATGGACACCTCGCCCGTCATGGCGGTGAGACGCTGCTGGTGCTGCTTGAGCGCCTCGATCCGGTCCTTCTTGCCGGAGCGGACCGCCTCCATCTGGACCTTGCGGAACGCCGCGTTCCACTTGGCGACCTTGGCCGCCTTCACCCAGTCGGTGGCCCAGTTGTAGGCGAGGGCCGTGGCGAGCATCTCGATCACGCCGGCGAGGAACATCGTCAGCAGGATGGTGTTCGCGCTGTGGCTCCCGAACCCGATCGCGGGCTGGAGAACGTAGCCGATGGAGTTCGCCACCTCCGTCCGAAGGCCGGTGTCGAACAGCATGAAGATCCCGAGGATGAACAGGAAGAACAGGATCGTCGTCGACGGCTTGAACGCCGGGACCGGCGGTCTCGGCGGGGTGGCCGCGGAAGGAGGGGCGACCGGGGGGGCCGCCTCCGTCGGCAGGGGGGCCTCCGAAGGGTCGCCCGGCGGGCTCACGTCTCGCCCCCGAGGAACCGACGGAGCAGCGGGTTCATCTCCATCAGCTGCTCGCGGCCCATCGCCTCGTACAGATTGATGATGATCCCCACGGTGAGCAGGACGCCGGTGCCGCTCGCGTTCCCGACCGTACCGATCAGGTCGGCGCCGGCCGCGAGGGCCCCGACGGCCGCCCCCGAGATGACGGTGATCACGGGGATGTACCGCGCGAGCACGCGGCGGAGCACCCGGGGCTCACGGCGGAACCCGGGGATCTGCATCCCGGATGATTCGATCTGGCGGGCCACGGCCTCGGGCCCCATGTTCGTCGTCTGGATCCAGAACTTGGCAAAGATGATCGACCCGATCACCAGGACGGAGAAGTAGATCACGACGTGCGCGATATCCTGCCACCAGCTGTGGCCGACGAGGAAGTTCCCGTAGGTCTGATAGTTCAGGAGCGGCAGCAGCCATGACTCGAGGCCGTTGACCGTCGACAGGTAGTAGGCACCTCCGGTAAGAGGGGTCGTCTGCGACACTCCGAGCGCCGTCGCCTGGGCCGCCGTCGGGTACGACCCGACCCACCACTGGTGGCCGAGGTACGGGAAGTGCGAAAGGGTCCCGTTCCCCCAGAGCAGGATCGAGAACATGGAGACGTTCGCGAGGAGCGCGGACATCAGGATGACCGGGATGTTGCTAGCATAGATCAGCCGCAGGGGGTAACGGCCCCGGGCCCCCCGCGCCTCGGCGTGGGAGAGGGGGAGCTCGATCCGCGTCGATTCGGTCCATGCGACGATGAAGAAGATCGTGGCCGTTCCGGCCAGGGCGACCACCGGGTTCGGCGAATGCAACAGCACCTGTTCCCAGCCGCCGCTCGCCATCTGGTTCGCATTGTAGTTGGTGAAGAACCAGATCGCCTTCGGGATCGTCCCGGCCGGAGGGTTCTGGGCGGAGATCGCGCCCGACGACGCCGGTAGCCAGTTGAGGGTCCCCTGAACGATCTGTTGCGAGACCCCGGCCGCGATGAACAGCGAGATCCCCGAACCGATCCCCCACTTGGAGACCACCTCGTCCATCAGGAAGACGAGGTAGCTGCCGAACACCAGCTGGGCGATGATCACGGTGTCCGCGAGGAGCATCCCGTTCCCCGGCGAGGCGACGTTGAGGGAGGAGATCAGCGACCCCGACGGGGTCAGGTACCCGAACACCTGGGGGATCGCCTCCACGAAGATCATGGCGACGACGACGACCTTCTGGGAGCCCTGGTACATCCCCTTGTCCTCGTCGTCGGTGAGGTCGAGGTTGATGATCTTCGCCCCGGTGAACAGCTGCATGATGATCGACCCCGTGACGATGGGGCCGATCCCGAGGTGCATGAGCGTACCCTGGGCGCCCGCCAGGATCGCCCGGTAGCTCTGGAACAGGTCGATGACCGTCGCCTGGTCGACGCCGTAGAGGTAGATGTTGGTGAGGAGGAAGTAGAGGAGGAGGACGACGATCGTCCAGAACATCTTGGTCCGGAAGTGGACGTGGCCCTTCGGCTGGGCGACCGCCGGCATCCTCGACGTGATCGGCTTCAGTCCGTAGAGCCGGGACTTCGGGCCGTCGTAGGAGAGGCCCAGGAACAACAGCGTGCCGATCGCCGCCAGCGCGACGCCGGTGACGATGAGCCCGATGAGCGTCGGACGGGCCCAGTAGTAGTCGACCAGGAGGAGCAGACCGAGGACGACGACGACCGGTACCGCCCAGCGGTAGTCCCGGGGGATCTCCTCCTCCGCCATTTCGCCTCCGAGCGAGCCGGCGGACCGACTATATACTCTTCGCTTCGCCGGCGGGCGGCTCGGCGAGGACGGTCACTTTCTCGCGCGCGTGCTTCGTGGCGTGGGCGACATAGATCGACCACGTGCCGACGGCCTCCCCGGCCCCCAGGAGGCGGTCGACGCCGATCTTCGACAGGTCGGCGACCTTCCGATCGCCCTCGGTGCGGACCGCGCGGGCGGCGAGAAGCACCGGGACGATCCGTTCCAGGTCCCCGACGTTCACCGAGACGGGACGTGCGGTGGACTCGTCGGGGCGCTTGAACCCGTGCCGGCCGAAATGGTCCGGCGCGTAGATCAGCATCGACTTGAACTTGTACTTGTGAAGGCCCGCGTTCCCCCGGCCGCCCTGCTTGCCGGCGCCGCGGCCCGCCTTGATCCCCCGGCCGTGGGTGCGAGATCCCCGGAACTTCCTGGTGCGGCTCGGCATTCTTCCTCCTACATCATCCGGCGCGCGAGCTCGTTGATCGCCCGGCCCCGGTAGCCGAGGGCCCCGCCGCGGGCGTACGGCCGCTTGGTGGAGCGCCAGCCGCCCTTGGGGGCCTTGAGCCGGAACAGGGGGCGGAGCCCCGGGGCCTGCAGGAGGCCGTTCGCATGGACCGTCTTCGCGAGCTCGGCCATGTCGACCGCCGGCGCGCCCTCCGTCGGGGGCTCCGACAGGCGCCGGCCGTCGGGAGTGATGCCGCGCTCCTTGAGGAGCAGCGCCACGGTCTCGGGCTCGGCCTCGCCCCAGGTGACGTACCCCTGGACCTTGGTGAGCATCCCGCGGAGCTCGGGTCGCTCGGGGAGGAGCGTGGCGTGGTTGGGGCGCGTCAGGTGCAGGTGCTGGAGGGTCTGGACCAGGTCGTGCCGGGCGTGGATCGTCCCGCGCACTCGGATGACCATCCAGGTCATGGCCGCCTCCCCGGGGGCGCGGACGACGGAGGCCCGGGCCGCCGGCCGGGTGGGCCGCCCCGTCCGGGGGGACCGCCGCGGCCCGGCGGGCCGCGCCCGGGTCCGCCCCGTCCGGGCGGACCCCCCGGCGCCCGCCGCGGCGTTGGCCGCCGCGCGCGCCGGGAGGCAGGTCCTCCTTGGGCGGCAGGATCGAGGTGCCGGTGGCGCCGCGGATGATCTTGAGCCGGAGGGAGTCCTCCTCGCTGACCTTCACGTGGGACAGGTCGACGAGCGATCGGAACGCCGCCTGGGCGTAGTTGACCGTGGTCTTGGTGTGGCCGTCGGTATACCCCCATGCGTCGGTGATGCCGGCGAACCGGAGCACCGGCTTCGCCACATCGCCGACCGCGAGGCCGACGCCCCGGGGGGCGGGCCGGAAATGGACCACGACGGAGCCGGCGCGCCCGGCCGCCTGGAACGGAACGGTGTGCGGGCGACCGCAGCCGCACTCCCAGCTGCCGCAGCCTCGGAACACCTCGACGATCTCGAGCTTCGCGCGGTCGATGGCCCGCCGGATGGTGGGGCCGACCTCCTTCCCCTTGGCCCGGCCAAGGCCCACGTAGCCGTCGCCGTTGCCGACGACGACCGTGACCGCGAACTTGAACCGTCGACCGGAGTCGGTCATCCGCTGGACCATGTTGACGTCCAGGACCTCGTCGTGGAGGCCCGGGAGGAGAGCGTCGACGATCTGCGCCTCCCGGAGCGGGAGGCCGGAGCGGATCACCTCCGCCATGGTGGTGATCTGACCGGAATGGACCTTTCGACCGAGCTCGGTCTTCGGGACCCACGGCGGGGGGGCCGGCGGGCCTCCGGGGGCCCCCATGGGGGGTCGGCCGTACGAGCCGCTCATGCCTTCGCCTCCCGGTGCCGCTCCGCGATGCCGGCGAGCTGGCCGCGGTACGTCTCCAGGGGCTGCGCGAGTGGGGTCTTGAGGTGCTTTCCGTTCAAGCGATCCGCCTTCGGGAACTCGGTCTCCCCGTGCGGGATCTCGAGGCCCGCGTCGAGGAGGCCCTTGAGGGCGCCCAGGAGCCGCCCACCCTCGGTGGGGCGGCGGAGCCCGGCGTCGAGGACAGCTTCGGTGGCTCCCGCCTTCTTCGCGCGAAGGCCGGCGAGGTAACCGGTCAGGTACGCCGCCGGGGTGGCGGCGTGGGCGGAGCGCGGGGAACCCGATCTTTGTGAGCTCCGCGCTCTCGGCGGCCGCGACGACCCGGTCGCCGGTCGGGTCGTACGTCGTGACGGCGACGAGGACCCGCTGCGTTCGAGAACCGGACGACGGCCCTCGGCCGGTCGGACTTGAGGAGCTTCAGGCGGACCCGGTAGTCGGTCTTCCCATCGCGGCGCCGCCGGAAGGGCACCTTGTAGCGCGGCCCGCTCGTCATGGGGCCGCCTCGGGCGGCAGATGGCCCGCCAGGCGCAGGTTGATCACGAGGTGGGCGCGGCTGCGGAACATGCCACCCTTCGCGCGCCGGTAGAACTCCCGGTAGATGGCCGGAGTGATCTTCTTCTGGAGTCGCAGGTCTCGGCGAGAAGGTCCCGCTGCGCCCGGATGCGGCGCATCCACCGCTCCTTCTTGGTGGAGCGGGCGAACGGGGTGCCGCGGCGGGAGCCGTCCCCGGAGTGGCGGCCCTTTCGGACCTCGACGGCGTGGAGACGGGCTCGGACCCGCGACGTTCCCTGGATCGCCTTGCGCCGGATGACGCCCGCCTTGATCGCGCTGCGGATGTCGGCGCGGGTCACCGCGTCGGCGAGCTCCTCCTGGCTCGCAGGGTCGACCCAGACGCGGCCGAGGCCGCACTTCAGGATCTTGGCGGCGAGACGCCGCTGGTTCGTGAGATCGGGCATCTACTCCTCCCGCTCCTGGACGATCGGGTTCAGGATATGGATCCCCCGCTTTCGGCAGGCTTCCTCGAGGACGAGCCGGCGTCGGGTCCCGACGGTCCGAGCGATGATGGCCGCCTCGTCGCCCACCTCGATCCGCCCGATGTCCTCGGCGGTCCGAACGATGATCGGCAGGAATCCGGTCGGGGTCCGGCCCCGGGTCCGGGCGGGCGAACCGTAGCCGATCTTGACGATCTTGGCCCGGTAGCCGTAGTGGCGGCGCTGCTTCGACTGGAGCCCCCGAGGCCTCCGCCAGGATCCCCAGCGGCCGATGCGCCAGTACCGGTTCGCGGCCTGACGACCGAAGATCGGGGTCCGCCGGGCCCGGTCGGCCCGCTCCGCCATCAGGCGGCGCATCTCGGGGTCGAGGGTCGGCCGGCGGGGCGCCTTGGGCCCCTCGGACTTCGCGGGGGACTTGGAGGGGGCTGGCGCGGCCGCGGGGGCGGGCTCGGCCGACTTCTTCGTCCGCTTCCCCGAGGGCTTCGCGGGGGCGTCGTCCTTGGGCGAGGCGGCCGTCTTCTCGTCCGCCATCAGGCCGCTCTCCGTGACGTGGGCGCGTTCGATGATGTAGATGCCGTCCTGGAAGACCCGGGGGTCGTAGTCGCGGATCTTGGTGGCTCGCTCGATGTTGGCCGCAGCTCTGGCCGACCTGCTCGACGTCGGCGCCCTTGAGGACGACGAACTCGCCCTCGACGAGGGCCTCGACACCGGGGACCAGGGGCGCGGTGCGCGGGTGTTTCTCCCCGAGGAAGTTCTCGATGACGAGGGTCGAGTCCTTCACGGAGACCTTCATCGGGAAGTGGGCGGCGACCGCCTTCATCTTCGCCTCGAAGCCGAGGGTGACGCCCGCGACCAGGTTCTTCACGTGGCTCTCCCAGGTGTGGAGGAGCGCCTGGGCCTGGCGGCGGTTCGGCGGGAGGCGCAGCACCAGCTCCGCCGTGCCCGGGGCGACGACGAGCGTGAGCGCCTCGGACGGGAACTTTCGGTGGGTGGTCCCTTTCGGGCCCTTGACGGTGAGCGCGGTGCCGTCGAGCTTCACGGTGACCCCGCTGGGCACGACGACGGTGACCCGGTCCTTCCGGGCGATCAGTAGACATAGGCGAGGAGCCTCCCTCCGATCTTGAGCTCCCGGGCCTTGGCGTGGCTCATGACGCCCTGGTTCGTGGAGAGGACCAGGAGACCGAAGTCCTGGGCCGGCAGGAAGCGCGACTCGTACCGTTCCAGCATCCGCCCCCGGACCGAGAGACGGGGCTTGATGACGCCGCAGGAGTTGATGCGCCGGGAGAGCGTGACCTCGAACTTCCCGCCCCGACCGGTACTGACGAACGAGAAATCCTCGATGTACTTGTGCTCCCGGAAGATCCGCAGCACCTCCCCGATCAGGTGCGAGGTCGGGGCGAGCTCGACGCGTCCCTTGCCGTCCCGGTCGGCGTGCCGGAGGGCCACGAGGGCGTCGTTGAGCGTATCGTGCTGCATGGCTCCCCTACTGGAACTTTCTGAACCCGAGGTCGACGGCGACCTCGCGGAAGCACTGGCGGCACACGTGGAGTCCGTACCGGCGCACGATCCCGCGCTTGCGGTCGCACCGCAGACACCCGACCTTCCGACCGAACTGCTTCCTCGTCTTCATCGCACTTACTCCAGGAAGACGACGCGCAGCTGTTCCCCGAGGAACTTGCGGGTCTCCTCCTTCGAGATCCGCTGCCGCTTCGGCAGCGCGTGGGTCTGGATCTTGCGGTCGCGGATCCGCTGGCCGGCCCGCCCGAGGACGACGCAGATGTCCATGCCGCGGATGCCGATCTGCGGGTCGTACTTCTGGCCCGCGAAGTCGGTGTAGTCGGAGAGGCCGAAGGAGAAGTTCCCGACCTTGTCAATGGACGCGGGGTCGAACTGGCGGTCGCGCGCGTCGAGCGCCCGGTCGAGGAACTCGCGAGCCTCGGGGCCCCGGAGGGTCACCTTGGCGCCGATCTCCTGCCCCTCCCGGATGCCGAAGTCCCGGTTGGTGGACTTGGAGCGGGTCGGGACGGGCTTCTGGTGAGTGATCATCTGGAGGACCTTGACGGCCTTGGTCCGAGGGTCGCCGGATTCGCCGACCCCGGCGTTGACGACGACCTTGAGCACCCGGATCGCGCGGGGACCCGTCTCGGGCCGGACCGAGGGCGCGGCCGGCGGCGGCGGCGCGGGGGCGGCCGCGGCCGTCACTTCGCCACCTCCTCGCCCAGGGTCACCTGGGGCGAGGCGTCCCCGACGACGAAGACATACTCCTTGATGGTGGAGAACCCTTCCTTGAAGTGGACCCGGTTGGGCTGGGGCGAGTTGAGGACCTCGATCTTCTCGACGCGGGCGACCTCGCCGACGTGGGAGCCACCGACGATGTAGGCGAGGCGCCCGGGGGCGAGCGTCAGATGGGTCGCGACCTTCTGGCTCGGGAGGTCGATCTTCAGCGAGTCGCCGACCTTGTACGGCGTGGTGGAGGGGAGCAACAGGTTGCGGCCGTCGTGGAGGGTGACCTCGACCTTGCCCCCCCGGACGGCGTGCTTGAACCGCACGCGCGCGATCTTCGTGGTCGCCTCGGGACCCGGGATCGAGACCAGGACCAGCTTGCCCCGCCGGTTCCGGACCATCCGGAAATGCTCGTTGAGAGGAGCGCCGAAGGAGACCGTGTCCATGAGGCCGACCCCCCGGTCGAGGTCCTTCGCGACCTTCCCATCGATCTTGACCGCGCCCCCGCCGACGAGGATGCGCGCTTCGCGGGCCGACTGCACGATCCCCCGGATGTCCCGGAGGACGAGGAGGAGCGGGACGGAGGCGTCCTGGGCGTGGGGACCCGGGGCGGGGCGCTTGATCCACTTCGTCCCCTTCCGGGGGATGGTCCAGCTGCGGGGCGCCGCGCGCCGCTTCAGCCGGAACGTCATTTGTCCGCCTCCTTCGACGGGGTCGCGGGGGCGGCCTCGGTCGCGTCGGCGCCCTCGGTCGTCTCCTCCGGGGGAGCTTCGGTGACCTTCAGGATCCGGCGCCGCCAGGCGTCGGAGAGGTTGAGCTTCGTCAGGACCAGGTGGCTGGTGCGGATCGGCAGGGGCTTGAGCTTGGAATCGGCGGTCTTCCCCGTGACGTTGTCGAGGGTGACCGCGTACTTCTGGAGGTTGACCTTCGCGACCCGTTCCTCGCGGCCGACGTAGCTTCCTGAGAGGACCCGAACGGTGTCCCCCTTGCGGACGGGGAGGCTGCGCCGTCCGTAGCGGCGGCGAAGCTCCTTCGAGAGCGCCACGCTCATCTTGCGGTGCCGCTCGAACAGGTCGGCGTTGTACATCGCCTTGCGCTGCTGGCGCGGAAGGGCCGAGGTCGTCGACACGCTTCTTCCCCCCTACACGATGATCGAGGAGGCCGCGGCGATCCGCGGCCACCGCTCGGCAGCTTCCTTGGCGACGGGGCCCTTGATCTGGGAGCCCTTGATCTCGCCGGTCTCGGTGGTGATGACGGCGGCGTTGTCCTCGAACTGGAGGCGCGTCCCGTCGGCCCGCCGCATCGGGGAGCGGGCGCGAACGATCACGGCGTGGAGCACCTGGCGGCGCATCTCGGGGGTCCCCTTCTTGACGGAGACGATGACGAGGTCCGCGATCCCGGCCCGCGGGTAGCGGCGGTGGGTGCCGTGCCAGTTCCGGACCGCGATGATCTCGACGACCTTCGCCCCGGTGTTGTCGACGCAGTCGAGGCGCGCCCCCTTGGGGAGCCCGCGGCCCCGCCGCCCCGCGAGGCCCTTCATGTGCGTCGGCCTCCGTGGGCTTGGGCGCTCGGCGTCGGTGGGCCTCCGGCTCCTCGCCCTTCACGCGGAGCGCCGCCTCCCCGAGGTCCTGGACGATGCAGAAGGAGACGGTCTTCGAGAGCGGACGGGTCTCGGCGATCCGGACCTTCCGCCCGACGGCGATCTTGAGGCACGGCGGGTTGTGGGCGAGGTAGCGGCGGCGCCGCTTCTCGAACCGCTCGTACTTGGGACGAAGTGCAGCAGGGTGCGCTCGACGACGGCGGTGCGCTGCATCGCGGTGGAGACGACCGTCCCCTCGAGGACCTGGCCCCGGACCGGGAGGCGCCCGTGGAACGGGCAGTGGGCGTCGTCGCACGCCTCCTTGGGGGCGCGGACGTCGAGACCGATGTCCCGGCCGCGGCGCTTGGCTGGGAGTTCGACGGACGTGCAGGCGTCACGAGGAACCTCTCCGACCGCGGCCGAGAAGGCGCTTCGGTACGGTCTTCGGGACGCACGCGAAGGGCGTCGCCATCTTAAGGGTAGCGGCCGCCGTCGAGGACGATGGTGCCGATCGGCCCCCGCCTTCGGGATCCGGACGATCCGGCCATCGGCCCGGCGCGGACGAGGAACGTCTCGAGCGCTCTCGTCCACCAGGGTGCCCTGGAGCGGGAGGCGCGCGAGGCCGGGGTGCGCGTCGATGCGAGACCGGCGAGCCGAGGATCTCCCCGGCGAGGCGGTCCGGCGACGGTTCCGAACGGTCAGGGGCGCGCCACGTACAGCTCCTACGACCGGGTCGGCGAGGCCGTCGGCCCGGGCGGCGTTCGTCGCGCTCGGAGAGGACGGTGAGGGAGCGCGCGACGTTCGTGCGGAGCGCGCGCATCCGGCCGGGGCTCGGCGGCGCACCGCCCATCGCGGCGATCCCGCGCTCCCGCAGGAGGTCGTTCTCCGCCTCGGCGATCTTCGGCGGAGCTCCTCGTCGGTGAGGGCGCGCAGCTCCTTCATCCGAAGGAGGCTCATGCGACGGTCCCTCCGGCGGGGCGCCTCGGGACGGCGGCGGCGCCCTCCTCGAGCGAGGCAGGACCTCGACGACCGGCTTCGGCGCGGTCCTCGACGCCCTTGACCTGGATCTCGTCCGGGAGCTTCGCGGTCGGCTTCATGATCCAGACGTTGACGCCGATGACGCCGGGCTTCAGGCGGGCCTGGTAGAACCCCTTCGCCATGTGGAGGTGGACCGCCTCGCCGCAGTACTTGATCGTCCCGGCCTTGAACCGCTCCGTGCGGTGGCGCTCGCCGGTGAGCTTCCCGGAGAGGATCACCTGGCAGCCGCGGGCGCCCGACTCCATGATCCGCCGGACGGTCGAGTGGCCCGCTCGCCGGAAGTGCCAGCCGCGCTCGAGGGTCGAGGCGAGCTTCTCCGCCATCAGCTGCGCGTTGAGCGACGGCTGGCGCTCCTCCTGGACCTCGATCTGCGGGTTGTCGAGGCTTGAACCGGTTCGCGATGTCCTGCGTGAGCTGCTTGATGAGCTCGCCGCGGCGGCCGATGAGGATCCCGGGCCGCTCGCAGATGAGCGTGACGCGCGTGCCCATCGGGGTCCGCTGGATGTCGAGGCCGCCGAACCCGGCGCGGGCGCTCTCCCGGACGAGGAAGTCCTTCAGCAGCACCCGGCGCGTCGCCTCCTGGATGACCTTGCGCTCGCTCGTCATCGCCGTTGCTCTCCGCCGCTCGGCGAGGACGATCTCGACGTTGGTCGTCTGCTCGTTCCACGCCGTGGCGCGGCCGTGGGCCCTCGGCATGTTCGCCTTCTGGATCCGGCCCCGCGCGCACGCGGCGACGCGGACGACAGGCCGTCGGTGTCGAGCCCCTCGTACTCGGCGTTCGCCTCCGCGTTCGTGAGGACCTGGAGGACGTGCTTCGCGACCTTCTTCGGGTAGCGGCCGGGGCCGATCCGCTTCTTGTGGGCGGTCTCCTGGTTGTAGCGCCGGAACGGGATGGCGCGCTTGAGCTCCATGACGTCCTCGAGGAGGGATCTTGGCGTCGTCGAGCGGGCAGCCCGCGGATGGCGTTCAGGACCTCGTAGGTCTTCTTCGGGGAGATCGGCAGCTCGATGCCCCGGGCCCGGGCGACCGTCTGCCCCCGCGCCGGGCTGGAACGTGTAGCCTCGCATAACTTCCTCCTACTTCAGCGGCATGAACTTCGACGACCGGGTGGCGCCGACGCCCGGTCCCGAGTGCTTCTCGAACCGGCGGGTCAGGGCGAACTCCCCGTAGTAGTGGCCGATCATCTCCGGGCGGACCTCGATCTCCTTGAACTCCTTGCCCGTGTAGACGGCGACACGGTGCCCGACGTGGGACGGGAGGATCAGGGCGTCCCGGACGTGGGTTCGGAGCGGCTGGTCCTTCGGATGCTCCCGCAGACGCTCCTGGAACGTCCGCTGGTCGCATCGGTGAACCCGCGGCGGATCGACCGGCGGGCGCGGCGCCGAGGAGCTTCGCCAGGTCTTCGAGGGTCATCGCCTGGAGCTCCGGGAGCGTGCGGCCCTTGAGGGTGAACTCGCGCTTCCGCCGGACCTCGACCTTCTTCGGGCCTTCCGACCCTTCGCCATGAGGTTACATCCCCCCGCCGCGCGCGCGCTTCTTGCGCCGCTGGGAACGTGAGAACCGTCCGACCTTCGCGCCCGGCCAGGTCCCCGAGGAGACCGTGCTCGGGCGACCGACGTGCTGGTGGGCCCCGCCGCCGTGCGGGTGGTTGACCGGGTTCATCGCGACGCCGCGGACCTTGAACGCGGGCTTCGAGAGGGTATGGTAGGCGTGGACCTTCTTGCCGGCCTTGATGATCGGCCGCTCGAGACGGCCGCCGCCGGCGATCGTCCCGACCTGGGCGCGGCAGGTCGCGAGGAACACCTTGAACCGCCCGCTCGGCAGCTGGAGGGTCACCTCGCGACCCGCGTGGGCCACCACGAGGGCGCTGGTCCCGGCGGCGCGGACGAGCCGGCCGCCATCGAACGGATTGACCTCGATGTTGGAGACGAGCGTCCCGTCCGGGATCTCGCCGAGGGGCAGGATGCTCCCCCGGTCGACCTGCCCGGCGTTGAGGGAGACCTTGTCGCCCGTCGAGAGGCCGGCCGTGGCGAGGACGGTGAACGTCGCCCCTTCGGACGGGCTGACCGCGGCGACCGGCGCGGAACGGCCGGGAGCCTGCTCGATGGCGACCACGGTCGCCTCGCCGGTGACCGAGGCCGTCGGATGGTAGACCGCCCCGTGGTGCCGGTGGCTCGGAGAGCGGTACGGACCCGTGCCGGCCCCGCGCCGGCGGGAGATGATGCGCTTCCCCATTAGAACACTCCTGCCCGGCTCCCAATGTCCTCGGCCGAGAACGGCGGGGCGAACTTGACCGTCGCGATCTTGCCCGGCGAGGACGATCTTGACGTTGACCTTCGCGACCTTGCAGCTGTAGACCTCCTCGACCGCGCGGCGGATCTCCTCCCGGGTGGCGCGGTGGTCGACGACGAACTCGAGCTTGTTCTGGCGCTCCATCTCGTCCATGGACTTCTCGGTCACATAGGCGTGGAGAAGGATCCGGTGGCGGAGGTTCGTCATGCGACCGCCCCCTCGAGCCGCTGCTTCAGGCTTTCCAAGGCTGCGAGCGAGAAGATCGTGAGACGCCCGGAGTCGCCGCCGGGGGCGAGGTCCTCCGTGCCGAGGCGGCTCGACCGGGACCACGTCGACGCCGGGGAGGTTGCGGAACCCGAGCGCCTTCCCGGGGGCGCTGGTGACCATGAGCAGGCTCTTCGGCGCGCGACGGGTGCGGCCCCGCCGCTTCCCTCGACCGGCACGGACATGGACCCCGTCGCTGGCGCGCTGGATGTCGTCCCAGAGATGGAGCGTCGCGAGGAGAGCACGGGCCTCCGCCGAGGTGCCGATGTTCTCGGCGGTGGTGTCGAGGACCACGGGGAGGTGCAGCCCCTCGGGAATGTCATGGCCGCGGGCCCGTACAAGGTCGGTGTCCCGGGTCGCCGCGAGGGCGGCGGCGAAGGCCAGGCGGCGTTCCTTGGTGTTGATCTTCTTCGTCCAGATCGTCTCGATCGTCGGGGGGTGGGTAAGGCGCCCCCCGACGGTGTTCGGGGCCTGGGCCCCCCGCATCGAGTCCATCAGCCGGGGCGAGCGGGAGACACCCTTGCCCTTCCCGGACCACTCCACCGAGTGCCGGAGGCCGGCCGTAGGCGAGGTTCCGTGGGGCTGACGGCGGTGCGACTGGGCCGCGACCACCGCGCGCCGGACCAGGTCCGGGCGCAGGGGCGAGGAGAAGGCGAGGGGGAGCGGGACCTGGCGCGCCGGGCGTCCCCTTGGGGTCGACCACGTGAACGCGGTGGTGCGGCGTCGCGTGTTCCTCGGGCTCCGAGCCCGGCGGCTTCGGCGGGCTCATACGCCCTGCTTCGAGGCGAGGCTCAGGTAGCGGAGGTCGACCTTCTCGACCATCGCCACCTGGCTACGGATAGGGAGGCGGAACCGAAGCAGGCGCTTCGCCGGGCCGGGGAGCGAGCCGTGCGAGGACCACGCACGCCGAGCGGACCTCGCCGTAGTGGGGGAACCCGCCGGCCGGCGACGATCGGCTCGGTCCGGGGGTCGCGGACGATCTTCAGGACCCGCATGTTGTACTGGGTCCGGCGGTGGTAGCCCGTCTGACCCGCCTGCGGGATCCGGTACGTGACGAAACTCGGGTTGTGGGGGCCGAGCGTACCGATCATCCGCCGGTGCTTGGAGTTCTTCCGAGGCTGGAGTTTGACGCCCCAGCGCTGGATGTGGCCCTGGAACCCGTACCCTTTCGTGACGCCGATGACGTCGAGGAACTCGCCTTCCTTGGCGAGCTGGTCGAGCGGCACCTCGGTGCCGACCTTGGAGAGGGCGAACGTCCGACGGTCCGCGAGCTTCTCCCCCGAGACGCGGAGCTCGAACAGGCGGGGGGTCTTCGAGCCGACCCCCGTGATGAGCTGGGGCTGGGAGTGGACGATCAGACGGACCTCGTCGCCGGCCGCGTGGGAGAACGTCTCGCGCGCCTCGGGGGAGGACGCGGGGTGGGGGGAGATGCGTCGGTTGATCTCGCCCTCCGTGCAGTCGCTCCACACCTCGGCCACGACCCGGCTCCCGTACGGCTCGCGCCGATAGATCCGGGCGCCGACGACACGCATGGGGGGGACCTCGACGACGGTCACGGGGACCGATACCTCCTGGCCGGCGGTGGTCGACCGCTTCCGGTAGTCGACGATGAACGCATGGGTCATCCCGACCTTGAAGCCGGCGAACCCCTCGATGGTGGGAGCCTTGGGGCCGGGGGGCCAGCTGCGGACCCTCGGCACGGGCCGAACGGCCCGGGAGCGGGGGGAGAAACCGAGGGAACCTCGGCGGGGACGATGCCGTGCCATAGGTCGATGGGGGGAGCTACCTCCGGTGGGGACGGGGGAGAAACGTACCCTATATAACGACTGGGAGGAAAACGCCCGGAGTCACGTCGAAAACGAGGCGTTCTTCGAGAGTGGAACGCACCGGAACACGGCACGTTCCGAACGCGCGCGTAGAGGAGCCGCCGTTCCGGGGGCGCACGAGCGTGGCCGTTTCTCCCGCCGTGGGAGAGCGCGACGGCCCATCCAAGCGGTAAATAGTCATCGCGACATTCTATCGTTGCCAATGGACACCGACCGGGAAGGTGCCGGCGGCCCCCTCCCGTCCCCAGGGCGACTGTGGACGGTCGAGGAGGCGAACGCACGGCTGGGCGATCTGCGGGAGCTCCTGCCGAGGCTCCGGGCCGCCGCCATCCGGCTTCGGAAGGCGCAGGAACAGCTCGAGCGGCTCAGCGCATTCTGGGGCAAGGAGCTCGATGCCCCCGACCAGCCGGACAAGGCCGTCCACGCCCGTCTCCGGGAGGAGGCGGTCCAGCTCGAGGGGATGCTCGAGGAGGAGCTCCACAAGCTCCACGAGGAGGGGATCGAGGTGAAGGACCTCGACCGGGGGCTGTTGGACTTCTACGGGATCCAGTCGGGGGAGGTCGTCTTCCTCTGCTGGCAGCGGTCGGAGGACGAGGTCGGCTACTTCCACGCGCTCGAGGGCGGGTTCCGGAACCGGCGGCCCATCGACCCGGCCGCCCAGCGCGTTCCGCCAGCCCGGCGCCCCTAGCGCTCGGTCTCCATCGGGACCGCCCAGGCGAAGTCCACCAGACCGAGCGTGAGGGCCGTCACGCCGGCCGCCACCAGGACAAAGAGGGGGATCTCCACCAGCGGGAACGCGGACGCGATCCCAAGCTCCACGAGTGCGAACGGCACGACCGCGGCCGCGGTGCCTCCGGCCACGACCCACGTGGGCCCGCGGCGTCGCCACGCGGCCACCGCCGCGATGCCGGCCAGGCCGGAGGCGATCGCCAGCACCGCCGAGCCGGACCAGACCCCGGTGAGCATCCCCTCCATGTCCCCGTAGACGGCGGACCCCTGCACGGTCGCGTTCTCCGGGGAGCCGGGCGCGAGGAGCACCGTGAAGTTCGTCGGGTCGGGGATCGAGGAGTAGACGGGAGAGAGGAAGAGGCTCACCAGGGCCGCTTGGGACCGGGGCGTCGTGATGTTCAGGAGAACGCCGCCGGCAGGGACGCCGGGGACCAGGAACCGGCCCTGGGGCCCCGTCGTGACCGATTGGTTGAACCCCGCCTCCCCGGTGACGTGAACGGTCGCCACCATCGTGGGCGGGAGCCCCTCCACGGTTCCGCCCACCTCGTAGGTCGCCGGGCCGAGCGCTGCCACGCCGGTCGCGGCGAGGCCCCCGGCGAGACCGGCCAGCACGATCGCGAGGCCGAGCAGGACGATCGCGGTGGCCGGGGTCACCCGGGGATTGGGGGCCTGGGGCGCCCGAAGCGCGGGATATAGACCCGGGAACGCCTCCCAGGTGAACAGCGGGGCGGGGTCCCGGGGACTCACGACCGGCAGGGGGGTCGAGCAATGGGGGCAGGTGGCCCAGGTGGGAGCCATCGTCGGGTACGCCGGCGCGGCGACGTAGGCGCCGCACCTCGGGCATCGCAGGGTGACCCACGCCATCGTCCGCGCCGGCCCCAGCCCCGCCGGCAGACTTTAGCCTTGAGGAGGGCCCTTGCGAAGCCGCACCTCCGCGTCGCGGGCGTGGATGATGGACCGTTCCGCCGCCGCCAGCGGTACGCCCCTCTGGCGGCGGTCGTCATCTCGACCCCCGACGAGCTGGAGGGGGTCCGGGTCGGCGCAGTGCGGGTCGACGGGCGGGACGCGACGACGGAGATCGTCCGCCTCCTCCGGTCGACCGATCAGTGGGACGGTGTGCGGGCGGTCCTCCTCGATGGGGTGGCGTTCGGCGGCTTCAATGTGGTGGACCTCGACCAGCTCCATCGGCGGCTGCGTCGCCCGGTCATCGCGGTGACACGGCGCCCGCCGGATTTCCGGCGGATCCACGATGCCCTCACGAAGTACTTTCCCCGCGACGCGCGGGCCCGCTGGGCCCGGCTCACCGCCCGGCCCCTGTTCCGGGTCCCCACCGAAGGCGAGCCGCTCCTCGCGGCGTGCTCGGGATGCACCCGAGCCGAGGCGCTCCAGGTGATCCGCCGTGCCACCCGCCGGGGTACTGGCCCGAGCCGCTCCGCTGGGCCCGGCCGATCAGCCGCGCCGTCGGCCGGCCGGTCGGTGGGGCGGCCCGCCCCCGGTCCGATCGACGCCGTCGAGCGGCGACTCCTTAAACCCGGGCCCCCCTCGACGTTCCGCGGGCCTGTAGCTTAGCTCGGACCAAGCACCGGCCTTCTAAGCCGGAGAACTCGGGTTCAAAGGCGCCGGCGTGGGAGCGCCGGAGCGGAAACTCCCGACAGGCCCGCCTCAGCCGCCCGCAGGGGCGCCGACCCCGCGGAAGCGCCGGGGACCGTCGCCACCCCCGACCCCGTCAGGTCGATCACGCGCCTCGCGAGGGGCGTGCGGGACACATCGCGGCGGGGAGAGACACGGGTCCCGGAGGGACAGAGAGTCCCCCGGCGCTCCCGGTCAGGCCGAGCCGCCGCTGACCTCGGCCTGGCAGCGGGCGCAGAGGATCGACCCCCGACCGGGCGGCAACGCGTCCCCGCAGAGGGGGCAGGTCGCCCGGGAGTCGGCCGCCGCCTGGAGCTCCATCACACTCGTCCGGAGGGCGGCGTTCGGCATCGGACCGGACCGCTCGCCGGCTCCGGGGGCCGTGCCGGTCGCGCCGAACGCGTCGAACCGGGGACGGTAGACCCCCGTCCGCTTGTCGTACGTCGCGAGCCCCCGGGCGGTGAGCCCCTGGAGCGCGGAGCTTCCCATCTCCAGTACCCCGCCAAGGATGTGTCCCATCTCCAGGGCCGTCAGCCCATGGGTCTCGACCAGGATCTCCAGGGCCCGGGAGATGGTGATCGGCAGCTCGCCGCGGGCGACGTACCCGTCGATCGCGAAGGAGATCCGGGAGGAACGGCGGACCCGGCGCTCGAGCCCGAGCCGGCCCGCCCGAGGGTCCTTCTGGAGCGCGTTATCGATCAGATCGAACTCGAGCCGGTACCGCTCGTCCGCCGTGTAGAGGAGGATGGCGATACAGAAAGGGAGGACCCGGTTCGAACGCGCGAACCGCGCCGCGAGCCCGATGGGGTCGAGGGCCATCTTCGGTCCGCCGCCCGTCGGGCCGGGACGCGGGGCATCGTACTCGGCCGCGAGCCGAGGGATGTAATGCTCGCGGAGCAGGACCCGAACGATGGCGCGACGCGAGGGCCCGCGACGTGCGATGGGAACGATCTCGGCGCTCCCGTCCGCGGCGAACTCCAGTCGTTCGAACGGGGTGATCCACTCCCAGGCGCGGGGGTCCCGGGGCGGGTCGGCGAGGGTGAGTTCGACGGTGTCGAACGTGGTGGAGAGGTCGGCGAGCGCCGCGAGGATGGACGGGTACGCGCGCCCATCCACGGTGATCGAGAACGTCCCGATCGCCTCCCGGCGCCGGGGGGCGTACTCGGCGACGGACCGGGCGAGCGCTTTCTGCGAGTACTCATCGTGCTGGCTCGAGCCGACGGCCGCGGCGTACGCCTGCAGGTCATCGAGCGTCGAGGGCGGCACGGGGAGTTCGCTCCGATAGTACTAGCTCGTAGAGGGAGATAAACCGTCGGGCGGCCCGGTCGATGGACGCGTTCTCGACGACCCACGACCGCGCCGCGGCCCCGAGCCCCCGTCGGCCGGGGGGATCGTCCAGGAGCTCCGTCAGACGGCCGGCGAGCTCGCCCGGCGTCCGCGGATCGAAGCACCGGCCGGTCCGACCTTCCTGGACGAGGTCGCGGGGGCCGCCCAGGGTCGTCGCGAGGCAGGCCGCGCCGGAAGACATCGCCTCCAGGAGACTGACCGAGGAGGTGTCCGAGGTCGAGGGAAGGACGAACACGTCGCTCTGCGAGAGCAGCGACGGCTTCTCCTCCTCCGCCACCGGTCCCACGTACCGTGCCACGTTCGCGAGGGCCGGGTCCGAGGTGATGCGGGCGCGCACGCTCGCCTCTTCGGGCCCGACCCCGGCGACCACCGCCGAGATCGGTCGACGAGGCGATAGGGCGGCGACCGCGTCCAGGAACCGATGGACCCCCTTGTCAACGGTGAGCCGGCCCAGGTAGGTGACCAGGGGAGCGTCCGGTAGCCCGCACCGGGCCCGCCAGTCGGGCCGATCGATCCCGGGCCGGAACCGCTCCACCTCGATCCCGTTGGGGATCACCTGGATGGGCCGGCGGAACGGTTTGCGGGCGCGGCGGAGCAGGGCGTCCCGGGCCGCCTCGGACGGGGCGGTCGTGGCGTCGCAGCGCCAGTACGTGCCCAGGGTCCACACCTCCGCGGCCCGGAAGAACATCCCGACGAACGGGCTCGGGCCGAAGCTGTCGGCCATCTCCCAGACGTTGGTGTGGAACGTCCCGACGATCGGTTGGTGGAATCGCCGGGCGGCCATGAACCCGACCCCGCCCATCATGGCCGGGGTGTGCAGATGGACCAGGTCGACCTCCCGTCCGAACTCCGCTCGCAGCGGGCCGGGGAACGGGAAGACGGCCCACCGGTAGTCGGGGTACCGCCACATGGGGACCGAGCGGCTCCGCAGGACGGGGGGATCGTCGGGACCCTGGGGGGCCGGTGGGGCCCCGGGCGCCGAGGTCGGGGCGTAGACGCGGACCCGATGCCCCGCCCGATGGAGGGCCCGGGCGAGGGCCGCCGTCTCCATGGCGACCCCGTCGAGGTTGGGCCGGTAGCTCTCGGTGAAGAAGGCGATCTCCAACGGCGTTCACCGACCTATCGGACCGCGTTGAACGCGCGCTGGTAGAGGACCCGTTCTTTCGCGTCCAGGGCGGCCGGGTCGGCCGAGGCGATGAGCGAGCTCGAGCCCCGCGCCATCTCACCGGCGAGCCAGGTCACGAACTTGGAGGTCCGCTCGGCACCGGCCTCGCTTGAGAGCACCTCGACGGCGTCCAGGTAAACGAGGGTGCCGCCCTCCCGGGAGAGCGTCTCGAGGATCCGCCGGAGAGGCCGGTCGGGTCGGCCCCATCGCCTCCCACCCCCGAGGACCGGACCGGCACGAACTCGACCCGGTCGGCCGGAACGCCTCGGAGGGCCGGAGGGTGGAAGGAGAGGACGAGGACCCGGGCGAAGGCGCCGGCGCTCGCCTCGGCGCACGCGATCGCGCGGCCCGGCCGTTCCTCCAGGAACAGGACGGAGCGTCCGGCTCCGACCGGTTCGGAGGCCGGCGGGGCGGGCTCGACGTCGGGAGCAGGGGGACGGAGGAGGGCGCCCCAGGAGGGTCGACGCGGAGGCGACAGCAGGCTCTTGCGCTTCAGCTCGACCTCTTCGCGCACCCGCGCGAGCCGGCTTTCCACGATCATCCGGACCTCGTGGGGGGTGTGGCCCCGGGAGAGGTGGGCGAGGAGCTCCCGCAACGCGTCCCGAAGGCCCTCGCCGTACCCGTCAGCGTACGCCCGGGCGTACTCGTCGTCCCGCGGCCCGTCCGCCGGCCGGTCGGTGGCCGCGGGTCGGGGCGGCTCGCTCACGCCCGGGCGCCCCGAGGTTCCGATGGCGCCGACGCCGGGATCTGGTCCTCGGCGGCCGGGGCCGGGCGCGGCGAGAACGGTTCCGCGGGGGTGAACTTGTACCCATAGTGGATGACGCCCGCCTCCCCTTCGGAGCGGAGCTTGCGGAACGTCGCGCGGACCTTGAGGCCGATGCGGACCTCCTTCGGCTCCATGTCCACGACCTGGCCGGTCAGCATGGGACCTTCGCGGGTCCGAACGATGGCGAGGGCGTACGGGACCTGCATCTCGAACCCTTCCGCGGCGTCGTGGACGATCGTGAACGTCACGACCTCCCCATCGCCCGAGAGCTGGAACGGCTCGAGGCGGCCCAGCGACTGGCGGTGCTTCGCGCAGGAGGGGCAAACGGCCCGGGGAGGGAAGTAGACCGTGCCGCAGTTGGTGCACCGGGAGCCGCCGAGATTGTACCGCCGGGGCGTCTCCCGCCAGAATCGTGCGATCGACATGGCCCTTCCTCAGTTCACCCTCTCGAACAGGTGGACGACGCTCGTCGCGCCCGTCCCGCCGAGATCGTGGGTGAGCCCCCGGGTCGGCACCGGCGGCCTGACGTTCGCCGGCCTCGCCCCGGAGCTGCCGAACGATCTCGACGGCCTGGGCGACGCCGACGGCGCCGAACGGTCGGCCCTGGGCCTTGAGCCCTCCGGAGGGGTTGACCGTCAGGGTCCCGCCGGGACCGAAGCCCCCTTCGGCGAACCGGTGGCCGGCCTCGCCCTTCGGCACGAACCCCAGGTCCTCCAGGGCGAGGAGCGCACTGATCGTGTAGCCGTCGTCGACCTCGGCGACTTGGATGTCCTTCGGGGTCATCCGGGCCTGGGCGAACGCCCGTTTCGCCGCCATCACCGTCGAGTCGAGGGTCGTGAGGTCCCGACGGTGCTGCAGCGCCATCGTATCGCACGCGACCTGGCTCGCGGCGAGGCGGATCGGGGTGTCGGTGAACTTGCGCGCCCGTTCGAGGGGGCCGAGGACCAGGGCCGCGGCCCCGTCGCTGAACGGCGCGCAATCGAGCATGCCGAGCGGCTCGGCCACGGGGGATGCGTGGACCACCTGGTCGAGCGGTGAGCCGGTTCCG
This sequence comes from uncultured Thermoplasmata archaeon, assembly GCA_963708255.1. Lineage (GTDB taxonomy): Archaea > Thermoplasmatota > Thermoplasmata > Lutacidiplasmatales > UBA184 > Lutacidiplasma. Next base: position 505,072 of record CAVPSE010000002.1, read on the forward strand.
GTAGTGGGCGTTGGGGTTCTTCGAGGCCATCTCGTGGGCGTGGACCGCGACGCTGGCGAGATCGGTCCGCTGGGTCCCGTAGTCATGCATGTGCCGCCGGGCCATCATCGCCCAGAGCGCCGGGAGCGTGGCGCCGAACACCGCCTCCCATTCGTGGTCCGCGGTATCGCCCCACGATCGCGTTCGCCTCCGTGTCCGGAACGTCCGTGAGCTTCTCGGCGCCGCCGACGACGACGAAATCGTGGGCTCCGCTGGCCACGGCGAGCCAGCCCTGGTGGAGCGCGAGGGCGCCCGAGGCGCCGCCGCCTTCGACCCGCACCGCCTCGAGGTGACGGCTGCCGCAGGCCCGAGTAGTCGAGGATCAACGGGGCGATGTGCTCCTGGTCGATCAGCGAGCCGCTCGCCATGTTCCCGAGGTAGAGCGCGCCGAGGTCGCCGGAGGAGAGCTTCGCGTCCACCAGGGCCTGGAACCCGGCCTCGATGCCGATCTCCCGGAACGACCGGTCCCACAGCTCGCCGAACTTCGTCATCCCGACGCCGAGGATCGCGACGTCGCGCATCAACTTCCTCCCATGTGGATCTTGCCGCGGAACTTTGCGTAGACGGCGTAGGGGATCTCGACGCCCGTATCGAGGTACTGCTGGACCGGAGTCCCGAACGCCCGGTCGTAGCTGGCGAGCGCCTCGGTGGTCACCGAGGTCGAACGCGTCCGAACCGGCACCGCTCCCGTAGCCGACCATCAGGATCCGCTCGTCGGGCTTCGCATGGTCGAGCACGTTGGCGAGCCCGATCAGGGCCGCCCCGGAATAGGTGTTGCCGATGTACGGGGTGACGAGGCCCCAGCGCATCTGGGCATCCGTGAATCCCAGCTGGCGCCCGATCCGTTGCGGGAACTTGCCGTTGGGCTGGTGGAAGACCACGTAGCTGTAGTCCTTCGGCGTCGTGCCGGCCCGCTCGAAGAGACGGCGCGCGCACTCGCTGACATGACGGAAGTAGGCGGGCTCGCCCGTGAACCGGCCGCCGTGGCTCGGGTACCGCTGCCCCTCGCGGCGCCAGAAGTCCGGCGTGTCGGTCGTGTAGGAGAGGGTGTGTTGGATCCGGGCGATGACGTTCTCCCGGCCGATGACGAACGCCGCCCCGCCGGCGCTGGCCGAGTACCTCGAGCGCGTCCCCCGGCGCGCCCTGGGAGGTGTCGGATCCGATCGCGACGCCGTAGCGGATCATCCCCGCCCCCACGAGCCCGAGGCAGGTCTGGATCGCGGCGGTGCCGGCCTTGCAGGCGAACTCGAAGTCGGCGGCGGTGAGGTTGGGCGTCGCGCCCACGGCCTGGGCGACGACGGTCGCGGTGGGCTTGACGGCGTACGGATGGGACTCGCTCCCCACGTAGATCGCGCCGATCTCCTGCGGGTCGATGCGGCCGCGGACCAGGGCCAGCTCGCAGCGCCTCGGTACTGATGGTGATCGTGTCCTCGTCCGGGGCCGGGACGCTCTTGCGGTGCACGCCGAGACCGGCGCCCATCGCCACCCCGTCCGTCCCCCAGACCTTGCCGATCTCTTCCGGGGTGATCCGGTAGCGCGGCACGTACGCCCCGTAGCTCACGATACCCGCGTCCATCGATTGCAACCTCCTACAGCTCCTCCAGCCGTTCGAGGACCTCGGCGGCGCCCAGGGGCGTGGTGAGGAGTGGGATGTTCTCGACCTCGCTCAACCGTATGGCGAGCGGGTCGAATCGACCCGGGTTCGACAGGATGACCGCGGCCGGTTTCAGCGGATGGGCCCGGATCGCGACCATCGGGGAGCGGCCGTACCGGACGTTGGAGAAGATGAGGGCCCGCTGGGTCGTCCAGCCGTACACCTCGACGAACCGGGAGGCGTCGATGGAGAGGATCGCGCGCGGGGCGTCCAGTAGCGTGTAGCCATGGATGTCCCGGTGGAGGTCGACCCGGCTCGCGCTCCGCGCGCCCAGGGTGTCGGCCAGCGCCTTGAGCGGGACCGCGACCGAGAACTCGCGCAGGCCGAGGATCCCGTCGGAGTGGGTCCGCAGCCCGAGGCGCTGGGCGACCTTGCCGCCGTGCTTGCGGTCGACCTCGAGGAGGGCCTCGACGTACCGACGGATGAACGACGCGCCCCGGGCTCGCCCGGCGCTCGGCCTCGTAGTCGCTGATCACCGAAGGGACCGTCTCGAGGGTCCGCGCGAGGTCGCGCTGCGAGATGCCGAAATCCTCCCGCCACTTTCGGAGCGTCCGCCCCGGGTGCGGGGAGAGGACGACCTCACCCGCGATCTTCTCCTGCGGAGCTCGGTCTCCACGGGGCCCGCACGAGGGGAACGTCGGTATAAATCGGCCTGCGCTCTGCATGTCGTCCGGGGGGTTCGACACCGGACGAACCCGGCGGTCCGGCGCCGCCGGGCGGAATGGACCGGGCGAGAGTCTCCAGCGGTCGGGAGCGCCCCCGACCGCCCTTTGAACTCGCGGCCTCTACCTTGCCAAGGTAGCGATCTTCCGGACTGATCTACCGGCCCAATCGCGCCGCCCACCACCGGGGTTCCTTAAAGGGTTCCGCCCGGGCGGGACGCACCGGGACCCCGGCCCCGGCGAGCGCGACCGCGATCCTTCCACCTTCTCCTTGCTGGGACGCGCGGAGGAATCTCCGCACCTCTCGCGAGAGGGGCTCGGACCGAACTGTTTTCAGCGCCGGCGCCGTGGAACTCCGATGGCGAAGGCGGCGGTGCCGCTCACGATCCGTCGCGCCCGGCTGTCGGACGTACCCACCCTGACCCGGCACCGTCGCGGCATGTGGAGGGACATCGGTCGCCACACCACGGCGCAGCTGAACGACGCCGACCCGGTGTACGGGCGCTGGATCTCGCCGGATGATGCGGCGGCGGCACGCCGTGGCGTGGATCGTGGAGGCGGGGGGCGGTCGGCCCGACCGGGAGCGGAGTGGTCTGGCTCCCGGAGGCCCAGCCGCGGCCGGGCGAGCTCGACCTGCCGAGGCCCTACCTCATGTCCATGTACACGGTCCCCTCGTTCCGCGGCCGAGGTGTCGCCACGCGCATCGTGCGAGCCTCGCTCGACTGGGCGCGCGAGCACGGGTACCGGCGTTTCACGCTCCATGCCTCTGACATGGGTCGCTCCGTCTACGAGCGGCTCGGGTTCACGCCGGGCCGGGAGATGGTCATCGACCTCGCGCGCCGTCGTCGGACGAGCACCCCGCCGCCCCCACGCAAACCATTATCACATTCCCGTCGGTAGGCCGACCGCCATGGGGGAGGGACTGTCGGCCGGAGAGCCGATCGACAGCCTGCTGAAGAGCACCCAGGACCTCCTGCGCCCCGAGCAGCTCGTCCGGGAAGCCACCCGGGACATCGTCAAGGAAGAGATCCGGCGCCACCTCGAGAAGACCCTCCGGAGGACCCGAAGCTCGCACCAGGACCTCGAGGACGCCGTCCGCGCTCCTTTGGAGGCCCGGGCCCTCGAGTATGCCGCCGTGATCAAGGTCGGGACGTGCGCGGCCCGCCTGGGGCTCGCCGCAGTCCCCCCGAACATCCGCTCCGCGCTCACCAAGGACGTCGTCGAGCTGATCAGCCGCGAACTCGGCCAGATCGTCGAGAGGTCGCTGTAGATGTCCATGGGACCGGACCAGGTCCGGATCTACGAGCTCAAGCGCATCGACGTCGAGGGCGCCATCGTCATCGACGGGTTCCCTTCGGTCGGCCTCGTGAGCTCCATCGTCGCGAACTACCTCATCGACACGCTCCAGATGGAGCAGATCGGGATCGTCGAGTCGCCGGCGTTCCCGACGGTCTCCCTGGTCCGCAACGGCATCCCCCAGCATCCGGTCCGGATCTACGCGGGCCACCCGCCCGACGACCGGGCGGGGCGCGTGGCCGACAAGATCGTCGCGTTCGTCTCGGAGTTCCACCCGGCCCCGAACATCATCCACCCGCTGGCGACGGCGATCATGGACTGGGTCCAGGAACAGCGGTGCGGGTTCGTCGTCTCCCCCGAGGGGCTGGTCGTGGAGCGGGCCGATGGAGCCCGCCGCCCGGGGGAAGCCTCCGAAGCTCGCCGACGTGAAGGTCTACGGGGTCGCCAGTACCCGGAAGGCGCGGGAACTCTACATCGAGCCGAACACCCTGCCGTTCATCGAGGGGGTCATCACCGGCATCGCCGGGGTCCTCCTCAACGAGGGCCGGCGCCGGGGCTTGGACGTCCTGACGTTCCTCGCCGAGGCGCAGGCCGATTACCCGGACGCCCGGGCCGCGGCCAAGGTCATCGAGACGATCAACCGGATCCTGCTCCGGACGCCGCTCGACCCCGTGCCGCTGTACGCCGAGGCCGAGCGGATCGAGCAGCAGCTCTTGTCGATCCAACGGCGGGCCGCCGAGAAGACCTCGACGGAGCGGCCCGTGACGGCGTCGCAGCCGATGTACCGTTAGCCGGCGCCGCGGCGTCGGGGACCCGTTCGAGCAGCTCGCGGATCCCGGCCACGAGCGCGCGCGCGTCCCCCTCGTCATTGTACATGTAGAACGACGCCCGCGCATTCCCCGGCAGGTGCCGCCGCTCGTACCACGAGTGAACGCAGTGGCGGCCCGAGCGGACCAGGACCTCGTACCCCTCGTCGAGGAAGAGCGCCACGTCGCTGGGGTCGACCCCGCGAACGGCGAACGCGAAGATCGTCGGCCGCTGCCGGGGGTCCTTCGGCCCGAGGACCGTGATCCGAGGCTCGCCCGACAGTGCCCGGGTCACCCATTCGTTCAGGCCCCGGTCGTGATCGGCGATCGCCTCGAGCCCCGTCGCTTCGAGGAACTTGATCCCGGCGTGGGCGCCGATGACCCCGGCGTAGTTCTGGAGGCCGGCCTCGAACCGGTACGGCGGAGGCCGAAGGGCGTGCTGCTCGAGGGTCGACCACTCGACCGTCTCACCGCCCAACAATAAGGGGCGCAGGGCGCCGAGCGACTCCGGGGTCCCGGCGAGCACGCCGGTCCCCGTCGGTCCGAGCATCTTGTGGGCGGACAGGGCGTAGTAGTCGACCCCGAGGCGCTTCAGGTCCAGCGAAAGGTGGGGGGCCGCCTGACAGCCGTCGATGAGCACCTCCGCACCCTTGGCGTGGGCCCGCTCGACGATCTCCCGGACCGGGAGCGAGCGGCCGTCCAGGTTCGACGTATGGAAGAGGCTCACCAGGCGGATCCCCTGGGCCAACGCGTCGTCCAGAGCGTCGAGATCGAAGGAGCCATCGTCGGGCAGGGACAGGATGTGCAACCGGATCCCCCGTTCGTCCCTCAGTCGTTGCCAGAGCACGAGGTTCGAATTGTGCTCCTGGTCCGACACCAGGACGCCGTCCCCCTTCTTCCAGGCGATCCCGTGCCCGACGACGTTGATCGCCTCGGTGGCGTTCCGGACGAACACCACGGAGGCCGGCCCATCCGCGTGAAGGTGGCGAGCGAACCCTTCCCGGGCCGCCTCGAACCGGTGCGAGACCTCGGTGGCGAACCGGTGGAGGCTGCGGCCGGCGCATCCGGGGAACTCGGTATAGTACTCTCCCATCGCGGTGAGCACGGGGGTCGGGACCAGCGACATGCAGGCGGAGTCGAGGTAGTGGGGCACCGGTCGCCCCGCCCGGGGAGTCAGGGCCGGGAACTGGGCTCGGAGGGCGGCCTGGTCGATCATGCGCGGCGCTGGAGCCCCTCCGCAGCGGCGGCGAGGGTGGCGGCCCCGACGGGGAGGATCGACTCCGGCGGGGCGAAGCGGGCGCTGTGCAACGCGGCCGGGTGACCCGGCACGGCGGCGCCCAGGAACAGGAAGGTCCCGGGCACGCGCTCGAGGTATCTCGAAAAGTCCTCGGCCCCCATGACCGGACGTTCCAACTCCTGCACCGACGAGTCCCCCAGCTCGCGGGCCAGGGCCCGTGCGACGATCTCGGTGGCGACCGGCGCGTTGACCGTGACCGGATATCCGCGGCGGTAGTCGATCCGGGCCGTGGCGCCGAGGCTCCGGGCGATGAGCCGCGCGCGTTCCCGGACCATCTGTTCCATCCGGTCCCGGGTCTCGGGCCGGAACGTACGGACGGTCCCCTCCATCGTCACCTCGTCGGGCAGGATGTTGTGCCGGTGTCCGCCGTGGATCATCCCAACGGTGATCACCACCGGGTCGAGCGGGTCCCTCCGCCGGCTGACCAGCGCCTGGAGCCCCACGATCACCTCGCTGGCCGCCAGGACGGCGTCCGCCCCCTGGTGAGGGAACGCGGCGTGCCCCCCCGCGCCACCGATCCGGATGATGAAATGGTCGGCCGCGGCCATCAGCGCGCCTTTCCGGTAGTGAACGACCCCCGCGGGGAGCCCGGGCTCCACATGCTGGCCGACGATGAACGCCACGGTGGGGTCCTCGAGGCATCCCCGGTGGATAAACGGTCCGGCGCCGCCGGTCTCCCCCTCCTCCTCGGCCGGTTGGAACAGCAGCTTGACGGGGCCTCCCAGTCGTTCCTCGGACCTTTTCAGAAGGGCGGCGGCGCCCAGCAGGCACGCCATGTGGACATCGTGGCCGCAGGCGTGCATCCTTTGAGGGATCCGGGACTCGAACGGGAGCCCGGTCTGTTCCTGGACCGGGAGGCCGTCCATGTCCGCCCGGAGAGCGACGGTCGGCCCGGGGCGGTCCGCTCCGATCACCGCGGAGACCCCGTAGAACCCATCGTAGGTCGTCGTCTCGATGCCGAGTTCGTCCAGCCAGCCGACGAGCTTGGCCCGCGTCGCCTTCTCCTCCCCTGCGACCTCGGGCTCCCGGTGGAGGTCGGCCCGCCACGCTCGGAGGGCCGGGCAATAGCCGGCGCGCCTTCGACCGCCAGGCTCCGCCGGTGCTGGCCATGCGCGTGCCACGTACCTCCCCGATATATCACCGAGCGCGCTGTCGGGTCCGTGCCCTCCGGGGGGCGACCTTTCGAGCGGCCGCGGGGCGGTCGAATTGGTTAGCTTCTTATAGTAGCGTAGGCATACACTTGCTGTATCCAGCCGCCGGGGCGGGCCTCCGCCCCGTCGAGCCGGTCACAGAGCACCATGACGAAGATCATCGGAATCGACCTCGGAACGAGCAACTCCGCGGCATCGGTCCTGGAGGGCGGCCGGCCCGTCATCGTCCCAGCGCGGAGGGGACCACCGTCGGCGGCGGGAAGGCGTTCCCGTCGTACGTGGCCTTCACCAAGGACGGCCAGCTGATCGTCGGGGAGCCGGCGCGCCGGCAGGCGATCTCGAACCCCGAAGGGACGGTCACCGCGATTCAAGCGGAAGATGGGGACGGACTACAAGTACACGCCTCCAGGGCAAGGAGTACACCCCGCAGCAGCTCTCGGCGTTCCTCCTCCAGAAGATCAAACGGGACGCCGAGGCGTTCCTCGGGGAGAAGGTCGAGAAGGCCGTCATCACCGTCCCGGCCTACTTCAACGACAACCAGCGCCAGGCGACCAAGGACGCCGGCGCGATCGCGGGTCTCGAGGTGGTCCGCATCATCAACGAGCCGACGGCCGCCTCCCTCGCCTACGGGCTCGACAAGGGCGGCAAGGCCCAGAAGATCCTCGTCTTCGACCTGGGCGGCGGCACGCTCGACGTCACGATCATGGAGTTCGGCGAGGGCGTCTTCGAGGTCCTCTCGACGAGCGGCGACACCCAGCTCGGCGGCACCGACATGGACAACACGCTCACCGAGTACATCGCGGCCGAGTTCCAGAAGGAATGCGGCAGTCGACATCCGAAAGGACAAGATGGCGATGCAGCGCGTCCGCGACGCGGCGGAGAAGGCGAAGATCGAGCTCTCCACCACCCTCGAGACCCAGATCAACCTTCCGTTCCTGACGGCGACCCAGGAGGGCCCGAAGCACCTCGCGCTCACCCTCAACCGCGCGAAGCTCGAGGAGCTGATCCGACCGATCATCGACCGGTGCAAGGCGCCGGTCGAACAGGCGATCAAGGACGGCAAGGTCAGCAAGGACCAGATCGATCGGATCGTCCTCGTCGGCGGCCCCACCCGGATGCCGATCATCCAGAAGTTCGTCGAGACCGCCATCGGCCGCCCGATCGAACGCGGCGTGGACCCGATGGAGTGCGTCGCCATGGGCGCCGCGATCCAGGGCGGCGTCCTCGCCGGCGAGGTGAAGGACGTCCTGCTCCTCGACGTGACGCCGCTGTGGCTCGGCGTGGAGACCCTGGGCGGCGTCTTCACGAAGCTCATCGACCGGAACACCACGATCCCGACCCGCAAGAGCCAGATCTTCACCACCGCGGCCGACAGCCAGAACTCGGTGGAGATCAAGGTCTTCCAGGGGGAGCGCCCCATGGCCCGGGACAACGTCGCCCTCGGCGACTTCATGCTGACCGGCATCCCGCCCGCGCCCCGGGGCACCCCGCAGATCGAGGTGTCGTTCGACATCGACGCCAACGGCATCCTGAACGTCTCGGCAAAGGACCTCGCCACGGGCAAGAAGCAGGGGATCACCATCGCCGCCTCGAACAAGCTGAGCCCCGAGGAGGTCCAGAAGATGGTCCACCAGGCGGAGGAGTTCGCCGACCAGGACCGGGCCCGGGCCGCGTCGGTCGAGAGCCGGAACCAGGCGGAGTCGCTCACCTACGAGGCGGAGCGGCTTCTGGAGGAGAACAAGGCGAAGATCGCCGAGGCCGACGCCGCCGACGTGCGGGCGAAGGTCGCCGAGCTCCGGACGGCCCTGCAGGGGAAGGACGAGGGAGCGGTCCATCTGGCGTCCGAGGCGCTCACCAAAGCGCTCCACAAGATCGCCCAGGAGATGTACCGGACCGCTGGCGCCCAGGGCGGCAGTCCTGGCGCCCCGTCCGCGCCCGACGAGACCTCGGACACCGAGCCGCCGGCCGGCCACTCTCCGCCCGGGAGCAGCACCGGTCCGGTCGACGCCGATTTCAAGGTCGTCGACGACGGCACCAAGACCGGGCCGTCCTAGGCGGCGGCCCCCTCAACCGCCCGGCCAGCGTCGACCGGGCGGGTCCCCGATGTACGCCGACCTCGGGACGGATCAGCCGGTTGTCGTCGGCCTGCTCGAGGGCATGGGCGGCCCAGCCGGCCGTGCGGGCCACGGCGAACGTAGGGGTGAACAGCTCCCTCGGGAGCCCGGCCGCTTCGAGGACGACCGCGCCGTAGAACTCGACGTTCGTGAACAGCCGTAGCCCCGGGCTTCGCTCGTTCGAGCGCGGCGACCGCGGCGGCCTCGACGGCCTCGGCGAGCCGAAGCCGTTCCGGCGCCGCGCACTCCCGAGCGACGCGCTTGCAGGACCCGCGCGCGGGGGTCCTCCGTCTTGTAGGCCCGGTGGCCGAAGCCCATCAGGCGCTCTCGGCGCTCGAGGGCCGCGGCGATCCATGGCTCGGCGTTCTCTGCGGTGCCGACCTGGTCGAGCATGTCGCTGACCTTCGAGGGGGCGCCGCCATGCAGCGGGCCTTTCAGGGCGGCGAGGGCCGCGGTGGCGCCGGAGATCAGGTCGGACTGGGTGCTGAGGACGACCCGCAGGGCGAACGTCGACGCGTTCATCCCGTGGTCGGCGAGGAGGATGAAGTACGCTCTCCAGCGCCCGGACCTGTCCGGGATCGGGCGGCGACCCGTCAGGAGGTACAGATACTGGCCCACATGCCCGAGCCCCGCGACGGGGGCCAACGGCTCCTGCCCCCTCGTTCTCCGAACGTACCCCGCCAGGAGGAGCGGCACCTGGGCGACCAGCGCGAGCCCCTGCTCGCGGGTCGGGGGGTAGGCGTAACGCCCGCCCGTCGCCGAGGGAGGAGATCAGGGTCCGGAGCGCTTCCAGCGGCGGGAGGTCGGTCGGGAGCGCGGCGAGGACCGCTCGCGCCCCGTCGGGGAGCGTTCGCAGCCCCGAAAGCTCGCTCTCCAGGCGGGCGAGCTCCGAGGCGCTCGGCGGGGCGCCCCGGAGAAGTAGGTGAACAACCGCCTCGTACGACGCGTGCTGGACGAGCTCCTCGATCGCGAACCCCCGGTACGAGAGGCCCCCCGAGATCCCCTCGACCAGGGCGATGCGCGACTCTCCCATGACGACATGCTCGAGCCCCTTGTCGATCGCACCCGGGGAGGTTCCATCGGCCATCCCCGATGCCACAGGTCCGCAATTCATAGCGTTGCACCGCGATCGGGAGGGTCCGGACGCCGTGGGCCGCCGCCGCGCCGGGAAAGCTTATTGGAGCCGCCTCGGTCCCACGACGATGGCGGCCTCTCCCTCGCAACTCGTCGAGCGACTTCTCCAGCAGCGTGTTTCGCTGGTCCTCAAGGACGACCGGCGGATGACGGGGCGGCTGTTCGGGTGCGACGAGCACATGAACCTCGTCCTCGACGATGCCCAGGAGATCACCCCCGAGCTCACCCGCCGCCTCGGCCGGATCGTCCTCCGCGGATCGAACGTGGTGAGCGTGACGTCGCCGGGTCCGGCGGCGCCGCCCCGCTGATCGTACCTCCGCTGTCCATGTCCGCCTCTTCGTCGGTCCCGAAGCTCAAGAACGAGGAGCTCCGGATCCTCGAGATCCTCGCCACCACCGGTGCCGACCATGCCCCGGCGGTGTTCACCTCCGGGGAGCTCGGAGCGCAGCTGGGGGTCAGCCAGCAGGCCGCCGACCGGTACCTGGTGCGACTGGCCAAACTGGGGCTCGTCGCCCGGACCCTGGCGCAGCGCCGGCAGCGACTGACCCTCACGCCCGCTGCGGTGGAGGTCCTGCGCCGGCGATACCACGTGTACCGGCGGATCTTCGAGGGGCCGGCCAGGATCCGGTTCGTCGGGCAGGTGACGAGCGGTCTCGGAGAGGGGCGCTACTACCTCAGCCAGCCGGGGTATGTTCTCCAGTTCACGGAGCGGCTCGGGTACTCCCCGTACCCCGGGACGCTCAACGTGCGGGTCCCCGCCTCGGAGATGGTCCGGGTCGGCGCGGTGAAGGAGTGGAAAGGGATCCGGATCGATGGGTTCCAGGCGGCGGGCCGGACGTTCGGCGGGGCCACCTGCTACGTCGGTCACCTCTCCGGCCGGCCCTCGCACCTGATCGTGCCCGACCGCACCTCCCACAAGGACGTCGTGGAGTTCGTCGCCCCGGAGTTTCTCCGGGAGGCCCTCACCCTCAAGGACGGGGACACCGTCGACGTGGAGATCGAGGAGTCCTAGATGGTCGAATCGGTGGCCCGGCAGGTCGCCCGCGACCGGCGCCCGGATCCCGCCCCGCCCGGGGAGGCGGCCCGGTACGTCAACCTGTGGACGGAGAAGGAGGCGATCGGCTCGGAGCGGGTCGACGCGTTCGTCGCGATCCTGCGGACCCGCGGCTGCTACTGGGCGGACGTGAAGGGGTGCTCCATGTGCGGCTACGCGAAGGACACCCTGGGGCGGTCGGCCACTCCGGAGGAGCTGGGCCGCCAGCTGGAGGGGATCCTGAGGGCGTACAAGGGCCAGCCGTACGTGAAGTTCTACACGTCGGGGAGCTTCCTCGACGACCGGGAGGTGGACCCGGAATCGCGGCGACGGATCGTGGCCGCCTTCTCCGGCACGGCACGGCGGCTCCTCTTCGAGACATTACCGGAGTTCGCCCAGCGCGAGACCCTCGGCCCCCTGCAGGAGGGGTTCCACGGCGAGATCGAGGTCGCGCTCGGCCTCGAATCGACCCAGCCGGAGGTCCTGCAGCGGTTCATCAACAAAGGCTCCCCCCCCTCCGAGTACCTGGAGGCCGGCGATCGGGTCCGGGCCCTGGGGGCCCGGGCGAAGGCCTACCTACTGCTCAAGCCGCCGTACCTTACCGAGCAGGAGTCGATCGACGACGTCGTCACCTCGATCGGCATCGCCGCCCCGCACTTCGATGCCATCTCGGTGAACCCGGTCCACATCCAGAACGGGACCGTGGTCGAGTGGCTCTACCACCGCCAGCGGTACCGGCCGCCGTGGCTTTGGAGCCTCCTCGAGGCGATGCGGGCCGGCGTGCCGCTCCGTGGCTCGACCCGCCTCGTCACCTTCCCGACCGCGGGCGGACTTCCGCGGGGACCCCATAACTGCGGCGAGTGCGATCGCACCGTTCTCGCCGCGCTCGAGGAAGCGTCCCTCGACCAGTCGTTCGGGGGGCTCGAGGGCCTTCGGTGTGACTGCCAGAGTGACTGGCAGCGCCACCGCCAGATGGAGCCCCTCGGGATCGAGGCATGAACCTCATTCCCCGGCTCCCTCCCCACGCCGAGTCCGCGATCCACGCCTTCCTGCGCGCCCACGTGGAGGAGGCCGCGTCGGCCGGGGTGGTGGTGGGGCTCAGCGGCGGCATCGATTCGGCCGTGGCCGCGCGGCTGGCCCGGGACGCCCTCGGGCCGGACCATGTTCTCGGGCTCCTGCTTCCGGACCCCGCCTACCCGGCAGCGCTCGCGGCGGAGACGCGCGGGTACGCTGACGGGCTCGGGATCGCGCATCGGACGGTCCCGATCGAGCCGGCCGACGCCGCGCTGCGGGCGATGCTCCCGGAGGTCCACGATCGCACGACCGCCGGGAACGCGAAGGCGCGGATCCGGATGATCGTCCTGTACGCGATCGCCCGGGAGACCCACCGGCTGGTCGTCGGGACCGGGAACAAATCGGAGCTTCTTCTGGGCTATTTTACGAAGTACGGGGACGGAGGCTCGGACCTCCTTCCCCTTGGTGACCTGTACAAGACCGAGGTCCGTCAACTGGCGGATCGGCTTGGCGTCCCCGAGGCCATCCGGACCCGGGCGCCGACCGCCGGGCTCTGGGAGGGACAGACGGACGAGGGGGAGCTCGGGGTCCCCTATTCCGGGATCGACCAGGTGCTCCGGGGCCTGGAGGAGCTCCGGAGCGCCGAGGAGATCTCCCGGATCTGCGGCCTCCCGCTCCCCACCGTGCGGGAACTGGAGGCCCGGGTCATGGCGAACCGGCACAAGCGCCGGCTCGCGCCAATCCCGAAGCTCTCCCTTCGTACCATCGGGGTCGACTGGCGGGACTAACGCGGCTTCGGCGGAGGGCTCCTGGCCCCGAGGCCGCCACCGTCCCGGTGACGGCGTCGCTTCGGGGGACGTCGCGGGCCAGCCGATGGCGCCCGGAGGCGGACCGGGTCCGACGATGACCGTCGGACCGGGGACTCAAGGAGCTCTATGGCAACGGCGGGGCCCCGACGTGGTGGGTCGCCCGGAACAGGTTCTGCGGGTCGTACTTCTCCTTGAGAGCCTGGAGTCGACCGAGGGGCTCCTTCGCGTAGGCGGCCCGGACCTGCTCGGGGTCGGTCTCGGTCAGGAAGTTGACGTAGACCTCCCCGGTCGCGTGGGGGCGCACGCGCTCCCACGCGTCCCTCGCCCAGGCGACGTTGGTGTCGTTCTCCTTCGGATCCGCCCACTGCGCGATCAGGTTCAGGACGAACGGAGCCGAACGGTTGGAGTACGCCGAACCACCCGTGGGCGGCTCGGCCGCTCGACCGCCGAGATGGTGCAGGTGGACCTCGGTCAACGGCGAAGGCGCGCGATCCGCGGCATGGAGGATCGACTGCACGGTGGGGGGATCGAGGGCCCTCAGGTGGTGGGACTTCCAGTAATGACGCCGGCCGGGAGGCGCCGACGCGTCGAACATCGACTGGAGCGCGGAGTAAGGGATCGGCCCCATCAGATCCGCAACAGGGGCGCCGAGCGCCTGCCGCAAGGGACGGAGCGCCAGCGCTCCGGCCTCGGGGCCCCCGTCGTAACAGGCCGCGAAGGCGACCATGGGGGCTCCGTGCACCGCCGCCGGAAGGAACGGGGCGGGGGGGGCGTTGAGGAGGACCACGAGGGTGGTGAGCTCGCCCGGAGCGCGGCTCGCGAACTCCGCATAGCGGGCGAGCAGCTCGGCCGCGCGGTCCCGGCGGTAGAACCAGGCCCCTCCGAACACGACCGGTCCGACATCGTAGAGCTGGAACTCGAGGGCCGTGACGACCCCGAAATTCCCCCCACCGCCCCGGAGCGCCCAGAGGAGGTCCGGGTGATCGCGGGCGTTCACCTGGACGACGGTGCCCGTCGCGGTCACCACCTCGGCCGCGAGGAGATTGTCGCAGGCGAGGCCGTGTTCGCGGCTCAGCCACCCGAACCCGCCGCCCAGCGTGAATCCACCGACCCCCGTGGAGGAGACGAGTCCCCCCGGCGTGGCGAGGCCGAACAGCTGCGACTCCCGGTCGACGTCGGCCCACGTGCAGCCGCCCTGGGCCCACAGCCTCCGCTCGCGGACGTCCACCCGGACCGCGCGCATCCCCGACAGGTCGATGACGAGCCCCCCATCGACGATCGCCTGGCCCGCGACGTTGTGGCCCCCACCCTTGACCGAGACGCGGAGGCGATGGATCCGGGCGAAGTTGACCGCGTGGGCGACGTCGGCGGTGCCGCGGCACTGCGCGATGGCCAGGGGCCGCCGGTCGACCATCGCGTTGAACACATGGCGCGCGCCGTCGTAGCCGGCATCTCCGGGGAGCAGCAACGGTCCGCGCAGGCCGGCGCGCAGTTCCTCCAGGGGCGCGGCCGACGTGGGTTCGTTCGAGGGTTCCGAGCTCCGCGGGGCGGTGGAGGGCGTCACGCTCACCCCTGGAGGCGTCCGAGGGGAAATAGGGGGTGAGTCACATATCTGTACTACATTGTGTTAGGCGGGAACGATGCCCGCCTCGGAGACGAAGTCGGTCCTTCGGAGCATCCGGATCAAACGCGACCTCCAGCTCATCCTCGAGCGCGATGCCGCGTCGAAAGGGATCAGCGTGAACGCCCTCGTGAACGCGGTCCTCACCCGGTACGCCGAGTGGGATCGATACACGGAGAAGTTCGGGGTCGTGACGCTCGCGAAGACCGGATATGCCGCCATGTTCGATGCCATCCCGGACGAGGAGATCGACCGGCTCGGGGAACGGATCGGAGGATCGAACCCGCGCGACATGACGCTGTTCTGGTTCAAGTCCCTCGGAATGGACGCGTTCGCCCGGTACCTCCACCTGATCGCGCGGTACGGCCACACCATCGAGTACCAGATCGACCGGCAGGGGGCGGAGGTCACGGTGCTCATCCGTCACGACGGGCCCCCCCGTCACTCACGGTACCTGGTCCATTTCTTCACGGCCGCCATCCACTCCATCGTCGGTGCCGTGCCGAGGTCCCAGACCGGACGCAACTCGGTCGTCCTGCGTTTCCGGGTACCGGCCGAGCCCCCATCTCCCACCGGATGAGCTCCGGGTCGAGGCCGGGGGGACCCGAGGTGGAGCGGCGCCCGGGACCGGGTCCGGCCGTCTCCTCCGAACGTCGATGGCACCGGGACGAGGGGGGCACGCCGCGGGAGAGCGGCACTTCCGGGCCGTTGCGGGCAGACGAGCGGCCCTCACAGCCCAAAGGCTTTAGCCCGGCTCCGCTCGGAGGCTCCTCGTAACACGGGCCGAGCGTCCGAGACGCACGACCCCCTCCATGGACCGCGCAACCTACCGCCGCCTCTACGACTCTTTGGTCACGGACGATGACGTCCACCGGATCGCCCGGGACGAGCACCTCGACGAGGAGCTCCTGTTCATCATCCACAGCCACCGGGTCACCCGGGACGCGACCCAGCGGTTCTACGTCGTCCAGCGGCAGCTGCCGAAGCTGGTCTCCCAGTGGCACAAGGGGCGGACGATCCTGGAGATCGCCCGGGAATGGCGGTTCCCGCCGGTACTGATGGGCCAGCAGATGCTCGGGGAGCTCGGGATCCCGAGGAAGAAGGTCTGGCAGACGTTCCTCCACCCGGAGACGGCCCCGGACGAGCGAGTCCGGCGTGAGGTCCTGGAGGCGATGTCGGCGGACCCGATCTACTCGCCGGACGGGATGGAACGCCAGCGGGAGCGGGGCCGCATCGGAGAGCGCCGCCTCTACGACTGGCTCGAGCGTCACGGGATCGGCTACCGGACCGAGAAGGACCTTCGGGGCAAGTACACGAAGACCCCCGACGCGCTCCTCGACCATCCGATCGTCTTCTTCGGGCAGAAGCTCACCTGGATCGAATCGAAGGCGAACTTCGGGGACGATGTCGAGCTCCGCAAGAACCTGAAACGGCAGCTCGGGCCGTACACCGAGATCTTCGGGGAGGGGGCGGTGGTCTACTGGTTCGGCTTCGTCGAGGGGGCCGAATCACCGGCCGGGATCCTTCTCTGGGACGGGACGACCATCGAGTCGATCACCCCGGTCCTAGCGCCTCCGCATGGGTCCGCTCCCGCTGAACCCCCGTCGAAAGATCACGCTCGACCACCACACCACGGGCGGCTTCACGGGGACCCAGGATCAGGGCACGTCGCGCACGGCGGCGCGCCGCCTCCCTGAGCTGCCGGGAGAGCGACCGTCCCATCAGATCGGCGTCCGCGCTGACGCCCGCGGCCCGGAGCTTCTGGACCCAGGCGAGGGCCTCCGGGACGAGCTCCGGCGTCACGGCGACGACATAGGTGTCGAGGGGGGGCTCCCCCTCCGGCCATCGGCCGTGACCGCGCAACAGCAGCTCGAGGGTCTGGTCCCCGATCGCGAGGCCGCACGCCGGGGTCGGGGGACCGCCGAACAGCTCGACGAGGCGATCGTAGCGACCGCCCCCGAAGAGCGCGCGCGCGTCCCCGGTCCTGTCGAACGCCTCGAACACCGTGGACGTATAGTAGGCGAGACCCCGGACCACCGTCGGGTCGAAGACGACCCGGTCGCAGACCGGAAGGCCCCGCAGGAGCACGGCGAGCCGGCGAAGGCGGGCGAGGCCCGCCTGCCCGGCTTCGGTCAGGCCACCCGCTTCGATCTCCGCGAGCACCGGCTCCCATTGGTCGAGGGGAACCCCCGCCCCGGTGCGCACCAGGAGGCTGCTGAACTCCTCCACCGACGGTTCGGACATCCCGGTGCGGCCGAGCTCCGCCCGGAACTCCGCCGGGGGGAGCTTGCCGCGTCGGTCCAGCGCGCGGAGGAACGCGGCGGCTCCCGCCGCAGGGACCCCGAACCGGCTCCCGAGCGCTTCAGCGAGCCCGCGGTCGTTGATCCGGAAGGCGTAGAGCCCCTCGGCGCCGGCGGCGTCGAGCACGAGGGCGGCCGCGCTCAGGACCTCCGCCTCCGCCTCCATGCCCGCCACGCCGAGGATATCCAGGTTGAACTGACCGAACTCCCGGGTCCGGCCGGCCTGGGGTTCTTCGTAGCGCCACAGGCGGCTGAGCGTGAACCACTTGACCGGCATCGGTTCGGCCTTCGCCCGGTCCACGAAGACCCGGGCGAGCGATGGCGTCGTTTCGGCGGCCAGGGTGACCTCCCGGTCCCCCTTGTCCCGGAAGGTCCACAGCTGATCGCCGATCTCCTCGCCGCTCTTGACCCGGAACAGGTCCAGCGATTCTACCGACGGTGTCTCCAGCTCCACGAACCCGCAGCGACGGGCGGCGGCGCGCATCCGGTGGCGCAGGAGCGAGCGGGCCCCCGCGTCCGGCGGCGGGTAGTCGCGGAACCCCCGCAGCGGGGCGAACGGCATCGAGCCGAGCGAAGGGGGCCGGGTCAATAAGCTACGCCCGCGCGGGGGTCGTCGACGCCGTGCGGTCGACGGTGGCCTTCAGCTGGCGGTACGCCGCAATGGCGGCCGCGAAGTTCCGGTGCCGCAGGTCGGCCGCCAGCTGTCGGAGGGTCGTGACGGCCGGCGCCACGTCGACCCCGCGCCCGCGCATCCCGACCATCCCCTGCTTGAGGCGGGCGAGCTCCTGCAGGAGGATCGGATCGAGGAGGCTCCAGAGCGCGAGGGTGCCGCGGGCGAGCACTCGCTCGGCGGCCTCCCGGTTCCCCTCCTGGGCCAGTCGTCGGCCCTCCCCGAGCGGTCCGAGCCCGGGCGATGGGTCGCCGCCAAGTTCGCGGATCGTGGTGGCGATGAGCTCTCCCTCGGTGACGAGGATCTGGACGGTCGCCCATTGGTCCTCCATCTCGGAGAGCTCCGCATCCAGGTGGCGCAGTCGCCGTTGGGCGCCCGCCAGGTCCCCGAGGCCGAGCGCAGTGCGACTGCCCTCCATCTCCACATCGAACGCATCGGTCGGGACCAGGCCGGAGACCTCGTCGCGCCGGGCGCGTATCTCCTCGGTACTCGGTAGTGAGGGCGGCGGCGAGGCTGACGAACAGCTCGCGGCTCAGGGTCTCGAGGTTGCCCCGGTCCTCGGAGAGCACGCCTTCCCTCGCCCGTTCCCCGAACGCCTTCAGGTCGAGCCCCTGGCGGCGGGCCAGTTGGAGGAGCTCGTCGATCTGGTGTCGCAAGGCCGGCACGTCCCCGGCCGGCGGCAAAGCCGGGAAGCCCGGCCGGGTGCGCGGGATGGCGCGGCGTCGGGGCGATCCCCGAGGCGGGGAGCCCCGGGAACCACGCGGGCTTCGCCATGGTGGCGGGGGTCGGCTCGGGCGCGTCCGAGGCCGTCTCAGGGCCGGCGTCGACGGCGCCCAGGATGTCCCGGATCGCCGCCAGGTAGCGGGGGTCCCCTTCGGTCCCGGCCGCCTCCCGGACCGGCTCGAACAGGTGGCCCGCGAGGTGGCATCGTGGACATTCCGAGGCGCCGGCGGGGTTGTCGAACCCACACGCCGGGCAGAGCGCCACTCGAGCTCACTCCGAGGAGAGGGGGGCCCCGGTCCGGAAGGCGGGGCTCCGGACGGGGACCGTGTACCGGCGGTCCGAGGACATGGCCCTCAGCGCCGCGATCCGCTCCTCGATCGGCGGATGGGTCGAGAAGAGGCGGCCGATCCCGCTCCCCGGAACGGATTGACGATGTACAGGCTGGACGACGCGGGGGAGCCCGTCTGCATCGGCCTTCGGATGTTGCCGGCCTCGAGCTTGACGAGGGCATCGGCGAGAGAGTCGGGATCATGGATCGTCCGGGCGCCGACCTCGTCCGCCCGGGACTCCCGGGAGCGGGAGATGGCGAGCTGGAGGAGCATCGCCGCGAACGCCGCGGTGATCGCCGCGGCCACGGCGATGAGGAAATTCTGGTTCCCCCGCCCGGTGCCGCCGAACAGCCCCTGGAAGAGCGCGATCTGCGCGAGGTAGGAGATCGCTCCCGCCAGGGTCGCGGCGAGGGTCATCACCAGGATGTCCCGGTCCTTGATGTGCGCGAGCTCGTGGGCGAGGACGCCCCGAAGCTCCCGGTCATTCAGGAGGTGAAGGATCCCCTCGGTGGCGGCGACGACCGCGTGCCGCTCGTCCCGACCCGTGGCGAACGCGTTCGGCGTCATGGTCGGGACCAACGCGATCCTGGGATCGACGAGGCCGAACTGCGGCGCGAGCTCGTGGACGATCTTCGCGAGCCGCGGAACCTCCGCGTCGGTGACGATCTTGGCGCCGTTCGCCCAGAGGACGAACCGGTCGCAGAAGAAGTACGAAACGAGGTTGATGAGGAGCGAGAAGACGACCGCGACCAGGAGACCGCCGAGCCACGAGCCGAACTCGAACTGGCCGACCAGACCCCCGACGACCACCAAGATCGCCACGATGGCCCCGAACAGGAGGGCCGTACGAAGCTGTGCGCCCATCGAGGACACCTCTCGTCGTCAGGACGGCGGGTCTATAAATCGCCCGCCGGCCCGGTTACCTCAGGGCCACGTGGCGCCAGGTGCCGCCGGGCGGACGGGGTCGGGTGGTAGGTCCCACGTGGGACGCCCGGGGCCTCGCGGATCCGGCGGGCCGCTTCGGGCGGGAACCGCTGGTGGCACCCGGGGCATCGGTACCCGCGCCCGCGCCCGAGCGAGGAGGCGGCGCGACGGCACGGGCGGCACCGCGGCGGCGCCGTCCGAAACCTCGGCACCCGACCGAGGATCGTGATCCCTTCCAACCGGAACGTCCGGTCCCGGCCCCGCCCGCCCCAGACGGAGACCCGGTCGCCTGGCGCCAGGGACCGGGCCACCGCGGGGAGGGTCTTCGTCGGCTCGAACGCCGCGCACGGCTGGATCCCCGTCGCGTCCTGGAGGTCGAAGGCGACGTGGCCCCCGGACCGGCTGACCGGAATCCCAACGACCGTCCCGGTCAGGCGGGCGGCGTCGTACGCGTGCAGGTCGGCCACGGACCGCGGACGGACGTGGTCCCCGGTCCCCTGGTTCGTCCGGAACACCAGCCACCGGTCCACGGGTTCCGATCGGACCATCCGGCGCGCCCGATCGAGGATGGCCGGGTCGGTCGACCTCAGGCCGAAAAGGATGGGGCACGCCGTGTGCGGGGCGACCATCAGACGGCGGGTGCGGCCGTCGAAACACAGGAACAGCGAGCGGAACTTCCTACCCGCCTGGCGGACGCTGTCCGGGTCCACCTCCCGCCGCGAACCGACCCGGTTCGGCCCGCGATACGCCAGCAGCTCCCAGGTCGAAGTGCGCCCGGGCCAGGAAAGGGCGGCACCCGCCCCGACGATCCCCCGCCGGGAGCCGTCGGTCCGGACCTGGGCGCCGGCGTTCCGCAGCACCTGGGTCGCGTTCGAAAGGGGCACCAACGACGAAACGGCCTGGCGGTAAAGGGCCGACCGAAGCGGTTGGTCCGAGGCGACAAGGGCCGGGTCGCTCCCCGGGTCGGTCGAGCGGGCCGAGAGCACCGCCGACCAGGCGGCTTCGAAAAGTCGTCGACGTTCGGAGGGGCCCAGGGGTCCGCTCCTCGGGTAACTCCAGACCGGACGCCCCGCGATCTCCCCGACCTTCCGACGGCGCCCGCGTCCATGTCCGAACCGGGCCGCGAGGGCGCCGTTGCCCCGGGTCTTCCACGGGACGTTCGGATTGAGCCGAACCAGGCGGGGGTCCCCGATCAGGTCGAACCCGAGATGTTGGGCGGCGTCGACGATCTCGGTCAGGACGAATGTCGTGCAGCCGCCCGACGGACCATCCGTATCGTCGACACCGAGCCACATTACGGTGAGGGGGACGGAGTGGACGTGGCCGAACGACGTCGTCGGCGCCGCCGGAGCAGGAGGAAGGTGAGGAGGACCGCCCCGACCCCCACCGGCACCCCGATCGCGACGGCGTCGCCGGTCGGGAAGGCGGGGCCGTAGCTCACCGAGATCATAGGTGAGCTGGCGGGGCTGAACGTCCCCGCGATCGACGGGGCGGACCATCCCCAGGTATCCGATGCCGTGGAGATCGACGTGAAGCCGGTGGACCCGGTCACCGAGGTCCCGGTCGGGAACGTCAGATTCACGTCGATGTCCGGCGCGAACAGGGAGAGCCCGAGACCGAGGCCGGTGACGTTCGTCCCCAGCGTCAGCGTGTGCGAGGAGCCGGACGATGGGAACTCGAGGTCGATGGTCACGTCGACGCCGACGGGCGCGCCGGAGCTCACCGGCCCGACCGCGCCGGTGAACGCGACGCCGCCCAGCTTCGTGGAGGTCGCGGCGCTGCCGTCGAGTTCCAGGGCCACGAGGCCGGTGAGGGCGAAGTTGGCCGATGAGATCCCCGTCGACGAGAACGCCGTGCCAGCGTCCTGGATGAGGGTCTCGAACATCGTCACCTCGTTCGCTTCGACGGTTCCATCCCGGTTGCCGAACAGCAGGGAGCCGACGAGACCGGACTCCTGGAGCGAGATGGCGCTCAGGATCGTGGCCTGCTCGGTGGCATTGAGCGGAAGGGAGTCCACCAGGGGCGCGAAGTTGCCGTCCATCGCGGCCCGGAGCGTGGACCCGTTCGGATCCGTACCCTGGAGTCCGAGGCTGACGGCGCCCGAGGCGTCGAGCGTCCCGGAGATCGAGGCGGCCTGGGCGCCCGCCGGGGCCAGGAGAAGCGCCATGATCCCCAGCGCCACCCAGGCGGCGCGTGCGGCGGCCATGGTGGCCGATATCCCCCCGAGCTCCTAGGAGAGGCCTTTCAGAAGCCGGGCGTACTCGGGGATGTTGCTCGCGAGTCCGATGTCGGCGGCGGCAGGACCGACCAGGTCGGGCAATAGCTTGAGCTCGAGGGCGTTCTGCTTCCCGTCGTCCTCTCGGGGGCGGTGCATGACGCCGATCGGGATCTTCCCCGAGTCCATGGTCTCGAGGCAGATCCGGAAGATCGCCTTACGGTCGGTCGGATCGTACCCCGGGAGCTTGGAGATGTCGACGACCTTCTCCCGCCACTCCTTGAAGGTATCATTGTAGGTCACGCAGGGGGAGAGGTCCTCGACGAAGGCGAACCCGCGGTTCGCCTGGTTGAACTTGAGGGCCTCCACGAGGACCGCGGTCATGGTCCGGGGGTCGCCGGAGAACGTACGCGCAATGAAGTTCGGGGCCGGGATCGAGAGCGCCGTGAGGATCGCATCGAACGGCTGTTCGACGTTCCCCTCGAAGCCGATCCGGCTCGTCGGGGAGGCCTGGCCCTTCGTGAGCCCATAGGTCTCGTTGTTCATGACGACGTAGAGGATCGAGACGTTCTTCTTGAACGCGTGGATGAAGTGCCCCATGCCGATCGCGTAGCCGTCCCCGTCCCCGCCGGCCGCGATGACGGCCAACTTCGGGTTCGAGAGCTTGACGCCGACCGCCTGGGCGAGGAGCCGACCGTGGAGGGCGTGGATCCCGTTCGATCTCCAGGAAGTTATGGATCCCGCCGGAGCACCCGATCCCCCCGACGAGGACCTGCTGGTAGGCGGGGATACCTGCCTCGGCGCCGGCCTTCTTGAGGGCGGCGAGGACGCCGAAGTCACCGCACCCAGGGCACCAGGTCGATGGCGTCGGCTTGACGGTCTCGACCATGCCTAGGTCCCTCCCTGGATCCGGCGGCGATCTCCGGGGACCGGAACGAGTGGCCATCGAACTTGAGGATCGACCGAAGCTTCGCGTGGTACTCGGGAAGGGCGCCCCGGATGAGGCCGGCGAACTGGCCGGTGAAGTTGTGTTCCACCACGTACGCCACGTCGACGGACTCGAGGAACGGCGTCAGCGTATCGACCGGGACCGGGAACAGCGTCCGGGCCTGGTAGAACCGGGTGCGGATACCCCGCTGGTCGAGGCGCTCCTGGGCCTCTCGGATGGGGCCCCACGTGCTTCCGAAGCCGATGAACCCGATCCGCGCACCTTCGTCCCCGAACATGTGCGGGGGCGGCAGGTCGGTCCGGGCGTGGACCATCTTGTCCATCCGCTTGTGCATCATCTTGACCCGGTTCACCGGGTTGACGGAAACGTGGCCGAACTCGTCGTGCTCGTTCCCCGTCACCTGGGCGAACGCGCCGGGGAGCCCGGGAGGGATGTGGGCGGAGATCCCGTCCGGGGTCGATTCGTAGTACTTGTAGGCGGTGAGGGCCGCCAGCTGCTCGGGGGTCAGAAGCTTCCCCCGGTCGAGATGGACCCGGTTGAGGTCGAACGGCGGGCTCGTCACGGTGTTCTGGCAGAGAGCCTGGTCGAGGAGGAGGATCACGGGCAGGCGCCACTTGTCCGCGAGGTTCAGCGCGTCGACGGTGAGATAGAAGCAGTCCTCCACCGTCCCGGGCGCGAGGATGAACCGGGGGTACTCCCCATGGCCCAGGTGGGCGAGGTGAGCAAGGTCCGACTGTTCGTGCCGGGTCGGCTCCCCGGTCGAGGGCCCGACGCGCTGGCAGTCCGCCACCACCACGGGGACCTCGGCGGTCGCCGCATGCCCGATCCCTTCCGTCATGAGGGAGAGCCCGGGACCGCTGGTGGAGGTCATGACGCGGGCCCCGGCGTACGAGGCCCCGATGATCATGTTGATCGCCGCCAGCTCGTCCTCGGCCTGCCGGACGACGCCGTGGAACGGTGGAAGGTACCGCATCAGGTACTCCATGATCTCGGTCGCCGGCGTGATCGGGTAGCCGGCGAAGAATCGTCCGCCACCGACCACGAACCCGAGCGCGACGGCCTGGTTGCCGATCGTGAGGATCTGGTCCCTCGCGTCGCCGTCTGCGACATGCCATCGGTCGCCGATCCCGGCGTCCTGGGCCGCCTTTCGGCCGATATCGAGGGCCTTGAGGTTCTTTTCGAGGGCTTCCGGGCTGCGCCGTTTGAACCGGCTCTCGATGACCGCCCGCGTCATGGCAGGGTCGAACCCCATCATGACCGAGATCGCCCCGTACGCGGCCGTGTTCTTGTAGATCGGTTGGCCGAGCGCGCCGCCGGCCATCGTCGCGAACGGGAACCCGAACGCGTTGGGGAGGGCGCTCGTAAAGGAGGAGGAGTCGAAGAGGATCGTGCCGTTCGGCACGAGCTCGGGGCGGCCGATATCGATCGCTTCTTCGTCGAAGGCGACGAGCAGGTCGACCTGGGGTTTCATCGCCGCGATCGGCTCCCGCGAGGCGCGGATCGACGCGTCGGCGTGACCGCCGCGGATCCGGGACAGGACGTTCCGGTAGGTGTAGACGTACAGGTTCTTCAGCCGGAAGTAGCGGCCGAGGAGGTCCGAGACCGTGAGGGTCCCGTCGCCCCCCTGGCCCCCGATGAGGACAGCCAGGTCGGTGAGCTCGTGGACCGGGTGGTGTTCTACGGGACCGGCATCGGCGGCGAGGGTCGGAGTTCGGGCGGCGGGCGTGGTCATTTTCTCGGCGGCCGGCCCCTGACGGAGCGGCCTAGTGCAATCGAGCCGTGGGCGGTATTTAACGGTGGGGGCGATGGAGGATTCGAGGTAACCATCCGGGGACGGCCTCGGGAGAAATCAGGCCCCCCGGAGCGGTTAACGGTACACGTTAGCGTACCGCCGGCCGACATCGCGACAAAGGTTAATTCACGACCCCGGCTGGGATTCTCGTAATGGTCGACCGGCCGCTGGTTGAGAACTACCACAGCGCCACCACCGCCCAGCGGCAGTTCGCCCCTTCGATCACGTTCTGGGACGAGACTCTCCGAGACGGCGAGCAGATGCCCGGGGTCCATTTCACCCCGGAAGAGAAGCTCCAGATCGCGGAGCTCCTGTCCGAGATCGGCGTGGGGATCATCGACGCCGGGATCCCCGTTGTCTCGGCCGAGGAGGCACGGGCCGTCGAGCTGCTCGTGCACGCGGGGCTCCGCTCGAAGATCCTTGCCTCCGCCCGAACCGTCCCCGGGGACATCGACGCCGTCATCCAGAGCGGCGCCCGCCACATCGCGATCTTCGTCGCCTCCAGCGAGGTCCACCTCCGGTACAAGCTCAAGATGAGCCAGCAGGAGGTGTTCGACGCCTCCGTCCGCTCGGTGCGTCAGGCGAAGGACGCCGGGCTGCACGTGGCGTTCGTGACGGAGGACACGGTCCGCGCCCCGTTCGACTTCGTCGAGAGGCTGTACCGTGGCGTCACCGAGGCGGGCGCGGACCGCCTGGTCCTCTCGGACACGGTGGGGATCATGACCCCGCTGACCTTCCGATGGTTCCTGGGCGAGTTCCAGCGCCGGGTCCAACCGAAGGACTGGTCGGTCCACTGCCACAACGACTTCGGCCTCGCCGTGGCGAACACCCTGACCGCGCTCGAATGCGGGGTCAATGTCCCGCATGTGTGCGTCAACGGGCTGGGAGAGCGGTCCGGCAACGCGGCGTTCGAGGAGGTGGCGGTGGGGCTCGAGGCGCTCTACGGGGTCAAGACGGGCCTCAAGACCGACCGGTTGTTCGAGCTCTCCCAACTGGTGGAGGAGATCTCGGGAGTTCCGATCGCGGCGAACAAGGCCCTCGTCGGGTACAACGCTTTCTCCCACGAGGCGGGCATCCATACCCATGGGATCCTCGCCCACACGCTCACGTACGAGCCACTTCAGCCCGAGGTCGTCGGCCGACGTCGGCAGATGATCTTAGGGAAGCACACCGGCAAAGCCGCCCTCGTGGAGAAGCTGAAGGAGCGCAACGCACGTCCCGACGATGCAGCGCTCGCCGAGATCCTCCGAAGGATCAAGGAAACGAGCGAGCAGCGGGGCAAAGAGGAGCTCCGGCGGTTCCTGATGGGATACCGGGCGATCCTCGAGAATCCTGGCCTTTCCAACGACGACTTCTGGAAGATCGTGTCGGACCTCAATGTGCCCATGGAGAAGGTATGATCCCGAACAGTGGCAGCCAGACCCTCGCCGAGAAGATCCTCTCGAGGGTCTCCGGCGAGTCCCAGGTCGTCCCCGGCCAGATCATCGAGGGGAAGGTCGACCTCGCGATGATGCACGAGCAGGGCGCCCAGACCGTCGGCCCGTTCCAGCAGATGGGGGCGAAGCGGGTCTGGGACTCGGACCGGGTGGTCATCGCCATCGACCACTGGGTCCCGGCGTCGACCGAAGGCGCCGCCGTCCTCCACCGGATCCTCCGGAAGTTCGCGACGGAGTACAACCTTCCCCACTTCTACGACGTAGGCAACCACGGCATCTGCCACCAGATCCTCGCCGAGAACGGCTGGGTGGTCCCGGGGGACCTCGCCGTCGGCACCGACTCCCACACGAACATGCTGGGAGCGATGGGAGCGGTCGCCGCAGGGATCGGCCCTACGGAGATGGCCGCGGTCCTGGCGCTCGGCCGGCTCTGGCTCAAGGTACCCCCGACGATCCGGATCAACGTGACCGGCCGGATGGGGCAGGGGGTCACCGCCAAGGACCTGGTGCTACGGGCGCTCGGCGAGATCAAGACGACCGGCGCGACCTACAAGGCTGTCGAGTGGGGCGGTCCCGCGGTGGAGGCCCTCTCCATGCCTGAACGGTTCACGATCTGCAACATGACCACCGAGATGGGGGCCAAGTGTGGCATGGTCGCGCCCGATCAGAAGACCATGGACTATCTCGCCCCGATCGCGAAGCACGCCATGCACCCCCTTACCCCGGACAAGGACGCCCGGTACGAGCGGGTCATCGACATCGACCTCGATGGGATGCCACCGATGGTCGCGTGCCCCTACTCTCCGGATAACGTTCGGCCTCTTCCCGACGTTGCCCGCGAGCACGTGAAGATCCACCAGGCGTTCCTTGGGTCCTGTACCAACGCCCGGATCGAGGACCTTCGAGAGGGCGCGGCGCTCATCAAGGGTCAGAAAGTGCACCCCGGGGTACGATTCATCGTTTCGCCGGCGTCCACCGCGATCTACCATCAGTCGCTGAAGGAGGGACTGATCGAGGTGTTCACCGACGCGGGGGCCGTGTTCACGAACTCGAGCTGCTCCGCGTGCTTCGGCGGGAACATGGGGATCCTCGCCCCCGACGAGGTCTGCGCCTCCTCCTCGAACCGCAACTTCCCCGGCCGGATGGGACCGAAGGAGGCGCGGATCTACCTGATGAGCCCGGCCGCCACCGTCGCGGCCGCCATCCGTGGCGAGATCGTCGACGTCCGGGAGATGATGTAGGGCATGGAGGAGACGATCCGTGGTCGGGTCTGGACCCTCGGGCACGACGTCGATACCGACGGGATCATCGGGGGGAAGTACCTCACCATCATCGATCCCAACGAGCTCAAGAAGCACGTCTTCGAGATCGCGCTGCCCGGAGTTCGCGGCCCATGCCCAGCCCGGGGACATCATCGTCGCGGCGGAGAACTTCGGCTCCGGATCGAGCCGTGAGCACGCCCCTCAGGCCCTGAAGGCGATCGGGGTGGGGGCCGTCGTCGCGGATTCGTTCGCTCGGATCTTCTTCCGGAACGCCATCAACCTCGGCCTCCCGACGGTGGAGGCCAAGGGGGTGCGGGCGATCTTCGAGAACGGGGATACCGCCCGGATCGAGATGCGGGCGGGCCGGATCGTCAACGAGCGGACCGGCGCCGAGGTCCGGTTCCCGCCCCTCCCGCCCCACCTGCTCGAGCTCCTCGAGGTCGGCGGTCTGGTCGAGAAGGTTCGACGGGAGCTGGCCGGCGAGACGGGAACGGTGCCGGTGTGAAGGACGCCGGCTACCGGATCGTCTGCCTCCCCGGGGACGGGACGGGACCCGAGGTCGTCCGAGAGGGGCTCAAGATCCTGGCCGCCCTCGGCGAGAATGGGGTCGCTCCGTGGCATCTCGAGAGCCATCCCGGCGGGGGCCGCTACTACCAGGAGCACGGCCGCGAGTGGGAGCCCGAAGCGGAGCAGGCGAGCCACGAGGCCGATGCGATCCTTCTCGGGGCCGTCGGATGGCCCGGGGTCTCGATGCCGAACGGCGACCTCGCGGGGGGCGCCCTCGTTCTGGGGTTGCGCTCGCGACTTGACCTGTTCGCCAACGTCCGTCCCTGCCGGCTCTACGAGGGGGTCCGGCACAAGATCAGTGGGGAGTTCCAGACCGTCTGGTCCCCGAAGAACGTCGACATGGTGATCGTCCGGGAGAACACCGAGGGGCTCTATACCCCGGCCCGGGGCCGACTCAAGCGAGCCGACGAGACCGAGGTGGCGATCGACACGCGCGTGATCACCCGGAAGGGGTCGGAGCGCGTGATCCGCAAGGCGTTCGAGACCTCCCGGTCCCGCGGCCGCGGGGCACCGTCCGACGGAAAGAAGCGGGTCACCTGCATCGACAAGTCGAACGTCCTGGAGGGATGCCGGTTCTTCCGGGAGACGTTCGACCGGGTCGGCCGGGAGTACCCGGACGTCGAGAAGGACTACGCGCTGGTCGATGCCTTCACCCAGTGGATCCTCCGTGAGCCGGAACACTACGACGTGGTCGTATCCACGAACATGATGGGCGACATCATCACCGACCTCGCGAGCGTTCTGCAGGGCGGCATGGGGTTCGCGGCGGGCGGCAATATCGGGACGGAGCATGCCATGTTCGAGCCGGTGCACGGGAGCGCCCCGAAGCATGCCGGAAGGAACGAGGTGAACCCATTCGCCACGTTCGCGGCCGTCGGGATGATGCTCCAGTGGCTCGGGGAGCACCACCACGACGCCCGTGTCACGGCCCAGGCGGATCGCCTGGAGCACGCCACGACGATCGTCCTCTCCAAGGGAACGGCCCGAACCTACGACCAGGGCGGGCACGTGTCGACCTCCGAGGCCGGGGATCGGGTCGCCGAGGCGATCCGGGAGAGCCGGGCATGACCGAGAACCGGGAGGTCGCCGTCGTCGGCGGCGCGACCACGAAGTTCGGCGTCCGGGCCGCGACGTGGCCCGAGCTCTGCCAGGAGGCCGGCGCGGCGCTCTTCCAGGCCATCCCGAAGCTGACCGCCTCGGACATCGACTCGCTGTTCCTCGGGGCCGCCGAGCCGGAGCGTTTCGCGTTCCAGTCCCACGTCGCTCCCCTCGCCGCGGAACAGCTGGGGATCACCCCGCACCGGATCATCCAGCGGACCGAGCTCGCGTGCGCGTCGGGGCAATCGGCGATCCGCTCGTGCGTACGCCGCCATCGCCTCGGGCCTGTCGGACGTCGCCATCGCGATCGGGGTAGAGAAGATGAATCTCCCGTCGATGGCCGAGGCGAACACCTCCATGGCCTGCGTGATGGACCGGCCGTGGGACGGGCCGCACGGCGCCACCGCCCCCCCGTTCTTCGCCATGGTCGCCCAACGCCACATGCTCGAGTATGGGACCACGGAAGAGCAGCTGGCCGCGGTCTCCGAGAAGAACCACCGGTTCGCCAACACGAACCCGACCTCCCAGTTCTTCGAGAAGAAGTTCGACCGTCAGAAGCTCATGCGGCTGCCCCTTGTCGCGCCTCCGCTTCGCCTCGGGGACTGCTCCTCGATGACCGACGGAGCGGCGGCCGTGGTCCTGGTCCGGGGCGACTGGGCCCGGCGGTACACCGACACTCCCGTCTTCCTCCGTGGAACCGGGCAGTACTCCCACTTCCACAACCTCGCCAACGCCGGGTCCCTCACCGACTGGGTCGGGCTCACGTACGCCGCTCGGGAGGCCCTCGGGCGGGCGGGGATCACCATCCAGGACGTGGACTTCGCCGAGATCCACGATTGCTTCACCATCTCCGAGATCGTCGAGTATGAGGCGCTGGGGCTTTGCCCTCCCGGCGCGGGGGGACAGTTCGTCCTGGATGGCCGGAGCGACATCGGCGGCGACATCGTGGTGAACCCCCGCGGAGGGCTCCTCGGATGCGGGCATCCGTTGGGCGCGACGGGCGTGGCCCAGGCGGTCGAGGTGTTCCAGCAGTTCGCGAAGACCGTCCCGGCGGCCCGACAGGTGCCAGACCCCACGTGGGCCCTCGTCCACAATCTCAGCGGCAGCGCCAACGTCCACTCCGTGATGGTCTACCAGGGGGCGGGCTAGGGATGGCCGACGCGGTGCCCCCTCCCGCCAAGCTGATCCCCCCGGCGGGGTCGAACGCTGACAGCCCCCTGGGGCCGAAGCCGACCGTCGATCGACGGCTCCCGTTCCTGCTGGACTTCTACCCCCTTCAGGATTCGAAGCAGACCCGGCTCTCCCCGTTCTTTGACGCGCTCAAGTCCGGCCGGCTCACGACCACCCAGTGCCCCTCCGGGCACCTGACGTGGCCGCCCCGGGTCGTCTGCCCGCACTGCCACTCCGAGGCGCTGACGTGGGTGGACCTGCCTCACCACGGGCGCATCTACGCGTTCAGCGCGGTCCTTGCGGGGCCGCCGATGGGCATCGAGTCCGAGCTCCCGTTCGTGGTCGGCCTCGTCGATCTGGACGGATCGAGCGCTGCGCCTGTTCGGACGGATCGTCGGGACTCCGTGGAACGAGTGCCGGATCGGCCAGGCCGTCGAGGTGGAGACCTACGAGCTCTCGGACGGACGAGCGTTCTACCGGTTCCGCCGGACCTCGGGCCGCGTGAGGCCGCGCCGTCGGACCCGACC
This sequence comes from uncultured Thermoplasmata archaeon, assembly GCA_963708255.1. Classification (GTDB taxonomy): domain Archaea; phylum Thermoplasmatota; class Thermoplasmata; order Lutacidiplasmatales; family UBA184; genus Lutacidiplasma. Next base: position 535,664 of record CAVPSE010000002.1, read on the forward strand.
GCCGGCGAGCCTAAGTCTATTTATACGGCCCCTCGGTCTCGCGCGCCGCCGATTCAGGGGAGTCGGCCCAATGGAATCGTCGGAACCGGGGTGGTGGCGTAAGCACGGCTGGACGGCCGCGCTGCTCCTCACTTCGCTTCGGCATCGCCCTGTTGATCCGCATCCATCTGGATGGCTCCGATCATCGAGCAGTTCGGCGCCCTGAACGTCTACGGCGGCGGATCCGACTCGTTCTACCACTCGCGGGTGATGACCTACATCATCCTCAACCACACAATCTGGGCAGCGACACGCTCCTGCACTACCCGTTCTGCGGCGGTCAACCCGCGCGAGCCGCTGTTCGACTGGATGAACGCGGTGTTCGGGATCCTGTTCGCCCCGCTGTTCGGCGGGAACGCCCTCCAGGCCGGTGCCTGGTTCCTCGATGCCCAGGGCCCGCTCTGGGCGGCCCTGGGAGTCTTTCCGATCTACCTCATCGGCAAGGAGGTCGCGTCCAAGCGGGCCGGTATCGTCGCGGCGTTCCTCTACCCGCTGATGGTGGCGAACATCGATTCCTCGACGTTCGGCTACGCGAACTACCTCAGCTTCTACACGTTCTTCATCCTGGTCACGATCTACGGCTACCTCCGGACGGTCAAGGCCTCCGGCCATCGCCGGTTCGTCGAGGATTATCGCCACCCGCGGCAGATCCCCGGGGCCCTGCGTACGTTCGTACCGGACCGAACGGACGTCGGTGAAGTGGGCGGTCTTCACCGGGGTGTGCTTCGGGGCGCTGGCGCTGGCGTGGCAAGGGTACACGTTCGGCCTCGCGGTCATCGTCGATCTTCCTGATTCTTCGCCATGATCGTCGAGCGGATCCGCCGCGTGGATTCGTTCGGACTCTACGTCAACATGTGGATCATCGGCCTCGTCGGCTTCCCGATGGCCGTGCCGTACTACGTACCCAGGGGCTCGGCCTCAACTGGTTCGGTCTCCCGTTGGTCCTGTTCCTGGGCGCCATGCTCGTCCTGCTGCCCTTCCTCTTCCTGCGGGACTACCCGTGGGTCGTCTCGATCCCGGTGCTGGCCGCGTTCGCCGCGGCCGCGCTCGGCGCTCTCTACCTCATCAACCAGGCGGACTTCATCGAACATCGTCACGGGGCAGGGGTACTTCGTCAAGACCCTCGTGTACTCGACCGTCGCCGAGGCCCAGGCCCCGTCGATCGACGCGCTGATCGTCGGCTACGGGGTGGGGATCTTCTTCCTCGCGTTCGTCGGGCTGGCCCTCTTGGTGTGACCGCTGGTCCGCCAGCGGATGCCCCGGGTCCAGATGCTCTTCCTCGTCTTCGCGATCGTCAGCGATCTACCTCCCGATCTCGGCCGCGAAGTTCTTCTTCCTCGGCTCGGCCGGGTTCGCGCTCCTCGCGTCCCACCCGATCGTGCGGGCGTTCGAGGAAGCGCAGTTCCCGACGTTCCGCCGGACGGTCGCGCAGCTTTCGGACCGGCGGAGCCAGCTCACGGCGTTCCGGCGCGCGTTCAAGACCCGGCACGTCCTCGTGCCCGCTCCTGGTCGGGGGCCTCATCATCTCCCCGAACGTCTGGTACGCCATCGACGCGGGGATCCCGTACAACTCCAAGGCAGGCTACGACCAGCAGATCTTCAACACGCTGCCGCCACCCCTGCGGGTCTCGGCCGCGGACTCGCCCAGAACTTCTACCTCGGCGCGGCCGGAACCGAGCTCGACACGCCGAACCAGTACCGACGAAGCCGGGTACAACTGGCTCGCCCAGCAGGACCAGAACCTCCCGGAGGCCGCAACGTCCCGCCTTCATCAGTTGGTGGGACTACGGGTTCCAGGCCGTCGCCCAGGGGCTCCACCCCACGGTCGCCGACAACTTCCAGAACGGGATCGATCCCTCGGGGAACTTCCTTCTCTCCCAGAACGAGAGCCTCGCCATCGGGATCCTCACGACAACCCTGCTGTCGGCCGAGGCCGAGAAGACCGGCCAGCCGAACCTGCCCGCGCGCGCTGAACGCGATCCTCGCCTCCAACGGCGTGAACGTCACCGTCCTCCACGACCTGATGGTCAACACCTCCCACGACATCCAGCTCGTGCTCGCGTACCCGAACCGGTACCTCCCGGTCGATCCGAACAACCTCGACGGCCAGAACGCCATGTACGACGCCGTCAGCTACTTCCTCGCCTCCACCCGGAACGACAACGGCGTCGCCCAGGTGTACAACGCCATCCAGGCGTACACGGGGTGGTCGATCCGCTACGCGATGGTCGACAACCGCCTGTTCCCCTATCAGCGGAGCCAGACCGGGATCTTCTACGCGCCGGCCGACCTTACCGATCGCGTCATCGGCGCGGGCGGCGCGCCGACCACTGTACTTCACGGTCCGCGCGATCGGATCCGATGGGGGCAACTACCCGGTCAACGGCGTGCCCGCCGGCGTGAGCGTAGTGAACTACAACATCAACTACTCGGCCGCCTTCTACAACTCGATGATCTACCGGACGTTCATCGGGTACAACGGCACCGACGTCGGCTTCTCGCCCGGCATTCCGGGCCTTCCGGGGGGCGCGGTCCAGAGCGAGCCCATCGAGCCCGGGTGGATGCTCCAGCACTTCCAGGTGGTGTACCGGACCGCCTACTACTGTGCCTATTCGCAGCCATCGGCCCACCCGGGCTGCTACCACGCCACCAACCTCCCGACGGCCCAGGCGCTCGCCAAGGCCCAGAACGGTAGCATCGACAGCTCCGGGGGCAGCTACATCGAGAGCGGGGGCGAGGCGATGCTCGAGTACTACCCGGGCCAGACGATGACCGGGACCGTCTCCCTCCCGAACGGTCAGCCCGTGGCGAACGCCCTGGTCACGGTCTACGACGCGTGGGGGATCCCCCATGAGGTCACCTCCACCAGCAGCGACGGGGCGTACTCGGTCGTGCTTCCGCCAGGGAACGATACGGTCAACGTGACGATCGGGACGTTCCAGGGCCTGAGCCAGCAGGGGACGAACGTCCTCGCCAAGATCCTGGTCCAGGTCCCGAACGCGGTAGGGCTCAACCCGGACGCTTCGCCCTTGGTCCGGCCCATCGTCCTGAAGGCCGCGACCGTGGAGGGGTTCGTCTACTGGAACACGGCGAACAACTCGAGCTACGTGAACGGTGTCGACACGCTCGTCACCGGGGCGAACGTGACCCTGTGGGGCCCCGGGCTCGCTCGCATCACCACGACGACGGATGCCAGCGGTTCGTACCTGCTCGCCAACGTCCCACCGGGCGTCTACAACCTTTCGATCACCTACCGCGGCGGCAACTTCACCCAGGGCCAGGTGAACACGAACGCCACCACGAACTCGATCACGAACAAGACCATCGCACTCCAGGCCGGGCGCGTCACCGGGCACATCGTCGATCTTTCCGGCGCTCCGGTCAGCGGCGCCACCGTCACCGCCTCGGATGACCGAGGCATCGTCTCCACGACCACGTCCAACTTCTCCGGCGGGTTCATCGTGACGAACCTGGGGCCGGGCAACTACTCGATCTCCGGCACCGAGGCCCCGCGGGGCCTGGGTACCTCCCCCGCGGCGGTCGCCATCTCGGTGGCCGGCGGGACGGTGAAGGTGAATCTCACCCTACAGCCGTTCGTCACGCTCACGTTCCCGGTGATCGCCAACGGCAACCCCGCGGCCGGGATCCCCGTCCGGCTCGACCCCCATCCAGGCGCTCAGCCCTCCGAGCGTGCCCTCGATCTCGAACGCCACGAAGAACGCGACCCAGGCGGTCGCATCGCCGTCCGCTGACTCCTCGGTGTTCATCTCCGGCCCGAGCGGGTTCGTCTCCGCGTTCGTCCCGGCCGGCAACTACTCGGTGTACGGCCTGGGCGTGGTGCAAGGCGGCCTCGTGGCCGGTCTCACCAGCATCTACCTACCGAGCGGTACCAGCTCCCTGACGGCGGCTCCCCTCTTCCTCTCGTCGGCCAGCGGGGTCTCCGGCTCCGTCGCCGGCGGCTCGGGGGGCGCGACCTCGCAGACCGAGGTGATCGCCTTCGACTCCCGGGGCGACCCGGCGTACGCGTTCGCCAACAGCTCCGGGGGGTACGCGATGTCACCTCCCGTCCGGGACGTACACGTTCCTGGCGGTCTCCGGTCTGCTCTCCAGCACGGCGACGGTGACGGCCGCGCTCCGAGCGGCGACCGTGAGCACGTCGACCTCGCTCAGCTTCTCGCTCGCGCCCGCCGTCGTTCTTCACCTGCGGGTGGGATTCCCCTCCACGCAGGGGCTCTATCCGGCCTCCCACGCCTCGGTCCAAGTGACCCTGCAGCCGCTCGGCGCGATGGTCACGACCCTGGCGGACGGGGAGGGGAACGCGTCGTTCGTTCTGCCCGCGGCGGTTGCTTCCGGCCAATCCTACTGTCTTTCGGCCTCGGCCCTCGGCTTCCAGTCCTACACCCTCTGCGGGCTGACTCCGTCCGCGCTCGCTGGCACCACTGAGCTACCGATGCAGCTCAGCAAGGTGCCCGTCACCGTCACGATCCACGGACTCCCCAGCGGAACGGCGGTGAGCCTCAACTTCACCGCCAGTGGCAGCCCGGCGCAGAGCGCCACGGCGAACGGTACCGCCTCGAGCCTCTCCCTCGAGCTGTACCCCGGCCAGTACACCGTCAGTGGCTGGGCCCGGGCCTCTACCGGAGGGCTCCTCCTGCCCGCATCGTCCGGCATCTCGACGATCCCGGTCGGGTCGATCGGCACGACCATCACGATCGTGCTCCTTCGCCAGGTCGTCGTCAACGGGACCCTGGCCCTTCCGTCGGGCGTCACCCCGGCGGGCGTGACGGTACGACTGACGTCCCCGGCCCAGAACCTGACGCTGACCGGGACCCAGTTCGAGGGACGGTTCTACGCCACCCCCGGAACCTACACGCTGTATGCCGCCGCCATCTCCGGCAACCGGTCCTACGCCCACCTTCAGCTGCTCACGATCGGGTCCAGCGGAGGGACGCTCAGCCCGATCCCAATGCTCGGCGCCGGCACCCGGGTGATCGCGAACGTGACCCAACCGGATGGCACCCTCCTGGGCGCGAACTTCCCCGTCACCATCACCGGGCCCGGCGGGACCACCGTGCCCGCGTCGGCGATCGCGGGCCAGGTGATCGTCATCCTGCCGTCCAACAGTTCCTACGGGTTCGCCCTCAACACGACCCAGCTCGTCAACACCTCCTCCGGTCCTCTCTACGACTCGTTCCAGGTGACGAGCGGCTACGCGTGCTCGGTCGGATACCCGACCAGTTTCTGTGTCGTCCCGCTCTCGGGAGCTCAGGTGACCACCGAGGTCACGGGCAACCTCCTCGTGGCCGGCGACCCGACCCCCGTCGGCGGCGTCGTCCGGCTGGTCGGCCCGTCACCCTTGACGACCGTGACGGTCCTCACCACCTCGAACGGATCCTTCTCCGCCGGGCTCCTGCCCGGGTCGTACGCCCTCTACGCCACGGGCGGAGGCGCGCCGGTACTCGAACATCTCCACTGTGACGGTGCCCGCCTCCGGACCGTTCCTCCTCAATGTGACGCTCCGAGGCGGGTGGACCGAGACGGTGACCCTGATCGCCCCCGCGAGCGGGCTCACGGGCCTCGCGACCGTCACCCTGACCGCCTCGAACGGGGCGCGAGCGACGTTCGAGAACGAGCCGTTCGCCACTCCGCTGGTGTTCACCCTGCCGAGCGGGGTGTACACGGTGACCGCGACGGCGTCGGCGAGCCCGTACGGGATCGCGACCAATGCGACGGCCACCGCGACGGTCGCGCTGTTGGACGGCAATGCCGCCACCTCGCTCAACCTGACCTATCACATCGTCCAGACCGCGTCACTGACCCTGCGGGGGACCACGAGCGTCACCCTGGGGAACGGTGGGCAGGCGGCGTTCGACTTCTCGGTCAACAACACTGGCAACGCCCCCGAGGCGCTCCATTTCGTGGGGAGCCCCTCGACCTGGAACTTCACGTTCCTTCCGAAGAACGTCACGTTGGGGACGGACCCGAGCAACAACTCCGCGTCCGTCGAGGTCCTGATCGTGGTCCCCGCCGGGACCCCGGTCGCGAGCCCGACGGTCCAGCTCGAGGCCGAGCTTTCCGACGGGACGCCGGTCGGGTTCGTGCAGCCATTGCCGAAGATCATCCTCACGCCGACGTTCGGGCTCTCCCTGGGGGTCGCCACCTCGTCGGCGTCGTCGATCGGACCCACCCTCGCGGTCCTCGACTTCTATCTGCGGAACACCGGCACCGCGAGCGAATCCGTCCACCTTTCCGTCGCGGACGCCGCCCGCCTGAGCGGGCTCGGATGGAGCGCCTCGGTCCTGACGGGCCAGACCGTGGTCCCCTCCTCGATCACGGTGCCCGCCGCCTCGAACAACTCCTACTTCGTCAAGCTCGTGGCGCCCACCGGGGCTGCGGTGCCGCCGGGGTCCGTGACCGTCGCCGCGACCCTCGAGAACGTGAGCTCGTCGACCGAGCTCACCATCCCCGTCCCGTCCCAGGCGCTGAGCCTCAACTCCTCCGGCCTCTACGTGACCGGCCCCTCCGTAGGCAGCCCGCCGTCGTACCCGTCGTGGCTGGTCCCCGTCCTGGCCCTCGTGCCAGCAGCGGCCCTGGTGGGAGTGATCCTGTTCAACCGGTACTGGTCGACGCGCCGATGGAGCCGCCGGTAGATGACGCGGCCCGCCTTCGCCCGCACCACCCTCCTCGTTCTGGTGGTCCTGGCCGCCGCCCTCGGGATCCCGCTGGGGCACCTCTCACCGGTATCGCCGGCGCGGGCCGCCACCCTCCCCCTGACCGGCAATATCGCAGGTCCGACCGCCGTTGGCGTCGCGATCCAGACGACGTACACGGTGTCGGCCACGGGGGGTCCCGCCGAGGCCCCCAACGGGACCCAGGTGGGGATCTACTCGTACAAGGCCTCGGTACTCCGCGGTCAATACCACGGGGGCGGCGTTCACCCCGACCTCGGGGGTCCTGGTGAACGGCACCGTGACCCTCTCGTTCACGGCCCCGAACGTCACCGAGCCGCTCACCCTGTTCGTCCTGGTGAACTCCTCCTACCAGGGTACGAACGTCACCACGAACCTATCCGAGGCGATCGAGATCGTCCAGCCGTACCGGTTCAACGCGAACCTCCAGGTCGGCTCCCAGGCGGGGGTCTCGCCGTTCTACCTCACAGTGACGCTCGATGGAGCCCCGGTGGGGTCGGTCAAGGTGCCGAGCCTGAGCGCGGGGGCGAGCTACCCGATCTCCTTCCCGTACGTTGTGCCCGGAGGTCTTTCGCCCGGCTGGCACACCTTCTCGATGAACCTCGCCTCCGAGCACGGCCTCGTGACGTTCGCCGGCGGCGTCACCTCGTACAGCAGCTCGTTCTACGTCCCCGGTCCGCCGGAGAACGACACTCCGGTACTATCTGCTGGGGATCACCGCTTTCATCGCGGTCATTCTTATATACACCCTCCGGGTCGGCGCGCCCCGGCGCGGCCCCAAGAAGAAGTGAGCGCGCTCGGACCCTCCATGGCGACCCCGGAACGACGGTGCACGAGCTGCGGGATGGCCCTCTCGGGCCGCGGCGCGACCCAGTTCGGATGCCCCGACTGCGGCGATGCGACCCTCGGCCGTGACCGCCCGGTGCCGGGACCAGTCGGTCCTCTACAAGTGCCCGAAGTGCGGGTTCACCGGACCGTAGGAGCACCATGGGCCAGGTCGCCGTTCTCTTCCGGTTGATGCCCGACGGGGTGGAGACCGACATCGCCGCCATCGCCAACGGCGTGAAGCCGGTCCTGCCCACCAACGTCACCCTTCGGGGGATGCAGGCGAAGGACATCGCATTCGGTCTGAAGGCGCTCCTCGTGTCGGTCGTCATGCCCGACCAGGGCGGCCTCCTCGACGCCACGGAGTCGGCGCTCCAGAAGCTGCCGCACGTGGAGTCCGTCGAGGTGATGGAGGAAGGCCTCCTCTACGCGCCGGGAACGTCACCGTGGACCTGTTCACCCACGTCCTCGTCGCCTACCTCGTCACCTTCGGGACCGTCGGCTTCCAGCCCTCGTACCTGGCCGCCGGGGCGATCGCCGGCGGGCTCCCCGATGGCGACATCCTTCTCTGGCCGCTGTCGAAGCGGTTCCCGATCTTCCGACACCACGGGATCACCCATTCCCTGTTCGGCGTCACGGTCGTCGCGACGGTCGGTGCGTTCGTGGCGCCGATGCTGGCGCCCGGGAACGCGCTGGTCTACTTCGGTGTCATCGAGCTCGGCGGCCTCGCCCACATCCTGATGGACGGTTTCACGAACTTCGCCGTCCCACCCCTGATGCCGTTCTCGTCCCGCTCGTTGCACATCGACGCCGACCGGGCGGTCAATCTGGTGACCCTGGTGATCTCCGTCACCTCGTTCTACCTCCTGTTGGGAGTGGAGCGGAACCACGTGCCGTTCAGCGTCTACACGGCGACCGTGTGGGGTCTCATCCTCCTGTTCGCCGTGTACTTCGCGGTCCGGCTCCTCGGCCGTTACCTCATCGGCCGTGAGATCCGGGCCTTCCCGAAAGGGACGGCCCCGATCCCCCGCAGCGACCCGTTCCGCTGGCTCGTCATCAGTGAGCAGGTGCTCAACGGCTGGATGACGATCACCTACGCGCGCTACACCCTCGGGCGGGGACTCACGGTGGGCCCCGTCACCGTCTCGGCGCCGCTGGAGCCGCCGGATCGCCAGGGGCCGGTCCGGGACGAGAAGGACGCGCTCGAGCGGTCGTTCGGCCTCGCCCGGAAAGCGAGCCGGATGCTCGCCGACTCGTACATGTTCGGGGAGGCCCGACGGCTCGCGGACGGGGGCTGGACCGCGATCTGGTACTCCCTCGAGTTCTCCGGGTTCGGACGGGCGGCCGGCGCGCGGGTGGACTTCTCCGCGGACGGGACCGCCCGCGTGAAGGCGGGCTGGCAGCGGGCCACGCCGCCCGGACGGCCCAGCGCATGAACGCTCCGGGGACCGTCGTACCGGTCTCCGCCTACCCCTCCGAGTCGCTCCGGCTCGCCACCGCGTACGAGCGCGAGGCCCGAACGCTGCCCGAGGGGCCTTGGCTCGCCCCGGCGGTCGCGGAGCGGATCGAGGCGCTGCGGCGCGGAGATCCCGTCGACGGGTACCTCCTGGTCGGGCCGTCGGACGAGGCGGTCGGGGTCACGTTCACCAGTCCTCCCGCCGAGACCGGGGTCACGATCCAGCCGTTCCTGTCGGACGGGTTCCGGACCGCCGCCACGCTGGGCGCCTTCGTGCGGGCCGTCGAGCGCGAGCACATGGTCCGCGTCGTCTACGAACCGATCGTCGGGGTCCCGCCGCGGGAGCGGGACGAGCTCCTCCGTGGGCTCGGGTTCCGCCGGGTGGTCCGCGCGGACATGGTGATCGCCGAGGACGTGGTGCTGCCGGCCACGACCGACGATCCGGAGGCCCCTATCCGGCGCCTGACGGCCGAGGACGCACCCGGCATCGCGCGCCTGATGGCCCGGGCGTACGAGGACAACGTCGAGGACCGGACCCTGTTCCAGCGGTGGCGTGACCCGGAGGAGGATGCGCGACGCTCCGTCACTGAATTGCTCGGGACCGGTCTGGGTACCTGGCGCTCCGACGCGTCGTTCGGGGTCACCGCTCCCGGCGGGCTCGCCGCGGCGACCCTGGTCCACGACTTCCACGGCCCTCTCATCTCCGAGGTGATGACCGACCCCGCGTCGCGGCGTCGCGGCCTGGCCCGGCGGCTGCTGATCCGGAGCGTGGCGGCGGTCCGGGAAGCGGGTCTCGGAGCGCCCCGGTTGGTGGTCACGCTTGGCAACACGCGCGCCCACGCCCTGTACCGCTCCCTCGGGTTCGTGGAGAACCCGGACGCCCAGGGAGCCGTGTGGATCCGCCCTGTGGTGAGCACACGACCGGCCCCGACCCGCCCGTCCGTCTCGGATTCCCCCGTCCCCTAGTTCCTCGCTCTCCCTCTATTCCGGCTCCGCCCGCCGTCTCCGGCCTACGACGAGGGTCCTTCCCTCCCTCGGTCACGTGGCCTCGGGGCGCCACCGCCGACCCGAATCGACCCCGGCCCCCAGGGTCCCCGTCGAACCCCTCGACCGACGAGGGCTGCGAGGGGCGCGTCCGGCCGCTCGGGATGTGGGCGACGCACGTCGCGCGGCTGCCGACGGACGGCCGGTCGCCGGCGGGGCTAAGAGGCCCCTCATCGTCCCATTCGGCCGGTACCGCTGGAGACGCTCGTGCCCACCATCCACGTCAACGGGATCGATCTGTACTACGAGCTCACCGGCTCCGGCGGGGACCCGCTCGTCCTCGTGCACGGGTCCTGGGTCGACCACACCACGTTCGCGCTCGTGGAACCCACCCTGTCGCACGGGTTCCACCTCCTGACGTACGACCGCCGAGGGCACGGACGGAGCGAACGCCCCAAGGGACGTCGGACCATCGACGACGACGTATCCGATCTCGCCGGCCTCCTCGAGGGGCTCGACCTCTACCCGGCGCACGTTGCGGGGAGCTCCCGGGGGGGTACGGTCGCGATCCGATCTGGCGACGGACCGGCCCGACCTTCTCCGGAGCTTGATCTCCCACGAGGCTCCGCTCATCGGGCTCGCCGATCGCCCCGACCCCGAGCTCGACCGGGCCCTCGAGGCGATGGGCGAGGTGACGACGCGGGTCGTCGACGGCGATGCCCGAGGCGCCGCCCGGACCTTCGTGGACGCGGTCGCCCTCGGCCCCGGGGCGTGGGAGCGCCTCTCTCCATCGGTCCAGGAAGGCCTGGTGGCGAACGCGGGAAGCTGGCCGGACGAGGACTTTGACGAGGCCTCCACGGTCGTGGACGCGACCAAGCTCTCCGAGTTCGAATCCGCCGGCACTGCTCACCTACGGGCAGGACAGCCCGACGTTCTTCCGGCGCCTGTCGGAACGCCTCGCCTCGATCCTTCCGAATGCGGAGCTACGCTCCCTGCCGGGGACCGGGCACGTGCCGCACCTGACCCATCCGCAGCTCTACACCGGAACGCTCGTGCAGTTCTGCCTCGAGCGGTCCGTGCCCTCCGCCTGAGCGACGGACGGGAACTACGCCCGGATGGAGGCGATGTTCGCCTCGACGTGAGCGCGCTTCTCCTCGGCCGTGAGGCTGCGGAGATGCATCGACACCGTGACCTTCCCGTCCACTTCGAGCCCCAGGGGGGTGCCGGGCATGCCCACGTGCACCTTCTGGAGGCGGATGTCCATCTGGCCGTGGTGGTCCACCAGTGCCGCCACCAGACCTTCGACCATCGCCGGGACCGCGTCCTTTGGTGCTTCCTTCGCCATGGGTGACCCGTCCGGCATTCTCCTCCCGGGTTATACACATTCGGCCGACGGGCGGTCGCCGGAGTCGCGGCGGTCCGCGCAGGGGGCGCCGGGGGGCACCCTCTCTACGGTGGGGCGCGAGGCAGACCGCCTACCGCATCAGGCCGGCGCCGCGGAGCTCCGCGGTGATCTTCTTCACCGCGAGGTCGATATCCGACGGCTTGCGGGCGCCCGTGCAGACGAGCTTTCCCGATCCGAACAGGAGGATGACGACCCGGGGCTCCTCCATTCGGCAGACGAGGCCCGGGAACTGCTCGGGCTCGTACTCCACCCGGTCGAGTCCCAGGGTCACGGCGATGGCGTTGAGATTGATCTCCGACTCGAGGTCGGAGCTCGCGACGATGTTCTGGACCTGGATCTTCGGGTCGGCCTTGATGCGTCTGGCCCCCCTTGCGGATCTGCTGGGAGACGATGGCGATCGAGTCCTCCACCTCCTTCATGCTCTTGCCCCCGGTGCAGACGACCTTCCCGGATCCGAACAGCAGGATCGCGGTCTTCGGCTGCTTCAAACGGTAGATGACACCCGGGAACTGATCCGGCTCGTACTCCGCGCCTTCCAGATGGAGGGCGATCGACTGGAGATCGAGCTTGTCCGCGAGGGAGAGGGACGCCACCACATTCTCGATCCGGATTTTTGGCATCGCCCGACCACGCCTTCCGGGACTTAAGGGTTTTTAAAGGGGTTCCTGCGGGGGGGCCGCCGGGGCCGGCCCTCGCTGGGCGACCAACGCCCGCTGGGGGGAGTGGGGCAGAGAGAGGCGCTCCACCTTCCCGAGGCCGGCGCGGCCCAGCATCCCCTCCAGCTCGTCGAAGGTGTAGGCGTCCCCGTGACGGGTCGTGGTCAGCATCGTCATGGCGAACTGGGCGACCCCCGGCGGGGTGACCCGGTCCGGGTTCGGCACGAACTCCACCACGACGGCGCGGCCGTCGGGGCCGAGGCTTTGGACGACCCGTTGGAGCAGCTGTTCGCACCGGGCCGCATCGAAATGATGGAGGAAGTTCGCCAGCAGCACCACGTCGAACCGGTCGCCGAGGGGGGTCACGAACACATCCCCCGGGACCCCATGGAACCGGCCGGCCAGCCCCGCCGCCGTCGCCCGGGCCTGGGCGATGGGGAGGACCGAAGGCCAGTCGAGGGCCGTCAGCTCGGACCCGGGGAACCGGACCGCCACCTCCACCCCGAAGACACCGTGGCCGGCGGCCACGTCCAGAATGCGCTTGACCGATGCTCCGGAGGCGGCCAGATGCTCGGCCAGGGCGGCGGCCGGCGCGAGGAAGAGGGGTCCCATGTCCCGGGCGTACTCTACCCAGATCGGGTGGTCAGGCGTCATGGAGTCGATCGCGCTGCCCCCGCCGCCGGCGCGCACCGCGTCGGTGGCGTGCTCGAAGGCCCGGATCACATCGGGGGAGGCGAGGAACCGGGACGCGTCCCCCAGGAACCCGGGCGAGCGACGGTCGAGGTAGGTCGCCGCGTCCTCGGAGAGCGAGTACCCGGGCGGCGCTCTTGGCCAGGAACCCGAGGGTGACCAGGAAGTCCGCGAGGATCCGGACCCCCTTGGGGTCCGCGTGCACGGCCTGGGCCAGCGCTTCCGGGTCCAGCGGCCCGGGGCCGAGGGCGGTGAACAGATCGAGCTCGAGGGCGGCCCGGAGCACGTGGGTCTTCTGGAACCCCTGCAAGGCCTCGAGGAACTTCTCCGGGGTCGGCCGGCGCCCGCTCATGCGCTCCGTCGGCGGGCGCCGGGGGCACGAGGCGCGAGGGCGGTCGAGGGGATCGCCTCTACCCGGCGGGCCCACGCGATCAGCGACCGAAGCTCCGCCGGGATTCGGTTCCCGGTCGTCAGCCAGGGCGAGAGCCCCCCGTACAGTCCAAAGTCGGCGAGGCTGGGCGTCCCGAGGACCCAGTTCTGCTCCCCGACCAGGCCGTCGACCATCGCCAGGTACTCGAGCGCCTCGGCCTCGAACTCGGGCCGACGGCTCTCCAGCACATGCCAGGGTCCCCGGGCCTTGGACTGCATCTCCTCGAAGACCCACCGCTCCTCGTCGTTATCGAGGTGCGCGGGGACCTGGGTGACCACCGCCCGCCAGATCCGCTCCTCCAGGACCTGATGGCCCCAGTTCTCGAGCACCCCCGCCAGCGCCCTCTGGCCGCCGGGGTACAGCGTCGGCGACGGGCAGAGCTTTTCGAGAAAGTCGGGGATCTGGTGCCAGAGGACGACGCGTCCTCCGGCGATGAGGGTCGGAATGTAGTCCTGCCGGGTCGCGCGGATCAGCTCCTGGTGGTTGTGGTAGGGCGTGCGGATCGGCCGGTAGGGGATCCCCTTGAAGGAGAGCATGCGCTCCACCGACACGCAATAGTGGCTGAACGGGAAGGTGTAGAGCAGGTTCTCCCGGGGCATCACCGAACCACCGGGGCCCGGCAGATAACGCCGCCGGGAACGCTCAGGGGTCCGAGGCGGCCCGGAGGACGGCGTCACCGGCGAGGACCGCCACCTCCTCGAACCAGGCGAGGACAATGAAGTACCAGGTCACCGCGAGAAGGAGCGTGAGCTCCGGGGTCGATCGGAACGGGGCCTCGACGACCACCAGTCCCCCCTGGAGGCGCCCGCGCTCCTCCACGGCCTCCAGGTTGAGGACGGGGCTCCTGTCGACCGTCGAGAGCTTCCAGGCGGGAACCAGGAGACCCGCCCGGCGAAGCTCGTAGGTGCCCCCGCCGACGATCTCAACGCGGCTGTGGCCACCGTGGGCATGCAGCCGACCTATCTCCTTGCCGGTGGCCCGGTCCCGGACGGCCACCTGGGGGGCGAGGAACCCGGACCGTTTCATGGAGATGTGCCGCTCCCCGAGGTCCGCTTCGGCGAGCGATCCGAAACGTGTCGCCCATCGGAGCGCGCCGAGGAGCGAGTCTCCCGCGCGAAGCTCGTAGGCGCGCTCCCCGGGCAGGAGGCTCCACCGGACGGCGGCCTCATCGACGGCCGGGGCCGCGGGCGCGTCGGTCATGGCGGGGGTCAGCGGGCGCAGGGGCATAACGCCGCCACCCCGCGGGACCGGTGAGCCCAGGGACGCTGCGGACGGTCGTTCCAGAGGCTGCCGGCCGATAGACTGGAGAGGTCGCGGCACGGAGCCCAAGAACGGCAACGACCGCCAAGCCTAAACCCTCGGCCTAGGCTACTAATCCACGCTCGTCGGTGCGGCGGGCGGTTGGACGAATGCCACCCGATCCCACCCCTGCCCCGGTCGCTCCCCTCGCCCTCCGGGTCGAGCCGGCAGCGGCCCGCGATCTCCCTCGGATCGCCGAGCTCTACCTCGCTCAGGACGAGGCGGCCCGGCGACTGTACCATCCGCTCCCGTTCGTTCGATGGCGTCTGCGGTTCCTCCTCCGCGGGCTGACGTTCGCCCAGCGGTGGTCCCGCCGGTGGGTCCGAACGTTCCCCCGAGCGGCGGCCGGGTTCCTGGTGGGACGGTTGGAGCCGCAGGGGCCGGTGGTCGCGTTCGGTCACCTCCGGTTCCGCTGGGACAGCGCGGGGTTGCTGGTCGCCGAGACCGGCTATTTCGTCGAGCCGACCCAGCGGCAGAAGGGGCTCGGCACCCAGTTCAAGCGGGGATTGATCGCCGAGGCGCGCCGGTTCGGGGCCCGGCGGGTCGAGGCGCTCATCGATCCCTCGAACATCGCCAGCGTCCGGCTCAACCAGAAACTCGGATTTACCTTCGCTCCGGCGCCGGTACCGGATCGGAACTCGCCGCACGCCCAGCTCATCGTGGCCCAGCTCGATCTCGACCCGGTCCCACCGCCCCCGGATGCGGCCGCCCGCGCACCGGTCGAGCAGTCGCAACGCGCAAGGGTTTAATCCGGGTGCGGTTTTTTGGGCTGACATGGCGCTCGCCCGGGAGACCACGTTGGGCCATGGGGAGTCGAGGGGTCCCGCGGGGCGCCGTCGGGAGCTGTACCGGTTTCTCGGGCGTCCTCATGTCCTCGATATCCTTCACGCGGTCTGCGATGCTCGGGCTCCCCTCCGTTTCGTGGAGATCCAGCGCCGCCTCCAGGTCTCCCCCAATACGCTCACCGACCGACTGCGCGACCTGGTCGCCGCCGGTCTGCTGACCCGGTCCCGCCATCGAGAGATCCCCCCCGCGTGGACTACGCCCCCACGCCGAAGGCGGAGGAGCTCCGGGCCTTGTTCGACGGGCTCACGTCGTGGAGCCGCCGGCATCCGCTGACGCTGGACGCTTAGTCGGCCACAGGCCGCGCCGAAGCACTTGGGGACCCCCCCGTGCGGGGAACCAACAGAAGGAGCGAGAGGGGGAGTAGCACCATCGCGGCGAGCGCCTCCCAGGCCGGCGTGTACCCCCACCGCGCGATCGCTTCGCCCATGAGGAGCGACACGCACGCACCGCCGGCCAGCTGGATCCCGTTGAACAGCCCGATCGCGAGAGGAACATCCGAGGTCTCGACGTTGGGCAGGTAGTAGGCGAGGACGTACATCATCGCGTAGACCATCCCATAGCCTACCGAGAACGCGGCGGCGATGGCCACGGTGCCGGCGAGACCCTCGTAGGGGATCAGGAACAGGAGCACCGCCGGTACCGCCGTCACCAGCACCATCTGGGTCCGGCGGCGCTGCCCCCGCTCCATGAGCCGACCCCCGATAGGACCGCCGAAGAAGCTCGGAAAGACAAAGACAGCGCCGACCGCGCCGGCCAGCGCCGGCGCCCATCCCCGGATCTGTTCCGCGAACGGCACGAAGTACCTGGCCGGCCGAGATGGAGGCTCCTTCGAGGCCGACGAACGAGAGGCCGATCGCCCAGACGGCCCGCGAGCGGAGCACGCCGCCGGGGGCCACAACGTTCCGGGCCGGGCGCGTCGGCCCGGGCCGGCCGGCCTCCGAGGGGATCGCCGCCACGCCGACCGCGAGGAGCCCCAGGAGGGCCACCCCGCCGACGGCCAGCGATCCCCGCCATCCGACCAAGGGGATCAGGAGCGCGGAACCGAAAACGCCGAGCCCGGCCCCGGCGCTGAACGCCGAACTGAACAGACCGACGGGAACGCCCCGCGCCCCCGGAGCATGGAGGCTCCCGACGAGGGCGATCGCCGGCGAGAAGAACAACCCCGCGCCGGCGCCTGCGGCGAACCGGATCGCCACGAGCGCTCCGAACGTCGGGGACGCCGCGCTCGCCAGGGCCGCGCCCCCGAGAAGCCCGGCACCCAGGAGCGAGATGCTCCGGGTCCCGTACGTGCGGGCGAGGACCCCGCTCGGAACCTGGAACAGCCCGGCTCCCGCGAGGAACGCTGCCAGGAGGATGCCCCAGTCCGCCGGGTCCAACGCGAAGGTGGACGACAGGGCCGGGAACCCGGGCCCGATGTCGAACCAGTTGTACGCATATGCGACCCGTAGAAGGACGAGCACGAGGGTGGCACGCGTGACGGCCGCGCGCGGGAGCGCCCCCTCGGATCCCGCTTCGGCCACCGGCGGGGACGGGGCTCCCGAGGCTTAGGCTCTAGGGGTGACCCGGGCGATCGATCATGGGAGGCCCGCGTACCCCGAGGACCCTGGGGCCCCCACGCGGGCGCGGGCCGCCTGGGCCCCTGCGATCAGGAGGATCGCGCCTACGACGTTCAGGTACGGCAGGCAGATCAGGACCGCGCCGACCTCGAGCGCAGTGCTCGAGTTCCGCCGCCCGAGCCGGTAGATCCCGACGGCGGAACCGATGTAGCCGATGATCGCCATCAGCCCGAACGCCAGCACGCCGAGGAGTTCCAGGATGAACGTGCCGCCGCCGAGGCATCCGAGCGTCACCGTCGAGTTCATGGGGGTCGAGCTTCCGCCAATGCACGAGAGGACCTGGGAGAGCGTCTCGAGGAGAGCCAGGTCTGCGACGACCAGAAGCAAGATCCCGATGACCCCCACCACGGAGAGGGTCGACGGGGTACGGAATTCGGGCGCACGCATCCCCTGGAAGGCCCGTCGGAACAGGGCGAGGGCCACTGCGACGAGGACAGCCGACAGCACCGAGATCGCGGCCAGCTCGTCGATCGTGGTGCCGGAGATGGATACACCGGTCGCCGAGGTCGCCGGGAGTATCGTGGTGCCGAGCGCCGCCGGGGCGACGTAGCTCGTCGCAAAGGCGATCAGCATGAGCACGCCGGCGAGGACCGTATCGGTGAGTGCCGGCCCATCCTCCCCCAACATTGGGCCGGTGGGGGCGGCCATCCAGGGGGGGGCGGGCGCCATCGGGACCCAGCCGTACGGCGGATGTATTGCGGCGGGAGGCGCCGGGTACTGGCCGACGGCGGGCGGTGCGCTCGGGGAGCCCGTGGGGAGCGCCGACGGCGCACCCGTCCCGCTGACGGGGCGACCGCACCGAGCGCAGTAGCTTGCCCCCGGCGTTGTCGGGGCGCCACAGTACGCGCAGGCGGCGGGCGCCACGGTCCAGCGACGGACGAACCCCTATATGGACCCCTCTCGGGGCGGTCCGGTGGGCCGGAGCCGCCGAGTGGGAGGCCCGTCCGAGGCGGGACCGCCGCCGAACCGAGGAGGCTTTGAACGGTCGAGTCCCTGAGGCCCACATCGGGGCCCCGGCCCGGCGGCGGGAGGTTCCGGCGCCTCGGATCAGAAGGAGTCTCGGGACGGATGAACCGACTGCAGCCGTGCGAGAACTGTGGCTGTCCCGTCCTGTACCACGTGCCCAGACCCGTGGAAGGCGGCGGGGTCGCGATGGTCTGCGCGGAGTGCAGCCGGACCGCCGGCCGGGACGTGGTGTGCCGGACCGAGGGTGGCGAGGGCGCGGTTCAGCGCCGGTAGTTCCGACGGAACGAACGGGAGGAGGAGGACGGGCCGGGAGCCTCCTCGTCACCCCAACCGGGCTGGCCGACGGCCGCCGCCGCGATGGGGGTTCCGGGTGCCCGACGGCGGTGGCGGACGACGAGGACCACCGTGGCGATCGCTGCCACGACAGCCCCGACACCGAGGACCACGTACCCCCACTGGACCTCTGTCAGCCCGAACCACCGTTCCGGCGCCCCCGCGGGGACGGGCATCACCTGGATGGAGAGGTTCTGGGTCACGGTCCCCCCGACGGAATCCGTCACGGTGACCGAGGCTCGGTAGACCCCTGAGGCCCCGTACACGTGGGTGGCCGACGCGTTGGTCGACGAGCTGCCGTCCCCAAACGTCCACAGGTACGAGTAGGCTCCCGTCCCGAGCGCGGGCGTCGCCGTGAACACGACGGGGCCCCCGGCCAGCGGGGTAGCGGTGGAAACGGTGGTCGTCACCGTTGGATCGCCATGAACGGTCACGTTCGTGAACTGCGCGCCGACGCCGAGGACCGTGTCGGTGACCGTCAGGTTCACGGCGTAGGTATCCGCGGCGTCGTAGGAGTGGCTCGTCGAGGGGCTCATGGAAGAGCTGCCGTCTCCGAAGGACCAGTGATAGATGTACGGCGGGGTTCCACCTGCGACCTGGGCCGAGAAGGCCACCATCTGGTCGACGTCCGTCGTCGCCGGGCCGGCCGTGATCGAGACCGCCGGTCCGGATACGACGGTGAGGGTGGTCGGGGTGCGGAGGCTGACCCCCGCGGAGTCCGTGAGGGTGACATTCGGGGCATACATCCCCGCCGATGGGTACACGTGGGTGGGGTTCTGCGTGAGGCTGCTGCTCCCGTCCCCGAACTGCCAGAGGAACACGTACGGGGAGCTCCCGCCCACCCCGGTCGCGACGAACGAGGCGAGCTGCCCGACCTCCACGATGCTCGGATCGACCGACGCGGAGATCGAGGGAGGGGGTTCCGCCACCCATGTCTGGGCGTTCGAGGTTACGGCGGCCAGCGGGCCGGGGCCGGCGGACCCACCGAACAGAAGGTCGAACGTCCATTTGTGCACCGCGGACCCGACGGTGGCCAACGTGCTCTGAACGGCGGCCGCGCCCAGGCGGGGGCTCGGCGCCACGCCGACCTGGGAGGAAAGGTTCGTCCATCGGCCGGAGGTCCACCGCCAGGTGTCGCCGAGCGGGCCGGAAGTTCCGTTGCCACCGAAGAGGAACGTCGCGTTCTGCACCGCGTCGTACGTCAGGGTCGCGAAGGCGCGCGGGGGCGGGGCGGTGCTCAGGTTCACCGGTATCTGGGTCCAGTGGCCGCGCGAGAACTGCCAGCTGTCGTTCATCGGGCAGACGCTCCCGCATCCGTACTGGAGGAGCAGGTAGCTGTCCCCGGAGTCGTAGGAGAAGCCGGCCCCATACCGTCCCGCCGGTGCCGGCGCGAGCGACGGGGTCACGTTCTTCCAGCCGCCCCCCGCGAAGTGCCATGTGTCGTTGAGCGGGCACGGGATCCCGCATCCGCCGAAGAGCACCACGTAATTGTCCGCCCGATCGAAGGCGAACTGGGGCGCCCATCGGGGCGAAGGGGTCGTCAGGGTGGGGGTGGTGAGGTTCGTCCAAACGCCGGCCGAGAACGACCAGGTATCGTTGAGCGGGCCGGAGGAACCGTCGCCGCCGAACAGGACCGCGTACCCGTCGCGGGAGTCGTAGGTGAATCCCGCGTACGAGCGGGCCGGAGGCTGGGGGCCGCTCCCGGTGATGTTCGTCCAGGCCCCGCTGAAGTAGACCCACGTCTGCGACGGCGCGGGGCACGCAGAAGGGGCGCACCCGCCGAACAGGACGAGTTCACTGTCCGCGGGATCGTACACGAGACTGGCCCCTACGAGTGCGGGGGGGGAGGAGTCCTGTCCCGCGGTCACATTGTACCACTGGGAACCGCCGACCGCCGGCGAGGGGGACGCCGTGCTCCCCGGGCCGCCTCCGGCCGAGGCGGGTGCCAACGGGTGGGGATTCAGAGGGATCGCCAGGAGGAGCACCGCCAGCAGCACGACGGTCGCCCCCGGCGTAGGGCCTGCACGAAGTAGCGAAGGCACGGGCCCGGTGTTCCCTCGGGCAACTGTATCCCGGGTGAGGGAGGAAAAACCTTTGGGCGCCGTCCTCTGGAATGGGAGGATGGTCTGGGCGGGGCCGGTCCCCCCCCGGGAGTTCGCCCCGTCGATAGGAGGTTCGGGCATCGGTCCCCGCCGGGTCCTCCCCACGGACCCGAGGGCCGGGCAGGGCCCTGATCCCGGCCCGGGTGGCCCTCCCGCCGCCCCCGACAGGCGCCTCGAGGGATCAAGCAGGGGTGTCGTACACCGGTCCGACCCGCGACGGGGGGTGTATGCGGCCTGTATTCTCTCAGGGCGGTTAAAAGGCAAGAGAACCCCATGGAGGCCGATGGAGGCCCCGATCTGTACGCCCCGGAGACGTCGGGTCGGGGCCGCCATCTCAACGATCGTCGTCCTCTGCGCGGTCCTGATGGCGCTCCCCACGGGGGGGCTCGCTGACAATGCCCCGTCGGCGCCGGCCCCCGCGGCGCCGTGCGCTCCTGGGTCCCCTTGCCCATCCACGGGGGCGCCCGAGATCGAACCTGCCCAGTGGAGGGCGCTCTCCCCGGGGGTTCACGAGCCGCCGGTTCGAACGGGCGCCGCGATGGCGTACGACCCGGCCCTCTCGAGCGTCGTACTGTTCGGGGGCCAATCCGGGACGGGTGAGGCGCTGGGGGACACCTGGGAGTTCGCCCACGGTGCGTGGGTTCCCGTCCCCTCGAGCGCCCCAACGCCTTCCCCGCGGTGGGGCGCCGCGATGGCATTTGACGCGGCCACCGGCCGGATCGTCCTGTTCGGCGGCGAAAACAGCACCTCCCGGCTGGGGGACACATGGATCTTCAACGGCACAGCCTGGCACCCGAGCCCCACCGCCAGCTCCCCGTCCCCCCGCGCGGGGGCCGCGATCGCCTTCGACCCCGCTCTCCAGGGGGTCGTCCTATTCGGAGGCGATACATCGGCGCCCCTGCCGGCGAATGACAGTTGGCTGCTCGAGGGGGGCACCTGGCAGAACCTGGCCTCGATGGTGCAGGGCTCACCCGGTCCGTTGGAAGGACCGTCGATGTCGTATCTCCCCACCAGCTCCTCGGTCCTCCTTGAAGGGCTTCCGGAGCCGTCCTCGGCAGGGCAACCCGCGGCAAGCCTGTGGGCCCTCAACGGGGCGACGTGGAACGCGCTGAGTCCTGGAACGGGGCCCGCGCCGCTCCCCCGTGCCTCCGCCTCCCTGGTCGCAAATCCCGTCGGAGGGTTTGCGGTCCTCTTCGGAGGCGCGGGCCGGACGCCCTCGGGGGGCACGGAGACCCTGGGGGACACCTGGAGCTACGGCGCCGGAGGGTGGCAGAACGACTCCCCGACACTGGCCGTCGAGCCCGGCCCCCGGTCGGGGGCCGCCAGCACCTTCGACCCGATCGGCGGGGGGGTACTGTTGTTCGGCGGGACCGACGGTCCGACCGTTCTCGGGGACACGTGGTCCTACGGGCCGGTTCCTGTGCAGCTGACGGTCACCGTGTCTCCTACGGCGGGGGTCGCCCCGCTGAACGTAACGTTCGAGGCCGCGGTCCACGGGGGGGTCGCCCCCTACAGCGCGGCGTGGCTCCTGGGGGACGGGGCCGCATCGATCCCGTCCGGCAACGGGTCCCATGTGTACGCGGGAGAGGGGACGTACGTCGCCGAGTTGCAGGTCAACGACAGCGCTGGCGCCACGGCGACGGCGTCCGTGACGATCCACGTCCTCACGCCCTGGGAGGCGACCCACCAGTGGGGCGAGCTCGCCCTGCCCGCATCCCGGGCCCCGAGCCCGCGGTGGTCGGCCCAGGTCACGTACGACCCCGCCATCGGAGCCGCGCTCCTGTTCGGGGGCCAGCTCCCCGGCGGAGGGGCGGCCGGCGATACGTGGGTGTTCGCCAACGGCGTGTGGATCAACCTGACCGCGGGCCTCGCGACGGCGCCCTCCCCCCGATGGGGCGGTGCGTTGGCGTACGACCCCGGCGCTGGCGACCTCGTGCTCTTCGGAGGATCGAACGGGGGGCAGTCGTTCAACGACACCTGGACCTACTCTCCCGCGGTCGGCTGGCAAGAGACCCCCACCGACACAGCCCCGGGTCCCCGCGTCCTTGCGTCGCTCGTGGACGACCCCGGGGTCGGCGGGGATCTCCTGTTCGGTGGGGGCCTCCGGGCCTCGGGCGGCGGATGGTCGATCTTCAACGACACGTGGGAGTGGAAGGACGGCGTCTGGACGAACCTCACCGCCCCGCTGATCCGCGGACCTCCCCCGACCCTCGGCGCCACGATCACGTACGATCCGTCCACCCAACAGATCCTGATGTTCGGGGGTTCCGCGCTGCCCCCCGGGGGGACCCCCGGGTACCTGCTACCCGGACTCCGAGCTCTGGATCTTCGCCGCCGACCAGTGGAGCCTGTCGACGGTCTCGAACGCCCCCAGTGAGCGGTTGCTCTCCGCCGCCGCGTACGTGCCCTCCACGGGCTCGACGATCGTCTTCGGGGGCGCCGAGGCCCGGAACGGGGGATGCTCCGCCGGTGGGGACACCTGGGCGTACGACAACGCCACCTGGTCCAACCTGTCCGCGGGGCTCCAGGTGACCCCGCCGGCCCGTTCGGCCGCGGCCGCGTTGTACGATGCCACCGAGGGTGTGTTCGTGCTCTTCGGGGGCGACCAGAACGGGGTCCCCCTCAATGACACGTGGGTGTACCCCGCCCTCCTCAACGAGAGCTCCACCACATCCGTTCAACAGACCACCTCATCCGGCACCCCCGGCTCCAACGGATCCGGAGGGAACGGATCGGGGAACAATACCGGCACCGGCCCGTCCCCGTTCACGGTCGGGTACACCATCTCGGGCGCCGGGGCCCGGGTCTCCGACCCCGTGAGCTTCTCCGCGACCGAGACGGGAGGGGTGGCCCCGTTCGTCATCACCTGGTACTTCGGCGACTCGACCCCGGACGCCGCCGGCTCGAACGTCAGCCACTCCTACACCGTGGCCGGCACGTTCGAGGCCGTGCTGACCGTCGTGGACGCGACCGGTGACACCGTCATCGAGCTGGTGGGGCCGATCGTCGTTCTGCCCCCCCTGCCCGGCACGACCGGGCCTGCGTCCGTCGCCCCGGCGGGGGGCGGTGGGGGATGGCTCTACCCGGGCCTCGCCGCCGCCGCCATCGGGGTGGTCGTCGTCGCACTCTTGGTCGAGTTCCGCCAACGCCGTCTTCGGGAGGAAGGAAATGCCCTTGTCAGGGACATCGAGCAGTCTAAGAACCCGTGAGCAGTACCCCCATTTGACAGGGGGGGCTTGGAGGCGCACCGGCGCCGCGGTCCGAACGGACCGCGTCAGGTACACTCGATCGTTCCGGATCGCCCTCATGGCGGGGGTGGCGGTAGTGCTGGCCGCCCCGCTGCTTCTCTTCGCGCCGGCCGCCTCCGCGGTCCATCCGGACACCGGATTCTCCGTCAGTGTCTCCGCCTCGCCCTCGACCGGCAGCGTCCCCCTGACCGTCACGTTCTCCGCCACGGTGAGCAGCGGCTCGCCGGTCGGGGTCACCTGGACGTTCGGGGACGGGAAGACCTACTCAGGGGCCGGGGCCAGTTCTCTGATCGTCTCCCATGCCTTCGAGGCCGTCGGGACCTACTCGGTCAGTGCCCTCGTCAGCGAGCCGACCGGGTCGGCGAGCGGCGCCGTCTCGGTCAACGTCATCGATGGGCCCCTGGTGGTCCTGATCTCCTCCACCGCGAGCAACGGGACGGTCCCCTTCACGGTCACGTACCACGCCCTCGTCTCGGGCGGCACGGGTACCTACACCTCGTTCAGCTGGGGGTTCGGCGACGGCGGCTATGGCGTTGGACCGGTGGTTCAGTACACCTATCGATACGCCGGCGAGTTCGCGGTCACCCTCTCGGTCATCGATTCCGCCAACGACTCGGCCACGACCTCCTTCGGGGTCCATGCGACCCCTGCGCCGTCATCCTCCACGGTCTCCGGGGCGGGCCTGATGCCGACCTCGATCGTTCTCGCGACGGCCGGGATCGTGGGCGTCGCCGGCATCACGTGGGGGGTCTACTGGGCGGGACACCGGCGCTCTCACCGCTCCCGGTCCGTGGTCGACGGTGCGCCGGACGATGTCGTGGCGATGCCGCCGGGCGCCGGCGACGCTGTGCCCGCTGGACCGGTCCCCACCTCGGCGTCCGACCCCGCCCCGCTGCTCGCGGCTTCGGCGCCCGCGGCCGTTTCGGCGGCCTCGGCGGAGTCCGCTCTCGCTCCTCCCGCGTCGTCCCCCTCCCCCGCCGCCTCTGTGCCCCTCCTCTCCCTCACCGCGGTCACGAGCACATCGTCCTCCTCGCCGGCGCCGCCGATCTCTCCCAAAGCGGCGGCCGACGAGCCGCGCCGGTGGTCCCGTGAGATCGTCGCGTACCTCGGCGGACTCCCGACCCTCGGGCCGGATGACATCCCGACCCTCGATTGGACCCAGAAGGGGATGAGCGAACGGCTCGGCACAGGCCAGAACCAGGTCAGCAACGTTCTCCGGAGACTCGTCGCGGCAGGGGTCGTGATCGAGGAGCTCCAGCATGTGCAAGGGCAGCCCCGGCGGCTGAAGGTCTACCGTCTCTCCATGCGGGGCGAGGCCCTGGCGCGCGAGATCCGCCGGCGGCGGGCCGGCCAGAACCCGAACTTCCTCCGACGCGACTGGTAGCGGCACGACCCGGACCGTTCGATGGCATCCGACGGTGCCTCGACCATCGTCATCACCGGGGCGACCTCCGGGGTCGGGGCCGCCACGGCGCGCTGGTTCGCGGCGGGCGGATCCAGGGTCCTCGTCGTGGCGCGGGACCGGGCGCGGGCGGAACGGCTCCTCGCGACGCTCCCGGGCTCGCACCCGGCCCCGGTGATCGCCGACCTTTCGAGGCCCCCGGAGGTCCGCGTCGCCGCGGATTCGGTCCGTGCCCTCGCCCCCCGGGTCGACGTTCTCTTCAACAATGCGGGGGCGGTCTTCATGCGCCGGGAGCTCACCCCCGAGGGCCACGAGAGGACGATCGCCCTCAACGTCCTCGCCCCGTATCTCCTCACCCGGCTCCTCGAGCCGTCGCTCCGGGCCGCCCCCCACCCTCGGGTGATCTCCACCTCCTCGGCGGCCCACCGCGGAGCTCACCTACGGTTCGACGACCTGGAGTCGACGGAGTACCGCGGGTTCTCGGTGTACAGCCGTTCGAAGCTCGCGCTCATCCTGATGACCCGCGCCTTCGCCCGGCGCCACCGCCCGACGGAGCTCGCGTTCTTCGCCGTGCACCCCGGGTTCGTGCGCAGCCGGTTCGGGCTCAACAACGGCGGCGGGTTCGCGCTCGGGATGCGGGTGTTGATGGGGATCGGCGGGATCTCGCCGGAGAAGGCGGCCCGGAACCTGGTCTTCGCCGCGACCTCCCCTACCCTCGCCGGCCGGTCCGGGGAGTACATCTCGAAGGAACGCGTCGCCCATTCCGTCCGCCGCGTCCCAGGTCGACCCCGATGGCGAACGGTTGTGGACCGTCCTCTCGGGGTGGAGCGGGCTCCCGGCGTGATCCCGGACGCGGGTCCGCGCAGGCTATTCGTAGGGCGCGGCATCCCGTGCCATGCCGCCGCCGTCGCCTCCGGGGCCGGGCGCCCCGTGGCCCTGGTCACGGGCGGCGGGACGGGGCTGGGGCTCGCGATCGCCCGGGGCCTGGCGGAGGACGGGTACGACCTCGTCTTGGCGAGCCGTTCTGACGAGCACCTCCGGGCGGGCGCTGAGGCGCTCTCGGACACCGGCGCAACGGTGCTGACGGTCCCCGTGGACGTGCGAGACCCGGACCGGGTGGCCATGATGGTCCGGTCGGTCGATGACCGGTTCGGTCGGCTCGACCTGCTGGTGAACAACGCCGCCGGGAACTTCGCCTCCCCGGCGGAATCGATCACCCCGAACGGCTGGCGCGCAGTGGTGGGGATCGTGCTCGACGGGACGTTCTACTGTTCCCGCGCCGCCCACCCGCTGCTGATCCGGCGGCCCGACGAGCTCCATCATCAACATCGTGGCGGCCTATGCGTGGATGGCCGGCCCCGGGACGGCGCACTCCGCCGCGGCCAAGGCGGGGGTCCTCGCCCTCACCCGAACGCTTGCGGTCGAGTGGGCCCGGTTCGGGGTTCGTGTCAACGCGGTCTCGCCCGGTCCCGTTCATACCGATGGGACCGACCGACAGTTGTGGCTTTCCGAGTCCCTCTCCGAAGCCGTGCGGGCCGAGATCCCGATGGAGCGGTTCGGGAGACCCGAGGAGATCGCCGACGCGGTCCGGTTCCTGGCCTCCTCGAAGGCATCGTACATCACCGGGCAGGTGATCACGGTCGATGGGGGTCAGTGGCTGGGCAAGGGGATGCTCAAGCTCTCGGGGCTCGCGACACCACGGGACCGGGCCGCCCCAACCGATCGTTGAGGAACTCGACCGCGCGGCCCCAGGCCGCCTGCTGGTTCTCGTTCCGGACGATCCCGTGACCCTCGTTGTCGAACACCATCAGTTCCACGGGCCGGCCGAGCTCCTGAAGCGTGGCGACGATCTGCTCCGCCTCCGCCAGCGGCACCCGTGGATCGTTGCGTCCGTGGATGACCAGCAACGGGGCCTGGATCTTCTCGGCCTGGTGGAGGGGCGAGATCTCCATCAGGAACGCACGATCCTTCGACAGGCTCCCGTACTCGGCCTCCCGGAGGCGACGTCGCCAGGCGCCGGTGTTCTCCAGGAAGGTGACGAAGTTGGAGATCCCGACCAGGTCCACGGCCGCGCCCCACAGCTCCGGATACGTCGTCGCGGCCGAGAGGACGACGAACCCCCCGTAGCTCCCGCCGACGATCCCGAGGCGGCCGCGCTCCCCCTTCCCGTTCCGCACCAGGTCCTCGGCCACATCGCGGACGTCCCGGATGGAGTCCATCCGAAGGCGCACGTCGTCGAGATGGACGTATCGACGCCCGTACCCCGTGCTCCCCCGGATGTTCGGCGCCACGACCCGCCACCCCTCGCTAACAAGGAACGCGATCGCGGCGGAGAACTGGGGTCGGGCCTGGCCCTCCGGACCCCCGTGGATCCACAGCAGGGTCCCCCGGACCGGGCCCGGAGGGGACGTACTCCCAGGTACGGAACGGATAGGCCATCGGCCGCCCGGGCCTTCCCGAGACGCGGGAGGGAGACCGCCTTCGGGAGATCGTTCGGGTTTCCTGTGAGCCGCTTCTCCTTGCCGGTCGCGACGGTGCGTCGGTACAGGTCGCATCCGTCGACGGACGTGAGCCCGTAGACGAAGGCGGACCCATCGGGGAACCAGCTGAGGGAGGTGATGACGCCGCGGGGGCCGGAGTTGAGGACCCGTTCCTCGCGGGTCGTCACGTCGAAGAGCCGGGTCTCGCTCCAGCCCTCCCGGTTGATGACGAGGGCGAGGAGGTCCCCGACCGGCGCGGCCTCGACGATCTCAACATCTCCCGGATACTCGGCCAGGAACTCGTGGTTCGCGCTCCCGAACCGGTACCGGAGGAGGGCGGTGAACTCCCGGCCCGGGTTCGCGGCCGCGTAGACGGCGTCGCTTCGGAGCGCCGCCGAGAGGACGGTCAGCTCCCCTTCGTGCGGCGTAAGATGGACGGACCGCTCCCCCTCGATGAGGAACAGGTCGCTGTCGAGGTTCGTATTGGCCCGATGGACGAGGGTGCGGCTCCCGAGGGTCGCCCGGACCGACTGGCTCGCGTCCGCGGTCAGAAGCGTCCGGGGTTCTCCGCCGGCGACGTCGACCTCGAGGATGTCGAAGTACCGGGGGTCCCGGGCGTTGGACGCGTACCGGGTACCTGGCGGCCGTCTGGGCTCCACGCCCCTGGGAGGTGGATCGTAGCCAGGGAACGGGTCACGGACTGCGGGCCCGGGGCGGGCCGGTCGAGGTCCAGGAGGGCGAGCTGCCAGTGTTCGTCACCCCCGGCGTCGACGGCGACCATCGCCTGGGGGGCCACCGGCGACGCGTGGATCAGGCCCACCCGCTCCGCCGAGGCGTACAGACGCCGAGCCGTGCCGCCCGAGGTCGGGAGCGAGAACACCTCCGGGAGTCCGTGGGCCGTCCCGAGGAAGAGGACCGACAGCCCGTCGCAGGTCACCGAGGGGTTGTCCGCTTTCGGCAGATCAAGCCAGGCCTTCAGCCGCTGCGAGGGCGGGGTTGCGGGCGCCGGGTCCGCCGGTGTCACGAAGGAACCCACCCGCGGCGCCCCATAACCCCCCCGGCCATCGCCGGGCTTACATAGGACGGCCCGCCCTTCCCTCTCGTATGCCAAGGGTCCGCGCCCGTGGAACCAGCCGTCAGGAGTTCGACCGGCAGGCGGCGACGTACGACTCCGAGGTCGTCTCCACGATGCCCGGGTACTCGGAGCTCCACCAGATGCTCGTCTGGGGGATCCCGTTCATGCCGACCCGGTCCTTCCGGGTCCTCGAGCTCGGGGTCGGAACGGGAACCCTCACGGCCCTCCTCCTCGAGACGTTCCCCCACGCCACCGTCCGGGGGATCGATATTTCGTCGAAGATGATCGCGGCGAGCCGCCGGAAACTACGGCCCTGGAGCGAGCGCGTGGAACTGCACCAGGGCGACATCGACGATTTCGACCCCGCCGAGAAGTTCGATGCGATCGTCTCCGCCTTGGCGATCCATCACCTCTCCCATGCCAAGAAGCGCCAGCTGTTCCGCCGGATCTCCTCCGCCCTCACGCCCGGGGGATACTTCGGCGACGGGGACGACCACCTGCCGGAAGACCCGACGTTCGATGCCCGGTTCGCCCAGATCGCCGCGACCATCCCGCCGCCGGCCGGGCCGGAGGCCGATCGGGGCGCAGTCCCCAGCGGGTCTGGCACGAGCATGAGAGGTTCGACCACCCGTGGGGGGTCCGGGATGAGGTGGACGGGCTCCGGCGCACGGGGTTCCTCCACGTCGGCGTCCCATGGCAGTTCTTCGCTCAGGCCGTCGTCTGGGCGTACCGGTAGGTCGAGACCGCCTCGGGGGACGCAAAGGCTTTTCATCTGGGGCCGCCGTCCGAACGACGCGGCCGGGATGGGGTAGTTTGGCCTATCCTGGGGGACTGTGGATCCCTCGACCCGGGTTCAAAGGGAGGCGGGGCTACCCCCCGCCTTCGGAGAGTCTCGGTCCCGGCCCCTCCGACTCCGGGCGCGCGCGCCCGACGACGGCGGTGCTCGGGAGAACCGGTCAAGCACCTCGGGAAGCTCGGCGAGGGAGTAGTCGGACCATTTCGCTCCCCACGCCTTCAGGTCCGCGGGGGTCAACGTCCACCCCGGCACCGTCGACGCCCGACCGATCGCGGTCACCCCCGGCTGGCCCGAGGCCGCCTCCATGTCGAACCGGGAGTCCCCGACCAGGAACACCGGGGCGTCCGGATATCGCCGCTGGTACTCCTGGAGGTGCTCGCGCTTGGTCCCCTGGCCGGAACCGAGGAGACCTTCGAACCAGTACCCGGATCCCCTCCCGCTCGAGCACCAGGTCCGCCATCTCCCGTTCGGCCCCCGTCGAGATCACGAGGGTCCATCGGGCGGCGCTGAGACGACGGAGAAGCCGAGGAACCTCGGGGAACGGGTGCGCCGTGGCGTACGCCTCGCGGATCTTTCGTTCGTGGAAGATGCGGGCGGCAGCGGTCCGGCCATCCGCGGGCTCCGATGGGTACAGCTGGGCGAGCTGCGCCTCGAACGGAAGCCCGGTCGTGGCGAGGTAGTGGAGGCGGGCCTCGGGCGCCGGGGTCCCGAACGCCCGCTCCATCACGTCGCCCGCCACGTGGCTGATCAGCCCGATGTCATCGAGGATCGTGCCGTCCACGTCGAACACCACGACACCCTTTTCGACGGCCTGAGGGAGGACCGGGGCCTCGGTGGTGAGCGGCCGGGACATCTCCGCGAACTGGGACGTGGAGGCCGGGACCATCGGCAACGGCTCGGGGGGGTCAGGGGCGGGGCCGGCCCGCTTCGCTCCCGGTACGCGCGGCACACCCCGGCGAGCGTGTCCGTTCCTTAAGCGGAGCGCCCCGGCTCCTCTTATCCCCGGAGACTCCTCGGGGAGAGGGAGTAGGCGGACGATGGTCCATCCGAGCCGTGTGATCCGGGGGGGAAAATCCCAGCTTCTCAGCGGGCGGCGGATCGTGGTGGGGATCTCCGGCTCCATCGCCGCCATCGAGGTCCCCCGGGTGATCCGGGAGCTGATCCGGCATGGCGCCGAGGTCCGGGCCGTGATGAGCCCGGACGCCGCCCGCATCGTCACCCCCGAGACCATCGCGTTCTCCACCGGAAATCCACCGATCGTACAGCTCTCCGGAGAGGTCGAGCATGTCACCCTCATGGGACCCGGCGAGGGGCGCGCCGATCTCCTCCTCCTCGCCCCGGCGACGGCGAATACGATCTCGAAGGTGGCGCACGGCATCGACGACACCGCGGTCACCTCCTTTGCCACGGTCGCGCTCGGCGGCGGAGTTCCAGTGCTCGTCGCTCCGGCGATGCACGCGCACATGGGGCAGAACCCGGCGATCCGGGAGAATTTGGACCGACTGCGCTCGTGGGGGGTGCAGGTGATCGGCTCCCAGGTCGCCGAAGGGGAGGAGAAGCTGGCCACCCCGGAGGAGATCGCCGCGGCCGTCCTCCACCGGCTGGGCCGAGGACCCTGGGCGGGTCGCAAGGTGATCGTCATCGGGGGCGCCGCCCGGGAGGCGATCGACTCGGTGCGCTCCGTCACGAACGAGAGCAGCGGGGAGACCGCCGTCCAGCTGGCCGTCCAGGCGCATTTCCGGGGGGCCGAGGTGGAGCTATGGGCCTCGCCCCTCGAGGTCCCGATCCCGACGTTCCTGACGGTCCGGCGCTGGCGCAGCGTCGGGGACCTCCGCTCCCTCATTCGGAGCTCCGCCGGCGTGCTCGCCAGCGCCGACGCTGTGCTGGTGCCGGCCGCGCTCTCGGATTATACCACGACCGCGGCGCCCGGAAAGATCCCCTCTCGGGAGCACCCGACGTTGACGCTCACGCTGACGCGGGCGCCCAAGATACTCCCCGAGCTGCGCCGCCGGCTCCTCGCTCCCCGGCGCCTGATCGGGTTCAAGCTCCTGGCGGACGGAACCCCGGACTGGGAGTCGGAAGCCCAGGGGCTCCTGGAGGAGACCGGGGCCGACTGGGTCGTCGTCAACGAGCGGAGGACCATGCGGGGTCCGTCGATCGACGCCATGGTCCTGACCCGTCGCGGGGAGCAGCGCCGCCTGAGCGGGCCCAAGTCGGAGGTGGCCGGCAAGCTCCTCGACGACCTGGGCCGTGAACTGACCGAGATCGCCGCCGCCCCCCCAGCCGCTTCCCCGCCCCCCCACCGGCCGCGCCGGGGAGGGCGTCGCCCGCTCCGGGGCCGGGGCCGGCCGGCGGCCCGCGCGCCTTAAGACGCGGCGCGCCTCGCGCGCCCCGAGGCGCTCGATGGTCAAGCTCCCCGAGTGGCGTGGCAAGGACGTCTTCCGAACGTACGGTGTCCCACTCCCCACGGGACGTGTCGTCCGCAGCGCCGCCGAGGCCGCGGCGGCGGTCGGCCCCGGAGGGGTCCCGCTCCCCTGCGTGATCAAGGCCCAGGTCCTCGCCGGGGGCCGCGGCAAGGGCGGCGCGGTCCGGTTCGCCTCGACGCCGGCCGAGGCCTCCGAGGCGGCGAGCGCGATCCTCTCCCTCGAGTTCAAGGGCGAGAAGGTCCGGGAGCTGCTCGTCGAGGAGAAGCTCGCGATCGGCCAGGAGCTCTACGTGTCCCTCACGCTCGACCGGAGTCTCCGACTCCCCGTCCTGATGGCGAGCGCTCGGGGAGGCGTGGAGATCGAGTCGGTCGAGGACAAGGAGATCCTGCGACTCCCGGTCCACCCGTTCGCCGGTCTCACCTCGTACGAGAAGCGAGCCGTGTCGAGGGCCCTGGGACTCTCCGGTCCGAAGGCGAAGTCGTTGGACGGCGTGCTGGACCGCCTCTGGGAGATCTTCCTGAAGGAGGACGCCGAACTGGTCGAGATCAACCCCCTCGCTGTCGTGGGGGATGGGGTCGTGGCCCTGGATGCCAAGGTCATCATCGAGGACGACGCGGCGTTCCGACATCCGCAGTACGCAGAGGTCCGCGATGACCGGACCCCCCTCGAGGAGATCGCCCGGGAGAAGGACATCGCGTTCGTTCAGCTCGACGGGAACATCGGGGTCATCGCGAACGGGGCGGGACTCACGATGGCCACCCTCGACGTCCTCCAGCAGTTCGGGGGGCGTCCCGGGGTCTTCCTCGACCTCGGGGGGACCGATGATCCGAAGAAGGTCACGGAGGCGTTCCTACTGATGGCCCGGGCCCAGCCGGCCGCCGTGTTCCTCAACATCTTCGGTGGGGTCACGCGCTGTGACACGGTGGCCACGGGCCTCGTCGAGGCCATGAAGGAGGTCCCGGCGTCGGAGCGATTCCCGCTCGTGGCCCGCATCCGCGGCAACAACGAGGCCGAGGGGATCGCGATCCTGCAGAGGGCCGGGGTCACTTCCCTCCGCGACCTCCGGGAATCCGTCCAGGCCGCCGTCGCGGCGGCGGCCGGGGCCCCGGTCCCCCGGCCCGAGGGGGTCCCATGAGCGTGCTGGTGGATTCGGAGACCCGGGTCCTCGTCCAAGGGATCACGGGACACCAGGGGACGGTCCACACCCGCCAGATGAAGCTGTTCGGCACGAACGTCGTCGCCGGATCGACACCCGGGAAGGGTGGCCAATCTGTCGAGGGAGTCCCGGTCTTCGACAGCGTGGCGGAGGCGGTCGAGAAGGCTCACGCCAACGCGTCCGTGATCTTCGTCCCCGCCCCGTTCGCGAAGGACGCCCTCCTCGAGGCCGTGGACGCCGGGATCCGGTTGAGCGTGATCGTGACGGA
Source organism: uncultured Thermoplasmata archaeon (assembly GCA_963708255.1). GTDB lineage: Archaea > Thermoplasmatota > Thermoplasmata > Lutacidiplasmatales > UBA184 > Lutacidiplasma. The sequence goes on from CAVPSE010000002.1 coordinate 568,851, forward strand.
GCATATCCCGTTCCACGATATGCTCACCATGTACCACTACGCCCGGGCCCATGGCGCCCGCATCATTGGCCCCAACTGTCCTGGGATCGCCGCCCCCGGGAAGGCGAAGGTGGGGATCATCCCGAACGTGGTGTTCCATCCGGGCCGCGTTGGAGTGATCTCCCGAAGCGGCACGCTCACGTACGAGATCGTGAACGGCATCAAGGAGCACGGTCTCGGCCAGAGCACGTGCATCGGCCTCGGCGGGGACCCGGTGGTCGGCACCTCGTTCGTCGACGCCCTCCCGCTGTTCGAGAAGGACCCCGACACGGACCTGCTGGTACTGGTCGGGGAGATCGGCGGGACGGCGGAAGAGGATGCGGCCGATCACATTCGGCACCACTTCACCAAACCGGTCGTCGCGTACGTCGCCGGTCGCTCGGCCCCCCCCGGGAAGAGGATGGGGCATGCGGGCGCGATCATCGCCCGCGGAAAGGGGACCGCCGACAGCAAGCTCGCAGCGCTTCAGGCCGCGGGGGCGACCGTGGCGACGTTCCCATACGAGATCCCGGACCTCGTCGCCAAGGCGCTCAAGGAGCAGGGCCACCGGTGACGGCCGCGACGGTTCCGGAGGCCCCCGAAGCCTGCCTTGTCCCCGGGTGCACGGCGGAGGTGGTCCGTCACCTGACGCTCACGGAGGCTCGTCGGGCCTTCGACAATCTTCCTGAGAAGGGACGGCGGGCCCCCCTATGCCGGGACCACTACCGGCAGTGGAAGAAGGCGACCAAGGAGTCCCGCACGCTCGAGCGCCTCGGCCGCTAGGGGGGCCGACCGTGCCCCGCGGAACGGGGTGAAGTCGTACTCCTCGGGCTCGGGTACTCGACCGCCCGGCGACCGTGGGATCGGCGGGTCCGGCCCGGCAGGATCCTACCGCTGGTCCGGGTGGGCTTTCCGAAGGTCGTGGTAGCAGACGCGGCACCGAGCCGGACGGGTGTCGAGGTCCTGGGGGCGGCACGGGCACAGGCATGGGGCGAGGCCGACCGATTCGTGAGTGCTTCCGGTCGTGGTGCACAGGTCACACATGCCAGCGGAGACAACCCGGGTTCGATAACTCCATCGTCGCGGGTCGTTGGCCCCATGTGGGGACCGCTTCGAGCGCATGGGCGGGAGGGGGATCTCCCGGCCGACGCCGCCGCTGACGGGCAGCCGGTCAATGAATCGGCGAGCTCAGCGCGACGGTGCGCCCGTCCGGATCTCGCAGGAATGCCATTCGCACCCCCATGGCCTCACGGACCGCCGGAGGGCTCAGGAACCGGGTACCGGTCACCATCAGCTCCTGGAACAGCTCCTCCAGGTGCTCGACCTGCACCATCAGCACCAGGTCGGAGACTGCGCTCTCGCCCTGGATCGGGTTCTCCGAGCCATTGATCCGGGCCCACCAACGGCCGTCGGCGATAGCAAACGAGGACGGCGCCGAGACGCACTTCGCGAAGGGCGACCCGCCCTGGACGGGTAACTTGAGACTGCTCCGGTAGAAACCGGTCGTGACGGCGAAGTCCCGCGCGAGGAGGATGGGGCCATAGAACGCCGGGGCAGCGTGTCGATCGGCCATGACACGGAACGCGCGTAATATGGAAAAGGACTCCGCGAAACAGCCAAAAGCCGAGGTCGGGGCGGCCAACGCCGCCCCGAAGGGGTTGTCGGACTACTGCTTGCGCATCTTCTGGGCGCGCATGCGTCTCCGCATCCGCTTCTTGCGCCACTTCCAGCGCATGTGGCCGCGCTTCTTCCAAACGCGTGAGCTACGTTTCATTCCACCGCGTCCGAAACGGCGGGCCCTACTTTCGACCCCTTAAAAGGGTTCCTCCGTCGGCGGCCCGCCTCTCGGCGGGGGAGGCCCCGGGGCCGTTCCGGTGCCCGCGCCCGCTATGTAGGGCGCCCCGGTCGCCCCCCGATGCTGGACGTCGCAGACCTTGAGATGAACGTTCTCGAGTTCGTCCACAAGAGCTTCGCGTTCGCCCGGGTCGCGACCATCGAGGGGGGCGAGGCCGTGGTGTTCGCGCGGACCGAGACCGAGAGCGAGAGCCAGTTCCGGCCGAAGCTCGTCCGCCTGTATCTCGCGGTGCCCCGGGAATGGGTGATCCTGGACGGGGCCGAGGAGATGCTCCGGCTCGCCCGTGACGGGAAGACGCTCGGGCTCACCACGGTGGGGGAGGGCGTTGAGACGGCGGCCGAAGCGGCCCAGTTCACGGAACAGGGCATCGCCTTCCATCGGATCTCGCTCGGGGAGCGCGCGTGGGGGTACCTCCCCTCCGAGCTCGAGCCCACCTGGGGGACGCGCCCGGGGCTCACCGCCCTTGGGTTCCCCTTGATGGACTGATCGCCCCCCCGGGGGTGCCGATCGGCCGAAACCGTAGCGTCCCCGGGCCCCTTGGCAGGCCCCCCCGACCGCCTCACGACGGCGGGGTCCGTGGGGCAGGAGCAAGGCAGGTCGCCGGATCGCCGAGGCCCTCAGATCACACCCATCTCGCCCAGCTTCTCGGGGAGGTAGGTGTCGGTGACGTAGTTGAGACCGTACTTCGCCAGGGACTGCTGCTCTGCTTTCTTGCCGTTCTTGAGCATCAGCTCGATCTCGGCCCGCCACTCGGCGGTCTTGAACCGGGGGTCGGTGAGCTCGGCCTGGAGCGCCTTGATGTCCACGTCGGAGAGCTTGTCCGAGGGGAGCTTGTAGTTCTCGATGTCCGAGGCGGTGACCCCGAGGAACTCCGCGGCCGGGGTGGCGAGGTAGTTGGAGATGTGCGCGGTCTTGATCGCGCCGAACGCCACCGACGCGAAGATGCGGAACGACCAGGGGTCCCCGTCGGTGAACACCACCACGGGGAGCTTCAGCTCCTCATTGAGCCGCTTGATGAACCGGCGGGTCGACCGCGCCGGCTGGCCTTTCAGGTGGACCAGGAGGGCGTTGTACTTCTCGTCGAACCCGTTCTCCGCGAGGCGGTCCACCATGCCACCGCACTCGATGGCGATGACGAACTTGGCCCCGGTCTTGTCGAGGGTGATCTTCTCCTTCTCGACGTTGAAGGGGAGGGCGTAGCCTCCGTCCCCGACGTCGTCTCGGCAGTTGATCTTCTTGACGATCCCCTTGCGGTTCTTCTCCCGGATGGTGAGGTCGCCGATGACGGAGGCGCCGTTCTCCTCGGGGTGGAGCCGGAAGTCCTCCCGGAGCCGCTCGCACATCACCTCCAGGTCCTCGATCAGCAGGTTCGACTCGTTCTCGCTGTGGAACTTGGACTCCTCCCAGCCCTCGGAGATGTAGTACAGCTCCCGCAGGGTGGAGGTCTTCCCCTCCTTGGCCATCTCGTTGATGAAGTCCACGAGGTAGAACGTTCGGAGCAGCATCAGCGCTCCGTCGAGCTTGCGGGCGGAGCGGGTGCCCATCGAACGCCCGAGCTTCCAGACCCCTTCCCGCATCTGGAACGCGATGTTCTGCTTCGTCCGCAGCGGGAGCCGCATCCTCGGGATCTCGCCCTTGTCGAGCTGGTTGTAGATCGACTCCGCGAGGTCCAGCGTCGGCCGCAGCGCGTCCGCGCGGATCTTCGGTTCGTCCTCAGCTATCGTCGTCGCCGACCCCTTCGCTGCTTTCCGCGGCATCGTAATCCACCTCCCCTTCCTCGGTCCCTGGGAGGCCCTCGCCGGCCTCCTGGGCCGCCTCGATCACGGCCCTCGGGAGCCGGATGTCCCAGTCGCCCGGGAGCGGCTCGGCGCCCAGGAGATGGGCTTCGTCGACCCCGGCCACGTACCACGGAAGGTCGGTGGCGTCGACCTCGGTCCGCCTTCGGGAACTCGACCGTGATCTTCGGATCGCGTGTTCGGCTCGAGCTTCGGGAGGGTCCACCAGGCCCGTCCGAGCTCGGGGTCGGTCCCGTCGGGGACCGGGTCGAACGTCGCCTTCGCGAGCAGTTCCCTCGGCATCTCGACGAACAGTCTCGAGGACCCGCGCCCTCGGGGTGTAGTTCGTTACCTCGGTGCCGACCTTCACGGGGGTCCCCTTCTCGGCGGTCAGGGACGTTTCCACATTGACCACGTCCATGATCCGGGTGATCACGGGAGTGAGGTCCGGGACCGGGCTGGCCCACCAGCCCGCTCGTCTTCGCGGCGAGCTTCGGTAGGATCTTCAGGATGATGTCGAACTTCTCCGAGGCCTGATCATGACGGGTGCGCCGGGAGAGGTGGGTCCGAAGGTGCCGGGCGGCCGCCTGGAGCGCCAGGGTCAGCTCCTTGTCGATCTCGGGGTCCTCCGCGACCGCCTCCTTCGCCTCGCTGGTGAACGGGATCTTCGTGGAGGCGAGGTGCACGAGCAGCAGGCAGGGCCCCGTCGGCATCCCCGAGCCCCCCCGCTGGTCCAGGCCGTACCGGCGCCAGTCCATGTTCTGGACGGCGTTGGTGATCGCGCATGCCCCCTGCTGGAAGAGCAGCGGGACCCGGTTCGCGAAGCGAAGGAGCTGGATCGGCTGGTCCGCCGGGAGGCCCCCGCCGTAGACGAGGCCTACCTCGACCAGGAACGGGAAGCCTCCCCGGACCTTCGGGGGCCGGCTCACCGGCGGCGCGTAGAAGTCCGGGCGGACCTCGCCGAGGACGTTCCGGAGGCCGCGCTTGATCAGGATCGGGCCGATCGGCGAGAGCGAGTCGGCGGACGGCGGGACCAGGCGTCACCGTATGCAGCGCGGTGAGGAGCTGCTCCAACGGCTCGCCGTGGATCTCGGAGAGGGGCTCCTTCCCGGGAAGGCCGGACTGGTCCAGGATCTCCCGGGCCGCCCGGGCCGTGACCCCTGCCAGGTCCTTCTGCAGGAACTCGAGGAGGGTCGTTCGGCTGGACGCCTTGAGGCGGTAGGCCAGTTCGCCGAGCTCGAGCCCGTACGGGTGCGGCGGGGTCTCCTTCGGGACCGGCGGCACCTCCTGCGAGACCCGCTCGTAGGTGATCCGCGTCCCGTCCGGCTCGACGAGAACGAGCCGGGCGTGGGGGTTCACGATGGCGGTGCCCTTCAGGTACTCGAACGGGGACTGGCGGCCCCGCTGGTACTTGGCCTTCAGGAGGAGCTCTACGCGCGTCCCGGACGGACGGTCCCAGAGGGTGACGTCCTCGCTGACGATCTTGGGGAGGTTCTTTTGGGTGTCGATCAGGAGATCCAGGGTGTGGGCGGCCTCCTCCTCGGCGACCTTGGAGAGGATCCGGGCGGGGCGGGCCGTCGTGAGGCCGGCATACAGGACCGCGGCGGAGATGCCGATCCCCTGCTGGCCCCGGGACTGACGGTTGGCGTGGAACCGGGATCCATAGAGGAGCCGGGCGAAGACGTTCGGGATCTCCTTGCGGAGGATCCCGGGCCCATTGTCCTCGACCGCGACCTTCAGGCGGTCCGGGCCCTCCTTGGAGATCTCGACCCGGATCTCCGGGCAGGACCTGGGCTTCCTCGCACGCATCGAGCGAGTTGTCGACCCCTTCCTTCACTGTGGTCAGCAACGCGCGCAGCGGATTGTCGAACCCCAGGATCTGCCGGTTGCGTTCGAAGAACTCGGCGACCGAGATCTCGCGCTGCCGCGAGGCGAGGGTCTGCGCAAGGGTCTTGGCCGCCGGCACCGACGGGCCGACGGAGCGGGCCGGTCTATAAGTGGTGGGTTCCAACGGAGAGGTGCCCGCGCGAGGTTCCCGCCGTCGGGCGGCTGGCCACGTCCCGGAGGACGGGCCGGAACGGCCGCCATCGCGGGGCGTCGTCGAGGTCGATCTCCAGCGACCAGAGCCCCTCCTCGGCGGTCTCGGCGTCGAACGGGCGGGGCGTGAGGGGGATCGGCTCGCCCCGGGCGTCCCACGCCCCGCTCCCTCCTCCGAAGACGATCCCGTCCTCGACCCCGACCCGGTTGACGTACACCAGCGGCACGGCGTTCTCGACCGCCCGGGCGGGCAGGACCTTCTCGAACAGGCGTCGGGAGGTCACCGGGGCGGCGGAGATGGCGACCAGGAGCTCCGCCCCCGCCAGGGCGAGCTCCCGGCCGACCTCGGGGAAGAACGCATCGTAGCAGATGAGGAACCCCACCCTCCGGCCCGCCACCGGGATCGGCGCACTGTGGTCGGACGGGGTGAAGAACGTGCCCTCTTCGAACGGCCCGTAGGTCGGCAGGTACCGCTTGATCTGGAGCTCGGTCGGTCCGTCGGGCCGGGCCACCACCACGGCGTTCCCGATCTCCCCCGGCCGATCGAGAGCGACCGGCGACCCGACGGCGACGCTGGTCTTGGCGGTACGGGCCACCTCCTCGAAGCGCTGGTACGAGGCACCGCCCGGCCGTAGGGCCAGCGAATGCACGCGGTCCCCCACCCGGTAGCCGCTGAGATACAGCTCGGGGAACACCGCGAGCTCGCTGATGCCGGGAGTGACCAGGTGGCCGATCCGTTCGATGTTAGCGTCGACGTCCCCCTTGCGGGGAGCCAGCTGGCCCAGCAGGAGCCGCATCAGTAGAAGTGTCGTCGGACAGAGAACAGGTACATGAACAGCAGGAGGAACAGCACGAACAGCACCGTGATCGAGTCCGTGAAGAACAGGTAGGCGAGCGTGAGGAACACCACGACGATGGTCGTCCACAGGGCCCAGGTCTCCTGGCGCCAGAGCGCGGTCGCCACGGCCAGGAGCACCGCTCCCAGCAGGACCAGGATCGCCGCCCCCAACGGATCGACGGAGCGGACGATCAGGAGGCTGATCGGCACGACGTTCCCGAGGTAGGCGTTCAAAAGGAACAAGGCCCCGGCGAGGAGGGTGACGACCCCCAGGATGGCGATCAGGACCGCCAGGATGGCGATCCCGACCGGGAGCGACGGGACGATGTTCCCGGGGCTCCACGGCATGGGGAGGTGTTGGACCTCCGCCGGCGCCTCCGCGGTGGAGGCCGCCGAGGGGCGGGGGCGTACGTGACCCGAGTTCGACATCGGCCGTCTCGGGGTGGGAGCCGGGCGGGCCGACTTGTAGCTTTCGTTCGAGCGGGGGTCAGGACCCTTCGGACCGCCGCGCCCCGGGCGAGCCGCTCGAGAAGGGTCCGATACGGTCCCACGGGGAGGGGCTCGAGGGCACGGACCGCCCGCTCGGTCCACTGGTCGGCCTCCTCGGTCACGATCCGGTCGGCATGGGTCTCCTCGGTGAGGGCCCGAAGCCGGAGGAGGTCCCCGGGCTGCTTTCGCCGCAGGGCGAACAGCCGGCCGAACTCGACGCGGCGCTCCCGGTCCAGCCGCTGGTACGCCTCGAGGGAGATCAGGGTCGGGTTCCCCTCGCGGAAGTCGGCATAGAGGGGTTTTCCGAGGATGTCCGGGTCCCCGTAGACGTCCAACAGATCGTCCCGCAGCTGGAACGCGATCCCAACGGCCCGGCCGAACGCCGAACACGCGTCGATCACCGGCCCCGAGCAGCCGTCGATCTCCGCCACGCTCGCCAGAGCGGCGGCCACGATGGCGGCCGTCTTGCGCTCGATGACCCGGAAGTAGTGCTCCCGTCCCGTGGTCAGGTCGAACCGGCTCGCCTCCTGAAGGACCTCACCCTCCACGAGGTCGGCGCACGACTCGCCACACCGAAGGATGATCGACCGGGGATAGTCGGCCGCGAGCTCGAAGGCGCGGACGAACAGGTAGTCGCCCGTCACGATCGCCGCCGGGAGCCCGAACGCCCTGGGGAGGGACGGGCGGCCTCGCCGCATCTCGGCATGATCGATGACGTCGTCGTGGACCAGGGAGGCCGTATGGATCAATTGGAAGGCGGCGGCCAGGGAGAGGATCGGGCGCGCGGATTCGGCGCCGAGGGCCCGGTGGAGCGCCGCCATCAGGAGCGGGCGGACCCGCTTGCCGCCGGTGGAGCAGGCGTAGGTGGCGGCGTCGGTGAGCTGGGGATACTGGGCGGTCAGCACCGACCGGAGCCGCGCGTCCATCTCGGCCAGGTCGGCCGCGAGCATCGGGAACAGGTCCGACAGGCTCCGGGACGCCTCCGGGCCGAAGGTCTGCTGGACGAGGGCCTCGAGGGACGGTTCCCCGGGGTCGCCGGCGGAGGCGCTGGAGGGCCTCACGACATCCACCCCAGCCGGGCCGGCCAGCGCAGCCGCATCATGGCATCGAGACCCTTCGGGCCGATATATCGCATCCCGAGGGCCAGGAGGAGGTCTCGTTCGACCACGCGGTCCGAGAAACGCTTGACGTCGAATGCCCGGGCCAGCGGACCGAAAAGGTGCCGTTGCAACAGATCGTCATACTCCGCTAACGGCGCCCCGAGCCGGACGTGCCGCGCGGCCGTCACACCCGCATCTCGGCCCGAGATCATGGCCGTCGGGATCCCACCCCCGTTCGTGGCCATCACCAAGTTCGCGGCGTCCCCCGCCAGGAGAGCCCGCCCCCGGACCGCGCTGCGCGGCGGCGGCCCGATCGGTACCCACCAGCGGGTTCGGTCGACGGCCGGCCCCATCCGGTGGTGCTCGAGGAACCGGTCGAGGAGGCCCGAGAGCGAGGCGCCTCGGGCGAGCCTTGGGACCCCGAGCCCGACGTTCGCTTCACCCGCCTTCGGTATCATCCAGGCATATCCACCGGGGGCATCCCGTCCGAAGTACAGGTCGATCTCGCTCGGGAACTCGCCCCGGGCGGTGGCGGTGATCATCCGGTACATGGTTCGCGGGACGGTGAACCCGGTCCCCCGTGCCACGGTGGAGACGGGACCGTCCGCTCCGATAACGACCTTGGCCCGGACGGACGGGTGTTGGGCGAACTCCACGATGTCGTCGCGGACCCGGGTGACACCCGCGGGGAACCGGAGCTCGGCCCCGGCGATCTCGGCGTCCCGGGCGAGCGCGGGGTCGAAGACACGGCGACTGACGGACACCCCCTTCAGGGGGAACTCGTACCGGCGCCCCGACGGGGCGTAGCACGCCATCCGGTCCATCCGCCGAAGCACCGATTCGGGCGGGATCCGGAACGCCTCGTCGATCACATCGGGGCAGTCGAACAGGTCCTTCAGCTCCGCCGGCTCCGGCAGGTACTCTCCGCACTGCACCGGCGTTCCGAGCTCGGTCCGCTGGTCGACGAGAAGGGTCGTGGCCCCGCCTTGGACCGCGAACCGGGCCGCGAGGCTCCCCGCAGGCCCCGCCCCAACGACGACGACGTCGAACGACTCCATCGGCCTAGGCCCCGGTCGCCACGAAATGGCCGGCCGCGGTCTGGATCGCGGAGAGGATCGGGCCGGGATAGACCCCGAGGGCCACCACCATCAGCACCGCGAGGCCGATCGCCGTGGCCCGGGCGTACCCGATGCCACCGGCCGGCAGGGTGAGCCCCGTGGGCTCCGGATCCGGGGCGTCCATGTACATCACCTTCAGGACCCGGGCATAGTAGAACACGGAGATGGCGCTGTTGAGGAGGCCGGCGACCGCGAGCCAGACGAACCACCCCTCCGCCTCCACCGCGGAGGAGAAGAGCACGAACTTCGAAACGAACCCGACCGTGAGGGGGATTCCGGCCAGCGAAAGGAGGAGCAGGGCGAACGCGAGCGCCATCTTCGGACGCCGGGTCGCAAGGCCCCGATAGTCGGCGATGAGCGGCCCGATCCCGATCTGGGCGGCCGCGGCCACCACGAGGAAGGCTCCGACCTTCATGAACACGTGCGCGAAGACCTGGAAGGTGGCGCCGGCGAACGCCGCGGAGGAGCCCACGGCGATCCCGATGAGCATGTAGCCGGCCTGGCTGATGGAGGAGTAGGCCAGCATCCGCTTCATCTCCTTCTGGAGGAGCGCGAGGACGTTGCCCACGGTCATGGTCACCACGGCGATGACCCCGAACGTGAGGGCCAGGATCGGCGCGAAGTTGTACGGGACCGGGCAGGCCGTCCCGACGCACGTGACGGATCGGGTCGTGAGGAGCGTGACCGGTCCCACGAACAGGAGGAACAGGCCAAAGATCCCGATCTTCTTCGAGCCCCCGGCAAGGAATGCGGAGACATCGGTCGGGGCCCCATCGTAGACGTCGACCGCCCACGCGTGGAACGGGACGAGGGTCGCCTTGAACCCGATCCCGGCGATGAGGAGGGCGTAGCCGGCGAGGGCGAGCGCCGGGTAGCCGACCGTACCGGGGGCTTGGCTCAGAACGACCAGGTTGGTGGAGCCGAACGCCCCGAACAGGAGCGAGGCCCCGAAGAACGAGAGCGCGGTGGAGAGAGCGCCGATGATGTAGAACTTCATGGCGGCCTCGAGGGCCCGGCCGTCCCGTCGGGTGTAACCGACCATCAGGTAGGTGGAGATCCCGACCACCTCGATCGCGAGCAGGAGGAAGAACAGGTCGGCGGAGACCGCCACCAGGAGCATCCCGACGGTGGCGATCATCAGGAGTCCGAAGAAGATCGCCGAGCCCCGCTCGTCCGAAGGCCGGGACAGCGAGCCGAGGCTCACGAAGAACGCGCTCAGCAGGAAGATCGCCTGGAATACGAGGCCCAAGCTCGAGAACGCGAACAGGGCGGTCGTCGCGGGGGTCACGTCGACGACGTTCGCCGGGACGGTTCGGAGCATGGCGAGCGGGCCGAACCCGAGGTCCGCGACCACCGCGACGAGTCCGAGGAGCGTCGCCGCCACGGCTACCCCGCCGAGCACCTCCGAGCGCCGGACCCGAAGCACGTCGAGCAGGAAGATCAGGAGCGCCGCCGTGAGGATGATCCCCTCCGGGAGGAACGCTGCGATAGGTACACCCGTCATGCTGACGACCTCAGTGCCCGTACACCGCCGAGTTCGTGATCAGCGTCACCAGCAACGCGGGGAGGATCCCGTAGAGGACGGTCAGGGCTACCAGTACCGACATCCCGGCCCCTTCGTACCACGGAACGTCATGGGCCTCCTCCCGGACCCCTTCGGTAGGTCCGAAGAGCATCCGCTGCATCATCCAGATGTAGAACGCCGCGGTGACCACGAGCATGACCAGCGGGATCACTACCCAGTAGCCGATCCGGTCCCATGTGGCGAGCAAGGCGGTGAACTCCGCGGGGAAGCTGACCAGGGCGGGGAGACCGAGCGAGGCCAACGACCCGACCATGATCATCGTGGAGAGGAACGGCGTGCGGGGTGTGATGCCGTGCAGCGTCGCGATGTCCCGCGTACCGAACGAGTGGTGCACGCTCCCGGAGGCCATGAACAGCAGGCCGCTCACGATCCCGTGGGCGAACATCAGGAGGACCGCCGCGGTGAATCCGACCGTCGAGTTGACGGCGATCGCGAGAAGGACGATGCCCATGTGGTTGATCGACGAGTAGGCGATCAGCCGCTTCATGTCGCGTTGGGCCAGCGAGACCAAGGAGCCCCAGATGATCGACGCGAACGCCACCGCGTACAGCACCCACTGGACGTGGGGGGTGATGGCGTGGGGGATGAGGAGGAACCCCCACCGGATCAGGCCATAGCCACCGAGCTTGAGCAGAAGGCCGGCGAGCAGCACCGAGCCCCCCGTAGGTGCCTCGACGTGGGCATCGGGAAGCCAGGTGTGGAACGGGACGATCGGGAACTTCACTCCGAAGCCGAAGAACAGGCCGAAGAACGCGACCACCTGGACCGTCTGGGGCAGAGTGAGCCCGGCGGCGTAGACGCTCGCGTAATCGAAGGAACTGGAGTGGCCGTAGAACGCGATGCTCAGTAGGGAGACGAGCATCACCACGCTGGCCACGTGCGTGTAGACGAAGAACTTCAGCGCGGCGTACCGCCGACGCGGCCCGCCCCAGTAGCCGATCATGAAGAACATCGGCACGAGGACGGCTTCCCAGAACAGGAAGAACAGCAGGATGTCCAGCGCCGAGAAGACCCCGACCGAGCCGAGGCAGGTCAGGAGGACGAGGCCGAACCAAGCCCCCGGCCACTTCTCCTCGCTCCACGAGTAGATCACGGTGGCGAGCTGGAGGAATGCGGTGAGCAGGATCAGGACGATGCTGATCCCGTCGACCCCGACGGTGTAGTTGATGTGGAGCCACGGGAGCGAGAGCCAGGCGTACGACTCCTGGAACGAGAACAGGGAGACGCCACCCAGCCCCGTTCCCGGCCAGGAGGTGTACGAGGCGACCAGCCAGAGACTCTCGAAGAGGAACACGACGGAGGTGACGAGCGCCGCCCAGCGCGCGTACCGGCCCGCGAGGAACGAGAGAACGGCCCCCGCGGCCAACGTGACAAGGATGAGGGAGAGGATCGGGACCGCCATCCTAGCTCCCTCCCACCAGCGCCACGATCCACGGAGCGACGTAGAGGAGCAGCGCGAGGAGGCCGATCACGCCCGCCACGACGTACGCGGCGTAGTCGGAGACGACCCCGCTCTGGATGCGCCGCATCCGGTCCGAGAGGCTCGCGAAGCTTCGCTCGAACCCGTGGATCGTGCCATCGATGATGAACCGCTCGACGAAGTCGGCGGCCCGGGCCGCGGTGTAGACGACCTTCAGCCCGAACCAGTCGGCCGCTTGCTTGACGTAGTACCGCTGGAGGAGCAGGGTCCGGAGCGGCTGGACCGGTGAGTCCGCGGCCCAGGTGAAGACGCGCCCGTTCCCCCAGAGAGCGTACGCGAGGCCGACGCCCGAGAGCCCGAGCGCCACCGAGAGGGTGGAGATCTCGAGATCGAACGTGCCGTAGGTCGGGGGCAGGTGGAGGGCCGCGCCGGGGATGTTGATGAACAACCCGTCGAAGCTCGGGGCGAAGATCAGGTACCCCGCCAGGAGCGCAAGTCCCGAGAGGACGATCAGCGGGACCTGCATGACCCACGGACCCTCGTGGGCGTGCGAGAGCGACGGGTCCCGGGCGTGCTCGCCTTCGAACGCGAGGAAGTAGGCCCGGAAGATGTAGTAGCCGGTAAGGAACGTCGCGGCGAAGGCGAGGAGGACGAACGGCCAGTACATCGGATGCGATTGGGCCGCGCCGACGACGGAGGCCAGGATGTCATCCTTCGAGAAGAACCCGGAGAACAGCGGGAAGCCGGCGAGGGAAAGTCCTCCGATGATGAACGCCCACCGGGTGACGGGCATCTGCTTCTTGAGACCCCCCATCCGGAGCAGGTCCTGCGTTCCGACGGCATGGATCACCGAGCCCGCCGCGAGGAACAGCAGCGCCTTGAAGAACGCGTGCGTGAACAGGTGGTAAAGACCCACCATCGAGAATCCGGCGCCGACGGCGAGGACCATGTACCCAAGCTGGGAGACCGTTGAGAACGCCACCACCCGCTTGATGTCGGTCTGTACCACGGCCATCGTGGCGGCCCAGAACGTGGTAAACCCCCCGACGGCCACGATCGCCAGCTGGTCGTCCGGCGTAAACCCGATGAATACCGACACCACCACGAGCAGGTAGACGCCGGCCGCCACCATCGTGGCGGCATGGATCAGCGCCGAGACGGTGGTGGGGCCTTCCATCGCGTCCGGCAGCCAGACATCGAGCGGGAACTGGGCCGACTTCCCCGCCGCGCCGGCCAGCATCATGAGTCCAGCGACGGTGAGGAGGGGTGTCGAGGCATGGGCCGGGAGGAAGGGAGCCGCCCCGGCAGCGAACTTGAAGCCACCGGCCGCCCAGCCGGCGCCGCCGCCGGAGGTCGCGAACGTGGCGAAATAGATGAAGATCCCGAGGAGGAAGAGGACGTCCCCGATCCGGGTGACCAGGAACGCCTCCTTGGCCGCGCTCGCCGCGCTGGGGCGCTCGTAATAGAACCCGATGAGGAAATAGGAGCAGACGCCGACCAGCTCCCAGAAGAGGAAGAACTCGAGAAGATTGTCCGATAGGACGAGGCCGTTCATCGCCGTCAGGAAAAGGGAGAGCTCGGCGTAGTACCGGGGGAGCCCCTTGTCCTGATGCATGTACCCGATCGAGTACAGCATCACCATCGCGCCGACGACGTTCACCACGACGAGCATGAGCGCGGAGATCGGGTCCACCAGGACCCCCATCACCAGGCTCATGCCCGACGGGAACGGAGCGGCGGTGGTCTTGATCGTCAGCCACGTGTAGCTGGAATCGGAGAAGTGGCCGGTGTTCGCGATCTCGGCCCACGCCACCAAGAGGGAGATCACGAGCGCGAAGAACGCGGCGGCGACCGCGACCCATCCGCCCCACTCGAGGCGCTTGAGGCGGTTCCCCCCGAGGCCGATGACGATGAAGGCGAGCGCCGGGGCCAGCGGGACGAGGACCGCGAGGGAGAAGACCCAATCGAGAGAGACCAGGCGGTTCCCCCCCTACAGTTTCAGCTGCGTCGCTTCGGCGACGTTGATCGAACCCCGGGCCCGGTTGAGGGCGAGGACGATCGCAAGGCCCACGGCCACCTCGGTCGCGGCGAGGCCGATCAGGACGATCGCCGCCGCCGCCCCCGAGACCCCGGCCGGGGTGCCCGAATAGGCGCTGAACGCCACGAAGTTGAGGATCGCCGCGTTGATCGCTATCTCGACGGAGATCAGGAGCAGGATGAAGTTCCGTCGGGTCAGGATCCCGAAGATCCCGATGGCGAGGAGCGCCCCGGAGAGCGCCAGGAAATCGACCGGGGGCAGGGAGGTCATTCGCGTCCCTCGCGGACGAGGTAGATCGCTCCCGCCAGCGCGCCCAGCATCGTGAGGCCCAGGAGGAGCAGCCACGCCCCGTCCACGTTGAACAGCGTGGTGGAGAGGAAGGTCACATCGTAGCCGCGGACCGGGACGTCCTGGGTAGGAACGTTGGAGGCCGATACGACGACCAGGATGCCGAGGACGCTTGCGAGGGCGAGCGCCGCCGGGCCGATCCCGGTCGCCGCCTCTCGGGAGAAGATCCGCTTGCGGGTGACCATGACCCCGAACAGCAGGAGGATCGTCACGGCGCCGGCGTAAACACCCAGCTGCAGGACACCCAGGAACGGGGCCGCGAGGAGGAAGTAGATTCCCGAGAGGGTGACGAAGAACACGGCGATCCACAGGATGGTGTGCACCAGTTCCCGGACGAGCAGGGCGGCGATGGCCGTGACCACCGCGATGGCCGCCAGAGAGGCGAACGCCACGTCGTCGAGGATCACTTGTGCGTCCCCCAGAAGAGACATTCCTTGGGGCAGACGCTGATGCACGTGCCGCACCGCACGCAGTCGGAGTCGTTGATCACCGGCTCCTTCCAGATCCGCTTCGCCACCTTCTCCCCGGGCTTGGGCGTGGCCTTGGGGACGTCCAGCATCGTGATGCACTTCGTCGGGCAGTCCCGGGCACACGCGTTACAGCCGATGCAGAGGGGCGGGTCGAGAAGGATCGCGTCTTCGTTGGCCGGCCGCTCGACCCGGATCGGGTTCATCGGCAGCTTGCGCTGGAACTGCTCGTAGAGCTTCTGCGGGGTGAAGATCATCTCCGCCCGCTTGGTCACGGCGAGCTCGTACCGGGTGGTCATGGTGAGGCATCCCTCGGGGCAGGCGTCGGAACAGAACCCGCAGTAGCTGCACTTGCCGTAGTCGATCTGGGGACACTTCTTCGGGTGCTTCGGGTCCCCGCCCGGCACGGTGACCATGTCGATGCAGAGGTCCGGACAGGAGAACTGGCAGAGGTTGCACGAGATGCACGTGGCGAGGTTGAGGGCGTGCACGCCGCGGTAGTTGTCCCAGACGTGGCCCACGCCGATGGGTTTGCCCGAGGCGACCTGCACCTGGTCGCGGAACTGGGGATCCTCCAAGCGCTCGTACGGGTAGACGATCGTGGACGGACGGATCAGGGACTTCGCGAACTGCCGGGCGGCTGTGTACAACGGCTTCGCCACGAAAAGTAGGGGGCTCTCGGTCAGGGGCGGGGCCGTCGTCTCGTCCGTCGCCATCTTACCCTCCCATCGGCGGAATGCACCCGAGCAACGGGAGGCACTTCACCGTGACTACGACCGTCGCCACGAGGATCGACAGGAGAGAGAGGGGGATCATCCGGTTCCAGCCCACGCGCAGGAGCTGATCGGTGCGGACCCGAGGCAGCGAGGCTCGGATCCAGACGAAGATCCCGAAGACCGCGTAGGTCTTGAGCGTGAACCAGAAGATCCCGGCGAGAGGGAACGTGGTGAGCGCCGCCGGGAAGTAGCTCGGCATCGTCCAGCCGCCCAGGAAAAGGAGGACGACGAGGAAGCTCCCGACCAGAGCGCGGACGTAATCGGCGAGCATGAAGTACGCAAACAGCATCCCGCCGTACTCGGTGTTCCAGCCCTCCACGAGCTCGGCCTCCGCCTCCGGCAGGTCGAAGGGGATCCGCTCCATCTCGGCGAGCATGCCAGCGACGAATACCACCAGGGCGAGGAACATCGGAGCCCAGAACCAGTAGTTCTGTTGCTCGTTGACGATCGTGTTGAGGTCGAAGGAACCGCTGACGACGACGACGGCCACGACCGAGAGGAGGATCGGGACCTCGTAGGCGATCATCTGCGCCGCCGAGCGCATCCCGCCGAGGAGCGAGTACTTGTTGTTCGAGGACCAGGCGCTGACGAAGATGAACAGCGGCGCGAAGGAGAACACGGCGAGGGCCAGCAGAAGGCTGAGCGGGAGCGCGCCATCGGACCACCCGGTGGAGACCGGGAGGATGGCGAACATGATCAGCGAGCTCACCATGTAGGCCGTGGGCCCGGTGAAGAACCCCAGCGAGTCGGCCTCGCGGGGCTTGAACGTATTCTTGCGGAACAGTTTGAGACCGTCCGCGAAGTTCTGCAACAGCCCGGCGTAGCCGACGTGCATCGCCCCCCGCCGGTCCATGAACCGGCCGAGGAGTTTGCGCTCGAACCAGATCAGCATGATCGTGTTGATCATGCTCGCGCCGAGCAGGATCGCGCAGAAGATCAGCACCGCGAGCGCGGTGATGAGCCAGGAGCTCGAGATCCAGCCGTGGAGAGGCTGGGGCAGGATAGAACCGACGCCGTTCAGCAGCACCGATGCGAGGGTGTCGGAGACGGAGAACAGGGTCTGGGCCATAGCCTACCGATCGACCTCCCCGACACAAATGTCGACGCTGCCCATGATCGGGGGGATGTCGGCGACCCGGTAGCCGATCATGTAGCTCTTCGAGGCCGACAAGTTCGCGAACACGGGCGAACGGAACTTCACCCGGTACGGGTGTTCGCCCCCGGTGTTGACGACGTACGCCTGGGCCTCCCCGTGGGGCTCTTCCACCGACGAGAAACCGCGACCGGTGGGGTACGAGCGTTTCAGGAGGTACCCCTCCTTCCCGACGGGAGCGTACGGCGCGCCTCAGCCACCGAGGGAGCCGGTCGGCGAGCACCGGGCCGGGGTGTTTGTCGAGCCAGTCGAGGCACTGACGGACGATCCGGACCGACTGCCGGAGCTCCTCCATCCGGACGAGGTAGCGGCCGGTCACATCGGCCGTGTCGGCGATGGCGACGTCGAACTCGACCTGATCATAGGCGGCGTACGGTCGGTCCTTGCGAAGGTCCCTTCGGATCCCCGCCGACCGGAGCATCGGGCCGGTGACCCCCTGACGGATGCAATCGTTCGCCTTCAGGACACCCAGGTCGTCGCATCGAACCCGGAAGATCTCCGAGCCGAGACAGAGAGCGTCGTACTCCTTGAACCGGTCCATCAGCCAGTCCATTACCTTCCGGCATCGGTCCGTGAACCCCGCGGGGAGGTCGTTGCGGACCCCGCCGACCCGGTTGTACTCGGTACGTCATCCGGGCACCGGTAAAGCTCTGGAAGAGGTCGAGGAGAAGGTCCCGGTCTCGCATGCCGTAGAGGAACGGGCTCATGAGGCCGATATCCTGCACGAACGCGGCGTACCACATGACGTGGGACGCGATCCGTTGGAGCTCATCGGCCATGGTACGGATCCATTGCGCGCGTTCCGGCGGCTCGAGATGGAGCGCCTGCTCGCACCCGACGACGTACAAATGCTCCCAGGCGAGGCCGGCGACGTAGCAGCACCGGTCCATCAGGGTCACCACCTCGTTGTAGTGGCGGTCCTCGGAGATCTTCTCGATCCCACGGTGGAGGTACCCCATGTCCGGGTCCACATCGAGGATGATCTCCCCGTCGATCTTCACCCGCAGGTTCCACAGGCCGTGCGTCATGGGGTGTTGGGGCCCCATGTTCACCCACATCTCAGACACTGCGGACCTTCACCTCCAGATCCTCGGGCTCGTGGAGCTTGAAGGACCGGAGCAGGGGGTTGAACGCATACCCCTCCGGGGTGAGAAGACGGCGGAGGTCCGGGTGGTGGTCGAACGTGATCCCCACCAGCTCGAACGTCTCCCGCTCATGCCAGTTGGCAGCCGGCCAGACCGGGACGGCGCTCTCCACGTGGGGATCGGCGGCCGGCAGGTCGGTGGAGAGGAACAGGTACTGGCGGTGGGTGTCGGACCAGGCCACGTAGAACACCTCACGGTGGTCGACCCAGTCGATCCCGCCGATCATCGAGAGATGGGCGTACCCGAGCTGGTCCCGTACGTGGGTGAGCAGCGGCAACGCCACCGACCGCTCGAAGCGGACATGTCCCGCTGTCCCGACGAACGGGTCCACCCCGAGCAGCTTCTCCCCGAAATGGGGTTGGAGGGCCGCCTTCAGCTCCTCGGGTCCCATGCTGCCTCCCCCGACGCTGCCCTCGGCCGTGCGGCCTATTCGCCGCGCTCCCGGATCAGATCTTCGAGCTTGAGGATCCCGTCGAGCATCGCCTCGGGACGAGGCGGGCATCCGGCGATGTAGACGTCGACGGGCACGAGCTTGTCGACGCCGGGGACCACGGAGTAGGCGGTCCGGAACGGCCCGCCGCCGGTGGCGCAGTTACCCATGGCGATCACCCACTTAGGCTCGGGCATCTGCTCGAACAGGGTGATGAGCTTGTGCGCGACCTTCCACGTCACGGTTCCGTTGACGATCAGGAGGTCCGCCTGGCGAGGCGACGAGCGGGGGACGACCCCGAACCGCTCGGCGTCCCATCGGGCACCGAACCCCGCCGCGAACTCGATGGCGCAGCAGGCGAGTCCCCAGTGGAGCGGGAACAGGGAGTTGCGGCCGGCCCAGTTGAACACGGGGCGGACCGCCTTGCCTTGCGCCTGCTCCGCGATCAGTGAGCTCAGGGCCTCCTTCGCGGCCGGAATGAACTCCCGGGCACGGAGGGTCTCGATCTCGACGAACGGGACCGCCGCTTCCGTGGCCATCGGGAGCGGGGTGCCGACCTCCGGAGGCGCCTCCGAGGGGCTCTTCGTCGCGGGGGCGCTCATACGACCCACCGCTTCTCGCCCTGAAGGGCGTAGTAGATCCCGATCAGCGCCAGCGAGGTGAACCCGAAGGCGATGAACTCCGGCCACGCACCGTCGTTGAGCCCGCGGAACGTAAGGGCCCACAGCGCGAGGATGAACCCGATGACGTCGACGGCCACGAAGATGATCGCGAAGGTGTAATGCTGGGTCGGGAAGTCGATCTGGGCCTCCCCTTCCGCCTCTTCGCCGCACTCATACGTCGTGAATTGAAGGTAGGACCGGCGCGGCTTGGCCCCCATCATCCGGTTGGCGACGATCGAACCGATCCCGAACGCCCCGGCCACCGCCCCGAAGACGAGAAATGTAAGGATTCCTGCGTCCATGTTCGTGGCTTGCCCGCTGACGCTCCTACCGGCGTAAATGCGACAGAGTGACCTTATTTAACACCTGAGGGACGGTTTCCGTCGATGGCGGACACCGGCAGCACGCGCCATCATATCCCGTCGCTCGCTGGCTCCCCGTGGCCCCGATGAAGTACTACCCGCCCGTGACACTCGAGGGCCAGCATGTCCGGCTCGTCCCGGTGGCCCCCGAGCACGCCCGGGCGCTATTGGAGATCGCCCAGGACCCCGAGATCTGGACCTGGGTGCGGTACGGGGCCCTCGATACCGCCGAACGCATGGACGACCAGATCCGACGGTTGCTGATCGAGCAGGAACAGGGAGAAGGGTTGGCCTTCACGGTCCTGTTGCGCGGGCCGGACGTCCCGATCGGCATGACCCGGTTCCTCGCCGTGAGCCGGCCTGACCGGTCGATCGAGATCGGCGGCACCTGGTACGGGAGAGCATACTGGCGGACCCCGGTGAACACGGAGTGCAAGTACCTCCTCCTCCAGTACGCCTTCGAATCCGAGGACACGCACCGGGTCCAGTTCAAGACCGACCTCAACAACCTCCGCTCGCAGCGGGCGATCGAACGGATCGGCGGGGTCCGGGAGGGGGTCCTCCGCGAGCATCTCCTTCTGCCCAGTGGCAGGTTCCGGACATCCGTGTTCTACAGTGTCCTCTCCGCCGAGTGGCCGGCGGTCAAGGCAGATCTCGCAGGGAAGCTCGAGCGCCCCTGGGCCGCTCCCACCTAGGGCGGCGGGAAGTTCGGGAGCCGTTTCGCGCGGAACGCGCGGATCCCCTCGGGGAGCTCTTCTCGACGGGCGGCTTCGACGGCCCCGCGACGCTCGAGGGCCAGCTGGGTCTCGAGCGACTCCGAGAACGCCGACGTCATCAGGCGTTTCATCCAGCCAAACGCGAAGGTCGGGCCGCTCGCGAGCTCATGGGCACGAGCGTTCGCCCTGCCGGCCAGCTCCTCGGCCGGGACCACCTCGTGCACGAGGCCCAGCTCCCGAGCCCGAGCCGCTGGGATCTTCGCCTGAGTGAACAACAACTCCTGCGCCGTCCCGATCCCGACGAAGTGGGGAAGGAAGTACGTCAGCCCGCCATCCGGGACGGCGCCGAGCGACGGGAAGGCTGGAACGAGGACGGCCGTATCCGCCGCGATCCGCCAGTCCGCTGCGAGCGCCAGGGAAAGGCCGCCACCGGCGGCGACCCCCGGCAGCGCGGCGACTACGGGTTTTGGCATGGTGAGGATCTCGCGGATCGCCAGTTCCTGCTCGCCGGTAAGCTCGTGGAAGAACCGCGGCAGCTCGCCCCGGTCCAGGTGGTCCGCCATCGCCGCGACATCGCCGCCCGCGCAGAACGCACGGCCTTCACCGGTGAGGATGACCGCGCGTACCGCCGGGTCCAGGGACGCCGCCTGGAAGGCCTCCCGAAGACGCCGAAGGGATGGGAGGTCCATCGCGTTCAGCCGGTCCGGTCGGTTCAGGGTGATCGTCTCCACGGCCCCCTCGCGGGCGACACGGATCGGGTCTGCCATCGGAGGGGCGACTCCTTCGGCGAGATAAGCCATCTCGGGGCGGGCCGGATCGCCCAGGTCCCAGCCCGGCGGTATCCTCCTGCTCCTCTGCCGGTGCCCGCGCTGGAAGTTTGCGGAGGGCGGATATGCTCTGGGCGACCTGCCCCGGCGTGGACCCTTCCCAAGCGGCCTCACACCCGCAGATCGGCGAGGTGATCCCGGATTACCGACACCTCGATTTCCAGGGGATGTGGGCCGGGCGGGAGCGCGTCACGGCGCTCGAGCGGACCGTGGTCTCCCGACTCCTCGGCGGGGTCAGCCGGCGAAGGATCCTCGAGCTCGGCACCGGGTTCGGGCGTCTGACGCCGGTGCTGGCCCCGGTGGCCGACGAGTACGTCGGGGTCGATTTCGATCCGGGCGGACTTGCCCGGGCCCGGGCGACCCTCTCGGGGGAGGAGAGGGCCGGTCCGTCGGCCCGCTTCGCGCTGGCCAACGCCTACCACCTACCCTTCGCGAGCGCCTCGTTCAGCGGGGTCGCGATGGTTCGGGTCTACCACCACCTCGCGGACCCGGCCCCCGTGCTCGCCGAGCTCGCTCGCGTGCTGGAACCGGGGGATGGGTCATCCTCAGCCACACCCCGACCCCCTCGCTTGGGACCGTCGTCGTCGACGTGAAGCGCGCGCTTCACCGGCGCCACAGTGACGAACAGTTCCGAACGGCTACGTTCGGCCGGGGTCGCAGAGAGCTGGCAGATCCCGGGAGCTTCCCCACGTTCGTGGAAACCCGCCGCGCGTTCCACCGACGGGCGTCCGTGGCGGGCTTCACCGTGGAACGGACTCTCTCCACCGGACTCGAGGAGTTCGTTGGCTCCCTTCCTCCAGCGCTGCTCGCCCAGCTCGCCGAGGTCTGGCCGTCCTGGGCGGCCTCTCCTACCGAATTCCTCCGGATGAGGGTTCAGCGGCCCGGGGCGGTGCGGGCACTCGGGTCGCACGAGAATCTGGGCGTGCCCCCGATGTGAGGCCCCGCTGGGACCCCTCCTACCCGGCGCCGGCCAGGCACCGATCTGTCCCCGCGGCGACTGGCGAGGCGCTTGGGTCGATGGATTCCCGGATCTTCGATTCGTCCCGACAAGCGGAACCACCGTCGGACCGGAACCCGTGAGACCGTCGCCCGGCGCGGAGGGATCTGGCCCGACGATCCGGGCCTAGGCCGATCCGTACATCCGTCCGATCACCGCGATCGTTTCCCGGGCGCTGTAGTGCGCCTTGGCGACGACGCGGTCGGCCGTCCGGCATTTCCGGATACCGAGGAAGTCGTGGGTGAAGATGAACAGGTAGCAGTAGGTCCGCATCGTGACCCCGAAGATCGCTCCTCCGGTTCGAGGAGGATCTTGAAGACCATCCGCTCGAAGATCCACCGCTGGGCCACGAGGGATGGAGGGGCTCCAGGGCTTAACCCCTCGGGGCCGTTCCCGTGCCCCGGGACCCAGTGGCCCCCTCGGCCTTCCCGCCCTTCTGGCCGGTCCCGACCTCCCCCGTGCGGCGAAGGACGAGAAGCTCCTCGATCCCCGAGCCAGCGCCCGGGCCACCGTGCGCCCCACCGCTCGTCGACGCCGAGCCAGCGCTCCAGCGGCCACCCGAGGGCTGCGAGTCGGGGGGCGAGCTCGGGCGGCGGTAGGACCCCCCCGATTCCCACCACGGCTTCCAGGCGGAACCCCGGCGAGAACGACCGTGCCACCCGGCTCGTCGATCGTGGGAACCAGTCGACGGTGAACCGGCTCCCGGGTCGGCCGGGACCCTCTCGGCCAGTCGGCCGAACGCTCGGGACGGGCGCCCCAGGAGGGTGTAGGCGATCGTTTCGAGGGGTGCGAGGGGTTGGAAGGTACCCGCCACCAGGATCGCACCGGGCGGGAGCCGGCTCCGAAGTGCACGGACGACGGGCGCGAGATCCGGTTCACAGTTGAGAGCGCCGAACGTCGAAAACGCGCCGTCGAACTCGCTCCCTGCCAGCTGGTCCAGGTCGCGCAGGCGGAGTCGGACAGTGTCGAGACGTTCGGAAACGCCGCCGGCCTCGGCGGACCGGCGCAGCCGGTCGAGCATCCGGGCTGGACAGGTCGACGGCGGTGACGTGGAATCCCGCCTCGAGCAAGGGCAGGGTTTCCAAACCCGGTCCGGATCCCATCTCTAGGAGGCGTGCCCCGGGAGCGAAAGAGCTCGTCAACAGGTTCAGGCTGCGCTCCCGGGCACGACGTTCGAACGGATTGGCCCGGACCCGTGTCTCGTAGGACTCAGCGGCGAGGTCAAACTCTGCCGACACCCAGGCGTCATACTCCGCCCGGGCGAGCGAGGGGCCGGGGGCATCGAGCCGGAGCACCCGCCGCGAATCGGCGAACCACCGAGCCGCCGCCTCCGGTCCGAAGTGAGCGCGCGCGATCTCGAGGAACCGGCGACGTTCCGCGCTCTCGACGACCAGCGTGACCTGGCGGACGAGCTCGGGTCCCGCCCCGATCCGCACGGTCACCTCTCCGGCGCGAAGCGCCTCGATTGGCCACCGGGCGTCATCGGAGGACGCGGAGACGAGCCAGTAACCGCCCCCGTCCACGTACCGGATCGGCACCCAGGCGCTTCGGGGAGAGCACCGGAGTTCCAACGTGTCGGGGAGGCCGGCCATCGAACGTTCGCTTCCTCTAGAGGCCGTGAGTCGGGGCCCGAAGGACAGAGCCCTTCCGAAGAGGGATAGTGCCCGGGGCCGCGGGGCCTCGCTCGCGGGGCTCGCTGACCGGCCTCATCACGTCACCGGGAGTCGGACAGGTTCCCATGCCTTGGAACCCGGCCCCGGCCTAAATACTATGGCCGCTCGCTGTCCGATGGCATGGCGGGTACCGCCGACGGCGTTCGCAATAAGCCGGCGGACGCGATGGGCCGCATCGACGCGGTCCTCCGCGTCGCCGCTTCCGTCGGAACGGGTGTGCGCATCGAAGCCCTCTCGGACCTTCTCCCGGAGGACGCACCGGCGACCCCGACCGAGATCACCGGTTGGCTCGCTCCTCACACGAACGTCGTGGCGCTCGACGGGGACTTGGCCCGGCACCCTGCGCGAGGCACCCCAGCGGGTCTCCTGGAGCGGCGCGCCCGTGGGCGGGAGTTCCTTCAAGAATCGGGCCGATTCGTCCGGGCAGGACCTTCGGCCGTCCTTCCCCTGCTCCGGAGCGTGGGGGTCACCGGCTCCACTGCCTTCGGCGAACCGGAAGAGGGCGACGACCTCGACCTGCTCATCGTGACCCGGCCCGGTTCCATGTGGTTCGTGCTGGCGTACGCGTACATGATGGTCCGGCTCCGACGCCATCGGGCGGGGGCCGCGAAGCCGGTCGAGCCCTGCCTGAACTACGTGATGGAGGAGGATGAGATCCGCCGTGAGTTCTCCCGGGCACGCGGGTTCCAGTTCGCCCGGGAGGCGTTGACGGCCCAGCCGGTCCACGGGGAGGAATACTACCTTGGACTGATCGGGTCCGCTCCGTGGCTCCGGACGGAGCTGCCACGGCTCTACGGGCGGTGGGCGAGGAAGGGGACCCACACTCTCCCCCCCGTGGAGCCCGCCCCCTTCGGGGTCCGTGCGGCGAACCTTCTCCTCTACCCGTTGCTGGCGAGCTACCTGCACATCGTTGGGGCCATGCGCAACCGACGGCTTCGACGGGAGGGCAGGTGGAACGACCAGTTCGAGACGGTCGCCACGCCCCGGCGCCTCACGTTCGAGTCCCGCCGGTTCGCAGCGATGGGTGCGATCTACGCCCGCGCCTCTCCCGCCGGCGACGGAGATTCGGAGGCCCGAGCGTGACCCCGCCCGTCGTGCCCGGCCCGACCCCGCAGCGGCTGGTCGGGGGTGTCGTCGCGTTCGATGACGACGACCGGGTCGGTGACGCCCTCGACTCCCTCGTCCATCAGGAACTCCCCCCGGGTGTTCGAATGGACCGGATCTGGGTGGTCGCCGGCGGGAACACCTCCCGGACCCTCGATGTGGCCCGGGAATGGGAGGCCCGCGACCCGCGGATCCGGGTCATCGAGGAACCCACCCGCCGAGGGAAATCCGCCGCGTTGGCGGAGATCTGCGCGGTCGCCCAGGGCGACCTCCTGGTGCTCCTCAACGGGGACGCACGCGCTCGGCCCGGGGCGGTGAGCGCCATGATCGAGGCCGCCCGGGACGCTGAGGCCCCGTTCGGGGTCATGGCCCGTCCAGTGATCGACGGGGACCGGGCCGGCCCGATCGGTGGCCCGCTCACCCTGCTCTGGGAGCTCCATCACTCCCTTCACGCGGAGCTGGCCCACCGGGGGGATCTCGACCATCTCTCTGACGAGCTGATGCTCCTGCCGACGGCCGCGCTGCCACCCTTCACCGAGGGGATCGTCAACGACGGCACGTTCGTCGCCCTCTGGGTCCGAGCGCAAGGCGGCCGGCTCTTGTACGCCGAAGGGGCGTCCGTCGAGGTGAGCCCCCCCCACCGGCTCTCGGACCACGTACGACAGCGCCGCCGGATCCGCCGGGGGCATCACACCCTGGGGACCCGGCCGACCTGGACCACTTTCGCGATGCGGGAGCCGCGGCGCGCGTTCCAGATGCTCCGGGACCTCACCCACCAGCCCCGCGCGGGGCGGGCCCTTGCGATCCTTCTGATGGCCGAGACGGCGGCCATCGCGCTCGGGGGCTGGGACCTCGTCCGCGGCCGGGACTTCGCGCTGTGGCCCCGGATCCAAGCCGGTCCGCTCGGCCCCGCCGATGGCCCGCGGAGTCATGTGGCCGGCCGGTGATGAGGTCGCGGTGGCGCGACCGGGGAATGATACCCGTGAGGCCGAGCCACCGTCCTCTGCAACGCCCGCGCCTATCGCCACCGCCCCCGTAGATCCTTCGTCCTCCCCCAAGCGCCCTCCGTGGGCCCTCTTGGCGTTGATCGTGGTGTTCGTCGCCGTGGTGACGGCGATCAGCGAGCTTCGGTACGAGGCGCTGCTGGGAACCACCTGGGACCTCGGGATCTACCAGCAGGCCCTCTGGTCCGCAGGCCATGGAGGCCCGTTCTACGAAGCCGCGGACTATGAGACGGGCGGGTTCGGGAGCTTCCTCCAGGTGCACTCGGCGTTCATCCTGTACCTCCTCGCCCCGGCGTATCGAGCCTGGCCCAACCCGCTGTTACTTTTCACCGTCCAAGCCGCCGCCGTCGGCCTCGGGGCGCTCCCTCTCTACTACCTGGCGCTCGCGAGGGGGACGACGTCCCGCCGCGCCCTGGGGCTGGCGGTCCTGTACCTCGCATGGGCACCCGCGATCGACGGCGCCCTGCACGACTTCCACATCGAGGCGTTCGTGCCCCTCACGTACCTTACCGTCACGTATCTCTGGACGTCCCGGCGCTATCTCCTCGGGGCCGTGGCGTTCGTGGTCGCTATCGCCACGATGGAGGTCTTGCCCGTGCTCCTGGCCTTCCTGGGCCTGCTCCTGATCGCGGAGAGAGTCGGCCCTAACCTCTGGCCGCTCCTCCAAGGAAAGTGGCGGGGGCTTGTCAGGGACCGCGACCTTCTCGCGGGTGTCGGCCTGGTGATCGCGTCCGCGATCTCGTACTACTTTCTCCTCGAGCTCCGGACCGAGCTCCTCGCGGCGTGGTTCGGGTTCCCGGCGTTCCCCTCGCTCTCGGTCGGGTATGTGATCGGAGGGACCCCGGCCGGCCTCCAGCTCTCGTTCGCGAACCTCCCCGCGTTCTTCTTCCAGAAGGTCTCCTACTGGCTGGTCCTGTTCGCGCTGGTCGGCTTCCTCCCGGTGGCTCGGGCGCGTGGCCTCCTCCTGGTAGCCCCGTGGATCGGGTTCACGTTGTTGACCGCCAACGGGAACTACACGATCCTCGGCTTCCAGTACGGCCTCGTCGCCGCCGGACCGATGTTCGCCGCCGCCGCCTGGGCCCTCCCGTACCTGCCCGCCGCCCGTCCTGCGTCCGTTCCCGCGGCGACGCTGGCGCCGGTGGCATGGACCCGATGGAGGCGTCGCATCGACGGGAACCGCTACGCGGTGGCGGCCATCGCCCTCGTGGGGCTCAATCTGCTCCTCACCCCCTTCGGCGGCCTCGTGGGCAACGCCGGCCCGGGGCTCAACTACTCGATCGGCCAGGACCTCCCCCAGGCGTCGGCGGGGGCGTTCGCGCTCGCGGGACTGGTCCCGCCGACGGCGCCGGTCCTCGCCTCCGATCTGCTGTTCCCCCTGGTCGCGAACGATCCCCACGCATACTCGCTTCACTGGCTGCCGTACCCGACCCTGCTGATGCCGTTCAACCGTACGGCGCTGCCACCCTACGTCCTCCTCGCCGAGGGACGTCTGGGGTCGGTCCCGCCCTGGCTCGTCGCCACCCTCTACAATACCTCCGACTTCGGCGTGCGGGGGGTCGCCTGGGGAACCCCGGACGGAACCGCCCTTCTCTTCCAGGCTGGGTACTCGGGACCGACCTCGAGCTGGGGGGCGGCCCCGCCGGGGGTCCAATCGTTCCGCCCCGATTCGCTCGCGATCCCCGAGGGCGAGGGCCAGCTCGTGGCAGATCCGACCAGCCCCGCCGGGGAGTCGATCGTGACCCTTCCCGACGCGGTCGGCCTCGTCTGGGACGGGCCGCACGTTGACCTCGGGCCCGGGACGTACAATGTCACGTTCTGGGTCCGGGCGTTCCCGACCGACGCCGGGGCGACGATCGCTCCCGGGACACCCGTTCTGACCCTCGTGGGGAACGAGTTCGCCCAGCCGAACTGGTACACGATCACGTTGTCCTACGGTGAGATCGGGGGGACGGAGTTCGTCCCCGTCAACGTCACCGTCCAGGTGGCCGAACCGACGCTATCGGTCGCGTTCCCGGGGGCGGTGCTCGACGCCACCGCGGGCGTCGAACTCGGGGGCATCGAGGTCGCGGAGATCGACCCGGCGCCGTCCCGTTGACCGACCGGGCTCAGGGCGGGGGAGCCGCGGGTTTCTTGGCGGGGGTGGTCGGAGGTGTCGGTTCGGGGATCGACCCGGTCCCTGCGATGCCCGGGTGCGGGGCCGCCACGAGAACATCCGCGGGCGGGAGGCCGCTGCCGACATTGGACGCCGTCTTGCCGGCGCCGGGGGTGACCATCTGCGTCGACTCGTCCGACTCGGCCTTGATCTCGTCCTCGATGCTCTTGATCTCGTTGAGCAGCTCCTGCTGGCGGGGGATCGGGCCGAGAACATCGTCCACCGCGCCGAGACGCTTTTCGAGGTCGTCGATCCCGTTCAGGGGCCGGTCCGGAACGGTCCGGGACGCGCCCAGGTACTCCGAGGCGCCCTCCACGAGCCGCGTGAACTCGAACGGGAACAGGATCTTCGTCGCCTGGCCATTCCCGAGGTCGCTGATGGTGTCCAGAGAAAGTACGGTCAGCGCCTTGGCATCGAGCGTGCTCGCCCCGAGGGCGAGGATCCGCAGGCGCTGGGACTCTCCTTGGGCCTCCAGGATGGTGGCGACCCGGGCGCCCTCGGCCTCCAGGATCTTGGACTGTCGGACGCCCTCGGCCTGAAGGATGCGGGAGCGCTTCTGGCCCTCCGAGACGAGGATCGCCGACCGCTTCTCGCCGTCCGCTCGCAGCACCGCGGCCCGCCGTTGCCGTTCCGCGGACGTCTGCTCTTCCATGGCGGCCTTGACCGGGCCGACCGGGTCCACTTCCTTGATCTCGACCGCTTCGACCCGGACCCCCCAGCGGTCCGTGGCCTCGTCGAGGATGTCCCGGAGACGGGTGTTGATCCGCTCCCGGTTGTACAGGATCTCATCGAGCTCCATGTCGCCGATGACCGACCGCAGGGTCGTCTGGGCGAGGGCCAGGGTCGCGACGCGGTAGTCCTGGACCGCGAAGATCGCGTTCCGGCAGTCGACGACCTTGATGTAAATGATCGCGTCGACGTTGGTGGGGGAGTTGTCCTTGGTGATGACCTCCTGGCGAGGCACCTCCAACACCTGGGTCCGGAGGTCCACCTTGGTCACGCTGGCGATCGGGCTCACGACGTTGAACCCGGGATTGATGATCTTCTTGAACGAGCCGAGCTGGACGACGATCCCTTGCTGGTAGGGGGCGATGGTGTAGAAGGCCCGGTAGAGGATGTAGAACAGGATGATGAGGGCGATCAGCGTGAGCGTTACGATTCCCGTCACGACCGTTGGATCTGTCATCTTCCGTACCCGTTACGCCGCGGCGTCGTCGGCCGGGATGACGCGGAGGGAGACGCCCTCCCCCGAGACGACCTTCACTCGGGTGCCGTTGGGGATCAATCGGTCCGATTTGGCGGTCCAGACCTCCGAGCCGATCTGGACCTTCCCCCGCATCGTGTTCGGCTCGATCGGAGAGATCACGACCCCGAACTCTCCTGTGAACCCGCTCGACGTGGTGGTCATGGGGCGGTGGTTCGGGGCCACCCACCGGTAGAAGGGGATCTGGACGAGCGCCCCGACGATCGCTGCGATCAGGATCGCGAGGGCGCCGTACGGGGTCCCGTAGATGAAACTGGGTGGGAAGAACAGGTACAGAACGCCCGCCATGAGGACGATCGAGCCGGGCACCAACAGGAGCGCCCCGGGGTGGATGAGCTCCACTCCGAAGAGGATCAGTCCGATGACGATCAGGGCGCCCGAGAACCAATCGAGGACCATGGCTTGTGCCGCCCTCGAAAGTCCCCCCCTCGGATAAGGTTTGGTCCGGCCGTCGCCGGGGGGCCTACCGGATGTAGTTGTCCGTCGACGCCCGGTCGAATCCGCGCACGAGCCGGAACCGTTGACCGGTCCCCTTCGGCGCGTAGGCGAGGAACGGGTACATCCGCCAGATGTCGCCCTCCGCCATGCGGGTGGCCGGATGGTCTGCGCCGAAGGCGGCGTGGGTGACCTGGGCGGTCACCTTCCGAACGGCCCCCTCGTCCAGGTACCCGAGGGCGTGCAGGTACTCGTGGGCAAGGATGACGTACACGAACGAGTTGAACTCGAGCGGGCTCGAAGCGTGGGCCCGCATGGAGTTGACCAGGCCCTCGTTCATCACGATGATGTTGCCGGTGACCTGCCAGTAGGCTCCCAGGCTGGGCGGAAGGTCCGACAGCGCGAGCCCGAGCCCCGGCCGTTCGACCCCGAGGACCCGGCGGACCGCGGCGCGGACCACCTGGAAGACCCCATCGAAGTTGGTCCCGGGTTCGGCGAGGCGCTGCCCGGGCGTGAACTCCGAGAGGGCGGGGGGCGGGACCGAGGGGGACCGCGGTCGGCCGCCGGTGGGGAGGGGGGCGAGGAACGTGTGCACGACCCTATCTAGGCCGGCCACCCTTGAAATACCCCCGGTTACGCTCGCACCACCTGGTCGACCCCCCTCCGTTCGCCGGACCGGGAACGTATTTGGGCCGGGACGGTGGCTCCGACCGGATGGCCAACCCCGAGGAGCTCGTCTTCCCCACCCACAAGGAGCGGTTCGAGGACCGCCGAAAGGAAGGGCAGCAGCGCAAGCTTCAGGACGAGTTCTTCGACCATTCCACGCTGCTCGCGATCAGCCGACTCGTGAGCCAGGGGGAGTTCGAAGCGATCGACTACCCGATCTCGACCGGAAAGGAAGGCGGCGTCTTCCGGGCCAGCGGGGCGGGCGGGTACCGGGCCGTCAAGGTCTACCGCATCG
This sequence comes from uncultured Thermoplasmata archaeon, assembly GCA_963708255.1. Lineage (GTDB taxonomy): Archaea > Thermoplasmatota > Thermoplasmata > Lutacidiplasmatales > UBA184 > Lutacidiplasma. Next base: position 599,600 of record CAVPSE010000002.1, read on the forward strand.
GCAACGCGGTGTTCCGGCGGATCCCCGCCTACGCCTTGGAGGACCTCCGAAGGGAGGCGAGCGAGCGGAACTACGGTCGGATGGTCGCCGCGTGGACGCGGCGCGAGCACACGATGCTCCAGCGGATGACCGACGCCCACGTGCGGGTCCCCCAGCCGTATGGACGGTTTCGCAACGTCCTCGTGATGGAGTTCATCGGCACGGACGAACTCCCCGCGCCCCCGCTCCAGGAGGCCGAAGTGGAGGACCCGGCGGAGCTCTATCACGAGCTGGTGCGCGACCTGTACCGGATGACCCACGACGCCCACCTTGTCCACGGGGACCTCTCCCCGTACAACGTCCTCTGGCACGAGGGGCATCCCGTGATCATCGATGTGGCCCAGGCGGTCGGGTCCAACCATCCCCAGGCCCACGCCCTTTTGGCCCGGGACACGGCGAACTTCGCGAGGTACCTAAAGAGGCTCGGCTTCGATGTGGAGCCCGAGGAGTTCCTCTCGGCCGCCGGCGGAGATTCCGTCGGCCCGAAGGAGGCGTGATGGCGACCCTGTTCGTGCGGATCCCCGACGAGCGGATCGGGGTCGTGATCGGGCCGGGCGGATCGACCAAGCACGAGATCGAGACGAAGACCGGGGCCCACCTGACCATCGATACGGAGGATGGGCAGGTCGAGGTCACCTCCCCGGACGACGTCGACCCGACCGGCGCCATGAAGGCCCGGGACATGGTCCTCGCTATCGGCCGCGGTTTCTCGCCGGCTCGGGCCGCCCGCCTGCTGCGGGATGACACCTACCTCGGCGTCATCGACATCAAACGGATCACCGGCAAGCGCGAGAAGGCCTCCCTCTGGCGGATCCGGTCCCGGCTCATCGGGGAACGCGGGCGGGCCCGGACCCGCATCGAGGACCTGTCGGGCGCCTCGGTGAGCGTCTTCGGGAGCACGGTGGCGGTCATCGGCCAGGAGAAGCAGCTCGAGAACGCGACACGGGCCGTCGAGATGCTCCTGCGGGGCAGCGAACACTCCGTCGTGTTCCACCTCCTCGCGCGGATGCGAAGGGACCAGGCGGCCCAGGCGGCGCTCGCCCCGGCCGAGCTGGCGCTCGACGCGCTCCCGGATCCTGAGGAGTAGGGATGGGCAAGATCGCCCGGCTCGAGGGCCGGAGCCTCCCATGGGCCCGGGAGCAGTTCGCGCGCTACTACGCGAGGCAGAAGGTCCCTCCCCCTGTCCGGCTCCCCCGACGGGAGTTCGCGATGTTCCCGTTCGCCTCGGAGACGGTGATGCGGCGCCACGCGGCGTTCCGGACGCCCGAGGAGTTCGAGGAGTTCCTCGCGCTCGAGGTGCCTCGCCACGTGTACTACTCCTCGGCGTACTACCGGGTCCCGGACCATCTGAAGATGGCCCAGAAGGAGTGGCTCGGCGCGGACCTCATCTTCGACCTCGACGCCGACCACCTCCGGGAGGCCGCCGGTCTATCGTACGAAGGGCAGCTCGAACTCGTGAAGCGGAAGGTCCGCTCCCTCCTCGAGGAGTTCCTGCTCGGCGACTTCGGCATCTCTCCCGAGAACGCCCAGCTGTACTTCTCTGGGGGCCGGGGGTACCACGTCCACGTCCGCGACGAAGCGTTCCTCCCGCTCAACAGCCCCGAACGGCGCGAGCTCGTCGAGTACGTGATGGGTTCCGGCTTCGACGCCACGACGGCCGTGGATGAGCGCCGGGAAGCGGCCCGGGGGCCGACCGACGTCTCGGTGGTCGCGGGGGAGGGCTCCCTCGCGCCCCGACGCGCCGGCAGGACCCGGGTGTCGAAGCACCTCTACTCCGCCGACACGCCCGGGCTGGCGGGGCCGGACGACCCGAGGGGTTCTCGCGATGCTGGCACGGTGGGAACGTTCCGACCGCTCGGCCGTCCTCGCCGAGCTCGAGGCGGCGGGCGCCTCCCGGTCGGAGGCCCGACAGTTCGTCCGCAAGCTCTTGGACGAAGGGAAGGCCCACCAGATCCGGGCGACGCTCTCCCTCGACGTCTTCAAAGGGGAGGTTCCCGCGGTCCTCCTCGACCTGGTCCTCCGACAGGCGGCCATCGAGGTGCAGGGCGAGACGGACGCTCCGGTCACGACCGACATCCACCGATTGATCCGGCTCCCCGGCTCCCTGCACGGCGGGACCGGCCTCCGGGTCACGCCGCTCTCGCTGGAGGAGCTCGCGGCGTTCGACCCCCTGCGGGACGCGACCCTCCCCGCTCCGTCGGGGGAGACGGTCGAGGTCGTCCTCGCGGAGGACGTCGACCACGAGGTCGCCGGGGCTCGAGCGAACGGGGCCGCCGGGGACCGCCTGACCCTGCCGGGGGCGACCGCGCTGTTCCTTACGCTCCGGGGGGAGGCGGCGCTTCCGTGATCACGGGGACCGAGAGGCGTCCGAGCTTCTCGATGGTCCCTTCCACGACGTCTCCGGTCTTCAGCTTCCGGCTCTCCTTGCCGAACTCGAAGCCGGGCGAGCCGCCCAGGGTCCCCAGCGAGATCACGTCGCCCGGCTCGAAGGTGATCCCCTTCGAGAGGTGCTCCAAGACCTGGGGCAATCGGAACAGGTAGTCGGAACTGTCGCCGGCCTGGCGGACCTGGCCGGCCACCTTGAGCTCCATCTTCAACGGGTACGGGTCCCCGACCTCCTCCTTCGGGACGATCCAGGGCCCGACGGCCATGGAGGCGTCGAACCCCTTTCCCATCACCCAGTCGGGGATCGAGGTGGGAGTCGGGTACTGGAGGTCCCGGTACCCCATGTCGAAGGCGATCGTGTAGCCGGCGACGTACTCGTACGCCTTCGCGGCGGGGATATGCTTCCCCCGCCGCCCGATCACGGCCGCGAGCTCCAGCTCCACGTCCGGGAACGTGCCCGCGCCATGGAGCACGAGCGGCTCACCGGGGCCGACCAGGCTGTTGTAGAACCGGGTGAACGCCAGGGGATGGGTCGGGGTCGGCTTCCCCTGTTCGGCCAGGTGGCTCTTGGAGTTCGAGGCGAGGCAGTAGATCTTCGCCCCGTTGATCACGGGCGCCAGCAGTCGGATCCCCTCTTCGGGCTTGAACAGGAACCGGGCTCCCGTGGCGGCCCGGGGGGTCCACCCGGCCTTCCGCCGGCGATCGATGTACTCCGATGATCCGCCGGGTCAGGACCACCGAGTCGGTCCCGCCGCTGAAGAACGCCCGCATATCGCGGAACCGGCTCGGGTCCGCGCCCTTGACCGGGTTGACGCCGAAGTAATCCCGGCACGCCGTGTCGAGATCGACGTACTCGTCCGAGTCGGTGACCATCCCGAAGTGGAACTGTTCGGCGAGGAGGAAGTGGACGAGCTTCACGAGAACGACCCGTCGGGTCGGAGGGTCCCGGGCCTATAACGGTACGCGGGCCGCCGGGCGGAACGTCATCAGGACCCCGTCGTCGAGCGGCACCGCGGCCACCCGTTCGAGCGGGACGAGCCGGACCGGCACCCGCGGTCTCCGGGCCCGCCACCATCCGGGGTGCCGTCGGCCCCCCGATGACCACGGGGGCGACGTAGACGGTCAGCTCGTCGAAGAGCGCCCCCCGCAGGAAGGACGCTAGGACCTCGGCCCCCCCCTCGACCAGCAGGGTGGTGATCCCGCGCCCGCAGAGCGCCTCGAGGAGGCCGGGGAGATCGACCCGGGGATGCCCGACCGCCAGGGCGGTGACGGTGGGCGGGAATCTCTGTTCGCACCCGGTGGCGGTTGCGATGATCGTCGGGGCGCTCCCATCGAGGACCTTGGAGGCCGCCGGAGTCCGCCCGCGCGAATCGAGGACCACGCGCGTGGGGTTGCGCCCGGCGGGGCCGCCGATCCGTTCCCAGTGGACGCGGAGCGACGGGTCATCGGCGAGGACCGTCCCCACGCCCACGAGGATCGCGTCGACCGACGCCCGGATCCGCATGACGCGGGCCAGGTCCTGGGGCCCGGATAGAAGGGCCCGCCGTCCGTGGGCGTACGCGAGCCGACCATCGATGGAGATCGCGCAGTTCAGCAGCACCCGAGGGCGCGAGGGGACGGCGATCATCGGGGCGAGGACGACGCGAGCCCCGCCGCGCCGGCGGCGAGGTCGTCGTGCGGCACGTTCTGGGTGGCCAGTTCGGCGAGGTTGATCGCCACGTTGGCGAGCGCTCCGTCCGCCGCGGCCGCCAACAGAGCCATGGCTGTCGTGAGGTCGCTCGCGATCGTCGCCTTCACTTTCGAACGGATCTTCTCGAGCAGCGCGGAGGCCTCCCGCGCCTGCCGGGCGGTGGCGAGTGGAACTTCGGCCGAGTAGCGAAGCGCGTGTTCCCAGGCCTTCCGAGCGCCGGCGATCGTCCGGCGCCTCCTTCATCCTGCGGCGCGCGGCGCGGACCGCTTCGAAGGAGGTAGCGTCCTCGTCGACCCCGGCCATCAGGGACCCGCGCAGCTCGCCGAGCCGCTGAGCGGCGACGGTCATCTCCGGGTCCGGGTCCCGGGTTTCACGGAGTACGCGATCACCATCTCGCCGAGCGCCGCTCCAAAGGCGCCGGCGGCGGCCGAAGCACTTCCTCCCCCTGGCGTCGGAGTCCGGGCCGCCAGCTTGGCGGCGAAGCCGGCGAGCGACGAGTCGGCGAGCGGTCGGCCGACCGCCCCCGCAGTCGCCGCGCGGACCTTCCGCTCGAGGATCTGCTGACGATCGAACACGTTGAGCTGCAGGTAGAACTCGGCGGCGTCGAGAAGCGCGTCCTCGGGGATCAGCCCGACGACCTCGCCCTCCTGGACGGAAACGCCGTACCGTTCGGCCTCCCGACGGACCGCTTCGAGGGCGCGATGGACCGGCGTCTTCCGGTAGTCGGTGAGGTTCATGGAGACCTGGGCCTGGTGGCGTTCCTTGATGTCGAACCCGAGCGCCTTGACCTCGGCGAGGCCCCCGTCCCGCGCGCGGACCGAGCGGGCGATCTTCTTCGCGATCGCGACGTCGCTCGTGGCCAGGTACGCGTTGAACGCGATCAGCACCGGCCGCGCGCCCACCGCGACGATCCCCCCGGTAGGATGGACCGCCGGGTCGCCGACGTCCGGGGCGCGCGCCGGGTCGGTCCCGATCGAATCGCGGATCCCTTCGAACCCGCCCTTCCGGACCACGGCCAGGTCCGACCGCTCCGGCCTCCGGGCGGCGTCCGCGTAGAGGTACACGGGGAGACTCAGCTCCTTCCATAGGCGTTCACTGAGGCGGCCGGCCAGGGCCACGGCGTCCGCGGTGGTCGCCTCGCCGAGAGGAACGAACGGGATCACGTCGACGGCCCCCATCCGGGGATGCTCCCCGACGTGGTGGGTGAGGTCGATCAGCTCGAGAGCGCGGCGGGACATCCGTACCAGCGCTTCGACGAGGGCCTCCCCCTCTCCCACGAGCGAGATGACGCACCGATTGTGATCGGCATTGGCCTCGACATCGAGCACGGTCACCCCGGGGACCCCCCGGGCCTCGGAGGCGATCCGCTCGACGTTCGGAAGGTTCCGGCCCTCGGAGAAGTTGGGAACGGACTCGAAGATCATGGGATGCCCTCCCCGCCCCCGAACGTCTCGAGCAGGGTCTGATGGCCCCTCGCTTCTACCGGCGCCGTGGCGGGAGGGGGCCGGCGGCGCGCGCGGGCGACGGCGGCCCTCACGCGGTCCGCGGAGAAGCCGTGTCCATCGACGACGATCTTCAGGTACCGCGTCCTCATCGACGGGGCCGAAGGGTGGCGGGGGGGTGGGATCCACATTCGGGTGCCGGAACACATCGGCAACGGGCTCCACCTCCGCGGGATCTATCCCGGCCTTTCGGAGCGTGGCCTCCCATCCGAGGTGCTCCTTGGCGAGTTTCAGGGCCTTCTTGGGCCCGTACCCGGCGGCACCGTCGTTGAAATCGGTCCCGACGATGAGACCCACCAGCAGGAGCTCCTCCTCCGAGATCCCCAGGGTCTGAAGGAGCTCGTCCCGGACGATCAGCTGGGCGCCGGGCGCGGAACCGCGGCGACCTCGGGCCGCTAGCCCCCGGATGAGTCGCGGGGCCCCGAACAGTAGTGAATCGTAGTCCTCGGACGCCGCCCCCCAGACGAACCCGCGGGCCGCGAGGGCGGCGGCCTGGGCCTCCCCTTCCGAGGGCGCTTGGATGGCCGGGACCCCAAGGGCCCTGAGAAGCAGCATCGCCTCCTCGGCCATGGGGCGGGTGAGCCGTGACGTGGCGGCGGCCTTCTTCCGGGCGGTCTCGAGGTCGCCCGCCGCCAGCGCCTCCTTCCACTGGGTCTCCGCGCGTTCTTTGGCGGCGAAACGGGCTCGGAGGGTGCCGGCTTTGAGCTCTGGGGGCTTCCCGTCGAAGACCCAGACCGGAAGAACTCCTTGGGCGAGCAGCCCCGTGGTCCGATATAGGACGCCGATCAGGTGGCTGGTCGGCGCCCCGGCTGCGTCGCTGAACGGGACGCCATCCGCCCCCCGGATCGTCGCAAGGAACTGGTAGATAGCGTTGTACGCATCGACGGCGAGGGTACGCCCGGCCAGTGCCTCCCAGCCGAGCTCCTGGGGGGTCACGATGTCGCGGAACGGTAGCCCCACGTCGGGCCCACCGGTCGGTGACTACTTGGCATTTCGCGCGGAGAGGCTCCACCCTCCGAAGCGCTTTCTATTCAGGCAGGCTTCGGGGGCCATGGCCGAAGACGAGTTCACGTGGGTCGACGAGCCCGCTGTGCCGGGGCTCGCCCCGAACGGCGTCCTCCTGTCCAGTTTCCCAAGCGCGGGCCTCGCTGCCACCGTGGCTGCCCACTACGTGGTCCGCAGCCTCGGCCTTCAGCGGATCGGGATGATGGTGTCGCCCATGTCGCTCCCGGTCGCGGTGGTGCAGAACGGCCGGGTCCAGCCGCCGGTCCGAGTCTACGGCCGCCCCGACCTCGCGCTCGTGGTCTCCGAGTTCCCACCGGCCCTCGGCTCCGCTTCTCCGATCGCTGACGCCATCCTCGCGGGCGCCCAGGAGCGAAAGTGCCGCACGGTACTGTGCCTGGAGGGGGTCATGCCTCACCCCACCGATGGCGAGACAGACCTCTCCAAGGTGGCCGAGGCGGTCTGGTTCATCCAGTCGAAGGTCGACGCCGCCTCGGCTCGAGTGTTCCAGGGCGCCGGGGCCCGACCGCTCGAGGATGGTGTTATCGGCGGGGTCACCGGCGGCATGCTGGTCGGGGGCCTGCGGGCCGCGGTGCCGGTGGCAGCGCTCCTGGTGAGCGCCCAGGGGCCGGAAGGCTACCCAGACCATCGGGCCGGAGCGGCGCTCATCGAGACCCTGGACCGGATGATGCCCGAGCTCAAGATCGACACGGGTCCGCTCCGTTCCCAAGCGGAGACGATCGAGCACGCGCTGCGGGCCGCCATGCGACAGCGGCCGAACGCCGCCACCGCTCCTCCGACCCCCCCAGACCGGGGCGAGGGCACGATGTACCAGTAACCGGGGTCCTAAGCGGTCGGGATCCCCGACGTCACTTCGGGGTAGCTGAGCAGATAGAGTGTCCCCATGCCCATCGTGATGATCAGGACCAGGATGGAGAGGGGATTGGAGGCGAAGTACTCGACGGTGACCGCGATCAGGATCGCCGGGAGCAGCAGGGTCAGGACCCCCGTGATCACCCGGCCGTTGAGCCACCCGCTCATTCGAACGGGCCGGAGCCGGGGCTCCTCATAACGGTTGGCGAACGGCCGACAACGGGCGCCTTAGAGGCGCGGGCCGTCCGGGCGGCCGTCGATCTCGAACGTCAGTTCCGCGTCCCCCAGCGGCGACCCGGCCGGCGGCATCTCGTAGCCAAGCTGCGGCGCCAGGGGTGCGAAGGGGATGGGGAGGGAGGGCCCGGGTTCCGGCGCCGGCGGGCGCGGCGCGGCGATCGTTTCGGTGATCAACTGCTGCGCTCGATGGGCCTCGAGGAGCGTCTCGGCGGGCACGATGAACGCTTCTTCGATGTGGCGAGCGATCGTTTCGCCCCACCGGGCGTTGAGACGCCGGAACGGTAAGGTCGGCTCGGCGGCCCGCACCTGTTCGTTGTCGAGGACCTGCAGGCTCGCGTTGCCGCGCTCCTGCTTTTCGACGTACGATTCGATGAAGTGGAGCCGGGCGAGGGCACGATCGGCGATGGCCCGGCGCTCGCCTTCGCACTGGAACGGCTTCACCACGAAGACCGAGAGGACCTGGGAGGAACGCGCCGCCGCGTCAAGCACGTAGGGCAATACCCCGGTCCCGGCCCCTCCGCCTAAGCTGCCGATCACCGTGACAAAGGTGGTACCTTCGAACAGGCGCTCGAGGGCCGGAAGAGCGGCCCGGGCGATCTGGGCGCCGTGGGAGGGAGACCCGCCGATGTCGGAGAGCTCGCTGCGCCCCGAGTTCAGGCAGATCCGTCGGTCGAACTCCTCGCGGTCCTGGACCGAGGCGTCGCAGTTGATGGCCACGGTCTCCACGTGGCGCAGGTGATGTCGGGCGACCTCCCGCCCGATCTGAATGGCACCGCCACCGACGCACGCCAGGACCAGTCGGATGTCCTGCCCGAGCCGGGGCACGTCCACGAACGGGTCGTCGACGATATCGTCGGCCCGCTCGGGTGTTCTCTCGTAGTCGCTCTGCCGCTCGTCTCCGTACAACGCCACCACCCTCGATCCCCCCGCGCCGGTTGCCGACCACTACCGCCCGACGACCCCCCGACGCTCGAGGTCGTCAGCGCTCCTCCTGAGCGAGTTCATCGACGCTCGCGCCTGGGCCGCGTCCTGGGAGAGGCCGCGGTGCCGAGCGACGAGTTCCGAGACCTTCAGGGCTACCTCGCCGTGCCGCACCAGCTCAGCGAGGAGATCGCCCAGAGGCCGGTCGTTGCCGACCAGCTTTGCATGGGCCCGGAACATCTCAACCTCTTCCGTCCGCAGCCGTACCGGGACCTCGATGAGGCCCTCGGGGAGTGCGGCGGCCGGGGGCGCGACCGCCTCGGTCGCGCGGGAACGAAGGAACTCAAGGAGGGCGTGGCGCATCAGGTCCGACCGGCTTCGGAACTCCCCGCTTGCCACGAACGTGTCCAGGAGCTGGAGCTCCCGAAGGTGGCACCGGAGCGCGATCCGCTCGTCCTCCGGCCCGGGGCGTCGCGGGGCGGTCGAGGACCGCTCCTCCGGAGGGGCTCGGGCGGGTTTGTCGAACACGGGCATGCGGGCTATGGAAAATTAAACTACTTAAACAAACGCTCGCGATTGCGACGGAAGCCGCCGGACCCACGGGTCCGGTCGTTCTCTACCGTGTCGAACAAGTTCCGGGACCGATCCGAACCCGTCGTACGCGGCCATGCGTGTGTATAACCCCCCTCCGAAATCGTCCGGTTCGGCGCCCCGGCCGGGTGCGTACGCATACGTGTCGGGGTCGCCCCGGCCGTGGCGTTGTCGCCCGATTCCCGTCGACGGCTCGGGAACGTCTAAATACCGCCCCCCGCCATCGTACCGACAACCACGGCCGTCGACGGCCGGGGAGAGGTCCATTATCGCGGTAGGGCGTTCGCGGGGCGTTGGGTCCCGCCGTCGGTCGGTTCGGTGGGGTCGAAAGGGTTCACGCGGAGTCAGCGAGGTCGTTGCCACGATCCTCCTCCTGGCGCTCACTGTCACTCTGTTCTCCTCGATCTTCTACTTCGTGAACACGTTCCCCCAGCCCGCACCGCAGCCGACCAACCAGTTCACCGCGACCTTGGCCTACAAGGTCGTGGGATCGACGACGAACATCATCGGCGTTTCGATCCTCCACCTGGCCGGCCCCACGATCCCCGGCAGCTCGAACGTCTACCTCTACTCCTCTACACATCCGACGCGGTTCACGACTCCGTTCACGGTCTCGACCGGCCTCCCGGGCCATGCAGCCGTTTGGAACCTCGGGCAGACCTGGTACCTGAACGTCACAAACTACACCCTCACATCGCCTGACAACATCACCGTCTCCCTGACCACGACGAGCGAACTCCTCTTCCGGGTCACCCTTCCCGGCGCGAGCCCCGCCGTCCCGCCGGTATTCGTCAACGAGGGGACCAACCCTGGGACCCCCGCCGTCGGTCGCCAGTTCACGGTCTTCGTCCAGATCTCCGATCCTACCCTGAGGGCCCAATCAGTGTACCTGAACCTTTCCCAGGTCCCCGGTAGCACCGGATCGGGTCTCCACAAGCTGACGTTCTCCGCCACCAACGGAACCTGGTACTACGTGGTCGCGAGCGGCGTCACTACGGCGCCCGGCACCTACTACGTGTTCGTTAACGCCTCGGACAGCCAGGGACTGTCGAACACGGCCGCGTTCACCGTCACATTGATCACGACGCAGGGCCAGGTCAGCGCAACCCTGGTGGCGGCCCCGGTAACTCCAATCGCCGGCCAACTGACGACCCTGACCGCCTCGGTCACGAACGGCGGCGCGACGGCGGTCACCTCCACCGAGGTCTTCTTCGCCGGGGCGACCAATCTCGGCACGACGACCGGGGCCGTCTCCGCCGGGAGCTCCGCGACGTTCACCCAGACGTGGACGCCGGCCACAGCGGGTGTCTACCTGCTCCAAGTGACCGTCAATGTCACGGGGGGCGGGACAACCGCCGCGAGCCTCAACATCACCGTGTACCCGTCGATCGTTCTCGTCGCCCACAACGTGGCGGCGGGGGTCCGCACAGCCTTCAACGAGAGCGCCCTCCTCGCCGAGGAGCTGACCGCGGACGGGTTCCCGTACTCTACCCTGTTCGTGGCGTGCGGGAGCTCGCTGACGTCTGCGGAGCTCACGGCCTACAAGGTCGCTGTGATCGACTACGGGAGCAATACCGGCGGCGGCTGCCCGACGGCTGCCAGCGCGGCGGACCAGACCGCGATCACCACGGCCGCTGCGAGCACGAGCATCGTACTCCTCGGCTCGAACGCCTTCGCCACCACGACGTGCGTCACCTACGCGGCGGCGTACTTCACCGATTTCGGGCTCACAACGCCGGGGGGAAGCGGCACCTGCCAGACCCAGGGCGCCTCAGCGACGGCCCTGACCTACACGGCCGCGGCCGCGGCAGGTCTCCGGGGCGACGGGATCCCTGCGACCCTCAAGTACAACCTGACCCTCCTCACCTCGAGCGCGTTCATCCCCTACGACACGTTCGGCAAGGGCGCGACGAACTCGTTCATCAAGGTCGGCGGCGCGGTCAACGGCGCCTACAAGACCTCGGGTTCCCTCCATTTCGTGGCCATCGCGGGCGATCCGGCGCTCATGACCACTACCCTGCCGGCCCCCGCCTCCGCGACGTGGGGGACGGGCCAGGCCGGGTCGGACGTGATGTACAACGTGATGGACTTCGTCACGGGCCTCGCCAGCAGTTCGGCGACCGGACGCGCCCTCACGGACTTCGGGGTCGATCAGGCCACGATCGTCGGCCAGAGCCACGCCCACTTCAGCGTCCTCTACGTCGGGGTCCGGGAGAACGGGCCCACCGCGGGGCTCATCACAGTCTCGCTCCTTGTGAACGGGACGATCGCGCTCCTGAACGGCCAGGTCGTCACCACGACCCTCTCGATCTCCGGCGCCGGGACGAACACGTTTGTGGTCCTCCAATGGCTTGCGCCATCGACGGGGCCGTACACACTCTCGGTGGTCGTCTCGAGCACTCCGACGGGCCTGTACGGGAGCGATGACTCGATCGGCCTCAACGTGCTCAACCAGGCGACAACGTTCACCTAGCGTGGCCGCCGGGGCCGCCCGAACCCTTTCCTAGGGACTTTTCCCGGACGCCAACGGGGCGGAACTGGCCGTCGACTTCGCCGTGAGCGAGGCACCGCACTTCCAGCAGCTGCTCTCGTTCGGGTAGACCAGCGCCTGGCAGTTGGGGCACTTCTGCTCCGTCGGACTGGGCGGGGCGGTCGGCGGAGCGCCGGGGGCGCCCGGAGCCTCGGGCGCGCTCGGGTCGGTCGACAACGGTGGCCCTCCCCGGCGCTGTCGGCGGCCGCGGAAGTACATGTAGACGAGCAGCGCGAAGAAGAACACGGTACCCGTGTAGATCAGCAGGGCCTCCAGGATGGGGACCAGGACCAGCGTGAAGGTCGAGGTAAACGGACCCGTCACGGGTCCTTCCTGGCTCCCGTAGGTCGGGACGTAGAGGAAGATGGAGACCACCTGGCTCGCGCTGTGGTTCGCTTCGTACCCGGTGGAGGCCTGCCACCACCAGATCTGGGGACCGTCGCCGAGGGTGACGTTGAACTGCTCGAGGAACGGGGCGGACGTATTGGGGAGAGCGGTGTCGTTGAACTCGAGGAACGGGTAGCCCGCGCTGCAGTAGGGGGAGGTATTCCCCGTCGCCCCGGGACACGAGGAAATGTAGAGCGCGGCCCAGAGCAGGCCGGAACTGTTGAAGGGAAGCGCCGCGGGATCCAGTTCGAACGAGAAGTTGTACGTCGCGCCGGCGTCCCCGAGGAAAGGGGTCACCTGGGCGTTGGTGATGACCGAGCTGCCGTTCCCGTACGGGAGGCTCGGGTCGGAGCTGGCGGGGGGGGCCGTCACCCGGATCTGCTGGGCGTCGAGCGCGCTCGCCAGGGGGGCCGCGGCGAGGAGGACGACGAGGCCCACGATCGCGAGGTCGCGGATCCGCTTCCACCCCATGTAGATCGGCAGGGCGAGGGCGAAGAGCAGGAAGGTCGGCACCGCGAGCAGGGGTCCAAGGTAGAGAAAGCTCCCCACCAGCGTGAGCAGGGCGAGGACCACGAGGACGGCTTTTCCCACGGGGCGACCAAAAAACGCCTTAACGCCGCCCGATTGCTGCACGGACGGAGCGTCGAGAAGGGCGCTCCATATAAGGAATGAGCCAGACGCAGTCAGCGAGCAGGGCCGGGCATCGAGCGCTCATCGTGCTGGACGGTCTCGGAGACCGCCCCCACCCCGATACGGGGGGCATCAGCCCCGTGGAGGCGGCCCGGACGCCCCATCTCGACCAGCTCGTCCGGGCCGCCGCTCGGGGACGTGGTCCTCATCGAACCGGGCGTCGCCCCCGAATCTGACGCCGGGGTCCTGGCACTGCTCGGGTACGACCCGGAGCACGACTCGCCCGGCCGTGGCGTCCTGGAGGCCGAGGGCGTCGGCATCTCCCTGTCCCCGGGGGACATCGCCCTGCGGCTCAACTTCGCCACCGTCGACGGTGCTGGGCTCGTGGTGGATTCCCGGGTCGGCCGAAGCCTCTCCACCGAGGAGGCCCGGGAGCTTGCCCGGTCCCTCACCGAGGCGGACCTGCTCCGTGACGAACGGATCCGGGCCGAGGTCCGGGCCACCGTCGGCCACCGTGGGGTGCTCTGGTTCCATCCTACGGATGGCCGTGGCCTTTCCCCGGAGATCTCCAACGCCGACCCGTTCTACGAGCGGGTGGGGGGGCTGGGCCAGGCCCGCACCCCGGCCGAGGCCCGAGTTCGGGCGGTCACCCCCCTGGTCCGTGGTGAGTCCGCAGAGCGAGCCGCGTCGGGCGTCAACCACTTCCTCGAGCGGGCCGCCGGGATCCTCGCCGCTCATCCGGTCAACGCCCGTCGCGCCCTCAGGGGGCGGAAGCTCGCGAGCGGGCTCCTGGTCCGGAACGCGGGGGCGTTGGCATCGACGCCCCTGCGTCCGTTCGCGGAGCGGCACGGGTTCGGAGGGGCGGCCGTCACGGAGATGCCGGTCGAGCGCGGCATCGCACGACTGCTCGGCCTCGCCGACCTCTACGTCGGCCCGATGGGGCCGGACCGGGACGCGGCGTTGCGCGAACGGGCCCGGGTGACCCGAACGGCGCTCGAAGAGCACCCGTTCGTCTACGTGCACCTCAAGGGGCCGGACGAGCCCGGCCACGACGGGAACGCCCGGTTGAAGCAGGAGATCATCGAGGCGCTCGATCGGTCCTTCTTCGGCCCCTTCCTCGAGGGCCTCGACCTGGAACGGCACCGGATCGCCATCACCGCGGACCACGCCACGCCGGCCATCCTCCGGGGCCATTCCGACGACCCGGTGCCGCTGCTCGTGGCAGGGCGCCACGTGGCGCCGGAGGCGTCTCCGGCCTCGAAGTTTTCGGAGGCCGCGGCCGCGCGGGGGGCGCTCGGCCACCGGCGCGGCGCCGAGGTGATGCGCCTCCTCCAGGACCTCGAATCTCCCGTATGAGCGGGCCGGTCTGGCGCGTCCACCGGTCCGAGGCCGAAGGCGTCCGAAAGGAGCTCCGGGACGGTGGCTGGCTCTCCGATGACCGCGAGGTGGAGCGGACCGACGAGTTCGTCCTGTTCCCGCTCCGGGCGACGCCGGAGCCCCTCCCCAGCTCCGGGTGTCTGGTCGAGGCGGATCTGGCGGCGCGCGCCATCCCCGCCCATACCTACCGGGACCTCCTCGACGTGCCCGCTGAGGAGGAGGCTCTCCTGCCCCGGTCCTTCGACATCGTGGGCGATATCGTCCTCGTCCGGATCCCCCCTCCATTGATCGCCCGTTCCCAGGCGATCGGCGAGGCGCTGCTCCGGTTCGTTCCGGGAGCGCGACTGGTGGCCCAGGACGAGGGGGTCCACGGTCCGCAGCGTCGGCGCACGCTGGTCCCCCTCGCCGGGGAAGGATCGTTCCGCACCCTCCACCGGGAGAACGGGTTCGAGCTGGACGTGGACGTCTCCCGGGCCTACTTCTCCCCGAGGCTGGGTCGTGAGCACGCCCGTGTCGCCGCCCTGGTCCGACCGGGCGAGACCGTCTTCGACCTGTTCTGTGGCGTCGGCCCGTTCGCTCTTCTGATCGCCCGGGACGGGCGCGCGCGTCGGGTGGTCGCCGTGGACTCCAACCCCGACGCGATCGAGCTGCTGAACGCCACGCGGAAGCGGACCCGGTTGGGCCTGTCCATCGTGCCCGTCCGCGCCCCGGTCGAGCAGTTCCTACCGTCGGCCGGCGTCGCAGATCGCGTTCTGATGAACCTTCCCCACGGAGGGATTAAGTACATTGCCCAAGTGGCAACGGCGGTGGCCGCCGGAGGGGAGTTGCACTACTACGAAGTGACCGAACGGGACGGCACCCCCGGTCGATCCGACGCCCTGGCCGCGATGCTCACGGGGACCGGACATTTCCGGCCCGAGCCCCCGCGGATCGTCCACCCGTACTCCCCGTCTTCTGACCTCGTGGCCTACACCTTCCGCCGGGAGGACTGACGAACCATGCCGCAGATCGTGAACCTCGCGGACGTCTCCGACTCGGACCTCCCGCTGGTCGGGGGAAAGGCCGGCAAGCTGGGCGAGCTGGTCCGGCAGGGCCTGCCGGTGCCGCCGGGGTTCGTCGTCACGACGGAGGCCTACCAGGCGTTCGTCGACTCCACGGTCCTCAAAGAGGAGATCCCCGGTGCCATGGCGACGCTCGACCTCGAGCGGCCCGAGAGCGTCGATGCGGTCTCCCGGCGGATCCGCGACGCCTTCGAGTCGACCGAATTCCCGCCGGAGCTTCGGGAACCGATCCTGGCGGCGTTCGCCCAGTACTCCCGCGAGCACGACGTCCACTTCTCCGCCGTCCGCTCCTCCGCGACCGCCGAGGACCTGGAGGGGGCGTCCTTCGCCGGCCTCCAGGAGACATATCTCAACGTCGGCGACGCCGACGACGTCCTCTCGGCGATCCGGAAGTGCTGGGGTTCCCTGTTCACGGCCCGGGTCCTCGTCTATCGGGCGAAGAAAGGGTACGACCACGATGGAGCTGCGGCTCGCCGTGCTCGTCCAAAAGATGGTGGAGTCGACCGTCTCCGGCATCCTGTTCACCCGGGACCCGAACACCGGGGAGAATCACATGATCATCGAGGCCGGATGGGGCCTTGGCGAGGCGATCGTCGGCGGGGAGGTCACTCCCGATCACTACGTCGTCGATGGCGCGACCCAACGGGTCGTCCAGAAGCAGATCAGCGAGCAGTCCATTCGGGTCGTCCGGGCCGACGCCGGCGGGAACCGCCGGGAAGAGGTGCCGGCCGCCGACCGCTCCCGGCAGAAGCTCCCGGACGACCGGATCCAGCGTCTCGCGAGCCTCGCGCGGGTCATCGAATCCCACTATCGACGACCGATGGACGTCGAATGGTGCGCGGACGCCCGTTCGCTCTACATCGTCCAGGCCCGCCCCGTGACGACGATCCCGGCGAAGGCCGGGACGCTCAGTGCGGGCGGCTCGTCCGGTCCGATGCCCCTCACCGAGGACGCCCCCCCGGGAAAGCTCTCGGCCTCCCACGACGCCCCGCTGGTCCGGGGGTTCGGGGCGAGCCCGGGGATCGCCGGCGGCGTGGCCCGGCTCCTGCTCAGTGCGGCCGAGCTCGACAAGCTCCTGGCCGGCGAAGTGCTCGTCACGACGATGACCACCCCCGACATGGTCCCTGCGATGACCCGGGCCGCCGCGATCGTCACCGACGAGGGCGGGATGACCTGCCACGCGGCTATCGTGTCCCGGGAGCTCGGGGTTCCCTGCATCGTGGGGACCCGGAACGCCACCAAGATGATCGCCGACGGGAGCTCGATCACCGTCGACGGGAAGACCGGCTCGGTCTTCGCCGGGCTCGAGCAAGCTCAAGGCGAGCCTGCCGGCGGCGGCCGCCGCGTCGTCGAGCGGCGGCAGCTCGCTCGGCGGACACCATCACGGGGTGCCCGTCACGGCCACCAAGATCTACGTCAACGTGGGGGTCCCGGAGAAGGCGGACGAGTACGCTGCAGCTCCCGGTGCAGGGGGTCGGGCTCCTCCGGATCGAGTTCATCTTCACGGCGCACATCCGGGAGCATCCGCTGGCGTTGATCAAGGCGGGCCGCGGCCCGGAGCTCGTGGACCGGCTCGCCGACGGCCTTGCGAAGGTCTGCCAGGCGTTCTACCCTCGGCCGGTGATCATCCGGACCTCGGACTTCAAGACGAACGAGTACCGCGGGATGCCGGGCGGGGAGGCGTACGAGCCGGAGGAGGAGAACCCCATGATCGGCTGGCGCGGCTGCTCCCGGTACATCTCCCCCGTCTACCGGCCGGCGTTCCTTCTCGAGCTGGAGGCGATCCACAAGATCCGCTCCGAGCGGGGGCTGAAGAACGCCCACGTGATGCTCCCGTTCGTCCGCAATACCTGGGAGCTCGAACAGATCGCCGAGATGATGCGGGAGAAGGGGCTGAAGCGCTCCCGGGACTTCCTGCTCTACCTGATGGCCGAGGTGCCATCGACGGTCCTCCTCGCCCGGGAGTTCTCCAAGCACTGCGACGGGTTCTCGATCGGCTCCAACGACCTGACCCAACTGGTCCTCGGCGCGGACCGAGACTCTGAGACCCTCGGGCGGATGGGGTACTTCGACGAGCGCGACCCGGCCGTGCTCCGGGCCGTGGAGATGCTGATCGAGGGGGCCCACGCCGACGGGCCGCACCGTCGGGATCTGCGGGCAGGGACCGAGCGTGTACCCGGAGTTCGCCGAGTTCCTCGTCCGGCAGGGGATCGACTCGATCTCCCTCAACGCCGACACCGTCGTCCCGACGATCCGGACGATCGCCTCGCTCGAGCAGCGCCTGAAGCTCGACAGGGTCCGACGGGCCGACGCCCGCTGACCGGTCAGGGACGGCGGGGCGGCCGCCACCGGGGCGGCTGGGGTGGGCCGGGGGCCGGGAGCGCGAGCGTGGCGTCCTCCGAAAGGCGGTACTCGACGAGGCGTCCGGCCTCCGAGAATCCCAGGGAGGCGAGGCGCGGGCCGAGACGGGGCACGGCGCTCAACAGGACGGTCCGGCGGACCCCCCGCCGCTCCAGGCGCTCGAGCGCCCCGCGCACGACCGCGGTCGCGATGCCTCGCCCCCGGGCTCGCGGGTTGGGTGGCCACGGCGTGAAGGCCGGCGGCGCCTTCCCGTTCGTAGGCGAGCGCGCAGCCGACGACGACGCCCTCCTCCCGGGCGACCAGGGCCTCGAGGTGTTCGCCGGGGTTCGGGTGGTCGAGCAGCACCTCCAGCGCCCGTCGGAGCTCGTCCGCGCTCCCGGGCGTGGGCCCAGAGCGGCAGCGAGCTCCTCGCCCTCCCGGACGCTCTCGATCTCCAGGCCGGCCTTCGGGGCGGATACGGCGAAGGGGGGCGGAGGTCCGAAGCACCACCCAGGGCTCCTCCGCCGGGACGAACCCGAGGGACCGGAGCGTCCGGTCGACGTGGGCGGCCACGGGCCGGGCGGGCCCGGAACGACGGTCGGATCGCTCGCTGGAAGTAATGGTCCAGCGCCCGTTCGAAGAACGCCGTCTGGCGGTCCGGCGGCGAGCCGGCCGAGATCGACGTAGTTGAACGAAGGGACCGCGATCCGTTCGTGGGTGACGAGCGCGCCGCCGGCGAACTCCAGCACGAACCCTCCGAGGGCCACGATGAACGAGCGGTGCAGGGCGAGATCGGGGTCGAGGCCCGCCCGTTCCCTCCCCCTCCGACATGCCAGCCCATCGCGGACCCGCAGGGACCGGTCCCCCGGGGCGCCGTCGTCCGGAACGAACGCAGGTTTAAGGCCCGGTCCTACGTGGCGCCGCCTCGCCGGTGGCCTCCCCGGCAGAACGGTCGGTCCTCGTGGCGATGCGTCTACCCCCCCGGATGCGATCGCGGTCCTCGGCTCCGGGAACATGGGCAGCGGGATCGCCCAGGCGTGCGCCCAGGCCGGGTTCTCCGTCCGAGTGCGGGACCTGACCGACGCCCAGATCGCCCGCGGCCGCGGGCTCATCGAGTCGACCCTCGACGGCGCGGTCCAGCGGAAGAAGATGACCCCGGCCCAGCGCGTCGGAGGTGCTCGGGCGGATCCAGTTCACCACCGAACCTCGGCGAGGCGGTCCGAGGCGCGAAGCTCGTCATCGAGGCGGTCTTCGAGGAGGAGGCGGTCAAGAAAGCGGTGTTCACCGAGGCGCGCGCCCGACCTCGACGCGTCGGCGATCGTTGCGACCAACACCTCCTCGCTCTCGGTGAGCCGCCTCGCGGCCCATCTCCCGGATCCCTGCCCGCTTCGCCGGCCTGCACTTCTTCTACCCCGCCGCCATCAACAAGCTCGTCGAGATCGTCGGCGGGGACGCCACCGCGCCCGAGGTGCTCGAGACCCTGGAGAGGTTCGCCTACGACCTTCGGAAGGTCCCGATCCGGTCCCGGGACAGCGCGGGCTTCTGCGTCAACCGGTTCTTCGTGCCGTACATGAACGAGGCGACCCGGATGGCCGAGGACGGGCTCGGCTCCTGGGCGACCATCGAGGAGGTGGGCCGGGAGCTGACCGGGCTCGACCAACGGGCCGTTCGAGATGATGAACCTGACCGGCGCCCCGATCGCCTACCACTCCTGCAGTCCCTCGCCGACGCGTTCGGGCCGTTCTACGATCCCACCGACCTCCTCGAGGAGCATGTGGAGAAGAAGGCCCGCCGTGGGACTGGCGGGCTTCCCAGGTCGAGCCGGAACGGAAGCCCGCCATCCGCGGCCAGGTTCGAAGGGGCGATCTGCGGGATCGTCACCCAGCTCGTCGAAGAGGGGGTCGCCACCGCCGAGGCCGTCGAGACCGGCGCGGTCGTCGGGCTGCGGTGGAAGCACGACCCCGTTCGCCCAGATCTCGCAGGCGGGCATCCCCCACGGCTTCGAACGGGTCCAGGAGTTCTCCCGCCGGTGGGAGGCCGCGTTCCCGGTCGTCGGCCGAGCTAGCGGCGCGGGCCGAGCGCAAGGAGCACCAGTGGCCGATCTCCCTGGTCCGGGTGGAGCGCAAGGGTCCCGTCGCGTGGGTCCTCCTCGACCGGCCCGCCGCGCTCAACTCGCTCAACACGGCCCTGTTCACTCAGCTCGAGGCGACGTTCCACTCCCTCGCCCACGAGGCCGGGATCCGGGTGGTCGTCCTATCGGGAGCGGGGCCGGTCTTCTCCGCCGGGGCCGACATCGCGGAGATGTCCACGAAGACCGTCAGCGAGGCCCGCGAGCTTCGGGTTCCTGGGCCAGGAGGCGTGCCGGGCCATCGAGGAGTTCCCGACGCCGGTCATCGCCCTGGTCGAGGGGTACGCGCTCGGGGGCGGCCTGGAGCTCGCGCTCGCCGCGGACCTCATCGTCGCGTCGGAGACGGCCAAGCTCGGTCTTCCCGGAGGCGACCGTCGGGATCCACCCCGGGCTCGGGGGCGCCTCCCGCCTCACCCGGCTCATCGGCCGGGCGCGCACCAAGTACGTCCTGTTCACCGCGACCCCCATGGGGGCCGAGGAGGCGCTCCGCCTCGGGTTCGTCGTCCGGACGTTCCCCGCCGATCGGGCCCGGGAAGAGACCCAAGCCCTGGCGGCGCAGATCGCGAGCCGGGCCCCCCTCGCCCTGTCGTGGGTGAAGTCGGTGGTCAACCACGCGACCGAAGGCCCCCTGGAGGGCGCCCTCCGGTTGGAGGGAGAGTCGGCCGCCCATACGTTCGGGACGTCCGACCGGACCGAGGGGATGGCGGCGTTCCAGGAACGCCGGGCCGCGAAGTTCGAGGGCCGGTAGCCCGCCCTAGCCGAGCGTCGCCTTGTAGGCGGCCGCATCGAGGAACTTCGACGGATCGAACGCGGCCTCGGGGCGGATCTTCAGAAGCCATCCTCGGCCGTACGGTTCCTTGTTCACGAGCTCGGGGTGGGCCTTGAGCTCGGTGTTGACCGCCGAGACCGTCCCGGCGACCGGCGAGTAAACGTCGGAGACCGTCTTCACGGACTCCAGGACGAGGATCGAGCCGCCAGCGGAGGCCGCCTTGCCGACCTCGGGCAGATCGACGAAGACGATGTCCGTGAGCTCGCTCTGGGCGTGGTCGGTGATGCCGACCACCAGTTCCTCCCCGTCGCGGCGGATCCACTCGTGGCTCTTCGTGTACCGGAGGTCCTCGGGCAGGTCGGGGTCGCTCACGTTCCTTCCTCCCACGTATCGGCGTATTTACGCTGCGCCTCCGTGGCCATGTCGATCGACGCGCCCAGGGGGGCGAGGGCGGCGGCGGCGACCGAACGGTCGAGCTCCCGGGGGACCGGGTGGACCTTCGGGGTCAGCGTGAGTCCGTGCTTCACGACGTGCTCCGCGCTCAGCGCCTGCAGCGCGAAGCTCAGGTCCATGATCTCGACCGGGTGACCCTGGCCGGCGGCGAGGTTGATGAGACGGCCCTCGGCCAGTAGGTAGGCACGCCGGCCGTCGGCGAACCGGAACTCCTCGACGCTCGGTCGGACCTTCGTCCGGGAGACCGCGAGGCCGTCGAGGTCGGTCTTCGAGATCTCGACGTCGAAGTGGCCCGCGTTGCAGAGGAGGCACCCGTCCTTGAGCACCCGCAGGTGCTCGGCCCGGACAATGTCGCGGTTGCCGGTGACCGTGACGATCAGGTCCGCCTGGGGCGCGGCGTCGAGCATCGGAATGACCCGGAACCCCTCGAGGCGGGCCTCGATCGCCGCGACCGGGTCGACCTCGGTCACGATGACGTCGGCGCCGATCCCCCTCAAACGAGAGGCGATCCCCTTCCCGGACCATCCGTAGCCCGCCACGACACAGGTCCGCCCGGCGATCAGGAGGTTGGTCGCACCGAAGATCCCGTCCAGCACCGATTGGCCGCAGCCGTAGCGGTTGTCGAACAGGTGCTTCATCTCGGCGTCGTTGACGTCAATCGCCGGGAACCGGAGCTTTCCGCTCCGCTCCAAGGCCCGCAGCCGGGTGACACCCGTGGTCGTCTCTTCCGTGGAGCCCCTCAGGCGCCCCCGATCGGGTCGGGCGGTGTGCGCGAGGGCGACCAGGTCGGCGCCGTCGTCGACGATCACATGGGGGTCCGCGTCGAGCATGGCCCGGACCGCATCCCGATACTCTTCGGTGCGACTCCCCCTTCCGGGCCAGCGTGGCCACCCCCTCGTCGATCAGGGCCGCGACGGCGTCGTCGTCGGTGGAGAGGGGGTTCCCCGCGGCGAGGTGGACCTCGGCGCCGCCGGCCTGGAAGGCGAGCGCGAGGGCGGCGGTCTTCGCCTCCACATGGAGGACCGCCGAGAGGACAAGTCCCTGGAACGGACGCTCGAGTTCGAACCGCGCCCGGATCCCTTCCAGCACGGGCATGTGGGTCCGGGCCCAGGCGACCTTCTGGCGGCCCACGGTAAGATCCCCCGGGCATCGGGGCCTCGGAGGGCCCGCGGGTTAAAGGCGTTGGGGCGCGCGGGGCCGGGCCCGCCCCGTTCCCGGCCCCTACTGGGTCACCGCGCCGCAGAACGGACAGACGAGGTAGTCCGGAGGGATCTCCTTGCCGCAGTTCGAGCACGGCTTCATCCCCGCCGTCGGAGCGGTGGCGGCCGGGGCCGCCACGGGGGCCGCTACCGGTGCCGGGGCCGCCGCGGGCGGCGGCCTGGGGGCCGGCGCCTGCGCACGGGGCGGGGCGGCGGCGGGGGCCGCCGCGGGAGCGCTCCCTCCACCGGGGCGGCGCGGGGGCGCCGGGTTGGTGGAGGGGGCCGGGGCCGGCTCGGCCTCCATCGACTCGGTGGGCGGTGCGCCCATCCCGGGCCTCGGGGCGTCCTGGCCCTGCTGGAGCTTCCACTGGCTGAATGGTATGTACGACGGCTGGCGCTTCCACCAGTCCCAGAACGCACCTTCGTTGTAGTTGTCGCCGAGCTCGCGCTTGGCCTCGGCCCGGTACCGCTCGACGACGTCATTGTACCCCTGCCGCTCCGGATCGCTCTTCTCGGCGTTCGCGTCACCGAGGAGCTGGGCGGCGCACTCGGGGCAGACCTCGGAGGTCGGCCGGGATGGTGGAGCCGCACCGGCTGCACCGGACGATCTCGGTCTCGAACTCTGCGCCGCACTTCGGGCAGACGGTCGCGCTTTCGGGGATCGGGGCACCGCACTCGCCGCACTCCACGAGCTTTCCGCGGGCCGAGCGCCGGAGGAGGAACAGCCCGATGAGGACCGCGGCCACGGCGGCGATGGCGATGATGATCCACTCGAGGAGGGTGAACGGCCCGTACTTCTGATCCAGCGGGTTCGTCGCAGGCGAGCTGGTGCTGGGGATCGTGAACGCATTGAGCTGGGTGACGGTCGCCGTGGCGCCGTTGAACTCGGCGGTGGCGATCACCTCGTAGACGCCGGGGGTCATGCTCGCGGTCGGGACGATCGCGACCTGGACCGGGCCCGCGGCATCCGCGGCGGTCCCGAGCTGGTAATGGACGCCGGCCGGGGAGACGACG
This sequence comes from uncultured Thermoplasmata archaeon, assembly GCA_963708255.1. Lineage (GTDB taxonomy): Archaea > Thermoplasmatota > Thermoplasmata > Lutacidiplasmatales > UBA184 > Lutacidiplasma. The sequence continues at coordinate 622,728 of CAVPSE010000002.1, forward strand.
GTGACGTTGATCAACGCGTCCCCGCTCCCATTGAACTGGACGTTGCCGGCGCCCAGATATTCCGTGCCGATCTGGAGGGTCCCGCTGGGCGATGTGAACGTAAGGGAGATCGATGAGGGGCCGAGGCCGACGTGGAACGCCTCGCTCGCCGAGCCGCCGGTCGGGCCGCCGCCGCCGTTCCAGGTGGCGACCAAGGTGAACGTTCCGATGAACGTCCCATGGAGCCCGATGGTGGACTGGTTGACCACCCATGTGTAGTTCTGCGGGGCGCTCGAGCCCGGCAAGAGGTCCGAGATCGGGGCGCCGACCGCGAGCGCCGTCGTGTTGTTCTCGTAGAACAGCTGGGTGATGATCGACTGCACCGGCGCCGTGCCCGTACTGTCGATGGTCGCCTCGATGGTCAGCGGCGCGCCGATGTTGATCGTGACGTTCGGGGCCGGCGCACCATCGACCAGGACGTTGATGCTCCCGATGGCGGCGCTCGGGACGTAGTTCGAGTAGGTGACCGGCAGTCCCATGTCCGGCGTTGCTGGCGTCAGTCCGTTCGGGAACGCCGTGAGGCCCGCGTAGCCCCACTGGACACCCTCGGCCCCCGTGAGGCCGGCCAGTCGGACGGCCACATGGTAGCCGCCCAGGAACGAACCGTCGGGGAGCGTCGCCTGTTGGAGGACCGTGTCCGCGAGGAGCAGGAACCCGTCCCCCGCCGCATCGGTGGCGCCGTAGGTGGAGATGCCGTGCTGGGCGTCCCACCAGACCACGTACGCGGCGAGCGCGGGGCTCGTGGAGCTCAGATCGTTGAGAGAGGTGGCGGTCGCGTTGTTCGACTGGCTCGAGTCGTAGGAGTAGAACGCGGTGAGCTGGGCGTCGATCACCGGCACGCCGCCGGCCGCCTCGACCGGGATCTCCGCCCACCGGTACAGATAGGCGGTGCTGGAGGCGTCCGGGAGGATCGCCGAGTCGTTCCAGAACACCGCGGTCTTGGCGTGGGTCACCGAGATGTTGGCGAGGAACGCCGAGGCGCCGTCCGTGAGGATGAGCTTGTTGGAGCCCCAGGGGGCCGGGGCGCCCGTCCCGACCGGGTACGGGCCAGCCGGGGTCAAGTTCCAGTTCAGGTCGAGGACGGTGTCGACCGCCGTCAGGGTGGTCCCAGCGCCGCTGACCGTGATGTTGTACTGAACGGCGGGCGTCAGGGAGAGCGCCATCAGGCTGAAGTTCACGAGGGGCGCCGCGTTGGTGGCACCGAGGGTCCAGCCGGTACTCGGCGGGTCGTCGAAGGCGCCGGTCGACTCGAGCCAGCCCATGGGGCCGACCGCGTTGATCGCCGTGAGCGCCGCGGGCGGGACGGCCACCGCGACGTGGGTCTCGGTGGAAACGAACTGGATCGGGCCCACGGGGTAGCTGGTCCCGAGGATATTGAGGGAGCTCCCGACGCTGGTCTGCGTCGTGTTGGTGTTGTAGTAGAGGTCGAGCGTTCCGCCGAGGAACGACGGGTAGCTCAACGCCCGGGTGACGTTCTCGGCGTCGGTCGGGTACGGGAAACCGAGGACGGTGAACCCGCCGGCCGAGCTGATGGACCCGACCGCGGTCAGCGGAACCGGGCCGGGGCTGCCGGCGCGGGTCGAGTTGTCCTTGAAGGTGTTGAGGATGGAGGAGTTGTCAAAGACCGCCGAGGCCCCGCCGCCGACGGAGAGGATGGGGGCCCACTCGGAGTCCCCCGCGATGGAGAGGTTCTCGACCAGGAGCGGAGCCGAGGCGGTGCCGCGGATCGTGCTCTGGTTCGCGGTCAAACGGGACCCCGCCCCGTACACCGAGAGCCACCCCGGGAACTCGAATGTCGAGTTCTGCAGCGTCAGGGCGCCGCCGCCCGAGACGTTCACGGTGAGCTTCTGGTAGGCGTTCAACAGGGAGGCGTCAGTGGTGAGGGTCGAGTTGTCGAAGATCGCCTTTCCTTGGACGTCGAAGGTGAAGATGTGCGAGACGCGGCCCGGGAGCGGGCCGGTGTTCGAGATGAACTGGAGGAACGCCACGGCCTCATTCGAGACGACCAGGGTCCCGCCGGACTGGACCGTGATGTTGCCTTCCTGGATGTAAACCGAGCTCTCGGAGGTCGCGGGGGAGATGACGTACGGGGAGTTGGCGGCGGTGACCACTAGGTCCCCGTGGAGGGTGGCCGCCGGGACCGGGTGGGCCGCCGTATGGACGGCCAGGGGGGCGCCTGGGGCGGAGGCCGGACGGCCGGCCGGGCTCTCGGCCAGGAGGCCGAGGCTCCCTACGACCAGAAGGGCCAGTAGCGCTCCGGTGACCAGTAGCGCTCGCGTCCGCGTGTTGGGGCCACGCATCCCTCCTCGGGCCGGAGGGGTACGATGAAAACGGCTCACGGACAAAATTAAGGTGGTCGGCTGGTATAAAAACGCTCCGACGGCGGCGGCGCGGCCGCCGTCGACGGCGCCCGGGTCAGATCTCCTGGTTGGTCCCGGCGAGGCTCGTCATGGAGATCGTGGCGATCAGGGACGGGGGGTTCTGGGTGTACGAGAGCACGAGCTGGCATGCGTTCGGCACGGTGAAGCACCACGGGGGCGCGCCGTGGTAGTCGTCGTCCGGGCAGTAGCCCGACCGGTCGCAGAAGTTGACGGACGGATGGATGTAGACCACGAACTCATCGCCGTTCTCCAGGACCTTCGCTCCGGTGTTGATCTGTTGGAAGTAGAGGAGCCGGTTGAACTTGGTCGCCCCGGTCCCGACGGGGGAGGGGTCCCACGTACCGCAATGCCCGAGCGCCGGCGCGCTGCCGCTGGGGTTCGAGCCGGAGCCTGGGACGACCTCGAGGGCCGCGAAGGAACCGTTCACGAGGGAGGTGCTATTGCAGCGGAGCTCGAGCGAGAGGGCGGTGAGCGGGATGGAGTCCGGCGCATGCGAGGTGAAGACGACGAAGAACGCCGGGAGATTGTTGCACTGGGCGTAGATAGTGGTGTTCGTGCAGTCCGTCGGGTCGCCCCACGCCGGCTCCGATTGGTCGCCGATCGCCTCGGTACTGCACACTGACGGGAGAGCCTGGGAGGGGCGGCTGGAAGAGCCAGAGGAGCGTCCCCGCGGCGATGGTGATGCCGAGGAGCAGGACGGCCCCGATGATCTGCGAGACCCCCCTTTGACCGGCTCGCCGGCGAGCCCGGGTCCACCCCTGCATCGTACGCATGAATGCGGGGCGGTGGGTTATCAACGTATGCCCCCCGGGCCTGGGGGCCATCGCAGTCGGCGGGCGCCGGTAAGACGACGGACCTAGAACGGGCCGATCCGGACCACGATCTTTCCGAACAGGTCGGCCGCCTCGAACCGGCGGAACGCCGCGCCGGCGTCCGAGAGGGGGTAGCTCCCGTCGATGACCGGCCGGTACCGCCCCGCCTCGAGCTCGCCGAGGACCGAGCGGAACTCGGCCGCGGTCGCCATCGTGCTCCCGCGGACGGAGGCCTGTCGCCAGAAGAGCGTCCGGACGTCAAGCTCGATGATCGGGTCGGCGGTCGCCCCTATGATCACGACGCGGCCCCCCCGCCCGAGTGCCTTTACCGAACGGGGAACGGTGGGCCGTCCGACGGAGTCGAAGATCACGTCGATCCCCCGCTTCCCGGACCACTCCCACAGGACGCGGTCCAGTGGGCGGTCCTCGGAGAACACGACGACGTCATCCGCTCCGAGGGCCCGAGCCCGCTCTGCTTTTTCGGGAGAGCGTGTCGCGACCACGACCCTCGCCCCAGCGGCCCGGGCGACCTGGACCGCCGCCGTGGAGGTGCCCCCGCCGGCCCCGATGATCGCCACCGTCTCGCCGGGTGCCAGCTCGCCCACGGTCCGAAGCGCACGATGGGCGGTTTGGAACACGAGAGGTGCCGCCGCGGCCTCGTCGAACGAAAGCCGGGCGGGCTTCGGATGGACGTTCCGGGCCGGCACCACCACCCATGGCGCGGCGGTCCCTTGCGTGTGCTCTCCGACGATCCGGAACTGACGGCAGAGGCACTCCTTCGCCGGCCCGGCACGCCTCGCAGGTGCCGTCCCAGAGGCCCGGGTTGATCAGGACCGGCGTCCCAGGACGAACTCCCTCCACGCCCGGGCCGACCGAGTCGACGACCCCTGCTCCGTCCGAACCCAGGACGTGGGGGCGCTCGATCGGGACCCCGGGGATGCCGGCCAGCGTCGAACCGGTCGAGCCGGTTGAACGCGGCCGCCCGGAGTGCGACCCGCACCTCGCCCGGGCCGGGACCGGATCGGGTACCTCGACGTACGACAGGCGCTCGAGGCCGCCGTGCTCGGAGAAGCCGAACCCCTTCATGGGGTCGGGGGGGCGGTGCGCTTCCACTGGGTGGTGGCACCGCCGTCCTGCAGCTGGATGCCCGCGCGCGCGAGCTCGGCCCGGATCCGGTCCGCCTCCGCGTAGTCGCCCCGGGCCCGGGCCCGCGCCCGGGCGTCGAGCGCCACGGAGACGATCGGGGCCGCGTCCGCGCCCGCGTCCGGGTTCTCGAGGAGCCCGAGGACCTCGCGGGCCCACTGGTACGGCGCATCCAGCGTAGCGACCGCGTCCGGGGATAAGGTCTCCAGCTTCTCGAGGAACGGCCCCACGGTCCGGCCCCAGCGGAACAGGATCGCGATCGCCTCCCGAGTGTTGAAATCCTCGGCCAGGGCGGCATCGAGCGCTTCTACGGTCCGCTCGGCGTCCCGCCCGACCTCCTCGGGGAGATCGGCTCCGGCGCGCTCGCCACTGGAAAGGGACGCCGCGATCCGTTCGGACGGGCCGGCCAGCGTGGCGTACGCCTCCCGGGCCTCCTCGAGGCTCTTCCCCGGGACGAAGTCGAGCGGACTTCGGTAGTGCGCGTTCAGATAGAAGAACCGGACCACCGCCGGGCAGAACCGGTCCAGCGACTCGGTGAGCCCGACCACGTTGCCGATCGACTTGCTCATCTTCTCCCCCTGGAGGGTCAGCAGGCCCATGTGCATCCAGTAGTTCACGAGCGGGGCCTCTCCGGTCGCGGACTCGGCTTGGGCGATCTCGGCCTCGTGGTGCGGGAACTTGAGATCGACCCCGCCCCCGTGGAGATCGTACCGGGGTCCCAGCAACCGGACGGTGATCGCGGTGTCTTCGATATGCCAGCCCGGGCGTCCTGGGCCCCAGGGGCTCGGCCAGCTGGGCTCGCCCGGCGTCGCGGCCTTCCAGACGACGAAATCCTCCGCGGACCGTTTGCTCGGGTCGACCTCGACGCGCGCGCCGGCACGGAGGTGCTCCGTGCTCTGGCCCGACAGACGCCCGTAGGGGGGGAACTTCGCGACATCGAAGTAGACGCTCCCCTCCGAGGGGTACGCGAATCCCTTCTGGACGAGCGCCCCGACCTGGGCGAGGATCTCGGGGATGTAGTCCGTCGCGCGGGGATAGTAGTTGACCGAGCGGACCCCCAGTCGGTCCATCGACTCCATCCACCCCTGGAAGTTCCGCTCGGCGAGCGCCAGCGGATCGATCCCCTCCTGGCCGCCCCGGGCGATCAGCCGGTCGTCGAGGTTGGTGACGTTCTGAACGTAGAAGACCCGGTACCCCCAATGCCGCAGGGCGCGAGCGACCACGTCGAACGTGACGGCGAGCTTGGCGTGCCCGATATGAGCCTCGCTGTACGGGGTGAGGCCGCAGACGAACAGGCCTACCTTGGGAGGGACGATCGGCGCGAAGACGCGGGTCTCGCGGCTCAGGGTGTCGAAGACCGTGAACCGCCGCATACCTAAGCACTCGATAGGGCCGCTCGGACGTCATCCGCGAGGTCGGCCGGGTCCTCGATCCCGCAGCTGAACCGAAGCAGACCGTCGGAGACCCCGAGCCGTTCGCGTTCCGCCCTCGGCACCGAGGCGTGCGTCATCAACGCCGGGTGGTCCACCAGCGACTCCACCGCGCCGAGGCTTTCGGCGAGGGTGAACAGCTTCAGGCGCCGGAGGAATCGTCGGACCGACGGGAGCCCTCCGACCAGGTCCGCGCTGACCATCCCGCCGAACCCGGACATCTGGCGCCGGGCCACCCGGTACTGCGGGTGGTCCCGGCGTCCCGGGTAGTGGACTGCCCGCGGACCTTCCGGCTCGAGGCGAGCACCTCGGCCACCGCCTGCGCGGATTGCTCATGGGCCCGCATCCGGACCCCGAGGGTGTGGAGGCCCCGGAGGACCAGGAACGAATCGAACGGACCCGGGACCGCCCCTACGGCGTTCTGCAGCCAGGCCATCCGGTCCCCGAGGGACTTGTCCTTGACCACCAAGGCTCCGCCGACGACATCCGAGTGCCCGCCCAGGTACTTGGTGGTGGAGTGGAGGACGATCCGGGCGCCGAGCTCGATCGGGCGTTGGAGCGCCGGAGTGGCGAACGTGTTGTCGACGACCACGTCGACCTTGTGCCGCTTCGCGATGCGGCTCACGGCGGCGATGTCGACGATCTTGAGGAGCGGGTTGGTGGGGGATTCGAGGTACAGGAGGTCGGTGGGGGCCGCCTCCAGCGCCGCGGCCACCTTCTCCGGGTCGGTCGCATCGACGTACTCCACCGCGATGCCGAACTGTCGACGGTGGTGCTCGAACAACCGGTACGTCCCTCCGTACAGATCGTTCACCGCCACGATCCGTTGTCCGCTCGGCACGTTCTCGAGGAGCGTGGCGAGCGCGCCGAGCCCCGAGGAGAACGCGAGGCCCGTTCGGCCCCCTTCGAGGGCGGCGAGGGCCCCTTCGAGGACGGCCCGCGTGGGATTGCCCGAGCGGCTGTAGACCCACCCCTTCGAAACGTTGGGCGCCGACTGCTGAAAGGTCGTGGCGAGCACGATCGGCGGTACGACGGCCCCGGTGGCGGGGTCGGGGTGCTGGGCGGCATGCAACAGCTTGGTATCAAACCGCATGGGAGGTCCCCCTTCGGGAGAGGAATTCGAGCAGGTCGTGCCGGGTCACGAGTCCCGTGAACCGTCCGTCGGGCACGTCGCGAACGAGAAGGGCATGCTCCGTCACGGAGCCTCCGGAGGATGTCGCCCACCGGCGCGTCCAGGGCGATCTCCCCGAACGACGGACCGAGAAGCTGCGAGACCGTTCGCTCCAACACCGTCTGGTCCTCCAGCGTGGCCCGGAGGAGGTCCTCCTCCTGGACGGAACCGGCGTTCTGGGGGCCGGCCAGGACCGGGCAGCATGGAGATCCCGTGCTGGCGCATGGTGCTGAGGGCGTCCCGGACCACGGTCGTAGGATCAACGGCGACGAGCGCCGGCTGGAACTCCTTCGTCGCCAGGAGGTCGGCCGCCGTCGCCCCGGCATCGAGGTGGCCCTTCTCCCTGAGCCACTCGTCGGAGTAGAACTTCGAGAGGTAGCGGTCGCCGGAGTCCGGGAGGATCACGATCACGGTTGACCCCTCCGGGCAGCGGACGAAGGGCGAGCCACCGGAGCGCCCCCGCGACGGCGGAGCCCGAGGAGCCGCCGACGAAGAGCCCCTCCTCGCGAGCGAGCCGGCGGGCCATGAGGAACGATTCGCGGTCGTCGACCTCGACGAACTCGTCCATGACCTGGAAGTCGATGGACCGCGGGATCATGTCCTCGCCGATCCCCTCGACCTGGTACGGGACGGCTCGCCCAGGCTCCTTGGTCCGGAAGTACGGTCCGAGGACCGACCCCTTCGGGTCCACGGCCACGATCCGCACGGAGGGCCGGTGTTCCTTGAAGTATCGCCCGACCCCACTGAGCGTACCCCCGGTTCCGACGGTGGCGATGACGGCGGCGAGCTGCGGTCCGCCATCGTGGTCGATCTCCGGTCCCGTGGACCTGTAGTGAGCGCCCGCGTTGTTCTCGTTCTCGTACTGGTTGGGATAGTAGGAGTTGGGGATCTCCTTCGACAAGCCGCTTCGCCACGGAGTAGTGGCTCATCGGGTGGTCCGGGGGGAGCTGGCTCGGTGTGACGACCACCCGGGCGCCGTACGCCTTCAGGAGCCGGATCTTCTCCGCGCTCATCTTGTCCGGTAGGACAAAGACGGCATGGTACCCCCGGACGGCCGCCACCAAGGCGAGACCGACCCCCGTATTGCCGCTGGTCGCCTCCACGATCGTGCCGCCGGGCCGGATCTTCCCGTCCCGTTCGGCGGCGTCGATCATCGAGATCCCGATCCGGTCCTTCACGGAGCCCCCGGGATTCAGGGTACTCCAGTTTCGCGAGGACCCGGTAGGGGACTCCTTTCGTAACGCGGCGGAGCGGAAGCACGGGGGTGCGACCGATCAGATCGAGGATCGAGGCCGGAGCCTCTTCCGCCACGGGCACCGGGAGGGGGGTGCCACCTAAACCCTTGCCCCCCGGACCGGACGAGTTCCGACGGACTCATACTGTTCGGCCCACATGGTTAAAGGACACATCCCCCTGAATACGTGATGCAGGGGGAGGGATGCTCGGCTCGCTCGAAGCGGAAGTATTGGTCTCCCTGCGCGGGCTGGAAGAGGCGCCCGCTCGGTCGATCCGCGACGATCTCGAGCGCCGGGGGGTCAAGGTCGCCTACACGACGGTGGCGACGATCCTGGCCCGGTTGTTCGAGAAGGGGATGGTGCGTCGTCGACGCGAGGCATGCCGAGGCGGCGAGCGGTTCGTCTACCGCTCCACGGACTTCGAGCGCCGCTACCTCAAACAGCTTTTGAGCGGCGTTGTCTCGATGTTCGGGCCAACGGGGGTCGTCCACCTGACCGAAGAGCTCGAGCGTCTCCAGCCGGCCGAAGCCCGCGAGCTGCGCCGCCGCCTCAAGCTCTAGCGGCGGTAGACCGCATGTTCCCGGCCCTGGTGGGCGCTCTGTACGTGCCGGTGGCGGCCTGGCTCGCTCTCGCCGTCGGGCTCATGGTCGCGTTCCGGCGTTCGACCCCTCCCGTGGTCCTCCGCCTCGCGGTCGGCTTCCTGGCTGTCTGGGCGTTGATCGCGACCACCGCCGCGGCCTGGGTCCTGACCCACGGGGGCTGGAGCGCCGTCGTCGCGCTTCTCCAATCGCCCGGACGGATGTTCGCTCCCGGGGGCTGGCCGATGTGGATCGTGGGCGGCGTCGGCGCGTTCGGGGTATTCGCTGTCGCCTTCGGGCTCAACCAGATCGTTGGGCGGGGGTTCCTGCGGCTGCTGGGCCCGCGCCCGCTCCCGTGGCCCCGGTCGTTGCCCCGGCCGGACGTGTCCACGACGCTCATGCTGTTCGACTCCCCCGCGCCCGAGGCGTTCTCCTTCGCGCTCGTTCGCCGTCGGAGGCTCGCACCGCCCGGTCCGCCGACGAGGTACATCCTCCTCTCGACCGGGCTGCGCGCCCGATTGGCCCCCGATGAGATGGAGGCGGCGGTCGCTCACGAGCTCGGGCACCTGCGCGGGTTGGATGGGAGGTATCTCACCTTCCTGCGGACCCTCGCCCGGATGATGCGGTGGGACCCGATCATCGGCTACCTCACGTCGTGCCTCACCCGTCGGGAGGAGTTCCGGGCGGACGCCGAGGCCGCCCGGGCTCACCGGGCGGCCAATGGCCTTGGCCCGCGCGCTCTACAAAGCCTCCTCCGGGCCCCCCGGGACCCCCGCTCGGTTGGGAACGCTGGCGTTCCTGGGCGGCCGTGGACGACGCGCCCGATCCGACACGGTGGACCGGATCCGTCGCCTGGTGGAGCTCTCCGAATCGGGGATGTTCCCGGAGGCTCCCCGTGGGCGGGTCTGACCGTTCCCCGCGGACCCGGGTCCCCGCCACGCTGGCTTCCCTCGTCGTTCTGCTCATCGTGCTCGTGCCGATCCCGACCGCCCGGGCGTCGTACCCGGTGCTCCCGGTCATCGACGGCAGCCACGCGGTGAACAATCTCTCCGGCCCGGTCGTCGCGCCGGGCGCCGGAGGGAGCGTCTCGCTGATCGTGCAGGACCCGCTCACGGTCTCGATCGACGCCGTAGTCCTGACGCTCCAAGTGTACGCGTTCAATGCCTATCCGGGGAACGCCACGGGAAGTCCTCCGGCCGGCGGGCTGGCGTTCGGTCCCGGCCTCGATACGAACGTGAGCCTCGGCTCGCTCGCCCCGGGCGCGGACCCGAGCGTCGCCGTTCCATTCACCACCGGGGCGGCCGCGGCCCAGGGGACCTACGCGATCCGGATCGCTCTGGCGTTCGATTCGAACGGGACCGCCTACCTGTTCGACTCCCGCGGATGGTTCTCCACCCCCGTCTGGGAGAACGCCACCACCCTTCCCGGCGGGGCCGCGACCCTCAACCTCAGCCGGCTCGGGGTCTCTGGCGTGGTCCCGGAGACCGGTGTGCTGGTCCGTTCGGACCCGTTCACTCCGTGGCTCTACGGTCTCGTGGTCGTAGCGCTCATCCTCGCCGCGGCAGGAGCGGCACTACGCCACCCGGGATGGCCCAGGGTCCAGGTCCGGGGCTCGCCCGGCGGCCCCGGAGAGAAGCGCGCCCAACGCCTTCGGGAACAAGCGTACCAGGGACGGGGACTGAGAGAGGAGCTGGGTCGCGACGTGGCTGGGGAAGTCGATGTCCCCGAACGCCACGATCGAGGCCCGCATGCCGGAGGAATCGAGCGCCTCGATCACGCGCTCCAGGTCGGCGTCCGAGAGGCGCACCAGGATCTTGCGCAGGTACAGGGCCCGGGAGAACTCCGGCCCGAACTCCGCCCGCCAACGGGCGTCGTACGGGGCGAGGGCCTGCGCGGAGACGTCGCTGGCGACGAGGCCGCGGTGGATCACCTCGGCCGCGAGCTCCGCGCAGCGCATCCCGGTGAAGATCCCGCCCCCGGACAGCGGCTTGACCTGGGCGGCCGCGTCCCCAACGAGTACCACGTTGTCCCCGGTGGTCTTCGGCACCGTGCCGATCGGGATCCCCGACGCGATCACCCCGGTCGGGGAGCGCAGGGGCCGCCCGAACCGTTTCGTGAGATGCTCGACCAACCGGTCACAGTACCCTCTCGCCGTGACGGCGCCCGCGCGCACCGCGACGCCGATCCGGGCCCCGCCGTGGCCGTCCGGGATCCACCAGCCGAACAGGCCGGGGGACAGGGAGTTCCCCAGGTACACCTCGACCCGATCCGGGTCTCCAGGACTTTCGCCGAACTCGGCCTCGTACGCCGGGAGGATCTCCACGGGACGCCGCAGTCGGAACGCCCGGGCGACCCCGCTGGTCACCCCATCCGCGCCGACGATGACCCTCGCCTCGTACTCCCGGCGGGCCCCGTCGGCCCCCGTCGCCAGGATTCGGGGGGAGCCGTCCGGAGCCCGCTGGATCAGTCCATCGAACCGGACCCCGGTCTCGAACCGCGCGCCGGCCCGGGCCGCCCGGTCCGCGAGAGCGACATCCAGGGCCGCCCGATCGATGACGAACGCTCGAGGGGTCGGGGCCGTGAACTCGATGCAACGAAGCGAGGGGGCGAACACGGCGGCTCCGTGGACGGGCGTGCGCACGAACCCGTCGTTCCCCGCCAGAGCAAGGACCCGGGACGACACCAGTCCCGCGCACTGGACGGGGTGCCCGACCTTGGCGTGCTCCTCGAGGACGAGCACCCCGTGCCCGGCCCGGGCGAGCCGGTCGGCGACCGTGGAACCCGCCGGTCCCGCGCCCACGACGAGCACTTCCGTGCGGTCCACGGTCGGAGGAGCTCGAGGGGCCACATAACAGACCGCCCTCGGTGAGGTTTATGGGGTGGAGGCGATTCGCCGCGCCGTGGCCAAGCGGCGCTCGCTGGCGCCTTCCGGTACCCCAGACGACGCCCCTGGCGAGCCCGGCTCTCGCCGGTCGCTGGAGGAGCGCAAGCGGGCCGCTCGCTCGAAGAAGCCTCGGGACGGACCTCTCTGGCGACGGGCCCTCGTTCCGGGCGGCGTCGCCGCCGCGATCATCCTTGTCGTCCTGGTCGTCATTTACGGGACCGGGAACCTGTTCGCGCCCCCCTGCTTACAGCTCCAGCCGATCCCGACGACCAGCGGGAGCCCGGCGTTCCCCAACGCCACGACCACGGATTTCTCTCGCACCTGGTGTCCTGGCGATACGGCCGTCCTCGTCTCCTACCCCTCCGTCCAGATCACGATCGACGGCCAGGGCGTGGCGTTGCCGAGCGCGATCGGACGTAGTTCGAACTTCACCGACTACACCTGCGACCTGCCGATCCAGACCCAGTCGGCCGCCTCGGGGCTGGGGGCGAACATCGTCGTGATCACCTCCCCGTGGCCGTACCAGTACACCCTGGCGGACCTCTTCGCGGTCTGGGCCGATTCGTACACGACGGCACGCGTGAACGCCACCTACACCACGAGTACCATCGACTACACATCGACCCAGCTCCTCGGGCTCCCGATCAACTCCGCCCACATCGTCACCCTCTTCGTCGACAGCCATCCCAGCAGCCTCGGCCCCTCCCTCGACCTCAGCACTACGAGCTACCTCTCCAACGTCTACCCGAGCTGTATCGGTTCGGTCTACGGGACCGGGCACACGGTGCTCATCCAGTACAAGACCGCCAGCGGCGGGGCCGTGGGCGTCGGGCTCAAGGGCCCGGCGCTCGAGACCGCCGGCCCGAGCGGCGCCCTGGTCGGCCTCGAGTACGGCAGCCCCATGCCCCGGGTGACGCAGACCGTGGAGGGGTCGTCCGCGTTCGGCGAGGCGAAGGGCGCGAGCTTCGCGTGGCTGGCGATCCGGCTCGTCCCTTAGGCGCGGGTCGGACGGACCCCCAGGGGCCCCCCCGTGCGCCAGGGGGCGTCGACGAGGTCCGTCCTCTGGCGGGGATCGATCGCGGACGCCTCGATGGGCACGGCCATGCCGCAGTGGAGAGCCAGATAGCCGGTCCAGGCGATCATCGCGCCGTTGTCGACGCAGAGGGCCTTCGGGGGCGCGAACGAGGTCCCCCCTCGCCCCTCGACCATCGCCCGCACCATCCCTCGCAGGCGCTCGTTGCAGGCGACGCCGCCGCCGAGCACGACCGACTCGCGCCGTCGGTGGGCGAGGGCCCGCTCGGTGATCTCGGTGAGCATGCTGTAGGCCGTCGTTCTCGACGGAGTACGCGAGGTCCGGCCGCGCTCGCGCCTTTGGCGGATGGGCGAGCGCTCGCGGTGATAGCAGTCCCGAGAACGCGACGTCCATCCCGTGGACCGAATACGGCAGGGGCAGAAGCTCGTGGCCATGGAGGGCCTCCGCCTCGAGCGCCGGGCCGCCGGGGAACGTCCCGCCGAGCGCGATCCAGAGCTTGTCGAGGAAGTTGCCCGATCCCGATGATCGAGGGTCTCGCCGAGCACCCGGTACCGGCCCGATCCGTGGGCGATCACCTGCGTGTTCCCCCCGCTGGCGTAGAGGAGCATCGGGTCGTCGATCCCGCTCAGGACCCGCGCGATCTCGACGTGCGCGACGCAGTGGTTCACCGGGACGAGCGGCCGGTCCCAGGCGAGCGCGAGCGTCCGGGCGACCGTCGCTCCCGCCCGTAGGCAGGGCCCGAGGCCGGGACCCTGCGCGAAGGCGACCGCATCGATCTCCCTCGGACGGACGTGGGCCGCCTCCAGCGCGGCCTGCACGAGGCCGGGAAGCACGTCCACGTGGTGGTTCGCCGCCTCCCTGGGATGGATCCCGCCCTGACGGTGGCCGGTACATGTCGGAGGCGAGCGCCGAGCACCTCGGCCCGCTCGGTGACGATCCCGACCGAGGCGGTGTGGGCGGTGGACTCGACCCCGAGGATCACCATCGCCGCATCGACGGAGCGTCCGGACGTTATAGCCCGGCCCCTCGCCTACTCGTCGCTCGACTCGATGCGGAAGTAGACCTTGCTCCCTGCAGGGCCGCCTGGATCCGGTCGGCGAACTCGAGGGACTCGCGGACGGTGGCCGGTCGGCTCCCAGTCGTAGACGAAGTCGTACCCGGATCCCTGGGGGCGGAACCCGAGGTCCTCCAGGAGGTCGGCGATATGGGAGAACGCGGCCCCCTCGCTGTCGAGCTGGAGGAGGAGGAACGTCTGCATCGTCGGCGGAGAGCGGGGGTCTGGGGGTTTAACCTTCGTGGGGCGGAGGAACCGCGCCGGGACCGGCGGACTCGTCCTCGAGCTCCGGCTCCTCGGGCTCGGGGGACTTGGCGTGGGCCGTGACCCGGGCCGCCACCGCCCGAGGGAGCCGGCCCATCTCGGGTGGGGCGAGGACCAGCCGCCCGACCGCGAGCAGCCGATCGTCCGCGGTCGACGAGGAGCGCGCTCGCGCCCGGGACGAGGGAGGAGTCCCCGCCCTGCGACGAACTTTGAGAAGAGGCTCCTGCCCTGCCGAGACGAACTCCTCCGCATCCACCGAGACCACGAGACGCTTCGCGGGGTACGCGAGCACCCCGTGGAGCATCTGCGCGCCGTACCAGGTCGGGCGGGGGACCCCGTCGTTCGCCAGACGTGAACGCGCGGCGGCCCTCGTGGACGACCGCGCGGAGCCGCCCGGTCCGGCGGGACCGCTCCGGTCGGAGCCGCCGCGCCACGAGCTCCTCCATGGCGGTCGTCCCGTACTGGAACTCGAGCAACGATTCGAGGTGCCGCTGGTCCCACTCCGCCGCCCAGTCCCGGTCCCGATCGACCTCGAGGCCGGTGAGATCCGGGGGCTCTCCGTCCCCTCCCGTCGCCGGTCCCCGCCGCGTCGGCCCGTGGTCGAACTCGTCGATCCCGACGTAGCAGCCGACCGGGTAGAGCTCGGTGAGCTCGAGGGGCACCGGACCGAGGCCGGTGAGCGCCTCCCAGCGGAGGCGGGTGCCCGGCCGAGTCGACGGTGGGGGTCCGGTGGAGGCACCCCGGGACGAGCGGGACGAACGGATGCGGTCGCGCGGGGTCCTTCCCGGCCTTCCACCGCTCGACCCGGGCCAGGAAACGGATCGCGGCGGGACGGAGCGGGCTCGTGGGCCCGATGGACCCGGAACGTCCGCCGGCTCTCGGGCTCGGTCGCCAGAAATACGCGCACGCCCCGGACCATCGCGCGGAGACCGGCCTGGAGCGCGGGGTGGGAGGCGGCCCGTCGTTCCGCCAGCTCCCAGAGAGTTCCATCGCGGATCGCCTGTCGGACCTCGGAGACCTCCTGGGCGCACTGGAGCAGGTTGTGCTCGGCGATGCGTCGTTCCCGCTCTCCGGGGGGCAGGCCGCGACCACCGGGAGGGGCATCTCGGAGCACAGGAAGCAGCGGCACGTCGCCTCCCGAAGGGAATCGATGGGGATCGTGCCGTGGGGGAACATGAGGTTCCCGCGGCGCGCGAACTTGAGGTACGAGGAGGAGTCGAACAGGTCGACCCCGAGGAGCGCCGCGAACGCGAACGTCATCGGGTGGCCGGTGCCGAACAGGTGGACCGCGCGCTCGGGGGCGAGGGCGGGCCGGGCCGCGATGACCGCCCTCGCCAGCTCGGCGAACCGGGTACCGTTCCATCAGCGGGACCACGCCGCCGACGGCGAGCACGTCCCCGATCTCGGACGCCTCGGCGGCCGACCGGAACCGCAGGTCCGGGAACCGTCCCCCCTGGACCGGGACCGCGAGGAGCCCGTTCGTGTCCGCCCGAGCGGCCCGGGCCCGTCGGGTCGTCTCATCGACCCCCGCCGCGGCGTGCGCCTCGTCAGCCTCGGGCTCGACGAAGATGTCGAGCACGGTGGGGATGTCGCTGCCGATCCGGCGCTGGAACGCCAGGATCTCGAACGGTTCCACCTCCACGTGCCCGTAGGCGTGCTGCTGGAACGCCCCGGAGTCGGTCATGACCGGGCCGTCGAACTGGAGCAGACCGTGGATCCCCTTCTCCTCGGCCACCGAGCGGAGCTCGGGGGTCCGCCACGTGATGTACGATGAGGTGATCACCGCGGCGAGGCCGAACCGTCGGCGCAGCTCCGTCGGCGAGACCGGCTGGCGCGAGGGGTCCGGGTGGACCACCGGGAGAAGGGCGGGGGTCTCGATGGCCCCGTGCGGGGTCGGGAGCCGGCCGAGGCGCGCGAGTCCGTCGCGCTCCAGGAGCTCAAACTCCCCCATCGCACGGGGGCACCGGGCCCACGGGTTAACGTTGCCGCGGGGAGCGCCCGGATTCGAACGACGATCGCACCCGTCGGAGCAGCTCCGTCATCATCGCGTCCGTGAGCTTCCCCGTGTTCGTGTTCTGAGGGCTCGGATGGAACGACGCCCACAGGAGCGGTCTACCGGGCCCGAGCGGGGCGCAGGCGCCGTGGCGGAACGGGACCCTCGGCCGATCGACCCCGTACGCCCGCGCCGCCTCGTCGAGGACCACCTCCCACGCGAACCCGCCGAGGGCGAGGATCGCCCGAAGTTCCGGGAGGAGCACCAGCTCCCGCGCCAGGAACGGGCGGCAGGCGTCCCGTTCGGCCGGCTGGGGTTGGTTCCCCGGCGGGACGCACCGTACGGCGGCCGAGAGGTAGAGGTCCCGGTAGTGGAGCCCATCGCTTCGTCGCTCGGACGTCGGTTGATTCGCGAACCCCGCCTCGTACAGGGAGCGGACCAGGAACCGGGCGGACCGGTCGCCCGTGAACAGTCGCCCCGTCCGGTTCGCCCCGTGGGCCGCGGGCGCGAGGCCGAGCACCATCAGGCGGGCCGCGGGGTCCCCGAACCCCGGGACGGGGCGGCCCCAGTACTCCTGGGTCCGGAACTCGCGTTTCTTGTCCCGCGCGACGCGCTCGCGGTACTCCACGAGTCGGGGACATCGACGGCACGCAACGATCTCGCGGTTGAGCGTCGCGAGGTTGTCGTTCGCGCTCCCCATCCTGGAGCCGGAGCCGGCCCGGGGGAAAACCCCCTCGGCCGCTCTAGGCGGGCTCGCACCAGAGGGCGGCCCGTTCGAGAGGAGGGCCGGCCCATCCCCGCTGCTCGAGATCTGCGAGGACCTGCTCCACCTGCTCCTCGATGGGCCGCGCGTCCACAGGGAACGTCGGGTGGGCGTGGTCCGGCGACACAGCTCCATTATCGTCCACGGTGATCTCCTCTCCCCCGGAGGGGGACTCGCGCGCCCGGACGCGGCATCGCCAGCCGCGCTCGGCGAACCGGACCGACAGCTCTCGGACCAGCTCGGCTCCCCGGCCGGCGGGCACCGGTCCAGGCGAAGCGGGGGGGGTCGCTCGTGCCGTCGTCATCGGGTCCAGCCACTCCATTCAAGGGGGTATATAATAGCCCTCGTTTTAACGCATTTGACCGCCTCGCGGCCACGGTATCTGCGTGTATATGGCGGTAGAATGGCGGCGTTTACGTCCATTCGGCCGACCCGCGATCGGGACGGACCGCCGAGCGCACCGGGGATGCTCACCCCTCGTGAGGCAGGGCTTCAAGTGGCCCCGCCCTCCGGATTCATGATGAGCGCAAACACCGCCCGCGTCCCGCGGGGCACCCGGGTACGGCTTGGACGCGTCGACGGCGACCTGCTCGCCGAGCCTCGGGTCGAGGTGGACGGCGAGGGGGATGCCGGCATTGTGGTCACGGGCACGGCCGACTTCGAAGGGGACGCGACCATCCGTTCGTCCATGGAGTGCGGGGCCCTTCGGGCCCGGGACGGGCGGTTCCGGGCCGAGGGCGCCCTGACCGTACACGGAGAGCTCCGGGCCGACGACGCGAAGGTCGAGATCGTCGGCCCGCTCAGCGCCGGTGAGATCGAGGTCGACCGTTCCCTCGCCCTTCATGCCGATGCCACGGCGTCGGGGATCCACGTCGGGGGATCCCTCGAGGCGGACGCGACGCTCTCGTTCCTGCGGCTGGAGGTCGGGGGCCGCCTCCGGGTCAAGGGCCTGGCCAAGGGCGGCCGCGTCGGCGTGGGGGGCGTCGCCGAGCTGGGCCAGGCGCAGATCGAGGCCCTCGAGGTCGGTGGCAAGGCCGACGTCGCCTCCGGTACGGTGACCGGGAAGGTCGAGGTCGGTGGGATCTTCTCGGCCCCGGGGCCGTTCAACTTCGGCGAGCTCGAGGTGGGCGGGCTCGCGACCATCGGCCCGGGCCGGGGGGGCGATGTGGAGGTCGGCGGCCGGTTCCGCGCGACCGGACCTCTCGCGATCGGACGCCTCGAGGTCGGCGGGATCGCCGAGGTCGAGGGTCCGTTGACCGCCCAGCGGATCGAGGTCGGCGGCCGGCTCGAGGTTCGGGGCTCGCTCACGGTCGCCGAGCAGATGGAGGTCGGTGGCTCGGCTCGCGTCAGCGGCGACCTTGACGCCGGGGAGATGGATATCGGCGGCGAGATCACCGCGCATCTCGCCCGGGTCCGGAACACGGCCACCGTCGGGGGCATGATCACGACGGAGGTCGGGTTCAAGGCCCGCCGCGTCGAGCTCGGGAAGCGCGGCCGGGCGAAGGGGCCCCTCATCGGGGATACCGTGGAGCTCAGCAAAGGGGCCGATGCCGGCCAGGTGTTCGGTCGGATCGTCCGGATCGGACGGGACTGCGAGGTCGACCAGGTGATCGGCGACGAGGTCGAGATCGGCGACGGCTCCCAGGTGGGTCGGGTGATCTACCGGACCAGCCTCAAGGCGGACCGGAGCGTCCGGTTCCGCGAGCCGGCCCAGCACGTCGACACCCTACCGACCGCTCCGCTCTGACCCGCCGACCGTCGAACGAGAGAGATCGGATGTCATCGACGACGAAACGCCGGGAGCAGACGGATCTGCTGGCGGAGATCCTCGAGGTGGTGAAACGCCACCAGGGCAACGCGCGGGTGACGCGCATCTCGTACGGGGCCGGCATGCCCGTCGACCGCCTGCGGGTATCGCTGGACCGCCTCACGGCCCTCGGGCTCCTGAAGGTCGAGGAGATCGATGGGCGGCCGAGCTACGACATCACGGCCCGGGGCCAGGAGTTCCTGACGACGTACTGGAGGATGAAGGCGTTCACCGAGATGTTCGAGGACCCGGACCGGGGCCGTTGGCCGTGAACGGCTCGTCGACCCGCGCTCAGTAACGGGGGACCGTCGGGTCCACCCGGGCCGCCCACCGGTCGATCCCTCCGGTGAGGTTCACGACCCCTTCGAATCCCTCGCCCTCGAGATAGCCGGCCACCATGGAGGAGCGCCCGCCGTGGTGACAGTAGACGACCACGGGCGTGTCGCGGGGGAGCTCCGCGAGTCGTTGGGGAACCTCGTTCATGGGGATGTGGATCGATGGCTCGATGCGGGCGGTCTCTCGTTCGTCCGGCTCTCGGACATCGAGGAGGACGTAGGACCCTGGGGAGGCCTTCAGCTTCTCCGAGAGCTGTTCGGGGGTGAGGGCATCGACCACGACCGGTCCCACCCACACGGAAGGATATGCCTTGCGACAGTCCCGGTATCACCTACGTCCGCACCCTGTTATGTCCCTGGCCGAGTTCGCCCTTCCGGGCCGCCATGAAAGTGAAGGACCCGGTCTGTGGGATGACCATCGACAGCGAACGGGCCGCCGCACAGGGTACGTACGACGGGAAGGTGGTCTACTTCTGCGCCAAGGCCTGCCAGGCCACGTTCGAGGCTCGCCGGAAGTCGGGCTGACGACGGTCCGCCCCGCTCGGAGAACCCCGCGTGGCGACCGACCCTGTCTGCGGCATGCACGTGGACGAGGGGTCGACGGACCTCAAGCTGATCCGGGGGACCCGGACCTACTACTTCTGCGCCCCCAGCTGTCTCGAAGCGTTCGCGGCGCCCGAGCTTCACCGCCGGAGGCTCCGGTACCGGCTCGCCGTCGCCGCCGCCTCCGCGGCGGTCATCATCGGGCTCACCTACCTACCGTCGCCGGCGGGGGCAGTGTACGTCGCCGCGGCCCTCGGCGCCGTCGTTCAGGCCTACTCCGCCTGGCCGTTCTATCAGGGGGCGTGGGAGGCGCTCCGCAGCCGGATCGGGAACATGGACCTGCTCGTCGCCGTCGCTACCAGCACCGCCTTCGTGTACCCGATCGTCACCCTCGCCCTCCCCGGCCGATGGCCCTCCGCGGTGTTCTTCGACGCGTCGGCCGGCATCGTCGCGCTGCTGCTGGCCGGCCAGTACCTCGAGACCGAGGCGCGGGACCGATCCGCCGGCACGCTCCGTCGATTGGCGGAGCTCCTGCCGCCAACGGCCGAGCTCGTGGACGGGTCCGGTACCCGTCGTGTCCCGATCGACGAGGTAGGCCCCGCGTCGACGGTGAGGGTGCGGCCGGGGGAGCGGTTCCCCGTGGATGGCACCGTCCGTGAGGGCCGTACCGAGGTCGATGAATCGATCATGACCGGGGAGCCGGGCGCGGTTCCGAAGGGACCGGGAACTCAGGTCCTGGCCGGTAGCCTCAACGGCTCCGGGACGGTCGACCTGGCGGCAGTCCGCACCGGTCCGGACACCTTCCTCGCCGGAGTGGGACGGCTGCTGACGGAGGCGGAGATGGGGCAGGCGCCTCTCCAACGGCTCGCGGACCGGATCGCCTCCTGGTTCGCGCCGATGGTCCTGG
Source organism: uncultured Thermoplasmata archaeon (assembly GCA_963708255.1). Taxonomy (GTDB): domain Archaea; phylum Thermoplasmatota; class Thermoplasmata; order Lutacidiplasmatales; family UBA184; genus Lutacidiplasma. The sequence goes on from CAVPSE010000002.1 coordinate 643,100, forward strand.
TGGTCGGCGTGATCGCGGCCTTCGGCTGGACGTGGTGGGGCCACGCGCCGGCCGGCACCGCGGTGCTCATCTTCGTGAGCGTCACGATCACGGCCTGCCCGTGTGCGTTCGGCCTCGCAACACCGGCGGCGCTCTCGGTGGGCGTGGGTCGGGCGGCCGAGATCGGGGTCCTCTTCCAGGGACGAGACTCGCTCGAGCGCGCCGCTCGGGTCGATCGGATCTACTTCGACAAGACCGGCACCCTGACCGGCGGCCGACCGATCCTCACCGACATCCTTCCCGCACAGCGATTCTCCGAGGCCGAAGTGCTCGCCTACGCCGCGGCGATCGAGGCCGGCTCGGAACATCCCCTCGCCCGGACGGTAGTGGACAGCGCTCGGATGCGTGAGATCCCGATCCCCGCCGCCTCCGCGGTGCGCGCGATCCCGGGCCGCGGGGTCGAGGGTCGGGTCGGGGACCAACAGATCCGGGTCACGTCCCACCCGGCCTCGCCCCTCCCCCGTGACCTCGCGGCCGAGGCTGAACGGGTCGAGGGCGCCGGCCACAGCTGGTCGGTCGTCGAGGTGAACGGGGTGCCCGTGGCGTTGCTCGGGTTCTCGGACCGACTCGCCCCCGGCGCCGTCGAAGCCGTCCGGGCGCTCCAGCAGGATGGGATCGCCGTCGGGATCCTCACGGGGGACCGGGAGACAGCGGCCCGGAGCATCGGCCGGGAGCTGGGGGTCACGGATGTCCACGCAGGGCTCGACCCGGCCGGCAAGCTCGAGATCCTCACCGCCGAGGTGGTGGCGGGCGGCCACCCGGCGTTCGTGGGGGACGGGATCGAACGATGCGCCGGCGCTCCTGGGCGCCGACCTCGGGATCGCTGTCGGCACCGGCACCGACGTGGCCCGCGCCGCGGGCCAGGTGCTGCTCGTCCGATCCGAGCTGCCGATGGTCCCGGTCGCCCTTCGGATCGCCCGGGCCACGGTCCGCAAGGTGCGGGGGAACCTGATCTGGGCCCTCGGGTACAACCTCGTTCTCCTGCCGATCGCCGCCGGCGCCCTCGTCCCCTGGTTGGGGTTCTCGGTCTACGGCTGGCTCCCGATCGCCGGGGCGGCCGCCATGGCCCTTTCCTCCACGCTCGTCGTCACCAACTCGCTCTCCCTCCGCCGGACTCCCCTGGTGCTCACCCGGCCGCGGCGTCTGGCGGGCGTCGGGCGCCCGACCCGGAGCTAGCGCTCAGGCCCGGTCCACGTCGGGGCGCATCTGACGCCCCGCGTACCGGAGCAGGAGGACCGCCGGCACGACCGGGGCCGCGAGCACGACCCAGAGCTCGACCGGGTTCGCGATGGCGCCGAGGGCGAACCCACCCGCGGCGGTGGCGATCAGGATCCCCATCGACGAGACCGTCTGGAACGCCCCATTGTAGGCCCCCACCTCCGTCGGCGGAGCGACGTTCGACGGCAGCGTGCTCTGCGGAATGTACAGCAGGTTCTCGCCGAGGGTGAGGACGAAAACACCCCCGAACACGGCGAGGAGGGCCAGGCCCTCGTACGCCCCCACGAGCGCCAGGAACAGGAACCCCGCCGCGTAGGCGATCGTCCCGGCGATCGCGATGGTCGTGTGGCGCCGCCCGAGCAGCCCGCGGGTCATGGCCGTCTGGCCGACGACAACGATGACGCCGTTGAGGCCCAACGCGGCCCCGAGCACGGTGTAGGGGGTGTGCAAGATGTTCACCACGAACAGCGGGAACGTGACGACCCACTGACCCGCGACGACCGCGGCCAGCCCGAAGGCGAGGCAGAGGGTCAGGAACACGCGGTCCTGGGAGAGTGCCGTGAGGCTCGCCCGCAGCGACGCCGGTCCCCCCAGCCGCGGGGCCGACCCCGGCAGCGGCGCCGCGGAGATCGCCCGATCGAACGGGGTCGGGTCCAACGAGACGACGACGATCCCCGCCGTGGCCAGGGAGAAGAACCCGCTGGCGAGGGCGACCGGAATGAACCCTACGAGGTCGAGGAAGGTACCGCCCGACAGGACCCCGAGGGTGAACCCCACGTTCTGGCCCACGCGGAGCCAGGTGAACCCCTCGGTCCGGGCCGACCCGACGGTGAAGTCCGCCACATAGGCCGCGATCGCCGGGGCGCTCAAGCTGGAGACCAGGCTGAACAGGGCGTACCCCGCCAGGACCCATCCCAAGCTGCCCCGCGCCATCGCCGCCCCGAGGCCAAGAAGGCAGGCCGCCTCACCGACGAGGCACACGATGAACAGCCGCCGCCGGCCTACGCGATCGGCCGCGAGGCCAGCGAGGGGAGTGAGGAGGAGGGGCGGGATCGCCACGGCGACCGCGAGGAGGCCGACCTCGGCGAAGCCGACGCCCAGGACGTTGTGGAGATAGAGGGCGATGAACGGGCTGATGATGGCGAGCCCGAACGTCCGCACCAGCGCAGCGAGGCCGAGGACCCGGACGTTCCGCTCCATCTCCCCCGACCGCCCGAGCGATGAGCCCCGGCCACCGGCCCGCAAAGGGTTATGGGGCCGTCGCTCCGTCGATGACGGTTCCATGGGCGACCAGGACCTTGCCGGGACCCTCGGGGACCAAGGGTACCAGATCGTCGGCAAACACAGCGCCGTCAAGCTGTGCTACTGGACCCGCCAGTCGTTGGTGAACGGTCGGGACTGCTACAAGGGACGGTTCTACGGCATCGAGTCCCACCGATGCCTGCAGATGTCGCCGGCGATCGACTCGTGCAACCTCCACTGCCGGTTCTGCTGGCGCAACCAGGGGTGGGAGAACGACACCATGATCGCCGACTACGACGACCCGGAGCTCCTGCTCCAGAAGTCGATCGACGCCCAGCGTCGCATCCTCTCCGGGTTCAAGGGGGAGGAGTCGGTCTCGGAGGAGCGCTGGAACGAATCCCAGAGCCCCCGGCACATCGCGATCTCGCTGACGGGAGAGCCGACCCTCTATCCGAAGATGAACCGGTTCCTGGAGCTGTGCCACGAACGGGGGATCACCACGTTCCTCGTCACCAACGGTACCGAACCCGGAAGGGCTCCGGGCCCTCGACCCGCTGCCCACCCAACTGTATGTATCGGTCACCGCCCCCAATCGGGAGGTGTTCCGTCGGCTCACGTTGCCGGCCGACGACCACGCGTGGGACCGGCTCCTGGAGTCCCTCGAGATCCTCCGCGGCCTCCCAACCCGGCGCGTGGTCCGCCACACCCTCGTCCGGGGCTGGAACCTGGGGTGGGTCACGAGTACGCGGAGCTCGACCTCACCGCCCGTCCGGATTTCGTGGAACCGAAGGGGTACGTCTACATGGGGCGGTCGCGACAGCGCCTCGGTCGGGACCACGTGCCGGCCCACGATGAGATCGGCGCGTTCGCCCGGGAGCTTTCCGAGCGAACCGGGTATCGGGTCCTCGACGAGTCCCCGGAGTCGAAGGTGTTCTTGCTCGGCCACTCCAACGAGGGCCGCTACCTCCCCGGCCATGCGCCCGAAGCGGCCGACGCCCTCGGGTAGCCACCGGGAGCCGCCCCCGACGTCGCCGAGGGCCGACGGTCGGTCCATAGTGGCCTCGCAGGGATTACATACTGGCCCTCCTCTCGTCCTGTCGGCCTTGGGCCAGGAGGTTCCCGGAACGATGATCGTGCTCGAGTTTCTCCGCGCGCCGGGAACCGACTGACGACTCTCTCCCGGCGAGATCTCGCCACCGAGAGACCGACCCGCCCCGAACCCCCCAACGAAACCAGGAATGCCCAACGCACCCTACCTCGACGCGAGCGTACGCTGGAAGCTGAAATCCGGACAGATCGCCTTCCGAGAGCCTCGGCTCGCGGAGATCGAGACCCAGCTCATCGACCTGGGACTCGTGACCGAGATCGTCCGGCCGATCGGGGCGGGGAAGGAGGCCGATGTCTTCCTCGCCCGGAGCGGGGACCGGTTCGTCGTCGCGAAGGTCTACCGGTTGTACCGTACCTCCAACCGGACCTCAGGATCGGTCAAGGCCGACGGGATGGGGCATCTCGCGTCGCGCGAGTTCGAGCTCCTCGGCTACGCGTGGGCGCACCGGGCGCCGGTGCCCGAGCCGATCGAGCGCGAGGAGAACGCGTTCACGATGGAGTACATCGGCAATGGGACCGGGCCCGCCCCTCAGTTACGGCGGACGACCCTAGTGGACCCCGGGGGCTTCGCGGCCCACCTCCTCGAGGGCATCGAGGCCCTCGCGTCCGCCGGGATCGTGCATACCGATCTGAGCCCCTTCAACATCCTGGTGCACCAGGGGGCGCCGTGGATCATCGACCTCGGCCGTGGGCTCCGGGTCGATCGCCTCGGAGCGGCCCCGTGGATGCGTCTCGATGAGGCCCGCCCGGTCCCTGCTGCACGCGATGGAGGCGATCGAGAGGTACCTCCGGCGGTACGGCATCGTCCTGGAGACCCGCCCGACCGTCGCGGGGATCCTCGAGGAGATCGACCGGTTCAAGGTGGGCAGCGGAGAGTTACTGGAGCGGCGCAGGGGGAGCGGGGCCGGTTCAGACCAGCTTCCAGTTGAGGACTTCCACGAGGACCGCCGCCGCGATCCCGAGGGAGAGCACGACGTACGGGTCGAGCTTGAGGGACTTGGTCTCCTCCATGTCGTGGTCCTGGATGAGACCCGCGGCGGAGTGGAATCCGCTGCGTTTGTTGTCAGGCATCGAGTTTCCTACCGGGGGCCGCTATTTATGCCTCGCGGGGCGGCCCGGGCCCTTACCGACGGAGCAGGATCGCATCGAGCACCGCGTCCTCGACGGCGTCGTGGACGCTCTCGGAGAGACCGGCGCCGATCGAGGAGAATCCGCCGGAGAAGAACCGGTCGAAGAACGGCCGCGGGGGGGTGACCAGGATCGTACCGGCTGGTCCGTCCGCCGGTCATCCGGCTCAGCTCCGCCAGCGCCTCCTCCCGGTCCCCGAGGGCGTCCACGAGTCCCAGGCGGAGCGCCTGCTTCCCGGACCAGAACTCCCCCGTGGCCAGCGTGCGGACCTCCTCGACCGACTTCTTCCGCTCGCGAGCGACCATCTCGACGAACGAGTCGTAGCTGTCCGTGGTCACCGCCAGCAGCTTGGTGCGTTCCTCGTCGGTGAGGGGCCGCAGGCCCTGGTAGGCGTCCTTGTGCCGGCCCGCGTGGATCAGCTCCACATCGACCCCGAGCTTCTCGAGGAGGCCCTTCACGGCCAGGTGCGGCATGACGACCCCGATGGAGCCGACCCCCGAGTCGGGGTACGCGTAGACCTTCCGGGCGCCGATCGCGGCCATGTACGCCCCGGAGGCCCCCAGCGACCCGATGCTCGCCACCACGGGCTTCACCTGGTCGAGCCGCTTGATGGCGAGGTACAGGTCGGTGGACGGGATGTCCCCGCCACCCCCGCTGGAGATGTCCAACAGGACCCCCTTGATCCGGTTCCGGTCGCGAAGTTCCCGCAGCATCCGGATGAACGGCTCCACGGATCGTTCGCGGATCGTCCCGCGAAATTGGACGTGCGCCAGACGTTCGCGCATGTTGGCCCTAGGGGTGGGGACCCGTATAGCCTCGCGCGGAAGGCGGCGCTATCGGCCGAAGGCTTCGAAGTATCCCGCCGCCGGAGAGTCAGGGGCGTGAACGGCGGGCTCCATCGGTTCCGGGCGGCGGTCGGGCTCGCGTTCCTCTCCCCGAACCTCCCAGTGCCTCTCACGCGGCTACCCCGGTCCCGCACGCGCCTGCCCGGCGAGCGACGCCCGACCGGCGCCTGGGCTCGGCGGTCCCGTCCAGCAGTTGCCCGGGGCCGGGGACGGATGGCCAAGGCCGAGGCCCGTCGGGTAAACCCTATGTACCGCCCACCGTCGAAGGAGCGAGGAGAGCGATGCCCGAAGGGTCGGAGGCGGTCTGGGTGGAAAAGTACCGCCCCCACTCGCTCGCCGACATGGTCGGGCAGGAGGGGATCGTTCCCCTGCTGCAGGCGTACGCGGCCAAGCGGACGCTCCCGCACCTCCTGTTCGCGGGGCCCCCCGGGGACGGGGAAGACGACCGCGGCGCTCGCCCTCGCCCGCGACCTCTACGGGGATGAGTGGCGGCAGAGCTTCCTCGAGCTCAACGCCTCGGACGAGCGGGGGATCGACACCGTTCGAACGACGATCAAGAGCTACGCCCGAAGCGCCCCGATCGGTGGGGTCGGGTTCAAGCTCCTCTTCCTCGACGAGGCCGACAACCTGACCGCGGAGGCGCAGGCTTCGCTCCGGCGTCTGATGGAGCGGTATTCGGGGAGCTGCCGGTTCATCCTGTCCTGCAACTACTCCTCGCGGATCATCGAGCCGATCCAGTCCCGCTGCGCCGTGTTCCGGTTCCGGGTCCACCCGCCCGAGCAGACCCAAAAGGTGCTCGAGCGGATCGCGAAGGCGGAGAAGCGCACCGTCGAGCCCGCCGCGTACGAGGCGATCCTGGCGGCGTCGGAGGGAGACCTCCGAAGGGCGACGAACCTCCTCCAGCTGGCCGCCACGTACTCGGACAACGTCACCGAGCGAGACGGTCAAGCAGGTGCGCCACGACCCCGATGCGGGACGAGGTGGAGGGGATGCTCGGCGCGGCGCTGAAGGGGGATTTCTTCGGCGCCCGACGGACAGCTTATTCAGCTGTTCGCCGAGCGGGGGTCGAGCGGTGAGGACATCCTGAAGGCGATCCACAGCTACCTGCCCGGACTCTCCGATACGGCGATCTCCCTCCGCGGAGAAGCTCCGCCTCGTGGACTACCTGGGCGAGATCGACTTCCGGCTCGCCGAGGGGGCCTCCGAGCGGATCCAGCTCGAGACGGTCCTTGCCCGCCTTGCGCTCGCCCCTGCGTCGGCACGGTGAGTCGAGTGGCCCGCCAGCGGCCGATCCACGAGAAACCGATGGTCGTACCGACGGGCCGTCGCCCGCGGCGGATCCGGTGCTCGGCCCGCCGACCCGGGCGGCGATCCGGACGACGCCGGGTGGAGAAGGGCGATCCGCTCGCGGCGGCGGAGATCGCGGGCCTCGCCGCGATCAAGCGGACCCCCGAGCTGCTCCCGCATTGCCACCCGATCCCGATCACCGGCAGCCCTCGTCGAGGTCCACGCGACGCGGACCGGGGTCCGGGCCCAGGTCGGAGGTGGAGGCCGCTCTACCGGACCGGGGTCGAGATGGAGGCCCTGGTCGGCGTCAGCGATCGCACTCCTCACGGTGTGGGACATGGTGAAGTATCTCGAGAAGGACGCGCGCGGCGCCTACCCGACCACGCCGGATCGGTCCGATCCGGGTCCGTCACGAAGGAGAAGCGGCCGGCGCCGGGAGCGCCGAATGATGCCCGGAGCCACCCGCCCAGCCGGCCGCCACCATCTCGGGGGCGACCCGGTCGCTCGGCTTCGTGGTCCTCTCCGTCTCGGACACGCACACCGAGGAGGACGACATCTCCGGCCACCTCGCCCGACAGCTCCTCACCGAGCGGCGGACACACGGTCGTCCACTACGACCTGGTCGCCAACAGTGTCGCCGATGTCCGCGACCAGCTCGACCCGTACCTGTCGGAGACGGCCGTCGAGGCCGCGATCACCGTCGGCGGGACGGGCGTCAGCTCGCGCGACCTCACCGTGAACGCGCTCGAGGCGATGGGGGGACGGCCATTCGAAGGGTTCGGCCAGCTGTACCGACTCCTGAGCTATTGCGGAGGTGGGCCCGCTCGCGATTCTGAGCCGCGCGACGCTGTTCCTGGTCCAGGCAAGCCGGTCTTCGCTCTCCCCGGCTCGGAGCGCGCGGTGCGGACCGCGATCGAGAAGCTGATCCTCCCCGCGGTCCAGCACCTGGTCGAGGAGCTCGAGCGCTAGCGCGGGTGCGCCGAGCGGACGGACCGTCCAGCGCGCCCATCGGGGGCGGGCCCGGATCGAGCGTCGAACCGCCGGTGCATCCCTGGGCCCGGCAGAACTCGCCCCACGCCGCGTTCGCGTCGATGTGGTGGGCGAGGAGGACCCCCCGGGGCGACAGGGCGGTCCAGGCGCTCCGCAGCTCGAACCGCGCGCGTTGGACTTGCGGTCCGTTGTCGTAGAGGAACAGGTCGACGTCCGCCCGTCCGCCGAGAGTTCGGGCAGACCGTCTCTTCGGTGTTGCCGAGCACGAGCGTCCACGGGCGCGCAGCGAGGGGGCGACGAACTGGCCGACCGAAACGTCGTGGACGCCGGGGGACCGGCCCGCCGTCGGCCCCGGGCCGATCGAGGTGAGCTCCCCATGCCCGTTCTCATCCAGAGCCGCGAGGAGCCAGGCGGTCGAGTAGCCCGGCCGCACCCCGGTCTCCACCACGTGGTCGGGGCGCTGCGCGCGCACCACGAGGTAGAGGAGGGCCCCCTGGGGCAGCTCGCGGGCGAATGGAAGCCCCGCCCCCCGGCTGGAGCAGCAGGTCGGGGAGCGGGCTCTCGGCGAGCTCCCGTAGGTGCGTGCGCACCTGAGGCGCCGTGGCACCCGTGAGCGCCATGATCCGCTCCTCCGACGCGTGGCGCAGGAGGAGCATCCGTTGCCGGGTCGCCTTGTGGGCGGCCGGGCTCAGGATCGAGGGGCCTCGGGACGAACGGGTGAACGAGGGGACGGACGCGCCAGAGGCGAGGGACGGGGCGAGGCGGCCGGAGGCGGCCCGGATCGAGGATGCGCGCATGGACCCTAGATGGGCGGGAAACTACATAGTCGTGGGGCGCGGGGAGAGAACGGTCGCCCCCGGTCGGTGGCGCCATTGTCAGCGAACGGTTTAATAGCCTAAATCCTTCAAATACCGGGGAGAAAGGCCGTGAGCGTTCAGGAACTCGACGGAGCGCGTTTCGACAAGTTCGCCTCCGACAGCAGCGTCGCCGTCGTCGACGTGTGGGCGCCCTGGTGCGGTCCGTGCCGGATGGTCTCTCCCATCGTGGACCGGCTCAGCGAGCGCTACAAGGGACAAGGTCGCGTTCGGGAAGCTCAACAGCGACGACAACGGGGAGAAGGCCGGCGCCCTCGGCATCATGAGCATCCCGACGCTCCTCTTCTACAAGCAGGGCAAGCTCGTCGACCGGATCGTCGGGGCGTACCCCGAAGAGGTCATCGACGAGCACATCCGAAGCTCCTCTGACTCTCCCGCCCGGGGCACGGGCGCCCATCCCGGGCCTGGGACTGACGCGGTCGAGGTTCTGACCATCGACCGGGAGGGCCGTGTGAGCGCCCCGTCCGCGGAGATGCAGCTCGCCCGGTACTCGTTCCAGCGGAAGCTGGACGAGATCGCGGCGACCAAGGGCCGCGCGACCGAGCTGATCTCCCTCTACGTCTCGCCGGGCGAAGCAGATCTCCGACGTGATGGACTACCTCCGGAACGAGTACGCCCAGAGCTCGAACATCAAGAGCCGGACGACCCGGAAGAACGTCATGTGGGCGATCGAGTCGCTCATGGGCCGGGTCCGCGCGTTCAAGGAGCCGCCGTCGAACGGCGTCGCGTTCTTCGTCGGGAACAAGGCGGTCGGCGCCGACAAGTCGGAGCCGGTGACGTTCATCGTCGAGCCGCCCGAGCCGCTCAACACCTACCTCTACCGGTGCGACTCGTCGTTCTTCCTCGATCCGCTCCTCTCGATGGTCCACGAGCCCGAGATGTGGGGGCTCGATCGTGATGGACCGCGCCGAGGTGACGATTGGGATTCCTCCGGGGCAAGCGGGTCGAGCCGCTGCGCAACCGCCAGTCGCTCAGGTCCCGAGCAAGCACGGCCGCGGAGGCCAGTCGGCGCACCGGTTCGAGCGGATGATCGAGCACGCCGCCCACGAGTTCTTCGTGCAAGTGCGGCGAGATGTCGAACGAGCTGTTCCTCCCGAAGAAGGACGTCCTCAAGGGGATCCTCCTCGGCGGCCCGGGCGCCACGAAGGAGTACTTCTTCAAGGAGGACTACCTCCACTACGAGCTCCAGCAGAAGGTCGTCCAGCCGCTGTTCGACGTCGGGTACACCGACGAGTACGGGCTGCGCGAGCTGGTCGAGAAGGCGACCCAGACCCTGCACGGCCTCGAGCTCACCGAGGAGAAGCGGATCGATCCAGCAGCTCCTCGGCGAGATCCGGCGGGCCGAGAAGGGGCTCGCCGCGTACGGCGAGCCGGGACGTCGAGCAGGCCCTGGAAGCGGGCGCGGTCGAGGACGCTGCTCGTCTCCGAGGGGCTGCGTCGAAAGCGGTCGACACTCCAGTGCGGCGCCTGCGGGCAGCGAGTTCACCAGGGTCGTCTCGGACGAGGAGGAGGACACCATCGCCGAGGGTGCCGTGCGCGAAGTGCGGGAAGGGGCCGCTCACTGAAAAGGAGACCGAGGACTACGTCGAAGGGCTCTTCCGGCGGGCCCAAGCCTCCGGGGCCCGCGTTCGCCTCATCTCGTCCGAGAGCGAGGAGGGCGAGATGCTCGCCAAGGCGTTCGGCGGCGTGGCCGCGATCCTCCGGTACCCGATGGGTCGCGCAACCCCGACCGTTCGGCCGGCGCCCCGGTGAGGGCGCCGCGGCGCCGCGGCAGGCTTAAGCGCCGGCCGGATGAACCCCCCGGGAGGTAGCAGCATGGCCACACCCACCGCATACGGGGCGCCCGCGCCCATGATGGAGCATCCCGAGCTCGCTTCCCTGAAGTCGATCCTGAACCTCGCGAAGATCCTCGCCCTGATCGTCATGATCCTGGCCGTCCTTGGGGCCCTGCTCGACGTCGCAGCGGCGGTCTCGTTCAACTCGGTATGGGGGTTCTACCCGAGCGGCGACTTCGTCGGGGCGGGCTACCTGCTCATCTCCGCCGTCGTCCTCTTCCTGATCTGGCAGAGGATCCCCGCCATCGAGGCGATGGTGAACAACCGCCAGTACAGCCAGGCGAAGAACGACCTGCTGATCTGGATGATCCTCGGGTTCGTCTTCACGTTCATCGTTGGTCTGGTCCTTCTGATCGGCTACATCAAGTTCGACACCATCATCGCCTCGGGGGGCGCCGTGCCCGTCTCGATGGTCGGTGGCTACGCCGCGCCACCGGCCTACGGCCAGCCGACCGCGTACGCTCCGCAGCCCGGGTATGGCCAACCTGCGCCCTACGGCCAGGCCCCGGCGGCGGCTCCCGCCCCGGCCCCCGGGACGGCCGCCCCTCCGGCAGCCGCCTACCAGTACCAGCCAGCCCCGAGCGCGCCCGCTGCGCCTCCGATGGCGCCCGCCGCCGCGCCAGGGACTACTCCCTGCCCGCGGTGCGGTCGTCCCCTGACGTGGATACCGCAGTACAGCCGTTGGTACTGCTACAGCGACCAGCAGTACCGCTTAGGCACTTGGGCCACGATCGCCCGCCATTCGCGTCCGTCGGCGCCCCTGAGCGCCCTCCCGACTACCAGAGGTGTCCGAGCGGATCGTCCGTGGCGGGTGCCCCGGGGACCGCCGGGCGGGCGGTCGGGGTCGAAGGGGGAGCGGGCGGAGGGGCGGCGGTCGGGCCAATCGCGGGATAGAGGGTTGCGTTGCTGCGGGGCGGCGGCGGGGGCACCTGCCGGCGGCGGCTGACCACGCCCACCGCGATGAGCGCGCCGATGACGACGACCGCGAGCACGACCACGGCGGCGCCGAACAGGTTCTTCTTGCCTTCCGATCCCGGTAGGGTCATCGACTGACCCGGGCAACTTCCGAGAGAAAGGCAGTTTGACTGCTGGGTCGCGTACGGCACTTGCTCCGGCTGGGCCTGGAGGTTCTGGGGCGTCGCCGTGGGTTGGTACGGCGCATTGCCGGCCGCCGGGATGGGAGAAGCAGCGCCCAGCGATTGGGTCACGGGGCTTGCCGCGGTGGGGAACGAGGAGGTGGCCACCGGTTGGAACGTCGTCGTGGAAGCGAGCAGGCCGATGTGGTCCAGGCGCGCCCCGAGGTTGATCGTTGCCGTCGAGGCGGGTCCAGAGGCATCCGAGTACCGAAGACCAGCTCTGGCCGGAGTTCGACTGGAATACGTCGCTCGCCGCAGGGAGGAACAGAATGCCATCGCGCAGTGTGAACGGTCCCCCAAGGGTAAGTCCTGCCGTCTGCGTGGACCGTTCGCCCGCCAGGACCACGTTCAGACCCTGGTAACCGTAGACATTCACGGTGCCGGTGCTCGCGAGGTTTCCGCTAGGGGAGAGCCGCCCGCTCACGCTCGTCCCGAAGATCGGGTCCTTCGCCCACGCGTAGGACGCGGACCAGTCCCCCGTCGCTGAGTAGGTCGACGTGGAGTCCCAACTCGGTGCCTGGGTGAAATTGAGCGGGAGGAGACCGAGGGCCGGGGAGAAGGCAACGGAAAGGTTCCCGGCCGCCTGGACGGTCAGGTAGTCACTGCCCGTCTTCCAGATATTGAGCAGGTTCCGGTAGCCAGTGTCGAACCGTTCCGTGATGTTCCCCTTCACGTGGGTCGACGCATCCTGGACGGCCAGCGCTGGGACGCTCCCTCCGGAGGTGGTCTGGACGGTCCCGTTGGTGAAGTTGACGAACCCCACCGCCGATTGCCAGGCGGTGTACCGACGCGTTGATCTCGCCGTTGGGGGTGGTGCAGGTCGGTGTGCAGGTACCTCGGCCTCGTAGTCGAACGCCAAGGTGCGCTGGAGCTCCACGAGTGTATCGTTCGAGGAGATGTTCGTCTGGTTCAGGACGACCTGAATGCCGAAGTAGGAGTGGACCATCCCGACGTAGTTCCCCGTGGCGTTGGTCACATTGACCCAGGTGCTCGTGTTCGCCCCATACGCCCAGCTTGTCGGGAGCTCCGCCACCGTGGCCGGGACCACCGGAGCCCCGCTGGCGGCGGGGAACACCAAGGCAAAGGAGACGAGCGCGATCGCGGCGGCCACGAGCTTCGGGCGGGTAGACGGTTTCATCGGGGGTTCCAGGGACGGGGCCTCTCAGTGCCTTCCCTACCCCTCCGACGCGAGCCGACGTTGATAACCTCATGTTCATTGGAGGCCCGAGGTCGCTGGACACCGTGCTAGAGTTTCGCGGCCCCGTCGGAGGGGCGCCATGAGGACGCTCACCGAGGCCGAGGGTCGTGTCATCGCGGTGCTGCTGGGCTCGACGCCGTCGAGCGAGCGAGAGCGCCTCCACCGGATGCGGGTGCCCCGCTCGACCTACCATGCCGCCCGGAAACGGGCGTACGAGGAGGGGTGGCTCCGGGACCGCTACATTCCTGATCCGGCGCGATTCGGGGCCCCGTTCGCGACGGTCGCGGTCGTACCGGCCGTTCGCCGACCGGGTCGAGGACCTGTCGACCCGTCTCACCGCAGATCGGGCGAGCGTCGTCGCGTGGGTGGGCGCCCAGAGCGCGTTGTGCGTCTACTTCCACGCCAACCGGCCGACGGCGGAGAAGGCGCTGGCGACCCTCACTCAGAGCGGGGTCGCGAGCTCCGTTACCGCGGTCACCGCCCAGGTCGACCGCTCGGAGGTTCCCGTGTACTTTGACTACGAGGGCCTCTGGTCCCACCTCAGCGGGCTCAACGGACCGGCCACCTACCCCAACGGCCTGGGGGGGCGCGCCATGCCGACTGAAGGCGACCCGCCGACAGCCAGCCCCCACCAAGTGTGGGCGGCGAAGGAGCTGGTCGGGCGCCCGTTCGATGCCCAGGCCCGGGGTCGCGGGGGCCACCTGATTGGACCGTTCGGCCTTCCGTTCTCCCAGCAGAAACTGCTTCGATCCGGGTGGGTGACCTACCGGGTGGTTCTCGAGCCATCGGTACTCCCCCCGTACCAGGGCCGCTCGGCGGATCAGGTCGCATTGATCTCCGGCCGACTCCGCTCCGGGGCCCCGGCCGGAGGCCCTCTTCGCCGCCCTGACGCGGGAGTGCCGGGTCTACCCATTCCTCTACGCGACGAACGGGGAGCGCGTCCTCCTGGCGGCCCTCGGACGGGCTCCAGGGGCCGCGGCGGGCGCACCGGCCTCGGCGGGGGAGACGGAACGCCAGCCGGTCATGGCGACCCTCCAGCGTTCCCTCGAGGGCATCGAGGTCCAGCAGGAGGCGGTCGGCCAGCTCCGCGCCGTCGTTGACCACCGGTACGAGCGGTTGTTCCCCGATGCCGACCCGCGATAGCGGGGTTTGACGCCGAACCGGCTCCGATGGGCTAAGTAGCCGTGTGGGGTGCGCTGGCCCTATGGCCGACCCCGCCGCTCGCGTCGCACACGCCGTCCTCGCCAACAACCTGAAGGTCCGAAAGGGCGAAGCGGTCCTGATCGAGTCGTGGACCCACGCGCTCCCGTACGTCCCGGCGTTCGTCCGGGAGGCCCGGCGTCTGGGCGCCCGTCCGACCGTACTCTACGAGGACGAGCAGTCCTGGTGGTCCGCCGTCGACGCGGGACACACGAAGGTGCTCGGCCGGCTGTCCGAGGCCGAACGGGCAGCGATCAAGAACTCGGATGTTTACGTCTACTTCTGGGGTCCGGAAGACCGGCCCCGCGCCAACGCCCTCCCGGACAATGTCCAGGAGGAGGTCGTTGGATTCAACGAGGAATGGTACCGCCTGGCGGCGAAGGCCGGGCTGCGGGGCGTCCGCATGCATGTGGGACAGGCCACAACTCCTCAGGCCAAGGTCTTCGGGCTGGACTCGAAGAAGTGGCAGGCGCAGATGCTCGAGGCTGGGTCGGTCAGCGCTCGAAGGATGCGCGCGAAGGGTCAGAAGGTCCTCCGCGCCCTCGAGGGCGGCTCGGAACTTCGGATCCAGCATCCGAACGGAACGGACATCACCCTCCGGCTGAAGGGAGTACACGGCCGGGTCGATGCGGGGTTCGTCGGCGCCGCCGAGATGAAGCGCCCGTACGGGCTGCTGACGAACAACCCGTCCGGACAGGTCCTGGTCGGCATCGACCGGAGCAAGGCCGAGGGTACGTTCGTGTCCAACCGGAGCGTCTACCTGGGCCCGAACATGTTCGATGGCGTGCGGTGGACCTTCGAGCAGGGTCGCTTGGTCAGCCACTCGATCAAGACGGGCAGCGAGATCTTCGAAAAGCAGTACGGCGACGCCCCCAAGGGCCGCGACAAGCTGAGCCTCCTTTCGATCGGTCTCAATCCCAAGGCGAAGCAGCTCCCTCCATGCGAGGACACGGAGGAAGGGGCGATCATGGCCGGGATCGGAGGGAACACCGGCTTTGGCGGCTCCTTGCGCGTCCCGTTCCAGGGGTTCGGTCTCCTGGGGGGCTCGACGGTCGAGGTCGACGGAAAGCCGCTCATCCGAGCGGGGAAGGTCCTGTAGACCGCCGGCCGTCACCGACGCCGAGGCGCGGCGCCGAGCAGTCTGGGCGTCGGGCGGGCAAGCCATCCAGCGCGCGTCCGGCGCGGAAGGGCCCGCTCCGCGGGATCCCTGGGGCGCGTCAGGGTTCGGTAATCCGAGAGGCCGGCGCCGGATACTGGTAGGTTCGTTTGATCGTGGATGGGTCTTGATCGCCCGGTCCCTACAACGGGGTCGGAGACCCGGAGACCGACCCACTGCGGCCGCCTCGGCGGAGGAGCGTTACTCTAAAATGGCCGGGTCGCGCAGACCCGTCGGGGCGTGTAGCCTAGCCTGGATAGGGCACCGGGTTCCTAACCCGGTGGTCGAGGGTTCAAATCCCTCCACGCCCGTTCTTTCGAAAGTTCCCGGTGGTCCATTGCAACCACGCTTGTCGCGGGTTGCGTGAGCCCAGACGTGCACAGGGGGCCGCCTCCCCCTCCGATTCGTCCCGTCTCTGTCGGCATAGCTTACTCCGCCGTTCGGGGCTACGAGCCGGTCCTTTGCCCGTGGGGTGAGTTGAAAGGTGTATTGCACCGCACTGGCCGGTCGCTGCGGGGGGCTTAGCCCGTCACGGCTGACAGATCCTGTTGCAGGGCCGGCAAATCGAGCCCGTCGGGCGCCTTCCCACCGGAAAGGAAATCGGTCGACAGCAGAGCGTACGCCTCGTCGCAGTAGGCGCCCCAGAAGCCCCAGGTCATCCGTTTGAGGGCCCCCCACGTCACCACGATGAGGCCCAGCGGGTCGTACCCCACGACGGGCACTGCGTGCCCACCCCAGGATCCGGGGGCCCCTTGGCCGGTCGCACCTCCGGGAGGCACCGACCAGATCGCCTGCGTCTGGGCGGAGGCAGGGAGGGCAAGCCCGATGTAGCAGTTGCCGAAGATAACCACAGAATCGCGCACGTGATCGAGGTTTCCCGGTTCCAGCGCGGCGTAGGCGAGGATCTTGTGGCCGCCGATACCGTTCTTCCTCCAGTAGTTCAGCACCTTGACCTCGTTGGCACCGACGTCGTGTTGCCCCGTATTCGGATCGTACCCCGAGACCGCGGAGTACGCCGCGAGGATGCTCGCATCAGGGACGATGACCGCCCCGCCAGCGATCGCTGTCCACTCCTCGATACAGTGCCCCGCGGCCGCGATCGTGCAGTCGCCGATCGAGTCATTCAGCATCATCGGCCAGGTGCTCACCTTCGTCGCCCAATCTTGCTGGGGAGGCGGCGGGGGTAGCACGGCCGGCCGCAGGTAGTTGGCCAGTTGGAGGGTCCGTGGGTCGTGGAACGGAGCGGTCTTTCCGAGCTTCATCGCGGAGTAGTCTATCATCCAGGGTTCCCGGGATCGTCACCCGGAATGGGTCGGGACGGCCTATCTACTTTCGGAGAGACGCAGGGGGCCGCCGGGCCGGAATCGGCTCGCAGCGGACCGGTGGAACGGAGAGGGCCGGGCGAGCCGCCCCGACGTGTTCGCCGGTCCCCCATCTCCCGGAACCCAGGGCCGCCCCATCGCGGGTTCGGGGTCTGAACGAACCCGTCGGCCGATAGGGGTCGTTGCCGCGGGGGTGCCCGCCCACTTATATACCTATTTAAACACTATATATGTGTGACACGAGTTCGTATCGAAAACGTCGTAGCTTCCACTACGCTCGGCGACTCCTTCGACCTTGAGTCTGCGGCTGACTCCCTCGTGGGCGCGGAGTACGACCCCGCTCAGTTCCCCGGCCTGATCTTCCGGATGCAGGAGCCGCGGACCGCGATCCTGCTCTTCCACTCGGGCAAGGTCGTCTGCACGGGCGGCAAGAGCTGGCGGCAGGTCGACGAATCGGTTCGGATCGTATCGGGGCTGCTCCGGAAAGGCGGCCACAAGGTGCTGGCGCACCCGAAGATCCAGGTGCAGAATATCGTCGCCACCTCCGACCTTGGGAGCGAGATCAACCTGACGTCCATCGCTGTCACGCTCGGTCTCGACAGGGTCGAATACGAGCCCGAACAGTTCCCTGGATTGGTGTACCGCATGAAGGAGCCCCGGGTCGTCGTCCTCATTTTCGGCAGCGGGAAGTTGGTGTGCACGGGGGCTCGTCGACCGTCGGACATCTCGGTCGCCGTCGAGAACTTGAGCAAGGAGCTGCGCGACGCCGAGCTCCTCGGGCGGACACGCACCGCGACCGTGCCGGTCCGGCTCGCTCCTCCGCCTGCCCGAGAGGCGGTAAGGTTCGTCGTCCCGGAGCCCCCGGCCCCAACCCTCCCGGCCTAAGATCGGGAGACCGCCTAACCAGGCCTACGCGGAGGAGCAAAAGGACAGCCCAGGGCAGGACGCGGGTGAGCTTGCGCCCGCGAGAACATTTCGATACCTTATTGTGCTTGAATTCCGACTAGGTACCTGACTTGCCTTCTCCGACGCCTCCTGACTGGGGGCGGCGTCGGCAGCCTCGACCATGTCGGGAGCGGATGCAGTAACTCAGCCACGTGCCACCCTCGGAGCTGGCTCCACGCGCGGGCTCCGGCTAGGCGTCGCCCTACTCCTGCTCGCCAGCTCGTACTTCATCGCCGGGAAAGTCGGATTATACCTGGCAGTTGGCAACGCCAGCGTCTCGGCCGTCTGGCCCCCCACCGGGATCGCGATCGCTGCGCTCCTGCTGGGAGGCGCCGAGCTCTGGCCGGCCGGTACTAGCGGGCGCGTTCCTCGTCAACCTCACAACGACGGGGGACCCTGCTAGCAGCCTCGGGATTGCGACGGGAAATACCCTCGAGGCGCTGGTCGCCGCCTATCTGACCAACCGTTTCGCGTCCGGAAAGGATGCCTTCTCGCATCCCCGGACCGTCCTCCTCTTCGTCCTTTTCGCGGGGCTTCTGGCCCCGACGGTCGCGGCCTCCACGGGAACAGCGAGCCTTGTCCTTGCGCACCTGGCCGCCCCCTCCAACTCCCTGGGTGTCTGGTTGCCCTGGTGGCTTGGGGACGCCATCGGCGCGATCGAGGTAACGCCCCTCATCCTGGCCTTCGCCCAGCGACCCGCGGTCTCGCCGACCATCACCCCGCACCCTACCGCTTTCGAGGCAGTTGCGGTCGGAGCGACCACGTTGGCCGTCGCCCTCATCGTGTTCGCCCGTGACCCGAGTACGCTCCTCGGCGGCTACCCGCTGGTGTTCCTTGTGATTCCCCCGGTTGTCTGGGCGGCCTTCCGGTTCGGGGCACGCGGTGCGACCGCGTCCGTGAGCATGGTGTCGGTCGTCGCCATCGCCGCGACAGTCGCCGGCGACGGGCCGTTCGCCTCGCTTCCGCCCGGGATCTCCCTGCTGGCCCTTCGCGTCTTCGCCGGCTCCCTAGCGGTGACTGCGTTGATCGTCGCCGCGGACGCCCTCCAACACCGCCGACTCGAAGGCGAGCTCAATCACGCCCGGAAGGAGCTCCAGCGCATGCTCCGGGAACGGACGGCGGAGCTCGATTCCGCGAAGTCCTTGGCGGAGGTGGGGACCTGGAGCTTCGACGTGCCCACCCAGAAGATGATCTGGTCGGACGAGATGTACCGGATGCTCGGGTACGGCTCGGATCGGTTCCCCGTCGTTATCGGCCATCTTGTGGAGCGCCTCCACCCGGATGACCGTAAGGCCTTCATCACCGAGCTCCAGGCCACGATGGGCACGCCCGAGGCATCCTCGCGGGAGAGGTCCGCGACGAAGTATCGTATCTTGCTCGACGGCGACGCCGAACGTACCCTGCTCAATACCATCCGCGTCGCCGGGGTCGAAAATGGGCACGTGACCCGGGTAGGTGGTACGACCCAGGATGTTACCGAACGGCAGCACATCGAGGATGAGCTCCGTAGGTTGGCTGCGGGGGAGACCACCGCTGAGCCAGACCCGAAGGAATTCCGGCTCTGGATGATACCGTCAGTCGGCCCGCCCCGCCGAAAGCCGGCACGGCGAGACTCGGGCAACCCTGGGCCGTAGCGGACACGTGTCCTAGGACCGAGGTCCCGGACCATCGACCTGGGAGGGGTCCCGCTCTGCCGTCGCGGCCTCCCCACTCCGGCCTGGCTCGAAACTTTACTGACCGTTCGGGAGGTCAAGTCCGGGGCGGCGACAACCGAGTGTGCTACTCTGCACCCCGTCCGATTGGGCTCGCCAGCACCGCCAGCGGGACGAGTACTCGGTCCGTCGACCTCAGCCAGGTGTGCAATCTCGTGGGTGAAAGCCCCATTGCACCTGTCCCTGTTCTACGAGGAACCGGAGCTACCCGGGCGGTGGACAGAAGGTCGGACCGTAGGGGAGGGGTGCCGAAGTAATATTCCAATTCGCTGATGCGGCAAACGGTGCCATATGGCGGAAGTCCTCCTCTTTCACCACGCGCACGGACGCACTCCCGGATTCCTGGCGTTTGCCGACCGGCTCCGGGCCGCAGGTCACACAGTGCATACTCCAGATCTTTACGAAGGGAATGTGTTCACGTCACTCGACGACGGGGTAGGTTACGCGCGCCGGGTTGGGTTTGACACGATCCGTGAACGCGGTCGCATCGCCGCCGAGGGACTGCCGAAGGAGATTGTCTATGGCGGGTTTTCCCTCGGAGTGCTTCCCGCCCAATTCCTTAGCCAGACTCGACCCGGCGCGAGAGGCTCGCTCATGTTTTCCGCTGCGTTCCCCCCGACCGAGTTCGGTATTGGCTGGCCCAACGGCGTTCCGCTCCAAATCCACATGATGGAGGCCGACAAATGGGTCCTCGAGGGCGATCTCGACGCCGCCCGCCAGCTCCAGAAGACCGTCGACGGGGCGGAGCTGTTCCTGTACCCCGGTGACCGGCACCTGTTCGCTGACAATAGCCTGCCGGATTACGACCAGGCCGCCGCGGGGCTGCTCACCGAGCGCGTACTGGCTTTCCTTTCGCGGGTCCGGTAGAGAGCTGAGGCAGGTCGTGGAGGGCTATCGCCGCCCGGGGCCGACGCAGACACTGGCCGGCGACCGGGTGCGGCCGGGTCGGGGGCTGTCCGTGCGAGCGCCGGCAACGACTCCAGCCGGACGCATCGCTGAGGGCAGAAAAACCCGAGAGGCGGGGATGCGCTCACCGGAGTGTCCGGTGGATTCTACGCCGGTCGATCCACCTAATCTCGCGAGGTAAGAGGGATGGTCGATAGAGTCTACAAGGCGAGTGTTCCGGAGCTGAGAAAGTCGCTGGAGCGGCTCGAGATCGAGTTCAGTGGGCTTGGGGGGAAGACTGACTGGCGGAGGCTCCGGGTCCGACCCGTCTTGGACCACGCGAGGGCGCTCGAGCGGCTGCTCCGATCCCGAAAGTTCGCAACCGAGCTTACGAGGCTGCGCCAGGGTGTGGAGCTGTTCCATTCCGACCTGGTGTACCTCAGACTGAATGTCCGGGCCCTCGAAAGGCTGCTCGACGTAGAACGCAAGACGGACATGCGCCGCAGGGCTCGAATTGCGCGCAGACCACCCCGTGGGGATTCGGGAGTCCAGCCGTAGCCGAAGGGATGGCACCCGCCGACGCGGTCGAGGCCGGCCCTGCTGGGTGAAGGAAGATACGGGGTCTGAACCCCTCGGCGAGGTTTCACTTGCCGGCCAGCGCGTGGAGGCGGAGGCTCTCCGGGTAGGCACGCCTAGTCGGGTCAAGCCGAGGTTCGGAAGGCAGGGGGGCCCTGAGGCGGCTACGGCACGGTCACCCCGGTGGAGACCGTCAGCGCGGGCCGGTTGGCCTGCCTCGGGCGCACGTGGACGGGGGACCATACCTCAAGTGAACGCGGGAACTTGGGGTCTCATGGCCGAACGGAAGGGCGCGAAGAGAGCCGCCCAGAAAACGAACTCCGGATTCACGGACGAGGAGCGAGCCGCGATGAAGGAACGCGTCCGAGAGCTCAAGGGACGCACGCGCTCCGCGAAGCCGGATGGGGAGACCGAACTATTGGAAAAGATCGCCGAGATGCAGGGGGCGGATCGGACCATCGCAGAACGGCTCCATGCCATTGTCAAGGCCCACGCCCCCTCCCTCGGGTCCAGAACCTGGTACGGAATGCCTGCCTACACTAAGGACAACGAAGTCCTCTGCTTTTTCCAGCCCTCCGGGAAATTCAAGGTACGGTATTCGACCCTGGGGTTCAGCGACGAAGCGAAACTCGACGAAGGCCACATGTGGCCCATCGCCTACTCGCTAACGGAACTGGGGGCGGCGGAGGAGTCAGAGATCATCGCCCTCTTGAAGCGCGCGATCGGCTGAGGGCCACGTTCCTTGGACCTGGCCCGGGTTCCCCTAGGTTCCAACTCCGTTCGCCGACCGCCTTACTGAAGGGGGATGCAACTCCCTGAACCGCCGGAGTTCCGAGGACGGCCCGTTCAGCTGGCGATGCGGGGACCTCTCCCCCCTTCCCGCTGGCCAGCCTCCCCCCGGGTACCGCATCTGACAGGCCCCAGGGACGGCGAAAGCAGCGTCACGCCGAGCGCTGAACGGGAATCCTCCCTTGCGCGGCCGGTTTTCAGGTGAACAGGTCCTCGAGAGGATTATCCATCTCCCGGACCTCTCGGATCTTCACTCCGCGGGCTTCGAGAGATCGGATCAGAGCGGGCACCTCCTCCGGGCCGGCGAGCTCCCGAACGTAGTACCTCGCCCTCGCGCTTGAAATCCGCGAGGGCATCCGAATGTTCGATCACCCGGATACCTACGGCGTATCGGGTTCCGCGGAGGTCATCTAGGCGATCGAACCGGATCAGCCGGCCCTCCTTGAGGACGAGGATGAATCGGCCGATCTCTCTGGCCTCGAACAGGTTATGGGAGGAGTAGAGAACGATCTTCTCCCGGCTGAGCTCGAGAATGAGGGTGCGGATCTCGCGCGCAAGCTTGGGGTCGAGGCTGGTGGTTGGCTCGTCCAGGAGATAGATCTCGCGCTCCCTGAGGAATACCCGTGCGATCGAGACACGCTTTTTCTGACCCGCACTGAGCTGGGAAAGGTAGCTCTCGCTCAGTTCTCGAATGCTCAAGAGTCCCATCACCCGCTCGACATCGGCGGAGCCTGCCTGTTCGACCGCGGCGTAGAACTCGAGGGCCTCCCGAACCCGCAGTCCGTCGGGAATGCCGTCCATGTGGGAGAGGTAGTGCAGGTGGTCCCGCGAAACCTGACGGTCAATCGGTTCCTGACCGACAAATACCTCCCCCCGAGTAGGCCGTATGATCCCTGCGAGGGTCCGGAACAACGTGGTCTTGCCAGCACCATTGGGGCCTAACACCACGTAGATCGCTGGCTCCGAGATCTGGAACGAAACTTCGTGGAGCACCGTCCGGCCGAGGTAGCCCGCGTCCACCGAGCGGCAGGAGATGCTCACCCCCTTGGCGGTGCTCCCAGAACCGGTCCGGGTCGACGGGGTCCCAGTCCTCAATGTTCCAGCCATACCCTACACCGGGGAAAGAAGCCTCTCGCGTGGCATCAGGCGGTCCACCAGGCTGAGGAGAAGCACGACAGCGGCCGTGACGCCACCCACCGCGGCGCCGAACACGAGGTCCGTATCCGTGAACCCCTGGGTCGCCAGGAATCCCACCAGTGCGAGAACCAGGATCGACGGGGCGATGCCAACGAACGGTACGAAACCCACCGGACTGTTTATTCCGCTCCGGGGGGAGGAAAGGGCGGTCCAGAGCATCCCGACGATCGCGGCGAACGCCGCGGAAGCGTAGCTCATGGGCACGGAGTACTCCCCGAGCGATTCGAGAAGCGTTGCGGAGATAGTGTGTCCCGACGCCACGAAGATCGTCAGCCCGATGCCCAGGACAAGCGCAAGCACCGCCGACTCGAGGAGCAGGCTGACGACAAGGACGTTAATGAAGAGCCGTCGGGGGGATATCCCGTAGGCGATGAGGTACTCGAAGACACCCTTGGTCCGGTCGTTGCCAAACACCATGAGTCCGCCCATCGACCCCAGGACGGCAAAGATGGGGAGCAGGAGCGGAAACGCGCTGGCGAAGGAGGCGGGGGAGCTGAGGGAAAGGCTGGTCGCGAGAACCAGCACATAGATGATCCCGACGACAATGAAGACCCGTCCGAGAGTCAGCGACCGTCGGAAGGTGGTCCGGAGCAGCGACGCGGGGGCCTGCATCCCCAGAGTGGTCGCCATCGTACGGCGCACTCGCGCCCAAGCCCGATAACACAATCGGCTGGGGCCGTCCGGCCCGGTCCGAGGTCCCGGCAGAGCAGGAGTTGCCAGGGGCGCTGTCGATAAGCGCTCGCACAGGTGAGGGCCGGAAGTCCATGGGCGGCCTCATTGAAGGAATGGGTCATTTGATCCTCCCGGTGTCAGACATGGCGGTTTCGCTGGCGTTCTATCGGGACATCCTAGGGTTCGAAGTTCAAGGGGACATCAATCCGGTCTGGACGGTCCTGGACGCTGGGGGATTCCCCCTGACACTCTACCGGGACGAGGAGTCGCCGGTGGTCGCGCTCGGCCCCCGTGGGACGGGGACGCCGATCGTGTTCCACGTGGCAGATTATGCCGCGGCCGAATCTGAACTTCGCCGACGAGGGGTCCGCACCGAGCGGGAGGGGGATCACCAAGGGGTGATCTGGGACCCCTCGGGCAACGTGCTCCGATTGCATGACCACCTCCGCGGGTCGGCTTAGCCCTCTACGACGCATCGGCGCCACGTCGTACACACCGGTGCGCCGCCTCGGCGGCTCGGTGAGCCCGATCCTTCGCCACGGACCGCGCACCTAGGGGGACGTGCGGCGGGCACGGTGAAGCACCCCGGACCGCCGAGTTCGGCGATGGAGGCGGCGGAGCTACCGGGGGAGCGGACCGTCCCGCGACCACCATCGACTTCCCTGGGGTCCGACGAGTGGTCTCCCGGTCCGAGCAGCCGAGATCTCGCCGGAGGCGGGGCGACTCGCGTTCGTTTTCATTATAAACCGCGTCCGACCTATCAATCGACCGAGGCACTCCCATCGATCAGCTGGATCGTGGGTTGCCCATCGGGAGAGAATGCAGCAATCATCGCCGGAAAAGGAACGCTTGTATGCCCGTGTAAGTTCCATCGAATCGGAGCTGTCCGAGGCGTCGAGGACGATCAGCAGCGCTGAAAGCGAGGCGAATTCCCTCGATGCATCCATTGGCGCCCTCTCGGGCCGGCTCGCGGCCGTCCGGGGCCGCGGATACTGCGCCCTGAGCCATCTCGACAAGACAACCGAGCTGTTGACGAAGAAGTGGGCCGAGGTTGGCCCCGCGCTCCGGCAATCGGTGGCGAACGACTTGGGGCCGATCAGTTCTCAGGTCCGCGGCCTCCAGGCCGAGGGACAATCGCTCCGCCGGGAGATCGATATGGGCAACCTCCCCGTCGCGGAATCACAGGCCAACCGATTGGCGGCCGATGCATCAGCCGTCCGGTCCAGAGCGAACGGGGAGGCACAGCGCGTGACCGCCCCGGTCCGTGAGATGACGGGTGGCTTGGCGGCGGTGGACAGAGACCTGAAGATCGCCGAGACCACGGTCGCCCTCTTCGCGCAAGCGGCCTTTCCCATGAAGCAGGAGGAAACCCCCGTCCTCGCCATCGAGGCGAAGCTGATGGAGGGCGAAAAGCCCCACGGAACGCTCTACTTCACCAACCAACGATTCCTCTTCGAGGGCCTGAAGGAAGTGGTCCTCGAGAAGAAACTCTTCATCGTCACGAAGAAGCGGACCGACCGGATCGTCATGGTCGAACGCCCCATCGGGGCGCTCCAGGAGATCTCCAAGGGGCGGGTCGGGCTGATCGCCGGTACGGGCGTCTACGTTCAGTTCCGTCCGGAGGTGGGTCTGCCCGTCACCCCCTACGACGTGAGAGGATGGGAGGCGGACGTCATCACCCGGTTCTACAAGTACATCACCGGGGGAGAAGCGGCCCGAGACATCGCCACGGTCCGCGGGGTCGCCGCTCCGTCGACCACTGCGGTTCGGCTTGTCCGATGTTCGGCATGCGGGGCGCCCCACAGCGGCGAGATCTATCAGGGGCAGACCTCGGTCAACTGCGAGTACTGCGGTGACGTCGATAATGGTCGGCTAGGGCTGCTTACCCGGTAGGCGCTGGCCCGCTCCCGGGCTGCCCAACTCCCTGCGTAGGTCGGAGGGACGGATCGGCGCGAATACCGGGCTAATCGCCTTGCAGGAGCGCTTCCCGACTTGTCCGGTCCTGGCTATGTGCCGAGGTCCGGGGGGATTTCGCGAAGGAGGTAGGCGAACCCCACGAATTGGGCGACCAACCCAAGCAGGAGGTCCGGAGGGTCCAGAAAGTCATTGCTCGCCTTGAATCCTCCGAATAGGAATGCGGCACTGGCGAGGAAAACCGGGACGGCGACGAACCTCTGCGGCCTGGGCGTGACCGATAGTAGGAACCACGCCGTGAAACTGGCCCCCGCCAGGAGGACTAGGCCGATCTCGATCGCGTTCTTCAGCGCCCAGAGATTGAGACCCCCCCCATACTGCCAGAGCAGCTGGGAGGCCACCCATACCGGTACCGCCGTCGCGAGGAACAGCACAGCGACGCGCCACGGGCTCCGACCTCCTTGACGGATTCGAGCTTTCGGGTTCACTCTCCGGCACTCATCCTTCCGGCAAGCCCCTGGCCCCCGGGGGATGGCCGGCCGGCCTCTTCAAGCGGAGTACCTCCAAGCGGCCCATGTCGCCGGGTCAGTGCCGGCCCGCGGGACCTGGATAGCCTCCCTGGCTGGGCGGCCGGATGAGAGCCTACGATTGAGGCCTCCGCGCTGGAATTCGTCAGGCAACGGTTCGGTCCGCTCCGTGCCCTCGAGGGTCCCGCCTCGTTGAGGGGGGAACCGTCAGGTTGCATGGTACGGTTGGAGATCCGAAGCGATCACAGCAGGAGCCAGGCCGATTGGACGACAATTACATACCCTTCGGAACTTCGGGGACTAGGCAAGGTACGTGGAGGATACCCATCCCCACCCGACGAGAACGCTCTCCTCGCCCAGCTCCCCGGTAAACAACATGCCCGGGGTGTTCCCTCGTGACGTGCTCCCTCCCGGTGAGCGGGTCCTCTATGAGACGAGACCCGGACTTCTCGCGCTGTTCGGCGGCCGCCTGATCTTCATCATCCTCTGGTCAGCGCTCTGGGTCTACGCTGGGTTCGCCATCAACGACCCGGTTGGTTCGGCCATTTTCCTCTCCCCTACGACGATCTGGTTGGTGGTGCTCCTCCTTCAATGGAGACATCGCGCGTACGCGTTGACCGACCAGCGGGTCATCCGGATTGCTGGGGCCCGGGGATTTGAATTCCAGGACGCGTCGTACTCGCAGATCCACAATCTGGTCAGCGAGGAAGGGGGCATCCGATTCGATACGACGCCGCCCCCTCCCATCGGGGGCCACTCGATCTTCGCCCGGGGCCGCGTGATCCGGTGGGACTCGATCTCGGACGTCCCGCGGGTCTACACCTTTGTGCAGGAGGCGTTCGCGTTCGGACTGCGGCGGAACCAAGCGTACGCGCTCGCCCAGGCCACCATCAACCGCATCGCGGCCACTTCGATCCGATGCGAGTATTGCGGAGGTCTCATCGACCTTGCCACGATGAACCCGTCGAATCCACGGTGCCCGTCGTGTAACGCTCCCGTGATCCTCCCCGCCT
Source organism: uncultured Thermoplasmata archaeon (assembly GCA_963708255.1). GTDB lineage: Archaea > Thermoplasmatota > Thermoplasmata > Lutacidiplasmatales > UBA184 > Lutacidiplasma. Next base: position 669,908 of record CAVPSE010000002.1, read on the forward strand.
GAAGCGGGGCCGGCCGGATCGGGGAGCCGGGCACTCTGGAAGCCCAGCGTCCTCGGAAGAGGTCACTTCAACCTCTATCTACCTGAACACGTTTACCGTCGGCGCTTGAGGCCCCCGGCGCGACCTTTGCCAACCGGGCGCGTCGCCACCCTCTCCTCCACGCGCTCCCGGACGGTCTCGAGCCCGATAGTGGTGCTCGCGATCGCACTCCTCGTGGCCCCGGGCATCGTGGCGGCGTCGTCGGTCGACCCGGCGCGACCTGGCCTCGCTGATGGTCTCGGGGAGGTAGGGTTCGCGAACAATGGGGTGACCCCGCCGCCGACGGCCTACGCGAGCGCCGCCTACGACGCGTCGGATGGGTATGTCGTCATGTTCGGAGGCGAGGATGTGGCCGGGGCCACGGAGTCCACCACCTGGGTATTCACGCACGGGAACTGGAGTGCCCCCACGACCGCCGGAGGCCTCGCCCCTCCAGCGCGGTTTGAGGCGCAGATGACGTACGATGCCGGGGACGCCGAGGTGCTTCTCTTTGGCGGGTGCGGCGACTCAGCCTGTCACCGCCTCTACAATGACACGTGGGGCTTCGCCCACGGGCGGTGGACGAACTTGACGTCCCAGTCGGCGGTGGCTCCCCCGGCCCGCGAGCGAGGTATGATGGTGGACGACCCCGCCGATGGGTACGTCCTGCTGTATGGCGGCGAGCCTGCCAATGCCTCCGTCTTCCTCCAGGATACGTGGGGGTACCAGCGGCGAATGGACGATGGTCGCGCCGGTCCCGGCGGCCCCATTCCGGCCGCGCGGGTCGGAGGGGCGCTCATCTACGACTCGGCGAAAGGTGTCGCGGTCCTGTACGGAGGCATCTCCACCTCCGCTGTGCTCGGCGACACGTGGACCTACCTGGGAGGGAACTGGACCGACATCACCGCCAACCTCTCCGAATCCCCCGCCCCCCGGTGGGCCGCCAGTGCGGCGTACGACTCCGAGGATGGATACCCCCTCGTGGTGAACGGGTACATCGGCGGGTCCTACCTCTCTCAGGTCTGGGCGTTCGGTGGGACCACGTGGAGCCAGCTCTCGGACCCCCAAGGTCCACCCGGCAGCTTCGGCGGAGTCCTCGTCGACGACCCGGCCGACGGCTACCTCGTCTATTTTTCGGGAGTGGTCCAAGGACTTGCGCTTCTGACGTCTACGTTGCTGTACTATCACGGGAACTGGGTGTTGCTCATCAACCCGCCGGGGTCTACGACCCTGCCGGACTTCTTCCTCCTGGGTGCCGGCATCCTTCTCCCGGCCGTCGTCGGGATCGGGATCCCGCTCGGGAACCGCGCCCGGCGACGCCGGAGGCCCGACTCGCCCAGGGCGTGGACCTCGTGCCGGGCGAGATCGTTCGCTGGGTCGAGACCCCTCATCCATGGCAGATGTACGGCCCCCAGATCGCGGTCACCGGCATGTTCATGGTAGTCCCGGCCGCGATCCTGCTCCCGATCCTTACCGATGGCACGCCCACCCCGGCCCTTCTCCTCGTTGCGATCGGATTCGTAGCGGCCTACGGCCTGTTCGCAGTCGCCACCGTCTACAGCATCTCTCGTATGATGACCCGCGCGGTCGGGGTGATCTCGGCCGGTGTTCTCGTTCGACGAAGCAACGGGGAGCTCCGGGTCGGTTGGGAGAACCTCCAACCCGGGATGGTGCGGCCCCAGAAAGACCGGGACCGGTTCCAGTTCCTCTTCCCCGGGAAAGAGCCCGCCGCGGGGGGGTTCGCTGTGACGCTAGCTCAGGCTCGGGCGATCCTAACGGATCCGCACGCCCCAGCGTGGATCCTGACGCGGCCTGTCGCCGATGGCCTTGGACTGCCCCCAAAGACCCTCGCCGCCCCCGCGCCGCCGGCGGCGTGGTCGCCACCTGTGGGAGGTCCTCCTACCGGGGCACCGCCCTGGCGCCCGCCGCCCGGACCGTCCTCGTCACCCTCGACCGCCCCGTCGACCCGCTGGGTGTCGCCCCCGACTACGTCCACCCCTCTCCGATCCGATTCGGCGTACGGGACTCGGCCCCAGGCACCCCCGCCCGCGCCCCCCCCGCCCCCGCCGCCGGCCCCGGCAGTCCGGCCGTTCCCGCCGCCGGGGACCATTCCGTGCCCCCGATGTGGTCAACTGAATCCGGTCGGCCGCGTGGCGTTCTGCCGCAGCTGTGGCCAGCGGCTGGTGTAAGCCCATGCCGTCGACCGTCCTGGACCCGCACGGCTCCTTGCCGCGGACCGAGTCGGAGCTCCTGCTACGGCGCCCCCCCAGCCACCGCGATGGAGTGTTCCCGCGGAAACTTCTCCTCCCGGGCGAACGAGTACCATTCGAGACCCGACCCAAGACTACGTGGTCCGGGGGGTGGGCCGTCGGAGCGGTCGCGTTCTTCTTCGTCTCATCTCTTGCGGTCGGCCTCCTCGGGCTGGCGGGGCTCGTCCAGCCGGCCGTGGTCCAGGCCGGGTCGGCGACCGCCGCCGCGGGCGTGGGGTTCGCCGGTGCGCTCTGGTGGGCTGCCATCCTTGCGCTCCTGGTTCGCTCCCGAGGTCGCACCGCCTTCGCCCTCACCGACCGTCGGGTCCTATCCGTGGAAGGATTCTGGGGCTCCGACTTCCGGTTCGCCGGCTGGCAGCAGGTCGTCGGACTACTCCTCCCTAAGGATCCACCGGACACCGTCGTCTTCGAGACAGCGTCGTCCACGGGGATGGGGCCGCCCGGCGCCGCTCCGGGTCCTCGCCAACAGATCCGGTGGCGCTCCATCGAATGGGCCCCTCGAACCTACGAGTTCGCTCAGACCGCCTTCGCGCTGGTGGGAGCCGCTCAGGCCGCGGCGGCACGCGAACTCCGCCAGCGGAACGAGCTCCTCTCGACACGGGTCATCTGCGAGTACCTGCGGGAACCCTGTCGTCCTCGGCGCGGAAACCGCCCCGGCCCAACGGTGTCCCCGGTGCTCGGCTCCGCTGGCCACGAGCCTCGCTCCCCCGCCGTCAGGACCGCCAACGACCGCGAGCACCCCCCGCGCTCACATCCCGGTTCTTCGACCCGTCGTTTACCTTGGTCGAGAGGCCATCGACTGGTTCCGGGCCGTCCCGGTCCTCTGGGCGGCGGTGATCGTCCTCCTTCTCCTCGGGACGGACCTCGCGCCGACTACGGCCGGCGCCGAGAGCGCCCCTGATCAGGCGGTGATCGGCACATTCCTCGTGATACTGCCCCTGACCTACATTCTCTGGGCGCAGGCGTTGCGGAAGTGGGCCACCGCGGTCCGCACGCTCCGCGCGAGCCTTCCGATCGGTTCTCCTTGGGAGGTTCGGGTCGCGCGCCCACTCGGCCTCCGGCTCTGGATCGCGGTCGGTGGGTACGGCACATCGATCCTCCTCGTGGTTGGTACGATTGTCGCGGGGGCCGAGGTACTCCGCCTCGGGAGCGGCCGCAGGAATCCCGACGACAGGGTCCGAAATCGCCCTGGGCGGCGCGCTCCTGGGCGCGGTCGGTGCGATCGGTACTCGGGCAGGCCGCCCTGGTGACCAGCTACGCTGAGATCGCGATCGGCTCGTCCATCCCTTCCATCGAGAGATCGTTCCGACGGTCCCGCACTCTCGCTTTGGCAAGCCTGCTTGCCGGATTCTGGCCGTTCGCGGTCCTATTGGCACTCGTGGGGCTTTACCCCACGAGCGTCCCGGCGGTACGCTCTCGTGTGGTTTCTCCCGGCGCTCGCCGGTCCGCTCGGGCTCATGGTGAGCCTGACCTGGATCGCCCGCACCTTGGACAACTGGACAGACCTCGCGGACCGGGTGGCCGGGGATGTGGCGACGGAGGATCCGCGATTCCGTTCGGCGTTCGACCGGCCGGGGGTGACCTACTCCTCAAGGCCATCGGTGGCCATCGAGAGCGGTACCGCGGCGTATGCCCCGAGGGAGTTCCTTGCTCGGCGAAGAGGGACGGCGTATGGCCTCGGCGTCGCCGCAGGTTCAGTCGTGATCGTGCTGGTCTTGATCTCCGCCGGGTGGCTCGGGCCGGCGCTCGCGGGAATCCCGCCGCTGCGGCCCACGAGCGCACCACTTCCGCCGGCGCCCCGCGTCCTTGTCGCGGGGGGAACGGTGTGGGACTTGGCGCCGTACCATTACCGATCGGACGGGTTCGGGCTCAACCGGTCCGCGATGGTTTCCGGCTCGTTCAACGCCACGGGTACGGTCCAAGCCTTCGTGATGGACTATAATGGATACAACGTCTGGCTGGGGTTCGGGACCCTCGGCTACGGGTACTACAGCACTGGGAACGTGACCGCCGGACAGATCGAGGACCCGATCGGATCGGCAGGATGGTACTATGTCGTCCTGGTGAACTACAACACCACGAGCTGGGTCAACGTGACCTGGTCGAGCCCGTTCGTCGCGACCTATCCGTGACCGCTGTCCGGGCGGGGGCAAGGGCGTCGCACAGCGCGCGGGATCCCGGTCCCCTGGCCGGCGTCGGAGACGGGCGGGCCGGAGGGCGTGTGAGGGTCGGAGACCGGCTCCCGTTACCGGATCGGCGCGGACGCAGGGCGAGGTCGCGCCGACGGCGAGGCGGGCCGGACAACGCGGATGTTGACGTCTCCCTCGAACCGGCGGGCGACCAGTTTCGAGCCCTGAGCCCGGACAGCCGCGAGGAACGATTCGCCGTCCATCCCGGGTCCGTCGCGCCACTTCGACACGAACAGTGCCGAACCCTGCTGCCCCGGGACCGCCGCGCCGCTCTCGACCAGCTGGCGGAACTCTTCATCCGAGAGAGGGTTGAATGGCGTCGCCAGCATCTCTCTTCTACGTGGATAGCCCTGGTGGATCTTCTTCATTCTCGTTCTCTACCGCTGGGAAGAGGGATGGGGTTCCCTTTCGTCGGCGTCCAGGGAGGACGCCATGACGGATGAGCCTTGTCGGCCCCGGACTCACCATGCCCCGGGGGTGGCCGGCCCTGCTCTGGCGACGATCTTTCCGCTCCTCCTCGGGTGCCCCGCGGAGCGATGACGATCGGGGCGTGGACGTCGTTCCCACCACGCTCGGCGTAGGCGCCCTCGTCGTCCTCGCTGGGAAGCCGTGACCGTCCAACGATACCGCCTCTCGGTTCACCGGCTTTCAGGGTAGCCCTTCCGAGGGACTCCCAGGTTCTGGAGGACCCTCGAGACGGGCAGACTCACATGGGGGCTAGGATGTCCCGCTCTGCGCTGCGGTGGCGAACGGTGGGCGTCGCCCACCCCTTCACCTGCGCACCCTGCCCGACGGGGCAAGGCCTCGGTCATCCCCCCAGCGAGCCGGCCCCTCGGACGACCGCGGACAGGGTTCCTGGCCCGGTCCAGGGACGCCCCACGGATTCGCGGAGGCCTATCACCGGGAGCGCGGTTGGTGCCCCCATCATCCCGACCTCACGCCCATTGTGGGGACGGGGTGGGGGTTCCGCCGCGTCGGCCCAGCCATCGCGGTTCTCGATCGTCGTCGGGATTCCCCGCACTCCAGCAACCGGCCTCTTCCCGAACGCTTGAAGGCCCAGGGTGGCTTCGACCTGCCATGGTGGAGCTCCTCCCGATGGATGCGGCGCAGTTCGACGGCTACTTGGCCGCGATGCTCCCGAGCTACGCGGCGCAGAACGTCAAGTCAGGGCGGTGGACCGAGGAGGAGTCCGTCGCGGAGGCTCGCAAGCAGCTCGACGGTCTTCTGCCCGCGGGCCTGGCCACACCGAACAACCACTTGCTCGCGATCGTGACAGGGTCGCCGCAGGAGAAGGTCGGCGTAGTGTGGCTGGCGATCGAACCTCGAGGCGGGTTCATCTACGATCTCGAGGTCTTCGAACCGTTCCGCCGGAGAGGGTACGGCGAGGCGGCCATGCGTGAGCTCGAAGGGTTTGCGAGGGCGCGGGGGGCCCGAAAGCTCCTCCTGCACGTCTTCGGGGACAACGATCGGGCCCGGAAGCTCTACCTGAAGCTCGGCTACGTCGAAACGAACGTGCTCATGGCCAAGCCCCTCGGTCCCTAAGCGGGTCCCGAGCTCCTCCGCAGGCCCCGTGAGCCCGGGGGGCGCCGACGTTCGCCCGGTGCCGAGCGGGAGGTTCAACCGTTTCCATCGGGGTTTATGGGCTCGGACAGGCTGCTGGGTCCCCGATGGCGAAGTCCTCCGCGAAGGGTGCCGGCACCAGAGCGAGCCCGTGGGTCCTGAAGACCCCCAGCGGCCAGTCCGAATTCCAGGCGTACCGGGATCCCGACGCGGCGACGCCCGCCCTGGTGGTCAAGGTCGGCTCCACTGAACTTCGCTACCACCTTCGCTGCCTCGAGGACCTGCAGGCGATGCTGAAGAAGCGGGGGGACTGGGTCCTGCTCGGAAGCACCGACGAGCAGAAGACCGCCCCCCCGGAGACGGTCGAGGCGTGGGGCCGGGATGCGTCCAACCCGGTGGGCGGGTGGTACGGGCTCAAGAAGGGCCTTCGCGGGCGGTTCGGGATGTACCCTCCGGCGGTCCTCGAGGCCCTCGGCATGGCGGAGGTCGAACATAACCTCCGAAACAACCGCATGCGGTCGATCTAACCCCCCGGAGGGGGGAAAGGGTTCGGCTCGCGGGGGCCTGACGTCCCCCCGCGGCTCGGGGCGCCCTACCGGAACATCGTGGGCGGGACGGTCTGTCCCGTGAAGTCCCCGATCTCCTCGGCCGAGTAGGGGCCGAACAGCTGGTCGAAGCCGGCGCCAGGCGTGTTCGTCGCGCCGTACTGGAAGACGATGGCCCCCGCCGGGTTCACCACGATGATGCGGTCGTTGAACTGGTCCGCAATGATGATGTCCCCGCCGGCGATCTGGACGGCGAAGCTCGGAGCCGGCGCCGGGTTACTGCCGGCCGAGGCGTTCGTGACGAACTGGAAGAGGATCTTCCCGCTCGCGGTGACCTGGATGACCCGGTTATTGCCGCCATCGGTGATCAGGGTGCCGCCGCCGTGCAGACGGCTCGCGAACGCAGGTCCGACCAGGCCGGTCGAGTCCTGCCAGACGATGTGTCCGGCGCGGGTGATCTCGATCACCCGGTTGTTCCCTGCATCCGCGATCAGGATGTGACCGTTCGGGAGAAGCTCCGCGCTGTTCGGGCTCGAGAGGGCCCCCGACCCGTTGGTCGGTCCGTAGGACCATACCACGTGGTCGGCGAAGTTGACCTCGATGACCCGGTTGTTCGCCTGGTCCACGATCATGAAGTCGTGGTTAGGGAGCTGGATGGCGAACACGGGAACGTTCAGCCGGTCGAACCCCGAGCCGGCCTTCCCCGCCACGCCGTACTGCCAGATGATGGTCCCGGCCTGGTTGACGACGATCACACGGTTGTCGGCGCAGGCCGTGGTGTTGGCGATACCTGCCGGGATGCCCGTGCCGGAGATCAAGGTCAGCCCACCCGCGAGCCGCTCCGCGGAGTTCGGTCCGATGACCGAGCCCGGGCCGGGGTTGCAGAGCGTAGAGTTGCCCGATCCAAAGCTCCAAACGATCGCCTTGGTGAGCGGATTGATCTCAATGACGCGGTTGTTGAACTGGTCGGTGATCAGCAGGTTCCCGGGCTTATTGAAGCCGTTACCGGCAGCCGTCGGGGACATGACGCTCCCCGCGGCCATCGGCACCAGTAGGGCAAGAACCATCGTCACGGCGGCTAAGACTCCGAGCGCAGGCAGTGCTCTCATTGGGCGAGCCATGGGGACGGTGTCCATGCCCTCCCACTCGATTCCTCAGGTCGGAAGCCGCCGGAGGGTCCCATCTACCGGGCACCTTGATTCCCACTCGAGGGAGGCCGCCTACGGAAACAGCGAGTGCTACGAAGGCGATCTCCGATACGTCGTATCCCGTGCCGGGCGCCGGAGGCTCGCCGCTCGGCGCAGAGCTGAATTGGTCCCCTCGGTTCGAAGAGGCCGGCGATGGGGACGGGTCTCCGAGACGCGGTGATCGTTGACCTCCCCCGCGAGCAGCGCGAACGCGCGGTCCCGGTGGTCCGAGCGTCGTTCGAGGGGATCTATCGGTGGCACGCGACGCGGACGCTCAAGGAGATCCCCCGGGTGAGGGCGGTCGAGGCCGCCGGCGACCTGTGGGGGATCTCGATGCTCGAGCGGCTGGTCCCCGAGGTGGGGTATGTCTACTACGTCGCGGTCGCCCCGGACCGTCGGGGAACCGGTGTCGGCGGTCTGCTCCTCGACGACGCCCTTCGCCTCTTTCGCGAGGCGCGGCTCGAGGTCGCCTACGCCGCGGTCGAGGAAGACAATGCTCCGTCGATCCGCCTGTTCACGTCTCGCGGTTTCCAATCGGTGGGTCGGAAGGAGGCCGGATGGCGTGAGGGAGGGCTGGGAGCCTGGGGACTGCGGAGCCGGATGCGACTCGTGTGGGGCGAGGAGTTGCTGGGTGTTCGCCTGGCTCCGGCGGGGTCCCGGCCGGCAGACCTGCCCGGCCCTGGTCTCTAAGGGTCTGGCCGACCGGCGGGGGCTCGGCGGGGCCCGCTCGACGGCCCCGGGCTTACATCTTCTTCTCGAAGTCCAGGATGACCGCGAAGATCGCCGAGTAGAGGTGGTTCGTGCCGGGGTTGAGCTCGAGTTGCCAGACGTCGCGGATCGCGAGGATCTTATGCCGGACGTGGCCGATCTCTTGCCCCGAAGGATTGGTGATCGCGTACTTGCGGCGGATGATGTTCCCCTTCGTCGACATCAGAGGCTGCCCGGTCGGGGCCTTCCAGTGGGCCCTGAGACCCCCGAACAAGCTCCGCTTCATGTCGATGGTCCCAGCGGTGGCTCCCGTCGCCGGGTCGAACACCGTAAACTGCGTCGTATTCCCGCCGCTCCCTTTCCGGATCTGAAGGGCGAGGTTGCCCGCCGGGTCCTTGACATCGTAGGTGTACGAGAGGCTCCTCTGGGCGAATCGGCCCACATAGTCCCCCGCGATGGACGCCACCGCGGCACCGACCGCGGCCCCCGTCATGTTCTGGTTTGCGTCGAGGCCGACGGTCGCCAGCACCTGTTTGTTGAGGTCCATGATGTCGTAGTTCTTTCCCAGCGAGAGGACCCTCATTCTCATGAGGAGCGTACCCTGGTTGGTCATCGCATTCATGATCCCCACCGCCGCCCCGTTCCACCCGGCCATGTTGCGACCATCTGTTCCTAGGTAACAAACCTGTGGGAGCGACGCGGAAACACTGTGCTAAGCGTCCGGGACCTGCTCCCGCCGACTCGCACTAGATCTCAGGCCGGCCTTGTCCCCGCTGCCACCGAAGTGGCGGTCCGTCCCCTCCCGACGCGGAGTCTGCGCCGTTAAGGGGTTCCGCTGCCTCGGGGTGCCCGATGTCGCCGATGACGAGGGCCTTCGGCCAGTTCGAGGTCGAGATCACGCCGCTGCAGCCGACCATGGACCAGGACGGAGTCAGGACCCGGGCGTAACCAGATCGACAAACAGTTCCAGGGGGACCTGGATGGGACGAGCCGCGGGGAGATGCTCACGGCGATGATGCCCGCGACCCAGTGCGCGGCGTACGTGGCGATCGAACGGGTCAATGCCCGGCTCGGCGGGCGCCGGGGGACCTTCGTGCTCCAACACACCGCGACGTCGACAACCGCAGGTCAGAAGCTCGTTGTCGCGGTCGTGCCGGGCTCCGGGACGGGCCAGTTCGCGGGCATCACGGGAACGATGACCATCGAAGGCCGGTCCGGGAGCCACACGTACACCTTCGATTACGCGTTCGGCCCTTAGGGGTGGACGGTCGGCCACGGGCGCGTGGCCATTGGCGTCGGGAGGGGTCCTGGTTCCCGGGTGGATCCGGGCCGCGCCGTCCCTATCCGGAGGCCTCGGACATCAGCCAGAACTCGTTCCCGTCCAGGTCGGCGAACTTGGCGAACCACCCCCACGGGGCCTTCTCTGGAGGGTGGACGAATCGAACCCCCTTGGCCGTCAGCTCCCGGTGGACCGCCTTGACGGTGCCGGGGGTCAGGAGCAGGATCCCTGACTCCCCCAGGTCGCTCTCGGCGGCCAACGGGGCCTCGCCCTTCTCGCAGAGGTGAACCTCCGGCGTCCCCCGGGCGCCGATCCGTACGGTCGTCCAGTGCTCGGGGTCGTTGCTGACCAACTTCGCGCCGAGCTTCTCTTGGTACCACGCGGCCGCGATCTTCCGATCCCGGACGTAGACCGCGACCGACGCGAGCTGGAGTTTCGCCATGGCCCGTCCACCGACCCCGATGATAAGCGGACCCGCCGGGGGGATGAAACGGGCCGAGGCGCGATGTTTCTCCTCGAGGACCTAGCGGTGGGAGAGGCGCTCGATGGCGCCGCGGACCCGGCGGAGGCCGTCGTCGGCGAGGGCCCGGGCACGATCCGGATCCTTCGCTTCGGCGAAGACCCGGATCAGAGGCTCCGTGCCGGAGGGTCGCAGGAGGATCCATCCCCCAGGCCGGGTCACTTTCAGCCCGTCAAGGGTGATCGGCGTGCCGCCCTCGGCCTTGACCTCCTCGGCGAGGAGCTCGAGCACCTTCGCGCGGAGCTCCACCGGGCACTGGACCTTCTCCTTGACCAGCGAGTACACCGGGAGGTCCCGGACCGCCTGGGAAAGGGTCTCCCCCCGCAGGGCGAGGAGCTCCAGGACGGCCGCGGCGGTCATGGCGCCGTCCCGGGCGAGCTGGAACGATGGGAAGATGAGCCCGCCATTCTCCTCTCCCCCGAAAACGGCCGTGCGGCGGAGCATCTCCCGGGTGACGACCGGGGATCCTACTCGGGTGTAGACGACCTCTCCGCCGAGGGGGCGGACGACGTCCTCCACCGATTGCGAGGCGGAGACGGGGGTGACGACGACCCCTCCCGAATGCTTCCGGACGAACTCCCGCGCCATCAGGGTGAGGATCCGTTCGCCAGGGAGGTAGGTTCCCTTCTCGTCTACGAAGACCGCACGGTCGGCGTCCCCGTCGTGAGCGATCCCGATGTCCGCGCCGGTCGCGGGCACGGTGTGCACGAGGTCGGCGAGATTCGATTCGGTCGGCTCCGACAGATGTCCCGGGAACGTCCCGTCCAGTTGTCCGTTGAGCGTGACGGCGCGGACCCCCAGCCGCCGCATCAGCCGAGGGCTGGTCTCCACCGATGCGCCGTTCCCGCAGTCGAGCACGATGTGGAGCTTCTTCTTCGCGATGGCAGCGGCGTCGACCTGGGCCACGATGCCATCGACGTACCGTAGTCCGCCCTGGAGGTCCCGGGTGATCTCGCCGACATGGTCGAACGGCGCCGAAAGCCCCTCACCCTTCTCGACCGCGGTCTCGATGGCCTCCTCGACAGGCCGGAGTACCTCCAGACCATCGGCGGCGATGCACTTCACCCCGTTGAACTCCGGCGGGTTGTGAGAGGCCGTGAGAATGATCCCGAACTGGCCGCCGAGGGCCGTCACATTGTACTGGATCGCGGGAGTCGGCAGGACCCCCACCTCGATGACCCGGTGGCCCGCGAGGGCGAGGGTGGCGGAGGCGATGCGAGCCAACGCCGGGCTCGAAGTGCGTCCGTCCCAGCCGACGATCATCGGACGGCCGATCGGCTGGCCCTTCGCGATCCCGCCGATCACGGCGGTCACGAACGGGGCGGTCAGTCGATCGCCGACGACCTCCCGGATGCCGTTCGTTCCGAACAGCCGCACGAGGGCCCCGGGCGTGCCGCGGACTTAAAGAGTTGTCCCCCGGGGAGCGCCCCGAGCGCCGGAAACCGTTTAGCGCCCCCCCCCGTCGTCGCCGGGTGGCCGGACCTCCCTGGCTGGCCGACGAGATGGTAGGACGCCTCGCCCGTTATCTTCGAATGCTCGGACAGGACACGGCCTACGTCCGCGGCCTCCAGGACGCGGAGATCATCGACCTGGCGAGTCGGGAGGGTCGGACGATCCTGACTCGAGACCGGGGACTGGCCGGACGGGTGCCCGGAACGCTCCTGCTGACCTCCACGGCGATCGCGGATCAGGTCCGCGAGGTCCACGCGGCCGCGCCGGGTCTCGCGTGGTCCCCCGGATTCGTCCGGTGCACCGAGTGCAACGGCCTCCTGGTGGAGGTACCCGGCGGGCGAGCCGGCCGCGGGGGCCCCCTCCCGTGAGGGCCTCCCGCGGGCCCTCTACCGTTGCTCCGGCTGCGGCCACCTGTACTGGGAAGGTACGCACACCGAGAGCGTGCGAAAGCGCGTGCTACTTTGGCTGTCGGAGGGATCGGCGTGATTCTTGCCTGGGTGGAGCTCTCGCTCGAGAATCTCCCGCTCGCCCGCGCGGAGCTGGAGGGTACCCTCGACGCGGTCGGTGGCACGACGGACGGCGAGCCGCTCCATGACCAAGGGGGCGTCCTTGTACCGGTCTCCCTCCCCTCGAGGGAGGAGGCGATGACGGTGGCAGGGCGGCTCGCGTTCGCACGCCGGGTCCTGTTCCCGTGGCGGGAGTCGCCGGCCACCGAGCTCATGGACGGGTTGCGGAGCGAGGGAGCGTCCGGTCGATCCGCCTCGTTCCGGCCCCTCGGCAGGGGGCGAAGCCTCCTGGCCGCCGCGCAGCTGCACGCGTTGGCCGGCGCGTACAAGGAAGGGGGGGGACGCATCGACCTCGCCCATCCCGACCGGCGGTTCTGGGCGGTTCCCCTCACCGACGCCGGTTGGCGACTGTCGGAGGAGGCGGCCGCCATCGACCGGACGGCCTACGAGGCCCGTCGAATGCCGCACCTTCCGTTCCGCCGCCCTGTCAGCCTCTCGCCCCGGCGCGCCCGCGCGGCGGTGAACCTGGCCGCGGTCCGTCCTGGCGACCGGGTCGTGGACCCGTTCGTCGGAACGGGGGCCCTTCTTCTGGAGGCGGCGCTCCTCGGGGCCCGCGTGAGCGGCGTGGACCGGGAGGCCGACATGGTCCGCGGGACCCTTCGGAACCTCGGTGCGTTCGGTCTCGGCGCGGAATCCCTGGCGGTGGGGGATGCGGGGGAACCATTCCCACCGCCCGGCGGCGGACGCTGGGACGCGATCGTCACCGACCCACCGTACGGCCGCGCTTCGGGGTCGGGCGGGGAGGATCCTGGAGAACTGATCCGCCGTGTGCTCCCGGCTTGGACCCCGTTCCTGTCGCCCGCCGCGCGGGTCTCCGTGGTCCTCCCGGGCGGCCCCGATCCGCTCGAGGATCCTTGGAGGCGCACCGTGAGCGTACCGGACCGCGTCCACCGGAGCCTGACCCGGGAGTTCCGGGTCTACCGCCGCCCCTCACCTACCCGATCGTGAACTGGACCGAGTGGGAGATCGGGGGGCCGCCGGAACAGAGCTGTTCCACCTCGATGTTGATCGTCACCACGGCGGATACGGCGCTCGTGAACTCGACGGGGACCAGGACCGAATCGCCGGCGGCGACGGAGAAGTACTGGGAGGCGGGCGAGGAGAACGCCCCGGTCCCGTTCGACGTCGTGACGTTGCCGTTGGGAAGGGACGCGGTCCACGACGTATTGGCGAGGAAGCTCTGCAAAGCGGGGCCCGTCAGCTGGCCGCTCGTATTGTAGACCGCGATGACGGTGCCGCTCACCAGATAGGCATGGGCAAAGGCGTCCTGGTCCTGGACGCTCAGGTTCACCTCCGCCATCAGGGAGTGGTTGCCGTTCCCCGGGACGAACGGGGAGGGGGCCGAGAGCCCGAAATCATTGGTCGGCGTGGAGATCGGGATCACCACGAACCCCGCCACGAGGATCCCCACGGCGAGGAGCCCGATCCCGTACCGCTTCGCGTCGAGCGGCGAGATGTCGTTGAGCGGGGGCGGGTGACGGAGACCGAGAACGAAGATCAGGACGGCGAACAGGAGCCACCCCGGGTAGGCGAGGAATCCGAGGCCGAGCAGGAGGACCACGGCGGCGTAGCTCACATAGACGGCCCGGTCACCGAGGAGGGCCCGGAAGACGTGGCCACCGTCGAGCTGGCCCGCCGGGAGAAGGTTGATCGCGGTCACGAGGAGGCCGACCCACCCCGCGATGGCCACCGGCGAGAGGTTCGTGAGCAGGCTCGCCGGGAAGAACAGGTTGATAGCGCTCCAGAAGAGCGAGCCCCCGATGGCGAACTGGCCGTAGGCGACCCCGAGGATCGACGGCCCGCAGCTCGCGACCGAAAGCTGGGGGGCGTGGGTCGAGAGCGCAAGGCCGAGAAGGGTCACCGGGATCGCCACGGCGAACCCCGCGAGCGGGCCGGAGGCGCCGATGTCCAGCAGGGTCTTCTTGTCCGGGATCGGCTCTCGGAGGCTGATGAACGCCCCGAACGTGCCGAAGAGGATGAACGGCGGGGGCACGGGCAGGAAGAACGGGAGCGAGGCGTCGACATGGTGCCAGCGCGCCAGCAGATAGTGGGCGAGCTCGTGACAGCCGAGGATGGCGAGGAGCGGGAGCGCGAACTCGACCCCCCCGTAGAGGAAGTCGGTCGCTCCGAGCGTGGCCCCGCCGACGTACGAGAGCCAGAGCAGTGCCCCGGCGGTGACGGTGGTGAGGATCGTGAGCCCGAGGAGGATCAGATTGACGACCCAGCCCCAGGCCGACCGGTTCGGTCGCCGGACCACCTCGACGAGGAACTCACCGGCCTGACGCCGGATCTGCGGAACATAGGACTGCTCCCACAGTTTACGTCGGAGGTCGTCGAACTTCCCCTCGAGGCTCTCCGGAGAGGCGTGGACCAGCAGGACGAGGGAAGTGGGGGTGACCCGGGTCTCGTAGACGGGGAAGTACGCGGCGACGGTGCTCCGGATCTTCTCGATCTCCGTCTGCGGATCCCGAGGCGGGACGCCCCACGGGCCGACCCCCCCGCCCAGTCCCATCGACGACTACTCCGCGGCGGATTTGCGAAGGCGCTTGGCCCGCTCCTTCGCGGAGAAACCGGTCGCATCGGCGAGGAACAGGTTGTAGCGCTTGATCGTGTCCTGGGCGACCCCTTCCGAGACCTTCGGATCCATGGCGAGCTCGATCTGCAGCTCCTTGCCATCGGCCTGGGCCGTCAGCCTCAGGATGGCCCCGAACCGGGCCACCACGAGGTCGTTCTCGATCTCGGCGGTCTCGAACGCGGCCCGAGCCTTGGGCAGCAGTTCCGCCGAGGTCAGATGGGCGCGGTGGGTGTTCCGCACCGGGTACTTCTGCACGTCCCCCGACGACCGGCGGGCTCGATTTAACGTTGACCGCGCCCGCGGCGATCAGACCGTCTCGATCTCGTACAGCACCCCGTACCCTCGAAGGAGTCGGGAGACCTCGTCGCAGAGGTCGAGGAGCTGGTCCCGGTTCGCGGACCCGTTCCAGTCGTAGACGAAGTCGTAGTTGCCGTGGGTCGGGGCGAAGCCGAACTGCTGCAGCCGGGCGGCGACCTCCGAGGGTCGCGCCCCCTCACTGTGGAAGCTGACCCGCAGATACGTCTCCACGTCGGCCGCACCGGGAGGTCGGAAGATAACCTTTCGGTCGCATCAGCGCGCGGGACGAGGCGGACGCCGCTCCGCGAACACGACGGAGAGGGCGGGGCCCCACTCATCATGGGCCACCAGGATCGGGGGCGCGACGGCGCCATCCGAGTCCCGAACCGCGAGCACCCAGGTGGGGGCCGATCGGTGGGCACGTCCCGTCGGCCGGACCGCGCTCACACCGATACCATACTCCGCCGACGCGGCGGCCTTCGCCGCCGCCTGGGCGGCGAACTTCTCGGCGGCTCGGAGGCCGGAGACCGGCGTCGACCGGGGCGCGTGATCCGGGAAACCAACGCGCACCTTTGGCAGGCTCTTCCGAACGGCCGCTTCGACCTGCGGACGGTGGCCGTCCGGGACCCCACGAACCTCGATCGTCAGAGGGGCCCTACGACGCCCGTCGGGGCCGATGGCCCCCGCGCGGATCCGCCGGGAGCTCACGGGCAGCCCATCGTTCCCTTGGACCAGGGGGACCGTGACGATCGACAGCGCCGGCAGCCGTCGGCGGCGGCGTTCGGAGTTCACCGAGGCAACCCCCGGGGCGGTCTCGGCGGTCGCGATGATCGCGTCGACCCCGGGCTCCACCGAACCGCCCCATCCGTCCTCCAGCGCGACCACCCACCACCGTCGAACGGGGGCGGCCCGGCGGAGGTATCGGACCAGCGCCGCCCGGCGGACGGCGTACGGCTGGATCTTCGCCCGCAGGGGCTTGGCGACCCGGTCGAGGTAGGCATCCGAGGTGAGGCCGATCCCAAGCCGGTCGGCCGCGGCGAGGCCCCCCTTGAGGAGGGCCTTGTGACCGACGTGAAGTCGGTCGAAGGTGCCCCCAAGGACGGCCACGCGGTACCGGCGGGGCACGTCGGGCACCTACCGGACGAACCCAAGGACGAAGAACAGCAGGAGGAGGCCGATCATGGCGTACATGAGATAGGTGTAGTTCTGGCGCGTCGCCTGCATGCGCGCGCGCTTGTCGCGGCACTCGTCCGAGCAGACGTCCTCGCCCGGCTCGATGAGCTTGCCGCAGGACTTGCAGTGACGGTGGTCATCGAGGCGCATCGGACGGGTCGAGCGCCCCGACTCCCATTACCGTTGTCCCCTCGGCCTACCGGAGGACGGGGTGTCGGGGCGGCCCGTACTCCCACGGGGCCGTGGCCATGAGACGGGAGTCGGCCCGGTGGGTGTGCTCTACCCAGTGGCGGAGCTCCCTCGGGCTCGTGGTGGGGACGAATCGGATCCCGCCCGCCACTGGCGCCGCATGCTCGAGAGGGAGCGCATCGCGCCAGATCGTCTGGAACCGCGAGCTCTGATAGCGAACGAACTCGCCGTCGTCCGAGACGACGGCGAACTCCGGCCCGGCGCCGGGGACCCGGGGAGCCCGATCGCCCGCATGGCGAGGCGCCGGTCGGCGACGACGAGGCGGGCGAACTGGGGAGCGAAGAACCGGACCTCCAGGTGGCTGGGCTGACCATCCCAGGCGCGGAGCACGCTCGTGAGGAAATCGACCTCGGGGGGATGATAATCGAGGACGATACGGAGCCGGACCGACCGCTGGACCGCCCGCACGATCGCCTGACCCACCTCGGCGCGGAACGGCTCCGGGATCAGCTGGGGCCGCAGGAGCACATTGACCTCCTCCTTGGCGCCGCCGATCGACTCGCAAAGGAACCGGCCGATCTCGGCCCCCCTCGGGAGGACCCGGAAGGCGCCCGTCTTTGGCCGGGGGACCATTCCAGGGGCGGCCTCGGTGGGGGCGACGGCCCGCGGCACCTCGGGGCCCGGGAGACGCACTTGGTGGAGCTCGTGCTGGTAGACCTCGCGGATGGTCCGCTGGAGCTCCAGATCGTCGCGGAGGAACGCCGCGACGCGCTCGAAGAGCCGTCCGATCTCCAGGGCGACGAACTGCTGGGGGCGGTGTCCCGTGGCGGCGACCAGGCCCCGCACCCGCAGGCGCGACAGCACCCGGTACCCCGTGGCCCGGTCGAGGTGCGAGGACTGGATGGCATGTCGGGCCGTCTCGGGACCATGGCGAAGGAGCGTGAAGTACAGCTGGGCCTCCCTCGGGCTCAGGCCGAGGTGGACCAGTCCGAGGGTCAGGGGATCGGTGATCCCCGCCGCCTCGGCGCTGGCGTCCGCTCCGGCCTCTGCCATGGGCTCGGGGGCCGGCACGTGGGCCGGCGCGGGTCCGTGGCTCGACGATCGCACTGGGTGGCTCTTGCTCGATCCGACCATTCGTTCAGACACTCCCTGCGGCGTTCCCGGCGTGGTTCGGAGGGGCGTGTTGGCGGACCGTGGCGACCCCGTCCGGGTGACCGACGGCCGGCGTTCGACAACTGTCCAAAAGATGCGACGTCGCGTCGGACGGCTGGATCTGAACCCCTCCGGGGATTCAGTGTGTAATTATGCGTATTAATACTTATTCGGCCCGAGAGCGGGGCGGGTGCTACTGGCTGGGGCGCCGGAACCGCCGGTGACTGCTCCGGTCGGCGGAAGAGGACGGTGGGGCCGGGGGGACCGGGTCGGCTCGTCGGGGTCCGGATCGAGGGGATTCACCGGGTCCTCCTCCTCGGCCTCCTCCGACGCATAGGCCCCGGGGATCCCCTCGAGGCTCTCCGTGACGTCGGCGTCGGAACGGTCCATTGGCGGCGACTTGGACGCCGGTCGGCGCTTGTCGGAGGTCCGCCGGTCGTCGCTGAGCTGGGAGAGCTGGCGGATGAGCGTGAGCCAGACGCGGCCCTGGTTGGAGATGGCGCTCTCCATCCGGTCGCGGATCTCCGTAGTGCGCTCCACGAGCTCGCCCTCGATGCGCTGGAGCTCCCGCGTGAACTCGCGGCGGAGCTGGTTCATCTGGAGGTCCGCCTCGGGCGAGGCCCCGCCTTTCTGCAGCTCCACGACGCGGAGCCACGTTTTGCGGACAACCGGTACAAGTCGGTCTGCCAGGATCTGGCTGCGCCGGTCCAGGTCGTCGAGCTCGGCCCGGAGCGTTTCCTCGACCTTCGAAGTGTCCCCGCGCCGTTCCTCGAGCACCTGCTCCAGGTGGGCCAGGTGGGTCGTGACATCGGTCTGGTCGACCTTGAGCTGCTGTTCGGCTGCCGCGATGCGCGACTCGATCACCCGCTGGGTCTCGGCCCGGTAGGCTTCGAGGGTCCGGGCCAGCTTCTCCCGGAGCGCAGTGTCGAACCGGGAGGAGTCGACCATCCGGGCGAGCGAGGAGTCGACCTCGCCTTTCAGCCGGGCGAGCAGCTCGACGTACTTCTGTCGTTCCCGTTCCTGCTCCTCCCGTAGCCGCTGGTCGAAGTAGGATTGTAGCCGGACCTGGAGGTCGGCGATCGCCTGGACCCGGGCCTCCGTGGACTCGTTCAGCTGGGCGTCGAGCTTCGCCCCGACACGTTCCTCGGCGGCTGCCACCTTCTCATCGACCGCGGAGGCGACGCGACCGTCGAGCTGGCTCCCGAGGCCTCCGACCCGATCCAGGGACTCCCGGGTCCGGCCGTCGATGAGCAGGTTGAGCCGTTGCTCGAGCTCCTTCAGCTCCCGGGCGCGACGCCCGTCGGCCTCGGTGTTGTAGGACTGCAATGCACTCTCCATCCGGAGGTCAAGCCCCACGCGAGCCTGGGCGTCGCGCTCCTCCGACTCGCGCATCTGGAGGTCCATCTGGGCGAGGAGGTTCGCTCGGAGCTCCTCCTCGGCCTGGGTGATGCGGCCCTTCAGCGCGTCAACGCTCTTGGTGAGGTCGCCTCGGGCGTCCTCCCGGCTCGCCGAAAGCGAGGCGGTCACGGCGTCGTCGATGCGGCGGCTGAGTTCCCCGATCCGGGGCTCGAGGCGCTGGGAGAGCCTGGAATCGATCGCCTCCGTGAGCGAAGTTTGGAGGCCGGCCGTCAGGCGGGCTTCGAGCGCTTCTGCCTCGGCGGTCCGTTGGCCCGCGAGCCGATGCTCAGCGGCGTCGACGGCCGCGTTCAACTGCCCGGTGGCGGTCAGCTGCGCCGCGGCGAGGCGCGCGGAGGCGTCGTCCACCCGCCGGGCGAGCTCTTGGAGCCTCGGATCGACGGAGTCGACGAGCCGACGGTCGAGGACGGAGGCCAGGTCGTCCCGGGCGGCGGCGAGGAGCCGCACCTCGGCCTTGACGAGCTCCTCGGCCCGTGCGCTGGCCTGGTCCGCGCGCGACCGATCGATCGTTTCGTTCAGTTTGGCCGCGAGCTCCTGCTGCGCGGCCTGGAGGCGCGCCTCGGACTGGGCGAGCTCGCTTGACCGCAGCTGGGCCTGCCCGGCGTTCGACGTCGGCCACCGCGCTGGCGAGCCTTCCCGCGAGCTGTTGCTGGACCGTTTCGATCCCCGCGTCCGCCTGGGCGAGCTGGCCGGCCCGCGTTTCCGCCTGCCGGTGCTCGAGCGCGGCCACCGCGTTGGCCAGCTGGGCCGCCGCGTGCTGTTGGACGGCCTGGAAGCGGGCCTCGAGCTCGGCCCGGATCTTTTCGTCGAGCGCGCCCGCGGGCGCGGCGGGCGCCGGAGGAAGACTCGCCAGCCGGAGGTCGAGGGCTCGGAGAACGTTCTGTTCGATCTCCGCGCGCATCGCCGCCGGGTCGACCGCCGGCGGGCCTGGACGCGCCGGGGGGGTCGTTGAGGAAGTAGGCGGAACCGCTCCGATGGGGGACGTGGGGAGCGTGGGAGGGGTTCGGGGCAACGAGGTGCTCGGGGGAGGGGGGGCCGGCGTCACCGGCCGCGCGATCGGAAAAGGGGTGGCCGGGGGGGGTCCCGTCGTCGGGGCTGGCGCGGTCGGCGGGGTCCCCGAGGCTGTCTGAGAGGAGGGTGACGCGGTGGCGATTGGGACGGCGGCCGCGGGCAGAGCCGGGCCGGGACGGGGTGGCAATGGTGCGGGCGCCGCGGCCCTCAGGAGCGACGGGTCGTCGCTGACGGAGACGGGGACGACCTCGGGAGCGGACTTGACCGGTGGAGCCACTGGGGCTGGGTCGGCGGGACGAGAGAGCCAAGGGGGCACCTGGCCCGAGCCGTGGGAGGGAGCGGCAGGCGTCGTGCCCACCGGATCGGAGATCGGCGGGGCGCCCACCTCCGATTCCGGGAGACGTGCCTGGAGGTACTCCTGGGCCCGCTTCGCGGTCTCGGCGCTGACAGGGACGTTGCGGCCCCGGGCGCGCTGGAGCAGGAGCGCGGCGCTCTCCATGGCCGTGCCGATGCGCCACATCTCCTTGCGGCGATCTCGACCGCCCTGGCGCTCGGAGTCGGCCAGATGGGAGCGGAGCCGGGGACCCTCGACCAGGTCGACCCTTTGGCTGATGGGGAGAAGCTTCGCGTCCTGATGGTCCCGCGCGTACTGGAGGACGAGAGGGAGATTGTCCTTCCCTTTCGGAGCGATGGGGATCCCTTCGGTCAGGTCCCGCAGAGTGACGGGGGCGCTCTCCCAGCTGGACATTCGCTTGGTGTGCCGGTCGCCCGCCGCCTCGCCCCGGGGTACCCGCATGAGCGCGATCGCCAGGGGAAGCTGCTCGGCGAACTCGTGGAGGTTGGTCTTCGGCTGGGGCAGGAAGTACGGGAACGCGAGGATCGCCCCGAGGGAGATCAGGGAGGCCGGGAGGACGCGAACGAGCTCGAGGATCGTTTGCATCGCCGGCTCCCACTCATCGGCCGCCACGACCACGACCGGTTCGGTCGAGCCGCGATGGAAGAGGAAACCCTCCCCGAGGACGTTGTAGAGCGCCGGGTTGGGGATCGGCGGCGCGCGGGACCCATCGCGCCGGGGCCCGCCCATGGAGGCGTGCCATCGGAGGATCGTCCCGCCGAAATCGCCGGAGGCGAGGAGCTGCGCCGTGTCGAGCACGAGGGTCTTCATCCCAAGGCGGGGACGATCCTCGGTGGAGAGGAACATGCGGCCGAGGCAGGTGTACCGGCCGTTGTAGGCGGGATAGAGGAACAGGTTCGGATAGTAGGAGAGGGGCTGCGACGGGTCCGGGTCCCAGTAGTCGTGGGTGTCGGCGACGTTGACCGTCAAGTGGCCGACGGCCCGGATCACCTCGAGGGTCTCCCGCTGGCCCGGGAAGTCCTCCGGGACGGTCGTATACCCCGGGCTCTCCGCTTCGTTGTCGACCTGCCGGCACCACACCACGGCGATCGGCGAGGCCGAGGTGGAGGGTCGCGTCGGGACGGTCTCGGACGGGGGGGTCGAGGGCGCCGCGGGGCCGGGATTCGCGGCCATCACCCTCCCTTCGTCGACCGCCGCTCGAGCACGCGTTCGCAGATGCGAGCCAGGGGAAGGGTGGTGTTGACCATCACCGGGACACCCAGGGTGTCCACGCCCGTGCTGGTCGCCTCGATCCCCGCGTCGTTGAGCAGCAGCGGGTGGCCCTCCCCCGTGGAGACGGCCGAGCTCACGAGGAAGACGTCCTCCTTTGTGGAGATCCCGCGCCCGTCCTGAGCCACCAGGATCGTCCCCATGCCGGCGCCGTCCCGGTGGAGCAGGAAGTCGGAGGTGTCGAACGTGGAGCGGAACGACCGGTCCCGCACCGTCTGCTCGACCTCGGAGTAGAAGTCCCGGAGCTTGTCGGCCTTGCTGATCGCGATGACCAGGGGGATGTTCCGCTGCTTGACGAACCGGAACACGCCGCGGGCGAGGTTCACCTGTTGCGCCTGGTCCCGCAGCGAGGGGAGCGACGGGCGAGAGCAGGAGGATCATCCCCTCGGCCTCGTGGACGAACCGCCCCAGCAGGGTAAGGCCATGGCGCCAGAGCTCGCGACGGTCAGGACGCCAGGTGTCGAAGCGGGGGATGACCCGGCAGGTCTTCTCCGATACCTCGCCGTCGGCGGAGTCGAGCCAGAGCCGGTCGTAGGTGAAGTAGTCGGAGATGATCCCGCCCGCCTCGTCGATGGTCTGGAGCTCCATCGGCCGCGAGGACATGCCCGCCGTTCGGGATTGCCGTAGCGGAAGTGCATCTTCATCTCGACGAACTGGTTGTATTTCGTCGGGAGCGGGTACTTCGTGAGGACCCCCTGCTCCTCGCGCCCGGCGGCGAGCTCGACCCAGAGGCGCTTGCGGTCCTCCATGGGTCGGTTGACGTAGTACCGGGTGGTCGCCTCCAGCGAGCCTTCCGGGTCCGTGGGGTCCGTCGTCTCGTAGGTGGTCTCCTCGAGGATGACCTCGTTCTCGAGGTCCCCGTACAGCGGGAGCGTGAAACCGGACTGCGGAGCCGGAATGTAGAAGATCGGCAGGTTGAGGCCGAAATGGCCGGAGAGGAACCGGAAGTAGGTGGTCTTCCCGGAGGCCGGGATCCCGACCACAGCGATGCGCGCCGCGTCCGGTGCTGCGCCGGCTTTGCCGTGCGCTTGGCCCCCGCCTTGACCTTCGTCTTTTTCGTTTCCACCACGATGTTCGGTCCCCTTAGCGCATCTCCGCGAGACAGATCTCGATGAAGTCGAGGGCGCCGTCGACCGCGGGGTCCGCCCCCGGTGTTCTCGAGGCGAGCGTCCTGCATGAGAGCGAAGACCTGCTCCACCGCCTGCTCGTGCTTCTCGGCCACCGCGGCCGGGTCCTCGCCCCTCGAGGCGCGTGAGCTGGTAGGTCCCGCGCAGCTCCATGAGCTTCGCGAAGAGTTCGAGGAGGCGGGCGCTTGAGCTTCGGGTTCGCCTTGTTCAGCTTGCTCTCCGTCTCGTCGATGAACTGGACGAGCGTCTCCGTCTCCTTGTCGTTCTGCATCTTGGCCTGAAGGAGCGCCAGTCGACGGATGATCCGGCCCCGGTTGGTGGGGGGCAACTGGTCGGCCTCGCCCCATGCCTGCAGAAGCGATCGCGCGGCCTCGACGATCTCGCCCTTGGCGTAGTAGACCCGAGCGCACCAGGTACTGGCGGGTGATCGCCGGGCAGGACCGCCTGGGCTTTGGCGAGGCGGTCGAGGGCCCCGTCGTAGTCCTTGGAAAGGTAGGCCTCGATGACGGAACCGAGGGGACCGTACCGCTCACGGAGGTACGGCGGGACGATCCCGTTGGGCGCGCTCAGCACGTCGACCTCGAGACCGGTGGTCTCCGAGTACGTCTCCTCCTCCGCCGCCGGGGAGCTGCAGGTGGTTGGAGATCCGGCTCACGGTGGCGTGCTGCTGGGGCTCCTTCAGGGCCCGGGCGGCGCTGGCCGCATTGCGCGCGAGCTCCTCCGGATGGAGCTGGTCCATGCGGGCGGCTGCCCTCGAAGTCGACATCGAGGAACGCGTTGACCATCTGGGCGAACAGCTGGGAGCCCGTGACGACCTCCTGGTAGCCGAACGACATGGGGAGGTGCAGCTCCTGGGCGCGCTGCGTGAGCGCCTGGATGAACTGGTTCATCCGCCCTGAGTCGACCCCCTTGTCCCTCTCGGCCCCGCTCCCGATCCCGATGACCTGGAAGGTGAGGTCGGACTCGGGAGGCAACAGGTAGGGGACGAGGTCGGTCGCCTGGGAGTTGGCCGGCGGGGGTGCGCCCCCTTGAACGCGGAAACGGGTCGATGCGTTATCCCAGCCGTCGGTGACGAGGACGAGGTTGCCGCGCACCGAGCCTCCGGTGGAACGGAGAAGGTCGGCGCCGACCGCGATGGCGTCCCAGATCGCGGAGCGTCCGCTGGGCGCGAGCATGGAGATGAGGCTCTCGATGTAGGGGAGGTTCTCCCGCCGGATCTCGGTCAGTGGGACCGCAACTCGGACGGTCTCCGTAAAGGTCACCAGTCCGAAGGAGGCGCCGGCGGATTCGGCGTTCTCGAGGATCCGGTAGACGGCCGTGCGGGCGACCTCGATCTTCTGCTTCTCCGGCCCCGGGTTGTCCGGGTCCGGGAGCGGGGCGAGCATGCTCTTCGAGAGGTCGAGGATCGAGGACGTGTCGTTCCTTCGGCAGGACGGGAGAGGCCGGCGTGCCGTACTCCACCTCAGTCACTGGCGCTACCTCGTCTCACGGATGCGGCCCTAGGCGAGACGCCTCTCACCGGAACGGTAAAGATGCCCCGGCAAACGCACTCCCACCTCGAATGTATTGGCGGGGCGGGGTATTTCTACCTACCCTCGGGACGGGCCGACTTCCGTCTCGGCCGGGCGGCCGGCGGGGGTCGGCCCCTCGTCAGTAGGGCCGACCGTCCCATGCCTCCCCGGGACCGCGCCGGAGGCAGGCTTCGCGACGGTTCCCCCGAGCAGGGATCCCCCCACTCGGCCGTCGGAATAGTTATTAGGGGAGCCAGGGTCCGCCGCCCCCGCATGGGCAACATCCGCCAAACCTACATCAAGCGCGTTGCCATCGAGCTCATTCGCCATTACCCCACTGAGTTCAATGGCGACTTTGCGAACAACAAGAAGAAGGTCCTCGAGCTGACGGACCTCGCCGTGATGGTCGACGGCAAGCAGCACGTCGTCTACAAGAAGCTCGCCAACCGGATCGCCGGCTACGCGACCCGCTACGTCAAGCGGAAGCGCGGGGTCTGATCCGCCCCCTCCGCGCGTTCTGGACCCACTGGGTGGCGGGAACGCCGTTCCAGGACCAGAGCTCCAGGTCCATGCCCGAGTGGGTGCCGCCGCGGAGCGCGTACCCGACGCGGGGGACTCGCGGATCAGTCGAGGATGTTCAGCCCTTCCTGGAGGTGGACGATCTCGACCGGTGTCGTCGGGCGGCCGGTGATGAACGCGCGACTGTTGGCGATGAGGCATGCGCCTACGACCGGCACGCCGAAGTTCGCCGTGGACCGGTGCAGCGGTACCCCGAGCAGCGCCTCGAGGACCTCCGCCTCTTTCGGGGTCGTCCGGGGGTGCACGACCACTCCCTTGGTGGTGGCGATCCCCGCCATCCCGACGGTGCCGAGCCCCGCGATGGTTCCGCGGACCGCCGGGACCCCGAGCGCCTTCCCGATCCGCTCGACCGCGTCGTCGCCGAACTCCGGGTGAACAAGGGCTCCGATATCGTTCGCGAGGATGTTGTTCCCGATGGCGTTCTGACGGCTTCGTAGCCGGACCACGGGCGCTAGCTTCTCGAGGACCGCTACCTCATCGTCGTCGATCTGCGGGTCGGCGATGATCCCGTGGGAGTTCATGACCATGAGCGCGCCGACGATCTCGGTGTCCGCGACCGTGGTGCGGAACACCGGCACGCCCAGGAGACGCTCGACCTCGCGGACTGTCGACGCCGGAACGGTGGGGGGGATGATGGCGCCGCGCTCGCCCGCCTTCAGGTAGACCCCAACGTAGGGGCTCCCGGAAACGATGGTGCGGCCGACGGGCAACCCGGACCTCGGGTCCGACTACTCCGCCTCCAGGAGGTCGACCTCAATGAGGCCGTCCTCGAAGCGGATCGCCTTGACGCGTACTTTGCTGGGGATGTGTTGGATGCCACGGGTCCAGATGTGTTCGTTGAGCCGTGGATCGATCCAGACGTTCTCGGAACGGCCCTTCATGTGGCGCGTGACGAACCGTCGGACCGTCTCGAGAGCGTGGCCCGCCCGCCGTCGCCGGGACGGTTGGTGCATGCTCGCCCGCAGGGGGATGATGAACTCGCGCTCGAGCTCCTCGACGCGCTGGGACTTCGCTTCCTTCGCCATGGATCTTCCCGATTACATGTGGAGATGCCCGCGGCGCCAGCTGTGGCGCTTGGGGTGGCGGGTGACGCGGCGGCTCGTCCGCTGCATGACCCACGCGGGGACGCGACGGTTGCCGCGGATGATGCGGAGCATGCGGGTCTTCCGGGCGAGCTTTTCCTGCGATTTGCCATCTCCAAACCTCGTCAGTACTGGGCGCCTCAGCGGCGCGTGATGTTGATCTCACGGCGTTCGGGCATGATCCGCTCCAGAAGCGCCCGGAGGGTCGCATCGTCGATCTGACGCTGCAGGCGCCCGGACGCGGCGAGCGAGATGACCTGCTGCTCCACGGCCTGGGCGACGTCCGGTTTCGCCAGCCGGATCCGCCCGAGCCGTTCGCGGGCCTCGGGAGTCAGCAGCCGGCGGAGCACTCCGAGCGCTCGGCATCCCGGCGCTCCATCTCCGCTTGCTGGGCCTGGGCGTACGGGTTGGGACCCTGGGGTGACTGCATCTCCTGGATCTGCTGGACCCGACGGCGGCGAAGCTCGGCGAGCTCCTGGTCCGCTTCGTATGCCATGGTCCATTCGCTCCGGGGGGCCTCAGAGGTACTTCGCGAGCTCGGGCCTCTGGGTGGAGAGCTTCTGAAGGGTATCCCGTGAAACGGTGTCCAGGAGTTTGCGGCCCTCGGGGCTCAGGCGCCGCCCCTTGGTCTTCACAGGCTGGACGAGCCCGGACCGCTCAAGCTGGTGGACGATCTCGCGAAGCACCGCGCGGGAGGCGGTCCGAGCGTGGTACGGGGCCGAGCCCCGGTCCCGGCGGCCTCCGTAGTCGTAGGAAAGCCGGCTCACCCCCGTCGTGCCATGGAGATAGATCTTGCGCATGACCGAGGCCGAACGGAGGTACCACCAGTCGGGCTGGGTGGGGGCCCGCTGGGCCTGGACGCCGGTCTTGACGTACGCCGCCCAGACGGGGGGCTCGACGAGCTTGCGGGTCTTGAGCTCCTCGGCGAGCCGGGGGAGCAGATTCGCGGGGGGAACGTCCGTCGGATGGGTCATGGGTGGCGGGCCCAAAGGTGTGGTGTATTTAATGGATGAGGCTTCTCGTCGGCGACGACACCGCGCCGTCGTCGGCCGGACGTACGAATGGCCCCTTCGGGTTGGAACGCGATCGTCCTCGCCGCGGGGGCCTCCGCGCGGTGGGGGGGCCGGCCGAAGGCGCTCCTCCCCATCGGCCGGGAAACGGCCCTCGAACGCGTCGCCCGGCTCGCCCACCACGCCGGCACAGTGCGGACCGGGCTCGTGGTGGGGCGACATGCGGCCGAGCTGACCCCTCTGGCACCGCCGGGGGTGGAGGTGCCTATCGAACCCCCGGTGGCACCAGGGCCGGACCGGTTCGGTGCAGGTGGGGTTGCGCTGGTCGGAGGACTGCGAAGGCGTACTGCTCTGGCCGATCGACCATCCGTTCGTCGCCGAGGAGACTCCCGGACGCCTGCTATCCCATGCTCGGCAGGACGCCATGGCCCTCTGGACGGTCCCGACCTTCCACGGCCGCGGGGGCCACCCTGTGGCGATCCGCCGGGAAGCGTTCGGGGAGGTGCTGGACCTGGACCCCGAGACCCCCCTGCGCGCGGTCCTGCGACGGCTGGGTATCCAGGTCGCCCGGCCCGCGACCGACGACCCCGGGGTCCTCGACTGTTCGGACACCCCCGATGAATATCGCGAGGGTCTCGCCCGGTGGGCCACCCGGGAACGCGGAGGATGAACCGAAAGCTCGCCCTTGAGGCACTTCGTCTTCTCGAACGGCATGAGCCGTTCGTCCGCGCGACCGTGGTCGAGGCCGCCGGCTCGGTCCCCGGAAAGGTCGGCTCGGGGATGATCGTGCGGGCCGACGGCACGACGGTCGGGACGGTCGGCGGCGCCGCGCTCGAAGAGGGAGTCAGGGCCGCCGCCGCCCGCGCGCACCTCGCGCGTCGGGGGGAGCTGCTGCACTTCGATCTCGCCGCATGGCGCCCTGGCGGGCTGCCGAGCCTCTGCGGCGGAACTGTCGAGATCGCGATCGAGTTCGTCCCCGCGCAGCCCTGTGTCCTTCTGTGGGGCGGAGGGCACGTCTCCGCCGCTCTCGCGAGGCTCCTCCCCACCCTGGAGTACGACTATGCGGTGGCCGACGACCGCGCCGAATGGGTGACGGCCGACCGGTTCCCGGAGGCGTTGCGTCGGGAGACCGTCGCTCCCGAACGTCTGTGGGAGGTTTTTGAGCCCACGTCGTTCACCCACCTCTACTTGTTGGGTTACGATGCCGCGAAGGACGGCGAGGTCCTGTTCCGGTCCCTGGCCGTCTTCCCCCACTCGATCGGCCTGATCGCCTCCGCCGCGAAGCGGGGTCATCTCTTCCAGGCGCTCCGGAGCCGGGGCGTCTCCCCCGCCGCGCTGGCCCGGGTGCACAGCCCCATCGGGCTATCGATCGGGGCCGAGAGCCCGGCCGAGATCGCCGTGAGCGTGGTCGCCGAGATCGTCCGGTCGCAGCACCCGGTCCCCGCCGCTTCCCGCCGGAGGGGCGAGGTGGTGGCCCATGGCGCGAAGCATCGTTAGGTTCGAGCTGAACGGCCAGCCGCTCGAGACGCCGTGCCCCGACGAGCGGGTGCTCCTCGACCTCCTCCGCGACGATCTCTACCTCACGGGGACCAAGCGGGGGTGCGACCTCGGGACCTGCGGGTGTTGCACCGTCCTGATCGACGGACGACCCACCCTGAGCTGTCTCACCCTCGCTCGATCGGCGGAGGGTCGAAAGGTCACGACCATCGAGGGGATCGCACCGCCGGGCGGGCTGCACCCGGTCCAGCGGGCGTTCGTCGAGCATGGAGCCACCCAGTGCGGGTTCTGCACCCCGGGGTTCGTCCTGACCGCGGTCGCCCTGCTCAGGGACCGACCCCAGGCGAACCGGGCGGAAGTGACCGAGGCGATCTCGGGGAATCTGTGCCGCTGTACAGGTACACGAAGATCATCGAGGCCGTCCTGGCCGCCCGGGAGCCCGGATGACCGGCGCGGCGGAACGCCCGTACCGGCTGCTCGGGGGTCGGATCCCGTACATTGAGGGGCCGCTCAAGGTCACCGGGCGGGCAGAGTACCTCGGACGACATCAAGCGTCCCGGCCAGCTGATCGGCAGGGTGCTCCGGAGCCCTTGGGCCCACGCCCGCTTCCGCTCAGTGGACGTGAGCCGGGCTCGCGCCATCCCGGGGGTCTATGCCGTCCTGACGGGGGACCGGTACCCGACCACGTTCGGCGTCCTCCCGATCACCCACGACGAGACCGCCATCGCGGTCGGGAAGAGCCGCTACATCGGGGACATCATCGCCGCGGTCGCGGCCGACTCGGAGCCGACGGCGGAGGCGGCGCTCGCCGCCATCAGGTTCGACGTGGAACCCCTGCCCGAACACTCCGATGCCCGGGGCGGGGGTGGTGCCCGTCCCGGAGCCGGTGCACGCGCGAGGGATCAACGGCACGAACATCCAGAAGGAGGTCCTACAGCATTTCGGGGACGTGGACGCGGCGCTCCGCGGAGCGGCGCGGATCGTTCGCGTCCGCGCCGCCTTCGCGGGTGTGAACCACGGCTTCACCGAGCCCCTGGCCACCATCGCCGAGGCGACGCCGGACGGGCGGCTGACCGTCTGGAGCGCGACCCAGGTCCCCCACTACCTCCACCAGGCGCTCAGCGAGGTGCTGGGACTCCCGATGCACCGGATCCGGGTGATCAAGCCCGAGGTCGGGGGCGGTTTCGGGGGCAAGTCCGACCCGCTCCCCCATGAGATCGCCTGCGCCGCGCTCGCCATCGAGACCGGCCGCCCGGTCCGGATGGTCCTGGACCGGGAGGAGGTGTTCCTGACCAACCACGGACGTCATCCGACGTGGAACGACGTTCGGATCGCGGTCGACGCGGAGGGGCGGATCCTGGCGTACGACATCGATGCGCTCATCGAGGGGGGCGCGTGGAGCTCGTTCGGCACTGTCACCACCTACTACAACGGAGTGCTGACCAGCGGCCCGTACACGGTCCCGAACTTCCGGTACCGGGGCCGGCGCGTCTACACGACCCGTCCCCCGAGCGGGGCGATGCGGGCCCACGGTGGCACCAACACCCGGTACTCGGTGGAGGTGGCGCTCGACATCCTCGCGGAGGAGCTTGGGATCGATCCGTTCGAGCTCCGAGACCGCAATGCCCTCCCTCCGAACTCCACCACGGTCCACGGTTTCCGGGTCACCTCGACGTCGTTCCGTGAGTGTCTCGGCGCGGCCCGGACCTCGAGCGGGTGGGCGACGGAGTTCCGGCAGCTCCCGTACGGGGAGGGGATCGGCCTCGGGTGCGGGTTCTACATCTCCGGATCGGGAAGTCCGATCCACTGGACACCGAAGTTCCCGCAGTGCACGGTCCATCTGAAAGCGGACGTGGAAGGTGGGATCGCCGTCCACTGCATGCAGGCGGACATCGGCCAGGGTTCGAACACGCTGCTGGCGGCGATCGTGGCCGAGGTCGTTGGCGTGGAGCTCGCGCGCGTCCACGTCCAGCGCGTCGACTCCGACGCGAGCCCGGTGGACCTTGGCAGCTACTCGTCCCGGGTCACCTTCATGATGGGGAACGCTGCCCGTCAGGCAGCCGAGCGACTCCGCGATCAGCTATTCGAGGGCGCCGCGGAACTTCTCGGAGTCCCCGCGGACCGCCTCCGCGCGGGCGTGGAGCGCTACTTCATCGTAGGAACGCCGGACCGTTCTGTCTCGTACGAGGCGGCCCTCCACAAGGCGATGGAGCGCGAGGGAGCCCTCCAGTCGAAGGGCTCCTACACCGCCCCGCCGATGGGGGGAACGTACAAGGGGGCCCGGGCGGGAACGTCGCCCTCGTACTCATTCGCGGCGTACGTCGCCCGGGTGCACGTCGACCCCGAGACCGGCGAGTACCCGGGTCTCCAAGGTGTGGGCGGCGTTCGACTGCGGCCGACCCTTGAACCGCCTCGCCGTGGAGGGGCAGATCGAAGGCTCGATCCACATGGGTCTGGGCCAGTTCATGGGCGAGTCGATGAACTACCGGGGGAGCCGTCTCATGAACCCCTCTCTCCTTGAGTACAAGATCCCGGCTCCGCAGCAGATGCCGGAGGTGGAGTGCCTGTTGGTCGGGGGCGACGATCCCGAGGGTCCGTTCGGGGCCAAGGAGGCCGGGGAAGGCCCGCTTCCGGCGATCCTCCCTGCGGTCGCCAATGCATTGTACGACGCCGTCGGTGTCCGATGTTACGATCTCCCGGTCACCCCGGACAAGCTTCTCCGCGGGATTGAGGCCCGGAGCCGGGAAGGCCGGCCGTGGAAGGGGCGGTAGCCGTGCACCTGGACCCGTTCGATCTGCACCGTCCCGGGAACGTCGACGAGGCCGTCCGTATGGCCCGGGAGCTTCCCGGTGGGGCCGACTACCTTGCCGGTGGCACCGATCTCCTCCCGAACTACAAGATGCACCTCAACCAGCGCCCCCACCTGATCGCCCTGGACGGGATCCCAGAGCTGCGAGGCAGGTCCGATTCCCGGGTCGGGGCCATGGAGCGGCTGGAGGAGGTAGATCGGGATCGCGTGCTCGCCGGCCGCTGGCCGGCGGTCGCCCAGGCGGTCCACGAGGTCGCGACGCCTCTGGTGCGCGCGAGCGGGACGGTCGGCGGAAACCTGCTCGTGGAGACCCGGTGCTTTTTCTTCAACCAGAGCCACTTCTGGCGCGAGAGCCTCGGGTACTGCCTCAAGGCCGAGGGGGACCGGTGTCACGTGGTCCCGCAGAAGGAGCGGTGCTACGCCACGTTCTCCGGCGACCTCGCCCCCGCTCTGATGGTCCACGACGCCGAGGTGGAGCTGGCGGGGTTCGAGGGTCGCCGGCGGGTGCCGTTGGCCGAGCTGTACCGATGCGGCCGGGGACGGGATCCGGCGCCACCGGCTCGGTCCGGGGGAGCTCATCGTCGCGGTCCATCTACCGGGGACGGCGCCGCCGGAGTGGGGCGCGTACCGGAAGCTGCGCGTGCGGCCATCGTTCGATTTCCCGGAGCTCGGGATCGCTGTATCGGCCCGCTGGGACGGCCCGCGGCTCGAGAGCCTTCGCATCGCGGCCGGCGGACTCGAGACCTACCCTCGCCGGTTCGACGAGCTCACGCGACCGCTCGAGGGGACCCGACCGGGGGACCCGGAGCTTCGGACCCTCGCTTCATCGGTCATGGCCCAGGTGAGGCCGGTCCACAACACATTTCTCCCCCCGGACTACCGGAAGAAGATGACCGGCGTCTACGTCCGGCGGCTGCTCGAGGAGGCCCGTCGGTCCGCGGGAGCCGCGGCATGACGGCGCCCGAGTTCCGGCTCCTCCCCATCGAGTCCCTGAAGGTGCACGAGGAGGTCGTGGAGGCCGAGGTCCTCCAGCTCGTCCAGGCGCTCCAGCGGGAGGGTGCCGTCCAGGAGCCGCTCTGGATCGCACGGGGCTCCTTCGTTATCCTCAACGGCCACCACCGGTACAACGCCCTCCGTCGACTGAAGGCCCGGTTCGCCCCGGCATGGCTCGTGGACTACGAGGACCCCGACATCGATCTGGCGCGCTGGTCCGACGGGCCTCCGCTGACCAAGGCGGAGGTGGTCGAGCGGGCGGTCTCCGGTCACCCGTACCCCCCGAAGACGACGCGTCACCGGATCCGCCATCCCCTCCCCCACCATCCCACCTCGCTCGACGAGCTCGGAGTTCCCTCGCAGGCCCGAGCGGCCCCTCCCTCCCGGTCCTCACCCGGGTGAGATGGGCGGCGGGGCGCGCCCGAGCCTCGCGAACGCGTCAATGACCTGGGCCAGCCCCTCGAGCTCGAGCGGCCGGACTCGTTCGCGGAGCGCCTCGGGCGCCCGTGTCGTGCCGACCGGTACGGCTCGTTGCCATAGGATCGGTCCTGCATCGACGTTCGGGGTCACCAGGTGGACCGTCACACCGGTCTCGGTCGCCCCGTCGCGCAGGACGGCCGCGTGCACGCGGCGCGCCGAACATTCCGGCCCCGCCATACTTCGGCAGTAGGGACGGGTGAACGTTGACCACCCGATCGGGAAACTGCTCGAGCAGCGCATCGGGGACCACCGAGAGGAACCCCGCGAGGACCACGAGGTCGACGTGAGCCTGGGTGAGCGCCTGCCCCATTTCTCGGGACCACTCGTCCGGAACGACGCCCTTCTTGCCGATGACCCGGACCGGTAGGCCCCGCGCGGAAAGCCGGGCCACCGCGGGGCAGGGCCGATCCGCGACGGCGAGCACGACCTCGGCCGGCGCGCCCTCGCGGGCGTACCGGACGGCCAAGGATTCGGCGGTCGTGCCCTCGCCCGAGACGAGCACGGCGACCTTCAGCCGGCCGGTCACGGACGGGGGGATGGCCGGAAGACCTTCACAGTGACGGCGTCGCTCAGAGCATGACGCGCAGGTTGAGCTTCTCGGTGAGCTCCTTGTACCGGTTGCGGATCGTCACTTCGGTGACCCCCGCCACTTCCGCGACCTCGCGCTGGGTCCGGCGCTCGCCGCACTGGACCGACGAGATGTAGATCGCCGCGGCGGCGACCCCGGTGGGGCCCCGTCCGCTGGTCAGCTCGCGCTCGGTCGCCTCCTTCAGGATCTCGTTGGCGCGGGTCTGGATCTCGCCCTTCAGCTTGAGCTCGGAGCAGAACCGCTGGATGTAGTCCTGCGGGCGGGTCGGCATCAGCTTGAGCTTCAGCTCCCGGGTCATGAAGCGGTACGTCCGCCCGATCTCCTTGCGGCCGATCCGCGACTTGCTGGCGATCTCGTCCAGGGTTCGCGGGACGTTGCACTGGCGGCACGAGCCGTACAGCGAGGCGGCGACGACCCCTTCGATCGACCGGCCCCGGATGAGGTTGCGGTTCACGGCCTTCCGGTAGATCATCGCGGCCGTTTCCCGGACGTTCCGGGGGAGGGCCATGGAGGAGGCGATGCGATCGAGCTCGGCGAGCGCGAAGGCGAGGTTCCGCTCGGTCGCGTTGGAGACGCGGATGCGTCCGCTGCCATTTGCGAAGCCGGTAGAGCTGGGCCCGGTTGCGCGTCGGGAATGGACTTTCCGTACGGGTCGCGGTTCTTCCACCCGATCTCCGTGGAGAGGCCCTTGTCGTGGATCGTGAGCGTCGTGGGTGCGCCGGTACGGGTACGCTTCTCGCCTTGCTCGGCATCGAACGCGCGCCACTCCGGCCCCTGGTCGATCATCGCCTCTTCGAGTACGAGTCCGCACTCGTCGCAGACGAGCTCGCCCCGTCTCGTAGTCCCGGGTCAGGTGCGTCGATCCGCAGTTGGTGCAGCGCGTGGGGACCGCTGCCTCGCCCGGACGGGCTCGGCTTCTCTCCGTTCGTCGCGGCCTCATTCTGCTCCATCGTTCCCCTCCTTCTCCCGGATCAGTGTGGCGCCGATCGAACGCGGCGCCCTCATTGGCGCGCACGGCGCGGCGCAGCCGGACCGCCAGGTACGGTTGAGCCACCGGACCGAACACCCGGACGATGCGACCCTTGTGACGACCCGATCGGTCGCGCACCGCGGTCCCCTCGAAGGGGAACTGCGGGCCCGTCGAGCGGGTGGTCAGCTGGCCCGGTCGGGGTCACGGCAAGGACGACCCCAACATCTCGGTCGCGCGGTACCGCGCGATCACCAGGCCGCGCCAATTGATATAAACGATTTGCGATAGGTATTAAAAGCATTACGGGCGACTCTCGTCCGGCCGGCTCGCGCGTCGAGGCACGCGGGGTGTCCGGTCACCAGGGGCGGCTCATCGACAGTCCCCTCATCGTCGTGGGATGGCTCAGGGCTCGGGGAGCTCGTCCTCGTCGTCGGCCGAACCCTTGTTGGCCTCGGCCTCGGCCGCACCCCGTTCCTTGGTCAGGCGATCGACCTCGTCCCACAGCGCCTCGATCTCCTCCTCGGGCGTTCCAAACGCGGCGCTCTTCGCTGAGCGCGGCGCGCACCTGGGTCATCAGGCGCGCGGCGCTCTGCGCGTTGCGGGCCTTCGACTTGATCCGTTGGAGGCGGCGCGCGAGGTTGCGCGCCTCCATCAGGATCTCCTCCTCCTCCTCGGTCGGGACCGCCATCGACGGGGCGCGGGGGATCCGGGCCACGGACCTGCGGACCTCGATCAGGAGGTTCGCGGTCCGAACGATCTGCGTGTCCTGGATCGCCTGGAGGAGCTGGGAGAACGCCTTGACCGCCTCCGTCACGTCCTCGCCGCGGTTGCGGGCGGTGCGGATCGACGTCACCGAGCTTCTGTGACTCCTGGACGCAGAACTTGGGGATGGCGTCGTGGAGCACCGCCACCGCGAGGGAGGCGGAGGCCGCGGCGCGGCCGAGCGACGCCGCGCTGAGCGGCCTGGGTCCGGAGCTGCTCACGGGGGTTGCCGACCCGGCTGTCCAGATGGTCGACATCGAGGCCGATGCGATTGGCGAGCTCCTCGCAGCTCGTCGGCGCGGGCGAGGGTCTCTCGGACCCAGCCCCAATCCTTGGCGGCGAGCGTGTAGAGGGCTTCGCCCCGTTTGAGGAGCGGTGGTCGCTTGCTCGAGGGCGCCGTGCGGCGATCGCGTCGCCGACCGTCGAGCGGATCTGGCCGGTCGGGAACGGGAGTCCTTCGGCCTCCAGCGCGCGAGCCGCGCTCGCACAGTCTCTGAAGCCGCTCGTCGAGGTCGGAGGACGCGGGGGCCGGCACGCTACGGCCTCCGCGGTAGGGTCCGCCTCGAGGGTGCGCATCAGCCGGCCGAGGGTCGCCTCGGCCTCGTCGAGCTTGCGGGCGCGTAGAAGTTCCGTGGCCCGACGGATCTCCGCCGCGGCCTCGTAGGCGATCTCGCTATCGGGCGGCAGGGTCCGTACGCGGGCCGCGAGGGTCACGGGCCTTCGCGAGGAGGCGGTTGAGGAACTCGGCGGGGGCCTCCTCCGACCGGAGCGCCGGAGGGCGAGGGGGCGGGCGGGGGCTCCTTGCGGAGCTCCTCGATGACGGTCCGGAGCTGACGGAGAGAGGTGCTGGCCTCGGG
This sequence comes from uncultured Thermoplasmata archaeon, assembly GCA_963708255.1. Classification (GTDB taxonomy): domain Archaea; phylum Thermoplasmatota; class Thermoplasmata; order Lutacidiplasmatales; family UBA184; genus Lutacidiplasma. The sequence goes on from CAVPSE010000002.1 coordinate 705,905, forward strand.
GAGCCGGCCCCGCCGAAGGTGGCGAACCGCTTCCGTGTGGAGGATCCGCGCGCTCCGGGCTTTGGCGTGGTCGTCCGGAAGGGTCGCCGAGCAGCTCGTCGTGGTCCGCGAGCTCGGTCTCGATCGCCTTCGGGAGGGCCTCGTGAAGGATCATGACCGCCCGCGCCGCCACCTGGCCCGCTTGGTCGAGCGACTCGGCGCTCGTTCCCGGGCCTGCCAGGAGCCGTCGGACCTCCTGGATGTCCCGGTCGATCTCGGCGAGGCTGCCGCCCGTGTCCCGGAACCCTTCCCGGAGGCTCTCCACCTGCTTGAGAAGACCTTGGAGCCCCTTCCAGTCCCCCTCGATCCGGGCGAGACCCAGGTCGGTCGACTTCAGCAGCGCGATGGCCTCCATCCGGTGGCCGGCCTGGAAGAGCTCTCGCATCTTCCCGGTCTCCTGGGGGATCGCGGTCCCGACCCCGGAGCGCTGGAGGGCGGCATCCCGCTGCTCGACGTCCCGGAGGCGCCGGGCGAAAAGGGCCTCGGTCTCCTCCTGGACCCGGCCGAGCGCGCGTCGAAGGATGTCGAGGGACTCGACCACCCGCCCCTCGGCCTCGCTGAGCGCGGCCTGGCGGAGGTCGGAGGCGACGTCGGGGGTCTCCCCGCCGAGCTCCTGCATCAGCGCGAGGTTGGTATCGGTCTCCTGGGCGATCCGATGGCAGAGCTCTTGTTGGGGATCTGGCGTGGCGGATCGACGCTCGCGCCGGCGAGCGGGCGGGTCGGCCGTGCGCCCGTAGGTCGTGGACTGGACGGGGGTGGGCTCGCCCTCGCTGAGGGCGCGTAGCGCGTCGAGCGCCAACGCCGTCGGGTAACCGCAGTTCGCGCACGCCTCGGCGGTCCGGGCGAGGGGCTGGTCGCAGATCGGACACCCGGACGCCATGTAATCCCCCTCGGCGGCGCTCCGCCGGATGGATGGACCTACGGGGGAGGCCATAATCTCTTTGACTGCGGCCCGGCGCGACGAGATGGGCTCAGCCGCCGGAGAACGTTGGGACGATGGTGAAGGTCCCGGCGACGTCGATCGGCAGGTCGAGGGGAACCGGTCGGCCTCCCCGCAGGACAGCGCACCCTTCGGGCGCCTGGCCGATGGTCCGGAGCACGTCCCGGAGAGGGGTCCCAGCGACCACCGCGGACCGTCTGGACCACCGACCGCCCTCCCCGGATGGTTTCGAAGCAAACCTCGAGGAGAGGGGAGGCGCTGAGGGGGAGAATCTCCGGGACACGGTCGGTCCGCGTCCCCTTTGAACTCCCGCGATGCATACGCACCACCAGATCTCGAATCTGGCGCCTTGGCCGAGCTAGGCTACCTCAGCACCCGCCGCCTCAGGGAGTCGCCGTGATTAAGAGCCTTTCCGCGGCGCAGGCCGTGGTGCCAGCGGGTCAGCGGATCGGCGCCGGTCCGGATCGCAAGGTAGGCGCCGACGCCGGGGAGCGGCGAGGGGGTCCGAGGGTGTGAGATCGAGGCGGGAAGGCGGCGCGGCCGGCGACCACGGCTCGGGAAACCGTCGAAACTCACCGGCGCGCTCACGAAGCCTTAAGCGTCGGCCCCGGTCCCCCTCCACCCCCGAGCAAACTGCGATGAGCGTAACCGAAGGCCTCAAGCCGTCCCCTGCCACCCGCCCCGTGCCCCTTCTCTCTCTTCCTCACCGAGGGAAGCGGCGCTCCGAAGGGGGCCGGGCCGGGCGCCCGCCGCGTCGCTGGGATTCGCGATCGCGGTGGCCGGCCTTCTCCTGCTCTCGGTATTCATCGTCCCTGGGGGACTCTCGAAGGTCGCTGGGACCCCGACGGGAGCTTCCGCGGCCCGCCCAGCGCCGCCGCCGGCGGCCGCTTCGCTTTCGACCGCCGTCGCAGGCGCGTCCCCGGCGGGCGCCGGCTCGTGCCAATCTACGAATGGGGCCGGCGGTGCCTCTTCGGCGTTCCCCACCGCGTCCCCCTTCCCGCCACCACCGGGCCTTCGCCCCTGTTCAACTCCCAGGTCCAGCCGTTCGCCTCGGTGACCGGTCCGTACGCCTACGTCTCCTCGGGAGCGGCGCTCCGGGATCAGGGCTACGGACTGGTCAACCTGACCTGGCCGGGCGGCTCGACGGCCAATCTCGTGGCAGCGTATATGATCTGGGCGATCATCAACTCCACCGTCCCTCCCACGTCCGCCTCCCTCAACGGCGTCGCGGTGAACGGTGCCTGGACGGCGTACACCACGCCGTCCCCCTGCTGGGGGCCGACGTACATCTACACCTTCGCCGCCGACGTGACGAGCGCGGTCGTGAACGGGATCAACAACGTGACGAACGTGCCCTCGAGCATCACCAACGGCCTCAGTCCGTGGAGCCAGTCCCAGGGCTCCCTGCTCGATGAAGGCGTTTCGCTCGTCGCGATCTATGAGCCGTCCGGGTCCCCCGCGATCCGGCAGGTGACCGTGTACACGGGCGCCTTGCCCGTCCAAGGTGCCGGCTCCGTGGCCCAGCTCAACTACACCACGACCAACGCGGCCTCGGCCACGACCACCTACATCGTCGCCGACGGGCAGCTCCCGGGCAACACCGCCACGTGGAACGGGACGCTCATCGACTCGAACGCCTTCCCCGGCAACGATCCGAAGGAGAGCACGGCCTCCTGGAGCTACGGGAACCTCTCCGATACCAAGACCTACCAGGTCCCGGTGGTGGTCGGTTCCAACAACACGACAGCTGAGGTCTCGACGTCAGGTTCGGACTGTGTCACCTGGGTTGGCCAGGTGCTGAGCGTCGGGGTCCCCGCGCTCAAAGGCCCGTACGCCGTCAGCTTCGCCGAGCAGGGGCTTCCGAACGGGGTGACCTGGAACGTCACCACTCACGGGGCCACCCACTCTAGCACGGTCGTGCGGCTCTCGAGCTCCGTCCTCTTCACCCTGCCGAACGGCAGCTACTCCTACTCGGTCGGCTCCATTCCGGGCTTCGTCTCCGCGCCGCCGAGCTCCTTCCGTGTCCTCGGCGGCCCGGTCTACCTCCGGTTGATCTTCCACCAGTTGGTCTATCCGATCACCTTCAACGAGACCGGGCTCCCCGCGTCGGCCAGCTGGTGGGTGGACCTGACCAACGCGTCCCAGGGGGTCTCGATCAACATCACGTCCTATACCCCGGCGGGCGTGGCGTTCCTCGAGGGCAACGGTAACGTACACGTTCACCACGGGGGAGGCGGGGCTCTATGTCGCCCAGCCCCCCAATGGTTCTCTCACGGTCCAAGGCGCGAGCGTCTTCGTCACCATCACGTTCGTTCCCCCTCCGCTCTACCCGGTCGCTTTCCAGGAGCAAGGACTCCCCTCCGGGACCTACTGGGGCGGGACGGTCGAGTCGAACTGGTTGTACAGCCTCAACCATACTACCAACGCCTCGTTCACGGTGTGGCTCCCGAACGCGACCACCTACCCCGACTCGATCTACCCGTACTCAGTCCCGGGCTACTTCGGACCGAGCTACGTGTACTTCTTCGTGAACGGCGCGCCCGAGACCGTGGATGTCAACTACACGCTCCTTTACGCGGCCTATCTCAACGAGACGGGACTTGCGGCCGCTACCTACTGGACCGCCACGCTGGTGGACACTTCGACCGGCTCCTACTACACGGACGGATCGAATACCACATCCCTGGAATATTCGGTGCCTAACGGGACCTACACGTTCACGGTCGCCACCCTCTGGCCGTACGTGTCGACGCCGACCACGGGCCCGCTGACGGTCAACGGGTCGGATGCGAGCGCCTCGGTGGTCTTCTCCCTCGCGCCGACCTATACGCTGTCGTTCAACGAGTCTGGTCTGCCCGCGGGAGCAGCGTGGTCGGTCCAGCTCACCCTTCCGAACTACACGGTGCTCACCCACAGTTCGACGCTATCGAAGATCACGTTCTCCGAACCGAACGGATCGTACAGCTTTTTCGCGCTCTCGACCGGGTACGCGGCGTCGCCGCCCTCCGGATACCTGTACATCTACGGGTTCAACGACTCGATCTCCATCGCGTTCACCAAGGTCTACTCGGTCACGTTCACCGAGTCGGGGCTTCCCAGCGGCACGTACTGGGAGGTCGATTTCGCGTACCTTTACGACGGGACCAACGGTTCGTCCCTGGTCTTCTGGGTCCCGAACGCCACCTACTCCTTCTACGCCTACTCGGTCGGGACCTACACCCCGAGCCCGGCGCTGGGGTCCATCGTGGTGAACGGCTCCGATCAGGAGATGACGATCAACTATACCTCCGTCTACTACCCGACGGTGACGGTGACGTTTGTCGAATCCGGGCTTCCCACTTCGTCGAACTGGTCCGTCGAGCTGTACGGCTACGTCGAGTGGGGGACCGGGACGACGCTCACGTTCACCGAGGCGAACGGGACCTTCCCGTTCCTGGTGAGCAGCGTAGGGTATGTCCCCACTCCGTCATCGGGCTCCGTCCCCGTGGTCGGGATCGACGTGGTCCAACGCATCGCGTTCGCGCTGCCGACGGGAGAGTATGGCGTCACCTTCACCGAGTCCGGGTTGCCGACCGGGGACACCTGGTACGTGAACGTCACGGGCTCGGCGCCATTATTGGCCACGGTCTCCGTCGGAGCGGGGACGACCCTTGTGCTCGACCTCCCCAACGGGAGCTATTGGTACGGAGCGTCCACCAGCGCGTCCGGCTGGACGACCCCGGCGTCGGGCCAATTCACGGTCGACGGTGCCTCCCAGAACGTGGCCGTGCCGTTCACTTCGGGGTCTTCCGGCCCCCCGATGCCCAAGTTCCTGGTGACGTTCACCGAGACGGGCCTTCCCCGGGGCGCCACGTGGTACGTGAACATCAGCGGTCAGAGCTCCCTCTCCGGCACCGTCGGCTCTGGGACCGGGACCCAGGCCACGATCCAGCTGAGCAACGCGACCTACACGTTCTCGGCCGCCACGAACTGGAAGAACTGGACCACGACCCCCTCCGGGACCGTGACGGTCAGCGGGCCCGGCGCGAGCAAGACCATCGTGTTCTCCCAAGGAGGGTCCACCGGCAGCACGAGCAGTTCCTCGGCGCCCTGGTTGGTCATCGGGATCGGAGTCCTGCTTCTGGTCATTCTCCTCGCGATCCTGTTCCTGGTCGTGGCGAGGCGGCGACGGAAGGACTCGCCGCCGCCCCCGAACGCCCCGGCGCCGGCGGCCCCGGCGACGATGACGCCCCCGCCCCCGCCCCCGCCTCCGCCCCCTAGCGCCCCCTAGAGCCGGCCCGAGCGCTCCGCCGGGACCGCCGGAGGTATCGGGTCGGCCCCCGACGGCCGCCGGGCTCAGCGAATCCGACCATCCGAATCAATTACCCCGGACGTCCCTACCCGGGGGTGTGACCGCGAACTTGCGGGCCGCCCTCCTCGTCTTCCTCGTCGGGTTCACGATCGAGGCGGTGGGGTCCCTCTACTCCTGGCTGACCCGGGCGGTCGGGCTCCCGTTCGGAGGGGCCCTCGTGTACCTATCGGTCGGATTCACGCTGGTCGGCCTCGTCTTCCTCACCATCGGCCGGCACGAATGGGACGAGCTCCACCACCGACGCGTCGCCCACGCCCGGCGGCTGTTCATCCTCGCCGCGCTCCTGGCGGGTGCCGCCGCGGCGGCCGTGGGGTACTACGTCGATATCGCCCCGACGGCGGCCCAACCGGCCACCCTCGCCCCGTTCGTGGCCATCGCGGTGGCGGGCGCGTACTTCGCCACCTATCTGCTGTACGCGGTGCTCGCGGCCCATCTGCTCCGGCCGGTGACCTGGGTGATCCTCGCCGGGGCGCTGGTATGGGCCGGGTACGTGGCGTACCAGCTCGCGGTCATCGTCGACCAGCAGTTCGGGACCTACCTCGCCGATCTTCGGGACCATACCGCGAGCGTCTCGGGCCTCACAGCCCCGGTGACGGCCGAGCTGTCGACGATGTTCATCACCTACTTCCTGCTCGTGCTCGCGTTCGCCGACGCCCACCAGCGCGTCGTCCAGGGTCGGGAGCCTGCGTCGGTCTAGGTGCGACCGAGGCGGGTCTTCATCTTCGAGATCGCCTCGACGGGCATCGGGTCGACCCGGGCCGCCTCGGCGAGCGCGAGGCTCACATGGTCGCCGAAGCTCACCCCGGTGAGGATCGCCTCGATCCGGTCCTCCGAGTCGAACCGGAGCCAGATCGACCGGGACCGACCGGGCCTTCAGGAGCTTCTCGAGGTAGCTCACGGCCGGCGCGATGGCCGGGCTCTGCATGGGCCAGTCCAGGAGCACCGCGGCCCACGCCCGGGCGGCCCGGGGGGTCAGGGCATCCCAGCCGACGATGGCGTTGTGCAAGAGCTCGGGGAACAGATCGAAGTGTGCGAGCCGCTTCGCGTTCTCCTCGATCTGGGTCTTCCACCGTCGGGCGAGCCCGGCGAGGGAGACGTCGGCGTAGACCTCCGGGAGTGCGGGATCCGATCTTCCGGGCGACCCCGGCGGGCGCCCCCTTCGGGGAGCTGAACCGACCCTGGAGCGCGGCCACGCGGTCCGCGGCCCGCTTGACCCGTCCCTCGGTGGATTCGGAGAAGAACGGGTCGAGGATCCCGAACAATCCCCCCAGCATGTAGCCGACCGCGGCGCGAGGCTGGGGTAGGTGGGGGAGCTGGAGGTGAGGGACCCCGTCCCGGTCGGCCCGCTGCGAGAGCTCGCCGCCGGAGCCGATGGTGACCCGGGCCGCGCCCCGTCGCCCGGCCTCATCGTAGGCGGCGAGGGTCTCCCAGGTATTCCCGGAGAAGGACGCGCAGATCACCAGGGTCTCCTTGTCGGTGGCCCTCGGCAGGCTCGGGCCGCGCCCGACATCGAGCGAAACGTCCAGCTCGGGGTCCGTGACGGAGCGTACGAGGTCCGCGGCGATGGCCGACCCTCCCATCCCGACGACCATGATCCGGCGGCGTCGGCGGGGCACGGTGGCGTCGAGCTCCAGGGCGAGCCGGAACCCCTGACGGAAGTGGGACGGCACCTCGATGGCGAGCGCCCGCATCTGGGCTGCGCCGGGGATCGGAGCGTTCGGCATCGGTTCGGTAGACCTCGGGGGAACTTTACACGGCCCTCCGTAAATTAATATGTGGGGGGGCCGCCATTCTACCTGTGCGACGCCCTCGACGAGCGTCCGACGGCTCCTAGGATGCCCGATCACGAGGAGGCTCCGCCAGCCGTCGCCGATCCCAGGGTCTCCACCGGCTGCGGCCCCCTCGACAAGATGCTCTCCGGGGGGCTCGTCCCCCGCCGGCCGTACCTCGTGGTCGGCGCCTCTGGCACCGGGAAGACGACCCTCGCCCTCGAGTTCCTCTGCGAGGGGATCCGGCGCGGCGAGCGATGCCTGGTGGTCACCCTGGAGGAGCCCCCGAACGAGATCCGGACGAACCACCGGAACCTGTCGCCGGAGCTCGACGAGGTGTACGTCTTCGACGCGATCCCGGACGTGATGCGCTACGAACGGGCCCCGTTCAAGGACATCGCGGCCGTCCGCCAGTCGGTCCCGTTCAAGGAGATCCCGTTCACCATCCGCCGCAGCCCCGAGCTCGCCAGCGTCGAAGTGACGTTCACCGCCCTCGAGCAGACCCTGAAGATGGAGATGGCCCGCCGGAACTACTCCCGGATGGTCATCGACTCGCTCACCGCCCTCCAGTACTTCTGTATGAAGGGGTTCGACGAGACCCTCGGGGCCCAGACGTTCCTTCGGTTCCTCTCCGATCTGCACGTCACCACGCTCCTGACGGTAGAGGCGCCCCTCGAGGACGTCGAGACCCCGGAGCGCCTGCTGGCCCGGGGCGAGATCCGACTGTTCCGGTGGGAGCTCGACTCCCGGACCGTCCGAGCCATCGGGGTGGAGAAGTTCCGGGGCAGCCCGCACGACAACACCCTGCACCCGTACCGGATCTCGCCGCGGGGGCTCGACATCAATCTCGACGTCACGATCTCCCGCGATACCCGGGCCCTCCTACCGAGCGGCTCCGAGCCGACGGCCATCCCGATCGAGGAGTTCGCGACCGGCCTGGCCGCGTTGGAGCAGGACAGTCGGGATCTGGCTGCGCTTTCGGCCGACGTCGGCCCGGTGCGGGCGGCCCTTCTCCAGGCCCTCGTCGCCGCCCGCGAAGGGGACGCCGTGGAGGTCGCCCGGGCGGTCGTCCGGGCCCGGGGCCGGGTGCTCGAGCTCGCGGAGCAGCTCCCACTGATGGACGCCGAGGGACCGAATGCCGGAGCGCTGCGGCGTCTGAGGGCCCGCTCGTCGGCGGCCCGGACGGGGGTCCCCCCGTTCGCGGTACCGGACCCCGTCGCGGTCCGGCCGGGCCTAGAATCGATCCTCAAGATCCTCGAGCTCGGCCCGCCACCGCCGGATCTCGACCGGCGGAGGCTCCCCCATCCCGCGCCGGCCGCCGTCGCCGTCGCGGAACCCGCGCCGGCGCCCGCTCCGGTGGCGCCGTCCGCTCCATCGCCCCCGCCCGTGCCCGCGGCCGCCACTACCGTCGTCGCGGCGGCCTCCCCCGTGCCGGCCCCGGCCCCCGCCCCGGTTTCCGACGCGCCGGTCCCACCCCCGGCCGCCCCCGCGCCGGCTGCCAGCCCCGCGCTTTCCGAGGCCCCGCGCCCGCACGTCCCGTTCCCCGCTGCGCTCCCGCTTGATCCACGGAGCACCCCCTCCGGTATCCCGCCCGCTCCCCCGCCCCTTCCCCGCGGCGAGCCACCTCCGATGCCGGCGGCGATCCCGCGGCCACGATCCACCGCCCCGGTGGCGCCACCGACCCCGGCGACGACCGCGCCCCCCGCCCGAGCCGCCGTGGGCCTTCCGGTCGAGCCCGCGCCGGCCGCACCTCCGGCTCCGCCACCGCTCCCCCGGCCCGTCGAGGCGACCGAGCTCCCGACCGGCCCCGGCCCGATCCCCCCGGACCCGGAACCCCGAGCGGCCCAAGGTGGGGGCGGAGGTGGGGAGCTGGCCCCCGTGAAGCGGCGACGAAAGGCTCCGACCGGAGCCGCTCCCCGCAAACGTACCGCTCGGAAACTCGCCGAGGCCCCTGCCGCCCCCATTCAGCACGAGCCTCCGGCCCCGGAGCCATCGTCCTCGGCCCCCGCCCCGGTCGCCGCGCCGGCGACCCCGGAAGTTCCACCGGTGAAGAAGCGCCGTGCGCCTCGGAAGAAACCCGCCCCCGCCGCGACCGATCCGGCGGCCGGGCCGACCCCCGGAGCTGTCGACGCGGTCCCGGCGCCGGATCCCTCCTCGCCCGGACCCGCCGAAGGGCCGCCCCCGGGGGCCTGAGATGGCGACCCCCGCCCTCGCGCGCGTGTCGACGGGGACGCCGGGTCTCGACAGGATGCTGGGGGGAGGGCTGTTCGCGGGCCGGCCGTACCTCGTGACGGGCGGGACCGGGAGCGGCAAGACCCTCCTCGCGCTGCGGTTCCTCCTCGAGGGGCTCCGGAACGGCGAGCAGGTCCTTCTCGTCGCGGTCGACGAGCCGCCCACCGAGATCGTCGAGAATGTGCGTGCGTTCGGTTGGGACCTTTCCGCGGTCCGGACCTTGGACGCAAATCCGGGGGTGAAGGCGATCAAGCGACTCGCCGACGTTCAGGAGATCAAGGCGCTCGGGGACGTGAAGACGATGCGCGACCTGACCGACCAGGCTCGACGCGCGTCGGATGCGGAGGATATCTCGATCCAGTCGATCCATCTCAAGCTCCGCAACCAGATGGGAGGCGCGCCGTTCTCACGGGTCGTGGTCGACTCCATGACCTCCATCCGCCGGTTCGCCCTGAAGACCACGACGGACCCGCAGGCGGAGAGGACCGAGGTTCAGTCCCTGCTGAGGTTCCTGAGCGAACAGGGGGCCACCTCCCTGATCACCGCCACCCCCGGGAACCCGGGCCTCCTCACCCCCGAGGAGGTCCTGACCCGGGGGGAGATCCTGCTGACCCGGAAGTGGGTCGGGGACCGTTCGGTGCGCCAGATCAAGATCGTGCGGATGCGCGGCAGCGCGCACGACCCCGAGCGACGTCCGTTCGCGATCACGTCCCAAGGACTGGTCGTCAGCTGAGCAGGCCGGCGTCCAGGAGGCGCTGATACACGCCCCGATGGGCGGCGACCACCGCCGGCCAGGAGAACCGTGCCTTCGCGGCCGCCCTCGCGGCCTCCCCCGCCGCCCGACGGAGGGAGGGATCCGAGGCGTACCCCCGGACCCCCTCGGAGAGGAACTGCTCGATCGCCGCGTCGTCGGCGGAGGCCGGTGCCGCCGACCCGCGCCCGGCGGGATCAGGTCGGCGATGGGGTCCGCTCCGAGGACCGGGAGCCCAGCGGAGAGGCCCTGGAGAACGACGCCGGCCAGGAGCTCGACGCGGCTCGGATGCACGAGGAGGTCCGCGGTGGCGAAGGCCTCCTCGAGCCGGTCCTCGGACACTTCCCCGAGGAGCTCTACGCGATCACCGGACGTCCGGACCATCCGGGCGTAGTCGACGTCCGGGATCGGGCCGGCGATCCGCAGCGTGAGCCCGGTCCCTCGCAACGCCCGGGCCGCGATCTCCCACCGCTTGAACGGGGCCACGACCCCGACCCCGAGGGCGACCGTCCCATCTCGCCGGTCCCAGCTGGGGTGGAACCGGTCCGTGTCCACGCCGATGGGGATCACGCTCATCCGACCACTCGCGGCCGGGCCGACCCGGCTTGCGATCGTCGACCTCAGCCGCTCGGTCAGGGCGACGGTGTGGGCCGCGCCCCGTACGGCCCGACGCTCCAGGCGGTACCCCCACTGGCCCCGCCAGTCCGGCCGGTCGAACCAGTGGCGGGAGTGGCTGGTGTACACGTATGGGAGGCCGGACCATCGGAGCCGGTTCGCGACCACCGGGGTGCTTGCGTGGAGAACGTCGTGAGGGATCCTGCGAAGCAGTTTGGGGAGACCCATAGCGAACCGGTATTCGTCGGTCCCTCGTTCCCGCCGGACCTCGTTCACGATGGTGACCTCGTCTCCCACGGCTCGCAGCGCCTTTGCGAACTCGGCGAGGGTGCGCTCGACGCCCCCGTAGCCGGTCGGCGGGATGGGGTGGACCCCGGTGCCCGCGAGCACGATGCGCACCCTCGGCGCACCTACGTCCTCTCGAAAAGGGTTCCGACGGTCCTCCGGAACCGATATACCGAGCCCGCCGGGTGCGTCGGCATGGCCTACTGGCTGGTGAAGCAGGAGCCGACCTCGTACTCGTACGACCGCCTGGTCAGGGACGGCGCCACCGAATGGGACGGGGTGCACAACGCCCTCGCGCTCCGGCACCTGCGCGCCATGCGACCGGGCGATGAGGCCCTATACTATCACTCGGGAGAGGAGCGCCGCGCCGTGGGCATCCTTCGGATCACCGGGGAGCCGCACCCCGACCCCGCCGACCCCCGCGGGTCCTGGTCGGTCCGGGTGGCCCCCGTCCGTCGGCTCCCCCGCCCGGTCACGCTGGCGGAGCTTCGGACCACCCCCGGCCTCGATGGCCTCGCGTTGCTGAGGATCAGTCGGCTGTCCGTGATGCCGGTCGACGGGGCCCACTGGACGATCATCCTTGGGCGATCCGAAACGCCCACGCCGGCCGTCACCCGAGCGGGTCGATCCGCGAACCGAGCGCGCGCTGCGCGTCGGGGAGCATCGAAGGTCGCACGTAGACCGAAACGCTCCAGCGCGTCGGGGGCCGCACGGCGAGGGACCGGAAGGCGCCGGGGCCGCGGAACGGGTGGCTGATCGCTCCGTCCTCCTCGAGGAGGGCCACCTCGGCCCAGTCGGACTCCGGGTCGCTTCGGGCATCGAGGCCCGAGAGGTCGAACAGGACGCTCCCCGATTCTCCGCCGAGCGCGGCCGCGATCTCGTCCTCCCGGGCCCGCCGTTCGGTGGGCCGAAGCACGAGCCGATGGTATCGACGCGCCTCATCCGTCGGCACGCTTCGGAGACCCCAGGCCCGCTTGTAGAGGCGCCGTTCGGTCAGCATCCGACCGATCCGCTGAGCGAAGCCGCCAGATCGCGCCATCCCGCAGAGGAGCTCCCCGTCCGTGAGGTCGAACAGAGGGACGGCGGAGGTCGGGTAATCCGGAAGCCGTTCCACGGCGGCCTGCGCCATGACCTCGGCCGCCCGGACCGTCTTGTGGTAGTAGACGGAGGCGTACATCAGCGCTCGTCCGACGAGGAACCCCTCGACCGCGCTACGCCCCTTCTCTGCGAAGACCAGTCGGTCGTCGCGCACGAGAGCCGTGTCCAGCAGCCGCACCGCGTCGATCGCCCCGTGGGCAACACCGGTGTAGTGGGCGTCCCGCTGCAAGTAGTCGATCCGGTCCGCGTCGATCGGGCCGTGGAGCAGCTCTCGGAGCAGGGGCCGTCGGTCGGCGGCCGGGGGCGGGTCCACGAGGTCGGCGATCTCCCGGGGGTCGAGGTCGTACCGCTCGAGGACGTCAGGGATGTCGGCCGAGGGCGCCCCCGGCTCCGGCTCTGAGCGGCGGGTGCCGGTGATCCACGCGCGGCTCCGGGCCTCGTGACCGGCACCGAGCGCTTCGCGCATCGACGGCTCCAGGGTGTGGGAGAGAGGACCATGCCCGAGGTCATGCAACAGGCCCCCGACCGCCACGCGGTTCCGATCCTCGTGCGACATGTCCAACGCGTCCGCCAGGGCCCCCGCGACCGAGTAGACCCCGAGGGAGTGCTCGAGCCGGGTGTGGTTCGCGCCGGGGAAGACGAGGTGGGCGAACCCGGTCTGGCGGATCCCCCAGAGGCGCTGGAACGCCGGCAGCCCGATGAGCTCGAGCGCGGGGCCACGGACCACCACCACTCCGTGGACAGGATCGAAGATCGACTTGCGCGGGCCGAGCTGCCCGAACGGCACGCGCCGCGCTAGCGGTGCGGCCCGATAAACCGGAGGGTGGGCGCGAGCGACCACCGCCGCCGCGACGAACCTATTTAACGCCGGGAACCGGTCTCGGAGGTGGGAAGTCGCGTGCCGAAGGAAGTACCGGTGCGCCCGGCGGTCCCGGCGGAGGAGGAGGCCGAACGCCTCTACCGGGCGGCCAAGGCGCTCGAGACGCACCCCGACCGGACGCGGTACGTGGAGGGTCTGAAGGCGTTCGTCGCGTTCGCCGACGCCCACCGCAAAGCCCTCGAGCCGGTGGCCGCGACGGCCGCGAGCCATCTCGACGAGGCGGCCCTCGCGCTCTACCGACTGAGCGAGGTGGAGCTGTCGGCCCGCGCCATCGAGGCGGGACTGTCCCTCGCCCCGGGCTCCTCGGCGCTGCTCCATCACAAGGCGATGGTCCTGCTCGCGCAGAACCGATCGCTCGACCAGGTCCTGCCGCTGCTGGATTCGGCGCTCGAATCGAACCCCCATGACAAGCAGATATGGGCCACCAAGGGGGACGCCCTCAAGCTCCTCGACCGGCCCGACGAAGCCGCGGACGCGTACCTTCACGCCCAGCAGCTGGACGCCACCTCGATGCAGTACGTCGAGCGGGCGCTGAAGGTCGCGCCCGAGCACCCCGTTGCGTTGCGGATGAAGCTCCAGCTCGCCCGGGTCCACGGCGGGGACCGTCAGGCGTTGGAGGCGTGCGAGGCGCTGCTGCGGACCCACCCTGACGACGCAAGCCTCCTCCTCGCCCGGGCCGAGCTGCTCGGAAGTCTCGGCCAGGTCGACGCGGCGTTGGCCGCGCTGGAGCGCGCCGGGGTCGCGGCCCCCGATAACCCGAAAGTGGAGCTCCTCCGGGGCCGGCTCGTTCCTCGCCACCGGTCGCACGGCGGAGGCCGCCTCCGAATTCACCCGTCTCCTCGCCCTCCCCACCCCCCTGGACGTCGCTGCTCTGACCGAGATCGCCGATGCCTTCGAAGCGGCGGGGGATCCGTCCCATGCCCTCGAGGCCCGGGAGAAGATCCGGAACCTCGAGCCCCGCAACCTCGGGAACCTCACCCATCTGCGGCAGCTCGCTGCTCGGGAAGGGAAGTTCGATGTCGCGCTGGCGGCGTGCCAGACCGTCCTCGAGGTGTCTCCCGAGAACCTGGAGGCGATGAACGCCCGGGCGGAACTCCTCGCGGCCGCGGGGCGGACCGACGAGGCGCTCGACGCGTACCGTGCGCTCCTCGCGGCCCATCCGAGGGGCGTCGCCGAGGCGCGTCACGCCCTCGCCTTCGCGCGCACGGCCGGCGCGGTCCCGGCCGTGGTCGAGTTCGCCCGCCAGATCCTATCGGTCGACCCGAACGACGCGCCCGCCCACGAGGAGCTGGCGCGCGCGCTCGGGCTCCTCGGGGACCAGGAAGGCGCGCTCGAATCGTTCGACATGCTTCTCACGCTGCGACCCGAGGATCCGACGTACCTCGCCGAGAAACGGCAGATCCTGACGGAGCTCGGCCGCACGGAGGAGCTCGCCGCGGTCTACGATGTCCTGTTCAAGGTCGATCCGACCCGTTCGGACCTGGCCCTCGAACGGGGCCACCTGTACCTCGCCCGGGCGTTCGAGTTCGCGGAGGGGAGCCCCGAGCGCAACCGAGTCGGCGCGTCAGGCCTTGGTCTCGTACGAACGTGCGTCCCTCGACCCGGCGCTCTCCGAGCGAAGCGGCCTCGGGCTGGCGAGGGCCTCCCGGCTGGTCGGGGACCACGAAAAGGCGATCCGCGCCTACCAGGAGTTCCTCGCACGGACCGGGAACACCCAGCGGGGGGACGTCCTGAAGGAGCTCGGCCACGCCCTCCGGGAGGTCGGCCGGCTCACCGAGGCGGCGGACGCCTACGATCGGGCGGTCAACCTCGGAGCTCGAGGACCCGGACCTGTTCTGGGGGGAGACGCGAGGTCCTCTCGCTGCTGAACCAGGAGGCGAAGGCGCTCCGGTTCACGGACCTGCTCCTGCAGCGGGACCCGGCGAACTCCCTCTTCCTCCGCCGGAAGGGCCAGCTGCTCCTGAAGACCGGCCGTCGTCCCGAGGGGCTGGAAGCCCTGAAGTCCGCCATCGAGAGCGCCCCGCAAGACCCCCATGTGCGGTTCGAGGTCGCCGAAGCGTTGCGCGCGAACGGCGTGTACGCCGACGCGGTCGTGTACTACCGGGAGGGGCTCGAGCTCGACCCGAAGCACCGGGCCGGACGGCTCGCGCTCGCCGAGACCCTGCTGCTCGCTGGCGAGGCGAACCAGTCTCTCCCCGTGCTCGACGCCCTCTTGCGCGAGGACCCCAACGACCTGGGGGCGTGGCGTGCGCGCGCGGATGTGAACCGTAAGCTCCAGCGACCGGGCGACCTCGCGTACTCCCTCCGGGCGATCCTTCTCCTCGACCCCCACAACGCCGGGGCGCTGCTGGAGAAGTACCGCCTCCACCTCGAGAACGGGGAGCGGACCGAGGCTCACGAGGCCCTGACGATGCTCCTGGAGGGCGGGGGGGCCGAGTCCAACGACCCCGCCCTGCTCCTCCAGCACGGCGACCTCTCCGCCGAACTGGGCCGGGTGGAGGAGGCGAACCACTCCTACGAACGGGCCGCCCAGGTCGATCCGGCCCAGGTCGCCGAGATCGCGGCCCGGCGCGCGCGGCTGCGGCTCTCGGCCGGCCGGCCGGACCTGGCCCTGGAGCTGCTCGACGAGACCCTGAAGGGGATGCCCGGCGGGGGCGCTCCGAACATCGCCGCGCTCGTCCTCCGGGCCGAGATCCTGACGAACCTGGAGCGTCCGTCGGAGGCCCAGGCCGTCTACGAGGAGGTCCGGGCCCGGGAGCCGGAGTCGCCCGTCGCGCTGGCCGGGATCGGGCGGGCGTTGCTCGACCAGGGGAAGCACGCCGAGGCCCGGGAGTTCCTCCAGCGGGTCGTCCCAAAGCTCCCGCCGTCCGCGGGCCTGACGCTCCTGCTGGCCGAGGCGTACGCGGGCACCAATGCGCTGCCGGAAGCGGTCAAGGCGGTCCAGGCGGCGACCGAGAAGCTCCCGAAGGTGTCCGCCCTGTGGATCCGGCTCGGGGAGCTCCAGATCGCCCGGGAGGCCTGGGGCGAGGCGGCCGTCGCGTATGCGCACGCCATTGCCCTGGACGGCGACGACCCCACGTTGCACCTGAGGGCCGGCTTCGTGGCCGAACGCCTCGGTCACCCGAACGAGGCGTTGGCGATGTACGAGCGGGCCGCCCAGATCGCTCCGTCGGACAAGAACGCCTGGTGCAGCCGGGGGCTCGCCCTCCTCGCTACGGGCCGGCCGGACGAGGCGTTGGCCAGCTTCGATCGCGCTCTCGCGCTGGACACAGATTTCGATGCCGCCAAAGAGGGGAAGAAAGCGGCGGTCCAGAAGACCCGGGAAGGGCAGGTCGAACGGTACGGTCGGGAGGCGCTCCTCCTCGAGGCGAAGCTCCGGCGCAACGTCACCAAGAACGACCTCTTCGTCTCGCTCCACGTCCCCTTCGAGCTCCTCGAACCGGCGCTCGCCGCGATCTCCCGGAACCCGCGGATCGATCTGGACCGTCTTTCGGAGATCGAGATGCGGGACCTGGAGAGCCTCTCCTACCATCTCATCTCCACCGCGCTCGAGCGCCGCCCCGAGGGGATCGAGCGACGCGGGTTCACCCTCGCCGACGTCGCCGTTCTGAGCCCACCGAACGCCTCCCTCGACCAGATCCAGCGGCTCTTCGGCTACCTTCAGTACGGTCCTCGAGGCGGACCTCCGGCCGGAGAACCTCCGGCTCGGCGCCGGACGTCGAGGAGCTGGCGCGCAAGGCGCTCCTGCTCCCCGAGAACCAGCGCACGTTGTTCCAGCTGGTCCGGTCCCTGCGGGTCGGGATCTTCAAAGCACGACTGATCAAGGTCGTGGAGAGTTCGGGGACGGCGGGCCACGCTTCCCTTCCGGCCCTGGACCTCGGGCAGTACTCTCCGGAGTTCCGTCACGCGGCCTCCCCGGCGGCGCCGGGCTCCCCCGACGGGACCCAGTATTTTTCCCCCGAGAACGTCCCGGCCGTCACCCGCTCTCCGGAGGCCCCCACGGCCTCGACCGGGACCTCCCACTCCGGTGGGCACCCCCACGGCGCGGCGGCCTCGGTCCGGTGCGTGGGCTGCGGGGGGATCGCGTCGGTCGTCCACGCGTGCGGCGCGCCGCTCTGCCAGCATTGCCTCGCGCAGTTCCCCCAGTGCCCGAAGTGCGGCCAGGCGATCACCCCGGAGACGTCCCATCTCCTCGGCGGGGGCACGACCCCCGGTGATAGCGGGACGCATCGGAGCACCGGCCATCATTCCTCCCCGGAAGGAGCGAAGGCCCACCCATCCAAGCCCGCGATCGCCCCGGGCACGAAGCCCCACCCATCGGTCGGCAAGCCCCCCGTTTCGAAGGGACCCCCGGCGGAACACGCTCCGGCGGACGCCGCTCTTAAGTCGGTCCCGGCGGGAGCCCCTCCGCCTCCCAAACCGATGCGGCCCCGGGAAAAGACGGACGACGAGCCTCGCCTCTGAGCCGGCGGGACCACCTCCCACCGAGGGGGCAAGCGCCCGCTCTCCCCCGTCCCCGGGAGCGTAAGGGAGAAGCGGCGGCCGCCCGGACCGCGGCCCAAGCAAGATATACTCGCCTTCCCATTTCCGTCGAGAGGACCATAATGTGGGGTTCGTCGGGGAGCTCGCCGCCGAAGGGCGGTTCCGTCTCCGCGTGGGTGCTCGCCGGGCTGTTCCTGCTGGTGGCGGCGCTGATCTTCTTCGGTGTCTACCTCGTCCTACCGGATCAGCACCACTTCTGGGCCCTGATCACCATCGGCCTCGTCAGCCTCGTGTTCGGCCTCTTCTCGTACATCGCCCGGGCGCTGTCCCGACAGGCCGGCATCCAGCAGGGGTTCGCCTGGGGCTTCGCCGTCTTCGGTCTCGCGGTGATGTTCCTGAGCGTCCTGGCCTTCCCGAGCCTCTACCCGAACAGCTCGCCCATCACCGAGATCGGCCAGGTCGAGGCGCTCATCCTCCTCGTGGTGCTCGTGATCGTGATCGTGGCGGGGTCCTGGTGGCGGGCCCGCGGTGAGCACGCGGACGCCCACCGGGAGGAGGCCCGGGCGGCCTGGGAGAGCCGACCTCCCCCGTCCGCCTTCTCCTACGCCACGGCCCATGTACCCGGTGAGGCGGCGCCCTCCGAGTCCGGGTCTCCACCGCCACAGGGAGGCGCCTAGATGTCCGCCGGTCCGATCGCCCCGCCTCCCCCTCCGCCACCGGCCCCCGCGATGGTCACCTGCCCGGCATGCCGGGCCTCGAACCCGTCGACCAGCCGGTTCTGCAACGCCTGCGGCGCCGCTCTCCCCCCGCCGGCACCGCCCCCAGCCACCGCTCCGGCGGGGGCCGGTTCCGCCACCCCGGTCGATATCCGACAGCGCGTCGACCAAGACCGCGGCACCCTGAAGCGGCTGCAGCTGCTGATCCCGGGGTTCCGCGGATATCGGCAGGGCGAGGACGTCCGGGAAGCGGACAGCCTTCTTCGACTCCAGGTCGCTGCCAAGGTGCACAACGCCGTGGCCGCGGTGCAGGACTGTCGTCAGTCCCTCACGCAGGCCGGCCAGTTCCAGTCGCTGACGGACCTCGCCGCGGTGCTCTCCGACCTCCAGGTGCTCGAGGGTTCGATCCGGCACGCCGAGCAGGGGTACACTGGGATCTCCCCGGCGATCCGCGTCGACCCGGCCCGCCTGGACCGGCTCTACGAGTATGACTACGGGTTCGCCCAGGCCGCGGACCAGGTCACCGCGGCCCTCTCGCCCCTTCGCGCCGCCGTCAGCGGCTCGAACGCGCAGTCGGTCACCGATGCCGTGGCCACGGTGCGCGGCCAGGTGCGCGAGCTCACCCAGGCGTTCAAGTCGCGGATGAACGCGGTCGAAGGAATCTCGGTCTAGGAGAACGAAGAACCATGGTCACCAACAATCCGATCCCCCCGACGGGAGGGAGCCTCTTCGGCTCCACCACCATCAACTGGGAGGATGCGTACAAAGGCCCGAACGTGATGTGGCGCGTCCCGCGCAACATCCGGCTCGAACGACAACATCGTCGTACGGCAGGACGAGACCGCCGTCTTCTACCGAGACGGCAAGGTCCTGGCGTACTTCGACAAACCCGACCGGTACGCCCTGACCAGCATCAACGCCCCGATCGTCGGAGGCATCGTCAAGGCGCTCTCGGGGGTCGTCCAGGAGGCCGAGGTCTACTACCTCCAGCGGCGGATCTTCGACGGCAAGTTCGGGAGCGCCGAGCCGTACGTGTTCAAGGACCCGGACTTCGGGCTGGTGAACCTGCGGGTCTTCGGCAACTACCGGTGGCGGGTCGGAGCCCCGGACCTTTTCATCAACCAGTTCGTCGGGACGTTCGGAGCCGCCACGACGTCGGACGTGGAGGCTCGTCTTCGCGACCAGATGGTCCTGCTGGTCTACAATACCCTCGGCAAGATGAAGGACCAGGGGATGAAGGTCACCGACCTCGCCGGCTCTCTCCAGAGCATCGAGCAGGGGGTCTTGGGCTACGCGCCCCAGCATTTCGCGAACCTCGGCGTCGAGGTCCAGCAGGTCCAGGGGCTGTCGGTCAACCTTCCGGACGAGGTCCAGAAGGCGGTGGACACCCGCTCGACCATGGGTGTCCTCGGCGTGAACTACATGCAGTACCAGGCGGGCCAGGCCCTGACCGCCGCGGCATCGAACCCGTCCGGGACCGCCGGGTCGCTGGCGGGGGCCGGGGTCGGCCTCGGTGCCGGTCTCGGCATCGGCTACGGCATGCAGGGCACGATGCAGGGCGCCTATGCCGGCGGGGGCGGAGGTCCCCCGATGGGCGGGGGTGGGAGCATGCCGTGCTCGAAGTGCGGTTCCCTGATCCCCCAGGGCGTCCGGTTCTGCCCGTCGTGCGGCCAGGCCGTCGGCGCGGCTCCCGCCGCCGCGCCCGGGATCCCGTGCACGAAGTGCGGCCTTCCGGTCCCCGCCGGGTCAAGTTCTGTCCCAACTGCGGGACGGCCGCGCCTCCCGCGAGCCGCAAGTGCCCGAAATGCCAGGCCGACGTCCCCGGCGCGAACAAGTTCTGCCCGAACTGTGGCGCCGCGATGACGTAGGCGCCGGGGGTCGCTCAACGTGAACTGTCCGCGCTGCGGCGCGCCGTTGCCCGACGGGGCGCGGTTCTGCTACTCCTGCGGGTCCGCCACCGGCGCGGGTGGCGTGCCCGGTGGACCGACGGGGCCGCCTCCCAGCCCGACCACGGCCGCGGTCGGGATGCCGTTCCCACCGCCCCCGCCCCCCGCCGCCGCGGCGCCCACGAGCCGACCCCTCGCTCCCGCGGGCGCCCAATCGTTGAAGTGTCCCAACTGCGGCGCCCCGATCCAACCGACGTTCGGGGAGATGGTGATCACCTGCGACTACTGCGGGAGCTCCGTCTCCCTCGGCGGGGACGGGTGGCGCTCGATCAACAAGCACACGCTCCTCACCCCGAAGATCACGGACCCGCAATCGGCGCTGCGGGCGGTCCACGATTACATGGACCAGGGATTCATGCACCGCCACGACTTCGAGGAGTCGAAGGTCGTGGAAGAGCGGCTCTCCTTCGTGCCGTTCTGGGTCGTGCCGGTCTCGGCGACCACCACGTACGTCTACCAGGACCTGGCCGTCAGCGTGGGTGGGACTGTGGCGACGATCGCCGGGGCCGAGCTCCTCGGCAGCGCCCTCGGGGGCCGACGGGGCGGCGGTTTCATCGCCCTCCCGATGGGCTCGCCGATCAACGCGACCCGCTCCGACACGATCGTCGGGACGTACGAGTTCCCGGTCGTCGCCGTGAAGAGCATGCAGGAGTACCAGCCGAAGAACTACTCCTTCGCGCTCGCGGACCGGGGGTTCTTCGACAAGAAGTCGATCCCGACGGGCGCCGTGGTCATCAACGGGGACCTGGGCGAGGACGCGGCCCAGCACGCGGCCCGCTCGTTCGTGAGCCAGTTGCAGGCGGACGCGGCCCACCGGAAGCACAGCATGGTGAGCCGGCTCCAGACCAGCGTCGAGGTTTCGGAGTCCGAGCTGTTGCACGTCCCGATCTACTACTTCCTTCTGGACCACAAGGGCCAGAAGTCGATGGTCCTGGTGGATGGTCACGCCGGCCGGGTCATGGAGACCGTCGCGCGCTGACGGACTCGGGCCGGCCGGCCCGTGTCGTCGAGACGGCCCGGAATGAGTAGCGGACCGGTACCCGCCGTTTGAGGTGCGTCCAGTACCCGCACGAGCGGCAGCGGGCCCCCAGCTCGACCCGCGGGCCGTCGAGCGTCGAGTTGCGGATCGGCTCGAGGCCGCTCCCGCAGACCGGACAGAGCCGGGGGATCGCGCCCGGCCCGCGTTCGGCGTACGTCGACGTCGACCCGGACCCCCGGGGTCGTGAGAAGGATCCGGCGGAGACGACGCCCGCCCAGGGCTGCCTGGGGCAGCTCGTCGCGGAGTCGCGGGGCCACGGCCCGGGCCAGCTCGGCCTGGTTCGGGGGGGTCCCACGCCGCCGTCGCAGGAGCTCGAGCGCCGCCGCCGCCACCGCCTCCGGCGGAGGTCGGCGGAACCGGGGACGCCGGCTGACGACGCCCCGCCCCGCCGCCCCTGCCGGGCACGGATCTCCTCCTGGTAGAATCGGCGGGCGAACTCCCCTTCCTCTTTCGCGATCGGGAGCGCGCGTTCGTTCGGATGGGCGAAGTAGGACAGGAGGCTCGCGGCCGCGGCGAGGCGGACCGCCCGGGACTTGAGCCGTGGCGAGAACTTCGGGTGTTCTGTCGTCTTCAGGGCGGCCTCCGAGACCTCCCGGAGCCGCTGGTAGAGCTTCGGGTCGAGGGTGACCGGTTTCGACGGGAACCGGCCCGCCACCAGCGGATGACGCGTTTCGATGGCGTGCACCAGCACCAGATGGTCGCGGATCTTCCCGGCGAGGTCGAACTCGAGCTCCCCGAGCTCCAGGCGCTCGGCACTGGCCTCGACGGCCCGGAACCGGTCCCGGGTCATCGGGTGGAATCGGAGCAACATCCGATCCTCGAGCGCGGCGAAGTTCGGGTCGGCGATCGTGGTCCAGTAGTCCGAGGCGCCGGCGGTCCGGACGTTGTAGTTCACGGAGAAGAACGATCGGAAGGTGTACGGACCGACGGTGCCGAGGGTCGTCTCCCACTTCACCTCGCGCTGCTCCATGACGAGCTTCAACGGCTCGACCATGCCGCGGTACTTGAACCAGTCATTGAACTCGGGGACGATGAAGTTGAACGTACGCCCGGTATAGGAGGCCCCCACGCGGAGGAACTGGACCGGTGTGATCCCGCCGCAGTACCGGTTCCGACCCGGCAGTCCATGGGGCGGGACCGCGCTGCGCGGATTCCCCCGGACCATGTCGTCGATGGAGAAGGTCTTTCCGGTCCCAGGAGGCCCGAACAGGGCGAGATGGAACCCCGTAGTGCCGGTAGACCGTCCCGTCGGGGCCAGCAGGGGAACATCGGCTAGGGCGTACTGCTGGAGCAGCGCGATCAGCGAGTCGGTGTACAGCGCTTCCCCGAACAGTGCCTTTAGGTAGCCGGCGAGGCGGTTCACGGACCAGGTTCGGCCGAACTCGATCGTCTCGTCGAGCCGCTCGTGGAGCACCTCCCGGAGGGCGTCCAGGAACTCGCCGTCCATGGACCGGATCTCTTGGGACTCGTCCGGCACGGGCTGGAGGGCCGGGGGCTCGTACGCGTCGAGCCGGCTCGATCTCCCCGAGCAGGAGTCCTCGAAGGTCCGCCGGATACGGTACCAGGTAGACCCGGTCCGTGCGACCTTCGGGCAGTTCGCTCACGAGGCCACGACGCTTGAGCTTGGTCAGCAGGCGGGTGGGGTCCTCGAAGACGCGGTCCTTGAGGAGGCGGCCCTTGAGCTCCGAAAGCCGGAACCGCGCGGCGGCGTGGGCAACGCCCCGGACCGTCCGGCGTCGGTCCGCTTCCTGGACCACGTCGCCGAGGACGCGAGCCACGCCCACCTCGTCGTCGTTGATCTCCAGCGATGCCGCCCCGGCCACGTTCGGTCCCGGGACGCGCCGTCGGCCTTTACGGCTTTCCGCACCCTCGTCGGGCCCGGATGGCTGTCAACCGCGGGGACAGCGGAGTGGTGGCGGAGCGGTGTTACGTTATCTCAAACCGGCATAATCTTATGTAGCGACTCCCGGGTGCGCGTACGATGGCGCGTGCGCCGGGGCCTTCGAACGCCCCGGGGAACCTGGCTCTGACCCGGTCGGAGAAGGTCGAGATGGGGCTCCTGTACGCGGGGATCCTCGGGGTGACCCTCCTCGCATTCGCCGCGGCGTTCGCATTCCTTCCCCACGACTACCAGGGCGAGGCGAGCGGGGGCGGCTTGATCTTCTCCGGTCTCGCCATCACCGCCTATGTGCTGGGAATCCGCCACGGCTTCGATGTGGACCATATCGCGGCGATCGACAACACCACGAGGAAGCTCCTCAATGAGGGAAAGCGCCCTCTGACGGTCGGTACCTGGTTCTCCCTCGGGCATTCGACGATCGTCGTGGCGTTGATCGCCGCCCTTGTCGTAGCGTTCGGGTTCGTCCGGGCCCAGTACGCCTCCTTCGCAAGCGTAGGGGCGGTGGTCGGGACCCTGGTCTCGGGCGTGTTCCTGTTCGTGATCGGACTGGTCAATGTGATCATCGTCGTCGAGGTGTACCGGATCTTCCGTGGCCTTCGCGACCGCCAGCTCGATCAGAGATCGCTCGACGAACAGATGGACCGGCGGGGCTTCCTGTACCGGGTACTTTGGCCGCCTCTTCAAGGTCGTAGAGGCCCCGTGGCAGATCTATCCGATCGGGGTATTGTTCGGCCTCGGGTTCGACACGGCCACCGAGATCGTCATCATCGCGCTCGCCACCGAGCTCGCGTTCACCGGCGCGTTCCCGCTCTGGGCGATCCTGATCCTCCCCTTGCTGTTCACCTGTGGGATGGTCCTCTCGGACACGACCGACGGAGTGTCCATGCGCTACGCGTACGGGTGGGCGTTCCTGCACCCGATCCGGAAGATCTACTACAACCTCACGCTGACGATCATCTCCGTGCTGGTGGCGTTCGCGATCGGCGGAGTCGAGCTGCTCCAGGTCCTGTCCGAGGAGCTAGGCCTGCAAGGCCCGGTCTGGGCATGGCTCGACGGGCTCAACTTCGAGGAGCTCGGTGTGGGCATCGTCGTCCTATTCCTGGCCGCGTGGGGCACCGCCATGGCGATCTACCGGTACAGGCGCTACGAAGAAATCGGGTTCCGCCCTCCGGAGCCGTCTCCGACCGAGGACGAGGCCGCCCGGGGGGTCCCGGAGGCATGAGCCGCGGAGTCGTGCGAACCGGGGTCTCGCTCGAACCGGAGGTCCTGGAGGCGCTGGACCGGTGGGCGCGGATGCGGAACGCGGCCAGTCGATCGGAGGCGATCCGCTTCCTCGTGCGCAAGGAGCTCTCCGAGTCCTCTCTGGAGGACCCCGACGCGGACGCCGTGGGCACGGTCATGGTCCTGTATGATCACCGGGCCCCCTACGTCCAGCGTCGTCTCACGGCGGCCCAGCACCGCTGGGGGAGCCACATCCGTTCCTCGAGCCACGTGCATCTCGAAGGGGAGGTCTGCCTCGAAGTGATGATCATGGTGGGGAAGCGGGGGGAGCTGGTCCGGGCCGCCGAGGACCTGCGCGGAGTGAAGGGCGTCAACCAGGGGGACTTCCTCCTGGCCGACCCCGGGACCGCCGGCGGGTCCACGGGCCACCATCACCCTCACCGACCGGCCCACTCCCACCCCGGGTAGAGGGACCGAAGCGCTATCTACCTCGGACGGCAGCGTCGGACGTGGGGCGGTCGGCCTCCGCCTACGAACGCGAGCTCAAGGAGCTCCTCCAGGGCGATCCGGAGGCGTTGCTCCGCTATGGCCGGGCCCTCGACCCCACACGGCGCCCCATCCTCGATTCCATCGCCCGGCACCCGTTCCTCGTTGTCCGGGCGGCCGGGTCCCTCGGGTTCGACCTGGTGGCGTTGCGCAGTGAGTTCGCCTTTCCTCTCGAGGTGAAGTCCTCCTCGAGCGACACGATCCGGTTCTCCGCGGCCAGCGGCCGCGCCGGCGAACAGTTGGAGGCCCACCGGCGGGCCGTCGAGCGGGTCGGGTTGATCGTCCTGTACGCCTACCGAAGGATCGGGCATCGGTCCGGAGACCCGTGGCGGCTGTTCGCGGCCTCGGCCCCGGCCATGAGCGGCCGCCTAGGCCTGTTGCTCAAGCGACTTCCCCCGCTCGACCGGACTCGCGAGGGCAACGCTGTTCTGCGTTGGGAATCCGGGATGCCTCTCCTGCAGTTCCTCGAATACATCGCCCTCCTGACCGACCGAGGGCCGGCGGCCGGATGACGACCCACGTGAGCGCCACCGGCTTCGCCCGGTTCGGCAAGCGCCCCGAGGGTCTCACCGAGCTCCTGGCCGAAGCCGGCGAGGCAGCCCTCGCCGGGGTGGGGCGCCGCACGGTGGATCTCCTGGTCATCGGCAACATGTCGGCGACCGTTCTCGGAGAGGTCGAGAACCTCACCGCCCGGGTCGCGGATCGGCTGGGGCTCGATGGCGCCGGCGGGTACCGGGTTGAAGCCGCGTCCGCGAGCGGGGCCGCCGCCTTCCAGGCGGCCGTGGCCGCGGTGGAGTCCGGCCGCTCCGAGCGGGCCCTGGTCATCGCGGGCGAGAAGATGACCGGCCTTCCGACCGCCGACGTGGCCCGGGTCCTCGCCCGATCCTTGGCTCCCTCCGAGGTCGCCGCGGGAGCGACGATGCCGGCGCTGGCCGCCCTCGTCGCCCAGCGCTACCAGCTCCGTTACGGGACCGCCGCTGCCGCGTTCGACTCGGTCAGCGTCGCGGCGCGACGGCGCGGGGCGCGGAACCCGAATGCCCAGTTCACCTCGTTCGTCTCGATGGAAGAGGTGGCCGCGAGTCGCCCCGTCGCCCTCCCGATCCGCCTCCTCCATTGCGCGGCGATCAGCGATGGTGCGGTGGCGGTCGTGGTGGAGCGCGGCGACGGGCCGGCCCGGGTGCTCGGCCTCGGCCAGGGGTTCGACTCGCTGATGGTCGTCGACCGTCCGGATCTTACTTCGTTCCGGGCCACCCGGCTCGCCGCCCAGCGGGCCTACGAATCCGCGCATCTGACGCGCAAGGAGGTCGACGTGATCGAGCTGCATGACGCGTTCTCCCCGTTCGCGCTGATCGACCTCGAGGACCTCGGGATCTGCGGCCCCGGCGAAGCGGCAGAATGGTTCGAGCGGACCCAGGGGGACCACCCGGGGCCGGTCGTCGTGAACCCATCCGGAGGCATCCTCGCTCGGGGCCACCCGGTCGGAGCGTCGGGGCTCGCCGGGATCGCCGAGGTCGCGCGCCAGCTCCGGGGCGAGGCCGGCCCTCTCCAGATCGACCAGGTCCCCAAAGTAGGGCTGGCCCAATCGATCGGCGGCCTCGCGAGCCACAACTTCGTCGAGATACTCGGGACGGGGGGGCGCGCGTGATCGAGCCCACCGAGATCCTGGTGTCGCGCTGCAGCACCTGCCACGGGAGGTTCCTGCCGCGGCCCGGCCCCTGCCCGTTCTGTGGCTCCCGGGAGGTGGCGCCGGAGTCGCTCCCCGGCGAGGGACGGGTCCTCGCCGCCACCGAGCTCACGAGCCCTTCGGCCGGGTGGCCCGCGCCGCACAGGCTGGTGCTCGTCGAGCTGGCCCAAGCGGTCCGGGTGCTCGCGATCGCCTCGGAGGCGGTGCCGCCGGTCGACGCGATTGTGAGGATCTCCCGCGATGGCGAACTGTACCGTGTGGTCTCCCACGCCGCCCCCTGAGGGGAGCGGGCCGGACGCGGGGAGGGGGATGCTCCGGTGACCGGGAGGTCCCGGCCACCCTTTGAACCCCCGAGGTGAGAACACCACAGGATTAGCAATCCTGCGCCTTACCAGGCTGGGCCATCCCCGCGCGAGCGGGCCGAGCCAGCCTTCCTCCTTAAACTTTGGCGCGTTCGGCGTTATGTATCGGCGGGACGGTCGCCCCCCGGGGTAGGGCGGTGAGGGTCAGCAAGGTAGCGGTGGTCGGCGCCGGGACCATGGGGGCGGCGATCGCGGAGCTGCTCGCGTACAACGGGGTGCCCGTTGTTCTGAAGGACGTCGACCAGACCCTCGTGGACCGGGGCCTCGCGCGAGTGCGGACGCTGGTCGACGAGCTGGTCCGGTTCCATGCGGAGCGCGCCCCGAAGGAGGCCCAACGGATCGCGGAGCTCGGCATCGAGCTCACAGAGACCCAGACGGCCGCGCTCCGCGACCGCTTGAAACCGAAGTTCACCCGGTCGCGGGGGGACGAGGTAATCGCCCGGGTCACCGGGACCACCTCCTACGAAGCCTTCGCGGACGTGGACCTCGTCATCG
Organism: uncultured Thermoplasmata archaeon; assembly: GCA_963708255.1. Taxonomy (GTDB): domain Archaea; phylum Thermoplasmatota; class Thermoplasmata; order Lutacidiplasmatales; family UBA184; genus Lutacidiplasma. The sequence continues at coordinate 733,256 of CAVPSE010000002.1, forward strand.
AGGCGGTGTTCGAGCGACTCGACGTAAAGCGCGGGGTTCTGGAAGACCTGGACCGGGTCCTGCCCTCCCATGCTGTGATCGGTTCGAACACCTCCTCCCTGCCGATCAGCCGCCTCGCGCGGGGCCTCGCCCACGTGCGGGAAACCCTCGTTGTGCACTTCTTCAACCCCCCGACGACGTTGCCGCTCGTCGAGGTGGCCGGGGGCGTGGATACCCGCGAGGACGTCATCACTGACGTCGTCGACCTCCTCCAGGGGATGCGCAACCACCGGTACCCGTTGGTCCCGATCCGAGTCAAGGAGTCTCCGGCGTTCGTGGTGAACCGTATCCTGCTCCCGGTCCTCAGCGAAGCGTGCTTCGCCCTCGAGCAGGGCCTCGCCAGCTCCCGGGACATCGATCTCGCCATGAAGACCGGCGCTGGGTTCCCGATGGGCCCGTTCGAGCTCGCGGACATGATCGGGCTCGACGTGACCCTCGAGGTCGCCGAGACCCTCCTGCGGGAGTTCGGGGACCCGAAGTACCGGCCGCCTGTGACCCTTCGACGTTTGGTCGATGCCGGTCACCTCGGCCGCAAGACCGGCCGCGGGTTCTACGAGTACCTCCTAGGTCGGGCGGCCCCCCGCCAAGGCGAGCCGACCCGGGCGAAGGGCCCGGGCGTACCACTCGAGCTCGCGGTAGAGGCGGGCGAACCGCTCGGCCCACACCTCCGGGGTCGATACAGGCCCGGCCTCGGTGAACGAGTCGGCGACGAACTGGACCGAGACGTGGACCGGTACGACGAAGGCGCCGAGGCCGCTCACGACCTGGCGAAGCTGGTCCGATGCGCGAAGCCCCCCGGAGATCCCGCCGGCCGTCACCATCGCGAACGGCTTGCGGTTCCACTCGTCGTAGACGTGGTCCAGCATGTTCTTCAGGGCGCCCGGGAGACCGTAGTTGTACTCGGGGGTCACCACGACGAAGCCGTCCGCCCGCCCCATCTCGTGCACGAACTCAGTGACCTCGGAGGGCGGGTTGGTCATCTCCCATTCCCGCTCCACGAGGTTCCCGAACGGGAGGGCCCGGGGGTCGAAAAGACGCGTCTCCACGTCGGCTCGGGCCTCGAGGACGCGGTGGGCGTACGTGGCTACGTGGAACGATGCCCGGTTGGCCCGGACGCTCCCGTACAGGACGGGCAGGTAGAGGCGCTCCACGTTCGGGCGACCGGTCCCCCAGATATAGAACGGCTCCCCGGGATGCCGTTATCCCCTCGGCCCGTTCGAGCGGGGGATGCGGTTCCCGTCGGCCGAGTGGGCAAGCGCCTACCGGGACGCCCTGAACGCGGAGCCGGAGTATGCCGACGCCGCCCAGGCCTGGGAAGGGGATATCCTTCTCCTCGTCCGGGCGGATCCGGCAGCCCCGAACGGCGAGGGGGTCCACCTGGACCTGTTCCACGGGGCCTGCCGGGCCGCGACGTTCGTTGCCGACCCTCGGACCGTTCGGAGCGAGTTCGTCTACGAGGGGAACCGCGCCGATTGGGCACGGATGATCCGACGCGAGATCGATCCGGTGAGATCGATCCTGGATGGAACCTTCCGGATCCGGGGGAACATGGCCAAGGCGATGCGGTTCACCCGAGCGGCCAAGGTGCTGGTGGAGACGGCCGGCAAGATCCCGACCGACCCCTAGGGGCGGGCCACCGGGGCCGGCGCCGCGGAGGCGGCGGGGGTCGGCGGCTTGGCCGGCGCGCCGGCCGCCGGAGGCGGCGGGGCCGTGGTCCGCACGGGGGGCGCGGGGGGTTTCGGCGGAGGGGGCAGGAGCCGTTCCTTGAGGAATGACGCGACGCCGCGCCACGCGGCTTCCGAGCTGGCCAGGTCGTAGGCTCTCAGGTCGCGGGCCAAGAAATCGTGGTGGGCGCCAGGATACTCGAGGTATCGAACGTCGACCGCTGTCCCCACCCGCTGGAACTGCTCCCGAGCCTTCCGGGAGGCCGGGTCCGCGCCGGGGGCGATGAACAGGAGCGGGACGGAGAGGAGCCTCATGTACCTCCACCGGACGGATCGGGACCGGGTAGGCCACCACCGCGGCGGCGAGCCCCGGGTCTTCGCCGGCAAGAGCGATGGCCAGACTACCGCCGTACGAGAGACCAACGACGGCACATTTCTCCGGGTCCACCAGCTCACGGGAGCGCAGGAACTTCAGGGCGTCCGCGTAGAGGCGGCGCAGGTGGCCGACCCGGGGGCCGTCCAGCGCGACCCCGCCGGAGAACATGGCGCCGCTCCGCATCGAAAGGTGGTCCCGGGGGCCGACGCCGGTGGTCTTCCCGACGTCCGGCAGCACGACCTCGAACCCCGCTCTCGCGAGTCGGATCGCCCCGTCGAGGATGGAGGTGGTGAGACCGTAGATGTCCGGAGTGAACAGGATCCCAGGACGTCGCACCGCCCGGGTCGGCGAGAGCACGATCGTCGGGGCCTTCCCCTCAGGGGTGGCCCGGGTCGGGTACCAGAGTCGCTCGCTCCGGTACGGCGGCAGGGGAGCGCCCGCGGTAAGGCCCGGCGCGGTCCAGGTCTTGTTCAGGAAGTCCAGGACGCAGAGCTTGAACCGCTCCTTGTTGAGGATGACGACCGCCTGGCGGGTCCCGCAGACATCGCAGATGCCGATGACCCCGCTCCCCCACTCGAGGTTCGGGTCGGTCAGCAACCGGTCGTCATCGCGTGGCATTCGCCTCCCTCAGAGGCCGGTCGAGCGGCGTTCGGTTCATAACCGTTGCCGACGGCCCGGCCGTCCTCACCAGCTGCGGAGCGATTGGGCGACCTGCTTGCGGGCGGCTTTCGTCTGGTGACCCGGCCCCGTACGGGTGTACGAAGTGCAGGCGCAGGCCCGGCACTTCCCGTCCTCCCCGTGGAGCCGGCGCTGGTGGAGGCATCCGGGGGTCTCGCATTCCGTCGTCATGTCTGTGGTTCCTTGCCCGAGTGCACGCTCCGCCATGCCATGGCGCGCCTTTGAAGCGTTGGGTCCCCTGCGAACGGCGCGGTTGGGGGGCCCGGGGCTCCCCGAGGGGGCCTGGCGACTCCCGTTCGGTCCCTACGTGGGAGGAGGCGTGCCTACCGGGCAGTCTCGGATCCCCGACGGGGACCGGACCGCTTCGCGACGGACCGGGACCCGCCCCGCTTCGGTGGAACAACGACGAGGCGGCCTCCGGCCCGCGGGGCGAGCACGACGAGGCCACGGGCGCCGAGCCGCTCGGCGAGGCCCCGATCGGCCGTCACGACCCAGGCCGACAAGCGTACAGCGGTGTTGACGATCGCCTCGTCACCCCGCCCCGAAGCGGGCAGGGGACGGAAGCGGCTCGCCAGGGCCCGGGCCGTCGTGGCCCCCGGGATCCGTCGTTCGCAGAGACGGTCGAGCTCGCCGAGGACGGAGCTCGGGACCCTCAGCTCGACAGGTTCCCCGTGGCGCCCCGCCTCGGCCTCCAGGTCGGTCCCATCGCTCTCGGGGAGGAACAGGGCGTTCGCGTCCAACAGGACCAGCCGTGATCCCCGTCGGCGCGGATCAGGGCGCCGGAGCGCGATCCCGAGGGCCTCGCGGTCGTACTCATCGCCTCCCCGTTTGCCTTTCAAGAGGTAGCGCTGGGCCTTCTGGTTCGCGGTCTTCGGGATCTCCTCGACGAACTCGAGGTACCTCGGCACCATGAAGAACGGAAGCTGTTCGACACAGAACTCGAACAATCGACGGGCGTCCCGGTCGGCCCCCGGTCGAAGCTGGACGAACGCTTTCACGTCCTCTTCCCCCAGCGGCGACGGGACGCCGACGACCACGGACTCGAAGACGGCCGGATGGCGGTTCAGGACCGACTCCACATCGTACGGTGCGAGGTTCTCGCCCCGCCGGCGGATCACGTCCTTCTTCCGGTCTACGAAATAGTAGTAGCCGTCCGAGTCGCGGGTGACGTAGTCCCCCGTGTGGAACCAGGCGTTCCGCCACGCCTCGACGGTCTGTTCCGGTTTGCGGTGGTACTGGAGGAACATGGTGTACGGTGCCCGGGGGCGGACCACCAGCTCCCCCCGGACCCCGTTCGTCACGGGCCGGTCCTGATCGTCCACGACCTCGGCCTCAACGAACCCAAGCGGGGTTCCTACTGAGCCGACCCGCACCGCGTCCGGCGGGTTCATGAGGGTCGTGCATCCACACTCCGTCATCCCGTACAGTTCCACGATCTGGAGGTGGAACCTCCGCTCGAACTCCGGCCATACCTGGCGGGTCGTGCCCGCCGTGAGGGCCGTGGTCACCCCGTGCGTGGCGTCGCTGGCCCGCTCGGGTTGCTTGAACAGTACGTTGATCATCGCGATGAGGAGGGAAACGTGCGTGGCCCCGAACTTCGAGGCGGTGTCCCAGTACGTGCTCGCGTGGAACCGCTCTTCGAACGCGGCGGTCAGATCGTTCTGGAGCGCCGTGAGCGTCGTCATCTCCTGGGCGTTGCAGTGGAACAGAGGGAGTCCGGTGAAGAGGACCGATCCCGGAGAGAGCCGGCTCCGGAGCCCGATCTCCCTCGACGTCGTGAGACACTTCTCGTGGGGGATCACGGCCCCTTTGGGAGGCCCCGTCGTCCCGCTCGTGTACAGGATCGCGGCCGGGTCCGACCCGAGCACGGGGCCGGGGTCGGGAGGGGCCTCGGTTGCCGGTAGGTCCTCGAACGACCGCATCTCAGAAGGAATGTCGCCCGAAGTTCCCGGCGCCCGCACCACCCACTCTGTCGCGATCGAGAGATGGGACCGGACCGCTCCGTAGGTCTCCAGCAGCCGTTGGTCCAGGACCAGCGACGCGGGCCCGGCATCGTCGAGCTCGTAACGGAGGATCTCGCCCTTGAGCGCGGTGTTGAGGGGCACCATCACCGCCCCCAGCTTCGCGGTCCCGAACCAGAGGGTGAGGAATTCGGGGGTGTTGAACAGCAGCGCCGCGACCCGGTCGCCCCGGCCTATCCCGAGCCGGGCGAGGCCGGCCGCCGTGCGATCGCTGTCCCGGTCCAGGTCGTGGTAGCTCAGGGTCCGATGGTCGAAGCGGATCGCGGGTCGATCCGAGTTCTTCCGGGCCTTCGCCCGGATCAGGGTCGCGAGGTCATGGTACTCCTCGTCGGCCTCCAGCATGCCCGCGAGGAGGGGGGGCGGCCCTTAAGGGTTGGTGGCATCGGAGGCGAAATAACGGGGAGTGGGTCACCCCCTCGATGTCCCGGACCCCCCCGCGGTTCCGCCCGGACCGCCCCACCGTCGCCGAGGTCGCCGCCGGGGCGGTGCTCGTGACCCGGGGCCGTCCGGCCGAGATCCTGCTGATCCATGAGGAGTCCGAGGACCGGTGGTGCTTCCCGAAGGGGCACATCGAACCCGGGGAGTCGGCGCTCGAGGCGGCCCGGCGGGAGGTCGAGGAGGAGACAGGCCTCACGGAGTTCTCGCTCGGGGAGGAGGTGGCCACGATCTCCTACCGATTCTACCAGGCCCGTCGGGACCGGAGCGTCGTGAAGACCTCGATCTATTTCCTCGGCCGCACCGCGCGCTCCGTCCCCCGTCTCGAACCGGGGTTCGACCAGTTCCTGTGGGCCCGCCCCGCCGAGGCCCGCCGGCGGGTCACGTACGACCAGGACCGGGCGGTGGTCGACGCAGCGACCCGATGGCTTCGTCGTCGCCCATCCAAACGTTCCGCGCGACGCTTCCGAGAACGAGCGAAAGGAAACTGAGAAAGGGTTCGCCCGCCGCGGCGACGAGCGGCGGCGGGCGTGGCGGCGACCTGCGACCTACAACGGGGGCCGGGGTGGGCTCCTCGGCCCTACGCCCACCGAGGGCGGGGCCGCTGGGGGGGCTCCGAGGGTGGCCCCGGGCGGAGGGGCCATGGGGCGGATCGGGCTCGCCGTGCCCGCGACGCCGAGCTGGGCGCGCTTCCGGGCCCAGACACGGTACTCGATCACGCTGACGGAGCCGACGACGACCGCCGCGATCAGGCCGACCAGCACCGCCCCGCCAAGGATCCCCACCCCCGCGGAGTTCCCGCTGGGGTTCGACGGGCAGGCGCCCGTGAGGCAGCCGGCCGAGTGCTGGGCCACGGCGACCGACTCGGGCTGGGCCTGCACCGTACTCGGAGATGCGGAGGCAGAGGGGGTCGGACGGGCCGTGGCGGTCGCCTGGGTCGCGAGCGTCGTGTCGGCGGCCAGGTAGGACGCGGCCGCGGCGACGAAGTGGAGGTGGTGGCTCGCGTCGACGTACACGTCCACGCTCGCGGTCGCCACGGTCTGGGCGCCGAGCTCGTCCGACGCGTACGACTGTTCGGTCGCGCCGAACAGATTGTAGGCGTGGGGGACGAGGATGACGCCGTCCAGGTCATCGAACGGGCCGGTCCAGGCGAGAACGAGGACCGGTACGGTCTGGCCGTTCTGGAGGGTGATCGAGCCGACGTCACTTCCCCAGAGAGCGACCGTCCCGCTCGAGGTCACGCTGCTGGAGGCGCTCGGGGACCCCGTGAGGTTCTGGCCGAACACCGTGTCCCGCACGTACGTGGCGTTGATCGCCCAGGCGCCGGCCGCGGTGAACGCCGCGGAGCTGTTCCAGCTCTGCCCGGCCGTCAGGTTGTACGGGATGAGGCCGAGCGCCGTCGTGAAGTTCAGCTGGGCGTGGGCACTGCCGCTCACGTAGAGGGACTGGGAGGCGGCCCAGGTCTTCCCGGCGCCCTGGAAGCTGTACTGCAAGGCCTCGCTGATGTTGCCGCTGGACTGGCTGTGGGCGTTCAGGAGCCCCACGGCGGCGACCGGGCTACCGTTCTCATCGACCGTCGCGGCGGTCGTGAGGTTCGCGAACCCCGCGTCCGTCTCCACGCCCGAGATCGAGAGGGTTCCCTGGGCGGTGGCGTTCGTGCAGCCGGGGGCGCAGAGCTGCGCGGAGAAGCTGCCCGCCATCGTCCGCTGCGCCTCGAGCATCACCGTCGTGGCCGACGTGTTGGTCGCGGTGAAGATGACCTGCCACCCGAAGTAGGCCTGCGAGTTGTACGTCCCGTTCGGCATCGTCACGCTCTGATTGAACCACTTCTGCGCCCCATAGGCCCACTGCTGGGAGGCCGAGCTCCCGAGCGGGACCGGGGATGCGGAGGCGGTCGACGCGAGCCCCGGGAGCACCAGCATCGCCAGCACGGCGACCCCGATGACGGCCCAGGTTCCCGTCGTTCGTCCGATTCCTTCCATGCTATTCCGTTCCTTCGCGCGGTCTTCCGCGCTGAGGGAATCCACGCCGGAATTGCGGGATAAACCCCCGTTCCGTCGGGGAGGGAGCGGGTTGGACCGAGTGCTACACTGTCGCAGGCAGGATCGAGCTGGGTCCCGGGAGGCGGAACTCCGCCTTCTCCGCGATGGCCCGAGAGGCGGGGTAGCCCGCGTCGGCGTGCCGAGCGACCCCGATCCCCGGGTCGTTGTGGAGGACGCGGCCGATACGCCGGTCCGCCTCCTTCGTCCCATCGGCGACGATGACGAGACCGGCGTGGATGGAGTTGCCGATCCCGGTCCCCCCGCCGTGGTGCACCGAGACCCACGAGGCCCCACCCGCCGTGCTCAGCAGGGCGTTCAGGATCGGCCAGTCCGCGATCGCGTCGGAGCCGTCGAGCATCCCTTCGGTCTCCCGGAAGGGGCTCGCGACGCTTCCGGTGTCGTGGTGATCCCTTCCAATCGCGATCGGGGCGGTCAGCGCCCCGGATCCCACGAGATCGTTCACCAGGTGACCGAACCGCTCGCGCTCTCCGTACCCCATGTAGCAGATCCGTGCCGGGAGACCCTGGAACCGGACCTTCTCGGCGGCGAGCTTGATCCAGCGGACCAGGCCGGTGTTCTCGGGGAACTCCCGAAGGATCATGGCGTCGATCTCGGCGATGTCCGACGGGGCTCCACTGAGGGCGACCCACCGGAACGGCCCACTGCCGATGGCAAAGAGGGGTCGGATGTACCGGGGGACATACCCCGGGATGTCGAACGCGTCGGCGACCCCGCCCTCGCGGGCCTGGGTCCGGAAGTTGTTGCCGTAGTCGAACGCCTTGGCCCCTGCCCGTTGCAGCTCGAGGATCGCCCGGGCCTCGGAGGCGATGGATGCCAGGACCTCCCGACGGTATCCGGCGGGGTCCTCCGAGCGGAGCCGGGAAGCGTCGAGAAGCGAGTGGCCGCGTGGAATGTACCCGACGCTGAGATCGTGGGCGGCGGTCTGATCGGAAACGATATCCGGGACGACCTTGCGCCGAACCAGCTCGGGGTAGACGTCGGCGGCGTTGGCCTCCAGGCCGACGGACAGGGGGCGACGGTCCGCCACCGCCGCTCGTACCCGGGCCAGCGCGTCGTCCAGATCATCGGCCGCCTCGTCGAGGTACTGCTTGCCAAGCCGGCGGTCGAGGGCACGGCGGTCCACGTCGACGATCAGGGCAACGCCTCCCAGCATCGTCACGGCGAGAGGTTGGGCTCCGCCCATCTCCCCAAGTCCGGAGCTGAGCATCCACCGTCCGGCAAGATCGGGACTTTGGAAGTCGAGACGGGCGAGGGACGCGAGGGTCTCGTACGTGCCTTGGAGGATCCCCTGGGTCCCGATGTAGATCCAGCTCCCGGCGGTCATCTGACCGTACATCGTCAGGCCCCGCGCCTCCAGGTCCCAGAACACGGGGTCGGTCGCCCAACGAGGCACGAGCATGGCGTTGACGATCAGGACGCGCGGAGCGTCGGAGTGGGTCGGGAACACTCCGATCGGCTTGCCGGACTGGACCAGCAGTGTCCGGTCGTTGGGGAGGACCCGCAGGGTGTCGACGATCCGTTGGTAGGCGCCCCAGTCGCGGGCCGCCTTTCCCCGCCCCCCGTAGACGATCAGATGGGCCGGGTCCCGGGCCACCTCGGGGTCGAGATTGTTCATCAGGAGCCGCATCGCCGCTTCCTGGGACCAGCCGAGGCACGTGCGGACCGGGCCGCGGGGCGCGTGGATCTCGCGGGCCTCCATCGAGCTCTCCGCGAGCCGGACGAGCCGTGACGTATGAAACCTTGCGGGCGGGGCCTCGCACGGCGCGGCGGGGCGGTCGGGAGCGGCCGCCCTCGAGGCCCGAAGCGGGAAGGCCAGTCGGCCTAGCGATCCAGTGTTCCTCCCGCGCGAAGCCGCCGTTCCCCTCCGAGGGCCGAATCAAGCAAGGGTGTCCCGCCATTGCGGGGCGACCCTCCGGTGCGGCCTCGTGGTGCGCGGGTCCGTGGGAGCGCCTGGTCGTAGCTGAGGGTTGCGAGTCGGGCCCGCGGTGCCCTTCCGTGCAGCGACCTGGGCGGTGGGAGCGGCGGCCCTGAACCCCCGATGCGACGTGAGGAACATCGGTGAAGGCGACGCACCCGGTAAGGGCCGGGTCGGGTCATCGGGTACCCGTGGGACCGGAGTATCACCGCGCGCCCCCGGATGAACGTCATCTCGACCTGACTACCGGATTAAGCGGTCCCTCTGTAGAACGAGATACCACGGAGGTCGCGAGGGGGTATGTCCCACATCTGTGAGGCCCGCGAGGCGCTGGTCTTCATCCTTGGGGTTCCTGCCGTGGGCCTGGTCCAGCTCACCCCCTGCAGCGGAGAGGCGCCCCTTCCCACACGAGTCCGGGGGCCCGTCGCCTACAGGTTGGTGTCACGGCCCGCATCGTACTTCGGGCCGCGGGTGACACCGCAGGTCCCGTACGGGACCTTCCGTCTCTGCGGCCGCCATCGCGGGGATCCCATGTTCGCCCGCTCCATTGTCGAGCGGCCACGGGAGGCTCGGCTCTCGATCTGGCGGGAGCTCTCCACGCCGTCAGCCGACGCGTACGTGGCGGCTCGGCACCCGGACTCGTCTCCGTAGGGGAGCTGCTCTCCGTCGTCCGTCGCCTCGGCACTCGAGGCGCGGACGTCCGGTCGGGCCAAGGACGGCGGCGTTGGGGGCCAGGGCGCCGGCGTCGGTCCCCGGCCATCGCCGATCTGCCGCTCCCCGAGCGGGAGGGGCGCGAGTCCGATCGCTCGGACTGACCGGTCGTAATCGGATGGCCGCGGCCTCTTCTGGCCCGGCCCCACCGGACGACCGTGCTGGGTGTGCACGATGAGGAGGCCGATGTCACCGCTCGGACATCCGGGTCCGTCCGGCGCCAGGGGGACCTCACCCGCCTGTCGAGGGGAGGCACCCACGTTCCAGCCGCCGCCGCCGGAGCGCGTTGACTCCGCTTGACCCATCCCTCATCTAGTCCCGGGCGGAACTGTTGGCCATGGCTGCCCGCGGACTGCGTCTGGAGTATCACAGCGAGATCGCCGAATCCCCGATCATATTCCACTGCAGTTGCGGTGCCAGGTTCGGCTGTCGAGAGTCCCCCGGGTGCCCGGGTGAGTGCCCGTGGAGCACTCGGTGCGGCTACCCGAGCGGGTCGTCGGCGGGGTCCGCCCGATACTCCTCCAGTGCTTTGGAAGGAGTCTGCCCCGGTTGCGGGTCCAGCCAGATGTACGAGTCCCACGGCTACCCGGTCGAGTTCTAGTGGCACCCCGCCCCGGCGGACCTGGCCCACGGCGACAGCTCCCTGAGCCCGCGACGTGGAAGGTCGGGCCCGCCATCGGGCCCCACGGGCGGCGCGGGAGCCGGCCCGCGTTCGGGGCAACCCGTCCCACGGGTCGTTGACTATCCGGTAAGGCCTCGCAGACCCAGACGGCCTGGGCCCCGCCTGTTCGAGAAGGCTATGAACGAGGCCCGTCCTGCTGGTGTCCGGGCCTCCTCCCGTTCCATGCCGCTATAGCTCAGTTGGTAGAGCGGCTGATTTGTAATCAGCAGGCCGGGAGTTCGATCCTCCCTAGCGGCTCCGTTTCGGAGTCGGATTCCGGGTACCCGTCGCGGACCGGCGGCGGACCCACGTCCCTGCGATGACCCAGGGGGGCTCGGGGCTGATCGGTTCGATGACATCGCTGCGGTACCGTTCGACTGCGGCCTCGTCGACCTGGATCCCGAGCCCCGGCCTGTCCGGGATCGGGAAGCCGTCGCCGTCGAGGGCGTAGCCGCGCACCAGCGACCGCTTCCACTCGGGCCAGCTCGCCTCGAAGCTCTCCTGCAAGAAGAAGGTCGGAAGCGTCGCGTCCATCTGCAGGGTCGCGGCGGTCTGCACAGGGCCGAACGCGTTGTGGTACGCCACCGGGGCCCCGAAGGCCGAAGCGATCCCGGCGATCTCGGCCCCCGAGGTGAACCCCCCCGAGTTGGTGATGTCCGGTTGGAGGATGTCGACCAAACCGCGGTGGAGGAAGCTCAGGAAGTCCGAGGGGGTCAGCAGCCGCTCGCCGAGGGCCACCGGGGTCCGGACCTTCCGGCGGAACTCGGCCAGCGAGTCGCAGAGCTCCGGATGTACCGGCTCCTCCATGAAACGCGGGGAGAACTGGTCCAGCTCCCGGCCCGCCCGGATCGCGGCCTCCGGACGGAAGCGTCCATGGTACTCGATCAGGAGGTCGACCTCGGGGCCGACCGCCTCCCGCACCGCCCGAACGCGGGCGGAGGCGGCGGACAGCCCTTCCGGGGACAGGTTCCCGTACTCGTCGCCGAACGGATCGAACTTGAAGGCCCGGAGCCCCGCTCGGACCCCGTCCTTCGCCTTGGCCGCGAACTCCTCGGGAGCGATGCAGTCGGCGTACCAGCCGTTCGAGTAGGCGCGTACCTCGGTCCCGGAGCCGACCGCCCAGCAGGTGGGCGATCCCGACACCGAGTTCCCGGCCGGCCAGGTCCCAGCACGCGATGTCCACGGCGCTGAGAGCACTGGTGGCCTCCATGGACCTCGACCGGTAGAAGGAGTACCGGTGGAACTCGGAGAACGCCTTCGCGCGATCCTCGAGGGGGCGACCTTCGTAGAAGCGCGCGACCTCTCGCACACTTTCGAAGACCGGTCGGGTCATGAGGGTGGTGGGGGCCTCGCCCCAGCCGACCGCACCGGTGGATGTCGTGACCTTCACCAGGATCACGGTCGAGCTCCAGGGGGAGGAGCTCTCGCCGGCGGGGGCGGCCACTTCGATCGGCTCCACAGAGCGTATCGTGGTCGGGCTCATGGATGCGGGGGAGCACCCGGCCCGACGATAATACAGTTCGGACGGGGGCGCCGCGGTGCGCCGGTCGCTACGGGGACGACACCGGTCCGGGGCCGGCCATGCCTTCCGTGCCTTCTCGACGTGCGTCCCCGGCAGGAACGAGTCGATGACCTCGGCGACGCGCCCGGTCCGATCGATGAGGAACGTTACCCGCTTCGCGAGGCCGAGCACCCCGAGGGCCCCGAAGGAACGGGCGATCTCCCGGTTCGAATCGGAGAGCAAGGGGAACGGGAGCTGGCAGTTCTCGGCGAACTCCTTCTGCCGGTCGACGGGGTCCACGCTGATCCCGATGACTCGGACCCCCTTGTTCGCGAACTCCCCGTGGAACCGGGCGAACTCGATGGACTCGCGGGTGCAGCCGGCGCTACCGGCCCGCGGGTAGAAGGTACAGGACCACGGGGGTTCCCCGGAGGGTCGACAGGCGCAGAGATGTACCGTCCTGGGCGGTCGCCGTAAAGTCGGGCGCCATGTCGCCCGCCACGAGCATCTATGACCTCGAGCGGGGGGAGGTATTTGACGGGACCCCGGGAGCTGCGGTCGGCTCGGGGAGGGAGCGGCCCTCGATCCTCTGACGATCGGTCGCCCCCAGCGGCCGCCCTCCCGGAGCGAGCTTCGCGAAATCCTGGGCCGAGGCCACCCGGACGAGGACCCCCGAAACCCCCTCGCGTTCGCGAAGGTACGAGAGCGCGGCCTGGGGGAGGGTGCGTCCGGCCCCGACGGTGAGGTAGCCAAGGCCCGCTACGGGGGCAAGCCGCCGGCGCGTGGTCTCCCATTCGAGACCCCGGGGTACCGCGGGGGATTCGAGGGGACTCCCGGAGAGCCACTGGCCGTCCAGAAGTCCACCTGCGAACGGGTCATCAGCGACCACCGGGACGCCGCTGGCGGCCCATTCATCGACGGCGGCCGCGACCCGCGGGGCATTGAGGAGGTGAAAGGGGAACCGGACCCAACCGGCGCCGAGCGATACCAGCTGTTCGCGCATGGGGCGGAGCGTCTCCGCGTCCCCCGGCGACGCCCCAGGGAGCGTCGCCGGACGGCGGTACCAGGTCGGCCGATCGAGAGGGAGGCAGGGGCAACCGACCATCGGCCGTCAGGCGCGGAACAAGCTCTACCGAAACCCTGAGCCACCCTTCCGACGCCCGTCCGGGGCCGACGGCTCCCGCGGGCGGTCCCCCCAGCGGACGGGGGACGATGACCGCCCAAGGCCCGGGGGGCTCGAGGAGGGCCCACAGCGCCCGCTCCGTACGGGCGGCCGCCGGCCCATCTCCGGCGTGGATGAGCGAAACGCCTGAAGCACGCGCCAGCCGCACCAGCGCTGTCAGTTTGCGCACGAGCTCGTCGTCCGTCCATCCGAAGGGGTCCGGCAGGACCACGCCAACGGGGGAGAGGCGCCTCTCGCTCACGTCCGGCCGAGACCCCGCTACGTAATACCCGTGGCTCCTCGGACGACCAACGGACGTCTGGCTGGGCGCTATTATCCGCCTCGGAGGCTCCGCGGAATGATGCCAACGGCCAGCCGACCCGTGCCTCCGGATTCGCGTCCGCTGGCCGAGAGGTGGCGGCCCCAGCGGTTGGCCGACGTCGTCGGCAACCCCCGCGCCGTCCGCGATCTCCGCGGCTGGGCGACCGACTGGCAATCCGCGGGCGCCGGCTCGCCTCGGCTCCGGGCCGCGCTCCTGGAAGGCCCGCCCGGGGTGGGAAAGACGAGCGCCGCCCTGGCTCTCGCTCACGACTTCCACTGGTCCGTCGTCGAGATGAACGCATCGGACGCCCGGAACCAGGACTCGATCCAACAGGTCGCCGGGCGGGCCTCGGTGACGAACACCCTCGGGGAGGATGGGACCTACCGGCAGGCCCGGGAGGGGGCGCGGACCCTGATCCTCCTTGACGAGGCGGACTGCCTCACGGGACGGATCACCGAGGAGTCCTCGTCGGCCCGGTCCACTCCGACCACGGTCCGAGAGTTCCTCCGCGGCCGCTATCGGTCCGTCGAGGCCCTCAACAGGGCCTGGGGGCTCGGAGCCGCCGGCGCGCCGCCGGTGTTCGCCAGCTGGGAGGCGGTCCCGACGACCGGCGGGCGCGGGGCGTGGACCCGTCTTGCGGCGGCCCAACGCGACCTGACAGAGTGGCGGGGATCCGGTCGGTCGGCGGACCTCTCGGACCGCGGCGGGCTCGGCGCGATCGCGCGGTTGGTCCGTTCGACCCGTCAGCCGCTCCTGCTGACGGTCAATGATCCGCAACCCCTGCTCCGCTACTCGCCGATATTTCGCTCCAGCGTTCGGCGCGTGACCTTCGGCCCGATCCCACCATCGGACCTCCGCGCCGCGCTGGGGCGGGTGCTCGTCGCGGAGCGGATCGTCCTCCCGGCGCCCCTGCTCGATCGGGTCATCCAGCGAAGCCAGGGCGATCTCCGGGCGGCCCTCACCGACCTGGAGGCGGTCTCGGTGATCCCCGATCTCGCGTCCGCCTCCGCCTTGCTCGGCGCCCGGGACATCGCCTCCGACTTCTACGCGTTCACCCGCGAGGTGCTCACCCACCCGAGGTTCTACCGGTCGGTCGAGGTGCGGGAACGGCTCGACGCCACGCCGGACGACCTGTTCCCGTGGATCGAGGAGAACCTGCCCCGCGCCGCTCCCGACGCCCGCTCCCGGTTCGAAGCGTTCGAGATCGCTGGACGCGCCGAGCTGTTCCTGGCCCGGGCCCGGAGGTGGCGGGTATGGGCCCTGTGGAGCTTCGCGGGGGAGATGATGACCGGCGGCGTTTCGGCGGCCCTCGCCACCGGGGGCCCCGCGCGGAACCCGGACCTGGCGTTCCCCCAGTTCCTGGGCGAGATGGGGCGCTCGCGGGCCCAGCGGGCGCTTCGGACCGCGCTGGCACAGAAGGCCGGGCACGGGTTCCACCAGTCCCGCCGCAAAGCCATCGAGAGCGCCCTCCCGTTCCTCGACATGCTGTTCCACGCGCCCGCCATGGTCGACCCCGGGGATCGGGCTCGCCTCCAGAAGGCAGCGGCGAAGGAGCTCAACCTGACGAAAGAGGAGGTCGCGTTCCTGTTGGGGACCGAGCCCGATTCCGAGGAGGCCCAGCGGCTCGTCGAGGAGCCAGAGCCCGCGCCGATGCCTGCGATCGAGCCCCCGCCGCCGACGGCGGAACTGTCCGCGCCCCCTCCCGCTCCAACGGAACGTCCCAAGAAGGTCCAGCGCCGGCTCGGCGACTTCTAGCCGCTCACTCGAAGCGGCCGAGCCCCGGGCCGCCCATCGACTCGCCCTTGTCGAACTTGGAGGTCGCGGGGTTCTTCGAGAGAGCGGCGACCTTCATCGCCACCGGCCGGTTCTTGACCGTAATGGCGGTGAACCCCGCCCCCAGGAGCCCCGCCGCGGTGGGCTGGGCCGACAGGTTGGCGATGCCGACGCTCTGCAACGTCGGGAGCAGGGTCGGGATCGGAGTGGCCGGCGCGATCAGGACGGGGATCCCGGGCGGCGCGAGAGGCGGCAGCGGGGGAGCCACCGGCGGGGGTTGTACGCTCGGGGCGATCTGCACCGTGACGACCGCCAGGGGGAATGATTCCGTGACGATGGTCACGTTATTTCCGGCCCGGTAGGTGGCCCACGTGTAGATCCCGTTCTGGGCTCCGCTGTGCCCCGCTTCGCACTCCGCGGTCGTGCAGGCGTCGACCGGGACCAGCGAGTACGGCGGGCCCATGTTCACCACGTTGAACGAGGCGGTCCAGACGTCGCCGCTGTAGAGCGAGTTCAGGGTCGCGTTCGTGCT
Organism: uncultured Thermoplasmata archaeon; assembly: GCA_963708255.1. Lineage (GTDB taxonomy): Archaea > Thermoplasmatota > Thermoplasmata > Lutacidiplasmatales > UBA184 > Lutacidiplasma. The sequence continues at coordinate 749,109 of CAVPSE010000002.1, forward strand.
CCAGTTCCAGGAGAGGATGGTCGACGTCCCAACGAGGGTCTCTTCGGGGACCGTCTGGCACGTCCGGAGATACCCCGTGGGGAGGGAACAGGCCGCGGTAAACTGAGGTTCGGAGGAGATCTTCATCCCGCCGAACGGGACGAACTGGAAGATCGGCTTCGCGGTCCCGTTCGCGGCCAGTTCCGCGTAGATCGGTCCGAACCCGATGCCTTTCAGGGCGGAGTAGAGGGTGGGGTTGTTCGTGTTGGGGTCGCTGAGCGCCCCGTGGGGGACGTACTGGAGCGTGCCGGCCTGGCCATTCGGGCACGTGTCAAAGACGGGTCCGTCCCAGGTGCCGCCGGTCGCGGCGGCGAGCGCGCATCCGGCGAGCACCACGTGGTTGGTGTTCTGGATCACCGCCGGCCCCCCCGGCCCGATCTGCGAGGAGGCCATCCCGTATTGCGACGAGGTGGGCCACCCCTGGGAGAGTGGATCGGTCGCCGTATCGTACAGATCGATCAGGTCGATGGTACACACGTGCCCGATCGACTCGGTGCACTGGGTCGCGTGGTGGGCCAGCGCTGAGATCGAGTCGTTCGGGTTGCCGTCCTGGGAGTTCACCCACCCCTCGCAGTTCGGCATCTCCCCGACAGCGAAGGTGTAGGCCGGCTCGCACGTCCAGCCGTCGGCCTGGGTCCCGGCGCAGCAGGTGTCGAACGAGGAGGCGTGGTAGTTCTCCGGGTAGGCCGGATCGCGCGGGGCGGTCGACCCGATGAGCACGATGACGTGGTGGCTGTTGGCGGACCAGTCGAGGCCGCTCCCGATAATGGTGCCGTAGAGGGCCGTGATGGACGGGGAGTGGAGGAAATTGTCGTCCAGGCCAAAGATCCCGTCCCAGCCGCCGCCGAGCACCTCGGCCTGGAACGTAGAGTGGATCGCCGGCCCGAAGTTGGCGGCGGAGATGAACGTGGAGATGTCCACATGGTACCTGTACCCGTCCCCGCAGTCATCCCAGTCCCCGCAATCGGTCCCGAAAAAGTCGACCATCGCGAACGTGACGTTGCTATGGGGATTGTTCGCCTGGATCGCCTGGGCGACGTTGCCCCCGTTCTCGATGAAGAAGGGCACGCCGTTCGACTCCTCGCAGACCGGTCCCTGGCCGGACGTCGCCGCGGCGCACGGATCCGTGCCGTAGAAGCTGTTGTAGTGGTCGAACACCCCGTCGTACGCCGTGGTCTCGATGATGAAAGCGACCTGGACGTCCGGCCAGAACGGCACCGGGGCGTTGACCGCCTGGGCGCTGAGCGTCACCCTCGCCTGGTTCACTCCGGCGGGGCACCCGGAAGAGTTGTCCGCGCAGATGGTCCCCGGGTCGACCGACGCCTGGAGTGTCAGCGAGTCGGAGGTGGCCGAGGGCGTCGGTGCGCCGGAGGCGGGGGAGCTGGCCTGGGTCACAGCGGTAACGGGGGCCGCCGCGGCGGACGCGTTCGAATGGGCGAGGGCCGACCCGTTCTCGTAGATGATCGTGGTGGTCGGGGAGGCGTCGCCCCCTGTTACCACCAGCTGGCTCGCGGCCACGCCGGCCCCATGGGAAGAGAGGAACAGGATCAGGGTGTACATGATCGAGACCACGAGGAGCACCAGCGCCCGGGTCGAAAGTTTCGGGCGGGCGCGGCGGACCCCCCGGTCCGGGCGGATGGCAGGCCGAGTCAATGCCTCGAGGCTCCCCATCTGTACGCCCCCTTGTCCCTCAGAGGCAGATACACCTTTGGGATGTTTCCACGCGGGGCGGTCAGGGTTCCGGGGGCGTACACCCGACCCGCATCACCTTCTCACCCGAACGTAACCACCCCTCTATACGGGGGCGGACGCTCTACCGAGCGTGCCCTCCAGCCCCCAGACGGACCCTCCCGAGTGGTTGTCCGACCGGTTGGACGATCGGATCGTCGCCGTTCTTCAGTCGAACCCGGGTCACTTGGCGTTCAATGGGCTCCGACGAGCGCTTCAGGCCCACCCGGAGTCCCTCCAGCGGGCGCTGCGACGGCTCGAACGGTTCGGCGTCGTTCGGCGAGACCCCATCGGGTACTCGCTCGCGGACGTCACCGGGATGTCGCGCCCGCCGACACCTCCCCCCGCGTCCCACGAGGTCGCACGGGTGGAGCTGCCTCCGGGGGTCTCGGTCGAGGAGTTCCTCGGGGGTCTGGTCGGTCGTTGGATGGGGAACCTTCGATGGGTAGGCCTTCTCGACGACCCCGAGGACCCGCGGCTGGTGTGGTCGGTCCCCGGGATCGGCGGACGTGTCGTCGCGGCGGTTCGTGACGGTCGCCTGCTCGTGACCGTGGAGTCGGCCGATTCCCCGCCGCCCGAGAACCTGCTGGGAGCCGCTCACGACCTCGTCGTCTTCGCCATCCGGCAGCTCGGACGAGACCGTCGTGCGCGCTCGCCCTCTCTCGCCCAGTTCGCGCGCGAGCCTCCGGCCGCCGCGGGTTGGAACAACTGACCGAACCCCCGAGGATGTGACCGGGTTCCGCCGCGTTCGCTCAATATCCGGCTCCGAGACCTTGGGGTGGATGCGGCGTGGCCGCAAGGTGGAATCAGAACATGGGTGGAGATGGAGAGTGCGACAGCGGACCTCACGGCGAGTACGGCCCCTGGGTTTGGACGGCCTACCGGGCCTACAACGAGCTCCTGCGCGAGAAGATCAAGAAGCGGTTCGAGGCCCAGGAGGGCCCGTGGATGGATCAGCTTGCCCAGGTCCTCGTCGAGCTGGTGAACGCTCGGTGGGAAGGCGGGCGGAAGTCGGAAAAGTCCGAGGAGGAGCTTCTCGGGCGGATCGACAAGCTCCTGTCGGAGTAGACGTGGACGTGCGGATCCCCGGGGAGCCCGGGTCCGGGACCTACCCGGCCGGACCGTCCCCCCCACAACCGTTTCCCCACCCCGGCGGATAGCCGGGGTGCCCCCGAGGAGGGCCGATGTTGGCGTCGATGGAGCGCGAACTGACCGAGACGGTCGATCGCCTGAGGACCAGCGTGGTCCGGATCGGTCGAGGGGCGGTGGGATCGCCCCCGGGGCGGGGCGGAGGTGGTGCGGGGACCGGATTCTTGGTCGACGCCGTGGGTCTGGTCGCGACCAACGACCACGTCGTCCGCGGAGTGGCCAGCGTCACGGTCACCTTCTCCGACGGGACCGAGGTCCGGGGCGAGGTCCTGGGCCAGGATCCCCTCACCGACCTCGCCCTGGTCCGAGTGCCCCGGCACACCGGGGCCCCCGTCTCGTTCGGTGATTCCTCGCAGCTCAAGGTAGGGCAGTTCGCCCTGGCGATCGGAAATGCGCTCGGCCTCCCCGGGGAGCCGACGGTCTCTCTCGGGGTGGTGAGCGCCCTCGGTCGCCCCCTCCCCGGGACCGATTTCGTCTTCGAGGGGCTGATCCAGACGGATGCGGCGGTCAACCCCGGCAATAGCGGCGGCCCCCTTGTCAACCTGCAGGGGGCCGTGATCGGCGTCACGAGCGCCATGATCCCATTCGCGCAGGGGGTGGGGTTCGCCGTCCCGTCCAACACGGTCCAGCAGGTCCTGTCGCAGATCCGCACCCGGGGCCGCGTGGTCCGGCCCTGGCTCGGGATCTCGGCGGTCCCGCTGACCGAATCGGTCCGGCGCCGGTTCGGGGCCGCGGCGGGCGACGGCGTCCTGGTGGCCGGCGTTGCGGCGGGAAGCCCGGCGGAGGCGGCGGGCCTCCAGCCCGGCGACGTGCTCCGGCGGCTCGGCCCCTTTGAGGTGAAGGGGGTCCGGGACCTCCTGGAGGGGCTGTCGTCGCTCCCCCTGGGAGGGGCGGTCGATGTCGGCTACCGGCGCGGCCGGTCCGACGCCCGGAGCGTCGTCCGTATCCTCGAGGGACCGGGTCCGTCCTAGATCCGGGCGCTCACTCCAGGCGGGCCGTGACCCGTACCTCGACGTTGCCTTTCAGGGCCCGCGAGATCGGGCACCCGGCGGCGGCTTGCTTGGCCGCGTCCTGGAACTGGGCCGCGTCGATCCCGGCGACCTTCCCCGTGACATCGAGCTCCATGGTCGTGACGCTCATGCCGTCGCCCACCTTGTCGAACGTCGCGGTGGCGAGGACCTTCAGCTGCTGCGGGGGCTTGCCGAGCTTGGCGAGGGTGCTCGAGAACGCCATGCAGTAGCAGCTCGCGTGGGCGGCCGCCAGGAGCTCCTCGGGGCTCGTCTTCCCCCCGGACTGCTCCGTGCGCGCGGCCCAGCTGACCGGGACCTCTTTCAGGGCCCCGCTGTGGCCCCAGACCCGTCCGCTCCCGTGGATGAGATCGTTCTCCCAGACCGCCTCGGCCGTCCGCTTCGCCGTCATTCTTGGCCGACTCGCCCGCCGCGATTTAACGTCGCCGCGGTGCGGCAAATAGAGGTCTAAATAGGTCGGGACGGTCCTGCCGCCGATGGACCCACTGCCGGGCCCGGGCCATCTTCCGCTCGAACCGTTCAAGACCAAGGTGGTCGAGCGGATCCACCTCCCGACCCGGGAGGAGCGCGAGACCGCGCTGACGAGGGCCGGGTTCAACCTCTTCAACCTCACCTCCGAGGAAGTGTTCATCGATCTCCTCACGGACTCCGGGACGACCGCCATGAGCGACCGCCAATGGGCGGCGCTGATGCTGGGGGACGAGACCTATGCGGGGAGCCGGAACTATGCCCACTTCGAGTCGACGGTCCAGACGCTCACCGGGTTCCCCCATGTGATCCCTGCGCACCAGGGGCGGGCCGCCGAGAACCTCCTCTTCTCCCTCATGGCCCGGCCCGGGACGGTCATCCCGAACAACATGCATTTCGACACCACGCGGGCCCACGTCCTCCGGAACGGTGCCCGGGCCGCGAACCTGGCGGGAGCGGCCGCGTACGACCTCACCTCCGAGGCGCCGTTCAAAGGCGACATGGACGTGCCCCGGCTCACGGACCTCCTCACCGCCGAGCGGGGGAACGTACCGCTCGTCATGATGACGCTCACGAACAATACGGGAGGCGGCCAGCCGGTCTCCCTCGCCAACCTTTCCGAGGTCTCCCGAGTGTGCCGCTCCCACCACGTGCCGCTATACCTCGACATGTGCCGGTGGGCCGAGAACGCCTTTTTCGTCCGCGAACGGGAGCCCGGCCAGGCGGGTCGATCGATCCGGGAGATCGGCCGGTCGGTGTTCGATCTGGCCGAGGGCGCCACCATGAGCGCCAAGAAGGACGGGCTGGTCAACATCGGAGGATTTGTGGCGACCCGGGATCCCGCGCTGGCCGAGCGGCTCCGGGAGCAGTTGATCGTGTTCGAGGGGTTCCCCACGTACGGCGGGCTTGCCCGCCGGGACCTGGAAGCGATCTCCGTCGGGCTCCTGGAGGCGACCGACCTCGAGTACCTCGAGCACCGCATCGGCCAGATCCGTTTCCTCGCGGCCCGGCTCGACGCCGCCGGGATCCCGTTCCTCCGTCCTCCCGGCGGCCATGGGATCTACCTCGACGTCCGGCGGTTCCTGCCCCACCTCACCCCGGCGCAGTTGCCGGGCCAGGCCCTCGCCATCGAGATCTATCGGGAAGGAGCGGTCCGCACGGTCGAGGTCGGTGCGGTGATGTTCGGGGATGGCGAAACGCCAGACCCCCTCCATCCTCCTCTCGAGCTGGTCCGGCTGGCCGTCCCACGGCGCGTCTACTCGGCGTCGCACCTCGCCTACGTGGCGGAGACGGTGATCTCGGTCTGGAAGCGCCGGGCCGGGGTGCGGGGCGTTCGGATGACCTACGCCCCGGAGCATCTGCGGCACTTCACCGCGCATTTCGCTCCGTTGTAGGGCCCGGCGGGAGCGCCCAGGGTCCGTCGCCGGGCGCGTCAACTCCCCTCAACGGGCCGCCTATATCGGGGTCCCGGGCCTTCCCCTGTGGGTAGCCTATGGAGCCACAGCGGATCGTGATCATGGGGGCCGCCGGCCGGGACTTCCACAATTTCAACGTCCTCTATCGGGGTCATCCTGAATACCGGGTGGTCGCGTTCACGGCCGCCCAGATCCCGAACATCTCGGACCGGACCTATCCGGCCAGCCTGGCCGGCCCTGGATATCCGGACGGTATTCCGATCCACCCGGAGGCCGAGCTACCTGAGCTGATCCGAAAGGAGAAGGTGGAGTTCGTGATGCTCGCCTACTCGGACCTCTCCGAGGCGGACGTCATGCACAAGGCGTCCGCGGTGCTGGCCGCCGGACCCAGCTTCCTCCTCGCGGGGCCTGCCTCGACGATGATCCGCTCGACCAAGCCGGTGGTGAGCGTCTGCGCGGTGCGGACCGGCTCGGGCAAGAGCCCGCTGTCCCGGTACGTGGCCCGGTTCTTCCGGGGCAAGGGCCTCCGAGTCGCGGTGGTCCGCCACCCGATGCCGTACGGCGACCTGGCGGCCCAGGCGGTCCAACGGTTCGGTTCCCTGGAGGACCTTGACCGCGCGCACTGCACGATCGAAGAACGCGAGGAGTACGAGCCTCACCTTCGAGAGGGCATCGTGGTCTTCGCCGGCGTCGATTACGAACCGATCCTTCGCAAGGCCGAGCTGGAGGCCGACGTGATCCTCTGGGACGGCGGGAACAACGACCTCCCGTTCTACGCTCCCGACCTCCACATCGTGGTGGCGGACCCGTGGCGCGCCGGGCACGAGCTGACCTACTACCCCGGGGAGGCGAACTTCCGGATGGCCGACATGATCGTCATCAGCAAGACCGACTCGGCGCCGCTGGGGTCGGTCGACTCCGTCGCCGCGAACGCCGCCCGGGTGAACCCCCGGGCTCAGGTCGCCCGCTCCTCGCTGAGGATCACCGCCCCCGACGCCGGCCGGATCAAGGGCCGCCGCGTCCTCGTCGTCGAGGACGGGCCGACCGTGACCCACGGCGGTCTCGACTCCGGGGCCGGCACGCTGCTCGCCGCCCGGGAAGGAGCGATCGTGATCGATGCCCGACCGTTCGCGGTCGGGAGCATCGCGAAGGTGTACCGAGGAGTACCCGCACCTCCACCGGATCCTCCCCGCGATGGGATACAGCGACGCCCAGATCCATGATCTGGAGGCAACGATCCGCGCCTCGAACGCGGAGTTCGTCGTCGACGGGAGCCCGGTGAACCTCGGCCGCCTCGTCCACGTCGGGATCCCGATCCTCCCCGTCTCCTACGACTTCGAGGACGGAGGGGGGCGGGTCCGCGACCGGCTCGAGGCGCTCTCGAGGACGTTCCCCGCCCGCAGCTGACGGGGTCCGATACCCCCCCCTCGGGCGACCCGCCGGGGGCGCAAATCCTTCTGCCGGGTTTATCTAGCCCGACCCCGAGGGTCTAGGCATGGCGGCCCCTCCGGGGATCGAGGATCCGATCTCGGCCCTGTTCGACCTTTCGGACCGGGCCGCTGGGATGGCCCCGGTCGTCCAGCGGCTCTACCGGTACACCGCCGCGATCCTGGCGGTCTGGTTCGTCATCATGGTTATCCTCATCCTGGTCGGTCTGGGCAGTGGCGGGTACCTGTCGATCCTCGCCCTCGGGGGACTCGCCGCCGGGGTCATCGCCCTCGGCCTGCTGAGGGAGACGGACCGGTTCTTCCGGGACTTTGTCCAGCGGCACCGATGGATCCGGCTCCTCCAGGACGCCGATCCGACCGCGAAGGTCCCCGCGGGTCGGACCCCGATCGAGAGGCTCGGGCGGTACCTCGCGCAGTCGAATCCGGCCATCGACGGCCTCCTGAAGAACGCCCCGGAGTCGCTCCGGTACCGCGTCGGGTCCGGGCCGGCGACCGGGAGATCCCGTTCGACCTCGTCCTCGTCCGCCCCGGGAGTTCGTGGTGGCGCTGGACCGGTCGCGGGGACGCCGGCTTCGCGATCGTGGCCCGCCAGGGACCCGAGTCCCCTACCCTGGACGACCTGCGGCATCTGGAGACGGACGCAGCCCAGGCGGGTCGCGCGCTCGGGGGCCGGCTCTGCCGGGCGATCCTGTTACGCGCGGCGGGGGCGGGGCTTCCGGATCCGGTCTACGAGTACGCCGTCGGGCATCCGGTCACCGTCGCAGGCCCCGGGGGGGCCCGGGCGACCCTCGAGGTGATCACCGAGACCCCGGCGGGCACGTACGAGTTCGTCCCCCATGTTCTCGGGGTCCCGTAAGCGCTCCGCCCCCTACGTGAGCCACCGGGGGGGCGGCACGAACCGATAGTGGTCCTTGAGCTCCCGGGCGTACAGCTCGAGGTAGAACCGGTGGTACTCCTTCAGGTGCCCCACCCCGAGGCGGGTGATCCGCACGTCATAGCCCCGGTCGTCCTTTCGGACCTCGGCGAGCTTCTCGCCGACGAGATACTCGAGGACCTTCTCGGTCATGTGGGAGTTGGACCGGATCGCGTGGAGGATCTCCTCCTTCGAGACCCGCCCTACGTAATGGTCCAGCGCCTCTCCGACCCGGGCCGGGAGATCGGCTTGCTCGAGGTCGAGGTCCAGCTCCGAGAACAGCCGGGCGAGGGCGATGTAGGCGTAGATCCGGTAGCCCTTGTAGTGGCGCTCGGGCACGGGCGCACGAACCACCGCTGCCCAGGTACTTGGACCTGGCCGGGGCCGGCGGCGGTGCCATTACATACCCCGGACCGGCGTGCGGGGTCGTTCGGCCGTGAACGATCTGGGCTTCCTGGTGGCGGTGGTGGCGAGCGTCTTCGCTATCGTGGACCCGATCGGTACCGTGCCGTTCTTCGTGGGCCTCACCGAAGGATTCAGCCCCGAGGACCGGGAGGTCATCCTCCGGCGATCGGTGCTCGTCCTCGGCGGTGTGCTGGGGCTGTTCGCCGTCTTCGGGCGGTTCCTCTTCCTCGCCTTCGGGTTCACCCTCGCGGCGTTCGAGATCGCCGGTGGCATCCTCCTGTTCTTCGTGGCGTTCGAGATGCTCAACGGCGAGCTTACGAAGACGAAGCTCACCCCGAGCGACCGGGACGAGGCCCTCGCCCGCCGGGACGAGCTCGCGGTCGTCCCGCTCGGCATTCCCCTGCTCGCCGGTCCCGGGGCCATCTCGACCGTGATGATCTACGAGGGGAACGCGGGCGCCGACCCGTTCGCGATCGCTGCCACGTTCGTGGCGGTGGGGATCACGACGGTTCTGGCGTACGTCATCCTGCGGCTCGGGGGCCGGATCATGCGGAACTTCGGGCGGGTCGGTGTGATGGCGGTGACCCGGGTGATCGGCCTACTGCTGGCCGCGGTGGCGGTGCAGTTCGTGGTGGACGGGATCATCGCGCTCGCCCCCCAGCTCTAGGCCCTGAGCGCTCCGTCAATAGGTCACGTCCCGAAGCTCCCGAAGGGTCACGACCCCGACCCCCTCCGCGACCAGCATGGCGACGCCGCTGACCAGGAACACCGCGCCGATAGAGGTCGCCGCCGCGAGGGTGCCGGCAAAGAAGGAGCCGAGCGGCGAGACCGCGAGGATCAGCGACATGAGGGTCGCCATGACGCGGCCCTGGAGCCGCTGGGGGACCTTCGCCTGGATCAGCGTGAGGATCGGGACGTTCGTTACCGAGAGGAAGAATCCGATGACGACGGCCTCGGCGAGGGCGAGGGGAATGAGGTGGGTGAGCCCGAGCGCGATCATGCCCGCCGCCACCATCGCGGCCCCCCCGAACAGATACCGACCCGCCGATCGCCGAGTGTTCACCTTCCCGATCGCCAAGGCGCCGATCAGCGCGCCGCCGGCGATGGCAGCGCCGAGGAGGCCGTAGGTCGCGGCCCCACCATGGAGCACGAGGGCCGCGTACGGGGCGAACAGGGCCGACACGGCGTTGGCGCAGAAGTTCACGATGGCTCCGAGGGCGATCACTTCCACAAGGTACCGCTGGCTCCGGAGGTATCGGAATCCCTCGACGAACTCCTCGCGGAACGTCGCGGGGCCCCCCGGGGGAACGGGAGCGGGGGCCCCCAGATCACGGGGGGTGAGCAGCAGAAGCCCAGCCGCGACGAAGAACGTCAGGGCATCGTACTCGATGGGGAGCGTCACCCCAAAGAGGGCGACCACCACGCCCCCCACAGAGAGCCCGATGATCTGGTTGAACGAGTTCGAGAAGCTCATGAGGCCGTTCGCCGCGGGTAGGTCCTTCACATCGACCGCTTGCGGTACGAGGGCCGAGGAGGTGATCCGCACGAACTGGGCCGCGCTCGCGAGGCCCAGAACGATCGCGATGAGCAGGCCGAGATTCGCCGCGTGGGAAATGACGAGTCCCGAGAGAACTGCGACGAGAACGCCTTCGGCTACGTTGGTGTAGAGCAGGATCCGCCGGCGGTTCCACCGGTCGATGTACACGCCGAGGCTCGGGCCGAGGATCACGACCGGCACCAGCGTGGCGGTCACCACCAGTCCTACCGCGAACACCGAGCCGGTGAGCTGGAGGACCAGCCAGAGCAGGGCAACCTCGAAGACGAAGTCCCCGGACTGGGAGATGAGCTGGGAAGACCATAGGAGGGCGAATGGGCGTCCGCGCAGCACCCGGCGGAAGCTGGGAGACGCGTCCGGGGGTTCGCTCGCCGTCGGAGATCCGCTCCGGCCCTTCCACCCGGGGAGGGATAGTTATAGTTCGCTCACCGGGGGTGGACCCCCGACGTACGGCTCACCCCGAGCGGCGGACCCGCTTCTTCGCCGGTCGGCGGGTCGCGGCCCTCTTCGCGGTAGCCCGGCGGAGAGCCGTGCCGGGGCCGGCCCGACGGGCGTTGGCCGAGCGACGCGGGACGGCGGGGGCCGCCCGTGGTGCCACCGGGCGCGGCCCGAGCAGGGCGATCACCGCGCTCGAAGGTGTCCGAGGATTCCGTTCCCCGGACCAGACCATCTCGCCGGCGCGGATCGGGACCGGCAGGTCGTTCTCGGACGGAGGGAACCCGCACTCGTACGCGTCGGTGTAGGCACAGTAGGGGTTGAACGCGCGGTTGAAGTCGAGCTCGGTACTCATCGGCTTCATTGAGCTCAAGGGTGAGGTAGCGGCCGGGACCGTACGAGTCGTCGCCGCTGGTCCCATCCCGGAACGGGACGAACACCGATGTCCCCACCCCTTCACCGGCATGGTAGACGCGAAGTTTCAGTTTGTGGCCGTCGATCTCGAACTCGAACTGACCGAGGTGGCGCATGACCGCCTGCCCGTCGCGGTTGGTCCGCAGGTACGCTTCCTCGGGGACAGAGAGCCTCCGGAGGCTGGCGCGGACCCGGAACTTCTCGTTGATCGGGAGGTACCGGAGGCCGGAGAACCCGTCAATGTGCTCACTGACGAACGGCGACTCCGCGTGGTGGGCCATGAACCGGTCCTTCATTGACCGTTCGATCTCGAGTTCCTCGATGTACCCGCTCATGGCTCGGCTAGCGATGTCTGCGTGGATTTAACAGATGACCGTCCGGCGGATCGAACCCTGGGTCACCCGGGGGCACCCACACGAAACGAGGGGAAAGGTATAACAGCCCGTGGACGGGGGGTTCAACCGATGGCCCCAGGACGGCGCTCCCGTGCCGTGCCGATCTCCCTCGCCCTGCTCATCGTGGTGGTATTCGGGCTGCCGCTCGTCTCGGCCGCTCCCCCGGTCGCACATTCCCCGGGATCGGTCGCCCCGGGAGGGTTTGCCCACCCGCCGGGGTTGCGCCCGCTCCTACCGTCCAGCAGTGGCTACTGGTACACTCAGGAGGGCGCCACGCTCGGCCAGGAGAACGGCAGTAGCGCCGTGGGCCAACTCACGGATCTGGTCGAGCAACTGACCCTGGTGATCAGCCCATACCCCATCGGCTACGAGTTGAATGGACTTTCCACGACCGGGGACTGGTACCAGGTCCTCGTCGCGGACAATTGGGGCGGGTGCAATGCCGGGTTCGAAATGACCTATGAGGTCTGGAACAATGTCGCTCAGACCCAGGCCCCCGTCTGCGACCCGGCGCTCACCCTGAGCGCTGGAGACGTCGTCAAGCTGACCCTCTCATTCCCCTCCTCGACCCAGGCCTGCCTCGACGCGGTAGACCTGACGAGCGCCCACGCCGAGGACGACTGCCTCGCCCAACCCGACACCGGCGCCCACGGCTTTTCGTTGCTCGGCGGCGCCGCGAACTCGAACGGCTACTTCACCGGCCCCATGACCGAGATCGCGAACCCGACACCCACCAGTTGCCCCGACTACACCAACATGCCGGTGATCGACTACCGGTGGCCGACGGCCTTCCATGTCACCACCTACTATCCGTTCTCCGACGAGTTCGAGTACGGAGGTTCCGGGACGTACTGCTACTCGAGCTCCGGCGCCGGCGTCTCGATCTCCACCGGCGATCCAACGAGCCACGTCGTGGACACGGCGAGCGGGACGTCGTACGGCCCGCATTACATCGTGGGCCAGAACTTCACCTACATCAACGCCTCCTTCGGCTGGCGTCTCTTGACGGACCCCGCGCCCCTGAGCGGGGTGACGGTCATGCCCTCGACGGGGACCTACGCGCGCGGTTCGCAGCTCGACTTCCAGGCGACCGTATCGGGCGGGATCGCTCCGCGGTCGGCCATGTGGGCGGTCAACGGAGTGTTCAACGGATCGTTCGGTCTCCAGTTCAACTGGACGGCGCTGACGAGCGGGACCCAAACCATCTCAGCGTACGGGGTCGATGGGCGCGGGATGGTCGATGGGCCCGCCAATGCTATCATCGACATCCCGGGGGCGCTCGCCGCCGGGCCGGTTACCACGAGCACTTCCTCCGGCGGCGCCGATATCGGGCAGTCGATCGTGATCTCCTCCCAGGTCGTGGGGGGACTCCCACCGTACCAGTTCCTCTGGTCCGGCCTTCCCGCCGGGTGCAGCGCGGGCAACTCCGCGAGCCTGCTGTGCACTCCGAGCTCGCTGGGAAATTACACGATCACGCTGACGGTCGCGGACGCCAACGGGACCCGGGTGGACGCGGCCCCCCTCGCCGTGCTCGTCTCGCCGGCGTTCTCCGCTTCGGCGACGACCTCGAGGCTCTCGGTCGACGTGGGGCAAACGTACTGGATCAATGTCACCACCCAAGGGGGCGCCGGGCCGGTCATGTACATCTGGGGCGGCGTGCCCTCCGGGTGTTCGGTCCCGACTGGTGCCATCGGCGGCTGCGCACCCGCCGACCACGGGATCATCACTCCCACGGTCACCGTGACTGACCACAATGGCGTGGGGTTCAACCTCACCCCGGGGCCGATCACGAGTGTCTCCGATGCGCTCGTTCAGCTCTCGGCGGATCGTGCGACCGCTGACGCAGGGGTCGCGATCCTCCTTACAGCGCAGGTCACCGGGGGCGCCGGTACCCTCCAGTACTCGTGGGCCGGGCTCCCAACCGGATGCACGCCTACTGAAGCCCCCCCTTCCGCCCGGTGCAGCTTCCCGCCCGGGACGTGGGAAGTATTCCTGAATGTCACCGACTCAAACGGGTTCGTGGTTCGCGCGACCCCGGTCCAGATCGGGATCTTTCCGGCGCTCGTCGGGAACCTCACCGGCGGTGGGACCGTTGTCCTGGGGAACGACCTGGCGCTCCGGGTGGCCGCGTCCGGTGGGAGCGGCGCGGTGAGCTACATTTGGCAGAACCTCCCACCGGGGTGCCCGCCCCCGGTCGGGGGAGACCTCTCCTGCATGCCCGGCACCGCGGGCGTCTACAACGTGACCGTTGTCCTCACCGACGCCGGCGGGGGCCGGCTCGCCTTGGTTGCCGAGATCAACGTCACCGCGCCGGCCTCTTCCGATAGGACAGGTCAACTGGTCGGCCCCATCTTCGTGATCGGGATCCTCGGGGGCCTGGCGGCGGTCGTCGTCGCCACCGTGGTCGTCGCCCGGCGCCGGCGGCGCGGGGTCTGATCTACAGGTAGCCGAACTGGCGCTTCGCGAACTCGCTCATCCGCTCGGGCGTCCAGGGGGGTTCCCAGACCATGTCGACGGTCGCCTTGGTCACCTGCGGAACCTTCTCGATGGCCGTCTTGATCTCCTCGGCGAGGATCCCGGCGACCGGGCACCCCGGGGCAGTGAGGGTCATCTTCAGCACCACCTCGTCGGCGTGCCACTCAAACCCGTAGATGAGCCCGAGGTCGACGATGTTCATCGGGATCTCCGGGTCGTAGATCTTCTTCAGCTCCTTGATGATCAGGGCTTCCTGCTCGGGATTGCCCCCGGAGGTGGGACCGCTGGGGGCCGCCGGCGCGGCGGCCGGGGCCGGCGGGGGAGGCGTTTCGGGGGCCGCATTGGCGCTCATCGGACCGTAGGAGGGGTCCGGGGACATATAGGGCCGTCGGCGCGGGGTAGCCCTATAATCACCCCGCCGCTGAACGGGCCAGTGAAGGACATTCACGCCACGCCGCCCGCCGACGGAGGGGTTCCGCTCCACCAGGTCGGGATCTCGGGGGTCAAGAAGCCTCTGGCCATCCATCGGCCCACCCGAGTCGTCACCCTGGGAGCCACGTTCTCCGTCGCGGTCGACCTCCCGGCGGAGCGAAAGGGCTCCGACCTTTCCCGGAACGCCGTCCTCCTCGCCGAGCTCATCGACGAGAGCATCCACGACCCCCTCCCGAGCCTCGAAGCAGCGTGCGCCCGCATCGCGAGGGAGCTCCTCGTCCGTCACCCATATGCGACCCGTTCGCGCGCCGAGGCGACGGCCGATTACTTCCTCCCCCGAGGGATCGCTCCGGAGAGGACCAGCCTCGAGGATTTCCGGCTCCTGGCGGAGGCCGTGGCGGTCCGGGGCACGGCCGACGAGGTCGTGGTGCGGCGGTCCGTGGGAGCCGAGGCGGTGGGGATGACCGCGTGCCCCTGCGCGATGGAGACCTGCCGGGAGGCCCTCACGCGAGAGTTCCCTCTCCTGGCCGACCCGTCGCTACGCGACCTGCCGATGGTGACCCACAACCAGCGGAACCGGACCCGACTGGTGTTCGACATCCCCGAGGGGGTGGACGTGGAGGTCGATCAGATGATCGACGCCATCGAGGCGGCCCAGTCGTCCCCCACCTATCATATCCTGAAGCGCGGGGACGAGGCCGGTGTCGTGCTTGCGGCCCACCGGAACCCCAAGTTCGTGGAGGACGTCCTCCGGGGACTCCTCACCTCGCTACCCGGGCGCTTCCCGAAGATCCCGGACTCGGTCGGGGTCCGGGCCCATACCATCAGCGAGGAGTCGATCCACAAGTACGACGTGGCAGCCGACCACGTCACGAGCATGGGGGAGCTTCGCGCACCGCCGGCCCCCGGGCGGCGTAACCGCTCATGGCCTACTCGCTTGACGCGATCCGACGTCGGCCCGGGCGCTCCGCCGCGACCGTCCTCGGCATCGGTCTCTCGACCGGCCTGGTCGTTCTCCTTCTGGCCCTCTCATCGGGAGTCCAGACCAGCGCGACCCGGCTCGCCGCCTCCAGCGGCATCGACCTCCTGGCGACCAGCGCGAATACGTCGATCACGGACGGGAGCTTCCCGCCGGTCACCGATGCCCACCGGGTCCCCTCTCAGCTCGCTGCCACCGACCCGAACGTGGCGTCGGCGAGCCCGTGGCTCGTCGGGAACGTCGTCTTCGCGAACTCCTCACTCTACGCGGCGTCGAACCGGTCCTCGGACGGAAGCGAGGTCCCCGGTGGCTGGGCGCCGACGAGCGCGGGGGCGGTCGGGTGGATCCCGAGCGACAACGGTGGACTGGAAACGCCCGCCACCCTGGCCGGCGGCGGGTTCACGGCCCCCGGGGATCCCCGCTGGGGGAACGGCTCGTACGACGGGACCTCCACGCACCAGGTGGAGATCGACGCCGGGCTCGCCGGACTTCTCCACGTCGGGGTCGGGGACCTCCTATGGGCGAGCGTGCAGGGGGTAGCCGGACCCACCGGCCTCGCCGACTGGTTCTCCAACTCAACGCTCTTCGAGATCGTGGGCATCACCCAGCCGTTCTGGCTGATCCCCTCGGCCCTTCTGGGGTTCTTCTATCTGAGCGAACTCCAGGGCCTCCAGGGGGACCAAGGCCCCGGCCAGGACTACGCCTCGCTGGTCCTGATCCACCTCGCCGACCCATCCCACCCCTCGCAGGACCAGTCCGTGCTGGCCCGGTCCTTCCCGGCGTTGACGTTCTTCACCATCGGAAACATCCTGACCTCGGTGGAGCAGGCCGTCAACCTCTACCGGACGTTCGGGACGCTCATCGGGGCGATCGGGATCATCGTGGCCACGTTGTTCACGACGACCGTGCTCCTGATGTCCGTGGATGACCGCAGCCGGGAGCTCGCCCTTCTGCGTGCGATCGGTTACACGCGCGCCCGGGTCGGGGGCTTGGTCCTGCAGGAGGGCCTGCTGCTCGGGGCCCTCGGACTCGGGTTCGGGCTCCTCGTAGGGGCGGCGGGGGCGTACGGCCTCAACGCCTTCCTCGACCGGCTTCTCTCCGGCCTCCCGGCCGGGTTCTCCTTCGTCTCCATCGACGCCACCGTCGTGGCCGGCGCGGCCGTCGAGGTCCTGGCCATCGGTCTCCTCGCCTCGCTGGCCCCGGCGGCCCGGGCGATGAGGATCCCCGTGGCGGAGGAGCTGAGGGCGCCGTGAGGTCGATCGTCCGATGGCGCGCGCTCCGCCACCGCCGACTGCAGGACAGCCTGTCGGTGGCGGCCCTCGCCACCGCGGTGGCCCTGCCGGTGATCCTGATCTCCGTCGGGGGCGGCGTCGCCGACCACGAGATCTACGACCTGCAGCACTCCGGGTACCAGGTCGCCGTCTCGGGCAGCGGCGCCCATGGGGTCGGGAACGCCCACTCCCTGGTGCAGAAGATCCTCGGGCTCCCAAAGGTCGCGGCGGCCTCGCCGGTGCTGAGCGTCCCGATCGATACGTTCCCTCCCGGAGGGGGTGCCTCGCCCGCTCTCGCCGAGGGGGTGATCCCCTCCCAGTTCGTCGCCACCGAGAACCCCGAGGAGAGCGGTCTGTTCCCCGGTAACCTTCCGTTCTCGGACCCGTCGGACACGGTCTTCTACAACGACGGGAACTACAACGGGACGCCGGATCTGGAGGTGATGGTCTCCAGCCCCTACGCCGACGCGACGGGCCTCACCGTCGGCGAGGCCCTGTCGATCGGCGCCACCTCCAATGTCTCCTCGGCGATCCCCTTCCGGATCGTCGCGACGTTCGGTGTGCCCCAGTCGCTCCTGGGCCCCACCGCCGCCTTCGCTCTGGTGGTGCCGCTCTCGGAGCTGCAGTATCTGACCGGCTATGGACGGACCCCCTCCGCCCTCCTCGATGAGGCGGACACGGTGCAGGTGGCGCTCACGGGGGCCGCGTCGACCGACACTGCGGACATCAATGCGCTCGCCGCGGAGATCCAACAGCTTGTCCCGTACTACGGGGTGAGCGCGCTGACCGGCGAAGCGGCCCAGCTCGCCCAGTCCTCCCAGTTGCTCACCGGGTTCTACCTCGCCCTCTCCTCCGTGGGTTTGAGCGTTGGCCTCGTGTTCCTCGCCCTCGTGCTGCTGCGCCGGGTCGAGGCCGAGCGGCGGTGGATCGGCGTCCGTCGTGCGATCGGGGTCCCCAATCGATCGATCGCCGGAGAGTGGATCGCCTCGGGTCTCGTGCTCGGGGGCGCGGGGGGAGCGATCGGGATCCTTGGGGGTGCCGCCACGGTCCTGTTCCTGGCGGCGTACTCGACCGGCGCCGTCCAGGTCGCCGCGCGGTACGCCGTCTTCGATCCGGTCACCCTGGGGCTGCTCTTCCTTGGGGTCCTCGCCCTCGCCGCGGTCGCGTCGGCCGCTGCCACCCGGGCGGCCCTGCGGCTGCGCATCGTGGAGGCGCTTCGATGAGCGTCCTCCCACCTCGGATCGAGCTCATGGAGGTCCACCGGGAGTTCGGGTCGGGCACGGCCCCGCGCGTCCGGGCCCTCGACGGGATCGATGTCTCCTTGGCCCCGGGGGAGTTCGTTTCGGTCGAAGGGCCTTCGGGGTGTGGCAAGACCACGCTCCTCAATGTCCTCGGTCTCATTGACGTGCCCACCGCCGGGCAGCTCCGCTGGGACGGGGTGCCGGTCCAGCGCCAGAGCGATGCCCAGCGCTCCCGCCTCCGGCTCGACCTCCATCGGGTTCATCTTTCAGCGGTTCTATCTTCTGCCGACGCTGACGGCCGTGGAGAACGTGGAGCTCCCGATGCGGGCCGCCCGGATGCCTACGGGCCCCCGACGCGCCCGGGCCGCCGCGCTCATGGAGGAGGTCGGCCTTACGCACCGACGGGACGCGTTCCCCCACGAGCTGTCGGGCGGAGAGGAGCAGCGGGTCGCGATCGCCCGGGCGCTCGCCAATGAGCCTCGCATCCTCCTGGCGGACGAACCGACGGGGGAGCTCGACCGGGCGAACACCGACGTCGTGCTGGACCTCCTCGTCCGCATCCACGCCACCCGCCCGGTCTCGATCATCCTGGTGACCCACAACCCCCGCGTCGCCGCCCGGGCCCGGCGGCACCTGACCATGGCCGACGGGAAGATCGCGGCCGATGTGACCGACCCCGGCGGAGCGTGAGCCGTGGGACGTATCGCGATCCTCCTCGCCGACCGGTGCCATCCGAAGGAATGCCAGTGGGAGTGCCAGAACTACTGTCCGCCGGTCCGGATGGGGCAGGAGTGCATCGTCGAGTCGAAGGAGACCGGCAAACCGATCATCTCCGAGAGCCTGTGCATCGGCTGCGGCATCTGCGTGCACAAATGCCCGTTCGATGCCATCAAGATCCTGAACACCCCGACCACGGACGAGTCGGAGATCGTCCACCGGTACGGGTACAACGGGTTCCGGCTGTACCGCCTCCCCTTGCCGCCCGTGAAAGGGATCACCGGCCTCTTAGGCCCCAACGGGACGGGGAAGTCCACGGCGCTACGGGTCCTCGCGGGGACCGAGGTCCCGAACCTTGGCCAGTGGGACGTGCCCCCCAGCTGGGAAGCGGTCGTGGCCCATTACCGCGGCACGGCGTTCGCCGCCCACTTCCAGCGCATCCAGCGGGGGGAGCTCCGCAGCGTGGTGAAGCCCCAGTACGTCGACCGGCTCGCCGAGGAGCCTCAGACCCTGGAGGAGTACGTGGGCGCACCCGGGGGAGATCCCCGCAAGCTCCTCGAGGAGGTGGGGCTCCACGGCAAGGCCGACCGGCGGCTCACGGAGCTCTCCGGAGGGGAGCTCCAGCTGGGCGCGATCGCCCGGACCCTCGGTACCGACGCGGACCTCTACCTCTTCGACGAACCGTCGAGCTACCTCGATATCGTCCACCGACTCTCGGTGGCCCGGATCCTCCGGCGCCTGGGCGAGCACAAGAGCGTCGTCGTCGTCGAGCATGATCTCGCCCTCCTCGACTACCTCGCGGACCAGGCCCACCTGGTCTATGGCGAGGAGGCCGCCTTCGGCGTCATCTCCCACCCGATCGCCATGCGGAGCGCCGTCAACACCTACCTCACGGGATACCTGCGGGACGAGAACGTCCGCTTCCGGACCGAGCCCGTCCGGTTCATCTCGCACCCGCCGAAACCCCCGGCGCGCCGGAACGTGGCCGTGAGGTTCGAGGCGCTGGAGAAGCGGTTCGACCGGTTCCACCTCACGGTCGCCGCGGGGGAGCTCGCCCGGGGCGAGACCGTGGGGATCGTCGGGCCCAATGCGACGGGGAAGACGACGTTCGTCCGGATGCTCGCCGGGGCCGAGGCCCCCACCTCCGGGACCCCGCCGGCGGGGGTGACCGTCAGCTACAAGCCCCAGTACCTCAAGGTCACCCAACCGGCCAGCCTCCGGGAGCGGATGGAGACGCTCCAGTCGGATCCGACGTTCGACGCGCGCCTCCTCGAGCGGGAGCTGGTGCCGGGCCTCCACCTGGAGGGGGTCCTCGACGTGGCCCTCCCCGATCTCTCCGGGGGCGAGCTCCAGCGCGCGGCCGTGGCCCTCTGCCTCGCCCGACCGGCCACGCTCTATCTGCTCGACGAACCGTCCGCGTACCTCGACTCGGACGAGCGGATGGCGATGGCCCGGCTCCTACGGCGCCAGATCGAGCGCTCGGGCGCCACGGCGCTCGTCGTGGACCACGACGTCTACTTCCTGGACCTCGGGTGTGACGAGCTGATGGTGTTCCGCTCCGTTTCACCGGACGGGGCCGATGGGCGGGGCGACGGGCCGTTCCCCATGCGCGAGGGGATGAACCGCCTCCTGAAGGACGTCCAGGTCACGTTCCGAAGGGATCCCGAGACGCTTCGCCCGCGGATCAACCGAGAAGACTCGGTGCTGGACCGGGAACAGCGCGCGGCGGGCGAGTACTACTACGAGCCTCTTGGGTAGGCCGGTCGAGGGGCCGGCCGTCCCCGGGGAACGCCGCCGCCGGCTCGGCCATCAGACTCTTAAGTAGCCCCGGGACTCCGCGGTCCGCGGGGGGCGGATCCGGATCCAACCCGGTCCCCGCGGGAGTCCGACGGGATGAAACGGGCCGGATGGGCCGCGGTCTGCGTGGCGGTCCTGGTCGTGATCGCGCTCGTCGCGCTCGTCGTGGTCGACCCGTCGTTCTTCGCCCTGCCCGCCGGTCGATCGCCGAACGGCGGATCCAACGGGACGGTGGACACGTCCTACCAGACGATCCAGTACACCTCCTCCGTCGACGGCAAGTCGCTCTCGTACGCCGCGTGGGATCCACCGGGGTTCACCTCCTCGGGCTCCTATCCGTTCCTGCTCTTCCTCCACGGCGTGGAGAGCACGAACGAATGCTCCAACGTGCCGTCGTACACGGGCGGCGCCTCCATGATCAACGCCGCGAACGCGGCGGGATGGATCGTCGCGTCGCTGTGCACTCGGGTCACCGACGGATGGTACGTGAACTCGCCGTCGACGGGTCCGGAGGAGACCGACGTCCTGGACGCCATCGCCCACGAGAAGACCGTGGCCCACGTGACCTCGGTCTATCTTGTGGGCATGAGCATGGGGAGCAATGGGGCGCTCTCCATCGCCACGAACCACCCGAGCCTCTTCGCGGGTGTCGGTGCCGTGGCGGCCTGCCCGGACATGTTCGAGGAGTCGGCCTACTATCAGTCGGTCCACCCGACGCTGCCACCCGGCTTCGCCGAGGTGACCGGGGGTTCCGCCCCACCGTCCACCGGGACCGTCGGGTATGGGATCGAGTACCACATCTCCGCGTTCCGGTTCTACCCGCAGAACCTCTCGAGCGTGAGGATCTACGTCGTCGCAGGGGGCGAGGACGCGACGTGCGTCAACAGCGCGACGTTCTGGCCATGGCTCCAGGCCAACGACACGGTCCTCACCTCCTCCTGCCACGTCGCGTCCGCGACCCATGAGCCGGCCGACTGTTCTACGCCGATCGCGCAGCTCGCCGCGAGCGCCCCCGGTGAGTTCCTGTGCCGGTACGTGTACGAGCCGACCGCCCCGCACACGTTCGATCAGCTGGACGGGGCCGACCTCATCGCGTTCTTCCAAGGGGGGGTCGGGACCGGGACGTACACGTCCGGCCTCGGGGGCTCCCCGGCGCCGGACCCGGCGGCGACGCAAGCGTGATGGCGTCGAAGGGGACCGCGGACCGAGGGTCGGGGGTCCCCGCCCCGGGATCGGAGGCGAGCCCCGTGCCCCCGCTGGACTCGCGCGGACGGTACGTGGTATGGGGTGCCTGGTCGGTACGCCACCATCGGGTTCTACCTGTTCCTCGTGCTCGTCCTCGTCTACATCAACGGCCGCTCCGGGTCGTACTTCCTGTACCCCCAGGTCCCGCTCTTCCTGGCGCTCGTGATCGCGGTCTACTTGGCACGATATCTCTCCACCTACTACGTCCTCGACTCCGAGTATCTCTACGCGCGGAGGCTGTTCGGCTCCCGGAGGGAACGGATCGCCTCGATCCATCGGATCCGCCTGGCGAGCCTCCGGGACCTGAGCCCGGTCGGCATCTTTGGGTCTTGGGGATGGCGGGGTCGGATGTGGAGCCCGACCCCCTCGGTGGGTTCGTTCGATACGGTTCACACCATCGCCGGGGGAGTCCTGGTCGGAGGAGAGGGCGTTCCGATGTTCCTCTCGCCCCGGGATCCAGCGGGGTTCGCCCGGGAGCTCTCCCGCCGGGTCCGTTCGGAGGGGGTCGAGCTCGAGGAGGACGACGGGGCCCCGACCGGTGCCGACCGGGCCGTCACCGCAGCTGGATGAGATGGGTGCAGCGCATCGCGCCCCGGCTGATCGAGTCCTTCAGGTCCAGCCCGACCTCGCCCAGGAGCGCCTCGGTGAGGTGCTTGTCGAACACGTCGCAGATCAGATAGGAATGGGTCAGGGCGTTGTGCCGGAACACGCAGTTCGTCCGAACGATCTTCAGCGAACCGTCCGGGTCGGACTCGACGACGCATCGGAACCCGAGCTCGTTCAGGGCGGCAGCGAGCGCCTCCGCCCGCTCCGCCGGCGCCGCATGGGCGGGCACCTTGCGGACGATCTGGAGCGCCATGCGGCGCGCCGCGTCGGCGAAGATCGAGGAGACGAACTCCGCGCCCTGGCGGGCGAGAAGCTCCTCGAGCACCGAGTCGAGCATCAGCTCGTAGCGACGAGGGAAGAGCTCCTGCGCCGCGGTGGTGAGGGCGTAGCGCTTGCGAGGCCGACCGACGCCCTCCTTGTGGAACGTGGGCAGGACGAGGCCCCGCTGCTCGAGGCGGTCGAGGTGCCCCCGGGCGGCGCTCTCCTGGATCCCGAGGCTCCGCGCGAGATCCCGGGCCGTTCGGGGGGCCACGGCCAGTTCCTCGATGATCCGGCCGCGGGTTCCTTCGCCGAGCCGGATGTCCAACGATGCCGCGGTCACCTACACCTCCATACCCCCTAGGAACGAAGGAGTATTTTACGCACCGCGCCATGCTTAAATAACGCCCCCTTCTCCTTCGGGTCGAACCCGATGACGTCGACTCCCGCCCATACTCTCGAGGTCAAGGACCTCCACGTCGAGGTCGCCGGAAAGGAGATCCTGAAGGGCGTCACCCTGACGCTGTACTCTGGGGAGATCACGGCCCTGATGGGGCCGAACGGCTCGGGCAAGAGCACCCTCTCCTACGCCCTGATGGGCCACCCGAAGTACAAAGTGACCCACGGGACCGCTCACCTGGATGGGAAGGACCTCCTGGCGATGCCCGTTGACCAACGATCAAAGGCCGGTCTGTTCCTCGGATTCCAGTACCCTCAGGAGGTATCGGGCCTTTCGCTCTCCAAGTTCCTCTGGACCTCCTACATGCAGCGGCACACCGCCGAGAACGCCGATGCCGAGGGGTTCGGTCGCGACCTGAAGACGCACCTCGGCTACCTTGGGATGGACGAGGCGCTCCTGAAGAGGTCCCTGAACGAGGGATTCAGCGGGGGCGAGAAGAAGCGGGTCGAGGTCCTCCAGATGGCGACCCTCAACCCCACGTTCGCGATCCTCGACGAGCCGGATTCGGGACTCGACATCGACGCGGTGAAGAGCGTCGGAGAGACCGTGGCCAAGCTGCACCGCGCGGATGCGGGGGTCCTCGTGATCACGCACTACCAGCGGATCCTGAAGTACCTGAAGCCCGACCGGGTCCACGTGATGGTCGATGGGGTCGTCGCCATGTCCGGCGACCGGCGCCTCGCCGAAGAGCTCGAAGCGAAGGGGTACGACTGGGTCAAGGTCGGCGCCTCCCCCAGCGCCTAGACCACCGACCATGGACGTCGCCCGGGTCCGCGCCGACTTCCCGATCCTCCATCGGACCTCGCACGGCCACCCGTTCGTCTACCTGGATTCAGCGGCGACCTCCCAGAAGCCCGAGGCGGTCATCGAGGCGGAGGCGCAGTACCTACCGCACCCTGAACGCCAACGTCCACCGCGGCGTCTACGAGCTTGCCGAGGCCGCCACCGACGCGTACGAAGGCGCGCGGTCTGCCTGCGCCGAGTTCGTTGGGAGCACGGACCCTTCCGAGGTCGTCTTCCTCCGGGGGGCTACGGAGGCGTTGAACCTGCTGTCGCACAGCCTCGGCCGCCACCTCCACACGGGCGACCGGGTCGTCACGACCGTGATGGAGCACCACTCGAACATCGTCCCGTGGCAGATGCTCCGCATGGAACGGGGCATCGTTCTCGATTTCATCGACGTGGATGCCGAGGGGAGACTCCGTGGCGCGGAGATCGAGCGGCTGCTCGCGCTCCGGCCGAAGATCGTGACCCTGACCCACGTTTCGAACGTCCTCGGCACGATCAACCCGATCCGGGAGATCGCCGAACAGGCGCACTCCGCGGGCGCGCTGGTCCTGCTGGACGCCGCCCAGTCCGCGCCGCACCTCCCCCTCGATGTCCGCTCCCTGGGCGTCGACTTCCTCACGTTCTCGGGCCACAAGACCCTCGGCCCGATGGGGATCGGGGTCCTATGGGGTCGCCGCGAGCTGATGGAGAAGCTCGACCCCTGGATGGGCGGTGGCGAGATGATCCGTGAGGTCCATCAGGACCGGGTCCTCTACCAGGGGAGTCCCGCACGGTTCGAGGCCGGCACCCCGAATGTGGGAGGGGCTGTCGGGCTCCACCAGGCGCTCCGATACCTCGGAGGGATCGGTTGGGAGGCCCTGGAGGCGCACGAACGGGACCTCTTCCGGTACGCGTGGGAGCAGGTACCCGCCCGGTTCGGGGATGCGGTCCACATCGCCGGCCCGCCGCCGGGTCGCGATCGGTCCGCCCTCCTTTCGTTCTCCGTCCGGGGGATGCACCCCCACGATGTGGCGAGCCTCCTCGACGCCGAAGGGGTCGCGGTGCGGGCGGGTCACCACTGCGCCCAGCCATTGATGGACCGGCTGGGGGTTTCGGCGCTGACCCGGGCGAGCCCGTACCTGTACAATGACCGGTCGGACCTCGACCGGTGCTTCGACGCCCTCGCGAAGGCCCAGAAGGTGTTCGCCTAGACCGCCGCCGACGTGGCAGGGAGCGGAGGCAAGTACTTCCGGGCCGTCAGGTGGGCCAGGATCCGGTCCGTGCACTTCCCCACGGACTCCACCGAAGTCTCCACGACGAGGTCCGGGTTCAGCGGCTCCTCGAACGGGTCGTCGACGCCGGTGACCTTCCCGTGGGTTCCCTGCGGGCCATACAGCCCCTTCGTGTCGCGTTTTTGGCAGATCTCGATAGGACAGTGGAGCCAGATCTCGGTGAACCGGGTTCCCACGGTGGCGCGGGCGGCCTGCCGGGAGGTCTCGTACGGCGTGATCATTGCGACGAGGACCACCACGCCGTTCCGGGCGAGCATCCGCGCCACGTAGCTCACCCGGCGGGCGTGGAACTCCCGGTCCTTCCGGGAGAATCCCAGTTCGGGGGAGAACATCTGGCGGACCTCGTCCCCATCGAGGATCTCGACCTTGTACCCTGCCGCATCGAGCCGGTCGCGCACCGCGCGGGAGAGCGTGGACTTGCCGGACACCGGCAGTCCCTCGATCCACGCCACGAACCCGTCCCGGTCGGTGCGGCTCCCCAGTGGCATCGGTCCCCGCTGGGTCTGCGACCCTATAGGCTTGCCGGCGCGCGCCTCCCTGGCGCCTTCGGTCCGGTCCTCTCGCACGTACGAATGCGAATCCAGCGGCCCGGAAGTGAGAATGCGCGCAGAACCCGCACTCAATACGACGTTCAAACACGCTTCTAAGCATGCTTATATACCCCTCCAGTCGCCCCGCCCGCGAGCCTCTCCCCCGGGCGGGGGACGGGGCGGACGACGAGGACCTCGATGGCAGGAACGACCGAACCCGCGACCCCCCGCGCAACGACGCCGATGCCGAAGATCGTACGGAAGCGGAACCTGACGCCGATCTACGCGGCGATCGCGGTCGCCGTGATCGTGGTGATCGTCCTCGCGGTCGGGGTCCAGTCCGGCTGGTTCGCGGCGAAGAACACGCCTCCCCCGGCGACCACGGCGAACGCCTGTCCGACCGGGATCACCCTCTCGGGCGGCGGCGCCAATATCGTCAACACGCTCGTTGTGGCGTGGGGCGCCACCTACGCCACGGACACCGGCAACCAGGTCAGCTACAACCCGGCCGGCTCCGGGACCGGCATCACGGATCTCCAGGGCGCTCAGGTCGACTTTGCCGCCAGCGACGCGCCGCTCAACTCCAGCCAGACGACCGGCTTCCCGGACCCGGTCCTGACGCTCCCGGTGACGGCCGGCGCACTCACCCTGATCTACTCCCTCCCCGGGATCACGAGCCCGATCCAGCTCACGGGGACCGTCCTCGCTGGGATCTTCAACGGGTCGATCACGAACTGGAACGCGACCCAGATCAGCAGCATCAACCCGACCCTGAAGATGCCGACGGCGACGATCATCCCGATCGTCCGCTCGGACGGCGCCGGGACGACCTACGTTCTCACCGATCTTCTATCCCAGGACAACGCTCCGTGGGCGTCGTCGATCGGAAAGGGACTTACGGTCGCCTTCCCCAAGGTGACGGGGGAGGAAGCCGTGAAGGGCAACTCGCTGGAGATCTCCACGGTCCAGAAGACCTCCTACGCCATCGGATACAGCGACCTCACGGACACCCTCGGGACCTCCGGCCTTCAGTACGCGAAGATCCAGAACCCCGCCGGCAACTACATCCTGCCGAACCTCGCCGACACCGCGTCCGCGATCACCAACCAGTCGAAGATCACCAGCTTCCCCGCTTCCAACGGTAGCTGGGCCTCGGTGAGCATGATCAACTCGGCCGGTCCGAATGACTATCCGCTGGCGACCCTGATCTACTTCTATGTGTACGACGAAGGGACCCACGGGTATCCTGCGACCTCCGTGGAGAAGACTCAGGTCATCCGGCAGTGGATCAACTGGAGCCTGACATCCGGTCAGGCTCTCTCCAATGAACTCTACTACGTGACGCTCCCGGCGGCCGTCATCGCGGTCGACCAGGCGGGCCTCAGCACCATGACCTACAACGGAGCGGCGCTCCCCGCGTGCGGGTAGGCGGGATCGGGATCCCAGTGGCCAACCCTTCCCAGGTCCCGCGGCGAGGCCTCACCGCCCGCCGCCGCCGCCTGCTTCGGGACCTCGACCAGACGTTCCGTTGGGGGACGGCCGTCATCGCGGGGGGGCTCCTCGCGCTCTTCGCCCTTCTCGCCGGCGTCCTGGCCTGGATCGCATGGCCTTCGATCACCCACACGGGACTGGCGTTCCTGATCG
Organism: uncultured Thermoplasmata archaeon; assembly: GCA_963708255.1. Taxonomy (GTDB): domain Archaea; phylum Thermoplasmatota; class Thermoplasmata; order Lutacidiplasmatales; family UBA184; genus Lutacidiplasma. The sequence goes on from CAVPSE010000002.1 coordinate 776,216, forward strand.
GGAGCACGTGGGACCCGAACCACGGGCTCTACGGGTCGGCCCCGATGGTGGTCGGCACCATCGAAGTGAGCGTTCTCGCGCTCCTGCTCGCGGTGCCGGTTTCGTTGGGGGTCGCGATCTTCCTCGCGGACTTTGCCCCCCGGAGGATCGCAGAGCCGCTCGGGTGGATCGTCGACCTGCTCGCCACGGTCCCCTCCGTGGTGTTCGGGCTGTGGGGGTACGAAGTGGTCGCGCCGTACCTCGAGACGAACGTCGACCCAAGGCTCGCGCAGCTGACGGGAGGCACGCTCCTCTTCTCGGGGGGGATCGAGACCCTGAACCTGTTCGTGGCGGGCGTCGTCCTCGCCCTCATGATCATCCCGACGATCGCGGCGATCTCCCGCGAGGCGATGCGCTCGGTCCCGCGCCTCCAGCGGGAGGCCGCCCTCGGGCTCGGCGCGACCCGGTGGGAGTCGATCCGGATCGCGGTTCTCGGCCCGGCGCGACCCGGCATCCTCGGGGCGATCCTCTTGGGCCTTGGCCGGGCGATCGGGGAGACCATCGCCGTGGCCCTCCTGATCGGGGGCCAGCTCTACTTCCCGACCTCGCTCTTCTCCGCCGCTCAGACGATCCCTGCCGAACTCGCGGACCAGGTGTCGAGCGGCGGCGTGCCGCTCCCGCCCCTCGTTGAACTCGGCGTCATCTTGCTGGTCATCACCGTGGCCATCAATGTCGGGGCGCGGCTGTTGGTCCGTGCCCTCGCCCACGAGCCGGACCGGCCCCGCCGATCCTCCCGGCGCCACGCCGCCCCGCTGGCTGCGATGGCTGCCCGCATCCGAGCCTCGGGGGCCTCGGAGGTGGGGAAGTGGCGGAGCCAGGCGGTGCCGCCCCAGCGGCCTCGCCGCATCCTCCGGCGGTCGGTCCACATCACGGTCGGTCTGCTCGGGATACTATGCACGTTGGTCGCCATCTATCCCCTGGCGAGTATCGTGGCGACCGCCGCCCAGAACGGCGGGGTGGCGGTCCTCTCCCCCGGGTTCTACTACGAACCGTTCCCGCAACCGTGCAACCCGGTGCTGAGCTCCCCGTGCTCCGTCGGCGGGATCGGCCCGGCGATCCAAGGGACCCTTCTTCTCCTCGGGATCGCCTCCGCGATCTCGATACCGCTCGGCCTCCTGGCGGGTATCTATGTCGCCGAGTTTGGCCGGGGCTGGTTCGGTCGCTCCGTCAGCTTCTTCGCCGAGGTGATGACGGGGATTCCCTCCATTCTGGTGAGCCTCGTAGTGTTTGTGGGGCTCCTGCAGGTCGACCGGACGTACGCCCAGACCCTGCTCTCCGGCGGGATCGCCCTGTCGATCCTGATGATCCCTTTGGTCACGAGAACGACAGAGGGCGCCCTGCGAAGTGTCCCCGTGGGGGTGCGCGAAGCCGCCATTGCCCTCGGGTTCCCGCCGCACCGGGTCACGCTCCGCGTGACGCTCGGCACAGCGCGATCCGGGATCATCACGGGGATCCTCCTCGCCGCCGCCCGGGCGGCTGGTGACACGGCCGCGCTCCTGTTCACCGCCGGATGGTGGGCGTTCTGGTCTCCGGGGCTGAACCGGCCCGTCGCCTCGCTGGCGGTGCTCATCTATAACAACCTCTCGAACTACAGCACGTATCCGAATGAGATCGTGGACGCCTGGGGGGCGGCCCTGGTCCTTTTGATCATCATGATCGGCATCAGCCTCGTCGCCCGGCTCGGCTTCCGCTCTGCCCATCTCTCCGCCGACGGAGGCTGAGCGTGCCGGGAAAGCTCGAGGTCAAGGACCTGAACGCATGGTACGGGTCCCAGCAGACGCTCTACGATGTGGAGCTCAGCGTCCCGGACGGGGCGGTGACCGCCATCATCGGCCCGTCGGGATGCGGGAAGTCCACGTTCCTGCGGTGCCTCAACCGGCTGCACGAGCAGACCCCCGGAGGCCGGGTCGGAGGGTCCATCACCCTCGACGGGCAGTCCATCGCGCGCCTCGACCCCGTGGAGGTCCGCTGCCGGATCGGCATGGTGTTCCAGAAGGCGACCCCGTTCCCGAACATGTCGATCTACGACAACGTCGCGAGCGGCCTCCGGCTCCTGGGGGTCCGGGGCCGGGACGCCCTCGACGAGGGGGTGGTGGAGAGCCTGGTCCGGGCCGGCCTATGGGACGAGGTGAAGGACACCCTCGACAGCTCCGGTACCCGCCTGTCGGGCGGACAGCAGCAACGGCTGTGCATCGCCCGGGCGCTAGCGGTCCAGCCCGAGGTCCTTTTGATGGACGAGCCGTGCTCGGCCCTCGACCCGATCGCCACGACCAAGGTCGAGCAGCTGATCCATGAGCTCAAAGGCAGCTACACGGTGGTGGTCGTCACCCACAACCTCGCCCAGGCGGTGAGGGTCTCGGACTTTACCGCGTTCTTCTACCTCGGAAAGCTGGTCGAGTTCGGTACGACCCAACAGCTGTTCCATACTCCCCGGGAGAAGCTCACCGAGAACTACGTGAACGGTCGGTTCGGGTAGCCGCCGAATGTCGCGCGCCGGACGACACACCGTCACACGGGTGGCGACCGGCCGACGGGAAGGCCAAAGGTCGCGGTCGCTGCTACGGGCTATTTAAATACGCAGATGTGATGGAATCCATTGAGGCATTCATGGCTCAGACAGCGTCCGAGGTCACGCCCCTCGATTACACTCGCTACGACTTCAAGAACCCCGAGACGTACAAGGTCCGGACCGCGAAGGGGCTCAGCCGCGAGATCGTCGAGCAGATCTCGAAGCTCAAGAACGAACCGGCCTGGATGCTCGAGTACCGGCTGCGCGCCTACGAGCATTTCCTCGAGCGCCCCATGCCGGATTGGGGCCCCTCCCTGGCGGAGCTGGACTTCGACGCGTACACATACTACGCGAACCCGCTCGCCGAGGGTGACACGAAAAAGAGCTGGGAGGACCTCCCGGCCGACATCAAGAACACCTTCGACAAGCTCGGGATCCCGAAGGCAGAACGCGACTATTTCGGCGGCGTCGGCGCCCAGTACAACTCCGGGACGGTCTACCACAAGATCCGGGAGGACCTGACCGCGAAGGGCGTCGTCTTCACCGACACCGACACGGCCGTGAAGGAGTACCCAGACATCGTCCAGAAGTACTTCGGCAAGATCATTCCCTACAACGACAACAAGTTCTCGGCCCTCAACTCGGCGGTCTGGTCCGGCGGGAGCTTCGTCTACATCCCACCCGGCGTCGACGCGGGGATCCCGCTGCAGGCGTACTTCCGCATCAACGCGAAGAACGTCGGCCAGTTCGAGCGGACCCTGATCATCGCCGACAAGGGCGCCAAGGTCCACTACATCGAGGGGTGCACCGCCCCGATCTACTCCACCGACTCCCTCCACGCCGCCGTCGTGGAGGTCGTGGCGGAACCGTACGCCAAGGTCCGGTACACGACCGTCCAGAACTGGTCGAAGAACGTCTACAACCTGGTGACCAAGCGCGCCGTGGCGTACGAGAACGCCCTGGTCGAATGGGTCGACGGGAACATGGGCAGCAAGATCACGATGAAGTACCCGTCGGTCTACCTCAAGGGCCGGGGCGCCCGGGCGGACATCCTGAGCGTCGCGTTCGCCTCGGAAGGACAGATCATCGACAGCGGGGCGAAGGCGGTCCACTCGGCTCCGGATACGTCCAGCAAGATCGTCTCGAAGTCCATCGCCATCCGGGGCGGCCAGACCAGCTATCGCGGGTTGCTGCACGTCTCCAAGGGGGCGACGGGCGTCAAGGCCGCGGTCCGGTGCGACGCGCTCCTGCCCGACGACTTCAGCCGCTCGGACACCTACCCGTACAACGAGATCCACGAGGAGGACGCCACGATCACCCACGAGGCCGTGGTCGGGAAGATCGGCGAAGAGCAGATCTTCTACCTGATGAGCCGCGGGCTGAACGAGTCGGACGCGATCCACCTGATCCTGATGGGGTTCCTCGCCGAGTTCTCGAAGGAGCTCCCGGTCGACTACGCGCTGGAGCTGAACCGTCTCATCCAGCTCGAGATGACGGGCGCCGTCGGGTAGGCGCCCGCCCGCTCCCCCCGCTACCGGCGGGCCCTCGGCACCGTCGGGATGTCGACGTGCGACTTCATGAGGTCGATCGCCGCGAGCAGGGCGTCGTACTGAACGTTCACCATGGCGGCGAGCAGCCGCCGGTCCGCGCCGGGGCGGTCCACGAGCTCGGAGAGGGCGACCACGTCCCTCAGCAGGTCGGCGGCCGTGAGCAGACTGAGCGGCTCCTTCACCGGGCCGGGGGGCTCGTTGGTGAGACCTACTACGAACTCCCGGAACTCCTCGCGCCCGGCCTTGAGCATCTCGTGGAGCTCCTCGTCGGATCGGGTCGCGGGGTCCAGGAGCAATGGCATCGGTGCCTCCGGCGCCGGCGAGAGCGCCGGGGGGTTAATCCTTCTCTCCGGCGCTACCGCAGCTTCGCGTCGAAGCGCCAGTCGGTACCGGGGCCGGCGCCGGTGAAGTCGAGCGGTGGGAGCGAGGGGGAGACGGCGTCGCCCCAGCCGAGCTCCCGCCCATCCCACCGGGCCGCCAGGTACGGGTACATTCGGTCACGAAGGTCCGAGAACGGCGCCCGGGCCAGCACGTGGGAGAGGAATCCCTCCCCGATCATGCGCACCGCGTCGTCCTGGTCGATCCCCCGGCTCTCCAGGTAGAAGACCTTCTCCGGATCCACCGGGGCCACCGACGTGGAATGGGTCGCCTTTACGTCGCGGCAGAGGATCTCGAGGATCGGGATGGTGTCGGAGCGGGCGCCCCGGGAGAGCAGCATCGCGTGCTCGCTGAGGTAGCTCACGGTCTTGCGCGCGTCCTTCTCGATGCGAACGAGTCCCCGGCTCATCCCCCGGGCCTCGTCGCGGAAGACCCCCCGGGTGATCGACTGTCCGTGGGTGTCGGTGCCGATATGCTCGATCCGGACTCCGCTATCGTACGCCTGCCGACCGGCGCCATAGAACGCCTGGAGGTCCTCCACATCGGACCCCTGCCCAGGGAGTTTCGTCGTGTTCCTCGCCTTGGTCCGGAACCCCCCGAAGCCGCCCCAGACCCACATCATCCGGGCCCGGTTCCCGACGGTGGCGTGCCGGGCGTTGAGAGATATCATCTCGAGGTCGGGGGCGTGAACGGTCAGGTACGCCGCCTGGGCATCGTCACCGACTTCGATCGCCGTGGAGGATCCGTGCAGCCGCTGGCCGACGGCCGGCCCCTGGGTGAAGATCTCCTCGCTCGCCAGGACGCGGCTCCCCTTCCCCGCGCGGATCCGTCGGTGGATCGACAGGGTCTGATGGGGCTCGGAGAGGACGCTCACGTCCTTCAGCCGGACGGGGATCCCGATCCCGTCGGGAATGAACACCTCGACGGCCCGGTTGACGAGGGTCGCCGCCAGCGCGGTGAGTCGATCGGGGATCGGCGGGGCGTCGGCGGACAACCCGAACGCGCCGCTCCCCGGAGCGAGACGCCCGAGGATCTCGGGGTACGAAAGGACGGTCACCCCGGCGTCCCGAAGAACGGAGGGCATCCGGATCCGGGTCCCGGAGATGTCGTGGATGATCTCCACCGTGTCGGTCTGGACCGCAGGATCCGCGACCGGGGCTCCGCTCCGAAGTGGCTCCAGTTGTCGCAGGTCGACCCCGGCGAAGTACCCGTACTTGCGGTAGAGCGGGTCCGGCTCGAGCGGCTGCTCGAGGAATGCCCGGAAGGCGTGGCGCCGGGCCTCTTCCATGGGAGGGGTGTCAGAGAGGGCGTGGGAGAGCTCCCGGACCTGATCCGGGGAGATCCAATCCTCCGGAGGAGGCTCGGCGACGGCCATCGGATTTACGCACCCCAGTATGCTTATAACTTGAGCGGCAACCGGTCGCCTCGTCGAGAAAACGGCCCCACGATGTCGGTTGCCCCGGCGTGGCGGGACCGTTATAATCGAGGGCAGACTGGCTCCGCCGGAGGAGCACCGTGGCGTTCGACATGTACCAGGAGATCATCCTCCAGCACTACAAGTCCCCCCGGAACTTCGGTCCGCTGAGCGGGGCCGACCTCGTGGGAGAGGAGTCGAACCCGCTCTGCGGGGACCATATCCGGATCCAGCTAAAGCTGGATCCGACCCACACGACCGTGGACGAGGTCCGGTTCGATGGCGATGGCTGCGCGATCAGCGTCGCCAGCGCTTCGATGCTGACCGAGAAGGTGAAGGGCCAGCCGATGGAGACGGTCTCCCATCTCAGCCGCGACGATGTGCTCAAGATGCTCGGGATCCCGCTCTCTCCGGTCCGGATCAAGTGCGCGCTGACGGGCTTCGCCGCGTTGGGGCGAGCCCTGCATCCCGAGGAGACCGCCCCGGCGCCGCCAGGCTCGGCCCCGTGATCCACGTCGATCCGGACGTCTGCGTCCTCTGCGGGCTCTGCACAGGGGTCTGCCCCCCGAACGCCATGGAGCTCACGGCGACGGAGCTCAAGGTCCTCGACAACTGCACGGACTGTGGGTGGTGCGTCCCGTACTGCCCGGTCGGCGCCATCTCCGGCGGCCGCCTCCCGGCCCGTCGTAGCCCCCGCTAGCGATCGATCCTCGGGTGGATCGGGCAGGGGCGACGAAGCCGGCAGAACCGGCACTTCTCCCTCGGCACCGGCGGGATCGGCTTCCGCAGCCGACCATACTTCCGTCGCGGCGTGGCACCGCCTCGACGGCCGAGCTCGCACGACGATTTAGGGCCTCGGGGCGTCCCCTACCGCAAGGGGTTTCCCCTCCGGGTCTCCGGGGGCCACGTGACATCCCTCGGGGGCCGCGCTACCCCGCCCGGTACGGCCGCCTTCCAGTCCCGGGCCGTCGCGGCGGGACGGGCCGTCCCTGAACATTTCCGCCGAGCGCCCGGCGAGCTCACGCTCAGCTCCATCGGTCTGGGAACGTACATCGGCCTGCCGGACGGGCCGACGGACCTGGCGGTCGAGCACGCGGTGCAAGTGGCTGTATCGAGCGGCCGCATCAATGTCATCGACACGGCCATCAACTACCGCTACCAGCGTGCGGAGCGCAGCATCGGCCGCGCTCTCGCGCGGCTCCACCAGGCCGGGGTCCCCCGCGAGGAGCTGTTCGTCGCCACCAAGGCCGGATACTTCGCCCCGGACGGGGAGAGTTCGCTGACCCCCGAAGCGTGGATCGAGCAGGAGCTGGTCCAGACCGGGGTCCTCGACCCTGCCGTGGTGGTCGACGGTTGCCATGCGATGTCGCCCGCCTACCTCGAGGACCAGCTGGAGCGGAGCCGCAAGAACCTGGGACTGGAGACGATCGACCTTCTCTACCTCCACAACGCCCCCGATGCGCAGCTCTCCATCGTGGGGGCGGAGGAGTTCCGGGAGCGCCTCGCGAGCGCGTTCGAGTTCCTCGAGCGGGCGCGGACCGAGGGCCGGATCGTTTCCTACGGGTTGGCGACCTGGGATTCCCTCCGGGCCCTCACGGGGGATGCGGGGTTCCTCGGTCTCGAGGGGGTCATGGAAGTGGCCCGGGAGGTCGGAGGCGAGGACCATGGGTTCCGGTTCGTCCAGATGCCGTTCAGCTGGGCCATGCCCGAGGCCGCGGTCCGGCAGAACCAGAAGGTCGGTGGGGAACGACTGAGCGCGGTGGGCGCCGCCGGGCGGCTCCGGCTCGGCGTCTTCACCAGCGTCCCCCTGGTCCAAGGTCAGCTCGCCCGGCGCGGTCCCGTCCGGGACGGCCTCTCCTCGGCGCAGACCGCCATCCAGTTCGCGCGCTCATGGCCGGGCGTCCTCGCCCCCCTGGTCGGACAGAAGACCGCGGAGCACCTGTCCGAGAACCTCACCCTCGCGACCCGTCCGCCGTGGGACGCGGCGACCACGGCCGCCCTGCTCAGCTAGCGGGCGGTGCGTCGAGCCGCGGCGTCCGTACCCGCCCCGCCCGCCGAGGCCGCTCGAGCCGCGCCGGCGCCGACCCACCGGTCGGCGGAACCGTCCCGTCCGCCTCGCGGAGGACCGACACGCCGTCCTCCTTGCGGACCTGGACGACCCGGTCGGCCGCCGCCGCGAGCTGGACCTCATGGCTCACCAGGATCACCTGACCCACCCCCAGGCTCTCGAGCAGATCTCCCATACGTGTCACCTGTTCCGGGGAGAAGCCGTCCGTCGGTTCGTCGAGGATGAGCGTGTCGAGCCGGAGCCGGCCGACGTCGCGGACGACCAACCCGAGGGCGAGGCGGAACGCCAGGGCGAGGGCCGTGCGCTCCCCGCCGCTCAAGGCCTCGGCCGGCGTCTCCTCGCCCTCGATCTCGACGTACGGAGAGAAACTCGTTCCGCACCGGGCTACCATTCCCGGATCTTCGACAAGGATGTGGAAGAAGCGGGCCAGATGATGTTCGAACTCCGCCTGGGCCCTCGCGAGGAGACGGTGCTCCAACGCAAGGAGACCATCCGGGAACGTCCGCCCCATCCACTCGGCGAGCGCCCGCTGGGTCGCCGCTTCGTGGACCAGGCGCTCACGGCGGGCGGCCGCTGCCTGGGCGTCGGCGATCTCGGCCCGGGCCCGCTCCTCCTCTCCTTCGACCCGGACCCGCTCCCGCTCGGTCGCCTCGAGGCGCGTCCTCGCCTCGGAAAGCCTCTGTCGGGTCGGCTCCTCGCGGGCGAGGGACGGGGCCAGGGTCTCGATCCGCGCCCGAACCTCCGCGGAATGGCGCGCCAGTTCGGCCTGAAGCGCCTGCGCCGCGGCGAGGTCGCCCTGGACGCTCGACTGCTGGGCGAGCGTCGTGATCAGCGCTTCGGCTCCCCGTCGGGCGGCCGCGACGGTCTCGGCCTGCTCGTCCACCGCCGCGGTGGCGACCGCCCGCTCGCGCGTGAGGCCGACGCGCCGCTCCTCGAGACGCCGGAGCTCCTCGGTGACCGGGGCGAGCTCGGCCGCGGTGACGCCGCGCTCCTGGACGCTCCGTTCGGAGGCGGCGTGCTGGGCCTCGGCCTCTCCCGCCCGACGCTCCGCCCGGACGCGGCGGTCGGTCGCCTGGGCGCGGGTCCGGACGGCGTTGGTCCAACTCAGGAGGGCACGCTCGTACCGTTCCCGGGCCGCCCGCTCGTCGTGGAGCCGCTCCAGGTGGGTCGCCGCCTCCGCCACAGCGCGGTCGGCGAGCTCGCACGCCGACCTCGCCGAGACCCGGTGGCTTTCGAACTGTTCCGCACGAACGGGCTGATGGCAGGTCGGGCAGACCCCGTCGTGGAGCAGTCGTTCCGCCGCCTCCAGTTCCTGGCGGGCGCGCGCCGCCGTCGCGATCGCCATGTCGGACCCTTGGCGCGTCGCCTGGGTCTCGGAGTCGATCTCGGGGACCGTCCGACGGGTCGGCGCCGGGGGCTCCCGTTGGGGACCCTCGCGCGCCGTCAACTCTTCGTCGCGCCGGGCGTCGTCCAGCTCGACCCGGCTCGCCTCGAACGCCTCGAGCCCTTGACGCTCGGCGAGCCGCGCTGCCTCCAGGGCGGTGGTGGCGCGGGCCAGCCGCTCGGCCTCCCCGCCGATCCGCTCCCGATCGATCCGCAGCGCCTCCAGCCCCTCCTCGACGGACGCGAGCCGCTCGCGGGCCGTCGAGAGTCGGCTCTCCGCGAGCGGGCGCCGCCCGGCGATCTCCTCGGCCCGGGCTCGCTCCGCCTCCAGGGCGGTTCGCCGACGGTCCAATGCCTCCAGCGTCTCGGAGCTCCGGCGAAGCTGCACCAGAAGTCCGTCACTCTCCGCGGACAGCCGCTCGGACTGCCGGAGAAGCGCCTCCACGCTCCGACCGGCCTCTTCCGCCGCGGCGAGCTCCGTGCGCTGGACGTCGATCTCGGCCGCGACCCGGGCGAGGCGCTCGGCCAGCTCCGACCGATGGGCCGCCGCCGCGGTGCCGCGAGCCACCCACGGTTCCAGCTGTCGGGAGATCTCCTCCGCGGTCGTTGATCGGCGCCGGAGCTCGGTGGCGACCAGCTGGGAGTTCTCGGCCGCGGTGCGGTACTCCTCGAGGCCGAGGGCCTTGCGGACGCTCTGCAGGCGTTCGTCGGGCCGCTCGCCCAGGACCGCGCGCATCGACTCCTGCGGGACATAGACGGCCCATCGCCAGAGGTCCGAGCGCGAGCGGGGATTGGGATTGTCGGGGAATCCGAGGAGCTCGATGACCCGGCGCCGAAGCTCGGTCGTCGAGAACTGGGTCTTCGCTCCGTCCGTGGAGAACGCCAGCTCCCCGCCCTCGAAGATCTCCCGACCCTTGCGGGTCCGGCGCCGGAACCTCCGGACGAACTCGTACCGGTGGGCATCGTCCTCCAGCACGAGGACCACCTCGGCCTCCGGGGCACCGTGGCGCACCAGGTAGGTCGGATCCACGACGGCGAACCCGAACAGCGCCATTTCGATCGCGTACAGGAGGGAGGTCTTGCCGGCCCCCACGTCTCCGACGATCAGCGTCGTCCCGGGCCCAAGAGCGACCTGGGCCGACTCATAGCTTCGGATGTTCCGAAGCCGAAGCTCCCGCAGCTGCACGGTCACCTCGACGGGGGCGGGACCCCGAGGATCTTGAGGGCGGAGGCGACCCGGGCGGTCTCGTAGTCGTTCTTCGATTCCCCCTCGCCCCGGGGCGTCCCAAGCTCTCGGAGGAGCTCCTCGAGACGGCGGGCGCCGTCGGGGCCTTCGAGGGCCGGCAGATGCTCCGCGGCGGCGCGAGCCATGCCTGAGAGGGCGCCCCGGACGATCTCCGCCTCGTCCCCCGGGACCGACGTGTCGGGCCCGCTGGCCGCGCCCGCCTCGCTGAGGTCCCAGTGGACCGACCGGACCCCGGCCTCCCCCGCGTCCCGTCGGCTCTCCGGGAGGCCGAGGCCCCCGACGGTCCCCTCCGAGAGGGTTCCCCGGAGCCGGGGGAACAGGAGGGCCCCCGGCGCCGCGTGGGCGTGGAGCTCCCGGGCCACCAGCTCCTTCGCTTCGGAGGCGGTCCGACCGGCCACGTCCACGTCGAAGACAGAGATGTTCGCCCGGGGCGCGGTGGTGACGAACTCGGGGTGGGGGACCCCGTCCGTCACCGTGACGATGACGACCCCCTGCTCGGTCTTCCCCGCGGCCCCGTTCTCGAGGTCCGTGACGCTGGTGCCGAACACGGCCCCCGGGTTCACAAGGAGGCCCCCTTCCGGCCCCACTCCCGTGTAGGTGTAGTGGATGTGGCCCCCCGCGTAGTAGTCGCAGCCGCCGGGGAGGTCCTGGCGACTGATCCCCTGGATATGGTCCCGAAGATGGGGCGGCAGGTACTCCTGGACCGCGGCATGGAACTGGAACACCTTGAACCCCGGGTGCTGCCGGAACGCCTCGGAGTCGACCGCCGCGAAGTACGCCCGGTCGAGTCCGTGGGACCGGCCCGATATCCCAGCCGATCGCCGCGCCGGTCGGCCCATCGACCCGGAACGGCAGGGTCCACCGCTCGCCTTCCGCCCGGACCGCTTCTGGGGCCGCCTTCAGGAAGATACCGGTCTCGGCCAGCACATCCAGCCAGCTCGTCCGGTGCGCGACGTAGTCATGCGATCCGTAGATCACGTAGACCCGCCGCCCGTGGTCGACGAGGGCCTTGAGCGCCGCCGCGACCGGTGCCACCTCGGACGGCTCGGGGACGGGGGTGTGGAACAGATCGCCCGAGATCAACAGGAATTCGCAGTTGCGCTCGTCCACGACCTGCAGGGCCCTCAGCACCCCCTCCCGGAGCGCGGCCCGGACCGGGGGGTCCCGGGACCAGGCGCCCACGTGGGCGTCGGCGAGGTGCGCAAAGGTGAACGATGTGGCCATCGGCCCCCGCTACTGGGACGGCTTCCGTGGGCCTTCCTGCGCCCGCTTCATCACGGCCGCCAGGACACCGGCGCCGGCCCCCATCGCGAGGAGGCCGAGGAGGAGCCCTTCGTCGCTGACCGGGAGCCCGACGGCCGGCGAGGCCGTCGGCCCCGGGGCCGGAGCCCCGGGGGCCGGTGCGGGGGGAGCGGTCGACCGGGAGGCGGCGAGGGTGGCGAGCAGCTGCTGCTGGAGCGAGAACAGTTCGGTCGCCTCTTCCATCGTGATCTGGCGGTTCCGCAGGCGGCTGAGGAGGTAGACGTACCCGGGGGTTCCCCATCCCGGCGGAGAGCGCATCGGGCGGGGGAGGCGGGACGCCTCCGGCCGAGGAACCGTACACGACGTTGCCGCAGCCCCCGGCCGTTCATGAAGCGAGCGGGTCCATCGTTCTCCTTTGGGCCGCCCCGGGGAGCCGTTATAGGCCGCCTCCCCGTCCTCGGACCATGACCCCCGCCCCCGATGCCCCGGCCGATGAGGAGCACTCTCACCTGCACGTCCACGTGACCGACCCGCGGGGATCGATCTACGACCTCATCACCGAGTATCTCCAGGCGGCCGGAAAGGCCCCGGACTGGTTCTGGCGGCTCGCCGGCCGGCTCGAGGGGAGCGACGCCGAGAACCTAGAGGAGCTGTTGAGCAGTGCGTTCGAGGCGGGAGCGTTCATCGCGCACGACCACCCGGAGGACCTCAAGTTCGATTGGGTCACCGAGGAACAGTGCGAGAAGGAACGCCGGGCGGAAGAGCGCGGGGAGACCGGGGACGACGCCCGGAAAGAGCGTTCCTCCCTGAGTCACTACGCTTAGACCTGCGCGCCCGAGACCGGCTGTCATCGGCCGGGAAGTGGTTTCGGATCCGGCGCGGAGGCGCCGACAGTCTTAGAACGGGATCAGCGTGTGGGCGATGATCAACGCGATGAACAGGATCGAGATCGTATTGACGACCTTGATCAGGGGGTTGATCGCCGGCCCCGCCGTGTCCTTGGTGGCGTCCCCGACGGTATCCCCGACGACGGCGGCCTTGTGCGCGTCGGAGTGCTTCCCCCCGTAGTGACCCATCTCGATGTACTTCTTGCCGTTGTCCCAGGCGCCGCCGCCGGTGGTCATCGTCAGCGCGAGAGGGAACCCGGAAAGGATGACGCCGAGCAGGAGCCCCGCGAGCGCGAGCGGCCCGAGCAGGAAGCCGACCGCGAGCGGGCTGATGACCGCGATCGCCGCGGGGACCGCCAGCTGGCGCATCGCAACGACGGTGACGATGTCGACGCACTTCCCGTACTCAGGCTTGCCGGTCCCCTCGAGGATGCCCGGGATCTCCTTGAACTGGCGGCGGACCTCGAAGACGATCGCCTGGGCGGCCACGCCCACCGCGTTCATCAGGAACGAGGTGAAGAAGAACGGCAGGATCGCTCCGATGACGAGCCCGGCGACGATCAGCGGGTTGTCGAGGTAGAGCTGCGCGTTGAACGCGCTGAAGCTGACGTTCGCGTCCCGGGCCGCCGCAAAGACGTACGCCGCGAAGAGGGCGAGGGCCGCCAGGACGGCCGAGCCGATCGCGTACCCCTTGGTGATCGCCTTCGTCGTGTTCCCGACGGCATCGAGCGGGTCGGTGACGCCTCGCGCTTCGGGCGGGAGCCCGGCCATCTCGGCAATGCCGCCAGCGTTGTCGGTGATCGGCCCGAAGGCGTCGATCGAGATGATCATCCCGGTCACCGAGAGCATGGATGCGGCAGCGAGACCGATCCCGTAGAGCCCGAGGCCGGTGTCCCAGTTGTTCCAGGCGAGCGCCCCGTAGGAGCCCAAGGTCCCCGCCACGATGACGAGCCCGGGGATGAACGCCGACTCGAGCCCGACCGAGAGCCCGGTGATGACGACCGGACCCCCGCCGGACTGGGCCGCCTCGGCGATCCGCTCGACGGGGCGGTAGTGCGCCGAGGTGTAGTAGTCGGTGGAGAGCACGAGGAGGACCATGACGACGAGGCCGATCGCGGTCGCCACGAACACGCCGAGGTTCCCGCCCATGAGCGACGCGTCGAGGATGTACAGCCCGACCAGGCCGACCCCCGTCGTCGCGGCGAGGCCCTGGTAGAGGGCGCCCATGATCGAACCCTTGGGTCCCATGCGGACGAACGCCGCGCCGACGATCGTCGCGACGATCGCCCACCCGCTGACCGCCAGGGGATAGAGGACCGCGTTCGGGAACTTGGCCGTGACCGACGAGATCAGGTAGGCCAGGAGCATCGCGCTCACCGCGGTGACGACGTAAGTCTCGAACAGGTCCGCCGCCATTCCGGCGCAGTCCCCGACGTTGTCCCCGACATTGTCCGCGATGACGGCCGGGTTCCGCGGGTCGTCCTCGGGGATGCCCGCCTCGACCTTTCCGACGAGGTCCGCCCCGACGTCGGCTCCCTTGGTGAAGATCCCTCCGCCGACCCGCGCGAACAGGCTCATCAACGAGGCGCCGAACAGGAGGCCGAGCATGTCGAGGATGTTGCCCCCGAACGCCCAGTAGAATCCGATGAGCTCGAGGAGCGCGAGCCCAGCGACCGAAAGGCCGGTCACGCTGCCGCCCCGGAAGGCGTACTGCATGGTCGCCGCGAGCTTGCCGCCCCGGGCGTGGGCCGCGGTCCGCACGTTCGCGCGGACGCTGACGAGCATGCCGACGGCGCCCGCGAGCGCGCTCCCGGCCACGCCGAAGAGGAATCCGATCGCGAGGCGCCATCCGTCGCCCGTCACCCCGAAGGCGAGGGCGATCAGGACCGCGAGGACCAGGGCGGCGGCGAACACCGCGGTGTACTCACGGCGGAGGAAGGCGACCGCGCCCTCCCGAATGGCCGCGGCGATGGTCCGCATTTTCTCGTCGCCTTCGTCCTCCCGGAGGAGCAGGAAGGTCTGGACGGCGGCGTACGCCAGTCCGAGCAGTGCGGCGAGGAAGATCAACAGCTCCAGTTGTCCGGTCGGCAGCGACATGGGCTCGAGTTGGGCTCCGTCCAACGGACCGACTATTAAAATATTGGGTGACGCGCGGCGACCGTGCGGCTCGTCGGTCCTCGGGGTTACGGCGAGGGCGCCAGTTTCTTACCCCATGGCGCGTAGGTGCGGTGATGCAGTCCGGGGCGTCCCGAGAGGCGGCCCTGGTTCGACGCGCCCGGGTCAGTTGCCCCCACTGCGGTGCTTCCATCGACCTGGTCCGCATGCGCGCGCACCTCCGGGAAGCCCATCGGGTGAACAGCTCGGAGCTCGAGTCGACGATCCTCACCGCCCGCCGGGAGGCCCGCCGGGCCAGCCGGTCGTCGCGTCGGTAGCCCGCTCAGGGATCGAACGCGCGCTCGTGGACCCGGTCGAGCGCCCGCTGGAGGAACTCGGCCTCGGGGACGACGCTCTGGCCCTTCGTGCCGCGGATCCGGACCGCCACGGTCCCGTTGGCCAGCTCGGCGTCGCCAAGGACGATGACGTACGGGATCCGTTCGAGCTCGGAGTCCCGGATCCGCTTTCCCAGCGTCTCCTGGCTACCGGCCGCCTCGGCCCGGAGGCCGGCGAGCTTCAACCGCTCCACGAGGGCCCCCGCCGCCGGCTGATGGGTGTCGGTGAGGGGGAGCACCCGGACCTGGACCGGCGACAGCCACGGCGGAAGTCGGCCCGCGCAATGCTCCAGGAAGACGCCGAAGAACCGCTCCCAGCTCCCCAGGATCGTACGATGGATCACCACGGGGCTGTGGAGGGCCCCGTCGGGGCCTTGGTACTGGAGCTGGAACCGGAGCGGCTGTTGATAATCGAGCTGGATCGTCGGGCCCTGCCACGGACGACCGAGACTATCGCGGATGTGGATGTCGATCTTCGGGCCGTAGAACGCCCCCTCCCCCGGCGAGACCTTGTACCTGGATCCCCGTTGCCTTCAGCACCCGCTCGAGGGTCGCCTCGGCCCGGTCCCACTGGGCGGGATCCCCGAGGAACGTGGCCGGCCGGGTCGAGAGCTCGTACGTCCAGGAGAGCCGGAACGTCGTGTACGCTTTCTGGACCCATTCGAGGAGCATCCGGATCTCCTCCTCGATCTGCTCCTCGGTCACGAAGATGTGCGCGTCGTCCTGGACGAACTCCCGGACCCGGGTGAGGCCGTGGAGCGTGCCGCTCGCCTCGAACCGGTGGAGTGGCGCGAACTCGGCCAGCCGGAGCGGGAGCTCCCGGTAGCTTCGGGCCCGCGCCCGGAAGACCATCATGGCGCCGGGGCAGTTCATCGGCTTCCAACCGAACACCCGGCCGTCGATCTCGGTCTGGAACATGTTCGCCCGGTAGTGCTCCCAATGCCCGCTCGTCTCGTAGACCGACTGCGCGAACAGGAGCGGCGTGCGGATCTCTGAGTAGCCCGCCTCCTCTAGGTGCTCCCGGACGAACTTCTCCAGCTCCCGGACAACGATCATGCCCCGGGGGAGCCAGAACGGGAAGCCGGGCGCCTCGTCGACGAAATGGAACAGCTCGAGCCGCGTCCCCGCCGCGCGGTGGTCCCTCGCTTCGGCCTCCTTTCGGAGGGCCAGGTAGGCGTCCAGAGCGTCCCGGGTCGGGAACCCGACCCCCCGGACCCGCTGACGCGGCGCTCCCGAGGCGGTCCCATCGGCCGTGACCGCCGAGATCCCCAGGAGGTGGACCCCCCGAAGCCAGTGGGTATCCGGGACGTGGGGGCCGCGGCAGAGGTCGACGAACGGCCCGGTCCGGTAGAGGGAGATGGGCTCGCCCGGTGGCGTCTGCCGAAGGTAGGCGAGCTTGTGGGGGTTCGACGCAAAGATCCGCTCCGCCTCCTCCCGGGAGACCTCGGACCGGGCGAACCGTTCCCGGGCCTTGATCGACCCCCGCATCGCCTCCTCGATCGCGACCCGATCGGCGTCGGTGATCGGCCGCGTGTCGAAGTCGTAGAAGAACCCCTCCTCCGTCGGGGGACCATGCGTCGGGAGCGCCCCCGGGATCACCTCTGTGACCGCCTTGGCCACCAGATGGGCCGAGGAATGCTGGAGGATGTCGCGTCCATCGCGGTCGGCGAACGTGATCGGCTCGAGCCGACCGTCGGCGTCGAGGGGCCGGTCCAGGTCGACCGGTTCGCCGTTCCACCGGGCCGCGAGCGGCGCCGGCGTCCCTTCCGGATGCTTCAGCAGCTCATACGCCCGGGCGCCCCGCGGGACCCGGCGACGTGTGCCGTCGGCGAACGTCACCTCGATCTCGGCGGCGGCCATCGGAGCTCCTCCGACCGCTCCACGGTGGAAAAGGTTTCGCGGGCGCCGAAGGGGACCGACGGGGCGCGAGGCCCGGGTCGCCGACAGCGTCGGGCCGCGGCCCCCCTCCCCTGCGGTATAACCGGGTCCGAGACCCTACCAGAGCCCTCAAATCCCAGAACTCTGGTGGACCCCGTCCCATGGGTCGTCCTCCCCCCTCCCGGGCCGGCTGGGAGCAGATCGTCGACTACACCCGGACGGTCCGAGAGCGCCAGCATGTCTGGGTCTCCGGGACCGACGCTCCGCCGCCGGCGCGTCGGGCCACCGAATCGGCCGGCGTACGACCAGACGGTCGACGCCCTGCGGCGGATCGACCGCGCCCTCGGGGCGTCGGGCGCCTCCCGTCAGGATGTCATCAGCACACGGTTCTTCGTGACGCGGATCTCGGATTGGAAGGAGATCCTTCGCGCCCATGGGGAGTTCTTCGGGGCCGCCCCGCCGGCCGCCACGATGGTCGAGGTACTTCACCTCGAGCGGCCCGAGCTGCTCGTCGAAGTGGAGGCGGAGGCCTACGTCGCCCCCGGTCCCGCCCCGTCGCCCCGAAGGCCCGCTCGTCCAGCGGCCTCCCGGCGCCGCAAGTGATCGGCCCGCCGGTCGCGCGCGGTCAGCCCGCCCATTACTAATCACCGCTCATCTGGTTCTAGTTCTCATCATCCCGCGCGCGCGGGGAACGGAGAGGTTCGGGGGCGTGGACGGTGGAGGGTCCACCGCCGTACGTGAAGATCCCTCCGGCGCCGTGGGCGGACGAGAGCCGGGGCAGGTCCGCGGGCGTGACCGGGCCGGCCGCCCAGGTAGGGCCACCGGCGGCCACACGTCCGAACGGTTCCCAGAGGGGAGCCTCAGAGGGGAATCGGAAGATGATCTCGTTTGGCCCACTGGCTCGTATCCGCTGGGCGGCCGCTTCCGGCGCCAGGTCCCACCCCGCGAGCAGGCCGCTCGGGGCGGCCACCGAGGCGTCGAGCTCGACCACGATGTCCTGGGAGAGCGCCCACGCTCGGCCCACCTCGTCCGGCCCGTCGAGGGCGGACGTCGAGAGGACCGCGCGGCTGGCGCCGGCCACGAGGATATCGATCGCCTGATCGGCCGTTCGCACGCCGGCGTCGACCCAGAGCTCCCCGTCGCGGGACATCTCCTGGAGGTAGTCGAGCTGGGGGCTGTCGCGGTCGATCCCATCGAGATCGATCACGTAGAGCCGCCCGTGCTCGGCGATCAGGCGGTCGGCCAGGTCGAGAACGTCGACCGCGTGTCCCCCCGCGTCCTCGAGGAGCTCCGGACCACCGGGCCCGGGACGGAGGGCCTTCCCCCGCCGGATCATCACCGCAGGGATCATCCTCGGTGGGGCGTCCATGTCCCCTCGGGAGCCGGGCCCCTTCATCCTCCTTTCGCCGACTCCCCGAGCGCGTTATCCCGTTCCCCTGGCATGGTGGGTCGCCAGGAGGCGGAGGGCAGCTGACGGTGGAGGTCCCTTTCGATGGTACCCCGCTGAGGAAACTCCCCACTCCGGGGGCCACGGGGGCGGGCGGGAGCCCGCCGGGCGAGAGTCCGAGCAACGGAGCAGCAACGACACAGTCCGGGGGCACGGTGAAGGCGCCGCGCTGGAGGGTCCCCCGGGATATGGTGAAACGGCCGTCTCCCCGGGAGCAAGCCCTGACCGACGGGATGAACCGGAACCGCGACCGTCGAGGAGAGCGCGCAGTCGAATGCTGCCTGAAACAGAATGGGGGTTACTACCGCCACCTGGCCCCACCGCCGCGCGAACGGCGGTGGGATTGACCTCCGGCGCCTCGGAGCCGCCCTCCGCGTCGCCCGCGGCAACGCCGCGAGAGTTCCGGGGGCCTGTCTCGGCGCCTAGACCGCGCCGGGAGGTGGTCCTCCGCCGGACACCGGGGGTGCCGGCGGGACGGAGGCAGCGGGGCCCGCTGGGGATGGCGGGCTGGGGGGCGGGGCCTGCGGAGGTGAGCGGTTCGTGAACCGCCCGGCGATGAATGCCACGATGCCCACGACCACGAGGATGAGGATCACCCACACGGCCGGGACCCCTGTGGAAGCCGGAGCGGCAGCGGGAGGGCTCGTGATCGTCACGGAGACCGTGGTGTTGGCCGAGGCGTGGACCGCGTCAGTCACTTCGACGCGCACCGTGAAGTTCCCGGTCGCCCCGTACGGATGGGAGGCCGAGGCCCCGGAGCCCGTGTTGCCGTCGCCCAGCGTCCAGGTGAACGAGTCGGTCCCCGTCCCACCCTGGACCGTTGCGGTGAACGTGATGTTCGTGCCGGTCGGAGCGCTGAACACCGAGGGGGTCGCGGTGACGGTAGGGAGTGGATTGACCGTGACGGTCGCAGCGGCCGAGGCGGTGGCGCCCACGGAATCGGTCACCGTCAGGTTCGCGGTCGCGGCACCGGCACTCGCGAAGGTGGCGGTGGCGTTCTGGGTCGACGCCGTCCCTCCCCCGGGCAGGCTCCAGTGGAAGGTGTACGGTCCGATCCCTCCGGAGGCGGTTCCGACGAGCGGATCGGCCACGCCGACGTCCGTCGCCGATGCCCCGGCGGAAGCACCGGGTGCGAGCGGGGGGGCGAACGCCCAGGTCCCGTTCGAGAGAACCGCCGAGCCGATGCCGGCGCTCTCCACCAGGTACCCATCGGCCGCGTCCCAGGCGGTCTGCGAGTAGCCCCGGGCGGGGGCCGGGGTCGACGGGGTCAGCTGGGTCCAGCTGCCCGCCGAGAACGCCCAGGTGGCGGAGGAGACGTTCACGGTCTCATTGAACCCTCCGGTCAGAAGGAGCGCGCTGGCGAGCGGATCGTAGCTCATGCTTCCGATGTAGAGGATGCCCGGGTTCTGGGAGAGGACGAGCTGGGTCCACTCGCCTGCGGCGAACTCCCAGGTGTCGTTGAACATCATCGAGAGATTGTCCCAGACGCCGCCGAACAGGACCACGTGACCCGCCGCGGCGTCCATGTCCATGTACCCCAATCCACGGGCCGGTGGGGAGGTGGTCGGGTGCAGGGCGCTCCAGTCACCGTGCGAGAACGACCAGCTGTCGCTCACCGACGCCGTCGTCTCGTTGTAGCCGCCGTACATCAGTACGTACCCGTCGACAGAGTCGTACGCCATCATCTCCGCCACGCGGGCGGGAGGCGACGTGACGGGGGAGAGCAGTTGCCAGTTCCCCTGCTGGAACACCCAGGTCGACGCCTGGGCGACGTTGGTCGAGTTCTGGCCGCCGAAGAGGACCAGGTACCCGTCCGCCGCGTCGTAGGTCATCGCCGTGAACGACAGGACCGGC
Organism: uncultured Thermoplasmata archaeon; assembly: GCA_963708255.1. GTDB lineage: Archaea > Thermoplasmatota > Thermoplasmata > Lutacidiplasmatales > UBA184 > Lutacidiplasma. Next base: position 796,600 of record CAVPSE010000002.1, read on the forward strand.
GGAGACGTGCTGGGATGGAGCTGGGTCCAGACGCCACCTGCGAGGCTCCAAGTCTGCGCGGAGCTGCTGAACCAGATGACAGCCCCTGCGGCGGGATCGTAGGCCATCGAGGAGCCGAGGGTCAGGCTCGGACCGGCGGGGTGGGCCACCGAAAGGTTCCACCAGTCGTACCCGCTGGCAGGGCCGGACAGCGCACGAGGGGAATCGGGCGCCAACACCGTCGCCGGGGCGGCGGAGCCCGGGAGGGCAGAGCCGCGAGCGGCGACCTCCGAATGCCGGGCCGGGACCGCGAGGCCACCGAGGCCCGCGAGGCTTGTGGCGAGCACCGTGATCACCGCGACAGCGATCAGAGCGGCGGAGAGGCCAGATCGGCGTGTGTCCGTACCGGCCGGGGCGAGCAAGGACCATGGGGTAAGTTTGGCGTCGGGCCCCCTCATAGTCCTATGGTATCGACCGGCAGTCATCCCGAGCTTCCCATTCCCGGCGGGACCCGGGAGGCGGCCAGTTCCTTCCCGGATGGTCCGGGGCTCCCGCGGCCGCTTTTCGGCCCCGGGGTCTCTCGCCCGCGGCACCTGGGGGCTGGCCTTTCGGGGAGGCTCATCGCGAGGCGGGTCGGACCGCGACGCGCGGAGAGCTGAGGAGCCGTCCGGTGACCGCGATCGCCGCCAGCACCAAGACGACGCCCAGGTCCTGGGAGAGGTCGAGCCGCTCTCCGTAAACGACGGCCGAGGCCGTGAGGGCGACCAGGGGGACAAGGAACGTGAACCCGCTCAGCGTCGGGGCCGGGATGCGGCCGAGCAAGTAGAACCAGATCGAGTACGCGAGGGCCGTCCCGAGTAGGCCGAGCCACAGGACGTCGGCCACGAGGGGAAAGGACAGGGCCGGTATCGTGGAGGGTTCTCCGACAATCGCGACGGCGAGCAACGCGCCTGTCCCCCCGAGGAGCTGGTAGCTGTTCGCCTCCAGCAGCTGATCCGACCTGAACCTCCGTTGCATCAGGACCGTCCCGAGGGCCCAGGAGATCGCGCCCCCGAGGAGCTCGAGGACCGGTAACGGGCGGAGCGATCCGGAAGCCCCCTGCCATGGTTGCGAGATGAGGGCCACGCCGACGAATCCCGCCAGGATCGTCGCCCAGTGCGTCGGCGACAGTCGTGTCCGCAGGACCGGGCCGGCGAGGATCGCCACCCAGAGCGGGAATGTGTAGACGATCACAGCGGTCTCCCCAGGTAGGATCGACCCGGCCGCAAGGAACCAGAGGCCGAAGAACAACGCCGTATTGGGGAGACCAAGCAGCGCGGCGTCACGGCGCCCGCGCCCGTCCAACCGCCGGGTCCGTTCGCGTGGGAGCAGGAACACCGACGCGGCCGCCGCCCCGACCCCGGCCCGCAGGGCCGCCAGCCACAACGGGGCGGCGAGCTCGAGGCCCCCGCGGACGAACAGGTAGTTCAGGCCCCAGATCGAGGCGACGGCGACGAACCCGACCGCCAGGAGTCCCGGCCGGTCGTCGCCGCGCATCCCGCCCCGGTCGCCCCCGCGCGCTTAGCGGTTGCGTCGCCGGCCCGAACCAAACGGTTTAAGACGGCCCCCGGGCTCGGAGCGCCGATGGGCCTCCAGGGACGGGACCTGATCACCATCCGGGACCTCTCCCGCGGGGAGATCGAAGAGATCCTCCAGGCGTCCCGGAGGATGATCCCGTACGCCGAAGGCACCCGGTCCGGCACCCAGCTCGAGGGGAGGCTGGTGACCCTCGCGTTCTTTGAGCCGTCCACTCGGACCCGTCTCTCCTTCGAGACGGCGATCCAGCGGCTCGGCGGCCGGTGCGTGACGATCGCCGACCCCTCGGCCTCCTCGATGCGGAAGGGCGAGAGCCTCCACGACACGATCCGAATGCTCTCCTCGTACGGGGACGCGATCATCCTGCGCCATCCGAACGAAGGCGCGGGGCGATTGGCCGCCCAGGCGTCGGACAAACCTGTGATCAACGCGGGCGACGGGGCGGGGCAGCATCCGTCCCAGACCCTGCTGGACCTGGCGGCGATGCACGAGGCGTTCGGTACCCTCAGCGGCCTCAAGGTCGTCCTCCTCGGGGACCTCAAGTACGGCCGTACGGTCCACTCGCTGGCCTACGCACTGGCGACGTTCGGCGCGGAGCTGGTCCTCTCCTCCCCGCCTTCCCTCGGCCTACCGGAAGAGATCCGGCAGCAGCTCGACCAGATGGGTGCCAAGGTCAGCGAAGAGACCCAGCTCAACAAGCTCGTCCGGGACGCGGACGTCCTCTACGTGACGCGGATCCAGAAGGAACGGTTCGTTGACGCCGCCGAGTACGAGAAGGTCGCCGGTTCCTACCGGATCGACCGGGAGGTCCTTTCCGGCGCGAAGTCCCGGCTCATCGTCCTCCACCCGCTCCCGCGGACCGGTGAGATCGACCCCGCGGTCGACTCGACCCCTCACGCCGCGTATTTCCGGCAGGCGTTCCTAGGGGTCCCGGTCCGGATGGCCCTGCTCTCCCTGATCCTGACCGGGAAGGCCCGATGAGCGGGCCTTCGCCGCCCCGGGAGCTGAAGATCACTCCCATCCGAAATGGGACGGTCATCGACCATATCCCGAGCGGGCTCTCGCTCGAGGTCCTGAAGATCATCGGGGTCGCCGAGATCGACCGGGACTCGACGGTCAGCGTGGCGCTCCACGTACGGAGCCAGAAGCTGGGGTGGAAGGACATCGTCAAGGTGGAGAACATGGAACTCTCCGCCCGGAAGGTGAACGCGATCGCCCTGATCGCTCCGTCAGCGAGCATTGCGATCATTCGGGACTACAAGGTCCGGGAGAAGCGGGCCGTTGACCTTCCTGACCGGATCGTCGGGGTGCTGAAGTGCCCCAATCCGAACTGCATCTCCAACCAGAACGAGCCCGTGGAACCCGAGTTCGAGGTGGCGCGGCGACGCCCGGTCGTGGTCCGCTGCGTCTACTGCGAGCGGCAGGTCGACAAGTTCCTCCCCCATCTCGCGTGAACCTGATGGACCTCGTGCTCTCGTTCGTCCTGGTGTTCGCGGTCATCGCTGGCACCGAGTTCGTCGATCGAACGAACTTCGCCCTGATCAGTCTCGCCGCGAAGAACCCCCCGGTCCCCGTCTGGGCGGGGGCGGCGGGCGCGTTCCTTCTCACGACGGGGATCGCGGTGATCGCCGGCGCGGTCCTGGTGGCCGCCCTCCGGCCCGAGATCGTCTGGCTGCGGGTCGGCGGCGGCCTGTTCCTGATCGGCTACGCCCTCTACCTGGCCCGGGTCCCCGAGAGCGACCGCAAGCTGCCCGTCGGACGGACCGCGGGCGTCACCGCGTTCCTGACGATCTTTCTCCTGGAGATGGGGGACACGACCCAGTGGCTCACCATCGGGTTCGTGTTCTCCCAGCCCAACGTCTGGGTCGTCGCCGCGGCCGCCTCCCTCGGTCTGATCTGCGTGGCGGCGACGGCGGCCCTGATCGGCAGCCGGTTGGGAGCCCGCGTCGAGCCGGCCGTCCTCGAGCGGGTCGTTGTCGTCGTCCTTCTCATCGTCGGGGCCGTCACGATCCTCGCGGCCTTGGACCCGTCCCTCTTCCCGACGGTCTAGCGGGCCCGGCCCCGGCGCCGGAGGGAGCGCGTCCCCCGGTACGGTCCCGCGTTTCCGGGTGGCCCGCCACGACGTCCAGGTGGGTCGCCGCTCGGGAGCGAACGCCGCATCGTCGAGGGCGTTGAACGCGGCCCGCGCCTCGGAGTCCCGGCCCTCCGAAAGCTCGAGGTCCGCGAGCCGGAACAGGGCCGACCGACGGACCGCGGGAAGGGAGCTCGCCGCCGGCCGGTCCACGATGGCACGGAACCGTTCCCGGGCCCCATCGACGTCGGGGATGCGGGCCTGTTGCCGACCCTCCAGGAGCCAGAGCCGGAGCACCGACGGCGACGGGGGGGTGAGGTGGAGGTGTTCGACCAGTTCCCGTGCTCGCTTGAGCGCGGCGGTGACGCGGTGGTCGGCGATCCGCTTGGTGTCGAGGAGGAGTTCTGCGACGCCGAGCTGGTGGGGAAGCTCGAACGGATAGAGCCCGAGCCGCTGCAGCACCCCGATCGCGCGCACGTGCGTCGCCAGCGCCTCCTCCCGGTCCCCGGAGCGAGCGAGGGCCGCGGCCCGGAGCTCCTCCGCGACCTGCTGGAACCCGCCGCGCCGGCCGGTCCCGAGCATCTCGTGGGCGACGCGGCGGAACCGCTCGGAGAGCGCCCGCTCCGTGGGCTCTCCATCGAGGAGAGAGACCGCGATCGCGAGCATCGCCGCCGCCTGGGCCGGCCCGGGTTCGAGGGACCGCGCCAGCAGGCCGGCCCGCCGCGAGCCGCCACGCGCCCGGTCGGGGCGCCCGCGCCGCTGTTCGTGGCCGGCGAGGATCGCCTGGAACAGCACCTCGACGGTCGTGAACCCGCCCTCATGGGCCCGATCCGCGAGCTCGCCCATCTCGGTCAGGAGGACGGGGCGGGGGCCGACCGCGATGAGGGCCGGGACCAGGGCCTCGACCCACTCGTCGAGGGGGGTGGCCGGGAGATGGTGATCCAGGGCCAGGGTCAGGGCCGCGTGGAGCTCCCTTTCCGCCTCGGCCGGGCACCCCGCGAAGAACAGGGCTCGGGTCCGGAACAGACGAAGCTCCACCTCGGCGGAGGCCCGCTGTTCGATCGGAAGGCCGTCGACGCACTGGAGCGCCTCGTCAACGAGCGAGAGGACCGAATCGTACGCGCTCAACCGTTCGGTGAGCTCGGCGGTCTCGAGCAGGAACCGAAGGGCGGTCGGTCCGGGTTCCCACCGGAAGTAATGCCCGGCGAGCTCGGCGCGGCGGACCAAGGTGGGCTCGGGGCTCATCGCTTCCATCGCCTCGGCGATCTCCTTGTGCATCGCCCGGATCGCCGAATTGGGAAGGAGGCCCTGGAACAGACCGGTCCACTCCGCGTGGGGGATCGACACCTTGCCGCCGTCGACCCGTACCAGTCGCGCCTCCGAGGCAGGGAACAGGGCGTCCCCGAGCTGGTTGAACGTGAGGCGGGTGACCCGGCTGAGCGTCACCTCCGTGGCGGATCCCCCCAGGAGGGAGGTGAACACGAGGATCCGCTGGGACGCCGGTGGCAGGCCGTCGAACGCCTGCTTGATCCTGTGGGCCTCGCGGGGGTCGCTCCGCGGGGTGGAAAGCCGAACCCAATCGACGTCGTTGCGCCCCAGCAACCGCTCCTCCCACCCCGCGGAGCCCGGGACCCCCGAGTCCAGCACGACGGCCAGGAGCACGGGGCGGTACCGGACACGCTCGGAGACGTAGAGCAGGAAATCCCGGCTCTCCGGGTCGAGGAGCGCCCCGTCCTCCACGAGCACGGCGAGCGGCGCGGTGGCGGGGTCCTCGAACTCGGTGCGCAGGCCCTGCCAGTACTCCGCGGGGTCGGCGGTGAGACCCCCACGGGTCCGGACGGCGTACGGCACACCGAGGATGGTCCCTTGACGGCGTTCTCCGCCCCGGCGGCGGGAACTCCGGCCGGAATCGTCCGCGAGCGCGCCCAGCGCCGCGATCGGGAGGTCGACACTGGTCGGCTCAGCTTCCGCGGCGGGCGAGGCGGTGGCGCCCAGGAGCGGCGCGAGGGCGGCGTTCGGGACCTCCCGGTCATGGTAGCTGCCCCGGAGTTCGGTGACCCGAGCCCCCTCGAGCTTGAGATGGGTCCGGAGCTGCTCGAGGAGGGCGCTCTTCCCCGAGTTCGCCGGCCCGGAGATCATCAGGAGACGTCCGACCCGGTCCTCGAGCCCGTCGAGGGCGCGGAGGACCGGCGTGGGGAGTCCGGGCGCCCGGTCCATGGTCCCGTAGGCACCGTTCCGTGCTTACAATCCTTGTCATGGGTCGCCGTCCGGGGCCAGGCGGGGACCCCTTCGCGGCGCGCCGGGCGGTGCGAAACGCACCACTTATCAGGAGCCTCCCTGTGGGCCCGTCGTGTCCCAGCGGACGAAGGCGGCGCGACGCGCCCTGCTGAAGAAGGCGGTGGCCCCGGTCGACGTGACGAAGGTCCACGGGCTCGGGGACCTCCTGACGGCGTTCCAGGGGACTTCCATCCAAGCCCGGAACCTTGGGAAGTGCCTCGAGGTCTGGGAGAACGCTCTCACCGACAAGCGACGCCCGACCATCCTGGTCGGACTGGCCGGGCCCCTCATCGCGGCCGGCCTGCGCAAGGTGCTCCGCGACATGGTGGAATGGGGGCTCGTCGATGTGGTCGTCTCCACCGGGGCCGTCCTCTACCAGGACATCTATCAGACGATCGGTGGGCGCCACTGGGTCGGCTCTCCGACGGCGGACGACGTCCAGCTGAGGGAGCTGTACCTCGACCGGATCTACGACACGTACGTCGACGAGCTGAAGTTCGAGGAGACCGACCGGGCGGTCGGGAAGATCACCGAGCAGTTCGACCGACGACCCGCCTCGTCCCGGGAGTACCTGGGGTTCCTCGGCGCCCAGTTCGACGACCCGGAGTCGATCCTCGCGACCGCGGTCCGGCGGGGGGTCCCGGTCTTCTCTCCCGCGCTCATCGACAGCTCGATCGGGATCGGGCTCACCTTGTACTACCAGGCGAACCGGAAGCGGGACCGGTTCATCCTCGACGCGGTCCGGGACAACTACGAGCTCGTGCAGATCCTCGCCCATTCCCCCCGGACCGCTGTGATCTACATCGGGGGAGGCACCCCGAAGAACTGGATCAACGACGGGATCGTCATGGCGAACTACGCGTTCGGTCGCGAGGGCGAGGGGCACTACTACGCCCTGCAGCTCACCACCGACGTCCCCCACTGGGGGGGATTGTCCGGGAGCACCCTCGACGAGGCCCAATCGTGGGGGAAGATCTCCCGCACCGCCACGCGCGCGATGGCCCATCTCGAGGCGTCCGTGGGGCTCCCGCTCCTGGTCGGGGCGCTCTGGGACCGTCGGAAGAACTGGCAGCCCCGCCGGCGTCTCCAGTTCGACTGGACCGGCGACCAGGTCGAGATCCACTGAGGGGCCCGCCCCCGGCGATCGAGCGCGATGTCAGAACGGGTGCCCCCGGGGCAGGTTCTCACCAAGGGGTGGCCGGTCCTTCACGCCGGCAGCGTCCCCTACCAGCTCACGACCTCGACCTGGAACCTCCGGGTGCACGGGGCGGTCGACGCCCCCTTCGGCCTCGACTTCCCCCAGCTCCTCGCCATGCCGCAGAAGCGCCAGTCCAACGACATCCACTGCGTGACGTCGTGGACGAAACTGGAGATGACATGGGAGGGGGTTCCGTTCCGGGCCGTGGCCGAGCGGGCGAAGGTCCGCCCCGAGGCGAAGTTCGTGGTGATGGAGTGCGAACAGGGGTTCACGACCTCGCTGCCGTTGGACGCCCTGATGGAGGAGGACGTCCTCGTGGCCCACCAGGCGAACGGCAGCCCGCTGCCGCCGGAGCACGGCGGCCCGGTCCGGATGCTGGTCCCCCGGCGGTACTTCTACAAGAGCGCCAAGTGGCTGCGGGGGCTCAAGTTCGTCGCCGAGGACGAGCCCGGCTTCTGGGAGGTCCGGGGGTACTCCAACGTGGCGGACCCCTGGCGGGAGATGCGGTACGATGTGGACGACGTCACCACGATCCACAAGATGCGCAAGAAGAACCTCTTCCAGGCGCTGACCGGGCGACCGTGAGCCGGTTTGTCAGGGGAGATCGACGTGTCCATCTCAATCGGGCCCCCCGAACTGCGAGGAAGTGTCTCCGCTCGGCGCATCCTCCCCCGTCGGCATGAGACGCCGGAGGCGTCGCGGCGGCGGTTCTAAGTTTCCTTAGGATGGTGCGCATCCATCCTCATCAATACGTGCCGTATATCCGAGAGAACCGTAATCTGTTTCTCCGTCACCTTCAAGTAGCCACTTTCGCCGGAGGCGCCCGGAGGTGAGTCCTGCATGTACCTTCCGGTCGTACCGCCCGTTCCGCGCGAGCAGCTGTAGATCCTTTCCCCGTTATGGGGACCCCTAGGGCCGGTGAGGCCTCGGTGGTCGACCACCGAGACCGAGGCCCTAGGGCTGTTTGGCTGCGCCGGGGGGGGTAAGGGCCGCGAGCCGCGCCCCGACCTCCCTCTCGAGTTGTACCCTCAGCCAGTTGAGACCCAGCCGGTTGCACAGCTCGAGCACCTGCTGGTAGAGCGCCCGGGCCTCCGGGACCATGTTCAGCGCGAGGTACGTCTCCGTCAGGTACCCTTCGGTGAACGCGAGGGAGTCGGACGGTGGAAGGCGCCCGAGGATCGTGAGGGCGCGCTCGCCATGGAGCCGCGCCTCGTCGAGCCGGTCCTGTCGCATCTCCGCCGTGCACATGAGACCCAGGGTGTGGCCGAGCACGGTGTCGTTGCCCAGCCGCTCGGCGAGGGTGATCGCCTGGCGGGCGTAGGCGCTCGCTTCGGCCCATCGTCCCGTGGCCGTCGCCGTCGCGGCCAGCCCACTGAGGGTGTACATGAGCGGGTTCAGGTACCCCAGCGCTTCGGCCTCCGTTCGCAGGGACCGCATCTCGGCCTCGGCGGCCGTCGACTCCCCGTTCTCGGCGAGGACCCGGGCCCGGACGAGCATCAGGTTGAACACGATCTCGAGCCGACCGGAGGCCCTCGCCTCCGGGAGGGCGCGCTCGACGATGCGTAGTGCCTCCTCCCCACGACCGGCCAAGGAGGCCGAGCCGGGACCAGGCCGCGACCGCTTCGAGGGCGAGGTCCGAGATGTGGAACCGCTGGGCCATCTCGAACACCTCCTGGAACCGCTCCTGGGCGGCCTCGAACTCTCCGCGCATCTCGACGATCCGCGCCTCGCTCAGCAGGAGATAGATCTGGAGCCGCCGATTGAACGGGCCACGCCGGCGCGCCTCGGAAAGGGCCCGTTCGGCGTCCTCGACCTGACGAAGTCGCGAGTAGAGCTCGACGATCTGGCAGTACGCCTCGGCCTGGAGCTTGGGATCGCTCTGGGCCTCAATGATCGCGCGACGGAGCGAGAGGATCGCCTCCGAGTACTCGGAGTGGAGTCGAAGGAGGGTCGCCTCGGTCCGGAGCGCTCGGACGCGGCTCGCCCCCTTCGGGATGGCCAGCGTGAGATGGCGTAGCGCGCTACGGAGCAGATCGGAGTATCCGAGACCCAGCAGGGTGCGCTCCTGCCGACTGAGGATCTCTCCGGCGGGCTTCCACGCTTCCGCCGTGACCAGGTGGAGGAACCGCTCCCGGACCGCCTCCGGGCGGTGGCTGCGCGCGTAGAACCCGGCGAGCTTGAGGTGGCTCTCGCGCTCTTCGGCGGGCCCCATCTTGCCGACCAGGGCCCCCCGAAGGACGTGGGTCAGCTCCACGCGGCCTTCCGGGGTCCGCTGAACGACGCCGCCCGTGACCAACTCGTCGAGCCGAGAGCTGTCGATCTCCCCGGCCTGGAGAACGAACGACTCGGGGATCGGTTCGTTGGCGACCGCGACGGGCAGCAGCGCAATGAGCTCGGAGGGGGAGAGCCGGTCGACGATGGCCCCGGGCAGGGAGGCGGCCGTCGCTTCCACCCCCGGCGCCGCGAGCGCCAGCTGCAGCAGGAGCGGGCTTCCCAGGCTCGCCTGGTAGACCGTCTCGAACCGCTCCGCCAGTCCCCCGAGGCGGTCCGTGAGGTCGTGGGCCGCGCTCCGGTCAAGGCCCGTAAGGGACACCCGGTGCTTGGCGAGCTCCTCGACCTCGCAGAACGGGGGCTGTTGGCTCAGGAAGACGAACAGGTCCTCCCGCCCCTTCGCGATCCCGTGGAGGAACTCCTCCAGGAACTTCCGCATGTCGGGGCTGGCGACCTGGACATCGTCAATGACCATGAGGAGCGGGCCGGTCCGCGAGGGCCCGGGCGGCGAGATCGGCGACCTCCCGGCCTTGGGGCGATCGGGGGAGCTGCGAGTAGTACGCGAGCTGCTGGGCCCCCAGGGACGCGAGGGCCCGCGCGAGGGCGATCGTGAGGTGCCGACCCGAGCTGCCGTTGCGGATCGTGAACCAGAAGGGGATCCGACCGGCCCGCATCCGGCGTACGTGACGGGCCGCGAGGGCGGTCTTGCCGATGCCCCCCGGCCCGTCGAGGAAGATCACCGTTCCGCCGGACTTGGAGACCTTCAGGAGCTCGGCCAGCTCGGTCCGACGGCCCAGGAACGGGTTCGGAGGGGGCGGGACGTCCCCCGAGAACATCGGTACGTCCCGGGTCTGCTCGCGCAGATGCCCGCGGCCCTGCTCGGTGAGGGCGTACACGAACTGCTTTCGCAGTCCGCCCCGGACGACCCCCCGGTGGGTCCGTAGGTGCCCCCGCTCGACGAGCTCGGCCAGAGGACGGGACATTGAGCACGGGTGGTAGCCCAGGGCTTTGGCGAGCTCCCGCTGGCTGATCCCGAGACCGGAGTCCTCGCTGGGGGCGTGGGTCTCGACGTAGTCGAGGATCTCGGCGGGGAGGTAGCTCAGGACGGGCACTGCTGGGAATAGGGGGGCTCCTCCTACTTAGCACTATTTTGTACAAACTAATGGCCGAGGTTTAAGTAGCCTAAACGCCCCCACTTCCATTGATGACGCGCGGGAACGGGACCCAAGCTTACCTCGGCGGGATCAGCATGATGCTGATCCAGTCCGACGTCTGCTCGGCGTGCGGGAACGTCCACCCGGCCCGTGCGCTCGGTCTGGTGCCTCCCTCCAAGTCCGCCTGCCCGCTCGCCGTGGTCGGCAACCGCCCGATCCTGACCTCCCCCGCCGACTTTGGCGGCAGCTCCACCCCGCCCCTGCCCCAGCTTCCCCTCCCCGCCCGCGAGATGATCCAACTTCCCCGCCTTCCGACCGCCAGCCCGACCCGGAAGGCCTCGTCCCTGAACGTGCCCTGGCCGATGCCCACCCATGTGGAGGAGTACCTCTGATGCTGACGGAAACAACGCCTCTGGAGTCGACGCAGCGGAACCGACGGACCCCCAGCCCCCCGACGGGGATGGTCTTCGCGATGGCCGCCCCCCCCGTCGAGCGCACGGACGTGCTCTGGCCTTCGTGGCTCTCGCCGGTCGGCGCCTCCTGGCGCCGCCCCACCGCCTTCCGATCGAACCACCCAACGCGGAGTGAGTAAGATGCTGGTCGGACTTTAACGCCCTCACGATGTCTTGAGGCCCCCGCGGCGTGACCCGGACGCCGCGGGGGTCGTGTTTTTCCCCTCCTTTTTCGACCCTGATCCCTGAGAACGGCCGTTCCCCCGCTCCCCGTCCCGCCCGAAAAGGAAAGATACCCCGTGGCGGGTGGGCTCTCCGAACCATCATGGCGGAGACGACGTGCCGATCGTGCGGGGGTCCCCTCGAGAGCGGTTTCCTCGCCACCTCCAACGGCTCGGGACTGTTCTGGGCGAAGGAAGCCTCCGTGAGCCGCCTTAGGCCCAAGGGCCTGGAGGTCCTGGTGCCCACCGGGTTCGGCGGTGCACGTACTCCGCGAACCTGCCCGGGGACCGTTGCCCCGCCTGCGCCACGATCCTCGTACGCCTGAAGTAGGTCCCTACTCCCCGGCCACGGAGAGGCTCTCGATCAGGCACGGCCCGGTGGCGAGGCCACCGGAGAGTTGCGTTGCGCGACCCACCCTCCGGAGGGAGTTGAGCAACGACGGGGTGCCCCGCCGGGGCGAACACAAGACCCCCAACCGTCCCGCCCCGGACCGGTTCGGCCCGTTTCCCGCCGCGGATCCGGTAGGCCACCCGGATCTCTCCTCCGTACGCCCCCGAGAGTGGGTCCGGGAAGGCGTAGCCGAGCTGGTCGACCCAGATTCCGTCCCCCGCGGCCTCGCAGAGCTCCGCGTCCGAGCCCCCGTCGGGTCCGTGGAGGACCAGCGTGGTCGGACCGGGGGTCGGCGCCGTCGCGAACCGGTACCAGGACCCGAACTCACTGACGGCGCGCCGCCCGTTCCCCGTGACCGACTGGCCGAGGGCGCCGGCGTGGAGCACGTCGTACGACTTGGCCCGGGCGATCCCCTTCTCGATGAGGGTCCGGCGCGCCTGGGGGACCCCTTCGTCATCGAACGGCGAGGTGCCCACCGCGCCCGCGTGGAGGCCATCATCCACGATGGTGACCGCCGGGTCGGCGACCGCCTCGCCATCGGCCGGGGCGAGCTTGCGGAGCTCGGCGGAGCCCCCCATCCTGTAGCCGACAATCACGGGAAGGACGTCCGCGAGGACGGACGGGGAGAGGATGATGTTGGTCGGACCCGTGGCGACCCGTTCGGGGTGCCGCACGTCCTGGGCGAACTGGCACCAGCGGTCGATCTCCTCGGGCAGCCCCTTCGAGGAGAGTCCCTGCGTGCGACGATTGACCCAGTATTCCCCCGGTGGCGCCCCCTCGGGGCCGCCGGAGGCCTTGAGGGCGAACTCGAACTCCACATCGGTCCGGGGGACGTGACGCTGGAGTCCCTCGGAGTTGGCGAGGGTTACCTCGGCAAGGGTCGCGCGGACCGAGCCGAAGCTGGGCGAGACGCCCGCACGGCCCTCCAGCGGGGTCAACAGCTGATGGACGAACGACTCGATCGTCTCAACCGGACGGTCCCACAGGACCGGGTCCGTGGTGGTGACCGAAGCCGGGGGCCGGGTCGCGGTCCCGGGGAGCTCCACCCGGCGCGTCGGGAACCGGACGAACCGGGCGGTCTCGGCCGCGGACCGGACGCTCGCGTCGATCCCTTCGGGGCTGAGGTCGCTGCTGGCCACCACACCGATCCCCATCTTGTCCTCGACAGCGCGGAAGATGCGGATCCCGTACCCCTCGAGCGATACCGGGGCCCGGATCATCTCGATCCGACCCTCGGTGAGGTGGACCTCGTACCGGCGCAGCCGCTCGCCGTACACCTCCCACGGAGCCTCGACCCGCCCTCGGAGACGCTCGGACACGTGGGCGGCGGTGAACGCCGCGGTGGCCGTCATGCCGGCCCCACCACGGCCCGCGAGGCGAGGTAGGGCCCCCCGGCCCCCGTGACCAGGAGGTCGGAATGGCCCTTCCCGCAGAAACCGGGCGTGAGGCCGAAGTCCTCGGCCCCGCTGACCCCCCGGATATGCCCGAGGAACTCGAGGACCTTCCCGGAGAGGGCCATCGACGGGTAGATCTCCGTCAGCTCCCCCTTCTCAATCCGCCGGGCCTTCTTCGACTTGAGCTGCATGTTGCCGCCCAACGGATCCTCGATCCCGCTGGTGAACGATTGGAGCAGGACGCCGTCCTTGGTCTCCTGGAGAAGCTCCTCCACGCTGCGGTCCCCAGGTTCCACGTAGGTGTTGGTCATCCGGACGAACGGGCGGCTCAGGAAATCGGCCCGCCGGACGTTCCCGGTCGGGTGCCGGTGGAGGAGCGCGGCCGACTCCCGATCGTGGAGCACCTCCACGAAACGGCCCCGGTCGATCAGCACGTTCCGGCGAGCCGGCCACCCCTCCTCATCGAACGCGATGCTCCCCCAGGCCCCTGGGTAGGCCCCATTGTCGACCAGGGTAAGCGACTCCGGCCCCACCTGAGTTCCGAGCAAGGGTCCCAAGTAGGAGCGCTTCCGAACGATCTGGTCGGCCTCGGTGCCGTGGCCGAACGACTCGTGGGCGAACGTGCCCGTCAGGCTGGGATCGAGGACAACGTTCATGGTGCCCGATGGGGCCGAGTGCGCCTGGAGGAGCGCGATCGCCTCCCGGGCCGTGTTCGCGATCGACTCATCGGTCAACGTATCGAGGATCTCGGTCCCACCGCACCCTCCCGCCTGGGCGTAGTCGAAGTCCACCTTCCCGCTCTCCTTGGCGACCGCGACGAGGTTGCCAAGGACGCGGACCGTCTGTTGGTGGGCCCGGGCGCCCGCGGTGTTCAGGAATAGGCGTTCCTCGTGGTAGGTCGCGACATCGACGAAGCAGTTCGCGATGCCCTCGACCGCGAGGACCCCGTCGCGTCGGCTGGTCGCCCATTCCAGCCGGTCATCTAGGGTGAAGTCCGCGACCGGGCGCTTCTCGACGGTCACCGCTTCTCCCCGGCCGGTCGCCGACGGTCCCGGCGGGCTCCGGGCCGTGGCGGAGGAAGGAAGTCTTCGGAGCACCGCGTCGACCGCCCCCTGGACCGCCGTGGGCTGGAGGCCGCTCGCACACGCCTCGACCCACTTCTCCCCGTCCCAGGCGCGGACCGCGACCCCGGCGAGGGTCGGTTCCGGCCGCGGCGTGGTCGTCTCCCGGTCCACGTGGACCCGGTGTCCGTGCGTTCGCTCGCTGAACAGCTCGGCGTACGAGGTCTTCCCCTCGAGGTGTCGGAGCGCCTTCGCGAACTCGGGCTCGACCTCGACCAGGGTTGGCATCTTCCGTCGTCTAGCCCGGGGAGAGGATGAACTTTCTTGGTCCGGATCGGAGGGGATGGATCACCGGGCGATCACGGCAGGTCCCGTTCGATCATCGCCACGGTCCGGGTGACCGGCACGAGGGAGGGGAGCTCGTCAACGCCGGCCTGAGGGGGTTCCTCGTGGGCGCGATTCAGCCACACCGGACGGATCCCGGCGGCGAGGGCGCCCTGAACGTCGGTCTTCCACGAGTCGCCGAGCACCACCGCCCGTGGCGCCGTCACCCCGGCGACCCGGAGCGCGCGCCGAAGGAAGGCCGGGTCCGGCTTGAGGACACCGGCGTCGTCGGCCGCAACGATCGCATCGACGAGGGGCCGCAGCCGGAGCTCCTCCAACTTGGGGAGCTGCTCGGATCGGACATGGTTGGTGATGACAACGATCTGCCACCTCGGCCTGAGCCGCGCCAGGAGCGTTCGGGCCCCGCGGACAGGGGTCTGGTTCGACCGATACCCGTCCGTGTACACCCGCAGGACCTGCTCTATCTGGACGTGGGAGAGGACGGCTCCGGCCTCCTCGAACAGCGTCCGGAAGCGGTCCCGGCGGGAGTCGGCGGCCGCCACGTCACCCCGAACCACCGAGGGATGGACCCTCTCCAGCAATTCCCGGTAGCGCCGGTACAGCCGGGCGCGCGGTGTCCGGGCGAGTGCTGGGAAGACCGCCCGGACGCGCTCCAACCCGGCCTGATAGGCCGCCCGGTGGTCGAACAACGTATCATCGAGGTCCACGAGCAGGGCCCTGGACGGGACTCCGGGGCGGCCTCGGGGGGTCATTCTTGCCTCGGTCGCCTCGGAGTCAGGCCGGCCATACCGCTATAAGGCAGGCTCGACCAAGAAAAGTCGCGCGGGGTCGCCCGGGAACCGTGATCCCCCTATCCTCCTCAGCATCGGCTCGGCCCGCCTCGGCCCGAGCGTTCGCCGGTCGGGCGGGCCTTGCGGCTGCCGCCGGCCTGCCGCTCATCGGGCGGCTCGAAGGCTCCCCTGTCGCGCTGGGGGCGATCCCCATCGGGATCATCGTCGGGTACCTCGGCTACCGAGCCGTCCTCCTGTTCCGGGCATGGACGCTGGGTCGGACCGCCTCGGTCGGGGCCGAGCCCATGGGACCGGGACCGACCCAGGGCCCGGGGGGTCCAGAAGGGGGCGGCTCGGCCCCGCCCCCTCCCTGGAGCGAGGCGGTCCCGCCGGGCGCTCCCGCCCCGGCGACAGTATGGACCCCCGAGCGGGGCGCGGTCTCCCTGCCGGGGGACTGGCAGCCGAGCCATGTAGCGGCGGTCCCCCCGGCGAGCCGCGGGTTCGGCCAGGCGCTGCTCATCGGCTTTGGGCTGATGGCGATCCTGCTCCTCGCGCTCAACCGGTACCTCTTCCTCGGCCTTGACAAGCTGGTCGTCTACCTTGGTACGGCCCTGTACCTGGCCGTTGCCATGGCCCGGCCTCGTCACCAACCCCGCCCTCGCCCGGACCATTCCCGACTACGTGTTCGCGATCTACGTCGCCTTCATGGTCTCGTTCTGCGCCGCCACGGGCCTCTTCACGAACCCGCGCTTCCGGGCCGCCCAACGACGGGGGGCGATCGCGATCTTCCTCGTCTACCTCGTGACCGAGATCTTCGTCGACTCGGAGGGGTTCATCTTTCCAGGACGGCTCGCCGGCTCTGCGTTCCTACTCATCCGCGGGCTGCTCGGGGGCATGTTCGTCGCGATCCTCCTGTTCGACACCCTGGCGCTTCCCTCGCCGGTCGAGGTGAAGCCCACCCTTCCCCGGGACCCCGGCGCCACGTGGACGTTCGCCGTGTCGGCCGTCGGGGCGCTCGTTCTGGGTCTCGCGGTGCTCTACGCGACCAACCGGGTGTTCGGACTCGGGCGGGCGCTCCTGCCGTTCGCGCTCCTCCTGCTCCTTCCCCTGATCGCCCTCACCATCTGGGGCCTGCTCGGCCGCGTCCTCTACGCCTACCAGGTCCGGTCCCGGCCCCTCCCGACGGTCTCGGACTACCACCCGCCGGTTTCGGTGATCATCCCGGCGTTCAACGAGGAGAAGAACATCGCCGCGGCCGTGGAGAGCGCGGATGCGGCCGCCGGACTGTACCCGGGCGTCACCGAGATCCTGGTCGCCAACGATGGTTCCTCTGACGCAACAGGTACCGTGGCAAGGGCCGCGGTCAGCCGGCTCCAGAACGCCCACGGAAGCGTGCTCGACCTTCCCCACGGCGGGAAGTCGAACGCGCTGAACGGGGCCCTCCGGCTTGCCACCGGCGAGGTCATTGTCCGCATCGACGCGGACTCCCGCATCTCCTCGTCCCGGGGGTTCGGGGCGATGATCCCCCATCTCGCGGACCCCGAGGTCGGAGGGGTCCAGGGGCTGATCCTGCCGCTGCAGCCCGACACGTGGACCGGCAAGCTCCGCCTCATGGAGATCGCGTGGAACCACCTGTTCCTCCGCCGGGCGCAGATGGCGACCCGGACGACCCAGGTCGTGGACGGTGCGTTCTGCGCGTTCCGCAAGGCGGACCTGGAGAAGGCCGGTGGCTGGGTCGCCTGGAACGGCGAGGACACCGAGATCACCCTTCGGCTCCAGCGGCAGGGATACCGGATGCGCCTCGAGCTCGGATCCGCCGCCTTCGAAGACGTCCCCGGCACCTATGTGGGACTCCGAAAGCAGAGGATCCGGTGGAACCGCGGTGGGCTGTTCGCGCACCGTCGCCACCTCGGCGCCCTGTTTGGCGACGCGTTCGAGTTCGGAGGGTTGGCGATCATCATGTGGTTCACGCTGTTCGCGCGCAGCGGCCTGCGCGGCCTCGTGTGGGCCTACGCCGTCCTGCTCACGGTCCTGCTCGGGCTGCCGACGATCCTCACGGTGGCCCTGATCACGGCGATCCTGCTCCTGCCGCGCGGCATCGTGATCGGATTCTACCTGGTCCGGTTCGGCAAGTGGAGGTACCTGCCGTTCATCGCGGCCTGGCCGGTCACGGGCTCGATGAAGCAGTTCTTCTCCATCGAGGCGTTCGGAACGATGCTCCCCGGCGCAGCCGCCGAGTTCTCGGAGTGAGCCGGAGCGCCGACGGGCCGGCGCTCCGGGCCCGCGAACGGATCGACCGACCTACGCGGCGAGCCAGCCGCCCCGCTGGAGCTCTCGGAGGATGTACTCCGCCGATTCCTCTGGCGTGGCCTGCAGCGTGTCGACGACGATCTCCGGATGCTCGGGGACCTCGTACGGGTCGTCGATCCCGGTCATCTCCTTGATCTCGCCGGATCGGGCCTTCTTGTAGAGGCCCTTCACGTCCCGCTGCTCGCAGGTGGCGAGGGGAGTCGTAACGTACACCTCGACGAACCGGCCGATATCCTGGCGGGCCTTGGCCCGGCTGGTCTTGTACGGGGAGATCAGGGCAACGATCGGGATGACCCCGTTGCGGGCCAGGACCTTCGCGACGTAGGTGACCCGCCCCGCGTGGGCTTCGCGGGCCTTCCGGTCGAACCCGAGGTCCGAGCTGATCCCCGTTCGGATCTCGTCGCCGTCGAGGAGCTCGACGTTCCACCCCATGGCCTGGAGCTTGGGCGTCAGGGCCTTCGCGATGGTGGTCTTTCCGGCGCTGGGTAGTCCCGTCAGCCAGATGCAGAATCCGTGGTGGGTCATCGCGGCGAAGGCTCTGCGACGGTCCTCGGGTAATGAATGTTGCGGTCCTGGATCTCGCGGGCTCGCCCTGCCGCTATCCCGGCGCGTTCCCGTCGGGCCGTCTCAATCAGGGCGCGAGTTCCTGCTCCGGGCGTGCCGTATTATGGGGGGACCGTTTTGCAGCGCCCCCGAGGAGAGTACGGGAGAACGTGCCGGGTCGCAATCCTATCGTGCGCGCCGTCGGCCCCGCGGCGGCCCTCTTGCTCATGGCCCTCGCCGTCGCCGGGTCCGTTGCGGCTCACCTCCCCGGGGCCGCCGATGGCGGGGCACCGGCCACGCCGGCCCCGGCCGTTTCGCTCTACAATGTGAGCTTCTCCGGCCACCTGCCCTCGGGCAAGTTCTGGACGGTCCACCTCGGCGCGGCGGTCCAGACGACGACGGCCGGGACGATCGTCTTTGCAGTGGCCAATGGGACCTACACGTACCGGATCGCGGGCCCACCGGGGTACAATGCGTCCGTGCCGATCGGTAACCTCACCGTCGCTGGGAAGTCCCTCTTGGTCCCGGTGACCTGGGTGACCCACCTGTCCGAAGTCCAGTTCACCGAGACGGGGCTCCCGAAGGGCAGCACGTGGCATGTGTTCCTCAACTACAGCAACCTTCTCCAGAACCAGAGCGTCCCGATCGTGTTCCATGCCCCGAACGGCACGTTCCCCTACACGGTCGGGGCCGACGTTCCGTGGGTCCCCAATCCGCTGAACGGGGTGGCCGTCGTCAACGGGGGTGACGTCAATATCTCCGTCACGTTCACGGCGCCCGCGGCACGGTACACGGTCTCGTTCTCGGAGAGCGGCCTCCCGAGCGGGACCCTCTGGACGTACTCGCTGCAGGGCGCGGTCCACACGGCCGTGGCCCCGAACCCGGTGAGCCAGCTGATCGCGAACGGGTCGTACGGGTACACCGTCTCCCCCACGGGCACCTACCTGCCCCACCCCGGAGGCGGCACGGTCGTGATCCAGGGTGCCGACGTTTCGGTCACGGTCGTCTTCACGCCCCCCGAGACATTCTCCGCGGTCTTCACCGAGCATGGGCTCAGCGGGGTCGCCTGGTACGTCGCTCTCGGGGCGCCGTCCCTCAATCTCTCGGCCGCCGGGGGCGCGCCGATCACCTTCCTCCTGCCGAACGGGACGTACGAGTTCACTCCGGGAACGGCGGCCCGCGGCTGGGAGGCGACGACCCCGGGAGGGGCGTTCCTGGTCACCGGGGTCAACCAGACCGTGGCGACCATCGGATTCACCGGCAACGGCACAGGGTGGGTCGTCAAGTTCGTCCCGTACGGGATCGGGACCGCGAACTGGTGGGTGGCCATCGGGACCTCGACTTGGAATGGGACCGGCGGCACCCCGGTGGCGATCACGCTGTTCAATGGAAGCTACCTGTGGACGGCCGGAGGCTCCGGCGGGTTGTTCCCCCATCCCCCGGGAGGCATCCTGACGGTCGAAGGAGCGCCGGCGGTCGTCGACCTGGTCTTCTCCGCCGAAGCGACGGCCAGTGCCCCCTCCGGCCTCGCTGCGACCTTCGGCACCCAGCTGCTCGTGGCGGGCCTCGTGGTGGTGGCGGCGGTCGTTGTGGTGATCCTCCTCCTCGTGGGTCGCCGGGCGCGCCCCCCCGCCCCGGACCCTTCTCCACCGCCTTCCCCTAGCGACGGAGGCTCTCATGGTCCCAAGTAACGGGCGGATCGCTCGGCCCGCCGCCATCGGTCTAGTCGCCTTCGTCGTGATACTCATGGCGGTCCCGACCGGGCTAGCCGGGAGCGTCGGACCAGGGACAGGCTCCTCGCCGTCGGGGATCCTCCCGGCCACCGCCGCGACCGCGACCTACAATGAGACGGTCCGTGCCCCGGACCTCTCCCCGGGCGAAACGTTCTCGTTCGACTTCGATGGGGTCCTCCACTCCGCCCCCGGTGGCGGGAGTGTCCGGATCGCGGGGATCGCCGCCGGCGCGCACTCGATCACCAATATCACCGCTACCCCAGTCGCCTCGGGCTGGGCCTACTTCGGCCACGCTGACCCGGGGAGTCCCATCCTTGTCCCAGGCCAGCCGACCGTGAACCTCTCCTTCAGCCTCCTGGACCTGTCCACACCGGTGGCCCCGATCCACTTCCATGCGGTGCACCTCCTTCTCGGGACGCGTTGGGCCCTCGAGGTGAACGGCACCACCGAGACCTCGGCGACGCTCTGGATCAACACGACCTCTCGCCTCGGGTCCATCCCCGTCCAGGCGGAGTCGACGGTCGACTTCCGCGGCACGACACGGTACGACGCCCCCCCAGGGGACCCCGCCCTCGCCGTTACCCCGAACTCGACCTCCTCGGTCAGCTTCACGGTCCGGTACCTGGTCCAGGTCTACGGCTCCGTGGGCGGATTCGTGCTCCCGAATGGATCGTCCTGGTACTCTTCCGGCGAGAACCTGACGATCCGCGCCACCGGCTACGAGGGGTATGCCTTCGGGTCATGGAACGGCTCCGGGATCGGAAGCTACAGCGGTGTCGAGCCCCGCCACACGTTCAGTGTGGGGGGGCCCGAGATCGAGACCGCGACGTTCTGGCCGATTGGCGTGAACCGGGACGTGATCCGGGTCAACCAGGAAGGGGTGCCCACGGGCACGGTCTGGACCGTCTACGTGAACGGCGGGGGATTTTCGAGTGCGACGACCGCCCTGGTCGTCCCGAACGTCTTCCCGTGCGGACCAACAGGCCCCGGGATGTACAACATCTCCATTCCCCCGGCGTACGGCAACTCATCGGACCCGCTGCTCGGCGAACGGTATGTGCCGGGCCCGTACCCCCTCGCCGTGTGCGGCGGAGCGGTCCTGAACATGACCTTCTTCCCCCAGTCAATGATATCGTTCCGGTCGTCCCCCGGCGGGGCCGCGACCGCGAGCAACAGTTCCGGCTCCCTCCCGACCGGGGCATGGGTCCCGAACGGAACCTCGGTCACATTCCAAGCCACGGCCGCTCCCGGATACTCGTTCACCGGTTGGGTCTCGAACGGTTCGTCGGTCCCAGGGGCGACCACTTCCATCGTCGGGGTAACGGTCGTCTCCCCGGTGGAGGAGGTCGCCGAGTTCGCTCCCCTCGGTGCGACCGTCCAGCCGACCTATCCGACTACGTTCGCGCTCGGCGTTCCTCTCCCGACGGGAACGACCTGGTCGATCGAGCTCAACGACACCTCCTACGCCTCCTCACTTCCGAACCTCACGGTCCCCGCACTCCCCGCGGGGACGTACGAAGTGAGCCCCGCCGAGGTGGCGACCCCCGATGGGATGACCGAGCTCGAGCCGACCCCACTCACCCTGACGGTGACGGTACCCGCCGCGGGCCCTGTCCTGGTCTCGTTCGCGACATTCTACCGGGTCGAGGTCTGGTCGGGAGCGGGTGGCTCCGCGACCGCAAACCTCTCCTGGGCACTTTCCGGGTCGACGGTGGCCTTCCTCGCGACTCCGGCCACGGGAAACACGTTCGTCGGCTGGGCGGGGGTCGGCGTCGGCAACTACTCCGGCCCGGCCTCGACCGTCACGGTCCAGGTCGAAGGCCCCTGGTCGAGTCCGCGGCATTCGTCCCCGCCACGTCCGCGCCCCACTCCTGGAACGGGCTCATCCTGGCAGCGGCCGGAGGCGTGATCATCGGCGTCGTACTCGCCCTCATCGTCCCTCGAGGGCGCCGGCCTCGCGAGGTCCCCCCGAAGCCTAGCTCCCCGTCGGAGGCCGATGTCGACGGGTAGGCCATCCGGGGCGCCCTGGGCGGTCAGTTCCGTTCTGGTCGCGATAACCATCGTGGCCAGCCTCGGCGCGCTGGCGACCGCGAGCGCGCACGCCGCTGGCGGGGCGCCCGTCGCCCCGTCGCCCTCGGTCGGTCCCACGATCACGTTCGATGAGTCCGGCCTCCCGCCGGGGACGCCGTGGAACGTCACGACCTGGCCGTATGGCACCGCCGGGACGGTGCCGTCGACCTCGTCGAGCACTTCGTCGACCCAGAGCCCGTCCCCGGACGTTTCGACGGGGGCGGTGGACTTCTCGGTTTGGACGGTACCGGGCCCGAACACCACGTACGTCTGGGTGCCCCAGACGTTCCCCAGCGCGCCCCTCGCCGGGACATCCGGTACGGTCAATGTCTCGTTCACGTTGGTCCCCAGAGCGTCGCTCGATTTCGGACTGCACGCGCTCGCGGAGGGGCTGCCCTCCGGCCTCAACTGGTCGTTGACGTTGAACGGGTCCGGCTACGGGAGCAGCGACGTCTCCCAGGTAATCCCGGCACCCGCGTTCCATCCGTACTTTGTGAATGCCCCGTCTATCTACCTGGCCAACGGGAGCTCGTACACCCCGGTGTCGTACGACCTGCTGCCCTGCACGCTGATCGCGGGGTACTCCGCCTGGACCAATCTGACAACGGGCCCCTTCACCACCACGATCCGCGGCCCGGCCTACCTGCTGATCCAGTACGCCATCCAGTACCGCCTGACCGTCGTCTCTTCCGAGGGCGGGTCGGCGACCCCCAGCTCGGAGTGGGTCACCCCCGGAACGCCCGTCACGCTCACGGCCACGGCGGCGCCGGGATCCACGTTCGTCGGCTGGAGCGGGAACGGTCCGGGCGCGGCAAACTCGTCGTACCCCATCACTCATGTGACAGTGCGCGGAGGGCCGGTGGAGGAACTGGCGAGCTTCGCGCCGTACCCGGTACACCGTTATCGTGAATGCGTACGGGCTCCCGACCGGTCAGGCCTTCTCGGTGTTCTACGACGGGAGCCCGTACAGCTCCTACAACGGGACCATTGTCCTGCCGGCACTTCCGGCGTCGATCTACTCGTTGACGGTGCCGTTCGCCGAGGCGAACACGACCCCTCTCATCCGGTACGTCGCGACCAACGTGTCGACCAGCCTGCCGGAGGAGAACCGTTCCGTCCTCACTGTCGACCAGAACGGGACGGTGAACGTCACCTTCAGTCCCGACTTCGCCCTGCTCCTCACGAGCACTGCGGGCGGCTCGGTCATCGCCGGCGACGGGCGAACTGTGGGAGTCCCCTTCTGTTCCGGTCGCGCTCACTGCGACCGCGGACCCCGGCTGGCACTTCCACCAATGGGAAGGCACCGGTCCAGGCTCCGTGACCACTCTGAACTCGAGCTTCCTTCTCCAGCTTGAAGGCCCGGTCAACGAGAGCGCGCTGTTCCTGCCGGGACCCGAGCTCTACTCCGTGGCCCTGAATGAGACGGGCCTCCCGGAGGGCGCTCTCTGGGGTGCGACGATCGGCTCACTCGGGGCCGTCGCCCCCACCTCCACGTTGCTCATCACCAATGTCGCGGTGGGCACCTACACCATCCAGGTGCCCGACGTCGCGGGCGCTCCCGGGACGCGGTACGCGCTGGCGGACGACGAGGGTCTCCCCCTGGCGGTGGCGGGGAACACGTCCGTGAGCGTCGTTTTCACGGTGGAGTTCCTCGTCGAGGTCGCATCGACGCCCGGTGGGATCACGTCGGCCGCTCCGGGATGGGTGTCGGCGGGGAGCCTCGCCAGGTTCTCGGCGGCCCCGAACTCCGGAGAGGAGTTCGTCGAGTGGACCGGCACCGTCGCGTCCCCGGCCCCGACCCTGAACATCACGGTCACCGGCGCCATCAACGAGACCGCGGTGTTTCAGGTGCCCCCCACAACCTCGACCCAGTCCACGCCGTGGTACGATGACGCGGCGGGAGTCGTGATCGCCGCCGCGGTGGCCTTCGTTCTGATCGCGATGTGGCGGCGCCGCGCGCCCCCCTCGGGAAACCCCGGACCCGCCTAGGGTTCCTTTCCGGGGGGCATTTCGGGTCCGCCGGTCTTCGGGGACCCGCCGCCGGTCGCCCCCGGGGCGGCCGAGCCCCCGTCGCGCCAGGACGCTACCGGCGTGGGTGGGGCCGCCGGACGGCGTCGCACGAGGAGGAGAACGAGCACGACGAGGGCGATCGCCAGGAGGAAGACTCCCCCCTGGAGGAGGATCAGGGGCGGGATGTAGCTCACCGAAGTGCTGGTGGTGCAGGCCGGATAGGCGGCCGATACGTTGAGGGTCCCGTGGAACCGCCCGCCGCCGGCATCGAGGACGGTCGCTGTCACAAGGTAGACGGGGCCGATGGCGAAGCGGTGGGCGACGGTGGCGTTGGTCGCGTTCGGGGTGCCGTCCCCGAAATCCCAGGTGGTAGCGTCGGGGAGAGTCCCCCCCGTCGAGTACGCGCTCAGGTTCGCTTGGAACGTGCCGACCGTGCCGTTGCAGAAGAACCAGCTCAGGTAGGTGAGCCGCACCGCCAGCGCGGACTTCACGGTGAAATTCTGCCACGAGTTGGTCCGCAGTCCGTGGACGTCGGTGACTTGCAGGTGGACGAAGTTCGAGCCGGCGGCGGGCGGGGTGCAGTTTAGGACTCCCTGGTTCGCGAGGCAACCGATCGGTGTGGAAAGCCACACGTAGGTGTACGGGGAGGCGCCTCCCGACACCTGGGCGCTCGCGTTGAACGACCCGGGGTAGTCCACCGGGTTGTCCGTCGTGCTCCACGCGACCTTGAGCGGGGTCTCGACGTAGACAACGTTCTTGTGGGAGAGCGCTGGCGTGCTCATCAGGGTGTTCTGCACCCCGACCGTTGCGTTGTACTCGCCGAGCGCCGTGTAGGTATGGGACTCGGACTGGGACGCGTTCGGGCTCGTCGTGGAGTTCGTGAGGGTGCTGGGGAACACGGAAGATCCGTCCCCCCACATCCAGTTGATCATGTAGGTGACCGGGGCCGAAGCCCCCGACGTGGTCACGGTGAGGGAGAACGTCACCGTGAACGGTGCCAGACCGGCCGAAGAAGCGTTGGTGAAGGAGGTGATCGTGATGGCGGAGGCCAAGGGGGAGGGAGCGGAGGCCGGCCGAACATCTGACGCGTGTTCGGGCGAGGCCGTCAGCGCGGGGCGGGCCGGGTCGGCCACGCTGGGGACAGTGCCGGTGGGGTGAGCCACCGTCGCGGAGGCAGGTCGGGCGGCGGCGGGCAGCGGGCCGAGAATGGCCATCAGGAGCACCAAAAGCACGGCGACCGTGGCCGACGCGAACCTGTCGTCTCGGGCCATCGTCGGCGGCGCGCCACGAGGGGGACCCTTATGAACGTGACGCGCGCGAACGTGGTTCTAGTAGCG
The DNA here is from genome assembly GCA_963708255.1 of uncultured Thermoplasmata archaeon. Lineage (GTDB taxonomy): Archaea > Thermoplasmatota > Thermoplasmata > Lutacidiplasmatales > UBA184 > Lutacidiplasma. Next base: position 821,762 of record CAVPSE010000002.1, read on the forward strand.
GCGATGCGACGGGCTGCGGCGATCCACCCTCGCCGGGCCGTCGAATTCTCCGAGGAGTGTCCAACCTAGCATGGCGCGGTGCGACACGTCGGCTCACAGTATATATACGCCGACAAATCCGAATACCTTGTCGGACGCCGAGGGCGCGAAGGAGGGGGAGAACGAGGTGAGGCAGTCGAAGATCGCTCGTGACATCCCCACCGAGGCGTCCCTCATGAGCCCGTCGGAGATCGCCTCCTTTGACGGCGCCGACGTCGTCGTCCTCCTCCCGACGCTCAACGAAGAGGAAGGTCTCGCCCGGACCCTGGACGAGATCCCCTTCGACACGCTCCGGGCTCTCGGCTGGCGGGTCCAGCCGCTGGTCATCGATGGTCCCTCGACGGACCGGACCCGGGAGGTCGCGCACGGCCGGCACGTTCCTGTCCTCCTGCAGCAAACGCGGGGCAAGGGGGCCGCGATCCGGCAGGCCCTTGACTGGCTCACCCACCACAAGGTCCGATACGTCATTGTCCTCGATGCGGACTGCACCTACCCCGGGACCATGGTGCCGGCGTTCGCGCAGCTTCTGGATGCGGGGAGCCAGCTCGTGGTCGGGATCCGGCAGCCGGTGCGGCCGGCCCACGCGGATGGGCGGGAGCTCGTCCACCGGGTCGGCAACCGGCTCCTCAACATGACCGCGAGCCAGCTCTCCGGTCTCCCGATCCTGGACCTCTGCAGCGGCTTCTGGGGGGTGCGCCTCGACGTCGTCGGGGGGCTCCATCTGGAGACCGACGGGTTCGAGATCGAGGCCGAGTTGTTCTCGAAGGCGTACCGGGCCGGCTTTAACGTGAGCCAGATCCCGATCACCTATCGGGAGCGTGTCGGCATCGCCAAGCTCCGGGCGCTCCACGACGGGGCCCGGATCCTCCTCACCACCGTCCGGTTCGGCCGGCGGGGGACCCATGCGACGCTCGGGATCCAGAAGCCTCAGGCCGTCCGCGACCTCCTGTCGGTCGTGATGGTCCACGGGGCGACCGACTTTGTCGTCTACTTTGACGCGGCCCGCCGGGCGGAAGCCGAACAGATCGCGGCGCGGATCCGCGCCGGCACCCCGGGGAGCCGGGTCTCGGTCAAACCGACTCCCCCGGAGATCCTCCCTGCGGTGTCCCCTCCGGTCCCCGATGCGGGCCGATCCGTCACGATCCGGCTTCCGACGTTGACCGGAGCCGTTCCCGAGACCGGGGCGTACGCGATCCTCGACCTTCCAACGACGGGTCGGGTCGTGACCCTGGCGCCGCCCTCGGACATTCGTTCGGCCCGCTCTGGTGCGTTCGCGGGACGGGGGGACCTCCGGCTCGAGTATGCTCCCTTCCGGTGGCCCGCCGTCGACCGGGTCAAGGCGCTCCTCGCCAATACCTTCCCCTCCGACGAGGCGAAGGAACTCGCGTTCCTCGGGGCGAACGGCCACTACGGCACCCTCGCGGTCTGGCGCCACCCCCACGGAGCCACCATTCTGGAAACGGCCGGGACCCCGGTCGAGGTCCCGACCCACGTGACCGGCTCTCGCGTCAATCACGACGACGCCCTCTGATCCGGGGTGGCACTTCGTGGCCCGTCCTCCCACCGGGGCTGGGACGGCTCCTTGGCCGCCCCCGAGGGACGGGCACGTCACCGTCGTCGTCCCCATGCCTCCGAGCTATCGGGGGGACGGAGGAGTACGCCTACCAGCTCGTCCGGACGTACTCCGCGTCCCGCCCGGTTCGGGTCGTGACCACCTCGGCCCGGTGGACGGAGTCTCCCGAGTCCCTCTCGATCGGAACCGCCGACATCACCCGACTCGCGGCCCAGGAGATCCTGGAACGGCCGGTGCTGACCCGCCCCTCCGCCTGGTCGCAGCTCAAGCGAGAGGTCCTCGCCTCGGCGGTGGTCCAGCTCCACATGCCGTTCCCCTGGGTGGAGCGCCAGGTCACGAAGTGGGCCCGGGCCGCGGGGATCCCGACGGTGCTCACCTACCACATGGACGCCGAGTTCGGCCGGAACCCGTCGGCCACGACGGCCCGCTTCGTGAGCGGCGCGTACCGAAGCGTCTCGTGCCTCCCGGCACTGCGGAACTGCACCGTCGCGGTGTCGAACAGTCTGGGCTATGCGAAGGCGTCACCGGTGCTCGCGCGGTTCCTTCCGAAGGTGCGCGTGATCTACCAGGGCGTTGACCTCGACCGGCTCCGGCCGGTCGGAGATGTCGGGGCCGACGCGGTCCCTCCTCGAACCCCGGGGGTCGCCCGAGTCCTGTTCATCGGCCGCCTCGTACCCGTACAAGGGACTTCTCGACCTTCTGGACGCCGCCAAACAGATGCTCGCCAGCGGTCGGCGGGTGGAGTTCCTGATCGGTGGGAAGGGCCCGCAGACCGACGAGCTCAAGGCGAGGGCGGGGACGCTCGGGATCCAGGACCAGGTGCGGTTCCTCGGATTCGTCCCGGATGGCGCCGTCGGACGCCTCTACCAGGACGCCGACGTGGTCGTGTGCCCCTCCGTCAGCCTCCTGGAGTCCACCCCCATCACTCTTCAAGAGGCGATGGCGTTCGGGACCCCCGTGATCGGGACCACGCTCCCGGGCACCGAGGAGTCGATCCCCGACGACGGTGTGCGGGGCCGGCTCGTTGCCCCCCAGGACCCGGCGGCGCTCGCTTCGGCCCTGGGGGCGCTCATCGACCGGGGCCGCCCCGGTTCCGTGACCCCGGCGAAAGCGTGGGCCGAGACGGCCCGCGAGTACCTGCAACTCTTCACCGAGCTCGAGTCGATGCGGAGGGCGGCGTGAGCGCGGCAGACCCGGCTCCCCCGGGACCGAGCGTCGCCGCGGCGCCCCTCCGTATCCGCCGGGCCCGTATCTCGGACTCCGCCCGGATGGTCGACCTCTACATGGGGCTCTCCGAGGACGCCCGACACGGGTTCCACCCGTTCCCCTTTCGGCGCCCTCTCCTGTGGCTGATCTACCCGACCGTGCTGACCGTTTCCCGGGTCGTGCGGCCGCTGATGCGGCGGTTCCCGCGGTCGATCGTCGTCGTGGTGGTCGCCGAGATCCATGGCGTCGACGGGTTCGTAGGGTACGGGACGCTGCGGGGCGAGACGCCGCCGGGAAAGCCTCCCCAGGTCCGGTTCGGCTTCATGGTCCGCGAGGGGTTCCGGGGGTACCGGATCGGGCTCAACCTCCTCCAGCGGCTGGTCGAGGAGGGGTACGCTCTCGGGGTCCGGGCTGGTGTCGGTATGGTGTTCCGCCGGGACGCCCGGGCCATCAAGGCGATCCAAGGGTTCGGCTTTGAGTTCCGGGAGAGCACCCGCGTCGACCCGAAAGCGCCGGACGAGCCGAACTACGAGACGTATATCGACCTCGAACGGAAGGTTCGCTCGCCTCCCCCGCCGCCCGCTCCTCCGGCCAGCGCCGGCGGGGAGGCCAAGGCCGTCTGAAGGTCGCCTCGAGGCGGGCCTCCGGCGATCGCGCCTCCTCCGAGCTCGTGGCCGGTCGGAAGGTCGGAGGGAATAGCCCCGTTGATCATGAGGATCCCCTCGGGAGGGACCTTCACGACCGACGAGGAGTTCAGGGTCATGCTCGTGACCGTTGGCACGGCGAGCCCCGGGGCGAACAGGTAGACCTGGGCAAGGCCTTCGATGGCGGTCCCCGCCCCGAACGAGAGGGTCAGGCCGACCTCGTCGTTGGTATCCACGATCAGGTCGGACGCCCCCGTGGTATTGTGGGCGACGAGGGCGTAGACCCCGCCCGGGCCGCCGACCGCGCTGGCATTGTGGACCCATGGCAGGGCGAGGTTCTGGAAGAACGTCGCATAGTCGTAGTAGACCGGCAACGGCTGGTCCTTGGCGTCGAGGAGGCCCGCCGCCCCCCCCGGCTGCAATCCGTAGAACGTCACCTGGGAGGCGTTCTCCTCCAGGCCCTCCGTGAGGCCGGCGGCGATGTACGGGGCCTCCGGGTAGCTCGAGGCGTACCCCGTGAGGTTCCCGTACCGGGCCGAATTGTACTCCCCGACGAACACGCGCGTAGTGCATCCCGGGCATGCCACTCCCACCGTCGCCCGGGTGAGCGGATAGTTGAGAGGGAAGGAGCCGAGCTGAGAAAGGGTCGCGAAGAACTGGGGGAGCGTCTCCCCCGGAACCCCGACGCCCCCGGTGTACGAATGGTAGGCGACGGCCGAGAGGTTCGGGCCATCGATCTCCATCAGCGTGGTGAACCACGCCGATCGGAACGGCGACCCCGCGTCGGACTGGATGCCGAGGATCTGGGCGGTAGGGTCCACGGACCGGACCGCGAGCACGTACTTCTGGACCATCTGGGCGTACTCGAGCGGAGTCGGGGTGGAGTTGTCGGACGTGGACCAGCGGTCCCAGGGGATCGCAAAATGGGTCCACGCGGTAGGCTCGTTGCCGATCTCCCAATACGACGGGTGGAACCCGAGGGTCTGCTCCACGTACTGCACCGACACGGCGGCGGCCCCGGGATCGTCGATCTCCCCGGGGAGGGGCAGCGCCGAGGTACAGTGGATCTGGCGACAGAGAGTGATGAACTCGGAGTCGTTCTCCGCGTGGTAGGGCGTGGCGACGCCCTCGTCGGAGTACCTGGAGGTTCGCCGACTGGTTCACGGACTCGGCCGGGTACCCCGAGTTCTCGTAGACGACTCCGGTCTCACTCACCAACGCTTGCACGGCCGGGCTGCCGAGGTTCGGGGACGCCATGTTGAGCGAGAAGTACGACCGGCTCTCGAACACCGAACCTCCGGAGAGCTCCAGCGTTGCGTTGAGGAACGTGAACGGTGCCGGCCCCCCGGCGTCGGGGCGAGGACCACGACGATCACCGCCACGGCGGCGAGGGCCGTCGCCAGGGCCATCACGAGGACGAGGCCGCGAGTCCAGAACCGTGGGAGCCGCCGGCGGCGCCGGGCTCGGGTCACATCCGTGCCGCGTCGGCGGGGGGTTCGGACTCGGCCCCGCGGCCCCCAGGCGCTGACCGCCGACCGGTGACTCCGGTCCACCGGGCCACGGCCGGCGCGTTGGCCGTGCTCGCGGGCACCGGGACGGGGCCGAGGGCCAAGGACGGGCCGGGGGCAGGGTTTCCCGCAGGAGCTAGCGGTGTCGCCTCGACGGACCGAGGCGAAAAGGCCGGGTCGGAGGGGGCCGTGAGACCGATCGTCAGCGTAAGATCCCCCGTTACGCCGAGGCGGTCCGTCACGGTGACGTGGACAGTGAACGTTCCGGGCGAGGAGAACCGATGGATGGGGGCCGACGTATCCGAGGTCGCCCCGTCGCCGAATACCCACCGGACCTGGTAGGGCGCGAGACCGCCCGCCACCGTAGTCCCGAACTCGACGGCCGTCCCATTTCCGGCCGGCAGAGCGTTGGCGTGGACGGTGAGCCCGTGGAGGGCCCGCACCGTAAGGTAGCTGCTTCCCCACGCCCCGGAGCCGTTCGTGACGTTGAGCGCCACGACGAAATTGCCGGGGGATGTGAAGTTGTGTGACGGGGAGGGCGCGGTGCTGTTCGGAGAGCCGTCGCCAAAGCTCCACTGGTAGGTGAACGGACCCGCGCCGGACGGCACGGTCGCGTTGAACGATACGAGCAGGGGCGCGACCCCGCTCGTGACGTTGGCCACGACACCGATGGGAAGCTGCCCCGAGGTGGTGAGGACCCGGGACATCCGCCTGCGCATACGCCCCATCGGCGTCCGTGACCCCGACCGTCGCCGTGTAGGCCCCGGGGGCGCTGGACCTGGTAGGTCGGATCCGGCACGGTAGAGCTCGTTCCGAGCCCGTCTCCGAACGACCAGCTGTACTTCATCGGGCCATCCCCCCCGCCGACGACGGAGTCGAACACGACCGTACCGTTCGTCCCCACGTGGTCGACAGAGCCGGTGATCCCGAGGGTCCCGTCGACGAAGACGTCCTCCGACGCCTGCACTGAGGCCCCCACGGCGTCGGTGACCGTCAGCACGACGCGGAACTGTCCGGGGACCCGGAACTCATGCGTCGCATCGATCAGGGTTGAGTTCGTGCCATCCCCGAACGACCACAGATAGTGGTACGGCACCATTCCACCCAACGCGGAGGGGAAGAACGTCTCGACGACCGGCGCGTCCGCGAACCCGGGGGAGCTGGTGAGCCCGAGCGAAAGGGGGAGGCTGTATTCCGCCAGCCCCGATAGGTCGCTCGTCATGTTGTTCCCGAACCCGAGCAACACGCCTTGGTGGAGAGTATCGAACGAGGCCGCCGCGAACTGTCGGAGCGGCGGGGTGCTCGTAGGGGAGAGCAACGCCCATCCTCCGCCCACATAGCGCCAGGTGCCTGTGACCAGGGATCCGGACCGGTTCCCCCCGAACAGCACCACGTACTGGTCGACCGCATCGTAGACCATCGTCGCCCCCAGGCGAGGTCCGGGGGACGCGAGGGAGGTGACCATGTGCCAAGCCGCCCCGGAGTACCGCCACGTGTCGTTCAGGACGGTGCTGTTGGTCGAGCCGCTACCTCCCTCGAGCACCGGGTAGCCGTCCTTCGCATCGTACGCCATGGCGGCCCCCCAACGAGCCGGAGGGTTGGTGCGGAGGTTGAGGTTCGTCCACTTGCCCTTGACGTACTTCCAAGAGTCTCCAAGAACCCCCGAGGTTCCTTTTCCCCCGACCAGGAGTACGCTCGTGGCCCCGGGGTTATCGGAGATCGCTGAGTAGGCGCGGGCCGAGGGGACGTTCCCGGCCTTGGCGACGACGGTCGTCAGATTGGTCCAGGTCCCGCCGACGAACCTCCACGTGTCCCCCAGGTACCCGTGGGACCCCACCCCCCCATACAGTACGATGTACGAGTCCGTGGTGTCATAGGCCATCGCCCCGAAGGCGCGCCCCGGCGGCGGGTGGAGGGTGGCGAGCTGCGTCCAGTGCCCGCCGAAGTACTCCCAGGTGTCCCCGAGGGTACGCCCCGGTCGCCGACCGACCCCCGAACAGGAGGTCGGCGTGATCGGTCGCATCGTAGACGAACGACGCGCCGGTCCGGGCGGCCGGCGAGGGGCCCACCGGGGACGGGAGGGTCGTCCAGGTCGCGGGCTGGCCCGGGGGCTGCGTGGAGGTCCCGGCCAGCGGGGTGGCGACGCCCGTCGCCGGGACGGACACGTTCAACCCCGTGACGCTCTGCAGGGAGAACTGGTAGCTGAGCCCAGGCACCAGGTCGGAGAGCGTGACGCTCGTCAGGCTCCCGTCCTCCCGCACCTTGTAGAGGTTCGGGTTGGTCGACGGCCCGTAGGTGAGCTGGTACGTGGTGACGGGGGCCCCCGCCGCGGACAGGGACCAGTTGAGGGTCACGCTCGCAGATCCGGGCGACGTCGTCAACCCTTGCGGGGACCGGGGGGGCCCCGAGCCCCTGAAGAGGGATCGGGTAGACCGCGGTCCCCGGCGCGTTGATGTGCAGGGGGGCGCGCGGGGTCGCGTTGAAGTCGAAGTAGTCGAGGGGGAGCGGCGCATTAGCGTCCCGGGACGTCAGGGATGGGAGGTGGTAGCGCCACTCGATCAGGTGGAGCAGCGACTCGAAGTAGGTGAACTGGTGGCTGATATACCCCTCCCGGGCCCAGGGGCTGATCACCAGCAGCGGGGCCCGGAACGACAGACCGATCCCGTCGACGGGCGGTGGAGGGACGTTGTCGTAGTAGCCCCCGTAGTCGTCCCAGGTGACGAAGATAGCGGTGCTGTTCCAGTCGGGGGAGGTCTCGACGGCGTTGACGATACTCGAGACCCACGTCTCCCCGTTGTTGAGGCTCGCGGACGGGTGGTCCGAGTTGGCGAACGTCGGAAGCACCCAGGAGACATTGGGGAGGCTTCCCGGCGGCGGCGTCGTTGAAGAACGAGCTGCTCCCCACGAAGTGGGACTTGGTCGAGGCGGAGTAGCTCGACGCCTGGGAGGCGAGCGGGTTCCAGAAGTCGAACGCGCTCCCCTGCGCCCCGGCGCCGCTGGGAGAGTTGATCGCCTGGTTGTAGGTCGTCAGGGCGTAGTCGTAGTACTTCCAGCTCACGGAGGTGTTGGCGAGAAGGTTCACGATCGTGGGGGTCGTGTTCGCCTCATTGATGTACTCCTGTTCGGCCGCAGTGAGGCGCGTCGAGCCTACTCCCTGCCGGTTCAGGGACTGGTTGACGCCCTGCGCAGGGGTCGCACCTGCCACCAGGTACCAGTGGTTCGGCGTGGAGTAGCTGAGGGCGCTCGCAAAGAAGTTGTCCCCGATCCCGTACTGCTCGGCGAGGTCCCAGTAGGTCGGGATCTCGGCGCCGTTATAGTAGAGGAACGTCGAGTTCTGATGTCCTTCGGCCTGGTAGAACCCGTCCATGGACCCGTTGTCGTACGCGGTGTGGGCCGGCGCCCAGTCATGAACGAGGTCGACCGGGGCGGTGACCGCGGAGGCGGCCGCCAGATACGGGGTCTTACACCCCTGGGAGAGGTTCGCGGGGTTGAGCGGCACGCAGGTCCCCGGGGGATCCCTGTCCCGTTCACGTCACAGTATGGGCCGATCGCCTGGCAGTAGGAGCCGAAGTAGGTGTCGTAGACGTGGTTCTCCTGCATCACGATCACGATGTGCTGGATCGGGATCGTCCCGTTGCCGGGCAGAAGCCAGGCCGAGAAGTGGGTCGGGTGGGCCGTGGTCGGCGGCCCGATGGCGGGGGCCGCCAGGAGGGTGGAACCGAGGAACAGCAGAACGACCGCGACCGCCTTCGCGGTGCGGCGGGACCCTCGGGCCTGGCTCATCGACGGGGCACGGCATAGCAGGAGCAGATAAAGTCCCGCCCCTGCGTTCGCACCCCGCGGTCCACGGCGCGCTCCGTGGCGAGACTCCGACCTCGGGGCTTAAATGAAGGGACCCTTCGGCTCGCCCGGTCGACGTTCGCCATGCCCGAAGGGAGTACCTACCGGATCGGCCCCGCCTCGGGTGGCCATCTTCGTCCGGGCCGCGACGCTGGGCGATGTCCCAACGCTCGTCAGGATGTACCGGGGACAGGACGAAGCGACGCGCCTCCTCTACCACCCGTTCCCGTTCGACCGGCTCCGGGTCACGCTGATCTTCGCTTTCTTCGCCGGCTCCCGTCGGCTGCTTCCGTTCCTTCTCCGGAGGTTCCCTCGTCGCGCTGTCGCCTTGATGGTCGCATGTCGCGTCGGGGAATCCCGCCCGATCGCCTACGGGACCACCGCCTTCCACGCGACCCCGGACGGGGGCCGCCGGGCGATCTTCGGGTATCTGGTGGACCCGTCCGCCCGGGGTCTCGGTGTCGGCACGGAGCTCCACGTCGAGATGATCGATGCCGCGATCGCGCTCGGGGTCCACCGGGGGGGCGGCATGGTGGTGGCCACGAACCGGTCGAACCTGCGCGTGCTCGACAAGCTGGGGTTCACCATCACCGAATCGGATGTGGTCGACGCCGGAGTACCGGAGGCGAAGAATTACGTGACCGACGGTGACCTACCCGATATCGCCCGCCGATGGCGAGCGGCCCACCCCCGCTAGGCGGGGGCGCCGGCGCTCCGCAGCTGGCCCCGGGTCCACTCGATGGTCCGCTCGACGCCGTCCTCGAACGAGACCTTCTCGGTCCACCCCAGCGAGCGAAGGCGGTCGTTGTTCGAGACGAGAGCCGGGCTGCCGATGACCTTCTTCTTCAGATCGACGACCGAGATCCCGCCGCCGAGGCGGGTCGACACCGTCGTCGCGAGCTCACCGACGGTGATCCCCCGGCCCGCCCCGACGTTGACGGTGGCCTTCGAGCCGCTCGAGGCGACCAGCAGGAGGGCGTCGATGGTGTTCTCGATGTACATCAGGTCGCGGACCGTGCTCGGGTCCCAGAGCTCGATCTTGCGCTCCGTCAAGGCCTGACGGATCAACTGCGGAACGATGTAGTCGCCGGTCTGGCCCACTCCGAAGGAGTTGAAGTTGCGGACCGTCACGATGTCCCGGTTGTAGTTCTGGACATACGAGGCGACCAGATCCTCCCCGATGATCTTGGTGACCGAGTAGGGGTCGGCACCTTTCCGGGGGTGCTTCTCATCGATAGGGAGGTACTCCGGGGGTCCATAGACCGCCGCGCTGGACATGAACAGCACCCGGGCGCTGGCCGGGGCGGAGCGCAGAACGTTCTGGGTGCCCACTACGTTGACGTCGAACGCGAGAGGAAAATCCTGCTTGCAGGTCCGGGGATTAGCCACGGCCGCCAGATGGAAGACCACCGCCGGTGTGAGCTCCTCCATCACGGCCCGTACGGCGGCGCCGTCCCGGAGGTCGGCGTTCCGAAGATCTCTCGCGGGCTGGCCGCTGGCGCCCGAGGGGGGCTGGTCCGGGCGCGCGAACGAGAGGTTGTCGATGCCCACCACGCGAGCGCCCTCGCCCGTGAGCCGCTCGGTGAGGTGCGAGCCGAGGAACCCTGGCCGCGCCCGTGATCAGGACTGTCTTGCCCGCATAGTAAGACCCCATCGTCTTCGCGCCCCTGTGAACTGGTTCGGTCCGGGGGTTCTGGACTATAAGAGTGTCGTCCCGGTCGCGCGCCCGACACCGGCCTCCGTTCCCCGGTGGGCGCCGACGCGGCGCCGAGGGACGCTCAAATACCCGCGCTGGCCAACGGAGTCCATGGCGGCGTCGCCGGCCTTCCCCCCGGAGCCGCTGATGGAGAGCCCCTCGATCCCGTGACCGACTCGGACCGTGCCGTCGGGGACCCCCGGGCCGCGGTGGCGCGGGTCGCACCTGTGCCTCCGAAACCTCGGTGGCGACGATTCATCGGGTGGCTCGTGCCCCCAACATCCCCTCGAGGCCGTCGGCCGGACGGCCTGATGACCGCCCCCGGCCCGGACATACCGGCCCGACTTCTCGCTGTCGTCATCGCGGTCCTCGCCGCGGCCCTCTTCGAGCACTTCGCCCAGATGTCCCCGGTGCCGCCCGGGGGGGACGACGGCACGTGGCTCCTGAACGCCTTCCCCTACGTTGGCCTCCCGAGCACCAACCAGGCGCCGATCTTCAGCTACCCGCCCGCATCGTTCCCATTCCTCGGCCTCGCGGTTCGCATCACCGGGAGCCCGCTCACGGGGGCGACCGTGTTCGCGGGGGCGACCATCATCGCCATGGCGCTCGCGTTCTACGAGCTCGCCTTGAGCCTGGTCGAGCTCCGGAGCGTTGCGCTCATTGCCGAGGCTGCCTTCGTTGTCCAGCCCGACTTCCAGCAGCTGTACCATTTCGGCTCGTACCCGAACATGTTCGGCCTGATCTTCTTCTTCCTCGCCCTCGCGTTCGGGATCCGGTTCCTTCGCTCCCGACGGTCGTTGCACCTAGGGCTGTTCTGGACCATGGCCGCGGTCGCGGTCCTCTCCCATGCCCTGGTAGCGATCCTTCTCGTGGAGATCCTCGTTCTCGTCTGCGTAGGCCTGCTCGTGTTCCGGCGCCTTCCAAGGGAGTTCTTCCGCCCTGTCGGCCTGCTGGGGATCGTAGGCTTCCTCGGCAGCGGGATCGGCTACTATGTGGCCGCTCCGCGGCTCGGATTCTCGCCGCCGAACTACATCACCTCGAGCGTCCTGACCGCTTCGCGGAGCTCCAGCAACATCCCCTCGGTCCTGAAGCCGTTCTACCTGGAGGCCCTCTCCTCGGGCATTCGGGGCGCCGGGTTCCCCCTGACGGCGACGGTCGCTCTCGAGCTCATGTGGGGGGGTTCGCTCGCGATCGTGGCAGCGGCCCTCCTATGCCGCTGGCGGGCTCCGAGGCTGATCACCCACCGGGTCCTGGTCTTGGCGGCCTGGATCCTCGCCGTGTTTCTCCTCGCGCTCGGGACGTACTACGTCGGGATCACCACCGACTACCGCCGGTTCGCGTACATGCTCTACCCCGCGACCATTCTCGGGGGGGCGTTCGTCGGCGACGCCGGACTTAGCTACGCGCTCCGCGCCCTGCAACCCCGAATCCCGCTTCCGACCCCCCCCAGCCAGGCGCCAGCCCTGCGATTCGGCCCTCGCCGGCGTCCCCTCCCAGCCTGGCGGTGGAGGCGCTGGGAGCGTCCCCAGTTGTTCCTAACGGCCGTGACGGTCGCCGCGGTGGTACTCCTTGCGTTCTCGGCATATACCTACACGGTCCCGGGGGCCTCCGCCTTCGAGGGGTTCTTCTCCGGCCCCGGCCATGACGCCAACTTCACGGCCGCCATGGCGGCCATCGCAGGGTCGAACCTGCCGGGGAGCATCTACTCGACGAGCTCGCTGGTAGACCGATGGCCGTCGACCCTGACCGCCCGTCCGGTCTACGAGGCTCGGCCTCCGACGGGGTACACGTACACCCCCGAGAACCTGGTCGAGGACGAACTCGGCAACCTCCTGCTGAACCGGGAGTACACCGTCACGAATGGCCTGGTCGCCGGGGAGATCCCCGCGCTCGACACTGCCTACTTCAACTCCTCGCCGATCTACAGCCTCGACAGCTACGGAGTGCTCCGTCAGGTCTATGAGGTTCCTCCGGGCTCGATCGACGTAGCGCTCGCCCAGGGGTCCCCGAGCCCGGTCTTCGGGAAGTCGTTGAGCGCGCTTCCCCAGCTCATCGCGCCCACGGACCCGTTGGTGCCGACGATGGAGCTCCGGTTCAACGCCACCGGGTTCTACCTCCTGGAAACCATCTCCACCCCGCCGGGGACCTCCTCTATGACCGTCACTCTCCAGGCGATATCCACCGGCCCGGCCGGTATCGCCTCGGTGTCGGCCAAGCTGTCGGCGTCGAGCGGCGGGTACGACCCGGTCACCCAGACGGGGAGCTCGACATTCACCTGGTTCACCAATACGACCTCCGGGAACTACACGACCTACGGGAGCGCCGGTCCCGGTGCCGTGGTCACCTCCCTCGGCGCCGCGAACCCGACGACGGGGAAGGGAGGGAACGTGGTGCTGACGAACAGTTCGACCGCGCTCAACGGGAGCCCGTCCCTGACCCTGTCGATCACTACGTCGACCCCCACGGCATCGAACACGATCTCGGGGTTCGTCGGGTACTTCTCGGGAGCCACGATCCTCGCCGAGTGGAACGTCCGGTTCATTCTCCTTTACAATTCGACCGTTTCGACGGGTCCCCAGGCGGCCGCCTTCTTCCAGGCGGTCTACCATGCCGCTCCGTTCGCCTCGGTCGGTGAGTGGCGCGTCCTCGTGCTCCCCGTGTAGAGGAACTGGGAACCGGGGAGCCCCCCGTCACCCGTTCGCGGTGAAGTACGACGGCCCCCCGTACGGCGACGGCAGCAGGACGACCCCGTACGGCCCCGAGGCGGCGACGAGGGTCGCCCCGTACTCCGTCTGGTAGTACGTCTGGTCGAGCGGGCGGGAGACAGGGGAGGCACTGAACAGCATCACGAAGCGGATGGACCAGCCCTGCCAGGCCTGATCGGCAAGGAGGTAGGGCCCGAGTCCCTTCACGATGTTGTTCGCGGAGGGGGAGGTCAGGGAGACCGAGAGGGTGATCTCCGACGCACCGGTGGCGGCATTGGACGCGTTCGCGTGGAGGGTCGCGACCGGGACCGCGCCGCTCATGAAATTGTACGGGATCACCCCGGTGAGGGCCGATGCCGGGGACACGGTGCCGATCGCGGAATAGTTCCCGTAGACGGTGGTGTTCGTGTACCAATCGAACAGACCCGGCGCGGCCCCGTAAGTGATGGCACCCGAGATGTTGGTCGGCGCCACGACCCGTACCTGCACGAACGATAGCGGGTTGGCCCCGACCTCGGTCGCCTGGAAGGTCACATTGATGGTCGGTGTGCCGGGTACCGCCATCACTGTCTCCGTGAGGTTGGCCCCGACGCCGCTGAACGTCATCGTGAACCCCGTGCTGTTGTCCACCGGGGTCACGGTGGGGGCGGCCGAGCCCGCCGGCGCGAACAGGGTCACAGGGCCCTTGAGAGCCTCCGCCTCGAACGAGGCGGTCGGGAACTGGAACATCGGCTGGTAGATGTTCTGGTTGAACGCGCCGAACAGGGGGGAGGAACTGAAGTCGCCAGCCACGACGCCCGGTAGCGAGGCACCGACGAGGCCGTTGGTCACGGTGATCCGGTTCGCCATGGTGATCTCCGCGGTCTCCCCCTGGATCACCTGGGACGCGGCGTACGAGTTCCCACCGAGAGCCGCCGGGTCGTACGTGGTCCTCGTCGTTAGGGTGGAGGGCCAATGGCCCACCAACGGCGTCGTCGAGAGGATGTTCCCGGGGATGCCGGTAGCCTCCAGGCCGTTCACGACGTTCACGAAATCTTGGTCGTGCCCGAACTCCGTGTAGTCACGCTTCGTAACTGTTCCCGGCCGGGATGGTGTAGAACTGGACCGACACGAGGATGGCGACCACCGCGACGGCGAGGACGACGGGTTCCACCCATCGCCGCCAGGCGACCGCCCGGCGAGGTGCGGAGGGCACCCGCCGGACCCCGGCGACGGGAGCGGGCAGCCTGCGGGGGGCCCGCGTCCGCATGGCGGACGCGAGGCCAAGGTCGAGGAATAGGAGAAGCGCGACGATGAGCGGCAGGTAGAGGAAGTAGGGGAACCGACGGTAGTCGACCGGGAGGTTGGCGACGTACCCGCCCACGGTGCCGATGAAGACGGTGAGCACGGTCGCCGCCAGAGCGAGCCAGGAGAGGGTGATCCATTCCGGGCGGCGCCAGAGCGCAAGGAGGTAGAGCCCGAGGATCAGAAGCGCCACCAGCGTCATGAATGCGAGAGCCGCATCGGCCGAGATCGTCACGGTCTGGTGCTCCACAGCCCCTGCGATGCTGCCCAGGTAGAACGGGCGCAGAACGGTCGGGACGAGCTGAGACTTGCTGCCTCCGAGGGTCCCGGAGGAGAGATAGGAGGGGTGATTCACGCCGAGCAGGGAGGTCCCGCCGTAGTACGCGCCGACCCCGATCGCAAGGATCCCCGCCCCCACCTCGCCCGCCCGACTGACGAGGAACCCCCGGGGAAGGCGACGGACGAGGACCAAGGCGACCAGGATGAAGAGGACCGTGCCGGCCAGGACCGCGGCCGTCAAGCTATGGGAAAGTACCGTCACTGTCGTCGCCACCCAGAAGGTGAGGAGGTGGGACGGTCGGCGGCTCCGGAGCCAGCGGAGGAGATACGTGACGGCGAGGACCATGAACAGGAACGCGAAGATGTTCGGATACCCTCCGAAGTAGTACAGCTGTTGGAAATCCGGTTCGGCGAGGAGGAGACCGGCCCCGAGCAGGGCGAGGGCGGGCATCTTGAGCACCGCCCGGCCGAACAGGTACGACGTCGGACCGACCAGGGTGATCATCGCCGCCATGAAGATCCGCCCCCCGAGGAGCGGCCCGCTCCCGACGAAGACGGAAAGTCCGACGAATGGGAATGCTGCCGGAGGGTACGCCAGGGGTTGAACCCCGCTCGGGGCATGGACCCCGATGAAGTAGTACGAGGTGGCCAGCCAGGTGCTGGGGTCGTCCCCGGGCGGGATCGGCTGTTGGAGGGCCGTTTCGAACCAAAGGGCGGCAAAGGCGAGGCCGAGGACGAACGACGCCAGGAGGTACGCCCAGCCGAAGGGGGCGTCGGCGGCGAACCCGGAGACGGTCCGTTCGCCCGGAGGGTCACGGGGGAACCGGCGTCCCAGGGCGGAAGAGATACGGCGGCCCAGGTTCGACCGGGCGGGCCCGGAGTGGGCTCGGGTTGCCGGGGGAGGTAACGACGGCGCGGACGGACCCGCCGCGCTCCCGGAGGCGGCGTCGGCCATGGACATCAGGTCCGCTGCGATGCCATTCCCTATCTAAAGGTTGAGGTCGGCGGCTCCCTACATCGTCGAGCGCGCCGCTCCGTCAGCCGGCCGCAGGGGCCGTCGCGGGTCGCCCCAGCGAAACGTATTTACATGGTGTCGCGTCGGCGCCTTCCCCGAGGACCTGTGGCCGGAAGGAATCTGATCGTGATCGTCGCGGACACCCTCCGGGACCCCCGGACCCTCGGCTCCCAGGGCCCGACCCTGATGCCGTTCCTCAACGATCTTGCCACCCGGGGGACCATGTTCCCTCGGCTTCTCGCGAGCTCGTCCTGGACAGCGCCGTCCCACGTGAGCCTCCTCTCCGGGACCGACCCGTGGGAGACCCACTTCCACATGCCCGGCCAGGGGCGCCGGCCCCCGACGAACGAAAGCATCGCTGACAAGTGGAGGAAGGCGGGCGGGGTCTCCGCGGCGTTCTCGGCGAACTTCCTGGTCGCCCCCCAGGTTGGCACCGCCACGGGTTATGATCGGTTCAACCCCGGGTTCCCCGCCGTTCCGGCCGGGGTCGCCCAGCTGGTCGTGACCCAGTTCGGGTACGAACGGCTGCTCTACCGGGCGATGACGACCGGTGGCGAGGCGAGCTCGGGAGCCCTCTCCCGAGCGTGGGACTCGATGGCTCGGGTATCGGGGACCGCCCTGTACAAGTCCATCAACTCGATGCGGAGCGGAGAGACGATGCTCCGGTCCCTGCGCCGCTACCTACGGGCCCGTGGGGGCGGTGCGCCCCCTCTGCACCTCTTCTTCAACATCGCCGAGGCCCACGAGCCGTACCTCGTCGGTCAGAACGGGGGCACCCCCGGTTCCCGGGCCGGCGACGGTCACATCCCGAGCATCAACTGGGCCCGGTTCAACGACCTCCTCGTCCACCGGAACCACCCCATTCCGTTCGCGGAGGCGTACGCCGCCTCCCTCCGGTCGGTCGACGGTCTGTTCGCCCGGATGATGGACCAGTTCAAGCGGGCCGGCCTCCTCGAGAACACCGTCCTGGCGTTCCTGAGCGACCACGGCCAGAACCTGGGCGAGCACGGCTACTACGGTCACGGGTTCTACCTCTACGACGAGCTGGTCAAGGTCCCCGGGTATCTCTGGGAGTTCAAGGATGGCCACCCGCTCCCGATCGCTACCCCCCCGGATCAGTGGGTGGACCACCGCCACGTCTTCGACATGCTCTCCTCCTCCCTGCCGAGCGGAGCCCCCTTGGACCCGTTCTTCTCCCTCCAGGAGAGCCTGCTCCGCCGCGGCCCGGCCGCCTCCTACTTCGAAGGACCCGGTCCCCGCCCTCCGGATGGGCCGGTCGTCAAGGCCCCTCGGGGCAAGCCGTACCGGATCCTCCGTATCCAGCGCGACGACGAGATGGCGATGGTCGGTTCCGACGTCGACGGCACGAACCTCCGGGCCGAATCCCCCGACTCGGCGGACCCCCTCTCGGACGAGCTCGCGTACATCGGGCGCGGGATCCTCTCCCATATCGCGGGCCGCGCCATGACCGCGAGCGACTCGCCCTCGGGGATGGATGCGGCCGTCGATGCCCGGTTGAAGAGCTGGGGCTACGACTGAGCCACGGCGTGGCTCGCCAGGGGCCGTAGAACGCGGCGCCGATGAAAAGGGCTAAGAAGGGGGGGACGTGCCCCGAACCGCGGCCCTAGGCCCCAGGTACCATCATGACGAGCGAACGGAAAGTGTTCTGGTCGGTCCCCGACGTCGGCGCGGACGAGAAGAAGGCGGTCAACGAGGTCCTCGACAGCGGATGGCTCGGCATGGGCCCGAAGACGAAGCTGTTCGAGAAGGAGCTGAGCGCCTACACCGGCGCCAAGCACTCCATCGTCGTCAACAACGGCACCAGCGCGCTGACGACCGTCCTCATGAGCCTCGGCCTCGCCCCCGGCGACGAGGTCCTGATCCCGACCTACACGTTCGTCGCCACCGCCTCCAGCGCCATTGCGCTGGGCGCGAAGCCGGTGATGATGGACTGCGACCCCGAAACGTTCAACGTCGGGCCGAAGGAGATCGAGGCGGCGGTCGCTCACCACCCGAAGGCGAAGTTCCTGATGGTAACGGACGTCGCGGGCCTGGCGGTCGATATCGACGCGGTGCGGGCCACCGCGGCGAAGCACAACCTCACCCTCATCGAGGACGCCGCCGAGGCGTTCGGAGGCAAGTACAGGGGCAAGCTGATCGGCAACTTCGACCACGTGACGATCTTCAGCTTCCACATCGCGAAGCAGGTGACGACGGTCGAGGGCGGGGCGATCCAGACCAACTCCGACGCCCTGGTGGAGAAGATGCGCCTCGTCCGGAGCCACGGCGAGGGGAAGGAGAAGTACATCCACGTCGAGCTCGGGCTCAACTTCCGGCCGACCGACATCCAGAGCGCGATCGGCATCGCCCAGCTCCACAAGGCCGAGCACTACCTCGACCTCCGGGGGCGGATCGCCGCGATGTACGAGAAGGAGCTCGGCCACTGGCTCAGCTTCCAGAAGGTCCCTGCGTACGTCGATCGGGCCACGTGGATGATCTTCATGGTGATGGCGAAAGACAAGAGCCAACGGGACGCGTACAACGCCTACCTCAACGCGCACGGCGTCGACACGAGGATCCCGTGGCCCCCGGTGCACCGGCAGCCTGTACTTCGTCAAGCGGTTCGGCGACCACCCGTGCCCCGTGGCGGACCGGACGTTCGACCGGGCCCTCTCGCTCCCGATCGGGAACGCGATGACCGAGGACGACGTGCGCTACGTGATCAGCGTCTCGAAGGCGTTCTTCGAGGGAAAGCCTTAGCCGGCCGACGGGCGATCCGGCGAGGGGGGCCTCGCAGCGGGCGGGTGTTCGCCCTCCCGCGGGCCCGAGGCGGCGACGCGGAGTTCCTTCAGCCGGCGGACCCGCTCGAGGACAGGGCCAAGGTCCTGGATGTCGGCGAGGTTCCGGTCGTTCGGCGCAAACCGATCCACCTCGGGGGTCTCATGGAGGTTGAACCCGAACTGCTGGACGACTTTCGCCGAGGCGATGTTCGCGGCGAGGATCGTGCCGCCGCCGCGGCGGATCCCGAGCTCCATCGCCTTCTCGTAGAGGGCCATTACCAGCAGGGTGCCTCCGCCTTGGCGCTGGCGCCCCTCCGACACCAGGAACCCGAACCGGGCCCACACCTCCGGCTCCTGATCGTCCCGGACGAACCGGATGGTGGCGAACCCGACCGGCACGTGGGAGGTATCCTCAAGGACGAACAGACAGAACGCCCAGTTGGGCAGCCACCGGATCGCCCGCCGGATCAACCCGTGTGTCGTCACCATATAGGCGAGGAGGGCCGGAAGGCGCACGATGGTCGAAGGGGTACGGATGGTAGAACCGTCGGGAAAGGTCCGACTGTCCCCGGTAGATGCGGGCGAGCGCCGTCACATCGGAAAGCCGCGCCCGGCGGACCAGGAAACGGGTGGAAGGGTCCCCGGAGGGCCACAAGCCCACCGGCGTTGTTCCGTTAGCCATCCGAACCCTCTACGATATTGGATGGCATGTATAGAAAGTCGAGGTACGGATTCCAGGTCGCGGCCGATCCCACCGAGTCCCGCTGTGGGCTAGGGGAGGCCGCGCGAGGTACCACCGGCGAGCCAGTCTCCGCCATCCAGGAGTCCCGGAGCCGCGCGACGCTCGAGGATCCTGCGCACCGGCGCTACGACCGCGAAGCGGCGTTCCGCGGCCCGGGCCACGAAGATGTCCCCCCGGTCGATGCTCCGGGTCACGAGAATCGCCGCCGCGAAGACGATCGGCGGGATGACGACCATGAGGGGGATCTCCAGCACTCGGGCGTGGCTGAACAGGACGTAGAAAAGCGCCGCGCAGATGACGGCCGTGACGGCGATGGGGCGGTTGAAATGCGATCGGAACGGCGTGACGCCATGCTGGACATAGATCTGGACGAGGCAGAGCGCCGGGAACACGAGGCGTGCCACCGACCATGCGACGGCGGCCCCTACCATGCCGAACGAGGGGATCAACGCGAAGCAGAGCGCGAAGTTGCAGACGGTAGAGACGGCCGTCCAGCGGAGGACCGACCGAGTCTCTCCGAGCCCACCGAGGGTCGAGGTCGACGGCCCGAGCAGGATCGCGATGGTGTTCGCGATCACGAGGATGCTCAGCGCCTCGGCTCCCCCGACCTGGGACGGCCCGAACGTGAACCCGAGGGTGAGGCCGGGGGCGAAGACGAAAACGAACGTAAACGGGATGGTCAGGAACGCCATCCACCGGGTGACCGTGACGTAGGTCTCGCGGAGGCTCGCGTAGTCCCGTTGCCGCCGGAGCCGGGCCGTCACCGGTAGGTAGATGAACGTCACCGTCCCGGTCCCCACTAGGAGGAGTCGGGTAAGCTGCATTGCCGAGGAGTACTGCCCCGTGACCACGGCCGCCACGCTCGCCGGCTCCAGGTAGGCGAGCAGCAGCGTGTCCGCGTAGGAGGTGAGGTAGGAGAGGGTCGCCACCCCGAAGAGGGTGATGGAGAGGGCCGCGAACGACACCCGGGCCGTCGGGTCGCCGGTGAACGAATGCACGGAGAGGCTCTTCAGGAGGATCGGGAGCTGCCGCGAGGTGTACACGACCAGCGCGGCGAACGCTCCGACCCAACTGATAACATACCCGACGAGGACCCCGGTGAAGCCCCACTGGAGGGCGAGCAGGCCGCCGGCGAACACCAGGAACAGGATCGGGTTCAGGATCTGTACGAACAGGGCATTCGGCTCCGCGCGCTCCAGGCCCTGGAAAATCCCGACCAGGACGTTCGATAGCATCGTGAACCCTACGCTCACGCCGAACAGCTGGAACACCGGGGTGTAGGTCGAATTGTGAAAGAGGGCGGCCAGCTCCGGCGCCCCCAGGAAGACCAGGACCGAGGCCGCCACGCCCACGGGGACGCTCACCAGGAGCGCCCGCCGGACCAGGTTCCGCCGCGCTTCGTACGTCTCTTCGTAGGCGAGCGACCGGGCGACCGCCGTCGGGATCCCGAACGCGGCGATGAGGGCGAGGAGATTGGCGATGGCGAACCCGATGTTGAACTCGCCCCACTGCTCGCCCGAGACGAGGTGGGTGACCAGGACCCGGGTGAGGAACTGGAACGCGACGTAGATCACGGTCGCCGCCATCATGACGGCGGTGCCGCGACCGAGGCTCCCCAAGGTCCGGTCCAGGTTCTGGGACCCGACACTGGTCGGGCCGCCGGGGGTCGCCGGGGGCGCCGGGACCAGTGGCTCCTCGGGACCGTTCATTCGCGCTCGGCCCGCCGAGGGCCGCGCCGCGTCTCGGGAGCCCGGCTGATATAATGGCTGGCGGCCCGTCGGCGCGGCCGGGGTCGCGCCGACCATCCGAAGGCCCCGGCGTCGCCCGAACGACCTTATACACAGCGACGGTGGCGCCTTTCCTGCGGGTCCCCATGGTCCCTCCTATCTCTCAGGTCGAGTTCGTGGGATTCGACCACGTGGACATCCGGGTCCGCCACCGCACGAAGCTTCGCCGGTTCTTGGTGGAGCAGCTCGGCCTCGAGGTGCTGGGCGAGGGCCCGGATCACTCCAATCTCCTGCTCGGCAACCAGGTCCTGGGACTGCGGGACCTCCCGAAAGGGGCGCGCGGGGGTGGTGTGGACCACTTGGCGCTGCGGGTCACCGACTGGACCGGCCTACGGAACCGGGTCCGCCGGGCCCGCATCGAGGTCCAACGGGAGAAGGAGCGGGATGACTCCCGGTCCCTGTTCCTGAAGGGGCCGGACGGGCTCCAGATCGAGCTCGTCTACCGGCCGATCCCGAGATCCACCGGTGCGGCTCGCCGGCGCCGCCGCGCGTCCCCGTGCCGGACGACGAGTGAGTCGGCGTTCTCACGCGGTGGTCGCCCGGCGGGCCGCGCGGGCCACGGGGCGAGCGACGGGGGCGACCGGATGCAGCCAGGAGCGGTACTTCGACTCCTCGCCGCGGACCAACCGGTAGAAGACATCCTGGACATCCCGGGTGACGCGGCCCGGCTTTCCGTCCCCGAACCGGTAGTGCCCGATCTCACGGATCGGAGCGATCTCCGCGTACGTCCCGGAGAAGAACGCCTCGTCGGCCGTCAGGAGCTCGTTGACGGAGATGAGCTTCTCGACGACGGAGAACCCGAGGTCCCGGGCCACGCTGATGACGGAGGCCCGGGTCACGCCCATCAGGATGTCGGACTCCGGCCCCGGGGTGTAGACGATGCCGTCGCGGACGACGAAGATGTTCTCGCCCGTCCCCTCGGCCACGAAGCCGTTCTGGTCGAGGAGGATGGCCTCCTCGTATCCGTCCTCCGCCGCGTCGATCCCGGCCAGGTAGCTGTTGGTGTAATTCCCGCACGCTTTGGCGAACGATGGGATCGCGTCCGAGTGGGGCTTGCGGAACGCGGAGATCTTGGCCCGGACCCCGGAGTCGGAGCCCTCACCCAGGTATTTCTTCGCTGGGATCGCCGCGATGGCCAGCGAGACGCGGCCCTTCTGGTTCTTCACCCCGAGCGCCGGCTCCCCCCGATAGACCAGGGGCCGGATGTAGGAGGGGGTCACTCCGTTCGCGAGCTGGACCTCGTCGATCGCGCGGACGATCTCCTCGAGGGAGTACGCCACGGGCATCCGGTACATCCGGGCCGAGGCGAGGAGGCGGCGGACGTGGTCCTCGACCCGGAAAATGGCAGGTCCCTCGGGCGTCGGATAGCATCGGATCCCCTCGAAGACCCCCACCCCGTAGTGGAGGGTGTGGGAGAGCACGGAGACCTTCGCCTCCGCGGCATCGAGGAGCTTGCCGTCCATCCAGATCTTCTTCGCCTCGGTTGCCAGCATCTGGTTCGATCCTTGTCGGGGGCGGACCCCCGCGTTGAACGGACAAGGGCCCCCCCAGATAATAGCAGTTTTCGCCGGTGAACGTCCGTCCAGATTGCGATACGTTCCGGGCGCCCCGGGGCGCGAACGTCCAGCGCTTCCGCGGTTCCAGCCCTCGGACGTCCCTCGCGTTGTCCACCCCCTGGTCCCCAACGCGGTCGCAGTCAGCGGTGGGTCCGCAGAACTCGCCCCATGTTTAATAAGGGGACAATTCGCATCAATTCCTCAGAGCTCGCCCACGGCGAGAGAAGAACTGAGATGAAGGGAAAGCAGGGGATCCGGGTCAAGGTACAGCCACTGACGAAGGGAAACGGCGGTCTCGTCCCGACCCCGGTTCGCCGCTAGATCTCGACTTCGCCGCGCCCTCGGCCGGGCCCCCGGATATCGCCGGGGGTCCGCATACCGGGTCTGTCGAGGGGGCTTTCCATTCTTCCTCGGACCCTCCGCGCTACTAGGCATCCCGGTCGTCCGAGCGCTCCGGGGGCTGAAGTAGCTGGAGCATGCTCCGTTGACACCTGTGGAACGACCCCGGACCAAGCGCACCCTCCATCCGTTCCGGCTCCCCCGGGGAGTGATCCGACCTGGCCCGGGACGTCTACGGGCTCGGTCGGACCCTGGACGACGACGCCGACGGGACGCTTTGGGACCTTCTTGGCAGGATGGACGGGTCCCGAGATGTCCCCACGCTGGACCGGGAGCTCCAGGAGAGCCACCCTCACCTCCGCAAGGGAGCGGTCCGACGAGCGGTGACCCAGCTCCAGGCCGAAGGCATCATCGAGGACGCGGCCGAGCGCGCCCCCCGTGACCTTGGCCCGGCCGAACGGGAGCGATACTCGCGCAACCTCGACTTCTTCTCGCTGGTGACCCTGGGCTCCTCGCGGTCCGCCCTCGAGCTCCAGCGGCGACTGAAGTCCGCCCGGGTCACGATCCTGGGAGTGGGAGCGGTCGGCAGCGCCGTCGCCGCCAGCCTCGCGGCGGCCGGGGTCGGTCACCTCCGGGTCATCGACCCTGACCGCGTGGAGGCATCCAATCTGAACCGTCAGATCCTGTACCGATCCAGTGACATCGGCCGGCCGAAGGCGGTCGCCGCGGCGGCCCACCTTCGGGCAATCAATCCCCACATCCGGGTGTCGGCCGAACAGCTCCGCGTGGAGGCACCGGCCGACCTCCTGCCCCTGCTGAAGGGGTGCGATCTGTTCGTGCTCGGCGCCGACCAGCCCCACGAGATCATGCTCTGGGCCAACGACGTCGCCGAGGCGATCGGGACGCCTTGGATGGAAAACAGCTACTCAGGGCCGCGATGCGCCATCGCCCTCTTCGTTCCGGGACGAACCCCCTGCCTGCGATGCCTCCAGCACGAGCTCGTCGGCCGGGAGCGGCGCCGGGGGGTGTTCGAAGGCGCGAACCTGTTCCCCGTCGACACGTCCAACTCCGTCATCGCCCCGACCGCCGGGATCGCCGGTCATTATGGCGCCCTCCGGGCCCTCTATTTCCTAACGGGGTTGCGCCCCGGAGAGGACGGGGCTCTGATCCAGATCAACCTCTGGCAGCCGGAGGACGTCCGCGTGGTCCGGCCGAAGTTCTGGCCGGGGTGTCCCGCGTGTGGCGGCCGACGCTCATCGCGTCGCGCCCGGGCACCCCGGCGATCGCGGACTTCGCCGCCCGGCCGCCCCCGAGGTCGCCTGCGCGCGAAGGGGCGAGGCTAGCCCGATGAGCTCCCCTCCCGAACCCCGCCCGACCTCGGCGACACGCTCGGAGGTCCCCGGCGGGTTGTTGCGTAACCGTAGCTATGGTCTCTACCTTTCCAGCACCACCGCGAGCTGGGCGGGGATGGGGACCGCTGACGTCCTCCTGCTCTGGCTCGTCTTCTTCCGGACCGGTTCCACCCTCTCGGTGGCCGCGGTAGGCTTGGCGGAGGCCGTGCCCCCCATCGCGGTCGGCTTCCTGGCAGGACTGCTCGCCGACCGTATCGACCGCCGACGGGTCCTCCAGCTCACGGCCCTCCTCCAGGCCATAACGCTGGGCCTGATCCCGGTGTCGATCTGGGCGGTCGGCTTCCATCTCTGGATCGTCATTCTGCTTGTCCTCGTGCTGGAGACGGTGACCGTCCTGGGGGGTCCGTCCGGGACGGCGATCCTGCCGAGCCTCGTTTCCTCTGATTCCCTCGACGATGCGAACGCCGTCACGCAGGGCGTCATCTCCGTGGCCTCGACCTGTGGAGCTGCGGGGGCGGCCGTCCTCCTGGTCGTCTTCGGGACCAACGTGAGCTTTGGGGCGAACGTGGGCCTTTTCCTGATCGCGGCCCTCGCGGTATCCCTGATCACGGTCCCCCTGGCCTCGGGCGGTGCCGGCAGAGAGGAGGAGGCGCCTCGGGGGATCCGTCAGGATCTCGTCGATGTGGTCCGCTTCCTCGGCGGCCACCCGTGGCTCCTCGACCTTACCTTCGTCTCGGTCGCGGCCGGTTTCTTCGTCATGATGTTTTCGCCCTACCTCGTCGTGTTCACTGTCCGAGCGCTGGGTCAGCCGGCCAATATCTTCGGGTTCCTGGCCGCCGGGTACGGCGCCGGCTTCTTCCTCGGGTCGCTGCTCACGCCGCGGCTCAAGTTGGTTCGTTCCTTCGGAGCCTTCTTCGTGGTCGCCCTCATGGGCAGCGGCGGACTCCTCGGGCTCCTGGTCCTCGTCCCGCAGCTCGGACCTTCGATCGTCGCCCTCGCGGTGCTCGGGGTGCTCATGGGGATGGTCCTCACAGGGTTCGTCACCCTGGCCCAGCGGGCGGTGCCCAGGGATCTGCTGGGCCGATACCTCGGTCTCGAGCAGACGCTCGCCTGGGCGGTGGCCCCGCTTGGGATCCTGGTCGGCGGGCTGCTCACTCAGGTGTACGGGGTCCGGGCGGAGTTCGCGATCGCGGGGGCGGGACTCGGTACTGGTCGGGGTCGTCGCGCTGAGCTCTCGGAGGGTCCGGTCCGCCGGCTATACTGCCCAGCCGGTCCCGGCCGGGTCGATCCCATCCGGTCCGACGCTCGCCCCCGAGCCGGGAATCGCGCCGGCCCCGCCGATCGTTCGCCTACCCTAGGACGACGAGCGGGGGGCCCAGGCGCTGGCCGAGACGCCGGCCATCCTCGATGAGGTCAGGGCGGAGTCGGACCAGGCCGCTCTCGAGGATGCGCAGGAGGCGCTGCCGGGCGCCGAGCTCGTCGTGCCGGGCGAGCTCGAGCTCGGCGGTCCGTAGATCCACTTCGAGCTCATCCGCCTTGAGATCGTGGGCGCGGAAGATGGTCCGAGCTGCGTCGAACCCGCGCTGGGCGAGGTCGAGCTGGCCCTGGCCGAGGGCAAGGCGCCCCTCGGTCAGCGCGGCCCGAGCGATCCCCAGGGCGTCATCGACCTGTTCGAAGCACGCGCGGGCGCGCTGGGCCTCCTGGGTCGCGGGGGTGTGCCGGTCTAGCCCGAACTCGAGCTCGGCGAGGTTGAGGTGGGCCCATCCTGAGCGGCGGATGTCGTGGGCTGCCTCGGACATCTCGACCGACCGCCGGAGGGCCTGGCGGGCCTCGTCCGTCCTTCCCATGACGGTCAGCTGGGCTCCCAGGCAGAGGCTCCCGAACGCGGCCTCCACGGTATCCCCGAGGTCCATCAGGCGTTCGATGGCCCCCACGAACTCATCGAGGGCCTCCGACTCCCGGCCCGGGATCATGCAGAGCGCGGTCGCTCGCCGGATCGAGTCACTGGCGATCTCGCTCGGGTTTCCGCCGACCCGGGCGATCAGCAGGGCCGATTCGTAGGCTGCGAGGGCGCCCGCGTAGTCCGCACGGTAGAACAGGATCTCGGCGCGAAGACGCTGAGCGGAACGGCGGAGGTCACCGGGGGCCTCCCCGAGCGGGTCGGACTCAATGTCGCCGAGCGCCCTTTCGGCCTCCTCCCAGCGACCGGTGTCCGCCAGGACCCTGGCGAGATAGACGCCATAGAGGGCCCGCTCGACACGGGTCGTGGCCTTCCAGAGGCGACTCGACTTGCGAACATCTTCCAGCGAACGTTCGGCGGCATCGGTCTCCCCCTGACGCACCTGCTGCCCCGCGATCTCTAGACGCAGTTCGATCTCCGTCTCCGGGGCTCGGGACGGGGAGCGGGAGAGCGCCTCCAACGCCAGTCGGAGGTACAGCAGGGAGGTGCCCGGCTGGAAGCGTTCGGCGGCATAGGCGGCCGCCCGGCGGTTGTACTCAACCGCCTCGGGCAGCATTCCCCCCAGGTACGTGTGGCGCGCGAGCGAATAGACCGCCTTGATGTCGGTCTGCCCGCTTGCCACCAGCGCTTCCGCGATCTTCTGGTGATATCCGCGCAGGAGTCGGGGCCCGAGCTTCGCATACAGTCGGTCCCGGGTCGCGTCCTGGTCGAAGGCAAACCGGCCATCCTCGAGCTCGTGGATGAGCCCCACTTTGGCGAACTGCTCGAAGTACTCGACCGTGCGCTCCTCGTCCAGGCCCCCCGCGGTGGCGAGATCTACCAGCGAGAACTCCGGCCCCGCGACCAGAGAGAGGTTCAGCAGACGGCGCGCTGGCGCATCCAAGGTCGCGAGCCAAGCTTCCTCGTCGACCTCTCGGGGTTCGGCCCCCTCCCCGGGCCCCGGAGACCCTGCGGCGGGAAGGAGCGATTGCATCACGCGCGAGGGGATCCCGTGCGAGCTGGAGTACAGGCGGCGGATCTCTGCCTCGCGGATCGGCTTCTGGGGGAGCACCCAGTGGACGAACTCCTGGACCTCCCCCTCGTCGAGCCGCCGCAGCGAGACCCGGTCGACGTCGGGGCGGGCTCGGAGCGCGGCCAACGGGTCCGGGCGTAGACGGGCTCCCGCTTCCGGCGGTGTACACGAGGCGAGGATCCAGAGGGGGAGAGACTGGGCCTTGGGGAGCAGGTAGAGGAGCAGCCCTCGGGAGGCCTCGTCGGACCAGTGAACGTCGTCGAGAAGGACCAGGAGAGGGGAGCCGCGGGCCGCCGTCAGGAGGGGCTCGGCCAAGGACCCGAGCAACCGGAGCTGGTCGGAGGCGAGCTCAGAATGGGGGTCATCCGTCGTAGCCCCGAGCGAGTCCATCGGAACGAATCGAGCCCTCGCCCCGGACGATCCCAGATGGGAGCTCAAGAAGGCGGAGACGCTCGCCGGCGGCCGGGCACCCGCCCGAGGAGACTGCGTCGAGGCGGCGAGCGCCTTGAGCACGTCGCCGATGAGGCGGAACGGCGGGGGATCATCCACCCACGAGGCCTTCGCGTTGACCACGCGGAACCCGGCGGCGATCGAATCCTGTGCGAACAAGGCGAGGAACGTGGACTTCCCGATCCCACCGCCCCCTTCCAGCAGAGTCAGGCCGCCGGCCCCTTCCACCGCTCGTTGACGCCGGGCCAGGAGCGCTTGCCAGATCTCGTCCCGCCCGATACGGGGCCGGCCCCACTCGCGGGAGGACCACACGTGAGATTCACGCGGGCTCCGAGGTAATAAATCAGCCGTCGGGAAGAGCCGGGCGACCCCGTGATGGCAACACCGCAGCTCCGGCCGGCTCCTCCGTAGAGAGCGGCCCTTCGTCTCGTTGGCAGGATGGGCCTACCCTGGTGACAGCAGGTGGCGCTTAGGAGCGGTCCACCGTCCCCGTCGGGGCGGGGAGAGGCCCACCATCCCCCGCGACCTCGCCCTACTCCCCCACGCTACCCGCCCTCCAGCGGTGGCGACCGGTTCAGCGGCCGCGCGAACTCCACGGAACCTGTCGAGTCCACATATGCATAGGCATATGCATAGTCGACTCAACATGACGACTGAGCACTCACCAACAGACCCGGCCACCCACCCTATTGGCGTGCGCCAGCGACGGGAGGATCGCCCTCGGGCACGAGTCGGCAACAACGTTCCGTACTGTGGCCCGTTGCATTACTGCCATCCTCCCCGCCCTGAGATGCATTACCTCGGCCATGGGCTCCCCGGGGTGGGCGGAAGGAGCCCGGGTTGTGCTCGGGCCTCGCCGGGACGTCCAACGCCGGGTGCTGTAGAGCCCCTGACCCTCGGGAGAGCACATCTCAGGCGGCGGTGAGGCAACCCCAGGATCCGATCAGTCTCCAGCGCCGATTCTGTTCCAGGGCGAAGGTGGCGTGCGCCCTGCGCGGCCTCCTGGGGCCCCCGGGGGAGATCTCTCAGGCACTGGGGAGAGGGCCCCCGCCCCCTTGGGGCAGCCTCGGGGGTCCATTTGCGGGCCCCAAAAGCAGCCGTATAACTCCTGTTATACGGATTCTCCGTCGAGAGAGGCCTGGTCAGATCCCGGGGCGGGGGGAGTCAGCCGACCCACCGAGTAGGCAGTATTCGGTCGTCAGAAGTGATAGATACGTATGTGGCGATACTTAGTATTCTGTCTGACGTACAGCGGCCGATTGTCCTCCAAATGGGAGAGATAGGCCCCCTGGACCCGAAAACGCGCCGGGGAGCCCCGGATTG
This sequence comes from uncultured Thermoplasmata archaeon, assembly GCA_963708255.1. Lineage (GTDB taxonomy): Archaea > Thermoplasmatota > Thermoplasmata > Lutacidiplasmatales > UBA184 > Lutacidiplasma. The sequence goes on from CAVPSE010000002.1 coordinate 850,852, forward strand.
ATTCTCCGACGGGAGATCGACCCATGGGTGGCCCGTGTGCGTCCCACAGCATCGTCTGTCACGCATCTACCGATGCTGAGGAGCCTTTTTAGCAATGTGGACCACTTCGACCCCCTCGAACGGGACCACGGTCTCGCGGGGCACGGTCCACCACGAAGACGCGCCGGCGGCGCGCGCGGCGCCCAGCATGAGCCACTCGACGGAGGATCCCGCCCGGGGGTGGGCAGCCTGCGCGCTCGAGGCCAGTTGGCAGGCCCGTTCATCGACGGGGAGGACCGTCAGCTTGCGCCGGAGCCGCTGGACGGCCGCCAGGCGGCGTTCTCGGCCCACTCTCGGGCCCGATCGGGCCAGCACCTCGAGCTCGTACAGATTGAGCTCCGTCGTCGCGAGTTCTTCGCCACGCGCGTGGCCGGCCAGGGTCCCTGCGTCGATCCGCCCCCGCAGCAGCTCGAGGAGGAGCGGGGTGTCCAAGACCTTCATCGGCCCCCCCGGGGGACGCCGCGGACCCCTCGCCACTCTCGAAGGTCTTTCGCGGCGTCCCGTCGGGGCCACGCCCCCTCCAGGTCGTCCATAGGCCCGCGCTGGTTGAGCAGCCGAAGGAAGAGTTGGGTGAAGCTTTCGTGGGGCCGCTTCTCCTTGCGGAGCGCGTCGTACACATCCTTCCGGACCGCTACGTTGTGGGATGGCATGCATATGCATCTACATATGGGGATGATAAAGACCCGACCCGGAGTGGACCGGGCCGAACGCTCTTAGGGCCGGGCGGTGTACTGACTGGGATGCCTGAGGGACAGGGGGGTCCGACCCCCGACGCCGGGGGCCCCTACCCCGTCACCCCGCCGACGGTAGGACCCTCGGAACACCTTCCGTCGACGGGGCCGGTCCCGGCCCCCATGGTGCTCGGCTACGTGGACCTCGCGATCATCGGAACCCTCGAGTACGAGCGGTACCGGGGAGTCTACGTCGGCCCATGGTGGAAGCTCGAGGACGTCCCCGAGGGGATGTATGCATGGAAGCGGTCCGTGCTGCACCGGACGCCCGGGCGCGGCGCGGAGCACTGGGGTCACCTGTACCTGATCGTCCGGTACGACACGCGCGAGACCCTGTCCTGGTTCTCGAGGGATCTCCACGGCCGGAAGGCCTCGGCCGCTCCCGCCGAGAACCTGGTGCTCCGCAAGGGAGAGCAGACGGCGGAGCTTGCCACACGGCCTACGGATCCGGCCCAGCTAGAGCATCTCCACGAGTTCGCTCGTGAGGTCAGCGAACGGTTCCGCCGCCAGATGGACTGAGCCGGCGGCTCCGCGCGACGACGAACACCGCGGCGAGGCCGCCGAGCAGGGCCCCATCGATGATGAGGCCCCTCAGGAGGGAGAGGAAGGTCAACGGAGGCCCCATCTGGGGCCCGGGGGCCGGGACGAGCGAAAGGTTCGACCATGTCACCGTCCCCGCCCCGACCGTGATAATGACCGAGGCCGAAAGGAAGCCGGGGGCGCTCGCGTTGACGTAGTACCAACCGACGGCCTCGGAGATGTTGAACCCGCCCGCATAGAGAGTTTCCTCATCGACGATCGTCCCGTTGACAGTGACCACGGACCCGTTGGGGGTGATCGTCCCGTCGATCCAACCCGGTGCAACGGCGAGCGAGATATTCTCCTCCTCTGCCTGTCCAAGCTGCAGGTCGATCGGTCCCACCGTCAGCGGGAGGAACCCACGGGCCGAGGCCAGGATCTCGAACGGAACATCCGCCGGTAGCACGATCGAGTAGTTCCCGGTAGGATGGGGGATCGGTACCGTCCCGATCGATAGGTTCGCTAGCCCCGGGGAGACCCGCCCGAAGAGGCGTGCCGTTCCCTCGAGCGCGAGGTAGAGGGCTACGTTCTCGCCCGGCCCGACAACGACGGCGGGGTCGTCGTACTCTGCGAACTCCGGGGCAGTCATGCGAACCTCGTACGTCCCCGGGGTGACATTGAGCCCGAACGTGCCGGAGGCGCCGATCGGGATGGGGATGCCCCCGATCGTCAGGTTCCCGTTCACCGGGAACGCGAACCCCGAGATGCGTCCGTTCGGCGACAGCGCGATGCTCTGATTCATGGCCGTCCCTCCCACGATGAGAACCTGTCCGACGAACGTCACGTATCCGGGGGCCTGGACCCTCAACAGGTGGAACCCCGGGGCGAGGAGAACGGCGTACGTGCCGGCGACGAGCGGGAACGCCGTTCCATCGAGGGTGCCCGTGGCGGACGTTGGGGTCACGGTACCCTGGAGCAGTCCCGGCGCTCCCGGCAAGGTACAGGGGGAAGATCGGACGGGCACGTAACAGGCCGTCAGATTCAGGGCGCCCAGGATCGTTTCCGTCACCGTGGGCATTAGAGAAAGATCGGAGCCGATCCAGGCGGCGAAATACCAGGTCGTTCCGTTGACCGAGGTCATCGGCGATGCGGCCGCCGTGATCTCCGCCCCCCTTTCGGCCCCGAACACCGAGATGTTCCGGTCACTCACCACGACCTTCCCGTTCCCGCTCAGAACCCCGTCCACGCTGATGTTGACAGCGGGCACATTCGTGCCGATCGAGAGCGGTTCGAATTGGCCCGTGTAGACGGAGGCGTTCCGGGCGGGGTCGGATAGGCACCCCCCGCAGGCGTACGCCGCCGGGGATCGGAGATCCGTCCACGACGACAGGATCCCAGTACCCGGAGCCGACCACCGCGGGCCGTGGGCCGATCGATCGGGTCTGGAACTCGGTATCGTTCCACGGGAACCATACCTGGGACAGGTCCGGGTCTACCGGGAACGGCGCTGAGAGGGACGGGATCGACCCCCACGGGTCGAGGAACGTTCCAACAACGGAGTAGTACCCAGAGCCAGCGGCCCCGGTGGACGCGCCCTCCAGCCACAGGACCGCCAAGGTACCGTTGGCGGCGAAACCGAGCGACGGCTGAAACGCCACTACCCCCCCGCCGCCGCCGTACGCGACCACCACGGAGGGCGCGCCCCATGCGGAGGAGTCCACGGCCGCGCTGGCGACGAGGACCTCGGATGGGTGAGTGGCGGACCCGCTCCCGTTCACCCAGACCGCGTAGATGTGACCGCCCGCTGGATCCAGGGTTGCGTCCACATCGTTCGGGCTATACGAGGAGGGGGAGAACGGAGGTGGGGTAAGTCCCGAGGCGACCACGATAGGGACGGATACGTTAGCGCCGCCATCGAGCGACCACGCCGCGTAGATTCCGCCCGCCGACTCCCAGACCAGCTCTACCGATCCCGCGGGGGTGGTGGGAGCCACGATCGAGACCCCGGAGGTGGATCCCACCTGGACGGTGACCGCGGGCGAGCGGGTGGAGCGGGAGACATTGCTGAGCTCCAGAAACGGGGTTCCCGAGACCACGGCCGAGAACGCGACGAGGACGGCCCCGGTGACCGGATCGACGGCCAGGGAGGGAGCCGAGGCGTTGGCCCCCGCGGCGTCCCCGGAGACGGCGAATGGAGCGCTCCACTCACTCCCCCCAGGCGCTCGGCTCGACACGTAGATGCCCCCCTCTGACAGGGGGACAACGCAGTTCGAACCGGCGCCCCACCTCACGGTCTCCCCGGCGAAGAACGAGGTCCCGTTCGGCGAGAACGCCAGCGCCCCGGTGCCGTCGAACCTCTGGCCGCAGACGGGGGAGGCAGGGTCCGACCAGTTGGCGGCGGGTGGCAGGGGCTGCCGGGTCCACGTGACGCCCCCATCCAGGCTCCCCCAGAGGACGGCCGCGCCGGAGCCGTTGGGGGTGGAGGAGAGATTGAACAGCAGGTTCGTCGTGAGCATCTCGAGGACCAGCGGGTTCGTGGGATCGACGGCGACGACGGGGCCCTTGGACCAGTTGGAGAGGTAACCCGCGGGGCTCGTCGCGGGGAGCGGGAGGCCAGAGTTCGTCCGGGCGGCCGGTTGGAGGCCGGAGGCAGGAACGGGGGGTGCGCCGGCCGGGCAGGGTGGTAGCGAGCGCCCCCGGGAGCAGAGAGGAGATCACGAGGAGCGCACAGGCCCCTGGGGCCCAGAGCCTCGGCCGGGCGAGCCACGCCGGAACCACATCGCGCGCACTCATCCTGTCACTATACGCTCTGCGGACCCGGGAGCGGGCGATGGCGTCCGCTCGCCTCCCCAACAGCGGGACGCTTCCAACAGGCTTTTATCGAATGGCTCTCGCCCTCACGCCGATGGCGGACGTTCGCGCGCGCACGGTGGTACTCGGGCTGGATTCGATGCCGCCCGACCTGCTCTTCGACAAGTTCCTCCCTCAGATGCCCAACATCAAGGCGCTGATGCAGCGGTCCACCTACGGGACCCTCACAAGCTGCGACCCGCCGATCACGGTCCCTTCGTGGGCCGTGATGTTCACCGGGATGGACCCAGGTTCGCTCGGGATCTACGGGTTCCGCCACCGACGGCCGGGCACGTACTGGGACACGTACTCCCCGACCCCCCAGATGCTTCCCCACCCGCCGGTCTGGGACGTGCTGTCCCGGGCCGGCAAGCGGGTCTGCGTCATCGGGATGCCCCCTGGCTACCCCCCCCCGGGTGAACGGGGTCTACATCTCTGACTTCCTGACCCCGGACGGGGCGAAGGATTTCGTCACTCCCCCGACCATCGCGCCGGAGATCCTGGCGGTCGCTGGGGGCTACGAGTTCGATGTGACCTTCCGCGCCGAGGACCGCACCCGGATCGGCGACGAACTCATCGACATGACGCAGAAGCGGTGGGCCGTCGCCCGCCACCTGTGGAAGAAGGAGCCGTGGGACCTGTTCGCGCTCCACGAGATCGGGCCGGACCGGATCCACCACACCTTCTGGAAGTTCTTCGACACGACCCATCCACGGTACGAGGCGAACCCGACCTACCAGCGACATCGTCCGGCGGTACTACATCGATGCTCGACGAGGAGATCGGCAAGTTCCTCGCCGAGGTCGGGGACCACGGCGACGGTCTTCGTCCTCTCGGACCACGGAAGCCAGGCGATGGACGGATGCTTCTGCATCAACGAGTGGCTGGTCCAGAAGGGCTATCTGACGCTCAAGGGGCCGATGCCGCCCCGGGGCACCCCCATCGAGAAGACCCCGGTCGACTGGTCGAAGACGATCGCCTGGGGCGCCGGTGGCTACTACGCCCGGATCTTCTTCAACGTCCAGGGGCGGGAACCTGAAGGGATCCTCCCGGCGGACCAGGTCAACGCGACCACCGACCGCCTCCTCCGCGAGATGAGCGAGGTCAAGCTGCCGACGGGGCAGATGCTGAGCCCGGAGCTCGAGATCCCCGCGAAGATCTATCAGCAGGTTCGGGGGGACGCGCCCGACCTGATGATCTACTTCGCGAACCTCAAATGGCGATCGGCGGGGACCCTGGGTCACGGGTCCCTGTTCCTCGAGGAGAACGATACCGGCCCGGACGACTCGGTCCACTCGTTCGAGGGGATCTACATGATGAGCCCTCCCGCGCCCAGCCCGGTCGGACTGGCGGGTCCCTACAAGGGTCAGGATATCGGGGCGACGATCCTGGCCCGGATGGGCCAAGCCCTCCCCCCGAAGATGCAGGGCCGGCCGATCGCCCCGCTCGTCGGAGCCGACCGCGCGCCCGCTAAATAGACGGCCGCGCGTTCACTGCGCTGAATAGCCCATGGCTCCCGCCGAATCCGCGCAGAAGAAGGCTGTATCGACGACGTTCTTCCCGTCCGGGCCGCCCCCGGTGAACCGGCCCCGGGCAAGTCGGCGTCACCCACGTCCTCGACCGGCTCCACGGCCTCATTCCCGCCGAGATCCGGCCCCTCGCGCCGTACATCGACGTCGTGAAACTGGGCTGGGGACTTCCACTGCTCCTCCCGAGGGAGGAGGTCCGGGCCCGCGTCAAGTTCTACCACGACATCGGGGTGGAGGTCTCTACCGGGGGCACGATGCTCGAGCTGCGCCGTCTCCCGCGACCAGTCCGCCATGATGATGGACGAGGCCCGCGCGATCGGGTTCGACATCATCGAGGTCTCCGACGGGGTCATCGAGCTGTCCACCCACCAGATCGAACAGCTGGCGAACGACGTGCGACGCCGCGGCCTCGACGTCTACATCGAGGTCGGGAAGAAGAACCCCCAGAACCAGCTCTCCCTGCGCGAGACGCTGGACCGGATCCGTCATGCGCTCTCCCTCAAGCCCCGCAAAGTGATCATCGAGAGCCGGGAATCCGGTCGGGGCGTGGGGATCTACGACGGAGAGGGTGCAGATCAAGTGGGACTGGGTCCGGAGCATCACGGCCGATTTCCCCACGGACCAGTTGATCTTCGAGGCGCCCATGGAGCAGCAGCAGATCGGCCTGCTCCGCGAGCTCGGCTCGGAGATCAACCTCGGGAACGTTTCGATCAACTCGGTGGCCCCCCTCGCCTCCCAGCGGCTGGGGCTGCGTGGGGATACGTTCGGCAGCGTGAGGAGCTCGAGGGCGGTCCGGGGCCCGCCGGCCACCAAGTTCCTCTACTTCCTGCTCGAGACCTACCGGGGGCTTGACCAGAGCGAGCTCGTTCGGCTCTCCCGGCTCCCCCGGCGGACCGTCCAGAGCGGTCTCGATTCGCTCCGCAAGCAGGGGCTCGTCCGGGAAGGGGTCTCCCTCGTCGACTCCCGACGTCGGGAGTACCGGCTTACCTAGGCGCGCGGGCTTCCACGGTGACCGAGGTACTCGTGGCCTTCCCACTCGGCGCGAGCCGTCCAGAAGAGGGTGAACGCGAGGGTCCCCCCGACCGCCGGGAGGGTGGGGACGTCCACGAACTGGACGCCCGCGGCAGTACCCTGGGACGCGGTCTCCTGGGTCGTCCGCCCCCCGTCCAACGACCAGTGGAGACGGAACGCCTCCTCGGCCTGTATCCGTAGGGGTCGGCCCGCCGGTACGCGGGTCGGACGGTAGTTCGACTGCCATATCTCCCGCACCGGCAGACCGGCGCGGTGCAGGGGGGCGTACCGCTGGGTGAGCGCGTCGAACCGATCGAAGACCCGCCGGTCGCGGACCGACCGCAGGAGCTTGAGATACTCCGCGTGGGCCCAGACGAGCGGCATCGCGGCCTCGGTGGGCCGCCCGAGGAGCAGATGGAGCGAGGGCCGGTCGGGGAGGTCCCAGACCTGTTCCGTGAGCATTCCCGTCGGATTTGCGAACTGTTCGAGCGCCCGGAGGTAGGGGCGCGGGTCGCCTCCCCGCGCGAGCTCGTAGTGTCCCCTCTCCCCGGTCAGGATCGGCCAGCCGTGGCCCACTCCCGAGTCCACGAACGGGGTCCCGTCGCCGGGGTCCCCGTACCCGTCGTGGTTGTACCGGCGCCACGTAGGCCCGCACGGGGTCTCGGCCTTCAGGACCGCATCGACGACCTTGAGCGAGTCGACGATCAGGGGCTCGTCCGGCTGCCGGATGCCGTAGCGCACGAGCTCGAGGAACCCCGCGTCGACGACCTCGTCCGCAGGGTACTCGCTCCGCCCCCCGGGCGGTTGATTGGCCAGAGCGAGGAGCTGGCCATCGGGGGCCGAGTTCGGGACGGCCGCCAACGGGTCGACGGGTCGGATCCGGATGTAGTGCCGAGGAACCCCTGGCAGTAGGGTCCCGTGGGTCGTGACCGTCCACCCATCCACGTGGGCCTCGAGGAAATCGGCGTGCCCCTCGAGGAAAGCGGCGGTCGCCGGGTCCCCCCGCTCCCGGGCGATCCCCCCGGCGGCCACGAGGGCCGCGATCGTGACAGCGAGGGTGGACGGCGAAAGGCCGCTCGCCTCCTCCCACCGCTCCTGACCCGTGGCGGGTCCGTGGGTGACAAGGTAGCGCGCGGCCCGCAGCACCATCGGGTAGGGGTCGAACAATCCTAGCGCCCGGTGCTCGGTGCAGCCGGGCCGCGAGAAGGATCGGGAACGCGACCTCGTCGAGCTGCACCCCCTTCCAGTAGGGCATGCCGTCGAGCCAGAAGTTCTGGGGGAAGCCACCGTCCTCCTGCTGACTGGCGGCCAGGTACAGGAGCGTCCGCTGGGGGGTGGCGGTGTCGCCAGCCGCCAGGAGGCCAAGGGCGGTCTGGACCAGGTCCCGGGTCCACACGAGATGGTAGCCGCCCCGGTCCCCGTCGCCCTTGGCGTGTCCCCACGGGATCGACAACGAGGCGATGATCGCCCCGGGGAACGTTTTGTCCTCGTGGGCGAGAAGAACGCTGTAGCTGGCGTGCAGGAGGTGCCCATGGTCCTCGGAGGAGCCGACCAGGGTCGAGAGCCCCTCCGATACGCGATCCCACTGTTCCTGGAAGCGCCGCCGGTGGTCCTCGTAGGGAACCCCGAGAGCCTGCAGGAGAGTCGCGACCGCGTGGGAAAGCCCCCGGCCGAACGCGAGGGCGACGGTGAAGTCCCGGCCCGGCGTCACGTCGAGCTCCGCAGTGAGCGCCACGTTCCCGTTCGGGGCCTGGTCGAAGTCGAGCTCCATGCGCTGGTGATCGTGGACGTCCGTCCATCCGTCCGACGTGCCCACGTACCCGACCGAAGAACGGCGGAACGGCACCGACGCGCCCAACGCGAGCCAGGTGCCGTTCCGCTCCGCGGCGAACAGGGTGCGGCCGGGCAGTTCCATCACGTAGGCGTTGTTCCCCGCTCCCCCGACATCCAGGTGGGGCGCGGCGAGCAGGTAGAGCGATAGAGGGGGCGCCGACGGATCGGTCACGTCCAATCGACTCTGCTGGAGAATGCAGGGGAGATGGGGGGCTGCGATGACCTCCTTCGTGATCGCGTACCGGCCGCCCGGGTCCTGGTTGACGATCCGGTATCCGAGCGCATGGTCGGCCATCCTGGTGACCGTGGAGGAGAGGTGCCGACGCTCCTCCTGGAAGAGGCCATGTCCATCGGCGACCAGGAACTGGAGGTCTCGGGTCTGCGGGTGGTCAATGAGGGGGTAGTAGACCTCGGTGATCACCCCGCGGAATAGGGTGAACCAGACCTTGCTATCCTGGGAGTACGCGGTACCGATCCCATCCTTGTTGCCGTGGCTCCAGCGAGGCTCCATCCCGGGGGCCCCGAACGCCACGCGGTCTCCGCGGATCCGCACCTTCCCTCTACCCCCCCCGACCCGCGGGGCCCGGCGTGGACTCCGTGTCCCTGTCCCGGGCCAGCCACGCCGCCCCGACCACCTGGGCGAGCGAGCCGAGCCGGCCCCGTCCGATGCGCACCGCCCTGGCCGCGGGCGGCTGCGCGCCTCTGCGGACCGCCATCCGCACCTGGCCCACGAGGGCCGGCCACCCTTCCACGACGCCACCGCCGAGAAGGACCCGGCCGGGGTTGAGGACGTTCACAAGCGCCACAACGCCTGCGCCAAGCCATTCACCGGTCTCGCGCATGAGAGCCACCGCGAACGGGTCGCCGGCCCGGGCGCATCGGGTCACGGCCGACGCATCGACGCGGGCGAGCGAACCCGCCGACTCCTTCACGCGGGCGCCAGCGGGGGGGTAGGCCCGGACAGCCTCCCGAGCTCTCTCGCCGATCGCCCACCCGGAGACATAGGCCTCTAGACAGCCTCGGTTCGGACACGAGCACCGACGGCCTCCGGCGACGATCGTCATGTGCCCGATCTCCCCCGCGGCGTGGACGGCCCCGCTGAGAAGGCGGCCGTCGACCACGAGCCCGCCACCCACGCCGGTCCCGACCACGATGCAGACCAGGTCGGACCCGCCCCTCCCGGCGCCATGCTTCCATTCGCCCCAGGTAGCGGCCCGGGCGTCGTTCTCCACCACGACCGGGACCCCAAGGGCCCGCTGGAGGCGGAGGCCGAGGGGGACGTTCCGCCACCGCAGGTTCGGAGCGTACAACACCATGCCGCGGGCTGAGTCCACCTGGGCCGCGACGGCGACCCCGGCGCCCCGCACCTCACTGACCCTAGGACCGAGGGCCGCGACCTCCTCACGGACTGCGTTGAGGACGTTCGTCGGACCATCGTTGCGGTGGACGCGACGGTCCGACCGGGCCAACAGGCGGCCCCGTCCGTCCACCAGGCCCGCCAGCACCTTGGTCGCGCCAATGTCGATCCCCAGGTAGAGTCCGTCGCTCGGCGTCGGGCTCATGGCGCGGCTCCGGCACCGCCCCTCGCGGGCACGGCTCACTCCTCCGATGGAGTGCCGCGCCGCAGGGCCTCGCCGGTACTTGTGGACCACGTCCACGAAGGTCGAATGGGACCAGGTGAGCGGGGTCGCGCTGCGGGGTTCCGCGGTGGCCGCGTCGACCTGTTCCGGCAGCATGCCGGATGCCGTGGCCCGCTCAGCGCACCATTCGATGAGCTCCCGGCATTCGTCCCGCTCCCCGAGCCGAAGGCGAGCCTCGGCGAGCCACAGCGTGCCGACGATCCATGGGTTCTCGCGGCCATAGTACTCGTCACCCTCGTACCGGGCGAGGCCCCCGACGGGCCGGTTCCAGAGCCGGTACTCCACACTGTCGACGGTGAGCCGATACCGCGGATCGCCGGGGGCGAGGAGCCCGAGCTTGAGGGCCAGGAGCACCGAGGCGTCCAACCGTTCGTCCCGAGGTTGGAGCGAGCGGATGAACTGGCCCTTGACGTCGTCCCATAGGTGCTCGATGGCCGCGTCCTGGATCTCCCGGGCGGCGGCCCTCCATCGAGCGGGGTCCTTCCCGAGCTGCTCCGCGACCCGGGCGGCGCGCTCCAGCGCATGGGCGACCGCCGCCGTGGAGTAGCGTGTGGATCGCGTTCCGCTCCTCCCAGAGGTCGAACGACGCCGCGGGAAGCCCCGTCGCCGGGTCCCGGAACGAGGTCAGGAAGTTCGCGGCGCCCTTCACCATCGGCCAGAAGTCGAGGAGCACGTCGGGATCGGCGCCCCGCTTGAAGTGGTGCCACGTGGCCGCGATCACGGTCGCGGTCTGGTCGATCTGGAGGAACGGCGGCGGATGCCAGGTGCTCCCGATGGCCCCGTCCGGGAAGTGGCGGTGGAGGAAGGAACCGTCAGCGCTCTGGCAGCTCCGGGCAAACTCCAGGAACCGCTGGGCGTGCTGGTAGAGCCCCGCCTCGTCCATCGCCTTGCTGACGTACCCGCCGTCCCGCCACCAGCAGTAGTTGTACGTGTCCCCGCCGATCACGAGGGACCGGGTGTCGGGCGAAGCGATGATCGATCCGTTCGAGGCGCTCACGTGACGCATCACGAGGACGCTCTGACGGTACAGCCACCGGCTCCGGTCCGAGAGGCCCGCCGGCACCGCCGGCAGGCGCCGGGTCGCCCAGGTCCGCCAGAACGCCTCCGCCTCGTTGCCGAACCTCGCGGACCCTCCGGCGCGGACATAGTCGTGCACCTGCCGGGTCGCCTCCCGACTTCGGCCCATGGCGAGGAAGATCCAGATACGGACCGGGGTCTGGGGGCCCGCCGTCACGTTCCACTGCAGGACGCTGTCGGCCGCGCCGTGGGCGATCTGGCGTCCCGCCAGGACCCCGTCCTCGGCGTCGACGTACGTCCCCTTCAGTCCCTTCAGGGTATGCTCGCCGCAGACCGCCTGGTCGAACGGGGGGTCGCTGAAGAACTCGAAGTAGAAGTTCCGCTTGTAATGGACCAGCGCGGAGGCCGCGGGGTCGACGTACGCGGTCTCCTGATACATCGACTCGGCGATGCTCATGGAGTGGTACTCGAACAAGCGGAGCCGTCGGGCCCGGTCCGAGGATATCTCCACGCTCCGGACCACCAGGTCGTGGTTCGGATGGACCCGGTCCCGGACCTTGAGGACCACGCCCTCGCCGGTCCACGTTCGCTCCGAGCCGTCCTCGCCCCGGGCGACCGGGGTCGGGGCGAGCCAGCCGCCGCCCCCGGTGAGCCAGAGGAACCGACGCTGTTCCTCATCGTAGAGACCGAGGCGCATCTCCCGGAGGTGCTGGAACTGGCCCGGGTAGGGGTAGAACAGGTCGTTCCACTCGCCGTCCTCATTGGTGGTAAGGAGGGCTCGGCCGTTGCCGGCGAGGTGGACGATCATCGGGAACGGGCGGCTCGGGGGCGCATCGTGTTCACCTCAACCGGGCGAGGGCCCGCTGCCGCAGGTCGGTCATCGCGTTCATGTAATTGGCGTACGCATCGAACGGGCTCGTGTAGGCGCTGAAGTACTGATGGACGCCCTGGTCGGCACCGTGGCCGCCGACGTACATGTAGTAGAAGTGGTCCGACGTCAGGAGCCGGCGGAACGCCGTGATCAGCTCCGCGTCCCCGGCCCGTCGGACCAGGACCGCGACCTTCTTGGCCGCCTCGAACGCGGATCGCTGAAGGTCGTTCCCCAGCCAGGCCCCGAGGTCCCGGTGCTCGTCCGCCCAGCTCACCGTGGTCGGGGCGGAGATGCTGTCGCGCGGGGGCAGTTCGACCGCCTCCTCGACCGTGGCCCAGCCGAGGTGCGGGTGGCGGGCGACCGCTCCCGGTAGGGCGCGCAGGAAATCGAGGATGCCGGTCGAGGCGTTGTGGTGTTCCCCGAACGTCTCGAAGTCCATGAACAGCCCGATGACGTCGCCGGGAGTGTTCGACATCCACTGCGCGTACTTCTCGCTCGTGAGCGGAAACTCGTTCCACTCCTTCGAGGAGAATCGGAACCCGACGTCGTCGCTCAGGGGGTAGTGCCGCAGGAGCAACTGGACGGTGGGGGCGCTGGACGCACAGTAGACCCGGGTCGAGGGGCGTCCGCCGAGGATCCCTTCCCAACCCTCGGCGAGCATGCCGCGGAACCGCTCCGACTCCGCGAACCGGGCGAGGTCATTGGAGAATGCCAGCTCGGTCATGCGGAGCACCTTGGGGCGGGCGCCGAACCGCTCCTCCAGCATCTGGCGGTGCATCCGGACCTCCTCGGCGAGCTCGGGGGGCGGCAGGAGGAAGGCGAGGGAGTGATAGTACGTCTCGGCGACGAGCGCGACCCGGCCGGTCCGGACCAGGTCGCGAAGAGTCACCAGAACGTCCGGCGCCGACCGCTCTGCCTGCTCGACGAAGGTGCCCGTGATAGAGAGGCTCACCCGAAAGCTCCGGGTGCCTCTCGAGGGATTCCCGGAGGATCCGGTGGAGGGTCGGGCCGGTAGCACCGCTCGGCGATCCCGCGGAAGATCTCAAGGTTCCGGTTCTCGTCGAAGTACGGGCGGCCGCTCCCCAGGTCGAGGTAGCGGAACCTTGCGAGCCGCCATGGCTGGTGCATGTGGAGGTAGAGGACGATCTTCACGGGGTTCCCCGGCGCGGTTTCAGGACCTCGGCGTACACCTGCACGGTCTGGATCGCCCGCTCGGCCCATCCTTCCCGGATCGCGTCCCACCGGCCCCGCTCCCCCATGGTCTTGCGGAGGACGGGATACTCGAGCAGCTCGACGATGCGGCTCGCGAACTCGTCGACATCCCAGAAGTCGACAGCGAAGACGCTGCGGGCCATCTCGGCGACCCCACTGGTCTTCGAAACGATGGCCGGCACTCCCGCCGACATGGCTTCGAACGCCGCGATCCCGAACGGCTCGACCACGGACGGGAGGACGAAGACGGAGGCCGAGGCGAGCAGGGTATCCCGTTCCTCTTCGGTCACCTGTCCCAGAAACAGCACCCGGTCGCCGATCCCCAGATGGGCGGCGAGCGTGAGCAATCGAGGGTACTCGGGCCCTGCCCGGCGACCACGAACACGCACCCGGGGGCGCTCGGGGCGGCCCGCGCCGCCGCGCGGAGGAAGGTATCGACCCCCTTCATCGCCGCCAATCGGCCGAGGTAGAGGACGATCGCCTGGGACCCGACCAGCGTCGCCAGTCGAGCCGGTCGGCCGGACCGCGTTATAGATGACCCGCACCTTGGCCGCATCGACCCCGTACCGGTCGATGAGCTGCTGTTTCAGGTGCTCGCTCACCGCGATGACCCGGTCGGCGGCCGCGAGGCCGATCTTCTCGCGATCGAGGATCTCGGTCCAGGGGTGGCCGAGGGAACGGTCGTACTCGGTCGAATGGATGGTCATGACGAGCGGGCGGCCGGTGACGCGGGCCCCGGCCGCGGCCCCTTCGGTCCCGAACCAGTCATGGACATGCAGGATGTCTGGCGGATCGAGCCGGATCGCGTCGGCGACCCATTGGTTGTACAGACTGCATGGCGGCCGGACTCCCGGCGCCCGGGTCGGTCGGGCTCGCATAGGCGAACGGAACCTGGTCGCTCGGCCAACCGGGCGGTTCTCCCGGCCACCGGAAGGTGACCCCGGCCACCTCGGTGAACGGCCCGTGGAACGGGGTCAGGAACGTGATGCGGTGTCCGAGTCGGGTCAGCTCACGGCAGAGCTCGTAGACGTGGACCCCCAGCCCCCGGTGTGGTGCGGCGGGAACTCCCAGCCGACCATCAGGATGTGCAACGGGCCGATCGGACGGACCTGAACGACCGCCCGGGGGCGAACGGGGGGCCGGTTCCACTGGAGACGATCCGACAGCGCCTGGAGCTCTGCCCGGGAGAGGGTCGTTCGGGGCGATGTACGTCGCGGACCTCGGTGGCCGCCGGTCGACGGAGCCCGGCGCGTTTTTGGGCGTGGACGGCCCCGGCCGTGGCGCCGCGCCGCCCGGCGGGACGCAGCGGCCGGCTCTGACATGCCCCTCTGTGCTCCCCGTGGGATCGGCGACCTCGAAAGGCCCCGGCGTCCGACGACCCATCGGGCCCTAGGTCAAAGCGTCTTGGGGACACGGAGTCCGGCCCGCGGAGCGGGCTCGGCCCTGGCCCCCCCGGACGCGGGTGACGACCCGACGGCGTCCTTCCCCCGTGGATGGCTCGAGGGCGCAGGGTCGCTCTGTCGAACTGGCCCGGGGGCGATTCGAGCGCCTACCATGGCCCCGGCGTCAGGCTGCCTGCCTACCGCCGACGGAATCCGGCGAGCAGCTCGTCGATGGCCCGACCGGGGTGAGGCGCCCGGGTGATCGCGCTCGCGACGAGGATCCCTTCCGCTCCAAGCTCCAGGGCCCGGCGGACGTCGGTCCGATCATGGATGCCGGCGCCGCAGAGGACCCGAGTGCCGGCGGAGACGCTCCGCACCGCGTCGACGGTGCCTGAGATGACCTGCGGCCGGGCCGATGAGACGGAGACGTCCCCTCCGATCAGTTCGGGAGGCTCCACGGCGAGGTACGGTGGTCGGAAGCGCGCGAGTCGTCGGGCGGCCCGGACGTTGGGGGCGCAGACGACCGCAACGAGCCCCAAGGATCCGAGGCGTCGGACCGCCTCCCCGACCTGCGTGTCGGTAAGGGGGCGCTCCGAGTGGTTCACAAGGCTGCCCGCCGCCCCGGCGGCCCCGATCGACTCGGGGACCATCGCGCCGGTCCGGGCGCCGGCGTCGACCGGATCGGCGTGTTGGGCCAGGATCGGGATCGGGAGCCGATGCGCGAGCCACGCCAGGTCAGGGCCCGAGGGAGCGAGGGCCACCCGGACGCGAGCGGCTCGACCCCGCCGCGCTAGTTCCCGACCGATCCGTTCGGCCCCGGGCCCCAGGGCGTCGGGATAGGCCTTGAGATTAAGGATGAACAGCGGAGTGCCGAGCCCCGCCGTCGCCGTGGGGGGAGGACGCCTTCGGGCGCTTCGGACGGGAGCAGATCGCGTACTCGTCGCCATCGAAGAAACCTCCCGGTCGGGGTGCTTCCGTTGGAGCTCCGCGATCTTGGTGAGGACCTCTTCGAGAGTGGTGCTTTCGTCATTCGGATCGATCCGAAGGTGCACCGTCTTCTCGGGTTTCTCGGGCGAATGCCCCGCCTCCCCCATGAGACCCCGGCGCAGGGCGCCTACGGGCTCCCCCCCTAAAGGGTTTGGGCGGCCCTCCGGGCTCGGAGCGCTTAAGTGCCGACCGACGCATCGCGCGCGCGCGCCTATGAAGGACCGCTCGGACCTCCAGCGCATTGTCATGAACCAGACCCGGGTCATCCTGACCCGGGACCTCTCCGTGATGAATCCGAACCTCCCCGAGGGCTCCACCGGGCTCGTCGTCGGGAAGCTCGCCAGCTACACCCTCAAGGTGGCGTTCCCGAGCGTGACGGTCGGGGTCAACTGGCAGGACTGCGACATCGTTGTGGGCAAGACCGGCATGCCGACCCAGGCTGAGCAGCCCAAGACGATCCCCAAGCCCCGGGCGATGGGCGAAGAGTGAGCCCCCTGCGGGGGCGCTAGCGGATCCGTTCCAGGGCGAACGACCCGATCACGAGGGAACGGTTCGTCGCGCGGTACTCGACCCATTCCCGGGTCTGGACCTCCCCGAGCCCCGCGACCTGAAGGAGGGTCTTCTCCCCATCCTGCTTGAAGCGGATCGCACCGTCCATCCTCACCAGGATCCGCTCCACCTGGCCGTCTGGGAGCGCCCCGGATTGGAGCGTATAGAACGCGAGGGCGGCTCGAGGCTTGAGGATCCCGACGAAGTTCTGCAGGAAGGCGGACGACGCCTTCTCTTCCCCGTGAGCGAGGGAGGCCGAAAGGTTGAGGAAGCCAACGCGGACCCCGGGACTCCCGGAGGACTCGGCGGCCTTCGCGGCCGCCACCAGCGCGCTCAGGATCCCGGCGTGGTCATCGGGGCCTTTGACGGCCGTCACGCGACGTCCCTCGGTGACCGGGCGGGGAGTAGGACCCGGGCCGGCTTCGGGAGGCGTCGATCCAGCTGACCTTCCCAAGTTGCTCGTACTCCCGGAACTGCGGGGCGAGCAGACCGATCTGCTGGGCGACCTCCTCCGGGGACCGGGTCGCGGTGACGATGATCGCGGGCTCTCCGCGCTTGAGTCCCTCCGCGAGGAAGGCGTAGAGGAGTACCTCCGTGCCGACGAATGCGTCTCCGAGAAGGAGCACGTGGCCCTTCGGCGGGACGCCCCCTTGGAGGAGGTCGTCGAGCCGCGGGATTCCCGTCGGCGCCCGATCGGAGCGCCGCGGAGCGACCGCAGGCGCCATCAGCTCGTCGGCGGGTCCGGCGACGGCCGGGGGCGGGGTCGATCCGGGGTGGGCCTGGGCCCGGAGCGCCAGCTCGTCCTCGCGGGCCTCCAGGGACTTCTGGCGTTCCGCGAGTACCCGCTGGAGCCGGTCCATGGATGTCCGCTGGATCCCGACCTGCGCCTCCCGCTCCTTGGCCTGAGACTCCCGCTGCTGCAGGGCGGCGAGCGCGCGATCGATCTCGCTCCGTCGGGCGGCCAGCTCCGCGTCCTTGCGGTCCGCCTCCTGGAGCCGATCCTGGTACCGGTGGACAGCTTCCTCGTAATCGTTCCGGCGCCGCTCTCCGAGGTCGAACCGGTCCGAGGCGTCGGCCTCGCGCTGGGTCAATGCCGCCTCTCGAGCGGTCACGCCGGTCTCCCGCTGGGCGAGCTCGGATTCGCGTCGGAGGACGTCCTTCGTTCCTTCGTCGATCTGCCGGGCCCGTCGACCGAGGACCAGGTTCTGCTCGTCGAGGATCATCTTGAGCTGCCCGAGGCGCGCTTCGCGCTCCTCGATCCCCCGGCCCCGGCAGCGGTCGGGGTGCCCGCCGGAGCGGGGGCCCCGGACTCCCGGGTGCGGAGCTGGCTTTCCCGCTGCAGGACCTCGGTGGTCCGGCGGTCCAGCTCCTGCCGGCGCCGCTCGAGGCTCGCCTCGCTCTCGGGGATCCCCTGTTGGCGGCGCTGGAGTTCCTGCTCACGCTGGGCGAGCTCGACCTCCCGTTGGTGATGCTGGCCCTCCTTCAGTAGGACCGCCTGTTCCCGCTCCCCGGCCTTCTGGAGACGGGCGGCCACCTCCGACTCCCGGAGGGCCACGTCGGCCTCCTTGTCCTGCGCGGCGCGATGGAGCGTATTGACCTGGACCGCCCGTTCCGCCCACGTCCGCTCCTCTCCCTGGAGCGTGGTCGCTCGCTTGGCGAGGTCCGTTTCGGTCTCTTCGGCCTGACCCCGCGCTACATCGAGCGACTCGCGTTGGCGACGGATGCTCGCCTCGGCGTCCTCGGCGTCGGCCTCCCGCTTGAGGAGGGTCGCCTCCCGGAACCGCAGGGCCTCCTCCCGACGGCGGACATCTTCCGCGGCCTGGAAGATCCGGCTCTGACCGCCCGTGATGACCTCCCGCTCGTGCGTGCGGGTGCCGGACGAGATGATGTGGAGGAGCGAGCCCGCGATCAGGAACAGCACCGAACCGGCGGTGAGGCTCAGCGCGAGGGCGCTGGTGCCGGAAGAGCTGCCGAGCGATGGGTACGACGCGACCGCGGCGAGGACGATCGGGGCCGCGCTCGCCCCGACGCTGGCGATCTTTCGTCCGGTCCACTCGGACCATGTCAGGGAGAGGCCGATGAGCGCCGTCGCGAGGCCGGCCACGGCGAGGGGATAGAACCAGGGCAGGAGGTTGAGGTGACCCGACGGCCCGAATTCGGTGAGGCGGGCGAAGTAAAGGTACGCCAGGACGCCGTTGAACCCCACCGCTCCCAGACTTACCGAGAAGTGGAGCTCCCAGGGCCAGAGCTGGTAGGCTTCCCACTTCACCCGAAGACCGAAGAGGGCGAGGAAGACCCCTCCGACGAGCGGGAAGAGGACGAAGTAGGTCTGACGGAAGTTCGTCGCCCCCGTGGAGTTGGGGGGAAGAACAGCACGAGCCCCGCGTCGAACAGGAGCGCGAGCGCGACCAGGATCGTGTAGTAGTGCGCGGATCGACCGATCCGGAGCTGGAGAAGAGCATCCTCCTTGGCGAGGTCAAGGTCCTCGGTGGTGGGCACCCGGACGGGGCTGGCGGGGGTGCCTCTCGCCGACGGGACCGGCGCTAACAGCTTGGAACCGCGCACTGTGGCCACGGGAAACCCCTGGCGACGGGACCAGGTCACCGTCGTTTACTTAATCTCACCCGTCGGCGAGGCCTCGGCGACCCCGGCGGAACGCTCGGCCGCTACGAGCAGCGCCGAGGCGACCGAGAACCGTGCGGGAGAGCGGCCGACGGCCTCCTCCACTTCGAGGAGCCGGCGCCAGGCGGCCGGGTCTCCCTGGACCGCCGCGATCCGGTCCGGGTCGGGGCCGAGCGACGGCGCGACCGAGATCATCTCGAGCACGGTGAAACCAGCCGTATGGAGCTGGCGCCGAAGCTGATCCGCGGAGACCCGTTGAAACCCGGAGGTCGGCCTCGCCCTCGCCTCGGGCGTGAACCCTTCCCGCTCGATACGCGCTCGGACGAGGTTCACGGGCGCCGAGAGGAGCCTACGCACCGCCCCCGCGGGAAGCCGGGCCAGATACCTCGACCGCTCCCCCGGCCCGGGGGCCGTCTCCATCAGGAGCCGGCCCCCCGGGGCGACGAGCCCGCAGGCCTCGGCCACGACACGGCCGGCGTCAGCTCCGGCGAAGCCGATGGTGTTGCCAAGGATCGCGACGAGGCGGGTGCTTCGGGGCCGAATAGGCGGCCATCGGGCGTCCGCGCGGAACAACGCCGCGGAGGACGGGGTCCCTCGGTGCCGCTGCCGCGCGGACCGGAGCATCTCGGCCGAGAGGTCAAAGCCGGCCCGCCGGGCCCCTGGGCCGCCTACGCGTTCCAGGAAGCGTCCGGGACCACAGCCGACATCGAGGGCCCAGCCCCGGTCCAGGGCATGGCGGTCCAGGAACCGCTCTCGTAGGCCGCGGAACAGGTCTCGTTGGGCGGTGCCCTCGTACCGCTTCCATTCGCGCTCAACACGGTAGGTGTCGAGCTCCCGGAACCGGTCGGGCGGTGTGACCAGGGTGCCTGACGGGAGCCGGGGGGGGGCGCGGTGCGTGGCCGGGCTCGGACGGTGGCGGGAGGAACGGTCGATGCGCGGCGTGGACCCGGGCGAGCCGTACGACCAGATATCGCCTCCCGGCGGTCGAGAACGAGGCCCGGCTGGCCGCCCGGGCGGGCCCGATGGTCGCTTATATAGCCCCCGTGATAGCCCCGACGAGGCCGACCGATGCCCTACTATGAGTGCCCGAAGTGCGGAGGCGGATACGTGATCGACGTGCCGCCCAGCGCCCGACCGGTCTGCGACCGGGACGGTGCCCGTCTGAAGAAGACCTCCGACGCTTCGTACGAGAAGAACGCGCGCGAGACGTAGGCCGGCGGGACCCCAGCCATGGAGCGCCTGGGACCCCTGGTGCGCCCCGAGGTCCGGCGGGGCGGCTCGCTCCTGGTGATCGGCTCCCTGCAGTTCATCGTCGTCATGGTCGTGGCCCAACTGGCGTACCCGCACTATTCCGACCTCTCCAACTACATCAGCGATCTCGGGGCCCATACCTTCACGGCCAGTTCTCCGCTGGCCTGGTTGTTCAACGGGTCCCTGTGGATTCTGGGGATCCTGGGAATCGCGGGAACCTACCTGATCCGCACGGCGTTCCCGAACCGGACGACCGCGCGGGTCGGGCTCGGCCTCTTGATGATCGCCGACCTGTTCGCCCTTCTGGTCGGGGTCTTCCCGGAGCAGACCCCGAACAACATCCATTCCGACGTGAGCTCAGTCGCGTTCCTGGCCGCCGGACTTGCGCTCCTCGTCCTAGGATTCGCCATGTTCCGCGACACCCGCTGGGACGGTTACCGGGGGTACACCTTCCTCTCGGGGATCGTCATGTTCGTCGCCATCGTCCTCTCGCGGGCCAACATCGGAGGGGCGGGTTACCAAGGGCTCCTCGAACGGGTGATCGTCGCCCCGATCCTCTTGTGGGGGATCCTGGCCGGTCTCCACCTCGCCCAGATGCCGACCTTCGCCCCCGCGAAGGTGGCCGGCGCCTCCGACTAGCGGTCCGCGCCGCTCCGCTGGGACCTGCGGGCATCCGAAAGGATCCGGTCATGGTCGAAGGCGAGCCCCTGCGCCGCCCGAAGGGGGCGCCAGGCCGCCTCGGCCGCATCGTCCCCGCCGCGCGGCGGCCTCCGTACCCCTCGCATCCGGAACGCGACCGACACCGTATGACGACGGGGATCCCGGGCTGGGTCCGAGTAGACCCCGACGATCCCGTCCGCCCGGGCGGTGAGGCCGGTCTCCTCCTTCAGCTCGCGGCAGACCGCTGCCTCGACGGCCTCATCCCGCTCCACAAACCCTCCCGGGAGGGCCCATCGACCCCGGAAGGGGGCGTGGCCCCGGCGGACCAGGAGCACCTCCCCCTGGTCGATCCACACCGCGTCGACCGTCAGCGCGGGCCCCCGGACCCGGCGTGCCATCCGCCTTCCCACGCGTCGCGACCCATAACGCTGGCCTTCGGGTCCGTCGCCACCGTTAAGGACCGAATCCGGTCCTCGGTGGGTCGATGGTGATCCTCCGGAGCAAAGCGCCGCTCAGGATCAGCCTCGCGGGGGGCGGGACCGACGTCTCGCCGTACCCGGAAGAGCGGGGAGGGGCCGTCCTCAACTGTACCATCGACAAGTTCGCGTACGCGACCCTGCACCACGAACCGGCCGTCCGGTCGCGTCACGGTCCGTTCGCTCGATTACAACCTGAGCGTGGATTACGAGCGCCCCGAGGACCTCGCCTACAACGGGGAGCTCGACCTCGTGAAGGCCGCCTTGCGGGTGCTTCGGCCCTCCAACGGGAAGGACGGGGGCGATGGGGACCTGGAGCTGTTCCTTCACTCCGACGCCCCGCCAGGCACCGGGCTCGGGAGCTCGTCGACCATGTGCGTGGCCCTCGTCGGTGCGTTCCAGCGGTGGCTCCGGCAACCGTGGACGCCGTACGAGGTCGCCGAGCTCGCCTACCGGATCGAGCGGCAGGAGCTCGGGATGCGCGGAGGGCGTCAGGATCAGGTACGCTGCGGCGTTCGGCGGATTCAACTTCATCGAGTTCCACGCGGACAAGACCATCGTGAACCCCCTCAAGATCCCCCCCGACGTCGTTAACGAGCTCGCCTACCGGCTGCTGCTCTGCTACACCGGCACCAGCCGCACCCGGGTCTTCTCCGATGATCTCATGCTCCGGCAGCAGGAGAGCTTCCGAACTCATCGCCCGGACACCGTGCAGGCGCTGGATGCCACGAAAGCCCTCGCCATCTCGATGAAGAACGAGCTCCTGCGGGGCCGGCTCGATGAGATGGGCCGCCTCCTGGACGAAGGGTGGCAGCTCAAGAAACGGTTCACGGACGGGATCTCGAACGACCAGATCGACACGTTCTACGCCCGGGCGCGGGAGGCCGGCGCTCTTGGAGGAAAGCTGGTCGGAGCCGGAGGCGGGGGGTACATCCTGCTGTTCTGCGACTTTGCCCGCCGGGCCCAGGTGGCGAAGGCGGTGGAAAAGCTCGGTGGGAGGGTCGTGGACTTCGCCCTGGAGATGAACGGCCTTCAGACGTGGACGGTCCGCGGGGAGCAATCCTCTCCCGGGGTTATACGCCTTTGAGTACGTATTAATACGTGTAATTTCGTTGTTCTACCTCCGGCACGTCCGGGGAGTCGGAACAGATGGCACAGAAGCTGAAGCGCCGCGCGATCTATGTCGCCACCATCGCCGCCATGGTCGCCATGACCGGTGGATTCGTCCTCGCCACGACGATCACAGCCCTCTCGAACCCGCCCGCCCAGGGCGGAGGGTTCGCGACGACCGGCACCCCGCCGGCCGGCGTCGCCAACTCGGAGATCCTCATCTCGCAGGCCGCCGCTCCCGCGGTGCTCACCGTGAACAGCCTGGGCGCGCCCGCCGCCCTCACGGCGACCTCCGGTACGGCGATCGACACGATCAACCTCAACGCCGTCGTCAACCCCGGCGACTTCCTGGAGATCCTGACGCTGAACTTCACGGCGGCCTCGGGCGCGCTCCCGAGCACGGAGTACGCGGTCTCGGTCCAGATCGCCGGCTCGACCGGCGCTCCGCACGTCGTGTACGTGGAGACCGCGGCCGGCTTCACGAGCCCCGGCCTCGACTCGGTCAACTTCGTCTGGGACATGGGCATCGGCGCCGGCGGGATCACCATCACCTCGGTGAGCGACCTGGTCACGCAGTGCCCGTCCGTCGGCTACTGCGGGTAGGCCGAACGCGCGTCCCGCGAACGGGGGCATTCGGCCCCCGTTCCAACCGTTTCCTTTTCCCATAACGTATAACTCGACATCGGAACCATCTTTTCCTCAGGACCACCTCGTCATCCGGGACGATGGCGCTCACTGGCGCCCCGGGGGCGCCCCGAAATGCCCCGCCGGGGCCGATCCTCTCGACCCGGGACCGCTGGTTCCCTGGCATCTCCGACAGCGTTCCCCTCCTCATGTTCGGGGGGCTCGCCATTGTCCTCGGCCTGTATCTGGTGCTCACTCACGCCCCGCCTTTCATCGGCCGACTCCCCCTGTATGCCTACCTGTGGACCCTGGGGGCCATCGCGATCGTAGGAGGCCTGGCGGCCTCCGCGGTCGGGCAGGAGCTCGACGGTCTCCCCGGAGAAGGGGAAGCGGTGGGCGACGACCTGATCGTCGTGCGGAGATCGGACTGGGAAGGACATCAGGAGCCCGAGACGCTCGAGGCCGCCGCGCCCCGTCCCGGTCGGTCGGTCCCGGTGGTTGTGACGCCCGGCTCCGACAGCGCGGGCCTGCCGATGGCCCGACCCAACACCCCCACCGAGCTCAACTGGTGGGACGAAGCGTTCGATCTACTGGACAGTGGATCGATCGCGGCGTCGGTGGCTGCCCCCGAGGACGAGACGGACGAGGTCCTTGCGGCGCTCACGCGGATAGAGCGGGACTCGGGACTCCGCCGGCGCCCGCGGCCCCCGCCGGTGGCTGTCCGACCGGCCCCGCCCGCTTCGTCCACCTTGGATCGACCCACCCCGTCCACGGTATGGCCGTGGAGCCCGCGGCCCGCGTCGGAACTCGACCGGTCCGTGGATCAACAGCTCGACGAGATCGAACAGGTCCTCAGCCGGGCTCCCGGTGCCGAGTGGAAGGGCGGCTCCGCGAGCGGCCACCGCAGGAGCCCCGTGCGTCGGCTGCCACCACCCGACGTACCGGGACGGAAGCGGGCCCCTCTGCGATTCCTGTAATCGCCCGATGTGCGCATCCTGCCGTACGAGATCCCAGAACGGCCACCGCCCCGGACTCTGCCCGACCTGCACGATGCTGCTGGACGGCGCGCTCGGCGAATCGGGCTGACCGTCGGACGGCGCTCTTCCCGGTCGCCCACAGATTTAAGGCGGGCCGTCCCCCGTCGTTCCCTCGGACCCCCGCCTGCGGCCCGGCCGCCCAGGGGCCCAGGCAGCCCGAGACGAGCGACCCCCAGGCCCCCCGGACCCCTCCCTCGGACCGGCTGCGTCTGACGGTGATCGTTTCGGCCTGGGACCGGGAACAGTTCCTGCCGGAGGCGTTGGAATCTGTCGACCGACAGGGACTGGATCCCACCGCGGACGAAGTGATCCTCAATTCTAACCTTCCCGAGTCGGCGGCCCGTCGTGTCGTGGGAGACCGTCCCATGCGGATCCTGAACAATGATCACGCGGCGCAAGGGCCGTTCTATGCCCAGGCGGTCCGAGAGGCTCACGGCGACGTCATCGCGTTCTTGGACGATGACGACCGCTGGTCTCCCGGGCGCCTGGCGGCGGTCCGGCGGTGCTTTGCGGAGGGTCCCGGCCTCACGTACTTCCACAACGAACAACGTCGGGTCGACGAACGAGGGGTCCCACTCCCTCGGCCGCCGACGGCCGTTCGGCTCTCCCGCCAACCCTCCGCGGACCCGTGGGGGGCCGACGGGCCCGTTCGAGACGGCCCTCTTCAGACGCTCTTCAAACGCGGTGCGTTCTTCAACCTCAGCTCCACGTGCGTCCGCCT
This sequence comes from uncultured Thermoplasmata archaeon, assembly GCA_963708255.1. Classification (GTDB taxonomy): domain Archaea; phylum Thermoplasmatota; class Thermoplasmata; order Lutacidiplasmatales; family UBA184; genus Lutacidiplasma. The sequence continues at coordinate 875,523 of CAVPSE010000002.1, forward strand.
GAGCTCCGTTGCGCCGTTCCTGCCGTACCTTGAACGGGTATCAACGTCGGACGATTCATTCTTCTTCTACGCCTCGGTCCTCTCGGGCGGAGGGTTCTTTCTGGACCCGCGGCCGTGGACCGACTATCGGGTGCACAGCGCGAACCGGTCCCGACGGTGGGATGCTGCTAGCCAGGGTGGGACCGCGAGCGATTGGCCCGCCCGAGCCGTTGAGAGCCATGCGGTGCTCCTCGAGATGGCCAAGGCGTCCGGCCACCCCGACGTGATCCGGTGCGTCGAGCGCGACCTCGCCATGATGCAATTACTACAGGACGTGGCCCGCCCGGTACCCTCCCGTCGGCGGAGCGGGGGCGACCTGCTCGCGCTCCTCCGACGCCTGGGGGTGGGGCACCTGCCCTTGAACCTCGGGTTCGCCACGATGGGCGCCGCCCAGCTGCTCTCTCCGACCCTGGGACGACGGGTGCACGCCCGGCTCCGGAAATGACCGACTTTCCATCCCACCCGCCACCCCGTCCCCAATGGGCGGACCGGCTTCACCGCATCTGGGCGCGGCATGCCGGGTGGTTTGTGCCCTTGCTGGCGGCGTTGCTCCCCCTCCTATGGCTCGCCCGGGATGGTTCCTCCTACATCTACGGACAGGACAGCCAGTCGTTCCTCCAGCCGTTCGCCATCAGTCACGACCCGTTGGTGCCGTTCAGCTACGACTTCTCTCAGAGCTACCCGATCCCCTTCTACGTCAGTGGGTTCTACGTCTCGGCCTCGGTCTACATCCTGAACTTCCTCACCGGCTCATCGACGGGCTCGGAGCATATCCTCCTGTTCGGGTTCGCCGCCCTCGGGGCCCTCGGCATGTGGGACCTGCTACGCGTGACGGGGACCCGTTGGTTCGGCCCGTCGGCGGGGGGTCCTCTGCGCCGGGGGCTCGTCGTGGCGTTCTACCTAGTGAACCCGTTCACACTGACGGTCGTCTGGTGGCACGTCGAGGGGTGGACCGAGAACTACGTCTTTCTCCCCTGGCTCCTCAGTGCCCTCCTGCTCATCTACTGGGACGGCCGGCTCTCCTGGGCTCGTGGGAGCGTCGTGGTCCTCCTGAGCCTCCTGCTGGCCGAGGGGGTCGGCGGAGCCTTCGGGATCCCGATCGGGTATCTGTTCCTCGTGGTGATCCTCGGCCTCCTCGTTCAGGCGGCGCGGGACCGCTCCCGGGTCCGGGGCCTTCCGAGGGCCATGCTCACCCTCGGGGGGCTGGGCGTGGCGATGCTCGCATGGTCCTCGATCCCGTTCCTCCTGACGCCGAACCCGGGGTTCTCTTCGAACACGTACGTCACCGCTCAGAACCTCGATGCGATGTTCCGGGTCGAGTCCCAGTACACCGTCCCCTGGAACACGTTCCGGATGCTGGGGTTCAGCTGGCTCTACGCGGCGCCGAACGCCTACCCGTGGATCGACTGGGTCCTTCCTCTGGCGGTGGCCGGTACGCTCGGCGTCTTCGCCTACGTGACCGGTGTGATCTGGGTCCGGAGGTACTGGGGCTTCGGTCTCCTCTGGGTCGGGACGCTCCTGCTCCTCCTGCTCTCGTTCGGCGACAATCCCCCGTTGGGGGGCGTTGACCTCTGGCTGCTCGACCGGCACGGACCGTTCCTCCTCCTCGTGGATCCCTACTACCTCATTCTGGAGCCGTGGGTGATCATGGTCTGCCTCGCCGTCTTCGTCTGGCTGGCCAGCCCTCCCCGAGGGGCGCTCGAGGAGGCAGGTCGGCTGGCCCGGTGGGTGCGGCGGCGCGGACGGCCGGCGTCGCCCCTTGATCCGGGAGACCCGGCGGAGCCAGCCCGCCCCGCGGCATCGCGCGGATACTCGGGGCCCACGCGGACCGTGATCCTCCTTCTCGGCTTCCTCATCGTGGGCGCGTCGCTCGCACCCGTAGTGGTGGCCGGAGAGTACGCGACCGCCGGGCCGAACGTGGATGCCTTCCCCCTGCCCGCCGGCCTTTCGGCGCTCTCGACCTACTTCGCCCAAGGGTCCCCCAGCGACCAGTATCGGGTCCTCGCGATCCCCATGAGCAGCGAGCAGGGGGTTCCTTGGACCGTGCCCGGGGGCTCGTACCTCGATACCTCCGGGCTTCTCGCCTCCTACATCCCCTACCCCGTCCTGCAGGACGCCGACGGGTTTCTCCCGAGCGTACTGATGGATTGGTTCGCCACCACCCCTTCGACGAACTACAGCGAGGTGATGGAGGCCCTGCACCTTCGGGCGGTCGTCGTCGACCCCTACGCTTCGATCCAGGACCACTTCGTCAGCACAAGCCCGGACGGCCACACGGTGAACTGGTCGCATGTGGAGCTGATCATGAACGCCTCCTTCGGCGCACCCGTCACGGTCGGAAGCTACGGCGTCCACCCGGTCCCCGACGCCGCTCCGTTCCTATGGGCCGAGTCGAACCTGACCACGATCGTCACCCCCACGTTCTCAGGGTACCTCTCCCTCCTCGCGAACGTCTCCGCGACCGACCCGTTGGGGGAGTACCCTGGACTCGGCCCTATGGACCAATTCGACCGGGACCTCCCCGGACCACCTTAGCGTGACCCCCATCGTGGGGGCCGTGACCGTGGCCGGGCTCTCGCCGGGGGGCTCCGCGCGGGCCTTGCTGCCGAACGGTACGTCCGTGGGGGTCCCCGGCCCGGACGCGACGGCGATCGGCGTCACGGAGCGGGCGGTGGCGACCTCGGGCTCGCCACGTGCCGAGGTGATCGCGACCCAGCCGTTGGTCGCCTCCCTCGCCAACAACTCCTCGTACGCGACGGACCTGGCCGCCGGTCCTTCCGGACTTTCCGGCCCGCGAGGGGCCAACTCCACCGTCCAGTTCGACGGGGCGTTTGGCACCCCCTTGCTGATCGCGGCGAACCTAACCCTCTCGCTCCGCTCCGGGACCAACTGGGTGACGCTCGACCTCGTCGCGGCCGACGTCACGGTCCAGGCGCAGCTATTCGACAACGCCACCAGCGGATCCGGCACGCTCGGCCTGGCGGCGTTCGATCGAGCGGGAACTCCTTTTGCGTGGAGCAATGCCGCGATCCCCCTCGCGAACGCCACGCCCTCCTACGACCTGACGGTCGAGGACTCCGGCGGGGCGCTCGCGGCGCACCTGACGACCCCCGGTGGCGGGTCGGCGGTCAGCGCCGACCTCCTGTTCCAGGGGGCCGCCAACCTCTCCCTGGACGCAGGCCACAACCTCTCGTCGCTCCCGCCCGGCCCGACCGGCAACGAGCCGGTCGAGGTGCAGCTCTCGACAGTCTACACAGGCGTTAGCCTCTCCAACTTCTCCGTCTTCCGGAGCGAGCCGGTGGTAGCGATCGCCATCTTTTCTGGCATCAACCGATCGACGTCGGTCGCTTCGTCGATCTCCCAGGGGGTCACAGGCACATGGTCGATCACCCCGTCGTCCGCGGTGGGAACCGGGGGCTCGGGTCCCTCCTTCCTGGTCCTCGACCTGCCCCAGTTCGGGGCGTGGACCGTCGGCGGGGGACCGTCCCCCGCCACGGGCGTCCCTGTCAGCAATCAGTCGAACGCCTTCGCGATGACGGGAGCGTGGAGCGCCGGGACGACTCGCACAGTGAGCTTTTCGTCCCCCCAGCTCCCGGGGCTCGAGGCCTCGCTTGTCGAACTCGTGGCCGGCTCTTCCATCCTCGCCGGAAGTCTCGTCCAACGCTGGGTGAGGCGGGGGCCCCGGTGAGGATCTCGATCGTATCGCCTTTCTACGGGACTGTCCGGGGGGGCATCGAGCGACATGCCGAGGACCTGGCCAACGCCCTCCGGGCTCGGGGACACCTGGTGACGCTCGGCACCTCCACGGCGAAGGCCCAGCATGCCGAGGCGGACTGGGTGCTGTTCGAGGGGATCGACCGTCGGACCCTGTGGCGCTGGCGGGAGCGCGCTCGGGGATCCCGACCCCGGGTCGGGGTGTTCGTTCACGGGACCTTCCTGCCGGTGGCGCGTACCCCGGAGCTACAGGCCCGTGGGTGGACCCCGACGACCGGCGAGGTCGCTCGCCGATTGTTCGACCGGACCTGGATGGCGGGGTGCCTCGGCGCGGCGGACCGCATCTTCCTGCTCTCCCGCTCCGAGGAGCGGGACTTCCTCCGACTGTTCCCCGCCCTCCGCGAACGCGTCCAGGTCGTACCGATGGTCCTCCACGCGCGGGACCGGCAGGTCGGGGACCTGCGATCGAAGACCGGCCCCTACGTCGCCGCCGTCAGCCGCGTCGACCGTCGAAAGAACTTCGGGCTGATCGCTGAGGCCCTCGCCGGCACGGACATCGGCTTCCGGCTCGCCGGCCACGATCACGGGGACCTCGGGCGGATCCAGCGAGCAGCCCGGTCGGCCGGCTACGGAGGGTTCGAGTACCTAGGCCCGGTCGACGACGCGGCGGCGCGGACCCTGATGCGGGGGGCGGTCGCGACGGTCCTGCCGTCGTTCTTTGAGGGAGTCCCCTACATGATCTATCAGTCCCTCGCCCAGGGGACGCCCGCCCTCTGCACGGACCTCTGTTACGTCGACCCGATCCCCGGGGTCGAGCTGGCCGTTCCCTCCGCGGAGGCCTGGGGCCGGCTCCTGCAACGCTGGGAACGGGGGGGTCGTCCTTCCGTCGGTCTCCCGCCCGGGCCGGAGGCGTGGGAACCGTTGTTCCGGTGGCTCGAGACGTCCTGACCCGAAGCGGCCGACGGAAGGAACATTCATCTAGCCGGGGACCGGATATTCGGAACCACCGGAGGAAGTGGAGTACGGACCGATCTCCGCCCCGGATCCCGGGAGAGGCCCGCCGATCATGGTGACCTCGCGGCCGCCGGATATCATCCTTCTGATCCTCGACACCGTCCGGCAATCGGAGGCCCCGGGCGGAGCCGACCCGGTCCCCGGCCTCCCGGCCCTCGAACGTGTCGTTCGAGAGTCCGTCTCTTTCGCCCACGCCTTCGCTCCCGCACCGTGGACAGTGCCGTCCCACGTGAGCCTCCTGACCGGGCTCGCTCCGTGGGAGCACGGATTGCACGCCCGTGGTCGTACCCGTCTCGGGGCAGACGTCCCGACGATCGCGAGCGAGCTCCGCCCGTTGGGATACCGTTCGGTGTCCCTTTCCTCGAACCCCTACCTCGGAGACGGGTACGGCATTAGTGATGGGTTCGACGAGGCGTACTGGGGGGGCTGGCACGAGCCATTCCTGCGGGGCCTCCCCCTCAAGCCCCGATCGCGCGGCGGTGCCGCCGGTCGCGCGTCCCCGGCCGGGCTCTCCGCTCGGCAGCTCACCGATTCCCTAGCGACGGCGGTGCAGCGCCACCCGGCCGGGTGGGACGGCCTGTTGAGGGTGGGGCGACGGCTCCCGTCCGGGGACGTCCCGGAGGGGGCGGTCTCCGGGTGGATCGAACCCACCCTCGAAGCGTTCTTGGCTCGCCAGTCCGAGGACCGACCGCTGTTCTCGCTCGTCAACCTCATGGATGCGCACGAGCCCTACATCGGCGTACCGGGGGTGCCGACCGGGTTCGGGACCCCCCGTCAGGATCGGGCCGCCTGGGTTCGGGGTCACTGGTCGCCCGACCCCCGGGAGCTGACCGAGCTCCGTCAGGCGTACCGCATGACCTACCACGTACTGGATCGGCGCCTCGCCCGTCTGGAGGCGCTCTACCGGTCCCACCAACGCTGGGAGAACGCCGTCGTGATCGTCACGAGCGATCACGGACAAGCCTTCGGAGAGCACGGCATCCTGTACCACGGACTGCGCACCGACGAATCTCTTCTGCGCGTCCCCTTGATGGTCCGATGGCCCGGCGGGTTGGATGCAGGCCGGGTGCGCCCCGAACGGGTCTCGCTTTCGTCGGTGCACGGGCTGGCCCTGGACGCCGCGTACCAGCGCGCCCCTCCGTGGGACCCGGACGGTCGAGCGCCAGGACCCCTCGCCCCGATCCCAACGGCCATCGCGGACGGGCTCTTGACCGCCCCGGGCCCGGCGATCCCCGCGGCCCGCCGGCGGGAGCTCGATCGAACCTTCGTCGCCGCGTATGAAGGCACCCGGAAGGTCACCTTCGAGGTAGGAACCGGCCAGTGGACCGAGTCCGATCTCGAGCGGGACCCGCTCGAAGAGACACCTACGACGGGGGATGCCGCGGTCCCGAGCGACGGCCTCCGGCGCCATCTTGCCGCGGTCGCACGCAGCGCGTTCGGGACGGGCTCCTCCGGGGTCGCGGAGCGGCTCGCTTCGTGGGGATACGTCTGACGGCCGCGGCGTTTTCGACCTCGACGGAACCGACGAGTTGATAAACCACCCCCCGGCATCTAATTGAGTGGGTCTGCCCTTGCTTCCGGGGATTCGCAGTCGGCGCGCGCCCCCGGTCCGGTATCTCCCCGAGCGCTGAATGCGGGTCGCGGTCCTGAACTGGCGGGACATCCATCACCCTCACGCCGGCGGGGCCGAGGTCGTCTCGCACGAACAGGCGAAGGGGCTCGCGGCCCGGGGCCACGAGGTCACCCTCTACGCGGCTCGGTTCCCGGGCTCCTCCGAGGAGGAGTGGATCAGCGGCTATCGTGTCCTCCGGCAGGGCGATCGGTTCGGGGTCTATCCGCGGAGCGCGGCGCGGCTCCTGCGGCGCGCCCGGACCGAGAGGCCGGACGTGGTCCTGGAGCACGTGACGGGTCTTCCCTGGTTTGCCCCGCTATGGTCGCCAGCGCCAACGGTCTCGTATTTCTACCACGTCATCGGACCCACCTACTTCCAGGAGCTCGCACCGCCCCTGGCGGCGATCGGATGGGCCGCCGAGCGGTTCGCCCCTGCGGTCTACCGCGGTCGTACGTCCTTGTGCCTGGGCGCCGGCAGCCGCCGGGTCTTCGAGTCCCTCGGATACCACGCCGCCGACTTCCAGCTCCTCCCGCCTGGCATCCAGGCGGCGACGTACACCCGGGCGGGCCGAAGAGCGCGACGCCCTCGATGGTCCTCGTTGGGCGGATCATGCAATACAAGCGGGTCGATCTCGCGATCCGCGCCCTCGCCGAGCTCCACCCGGAGATGCCGTCGCTTCGGCTCCACATCCTAGGCCCAGATCCCGCGGGCCTCCGTGAGACGCTCGAGGCCCTCGCGCGGCGCCTGGGGGTGGGCGACGTGGTCCTGTTTCACGGTCGGGTCCCCGACGATACGAAGCGGGCCCTCCTGCGCTCGGCATGGGTGAACCTTGTGCCCTCCGATCAGGAGGGCTGGGGGCTCACGGTCATGGAAGCCGCTGCGTGCGGCACCCCGTCGGTCGGCTCCGACATCTCCGGCCTCTCCGACGCACTGGTCCCGGGAGTGACCGGAGCCACGTTCCACCAGGGAGACGCCCTGGACCTTGCCCGGACCCTACGAACGGTCCTCGCGGACGAGGAGGGACGCCGGGCGATGGGGATCGCCGGCCGCAAGTTCGTGGAGACGATGACCTGGGAGAACCACCTGGTCCGGTTGGAGACGGTCCTGGACCAGGTCCCCGGCGTGCCGCGTGGACGTCCGTCGCCCTTCCCGGCGGCCGACGACCGGCACGCGTTGCTCCGTTAGCGACGCGGGGACCGCGGGGGAAGCCGGGCCCAGATGACTCGGCCTACTAGCAGTCCCGCGATGAGCCCTGCCGCCCCTGCGACGATGCCGGCGATCAGCGCCCACTCGAGCGTGTCGGACCCCGGGCTCGGACTCCCGCCGGAAGGAGACGTCGACTGGCTCGCCGGAACGTTGAAGGGGCCGAGGACGGCCTGGTCCCCGTCCGCGTCCTGCACCTCGACGTAGACGGTGTACGTCCCGGGGGCGGGGATCACGAGCGTGAAGTTGGCCGACGAGCTGTTCTGGGCGACCGTGCTGTTGACGAGCCACGTGAACTCGTACGGCGCCACGCCTCCCGCAATCTCGGCTTCGAGGAGCAGGGCGGTGGGCGCGACGGCCAGGGTCGGTAGGCTGCCGTTCAACGAAAGGGACGGCGGATCCACGCCGGCGAACGAGAACGTCGCGTTCACCAAGCGACCGGTGCCGTCGGTCACCGAGACAACCCCAGCGAGAACGCTACCGGAACCCGGGGCCGCGGTGGTCAATGGAGTCCCGCAGTCCGCCGTCACGATGGGGGCTCCCGGGACCCGCCATGTGCAGGTAAATGGGGCGACCCCGCCGGAGACTTCAGCTTGGAATGTCGCGAGGGAGTTCGAATCGACGACGGTCCCGTTGCCTCCGATCGCGATCGCAGGGGCCGGCGCCACCACGAGGTTCGTAGTGGCCATCAGGGACGGGGTTCCCGAGCTGTCGGTCGCGACCATCCAGACCAGGAACGTCCCGGGGGCGGTCGGCTGGCACTCGAGCGTCGCGGAGTTGTTCGAGGTGCACCCCGAAGGGAGTCCTCCCCAAGTAAACCCATAGTCCCCCGCGCCCCCGACCGCCCGCGCCGATAGGATGACGGATCCGCCGACATCGACCTCCGGGCGAGAAGTGACGAGACCGGCATCGATCGGGGACACGATCTCGTTCACGCTGACAGTTTCCGCCTGATCGGGGGCCGGGGGATTGTACCCGCTTCCGGCCACCAGGTGATCGAACTCCCACGCGAGTCCCTCCACCACGCTCGTGGCACGGTACTCGGCCGAGGTCGATGACTCGACGAAGGTAATGGAGGTGAGCTGGGCGGCGTTCGCCGAGATGAGCTCCTCCGTGCCAATGAACAGGTTGTTGCCGCCGGTGACCGAGGTACTCCACCGAGTAGGAGGCGGGCAGCGCCGGGCCGGAGGTCCCGATGGACCATGTGAGGCCGGTCTCGTTCCACACCTGCCGGAGGTTGAGCATGTACTCCGTCACGTTCCCGTAGATCGGATATCCCGTTCCCTGCCCCGCGTTGGGAACGAACACCGAGGCGAGGTCGACCGAGAGGAGGAACGTCCAGTTCGTGTCCGCCACGACCCGAGTCCCGTTGGAATCGGTGACCACGCTCTGCCAGACATGCTCGACCATCGTCAGGTTCTCCCACCCGTTCGGGGTCAGGTCGACGTTGGCGTAGCTGGTGTTGGCGAAGAGGGTCACCGTCGTAGCGGTCGCCCCAGCGCCGAACGAGGACTGGGCCTCGAACGAGTCATTCGCGAACTCCGCATACGAATGGGTGCCGGAGACCACATGGGGCGAGCCCGCCGCGAAGCTGGTCACCGGGGCCGCGGCGGCCGGGGCGTTGTCGCGGGTGTAGAGGAGGAGCGACCCTCCGACCAACCAGCTACTGCCGGTCGTGACCCCCAGGAGCTTGGCGGTTAGGTTGTGAGTTCCCTCGAGGGTGGAGAGGAGGCCGGTCACGTCAAGATCGTAGGGCCGATCGCTTTCCGTGAAGGCAGCCGTGATCGGTCGCCACGCGAACAGGTCGTTGCCGCCGGTATTGATGTACTCCATCGGGAGGAAGTCGACGACCGAAGCGTTGTCGGCGCTCACCTCGAGGGTGCGCAGGCCGGGCTGCTGGGCGTACCAGAACTCGTCCGGGCCGAACCCGTACGCCCAGAGCTGGAGGGTCGCATTGGTGACGTTCTGGGGGACCGTCGCCACGTCCCAGACGAAGGTGGAGGTGGTCGAGACGAACACCCGATGCCACAGGGGGATCACCTGGTTCGGCTCCGTGGGGGCGTCGCCACCGAGGGGGACTGGGTAGAAGAGTAGAGAGACCGACGTGAGGAAGTAGCCTGACGTGACGGCCGCCCCGAGCAGGAACGTGAAGTTGAACGTCCCCACGAGCAGGCTCGAGTAGGGCGTCATGTCAGCCTCGTCGTACCAGATGCCATACTCGGGCGTCGTCCCGAAGAATACCTGGGCCTGGTCGATGTAGGCCCGGAACGACGAGTCATAGACCCCCGCCACCGCCTGTCCGGTGTAGTTCAGGAGGATCAGCGCCCAGGTGCCGGTCGGGGCGCCGTAGTTCGACGAAACACAACAGGTCTTGTTGTTGGTCAGGAAGGTCATCACGACCGGCGAGGTGGCGGGGATCGGGGGTAGAGGCGCCGGCGAGATGTCGGAGATCGCGGGCGCCGAGACCTGGGGGTCAGAAAGCAGGCTCGGCGAGAGGGTCGTGTTGATGCCCCACGCGGCCGCCGTCGGGACCGAGCTCGAGGGCGGGAGGGAGTCCGGGGACGCAGCGAGGGGCGCGGGGCCGGACGAAGCGGGTGCCGCCGGGTCCACATGCCCCCCGGTGGGGCTGGCTGGCGGCACCGCGAGTAGGAGGATCGTGAGGACGGTGACGGCCAGGAGGATCGGCCGCATCCCGGGGTCGAAGCCGGTACCCGTAGATAGACCCTTCTCGCGGCCTCCTGTCCCCGTCGCCACCCTCAATTGGGGGACGCTCGTCGGTTACCCTTGGGAGGCGGGATTACCACGTCGGAGCCCCGCTGGGAAGGGAAGTTCGCGCGGGACCGCTGGCCCCTGGCGGCCGGGGCGGTCGGCCGGAGCGTTCTTGCGGCCCATCCGACGGACCATCGCCGGGAGGTACTATCGGGCCCTCGGAGCGGCCGTTGCGGCGGCGGCCCGTCGAAAGGCGCTCGTGCCGGTCGAGCGGTTCCTCACGGCGGAGGTCTGGGTCCGGTACCGCCGGGCTCGAGTATCTCCTTACTCCCGATTCGTCGTTCGGCTACTTCCTGCACGCCTTCGAGCCCCGCACGGCTCGCGACCTGATGTCGCGCGGCGGGGAGGTGTTCATCGACGCCGGTGCGAACACCGGGCAGTACGCGGTACCCCTGGCGCGCCACTTCCGCCGGGGGGTGGCCATCGAGCCCAACCCCGTGGCGGCCCGGATCCTGCGGCGAAACCTCGAACGGAACCACATCGAGAACGTCCGGGTCCTCGAGCGACTGGTCCTTCCCACGGCCGGGCGCGGCCGATTGTTCGAGGGGGACGTTCTGACCACGTGGGGGACCGTCACCCCCTCGGAGCGCTCGATCGAGGTCGAGGCCGTGACGCTGGACGACCTTCTGGGCGACCACGCGCGGATCGACCTGCTGAAGCTCGATATCGAGGGGAGGGAAGCCGAGGTGCTCCTGTCCGCCCATCTTCTCGACCGGGTCCGCGCGATCAGCTTCTCCGGGTTCCCCGAGGACCTGGAGAAGGTCCGGGGACATCTCCAAGCCGCCGGCTTCGCCCTCCGACAGCCCGCCCCGCTGTTCCGCTCGATCGAGAACTTCATCGCCGAGCGCCCTGCGTCCGGGTCCCGGCAGCCTCCCGAGGCGGGGCAGGGCCGGGCGGCCCCGCGGCCCTAGGTAAGAACGACGTCCTTCTGGCTCAGGATCTCGAAGATCTCGGGCCGAAGGATCTCCTTCGGCGGTGCCTGTCCCTCGGTCAGCGCCTTGCGGATCCGCGTCTGGCTCGTATCCAGGCGGGCGTCCGCCGGGTGAGAGCACGTCTTGGCTGAGGCCATCCAGCCACAGGTCCGACAGAAGAACGTCTCCTCGTAACGAAGGGGCCGGATCCCGAGCGGGAACTCATCGAAGATCCTGTGGCAGGCGTACGGATCGTAGTACTTCCCGACGCCCGCCTGGTCCCGCCCGACGATGTAGCTGTCGCAGCCGAAGTTCTGCCGAACGATCGCGAGGAACAGGGCCGCCCGGGGTCCCGCGTACCGCATGGCGATGGAGAACGCGGCCAGCAGGACGCGCTTGTCGGAGTAGTAGTTCTTCACGAGCGCCTCGTACGCTCGCAGGATCACGTCCGGCCGGTAGTCCCCTTTCTTCAGCCGGCCGACGACGGGGTGGATGAACAACGCATCCACGTCCTCGCGCTCGAGCGTCACGCGCTGGATGTACTCGTGCGCGGTGTGGGGTGGGTTCCGGCACTGGTACGCCGAGACGTGCTTCCAGCCGCGGCGATCGAACTCCGCGCGGGTCTCGGCCGGGGTCATCTCGTACTTTCCCGTCGGAAGGACCAGTCGGTGAAGAAGGTCGATCTTGCCGGAGAGCGCCGTCGGCCCCGCCGCCTGCAGGTCCGCCACGTTGGGGTGCTGAGGGTCGGTCGTCCCGTACGTCTTCTGGGCGAGCTCCCCCTTGTCGTAGGTGAACTTGCTCCCGACGTGGAGGAGAGCAAAGAACCGCCCGCTGTCGTCCAGCAGGGCGGCTTCGTCCCCTGGGCTCAGCTTCTCGATGACCGCCAGGTTCTCCGGGCCGGGGGGCGTCAGCAGGACCGGCATGGACCAGTGGGCGCCGCCCGGGAGACGGGTGTGGTCGAGGACCTCGTGGAGGGTCGCGGCGTCCATGAACCCCTCGAGGGGACTGTACGCGCCGGTCCCGATCTTCTCCGCGTCGTAGATGTCGTCGACGTAAAGTCGGAGCGTCGGCAGGTCCTTCAGCTCGGACTCACGTCGTGCCACCTCGGCCGCGCCGAGCTGACGGTCAATGAGCCGCCCGCCGTGGGGGGCGATGGTCATGCGACGGTCCCTCCCGGGACGGGAGCCGGAGTCGCGGGGGGGAGGCGGCAGGTCACCGGTACGGACGCAGTGGGGGTCACGGAACCGCGTCCGGCGAATCGGATATGAGCGTTTTGGCGGCCTCGCGTCAGGGCCGTCGGGGCGCGCCGGGTCGGCGAACTGGGTTTGGAGGTTCAACATCCAGACGCCCTGGGAGGGGAGGATCCAGGAGGAGGCCGGCTCGCCATTGCCTCGCGAGACCAACGGGGCGGGGAACTCGGGGGCCCACTGCCACGCCTGCCACGACGGGTTCGATCCCGCGAGCAGGTCGATGGGGAGGGAGAGGTTCAACGCGGCGGTCGTGTTCGTGTTCACCACGAAGAGGCTCTCCCGGCTCCCGTTCTGGATGACGAGCGCGAACACCCCGACGAGGGGCGTGTCGACCGAGGCGTCGCGTACGCTGCCCATTGTGAGGTTCTTGAGGAACGTCGAAAAGAGGGTGAAGACGGGAAGGGGGGTCCCCGTGGGTCCGACCAGCGAGGAAGGCGGATGCTGGAACGCGAAGTACGCCACGTGCGGGATCCCCTCCCGGATGGCGCCGATGATGCCGGCCGCCATGTACGCCACTTCCGGGTACGACTCCTGGAACGGCGCGTAGGTCCCGTTGAGCGCGGCGTTGTATTCGCCCACCCAGATCGGCACCGCACAGGCACAGGCCGCGGCCACGCTCGCCTGCAGCCCCTGATAGTTGTTCGGGAAGCGATTGTCCACGGAGAGCCCTGCGAAGAAGCTCGCGTTCGTGGGGTTCAGTGGCCCCATGCCGTCCGGGTAGGGATGGATGGCAAGGGCCGTCAGATTTGGGCCGTCGACCGTCGCGACCTCATCCAGCCACTGGCTGTTGTTCCATGCCCCCCCATCGGCAGATTCGATCCCGATGAACCGCGCCACCGGGTCGACGCCGCGGACGGCCGCAACGATCTGCTGGACCTCCCGGGCGTACTGGAGGGGAGTAGTGTTGGAGGCGTCCGAGTTCTGCCACCGGGTCCAGGGGATGTTGAAGTGGGTCCACCCCTGCGGTTCATTGCCGATCGCCCAGTAGTCCGGGTGGAACCCCAACGTCTGCTCGATATAGAGGACCGTCGCCGCGTCCATCGAGGTGTTGTTGATCTCCGCGGGGACCGACATGATCGAGTGGCAGTGGAGGGACCGGCAGAACGCCACGAAGTTCGTGTCGTTCGCCTTCGAGGGGGGAAGGGCGGAGCCGTTGGGGGCGTACGCGGTGCCCGTGACCTGGTTCGTGGTCTCTCCCGCGTCGCCGAACGAGTAGTCGGTGAAAGGGGTCTCGTTGAGCAGGCTCGGCAGCCATGCGCTCGTCAGGTTGGGCGTTTGAAGGTCCAGCTGGAAGAACGAGGGGTTCAGCAGCCCCGCTTCGGTCCCCGCGACCAGAGCCCCGGCCGTGCCGCTGGTGGGCCATGAGGGTCCGCCGGCGCCCGTGGAGGAGCCGCCAGGCCCGCCCGACGAGCTCCCATTGGGGAGGAGCGAGATCGTCCCACCGCCGGGGGAACTGCCCGGGGAGCTGGTGGAGTTCGGACCGGCCGGGTCGATCCCCCTTGGGCCCCGCCGAGCGAGCTCGATCCGGGGTCGGTGACGGAACCGCCGGGGGGTCCCGGTGGGGCACCGGCGGGCGAGATCGCGCTACCGGGGATCACGTTCCCGGCGACCACGAGCCCCGCCACGACCGCGAAGACGAGGGCCGCGGCGCCAAACTCGAACTCAATGCCGGTACCCGATGCCCCGGTGGATGTGGGAGCGATTACGGAACGCCAACGGGAAACCCCTCACAGACCCCCGGGGGGGACCCCCAGGGCGGCAGGTAATCAACGCGCGGTGGGGCACATAAACCTATGCGCATCCCTACGTGTCAGGCCCGGTCGCCGGCGTCCATCCGACTTGACGATCGGCTCCCGCGAGACCCGTTCGCAATCGGCAAACTCTTTGAGCCGGTCGGCCGTCGGGCCCTCGTGGCCGACCGCTCCGCATTGATCACCGGGATCACCGGCCAGGACGGCTCCTACCTCGCGGAGCTGCTGCTGAAGAAGGGCTACCGGGTGAGCGGGCTCGTCCGGCGGCTCTCCAGCCCGAACATGTCCCATCTGATGGGGATCCGGGACCAGGTCGAGATCCTCGACGGGGACCTGATGGACCAGAGCTCCCTGAACCAGGCGGTCCGGGCCGCCGCGCCGACCGAGGTGTACAATCTGGCCGCCCAGTCGTTCGTCGGGGCGTCGTTCTCCCAGCCCGTCCTCACGGGCGAGGTGACGGGACTCGGTGCCGTGCGGGTGCTGGAGGCGATCCGTGCCCACGCCCCGCAGGCCCGCGTCTATCAGGCTTCTTCGAGCGAGATGTTCGGCCACGTGGAGGAGGAGCCCCAGCGGGAGACCACCCGTTTCCACCCCCGGAGCCCGTACGGGGTCGCCAAGGTCTACGCGTACTGGGCCTGCGTGAACTACCGCGAGGCGTACGGGATGTTCATCAGCAACGGCATCCTGTTCAACCACGAGAGCGAGCGACGAGGGACCGAGTTCGTGACCCGCCGGATCTCCGATGGGGTCGCTCGGATCGCCGCCGGCAAGATCCGGCATTTTACCCTCGGGAACCTGGAGGCGAAACGCGACTGGGGGTACGCGCCCGACTACGTCGATTTCATGTGGCGGACGCTTCAGCACCCCCGACCCGACGATTTTGTCGGAGCGACCGGGTCCTCGCACAGCGTCCGAGAGTTCCTCGATGCCGCGTTCCGGCATGCGGGGATCCCGGACTGGACCCCGTACATCAAGGTCGACGAGAAGCTGTTCCGTCCCTCCGAGGTGTACAACCTCCGGGGGGACCCGACGAAGGCGGAGCAGCAGCTCGGCTGGAAGGCGACGACCACCTTCGACGGACTCGTTCGGATCATGGTCAACGCCGATCTCTCCCGTCACGGCGTGACCGCGGCCTCGGGCTGAGGGGGCCGCGAGCCTTTCGCCCCGGTCCGTGCGGGGCCCCAAGCCCCGGCCGACCTCCCGCCGGGCGGATCTCGTTCTCGGGAGGACCCAGCGGGCCTTACCCGGGGCCCCCCCGCACGACCTGTTCTCAGCGCGGCCGTCCGGGGAGCCTACGCCCAACGGCGGCGAGCTCCGAGGGAGACGCGGGCCGCATCTTCGACCCCCACCATGAGGTGAGATCGAGACCATCGCCCGCCGTGCGGGGAACGACATGCAGGTGCAGGTGGGACACCGACTGCTCTCCAGCTTCTCCGCTCGCCAGGAACAGCGTTGTGCCATCGGCCCCGAGGTCCCGCTGAAGGCCCTCGGAGACGGAACGAGCGAGCGAAGCGACCGCCGCCCAGTCCGGGGAGGAGACATCGCTCAACGTCACGGAGTGGCGCCGCGGGACCACCAGGGTGTGTCCAGGTCGCAGCGGGCCGATCGTCAGGAAGGCGATCGCTCGACGGTTCTGGCGCACCCAGGTCGCCGGGGCGTCACGACGAACGATGGCGCAGAAGACGCAGTCGTTCGGAACGGGCGGTGCGGTAGAGCGCCCGGGTCGGCGGGTGGCGCCGCTGGGACGGCTCGGGGTGCGCCGATCGTTCCAGGAGCGTCGGGTCGAGGGGCTCATCGGTCGTCGCAGAGCCCAGACCCCCGGGCGAGTTAGGGGGGCTCACCGAGCCCGGGTAACCGCCCCCCCGGGGCCGCGGACAGGCCCAACGGCTCTTCTACGTAAGGAGGCACGCCTGGGAGATCGGGCAGACCGAGTCGGAGACTCCGCCGCGGCGTGCGGGGGGGATCGGTTCTCCCCGGTCAAGCCACCCTTCCAGGGTCGCGATCACCGGCGCGAAATCGTCCCCGAACGGGAAGTGCGGCACGCCGGACCGCTCACAGGACCGTTTGAGCCGGCGACGCGCGAAGACGATGTCGGCGACCTCCGCCGCATACCGGTCGGTGCTGCCGTCCCCGGCGAACGCGGTCCGGATGGGAGGGCGGGGCATCGGGCGGGCGACCTGGGCCTTGCAGATCCCGCAGAGACGGCACGTGGCGTGCCCGTACGGGTGCTGGAGATCGAGCACGCCGTCGGAATTGGAGACCACCCGGTCGGAGAGGACCGGGAGGTCGATGCCGGCCGCTTCCAGGATCGGGCCAGATGTAGAAGTCGAGCCCACCGGAAACGATGGTCGTCGGGATATGGTGGCGCCCGAGCAGGGCGACCATCTCCTTCGCTCCGGGTCGCAGGGGCGTGTTCTGGACGGCCCACCGGGCCATCTCATCGAGCCGCCTTCCGTCGAGGAGCGCGACCTGGCGGGACCACGCCTCCCGCAGGGTGATCTTTCCCGTGTGCAGGAGCTCGTCGACCTCGTGGGCGAGCGCCTTGCCGTCCTCGCAGAACTGTTCGACCATGATGATCGCGACGTTCGGCTCAACGAGGGTGCCATCGAAGTCGATGAGCATGCGGAACGGGGGACGGTCGGTCACGGCGTCACCTCACCTCGGAGCCGGGGCACAAAACGGTGGCGGGCGCCCGGGGGAGGGAGCTCCCGGGCGGCCGGAGACGATTCCCCTAGGTCGGGGCAGGCCGGCGCGCTGACGCAGCGCGTAGTAGAACCCACCGAACGAGGTAGCCGTCGGGGTCCGCAGCCCCTGGAGCCTCAGTGCCTCCCGGACCTCCTTGGGAGATCTGGCGGAGGTCGAGGGTCTTGGTGGAGTCGTACCGGGACCTGGAACGTCCCGCTGGGGCCCCGGGGGAACGGCTCCCAGTCCTTCGGGGTCGTCGACCGGAGCTCGCTGGTGCCGTTTGCCGTCCGAGGCCGGCGCGAACGCCGGGCATGGTAAGGTGCTCCTCGGTGAGCCAGATCATCGTCGCCTCCCGGATCGCGGCGGAGGTGGTGTCGTCGAGGGCGCCCGGGGCGACCTGCGACTGGACCCAGTTGACCATGGCATCGAACGTCTTCTCGGAGTTGTCCTCGAGCATCTGGAGGACGGCGAACCGGATGGCGCTCTTCCGGAGCTGGTTGATCCCCGTCTCGCTCAACCGGTAGTCGACGGTGAGGCCGAGGAGCGCCTCGGGGTTGTCGGCGAGCTCCTTGATGCGGTAGACGAACAACGGGGTCGGGGCCTCGTCCCCGGCGACGTACCAGAGGGCGAACTCCTGACCGTTCGTGATGAGGGCGAGGGGCGCCTCGACTGCCCGGGCCTTCTTGACCACCTCACCGGCATCCGTCGTGGTCGGCTTCGAGGGCTTCCGGACCTCGACGATGAGCCGCGGGTGTCCGTCGCCGTCGAGCAGGGCGTAGTCGACGTGCCCTTCGGGCTTGACGGGGTAGTCGAGGTAGACCTGTTTCTTATCGTGCGGGTCCCATCCGAGGCTGACCAGGAACGGGTTCACGATCCAGTGGCTGATCTGCTGCTCGGTGATGTCACCGACATCCCGAAGGACCTCGCTCGCGACGAGGTAGAAATCGCCCATCCGGCGGGTCAGGTCGGTCGCTTCCATCGCGGACGTGATGGGACGACTGCGGGGATAAATCTACCCCGCCGGCTCGACCGCCGCCGCCAGGGGCGGAAGGCCGGGCCCCCGAGCCGCCGGGCCTCCCGGTCGAGGAACGGTTCCACGCGCTCGAGCGGGGTCGGGAGCCCGGAGTACGGGGCGGGGCCGAGCCGGTCCGAGAGGAGCCACACCACTTCGTAGGCGTAGATCTTCGTCGAGCCAAGGTCCTGGATCAGCTGGGCGAAGGCGACCGACCCCCGGGGGCCGAGCGAGACAGTACTTGGGGGAACGTCCGAGGGCCCGGAACATGAGGTCCGTCAGGTCCCGGTACCGGTATCGGATCGGTCCTCCCGCGTCGACCGTGCCCTGGGAGCTCCCGGACGCCTCGGCGATCAGGATGCGGGCGACGTCCGAGGCCGCGACGGGGCTCAGGTGGTAATCCCCGTCACCGAACATCGGGAACCACGGGTACGCCTTCATGAGCCCGAGCATCACGGTCAGGAGTCGGTCCTGCGGCGCGAACATCATCGTCGGGCGGACGACCCGGGCGGAAAGTCCTGAGTCGAGAAGCTCCCGGTCGAACCGGCGCTTGTAGGTCAGGTAGGGGAGCCGCGCCTCGAGAGAGGCCGGGGCGTCGGGGACGCTCACCTGGAGGAACCGATCGACGCGCATCGCACGGCAGGTCTCCAGGAGCGCGTGCAGGCCTTCGTAGAGGTGGCGGAACTTCGTCGCGTTCCCCCAGCGATACCACGCGAGATTGATCACGACGTCGACGTCCTCGAGGAGCGGACCCCAGTCTCGCAGCCGGGCCACGTCCGCCGGGACCCACTCGACCCCGGCGGTCGCCTCCATCGGGACCGGGTGCCGGTGGACGGAACGGATCTCGAACTGGTCGGAAAGTTCCGGAAGCAAGGCCCGACCCAGGAGGCCCCCACCCCCGCCTACCAGCAAGGCCCGGGCCGGCGTGGGACCGGCCTTTCATCGTGCCGGCCGGCGCCCCGACGGGACGGGGGGCGTCGAGCAGGGCGTCATACTCCCGCACGAATCGATCCCGCGACCTCGGACCGGGAAACGGAATGACCGAGCTCGCGGCGGACCGAGGTCATCACGTCCCCGGAGAAACCGCACGGGTGGAACCCTCGAAACACCGAGAGGTCCGGGTCGAGGTTGAGGGCGAGGCCGTGGAACGTCACCCACTCCTCGACAGCGATCCCCACGGAGGCGATCTTCCGTGAGCCGTCGACCCAGACCCCCCGCTGTCCCGACACATGGCCCGCCGAGATGCCCACCCCGGCAAGCGTGCGAACCGTCGCCTCCTCGAGCTCGTGGACGAACCTCCGCACGTCCCGGCCGCGCGGCTCCAGGTCGACGATCGGATAGGCGATCAGCTGGCCGGGCCCGTGGTAGGTCGCCTTTCCGCCCCGCTCCACGGCGACCACGGGGATGCCGGGCGGAAGTTCCTCGCCGTCGCTTCCCTGGACGCCGACGGTGATGACCGGGGGATGCTCGACCAGGATCAGGGTGTCCGGGACTTGGCCCCGGCGTCGGGCGGCTCGGAGCCGTCGCATCTCCTCGAGGCTGTCCTCGTAGCCCCGGAATCCCCAGTCACGGACGGCCAGCGGCAGGGGGCCTCCGGGCCGCGACGTGGAGCGGCTCGCCGAGCCACAGGAGCGCGGCCTCCTGGAGCGTCTCGCTGAACGTCGGATGAGGGTGGATCGTCATCGCGACGTCGCGGACCATGGCGCCCATCTCCAGGGCGAGGCCGGCCTCCGTCACGAACTCGCCGGCCCCCTCGCCCGCCGCATGGAACCCGAGGAGGAGTCCCGTCGAGTCGTCGCCGACGATCTTCGCCCACCCGGTCGTGGCGTGGGCGGCGTGCGCCCGGCCGAGCGCCGCGTACGGGAACCTCGCCTCGCGCGGTGTGAGGCCCTGGCGTTTCGCCTCGTCGGCGGTGACGCCGACCGAGGCCAGCTCGGGGCTGGTGAAGACGACCGATGGGATCGTTTGGAACTGGAAGCGGGTCGGGCGCCCGGCGATCGACTCCGCCGCCACGGTCCCCTCCCGGTAGGCCTTGTGGGCCAGCATCGGGGGCCGGGCGCAGTCCCCCACCCCGTAGATGTGGGGCACGTTGGTCTGCTGCCGGTCGTTGACGTTCAGGAAGCCGCTCTTGGGGTCCGGGAGGACCCCGGCCTCCTCGAGCCCCAGCTGGGAGGTGTCGGGCTTCTTGCCGATCGGTGAGGAAGAGGGACTCGGCCTTGAGGGTCTCAGGGCCGGCGGCCCCCTGGACCGAGAGCGTGACCCCCTCGGTCCCCCGCTCGAGGCCGAGGGCCTTGGTGCCGGTCCGCACCGTGACGCCTAACCTCGACAGGCTGCCCGGTGATCTCGCGCGCGAGGTCGGAGTCCAGGCCCGGGAGAAGCTGCGGGAGGAGCTCCACGATCGTGACCGAGACCCCGACTCGGGCGAGGAACTGCCCAAGCTCGCAGCCGCTGACGCCCCCCCCGAGGACCAGCATCGACGCGGGAAGCTTCGTGAGCCCGAGGATCTGCCAGGCTGTCAGCACCCGCTGCCCATCCGGCTCGAACCCCGGAATGATCATCGGCACCGCGCCGGTCGCGATCACGGCCTGCTGGAAGTCGATCCGCTCGCGGCCGCCGTCCGGCGCCGTGAGCTCGGCGCTCCGGGGCCCTGAGAACCGGGCCTCGCCCGGGAGGAAGGTGACGCCGGCCGAACGGAGGAGCGTGACCACTCCCTGCCGTTCCTTCTCGATGACCGAGCCCTTCCACCGTTGCGTCGCCTCGAGGTCGAACCGAACCTCCGGCGCGACGACGCCGATCTCCGGGCCCTCCGTGCGGATCGCGTGGTAGAGCTGGGAGGCGTGGATCAGGGCTTTCGACGGGATGCAGCCGCGGTTGAGACACTCCCCCCCGAGCTCGGCCCGCTCCACGAGGAGCGTCTTGATCCCCAGCTGGCCGAGCCGGATCGCGGCCACGTAGCCACCGGGGCCGCCCCCGATGACGAGGGCCTGCGTGCTGCGGGCGTACGTGCCGGCCATGGATACTACCCCCCTCCGGGGACTGCGCCCGGGGCGAAAACGTCCGTGAACAGGGAGGCCGGGTCGGGCGCCGGGACGGCCTCCGAGGATTCGATCGCGGAGCGGACCGCCAGATCCGCGTCGGTGGCGAGCTTCTCCTTGAGGGCCGCCGGGAGTGCCCCCAGCTCTTCCAAGAGACGCTCGAGGCGGGGCATCGGATCGTGGGTCCGGGCCTGTTCCGCCCAGTCCTTGGCCTGGTACCGGGTCGGATCGTCCGAGGAAGAGTGGGGCGTCATGCGGTAGAGGACGAACTCCAGCATCTCTGGCCCACCACCGGCGCGGATCCGCGCGAGGGACTCCCGGGCGGCGAGGTGGACCGCCACGACGTCCGTGCCATCGACCCGGTGACCGGCGAAGCCGTACGCCCGGGCCTTCTGGGCAAGCTCCGGGACCCGGCTCTGGCGCTCGACCGGTACGGAGATCGCCCATTGATTATTCGTGCAGCAGAACAGCACGGGGGCCTGGAGGACCCCCGCCAGATTGAGGCCCGCGTGGAAGTCGTTCGCACTGGTCGCCCCGTCCCCGAAGTACGCCACCGAGACCGCCTCCTCGTGCCGGAGCTTGAGACCGTAGGCGACCCCGACGGCCTGGGAGATCTGGGTCCCGATGACCGAGGACATGGAAGCATATCGGACGTCCCGGCACGTCGGGTGGCACGGCATCTGCCGGCCGCGCGCCGGGTCCCGGTCGTTCGCGAACAGGTGGTCCATGTAGTGCCCGAGCGGATGACCCCGGATGAGGGCGACGAGCTGCTCGCGGAGCCCGGGGAACACCCAGTCCCCGGGGGTGAGCGCGAGGGCGGTGCCCACACTGACGGCCTCCTGACCGGTCGCCGGCCCGTAGAAGCCGACCCGGCCCTGGCGCTGGAGCCCGAGCATCCGCCCATCCAGGGTCCGCGCCAGGACCATCCACCGGTACGCCTCGACCAGGGTCTTCTGCCAGCCGGGGAGCATGCCGTCCAGGTCGTGGGCCCGATACGGGAGGGGAAGAAGGTCAGCGGAGGGACTCATGCCATCTCAGCGAACAGGAGGTGAGGGTCCTCGAGATGGGCCTTCACCACGCTCAGGAACTGCGCTCCGACGATCCCGTCGATGACCCGGTGGTCGAGGGAGACGGAGAGGTTCATCAGATCCGCCGGGACCATCGACCCATCGGCCTTGTAGATCGGCCGCCGGACGATGCGGTGGATCCCGAGGATGCCGACCTCGGGATAGTTCAGGATCGGGGTCGCGAGCACGCCGCCCAGCGCCCCGAGGCTCGTGATGGTGAAGGTGCCCCCGGTGAGCTCCGCGCGGGTCAGCTTGCCCGCCCGCCCCTTCTCCGCCAGGGCCTGGATCTCGCGGGCCAGGGCGCCGACGCTCTTTCTCTCGACGTTCTTCAGAACCGGGACGATCAGGCCGTCGGGGGCCGCGGTCGCGATCCCGATATGGTACTCCTTGTGGACGACCAGCTCCTGGCGAGCGTCATCCATGAGGGCGTTCAGCCATGGGTGGGCCCGAAGCCCGGCCACGACCGACTTGACGATGAACGGAAGGTAGGAGAGGCGAACGCCGTTCGTCTCGATGTGCTTGGCCATCTTCTCGCGGAGCCGGACCAGCTCCGTGGCGTCGATCTCCTCGACGTAGGTGAAGTGGGCCGCCGTGTGGACCGACTGGGTCATGTGCTCGGCGATCACGCGGCGCAGGCCGCGGATCGGGATCCGCTCCTCGCCGGCCACGGGGGCCGCGGGCGGAGGAGCGGCCGGGGGGGCGCTGGCCGGGGTCGCTGGCGGGGCAACGTCCGTCGCAGGAGCCGGTGACGTCGGGTCGGAAGCGGCGACTGCCGCGGGGCCGGACTGGACATCGGCTTCGGTGATCCGACCGCCGGGCCCTGTGCCTCGAACCGCCGAGAGGTCGATCCCGCGCTCCGCGGCGATGCGGCGGACCGAGGGGGTGGCAAGGACGCGCCCCGCGGGGCTCGAGGGGGTTGCGGGCGGCGACGGGTCGGCGGGGGAGAGGGATGCAGGGGATAGAGGGGCGGCGGGGGACGCTGGCTTCTCGGTCGGGGGCGCCGAGGACGACGGGCCTCCGGTCTCGATCGAAACGAGGAGCCCGCCGACCTTCACCTTCTGCCCGACGGCGGCATGGATCTTCGCGATCCGACCGGCCTTCGGCGAGGGGATCTCGACGTTCGCCTTGTCGGTCAGGACGGAGACCAGGGGCGCGTCCTCCTGGACCGTGCCGCCTTCCTCTACGAACCACTTGACGACCTCGCCCTCAGCGACGCCTTCTCCGATGTCAGGGAGCCGGAAATCGTATGTCATGGAACCCTCTACGCCGCCTTGGCGGTCTGCCGGGCCGCGTGCGCGATCCGTTCGACGGTCGGCAGGTACAGGTGCTCAAGGGCGTACGGGAACGGGGTATCGTACCCCGTCACCCGCGCCACCGGGGCCTTGAGCGAGTAGAGGGCCTTCTCGGCCAGGATCGCGGCCAGCTCGGCGCCGAACCCGCAGAACCTCGGAGCCTCGTGGACGATCACCGCCCGACCGGTCTTCTCCACGGAGGCAAGGACCGCCGCCTCATCGAGGGGAACGAGGCTTCGGATGTCCACCACCTCGGCCTGGATGCCGTCCTGGGCAAGAGCGTCGGCGGCCGCCATCGTCGGGGGGACCATGGCGCCGTAGGCGAAGAGGCTGACGTCGGTGCCCTCCCGGCGGGTCGCCGCCTGGCCGAGCGGGACCCGATGGTCACCGTCCGGGACCTCGCCGGATACGGAGCGGTAGATCCTCTTCGGTTCGAGGAAGAGCACCGGGTCCGGATCGAAGATGGCGCTCAGAAGGAGGCCCTTCGCGTCGGCCGGGGTCGATGGAATGACCACCTTGAGGCCGGCGGTGTGGGCGAAGTACGCTTCCGAGCTCTGCGAGTGGTAGAGTCCGCCCTTGATCCCACCCCCGTACGGAGACCGGATGACCACATGGCACGGATACTCGCCGCCCGAGCGGTAGCGGAACTTTGCGACCTCGCTGACGATCTGGTCGAAGGCGGGGTAAATGAAATCCAGGAACTGGATCTCGGCGACCGGCTTGAGGCCGTAGAGGGCCATCCCGACGGCCGCGCCGATGATCCCGGTCTCGGAGAGCGGGGTGTCGATCACGCGCTCCCCACCGAACTCCTTCATCAGTCCCTCGGTGGCCCGGAAGACGCCCCCGTTGACACCGATGTCCTCGCCAAGAAGCAGGACATCCGGATCCGCGGTCATCGCCTGGTGGAGTCCGCGGTTGACCGCCTGGACGAGCGTGAGCTCGGTCATGGTTTCACGATCCCATCGCGCAACAGCTCCGAGAACTCCGAACGCTGGAGCTCCAGCGTCGGGGTCCGCTCCGCCAATACGTCATCGAAGAGCGTCAGGGGGTCCACCGGAGGGGTCGACTCGGCGGCCTTCAGCGCCTCGGAGATCTGCTGCTTCGCCCCGTCCCACAGCCGCGCGTCGTCCTCCTCGGTCAGGTGACCACCGCCGAGAAGCATCGTGCTTCATGCGGGCGAGGGGGTCCTTGGACTTCCACTCGGCGAACTCCGCGTCGGTGCGGTACCGGCGCGGGTCGTCCGAGGTGGAGTGCGGGCCGAGGCGGTAGACCTGGGCCTCGATCAGGGTCGGTCCCTGACCGGCCAGGGCCCGCTCCCGAGCCTCGCGGACCGCTCGGTAGACCGCCGGGAGGTCCATCCCGTCCACCACGACGCCCGGGAAACCGTAGGCGTCGGCCTTCTGGGCGATGGTCTCGCTCTTCGTCTGCCGCTCCCGGGGGAGCGAGATCGCCCACTGGTTGTTCTGACAGAAGAACACCGTCGGGGTCTGGAAAACCCCGGCGAAATTGAGGCCGGCGTGGAAGTCGTTGGAGCTGGTGGTTCCGTCCCCGAAGAACGAGATCGTGATGCGACGGTGGCCCCGCCGCTGGATCGCCATCGCCGCGCCCACCGCGTGGGTGATCTGGGTCCCGACCGGGCTCGAAGCCGTCACGAAGTTGTACTCCCGGTACCCGTAGTGGTTCGGCATCTGCCGCCCTTTCAGCGTATCGCCGGAGTTCCCGATGAACTGGTCGAGGAGCCGTTGCAGCGGCACCCCCCGGACCAGGGCGACTCCCAACTCCCGGTACGCCGGAAAGATCCAATCATCGGCCTCGAGCGCGGTGGCGCAGCCGACCTGCGCCGCCTCCTGGCCCTGTAGCGGCACATAGAAGCCGATCCGGCCCTGCCGTTGGAGGGAGAGGCACCGCTCATCGACGCTCCGGACCAGGACCATGGTCCGGTAGAGATCGAGAAGACGCTCGGCCGGGAGCTCTGGGATCGGTGACGTCCCGGAGGCCGCCGGGCCCGACGAAACGTTACCCACCTCGCGTTCCCCTCTCCCGGACCGAGGGTGCCGATATAACGTTAGAGGCGACGCTGTCCGACGGACCCCGTTTCGCGACCTTCCCGCCCGCCCTTCTACCCCGTTCGCTCCCGAGAGCAACGGAGGGATGGGATTGGTTTCGCGCGCCCGCAAACCCACAAATATCGGTCGCGTCGTCGCCGCCGCCCCTGACAGACTCCCATGAACGATGGACTCGCGGTCGAAACCCATGACCTGCGGAGAGTGTTCTCCGCCCGCAAGGGGTTCCTCTTCAATGAGATCGTCCGCACCGAGGCGCTCAAAGGGGTGGACCTGGAGGTTCCCCGAGGCGAGATCTTCGGCCTCCTGGGTCCGAACGGGGCCGGGCAAGACGACCCTCGTCAAGATCCTCTCCACCCTGCTCCTTCCCACGACGGGCACGGCCCGGGTCCTCGGGCTCGATGTCGTCACGGAGTCGTCGAAGCTCCGCCCCCGGATCGGCCTGGTCCTCGGCGGGGAACGAGGCGTCTACACCCGGGTGAGCGCCCGGGAGAACCTTCGGTACTTTGCCGACCTGTACGGGCTGCCGATCTCGCTGCGGGCGGCCCGCATCCAGGAGGTCCTGGACCGGGTAGGCCTGACGGAGAGCGCCGACCGCCGGGTCGAGGAGTTCTCCCGCGGCATGAAGCAGAAGCTCCACATCGCCCGGGGGATCCTCCACTCCCCGGAGATGCTGTTCCTCGACGAACCAACGATCGGTCTCGACCCGAAGAGCGCCCGGGAGACCCGCAAGCTGATCCGGAGCCTCGTCGCCGACGGGGTCACGATCTTCCTCACGACCCACTACATGTTCGAGGCCGAGGAGCTCTGCGCGAAGGTCTCGGTCCTATCCCGGGGCCGGATCGTGGCCAAGGACACGATCGCTGGTCTAAGGCGCCTCGTCGGGGGCGATCGGACCCTCGAAGTGGAGGGGTACGGTTTCGACGACGCCGAGGTCGCTCGGCTTCGCGCACTGCCGGGGGTCTCCAAGCTGATCGCCGAGGAGTTCGGCCCACGACTTCGCTACACGCTCCGGGTGCGAACGGGAGAGCTCACCACCGACCTGATCCGTGGTGCGGTCACGGGTCACCCCGAGCTCACCGTCCGAGAGCGCCAGACCGGCCTTGAGGACATCTATCTCGACCTCGTCGAGGAGGAGGCCGCGTAGATGTCCGAGAAGACCGCTTGGTGGCGCGCGCTGGGGGCTTCGCTCCGGCTCGCGGCCCTGATGTTCATCGCCGACCCCCAGTGGCTCGTCCCCAGCCTGATCGCGCCGGTCGTCTTCGCCCTCGTGTCGTACGAGCTGTTCCTGGGCTCGGGCCCGTGGTTCGTCCTGTACGCCATCCTCGGGGCGGGGATGATGAGCATGTGGGGGCAGACCCTCTACGGTAGCGGATGGGCGACCGGGCAGGATCGGGTCCTCGGAACCCTCGAGCCCACCCTCTCCTCTCCCGCCCCCTATATTCAGGTCGTGATGGGCCGCGTCATCTGGAACACGCTCGCCGGTCTGCTAGGAGGGCTCATCGTGTATGTCGTCGTCGCCGCCACGTACGGCCGACCGGTCCCTCTCAACAACCCGTGGACGTTCGCCCTCCTGTTCGTGTTCGTCATTGTGACCCTCGCCGCCGTGGGGGTCGTCTTCGCGGCGATGTACGTCTACACGCGCTACGCCGGATTCATCCAGAACGTCGGAGAGTTCGCCTTCTACGTCGGCACCGGGTGCATGTTCCCGATCGTTCTCCTGCCGTTCTGGACGAACCCGATCGCGCTGATCTTCCCGCCGACCTGGGCGCTCGACGCGCTCCGGTACGCTGCGATACCCGGGTACCAGGGGCTTTCCTGGGGACTGGGCTGGGATGTGGTCGGGGCAGTCCTGACCACGTCGATCTACCTGGCGGTCGCGGGAACCATCTTCACCCGCGTGGAGCGCCATGTGATCGAGGACGGGAGCGCCGGCTGGTACTGAGATGCACGAGGTGTACCGACCCAGCTTCTGGCGGACCTTCTGGGTCAACGCGATCTTCGCGCCCCGCACGAGCCTCGGGTTCATGCGGCTCGACTTCGTCCTGGGGACGATCTTCGTGATCCCCCTCACCCAGATGGTCTTCTTCGCCTTCGTCGCTCAGCTGGCGGACAACCCGGCCTCGTCGGTCTCCTTCGTCGTCCTGGGGAACGCTGTGGCGACAGCGACCTATTCGTCGATCTTCTCCGTCTGCCAGACGACGGACAGTGAGAAGGAGGGGGGCACCATGGAGCACCTTCTCGTCTCCCCGGCGAACCGGTTCGCCCTGTATATCGGACGAGGTGTCGTCCCGATCCTGATCTCGCTGGCGACCGTGACCGTGGGCCTGGCCTACGCGGTGCTGCTGTTCCACGTCCCCCTCCCGAGTGGAGCGGTCCCCGGCATCGCGTTCTCGATCGTGCTCACCGCCGTTGCGATGGTCGGGTTCGGTCTACTGTTGGGCGGAGTAGCCCTGTACCTCCGGACCTCGATCATCCTTGGGAACATCTTCCTGTTCGTGGGTCTGCTCGTGTCGGGAGTGAACTTTCCCCTTGCCCAGCTTCCCCCGGCGCTCCAGTGGGCGGGCGACGCGCTCCCCCTGACCTGGGGCATCGCCGCGATCCGGGCGTCGTTCGCTGGCGACTCCCTGTCGATGATGTGGCCGCTCTGGGGGGCCCTCGCGGTCGCCGGGGCGGTGAGCTACGGGCTCGCCATCGGCCTCTGGGGGACGTTCGAGCGGCAGGCGAAGGCGACAGGGAGCATCGCCAGGTTCTGACGGGGCGGCGGCCCGACCGCGCGTCTTAAGGCCACGGAGCCCGCCTTTCTTTCACTAGGCAACGTGCATGGCGAGCCCAGTTCCCGTGGGGACCCCCTTGAGGGCGGCCCAGTTCCCAATACCCCCGGAACTGGAACGGTTCCTCCGAGTTCCGGGCCCCCGCATCGTCTTCGTCCGGGGCCCCGAAGGAACCGGCAAGGCCGCCATCGCCGCGCGGATCCTCCAGGAATGGGGCGAGGGCTCGGCTTGGGTCGGCACCCGGGGTTCCGAGGACTTCGACCCCGCGGGAGTCCGTGAGCACGAGGGCTCCAAGGTGACCCGGGTCGATCTCTCCTGGGCGGGAACCCTCACGGAGGGGCGGCACGACGAGCTGGTCGCGGCGCGCGACGCCGTGGGGGGGTACTACCGGGGGCTCGGCGAGGTCCCCCCGACCGATGACTGGCTTCCCCACTCGTTGGCCGCTGCGCTCCGGGCCCTCCCGAAGGGGACGCCCCCGACCCTCGCGATCGATTCGTGGGAGGGCTACGTCAACCGGTATCTCGACCTCCCCGGGGGGCCCCCGGGCGAGGTGCTCCGTTCCGGCCGCGTCGAGCGGCTCCTGATGGGGTTGATGATCGCCCGCGGCACGCGCCTCGTGGCGGTCTCGGAATACGGTGACTCGGATACTCTGGAGGCGATGGCCGATGCGGTGCTGGTCACCGCCACGGCCGAGCTGGAGGACCGCCTGGTCCGCATCTTCTCCATGACCAAGCTCCGGGGGTTCCCGGTCGATGAGACGGTGTATCCGTACACTCTCGACGGCGGCCGGTTCCAGTACATCTCCCGTCACAGCGTGAACCCCGCGTTCGCCGCGGTCGGCGCCGAGCCGGATCCGGCCCCCGAGGAGATCAACTCATTATGGCCCGGCTCCGCCTCGTTCGCGGCCGCGTTCGGCCGCCTACCCGTCGGCACCGTCTCCATCCTTGAGTCCGACCCGTCGGTGCCGGAGGATGTGCTTCGCCTCATCACGGGAGGCGTGCTCATCCCCGCCCTCGCCCGGGGGGGCCGGGTGCTCATCACGCTCCCGGTCGACCTGCCCCCCGACCGCCTCTATCGCACTCTCGCGAGGACCCGGACCGACGACCAGCTGTTCCGGCAGCTCCGCCTCATCTCCCCCGCCGCCCCGGCGGATCTCAGCGCGCCGGTTCGCCGGGTCATGATCCCCCTCCAGAGCAGCTCCGACGAGTCCGGCTTCATCGCCGTTCCGACCGGTCGGCCGGACCGGCCCATCGAACCCCTCTTCCCCGATAGCACCCGTTTCCTGCAGGCCCGGAACGATCCCAATGCCCCCAATCTGGCGATCGTGCCGGTCGAGGCCCTCCAAGCCGCCGCCCGATCGGCGGGACTTCAGTACACGCCCGAAGCGTTCGCGGCCATCGTCCACCAGGACGTGGACACGAACGCGGCCCACGTCATGGTCCTCGCCCGGTCCCCCGACCCGCTTCTCGAAGCGGTCCGGGCCGGTGCGCAGCCGTACTTCCGGTTGGTCCAGCGTCAGGGACGGCTGTTCATCTTCGGGTACTCGGCCGTGGACGCCTATGTACGCGCTCCAGCCGACGGCGCACCCCGAGCTCGGCCGACCGTACCGACCTCATCCGGATCAGCTGATCGGGCCGGACACCGTCGGCCCCGAGGCTCGCTCAGAAACGCCGGGGGTCGCCGGAAGGGGAGACCCGCGGCGGTAGAGGATGACGAGAAGGGCGACAACTCCCAGCACCGCGACCTCCACGCCCCAATCCCCGAACAGCTCGAGGATCGATGCGAACACGAGCAGGAACGACAGGAGCCCGGCCGCCAGGGCTACGGTCGCTCGAGGATCCCAGTCGGGGCCGTACGAGCCGAGGGTCAGCCAAAGGAGCGACCCCCCGACCAGAGCCTCGCCCGCTACGAGTCCTGCCGGGGAGGGGATCAGGACCGGCCCGAGCCAGTTGAGCGCAAAGAACGAAGTGGTCCACGCCGCCCCGAGGACCAGGAGGTTCCGCGCCCGCATCGCCCCGCTCGATGGCACGACAGGCCCCCACTCCCGCAGCCGGATCCCTGCCGCCAGCAGGATCGCTCCCATCCCCGCGACGATGAGCAACGGGCCGGCCTCCGGTCGAACCTGCGGATTGAGGAGGACCGCCAGGACGAGGGCGGTCAGCAGCGTGATCGCCAGTACGGACCTGTCTCCCCGAGGCGTGAGCAAAGGTCGGTTCCGCAGGGTTGGGTACGCCACATCGAGCAAGACGATCGGGAGCGTGATCGAGAACACAGCATGGAAGATGGACAGCTGGACCGCCCAGACCCAGTTCACCCCGGCGAAGTGACCATAGCTCCCCTGGACCCCGATCAGCGAGGCCGGCGCGAAGAACGTGCGGGTTGCGAACCCCTCCTCAAGGACTCCGTAGGCGGCGCCCAGGAGCAGGAGGGTCGGCCACCGGGCGTGCCAACGGACTCGGAACTCTCGGATCGCCAGGGCCCCGGCCCCGTAGAGGCCCACGAGCCCCAGGAGGGCGAATGGGTTCAGCAGGATCGAAAGGAACTGGGTCGAGCCCGTCAACAGTTCCGGGAACGTGATCGCCATCGCGACCAGAAGGACCGGAGCCCATCTCTCCCCCCGACGATTGCCGGAAGGGGAGTTCGGCGCGTTCACGGAGGAGGCTCGGGGCTCCCCCTACTTGAACACCGGCGAAACAATCCGGCGCCCCCGTCTCGGGCCGGCCCGGTCGGCTGCGCACCGACAGGGGTCTGATATACCCCCTGCTCCGGTCGCGGGCCCCATGGCCGGGGATGAGCTGGTGAGTCTCCGGGCCGGCCTCGCCCGCACGGACGAGGAGATCCGCCGCGGCATCAGCCGTCGGCTGGACCTCGCGCGACGCATCGGCCAGGAGAAGCAACGGCAGCGGATCCCGATCCGCGACAGGGTCGTGGAACGATCGGTCGTCGATCGATGGCGATCCGCGCTCGGGGAGATGGGGGTGGCCCCCGCCCGGGCCGAGCAGCTCGCCCAATGGCTCGTCGAGGAAGCGGTCCGGGTCCAAGAGGAGCGGCTGCCCCGGCCGCACCGCCTACGCTCCCCTCGACGGGTCCTGGTCGTGGGGGGGGCGGGCTCCATGGGCGCCTGGGTCGTGGACTATCTACGCCAGCAGGGCCACCGGGTCGAGATCTACGACCCCGCCGCCCCGACCGCGGCCCCGGGAGGTCTGCCGGTCCGCCGGGACCTCGCCCCGGCCGCCCGGGACGCGGAGGTCATCCTGGTCTCCACCCCCATGCGGGTCGCCGCGTCGGTCTATCGGCGACTGGAGAGGTCGGGTACCAAGGCGGCCGTCGTCGACCTCCTATCGGTGAAGGCACCGCTCCGTCGATGGCTCGTCCCGAGCTCTTCACGCGTGCTGGCGGTCGCAAGTGTCCATCCATTGTTCGGACCTTCGGCTCGGAACCTCTCCGGGCGAAACCTCCTGCTCCTGGACTGCGGCGACCCGCGTGCATTGCGACGGGCCGCCGAACTGTTCCCGCCGGGACCCCTGAACGTCACCCGGATCCCCTGGGAAGATCATGACCCGCTGATGGCCGATCTCCAAGCGCTGCCGCGCGTGATCAGTCTCTTGATGGTGGCCGCGCTGGCCCGGTCCGGTCGGGATGCGGAGGGACTTGGTTGGTCGGAGACGACGTCGTTCCACCGGGCGGCCCAGACGGCCCGGGAGGTACTCTCCGAGAACCCGGCTCTCAGCTTGGACATCCAGTCGCTGAACCCGGCCTCTGCCGCGTTGTTCGACCGGCTGGAGGTCGCCCTGAAGGAACTTCGACGCATCGTGCGCGACGACGACGGGGAGGCGTATGCCCGCCTGATCGATACCGGCCGGGCGCTGCTCGACGAGTCCCCGAGCGCGGCTCGCCGGACCCGAGGGGGCGCGGATCGCCGGAGGCCCAGCGGAAAGCCTCCCGCGAGGCGGCGTCAGCGGCTTTATGGAGGGTCGGGCGCGTCCCGCAGCCATGTACGGTAAGGCCCTTCGGCTCCGACGGATCTTTCCGGGCGGGACCCGGCGTCTCTTCTCGGTCCCCCTCGACCACTCGGTCTCCATGGGACCGATCGACGGCCTTGAGGCGGTCGCCCCGGCCGTCGAGGAGCTCCAGGAAGCGGGGGTCGACCTCTTCGTCGTGACCAAGGGGGCCGCCCGGGAAGTGGTGCCGGTCCTTCGCCCCCCCAGCCTCCTCGGGATCCACGTTTCGGCGTCCACGTCCCTCGGCGCGTCCTCCAACCACAAGGTGCTCGTCGCGACCGCCGAGGAAGCGGTCAGCCTCGGAGCGGATCTGCTGTCCGTCCAGGTCAATTTCGGCAGCGCCCAGGAGCCGGAGATGCTCCGGGACCTCGGCGTGGCGAGCGATCAGTGCCGCACCCTGGGCCTCCCGCTGATGTGCATGTCCTACGTGAAGAAGGAGAAGGTCACGACGGAGGAGATCCGCCACGCGGCCCGCGCGTCCGCCGACCTAGGTGCCGACATCGTGAAGACGAGCTACCCGGGGACCCTCGAGGGGTTCCGGTCGGTGGTCCGATCCACCCCTGTCCCGGTCCTTATCGGCGGCGGCGTCAAGACCGACGACGAGGCCGCCTTCCTCCAGGTGGTCGGTGAGTCGGTCGCCGCCGGCGGGGCCGGCATCTGCATCGGGCGGAACCTGTTCCAGCGGCGCCCGGTCGGGGACCTGGCCCGGAAGGTCGCCGCGGTCCTGCATCCCGAGGGGTGACCGAGTGACCCGGGGGCGTCTTGCCATCGCACCCGAGTCCGAGGACGCCGCGGTCCGGGCAGAGCTCGCTGGCCGGGCGCTCCGCCGGGGCTTCCACCGACTCGTCCTACGGCCCGGGGACACGGCGCCCGTCTCCGACTCCGCGGTGATCGACCGGCTCCACGGGGAGCACATCACGGGGGGCGATCCCTCCAATCCGAGGTCGACGCGAATCGTTCCGGTCCGGTCCCCCGAGGACCTGGCCCATGCGATGGCGATCGGTCGAAAGGAGGGAGCGGTCGTAGTGGCCTGGTCGGAGGACCGGGTGATCCCCCTCGAGAACCTGATCGCGGACGGTAGGGGCCGGTACGAGGTCGGGGCGATCGTCGAGCGGCTCTCCGACCTCCCGGCGATGCTCGGCGCGCTCGAGCATGGCGCCGACCGGGTCATCGTTCGGATCCGCTCCCACGCGGACCTTGACCGCGTCGAAGCCCTCGTCGAGGCGGCTCCCACTACTTCGATCCCCTGGGAGCTGCTGAGCGTCCGTCGGGTCACCTCGGCCGTGCGTCGGAGACCGGGTGATCGTGGACACGACGTCCATGCTGAGGCCCGGGGAGGGGTTGCTGGTCGGGAGCGCTGCGGCGCTGCTCGTGCACGTGGCGAGCGAGGCGGTCGGTTCGCGGTTCACCCGACCACGTCCGTTCCGGGTCAACGCCGGTGCCGCGCACTTGTACACTCTCCTCGCCGATGGGACGACGCGGTACCTTTCGGAGCTCGTCGCCGGTGACGCGGTCCTGATCGCGGAGCCGCTCGGCGGGATCCGCTCGGCGAGGGTCGGACGGATCAAGATCGAGCGGCGGCCCCTGACGATGGTCGAGGTAGAACGAGGCCCTCGCACCTACACCGCCTTCCTCCAGGAAGCCGAAACGGTCCGTCTCTCGGGGGAGGATTCCCCCATTCCTACGACCCAGCTGGCCGATGGCATGAAAGTGTTCGGCGCCGCCTTCCCCGCCGCCCGTCACCTGGGGGGCGTGGTGGAGGAGACCATCGACGAGCGATGAGTTCGCCCGCGGTCCGACCCCTCATCATCGTGAGCCTCCCCGGCCGCACCATCGACGAGCTCCGGGCGCAGGCCGTCACGGCCGCCCGGCTTGGAGCGGACGCCGCGGAGATCCGGTTCGACCGGTTGGATAATGCCGACCTGAGCACCTTTTCCGCCCTGTTCCCCACCCCGTTACCGCTCGTGGCGACGCTGCGCTCCCGGTCGGAGGGCGGTGCCGGGCCGGACACGGTGGGGGACCGCTCGGCGTGGCGGGAGGCGGTCCGGGGGCTCCCCTTCGCCTGGATCGACCTTGAGATCGGCCGGGACCCGATCCCGGCGGGGACGTACGCCTCCGGACCCCGACCGATCGCCTCGAGGCATCTGCTCCCTGGGGATCCCCTTGCCGGGATAGGCGAGCTCCTCGATACCGCGGCCCCCCCCGGCGGCTTCGTTAAGATCGTGGCCCCGGCCTCCGTGCGAGACGCCCTCGAGGTGGTGCTGCCCGCGACGCTCGCCCACCCGCCGAAGGGAGACCGATGCGTCATGACCACCGGGGCCTCCGGCCCGCTCGTTCGGGCGTGGGCCGCGTCCCTCGGATCGTGCGCGGTCTACTGTTCGCTGGACCTCCCAGCTTCCCCGGGAACCGTCGAACCCGCCCAGATCCCCGTCGCTCGGTTCCGCCGGTGGGCCGACGGACCTCCGTCCGCTCCCCTGTTCGCGGTCGTAGGGTCGCCGATCGCCCACAGCCTGTCGCCCGCCCTTCACAGCCTATGGATGGCCGAGGAGGGGCACGACGGGCTCTACATCACGATCGACATTCCCGAGGGGAAGGAGCTGACGGACGCGGTCGCCGTCCTCGGCCGGCGCGGGGTGCGAGGGATGAGCGTTACCCACCCGCTGAAGGACGCGGCGTTCGGGCTCGCGACCCAACGGACGCCGGCGGCCGACCAGGTGGGGTGCGCGAATACCCTCACCCTGCAGGGGTCCGACGTCATTGCGGATAACACGGACCTGGCGGCGGTCCAGACCCGGATGGCGGAGCTCCGCTCGAGCTATCCCGGGATCCTCCGCCACGTCCTCATCGTCGGCACCGGTGGGGCAGCCCGCGCCGCTCTCGGCGCCGCCCGGAACCTCGGCATCCGACCGGAGCTCCTCGGGCGGGACCCTCGCCGCGCCGCCGACCTCGCGGCCCGGTTCGGGGCCGATGTCGCTCCTCACCCCTCCCCGGGGGCCGCCACCCTCGTGGTCCAGGCCACGACCGTAGGTCGCTCCGGCTCCTCAGCGTTCGAGGTCCCCCTCGATGAGTGGATCGATTCACGGACCCACCTCCTCGATTTCGTGTACGCCCCTGACCATCCGACGGTCTCCGACCTCGCTCACCTGCACGCGGGCCGATACGAGGACGGCCGGCGGCTGCTCGCGTACGCCGCGGCGGCGAGCTATGGCGACTGGTGGGGCAGCCCCCCGTCCCCGGGACTGATCGAGCAAGCTCTGCGGGAGATCCTGTGAAGGGCCGCGGGACCGGGGCCAGCGCCGTGACCTTCCTCAATGCCCTGTTCACGGGCACAGGTTCCGCGGCCGGTATCGAACTGTACGCGCATGCCGAGGTGGAGCTCCTCCCGGGCCCCCGCCCTGAGGGGGATCACGTCGTCCGCCCCCTCCCGCTCGTGGACGAAACTGCCAGGGCCGCCCTCCGTGCGTGGTCCCCCGAACCGTGGACCGCCCGGATCTCGATCCGGTCGGAGATCCCTCCGAGCTGCGGGCTCAAGAGTTCCTCGGCCGTGGCCAGCGCGGTCGAGCACGCGGTTCTCGACGCCCTCGGGCAGTCCCGACCGCCGGCCGAGGTGGCCCGTCTCGGTGCCCAGGTCGCCCTGGAGGGGGGTTTCAGCGCCACCGGCGCCTTCGACGATGCCCTTGCCTCGGTCCTCCCCGGCCTCCATGTGACGGACAACCTGCGGATGGCGGCGGTCCGGACGACCCCGGTCCCCGAGGGGGTGGAACTTGTTCTCTGGATCCCGCCCCGAACCCATCGAGCCTCCCCGGAGTTCCGTGACCAGTTCCGGGCGCGACACGACGATGCGGGACCGGCGCTGCAGGCCGCGCGGTCCGGGGACTGGCGACGTTCGATGGGGCTCAACTCACAGCTCGTGGAGGCGGTCATGGGCTACGACTACGCCGCCCTCCGTCGAGCTGTCGGCGATGCGGGGGCCTTCGCGAGCGGGACCAGCGGGATGGGCCCGGCGTTCGCGGCGGTGACGGACCCCCCGCACCTCGGCCGGGTCCTTCGCGCCCTGCCGGCCGGCTCTGGCCAGATCATCGTCACCCGATTCCTTCGCCGCGCCACCGGGGGCGGACAATGAGCTGGATGGAAGTGTCCCCGGGCGTCGCCTCGGGGGTCATCGAGGCGCCGCCCTCGAAATCCTACACCCACCGGGCTCTCCTAGGAGGGCATCTCGCTCGACGGCCCTATCGAGTGGTCCGGCCGTTGGAGGCGGACGATACGATCGCCACGGCGATGGGCCTGCAAGCGTTCGGCACCCGGACCGTCCGAGCGCCGGGGGTCTGGGCTCTCCGACCGGCTCGCCCTCCCGCCCGTCGTGTCGTCCGGTGTGGGGAGTCCGGGACCACCCTACGGCTCCTCTCAGGGCTCGCGGGGCTCTCTTCCTCGTCCACCCGGTTCACCGGGGCGCGGCGCCTCGGGCACCGCCCGATGGAGCCGCTCCTCGACACGCTCCGGAGCGGAGGCGCACGGGTCCACCATCCCCCCTCCGGGACCCTTCCTCTGACGATCCGGGGACCACTACGGTCGGGGAAGTACGAAGTGAGCGGGGCGGAAAGCTCCCAGTTCATTTCCTCGCTCCTGTTCGCCCTCCCTTGCCTCGAGGGCTCTTCGAGCCTCCAGGTGACGGGCCCGATGGTGTCGGCCCCCTACGTTTCGGCGACCCTCGCCGTCCTCGCGGACCTCGGGATCCGGATCTCCGGCCGACCTGGCGCGTGGCGGGTCCCGGGGGGGCAGACGTTCCGCTCGTCCCAGTTTGTCGTCCCAGGGGATGCGTCGTCGGCGGCCTACCTGTGGGCCGCCGGCGCCGTATCCGGCGGGTCGGTCTCCGTCGGGGGGATCCCGCCCCACTGGCCCCAGGCGGATATCGAGATCCTGCGCATCCTCCGCTCGGCCGGCGCCCGGGTCCGGACCTCCGGGGACAGGACGACCGTTTCCGGGGGATTGTCACGACCGTTCGAGGTGGACCTGACGCCGTGCCCGGACCTGTACCCCCTGGCCGGCGGCCTCGCGGCCCTCATCCCCGGGGAGTCGCTGCTCAAGGGGGCCCCCCATATCGTGGGAAAGGAGTCCGATCGCCGCGCGGCAACGATTCGACCTCGTCCGCCGGCTGGGCGGGCGGGCCCGGATCCGCCCCTCCGGCCTCTCGGTCACGGGCACACGCCGGCCGACCCCCGTCCGGGGCGCTCGCTGGGGGGACCATCGCCTTGTCATGAGCGCCGCCGTCGCCTCGCTCGCCTCCGGCAGCACCGCCCGTCTTGGGACCCCGGAGGCCGTGCGGAAATCCTATCCCGGCTTCTGGGATGCCCTCGCGTTGCTCGGGGTCCGGGTGAAGAGTTCACGATGATGCGTTGGGGGGAGCGGTTCCAGCTGACGATCTTCGGCTCCAGCCACGGCCCCGAGGTAGGGGCGATCATCTCGGGGATCCCAGCCGGAACGCCGGTCGATCTCGCCCGAATGCAGCGGGAGCTCGACCGCCGACGCCCGGTGGGGCGCCGGCTCGCCACGAAGCGGCAGGAGTCGGATCAACTGGTGGTCGACAGTGGTCTATCGGAGAACCGCACGGACGGCGAACCGATCCGCATCCACGTCGCCAATGAGGACGTTCGCCGCAGCTCCTACGATCCGCTCCGCGTCACTCCGAGGCCCGGGCACGCCGACTACCCGGCGCGCGTCCGATATGGACCGAACGCGGACCTTTCGGGCGGGGGCATCTTCAGCGGCCGCATGACCGTCGGACTCGTGGTCGCGGGCTGCCTTGCACGAGAACTCCTGGAGCCGAAGGGGATCCGCATCGCCTCCTTCGTGCGTTCGATCGGCCCGATCGAGGCGACCGTCCCGGAGGACCTCTCCAACGACGAGATCCTCCGACGAGCGGCCACGAGCGAGATCGGGACACCGGATCCGGAGGCCGCTGCCCGGATGGAGACCGAGATCGAGGTGGCCCGCCGGGAGGGCGACAGCGTCGGCGGCATCATTGAAACACGGGCGACAGGGCTCCCGGTCGGCCTCGGCGAACCGTTCTTCGACAGCGTGGAGAGCGCCATCGCACATCTTGCCTTCTCCGTCCCGGCACTGAAGGCGATCGAGTTTGGTGCTGGGTTCTCGGCGGCGCGGATGCGGGGGAGCCAGCACAACGATCCATTCATCCTCGACAGCGACGGTCGTGTGACCACGCGCACCAACAACGCCGGGGGCATCCTCGGGGGACTCACCGTCGGAACCCCGATCGTTTTCCGCGTCGCGATCAAGCCCACCTCTTCCATCGCTCGGGAGCAGCCGTCGGTGGACCTCGAGCGCCACGCCAACGCTACATTGAAGGTAGGAGGCCGGCACGACCCCTGCATCGTGCCGCGCGCCGTGCCCGTCCTCGAGGCCGTGACCGCCATCGCCCTCGCGGAGCTGGGGCTGCGGGGAGGGTTCCTGCCGTGACGGCGCGGCGATCGGCCGCGATCCTTGGCGCGAGCGGGTACATCGGTCAACATTTCGTCCGGCTCCTCGCAGACCACCCCTCGTTCGAGGTCGACGTCCTCGCTGCCGGGGACCGCTCGGCCGGTCAGAGCCTCGCCGATGTCTGGCACCTTGCGGACGCCCCGCCCCTGCCCCTGGGCGACCGCACGCTCGAGCGCACCACGCCGGCGCGTCTCGCCCGTCAGGGCGTCCAGGTCGTCTTCAGTGCCTTGCCGTCCGGGACCGCGGGTGCCTTCGAGACCGAGTGCGTCCGGCGGGGGATCGCCGTCTTTTCCAACGCCGCCGACCACCGGATGGACCCCGGGACGCCCCTCGTGGTCCCCGAGGTGAACGCGTCGCACCTGCGGCTCCTCGACCGCCGACGCTCCGGCCGAGCCATCCTGGTCACCAACGCGAACTGCAGTACGACCGGCCTCGTCCTCGGCCTCGCGCCGATCTCGCCGCTGCTCGGCATCCGAACGATCCATGTGGCGACCTATCAGGCGCTCTCCGGGGCCGGCCACCCCGGCGTGCCCTCCCTGGGGATCATGGACAACGTGGTCCCGTTCATCTCGCACGAGGAGGAGAAGATGGCCGAGGAAACGGACCGGATCCTCGGTCGGTACCGGTCGGGTCGGGTCGTCCCGCTTCGTGTCCCGGTCCTCGCTCACTGTGCAAGGGTGGCGGTCCGCGACGGTCATCTCGAGGCCGTGACAGTGGAGGCCCGACGCCGCCCGACCCTGGAGGCGCTGCTCGATGCCTGGCGGTCGTTCGACCCGCTCGCCGACGACGAGCTCCCGAGCGCCCCGCACCCGCCGGTGGAGGTCCGGATGGAACGCGACCGGCCCCAACCATTAAAGGACCGGTGGGCCGGCAGCTCGCCGAGGAGCCGAGGGATGACCGTGGTGGTGGGGCGTGTGCGGTGGGAACCCCCGTATCTGCGATTCTTCCTGCTCTCCCACAACGCCGTCCGAGGCGGGGCGGGCGGATCGGTCCTCAACGCCGAGCTCGCTCTCGACCGCGGGTACCTCGGGAGGGCCTGAACCGATGAACTCCCGGCGGCCCGTCGTGCTCAAGTTCGGGGGCGAGTCCCTCGCCGCCCCTGCGGAGGTCCTGGCCCTCGTCCGCCAGACCCGGCGGGGCGGGGTACCGGTCGTGGTCGTTGCCTCGGCCCGTCACGGCGTCACCGACCTGCTCCGCCTGGTCGTCGACGGCGCCGGCCCGGAGGCCGCGGCCCTACGGAGCGAGCTCGAACGGCTCAACCCGGATCTTCCCCCCGACGCGCGGCCGATCCTCGACCATACGGAGGCGCTCGCCCGTCGCCGAGCTCCGCGGGGCCGCCGGGACCCCGCCTCCAGCGACGAACTGCTCAGCCAGGGCGAGCGACTGAGCGCCCACTGGCTCGCGGCGCGGCTCCGGGAGGGAGACGTCCCGGCGGTCCCCGTCGAGGCGGACCAGTTGGGCCTGATGACCGACAACTCCTATGGTGCTTCCCGGATCCTCCTCGAGGCGTCGACCCCGAAGGTTCGGGAGGGGCTGGGTCGGATCCTCCGCCGGCAGCACGTGCCCGTCGTGACCGGCTTCTTTGGCCGGAGCCTGGAGGGACGGCCGGCGACGCTGGGCCGAGGCGGCTCGGACTACTCGGCGAGCGCGATCGGAGGGATCCTCAACGCCTCCCGGGTCGAGCTGATCAAGCGCCACGTCGCTATCTTCACCGCGGATCCCCGCCTCGTCCCCTCCGCCCGCCCTGTCGACCACCTTTCCTACGAAGAGGCCGAAGAGTTCGCCCAGTTCGGGGCCCGGGTGCTCCACCCCGTGACCATCGAGCCGGCCCGGGTGGCCCGGGTGGAGATCCGGGTCCGCTCCCTCCAAGACGGCGACCTGGTAACGACCATCGGACCGGCCCGAGCGGGCGCGGGGACCCGTACCGTGACGCTCCTCAGCCCGCTCCGCTCGATCAGCCTGCGGATCGCCGGGGGCCGCCAGCGGAGCGGAGTGGTCGGCGCCCTCACCGGCCGACTCATGGCGGCCGGCATCAACCTCGCGGCGATCGTCACGACGGAGGCCGTCGTCGGCCTCCTGGTGGAACCTGCCGACGGGGACCTTGCCCACCAGATCCTCGACCCCCTTGCGCGGGAGATGGGGGCCACGCTAGGCCACCCGGTCCCGGTCGCTTTGGTGAGCGCCGTCGGCGAAGGGATCCTCGCGGACCTCCCGCTCGTGCGCTCCACCCACTTGTCCGGGGCCCAGGGGGTGCTCGCCACCGCGCGGTCGATCTCGCTGGTGGTCCCGGAGGAACGGGCTGTCGGGGCGGTC
This sequence comes from uncultured Thermoplasmata archaeon, assembly GCA_963708255.1. Classification (GTDB taxonomy): domain Archaea; phylum Thermoplasmatota; class Thermoplasmata; order Lutacidiplasmatales; family UBA184; genus Lutacidiplasma. Next base: position 916,523 of record CAVPSE010000002.1, read on the forward strand.
CGTGCGTTCCATCGAGCCTTCGTCGAGCGCCGGGCCGACGTTCTCGCCCCCCGTTCCGCGGCACCCAGCCTGGTCGGGGGACCGATGTCGCGGGCCGCGGCTCCCCGGGGGTAACGGCGTTAAGGCGCTCGTCGCTCGTGCCCGCCCGGCAGGAGCGAAACCCGGAATGAGCACGCGCCGGCTTCACCGACGGAGTTTCCCCGCCGGGCATCCCCCCCACCGACGTGACCGGGTGGGTTCCGCATGACGTTCCGGTTCGCCTTCGCGACTTGGTCGACGCTTCCGACCGGCCAGCCGGACGACCTGCTCGCCGCCGCCGTGCTAGCTAAGCGCGGCCACTCGACCACCGCTGAGGTGTGGGACGACCCGAACGTCGATTGGGGCAGCTACGATGCCGTCGTGATCCGGTCGACCTGGGACTACTACCAGCGACCCTCCGAATTCCTCGGCTGGCTGGATCGGTGTTCCAGGGCGACCGCCCTCTGGAACCCGGCGCCGATGGCACGCTGGAACTCCCACAAGTCGTACCTTCTCGAGCTCGCACGGGCCGGGGTCCCTGTCATTCCCACAGAGCAGGGCCAGGTGGGGGAGTCCCTGGACGAGCTGTGTCGGCGCGGCGGCTGGGAAGCGGTGGTCGTGAAGCGGATGGTGGCCGCGGCGGCTTACAGCGCTCACTTCGTCCCACCGGAGGAGCGCGCGGCGTTCGAGCCCCTCTACTCGTCGGAGCTTGCCGCCGCGGAGATCATGGTCCAGCCGTTCATCCAGGGGGTCTTGGACCCAGGAGAACGATCTCTCGTCTACCTCGATGGGCAGTTCAATCACGCGTTCTCCAAAGGGGCGGCTCTCCCGGTCGACAGGCGGGACGTGCACGGGTATCGGGGGGTCGACGCCACCCCCGCCGAACGGGCCCTCGGGGATCTGGTGTTGACGCGCGTCGATCCGACCCCGCTCTACGCACGGGTTGATCTCGTCAAGGGGCCCGACGGGGCGCCCCTTCTGATGGAACTCGAGCTCCTCGAGCCCCACCTGTTCTTCGCGGGGTCGGTGCCTGCCCGCGCGAGATTCGCCGATGCCCTCTTGGCCCGGATGTAGAGGCCGGGGGCGCGACCCGGCGAGGGGGCGGAACCGGGGCCCGGGCCGCTCGGTTGCCGGGCCCACGCGCCGGCCATGAACCCGGCGACGTCCGAAGATGGGAAGTTCTTTTGTAGGTCGGCCGAGGTGGGCGCCCGCCGAGTGGCGTCGCTGCGGATCGTCCTATCGGGTTGGGCCCATAGCTTAGTTTGGCTGGAGCACCCGGCTGATAACCGGGAGGTCGTCGGTTCAAATCCGACTGGGCCCATCCCTACAAGGGTATAAAACCACCCAAAATTTACCCGAAATGATGGGGACGCGCCCCGAACCCGCATGGCACTCGCTGCTGGCAAAGGACCCCAATCTGCGGTCCGGGTCCGACAATACCGCGAACGGGTCGAAGATCACCGCGCACGTCCTCGGAATCAACGCGGTCGGCATGATGTGGGGCCGCAGAACGCGGACTCGGCGGGTTGCCCCGACTGCGGCGTAGCCGCCGCCGCCGAGTCTTCCGCGGAATACCGAGCACGGCAAGGGGGGCGGACCCGCGGAGTGGTTCGCGGTAGGAGCAATCCGTATAGGGGTCCGGACCCTACGCGTGAACGATGACGCGGCCCGAGGTCCCGCGGTGGCAGGTCGCGGCGCTGCTCCTCGTGATCGTCGCGACCTCGGCGGGGGTGTTCGCGTATTCAGCGACCCACCCGGCCCCACCGTATTGCGCCACCGATCCGGGAGCTACGATCTGCCCGCCCGCGAACGGGAACATCACCTACGCTTCCGAAGAGATTCACCTCGCGGCCAACGCGTCTGGCCCGCTTGTCGCAACGAATGTGTCGTTCCACGGTGTCACGTTCCACCTCTGGCCCTTCGACCTCGGCCCGCCACCCGGCGCTCTCGAAGGGGTTGCGATGGAGCCTGTGGGGGTCAATCTCACGTTCGTGGTCAATGCGAACGCATCGTGGTTCTCCCCCGACGGACTGTTCGGGGTGGGGTGGATCTCGGTGACGAACGAAACTATCGACGCTCAGGTCTCGGTAGCGGACCCTATGATCGTGTACACGACCCAGAATGTGACGCCGACCTGGGCAAGCCTTGGAAGCTCGACCCCCGCGACTGTCCACCTGGGCGGGGCGGTCTTCTCGTGGCACACCTGGTATGAACTCCCATCGGCGTCCGTTAACGCGACCGCAACACTCGCGAATGGGACACGGGTCGCGTTGGTCCTCGGATTCGGAGCCGCTGAGTATGTTGCCTGTACCGGGCCCGCGGTTGGGTACATTCATGCGTTCCTCGCAAACTCGAGCTGCCTCGAGGACGGGGACGCGGCCTTGGGAGTCGCAATGGCATGGACGATCGACGCCACGCCGCACACTGACCTCAACGTGATCACGCTGATGGTCCGCGTCGGATGACGGCCGTAGCGTCGGCCGCCGCGGTCGCGGTGATGGGTTCAGACGACCCCGACTACCACGCAGCCTACCGACGGCTGTTCACCTTCTTCGTCGCGTATCTGGCCTGCGTCTTCGGGCTGGTAGCGGGCGCCTCCCTTTGGATCTTCGTCCATACTGGACCGCCCCCGCGATCGATCTGGGACGTCGAGGAGACTATCCTTGTCCCAGGCACGTTCGCCGTCGCGTGGGCGATCCTAGTGTGGTGGTTGGACCGATACGTCGTGATCCGGGGTGTCACCGTGCGGGCCGAAGGCGTCGAGTTCGGCACGAAAGCGGGGTCAATCCGGGTCTCGTGGGTGGATTTCCGACCACGAGTGCGCCGGGAGCCGAGGTGGGTGGGTGCGTGGGTGGTGTTCCGGAGGAAGCCGCAACGGCGCTGGGGATTGTCCGTTCAGGCGCTACGGGTGACACCGCGGATGGCCGCGGCGATACTCGCCCGGCCGGAGGGGGCACGGTTCATGGACCCCGCGGATCGAAGAGTGCGTGGCTGACGGAACGGGGACTGACGAGCGGAGCGGGGAGCGGAAACGCGCGCCGGGAAGCCATTTGAACGGTCAGGGGCTCTCGTCCGTGTGGCAGGCCTCAGCGGCCAACCGTGGGCGAACCTGAGGGTCGTCGTGATCGGCCTGATCGTTCTCACCGGGCTGTTCGTCGCGGGAGCGGGTGTCCTCAGCTGGTTCGATTGCAACGGTGGCCGGTCGTGTCCGGCGAACGGCTGCAACAGCGCTGCCATCCAACAGGCGTGTCAGGACGGCCAGGCGTTCGCGTTCGAAAGCGTGGGGGTCGGCATCCCGCTGGCGTTCGTCGCGCTCGGCGTGGTGGTGTGGTCGATGCGACGGGAGGGCCGCCTCCCCTCCCGACTCCCCGCCTGAGGTAAGCAACGCGGCCCCTCGGGAGGTCCGCAGCCCGGTTCAGGGCTGGCGCTTCCGATAGACGAAGAGGAGCACGGCTGCGGACGCCAGGATGACTCCCACGGTCACTATCCCGAGTGCGATGACGATCGCGGACGGGTTAGTCACGGGCTGCTGCACCTGAATCGGGCAGGGAAGGGGAATCCCCGGGTACTCCAAGGGGGTGGAGTAGTTCGCCCGAGTGCCATTCGCATCGGTCACAACGAGGGTGACAGGTGCGCCGCCGTGGAGGCTCGTGAATTCGTGGGTCGGATCCGCGTCGGATGAGCCCGGAGTACCATCGCCGAAGTTCCAATCGTACGTGTAGGGTGGCGTCCCTGCGGAAACGGACGAGGTGAAGGTCACGGTGACCGGTCCACTCCCGCAGCTCGCGGGGGATGTGTAGTAGAACCTGACGGTGAGGGGCGTCGGGGGTGGCGGAGTCTGGAAGAACGTTATCACCTGCGAGACAGGCGCCCCCGCGACACGGACGCCACCGACGCTAGGAGATGCACCATATGGGATCTTTGGAACGACGGTGAACGCGTACGAGCCGTTCGGCTCGCTGAACGATAGCGAATCTACGGTCCCTTGCTCAGCGTATCCGCCGAGGGTGACCTCCCAATCGATCCCCGCCGTGAGATTGCCGGCGGTAAAGGTGACCGAGTAGACCTGCTCCGACCAGCTGATCTCGATGGATTGCGGACGGCCGGCAACGGTGTAGGCGTGAACCCATGGAGTTGCCACGAATCCCGGCAGAGGGGCGACCTGGTACGCGCCGCTTCCATTCGGGAGGTCGAAGGTGAGCGAGGGGCCCGTGCCCGCTTGGTCCTCGTCAGCCGGCCGCAGTCCCGTTGAGAGTGATAGACCAGTCCGTCCCCGCGGGAAGACCGGTTTCGTTGAACCAGACCGGGTATGTTCGGAGCCAGGCCACGTTCGCGACGACCGGCCCTCCGTTCACCTGGACGACGCCCACGTCCGATGGGAAGTAACCCGGCACCGGCTCTACGGTGTACGAGTAGGTCCCGTTCGGCTCCATGAACGTTAGATTCTCTGTCGTGGACGTGAGGGTAATGCCACCTAGGGTCCCCGACCAGGTCGTCCCGGAGGGGAGGCCTTGCTCCGTGAGGGTCACCGCGTAGGTAGTGGGAGGGAGGCCATACGAGAGGATCGAGATGGTCCCCTGGTCCGCGTTACTCACCCAGACCTCGCCCGAGCTAGGAATGTACGCCACGCCAAGCGGGTAGCTGCCGACCAAGAGTGTTGTTTCCAAGGACCCTGCGGCGCTGGCCAGGACCGAGACGTTTCCGGGGACACACCCATAGCCGTTCCGGCAGCCCAGATCGGTTACGAAGACCTCTCCGCTCCGGTTATCGATGGCTATTCCGGCGGGATCTGTCCCAACGGCAAAGGACCCCGTGATGTTGTTGGTCGCATCGGAGATAGCACTGACGTTGTCCCAGACCGAGTTCGAGACCAGCACCTCGGAACTCGTGGGGTCGTACGCCAGGCCCTCCACCTCCCCGTACAGGATGCCGGGGGTTGGGCCGAACGGCGCCGTAACCGCGTACGGTACTCGCATTGACTACCTCGACATCGGCCCACGCCGAACCGACGAGGATCTCACCCTTCGCGCTATCGTAGACGACGCTGTTGGGTTCGAAGAAGTTGGGCCCGAGCTCGATCGTGGCGACGACAGCGTTCGAGGTCGCAGCGATCACCGATATGTTCCCCGAAACCGAACCCGTGGCCGGCCAGGGATAGTTTGAGTCGACCACGAAGATGTCTCCCGTGGGAGGGTCGTACGCCACGCCCGTTGGGTAGTCTCCCACCGGAATCGAGGCGACGACCCGGTCGGTCGCATCGGAGATCACACTGACGTTATTCGACCCGTCATTGGCGACGAACACCTCGCCGAGGGCGGGGTCGTACACCAGTCCGAGGGGACCCTCTCCGACCGGAATGGCTGTGACGAGGTGGTTCGTGATAGCGGATACCACATCGACCACGTCGCCATCCACCACGAACGACTGATCCGTTCCAGCGTCGAAGGCGATGGCGCCTGGGGAGCTGACGAGCGAAAAGCGATTACCAACCGAGTTCGATGTGTCGTTAATCAGCATGACGGATGGGCCGTCATTGGCAACGGCGAACAGGACCTGCCCCGCGTCACCGTCGTAGGCCATGTCGAGCATCGAGTTGCCGAACTCGGCCGCGAACTCATAGACCGAGGGAATCGTAGCGACCACCCCCCCAGTCGACGCGTCGGAGATCACCGAGATCGTCGCCGAGTAGTTCCACGCAACGAACACCTCGGATCGCGCTGGGTCATATGCGATTCCCAGGGGGAGATTGTTAGGGGATGCGGCGATGGTGTGGACCGCGAACGTCGTAGCTGAGATCGTGGTCACGTAGCCGCCATCGTCCTGGAAGAACAGTTCACCCCGGCCATAGTCGTACACCATCCCCGCCGGGTAGAACGAGGAGCCCCCGTCGATGGTCGCGACGACCGTGTTCGACGCGTCCGATAGGACGGTGATGTTGGGCAGATCCTCGGACCGGCGAACAGGTCTCCGGTTCCGTTGTCGAACGCAAGGAACTCTGGGGTGTCGTTCACCGGTACCGAGGCGACGATCGAGTCCGAGGTGTCGTTGATCACGCTCACATTGTCGGACTTCGAGTTAGCCGCGAACACCTCCCCCATTCCGGGGTCATAGGCAATCCCCATCGGGCCGGCACCCACGGCGACCTGCCCGACAACCCCATCGGTCACGTCGGAGATCACGCTGACGAATCCATCGGAAGGGTACGGGGGATCGCTGGTCACGAACACCTGCCCCTTGCCGGGGTCATACACGACGGCCCGCGGGTCCGCGACGGGGATCGTGGCGACCAGCCTATCCGTCCCCGCCGAGAAGACCGATACGGCACCCTGGGTTGGTTCCGCCATGAAGAGCTCGTCCGTGCCGGCGTCAAACGCGACGTCGTCCGCAGACCCGCCATTGATGGCGGCGAAATTCCCCGGCTCGGTCGTGTTGTTGAACAGCACGAGAGTCTGGGCGACGGACCAGCTGGGAGACGTCGTGGGAGGTCTCGGGGGGGCCTGGAGCGTAGCGACAGCGGGAGTGCTACCTCGCGACGGCGCTGGAACTCCGCCGGGCGGGTGGCCGGATGCGAGGGGTACCGCGCCAACAAGGACGAACGCGACAAGTGCGAAGACAAGCGGCGACCAAGGTGACCGCATACCCCCTCCTCGGTCCGTGAATGTCCGGGAGCGGGATAAATGGGCCGAGCCGGCACACCTTCCCCGTCCGAACGCCCCATCGGCCCTGGAGCGAGCTATTGGAGCGTCGCCCCCTCCCGGGCCCTGAGCTCCATCAGCCAGTCTGAGGGGACGAGGGAAGCCCCGCAGCGGTCGTCGGTCGGAGCTGCGTCCGCGGCCGGGACCCCACGCGGGAGGTGGTCGAGGCTGATCCCGAACCGCGCCGCTCAGCCGTGAATGCGCGCGATCAGGTGGGAGAACGATTGGTCAGTGTTGCGGGGGTTCGGGTAGGGTCGGACCGTCCAGAGGGGGCCGGGCTGGGGGATAGCCGCCCAGACCCGGAAGAGCCAGTTGGGCCTCCTCGAACTCGGCGATGGGGGGGCGCTTCACTGGCGGTTTCTGGCGGGACGCCACGAGCCGTCCGACCAACGAGGGCGCCACGTCCGCCCTATCGAGACGATGCTGTTCGAAGAACTCGGCGCGTCGCCCCAGAGCCTTCACAAGTTCCACGAACTCGATCGGGTCGAACTCGGTGACGTGGAAGGGGGACTGATAGAACCGCGGATCGTGGCGAGAGAGTGCCCCGTTGGGGGTAGATACCACGAGCTCTCCGCCCGGGGCGAGGTGGTGGAGCACGGTTTCCAGCAAACCCCGCGCGTCCCGCACATGCTCCACGACCTCGAGAAGGAGGATGAGATCGAATCGAGTCCCCCCTTGCTCGGTGCGAAATTCCTCGGGGGTCAGGAAGCAGGCCCGTCCTCCCGCACCCGGGACGTGTTGACGGGCCCACGCCAATGGGCCAGGATCCAGCTCGACCCCAACGTACCGTTTTACCGACGGAGGCAGCAAAAATGCGGCCATCCCGGCCCCGGACCCATAGTCCAGGACGGACTCCGCCGAAGTACCCTGGAAGGCGAACTCTAGCCGGGAGACGTGGTCTCCGCGGAACAGCTCGAACCGGCTGAACTCGTCCGCGGCCGATCCGCCGCGCGTCCCGCTGCTGCCTCCCGGGTTCGACTCTTCCCAGTGTTCCTCGTGAGTTACCTCAACCATGCAACGTCCGGTAGGCCGGGAACCTGCCATCGGACCGGAGGCTCGCCGCGTTCATAGACGCTCCCTCGCCGCCCCGGGAAGGCTCGCCGCTTCGTGCGCACGTGCCTCCAACTGCCAATCCGTGGGCGGCGCCTCGACCCGCGGGTCGTCGGCCGCGAATCCCACCGCGGCCGGAACTCCGCGCCGGACCTGATCCGAGGTTATCCCGAACCGCGCACAGAGCCACGCCGCCCGTGACGGGTCGCGCAGGAGGGCCTCCACGGCCCCCGGGGCCCGCGCGATCGCCGCCCGGGCCGCCTTGACGCGCCCGCGGAGGTCCGCGAGGCGCCGCGCGGCCGCCCGCTCGTCCGCCTCGCGGGAGTCGTCCGGCAGGCCGCTGGTCACGTCCGCGAGGGCGAACCGTCCCCGGGGGGCCTCTGGGGCGTCGTCCTCCCCGCCCTGGAGGGGCACGCGGGATTCCAGGCGCGAGCGAGAACCATTCCGGACCCGGGGGCGGGGGCTCCTTGGGCCGACTGGCGGGGTCGGAATGGAAACGGGGGGGTCCCGGACCCCTGACGAAGGGAACGAGTCCAGGGCCCGCACGAGCTGGACGGGGAGCCCGAGGTCCCGCTCGATCTGGCTGCGAGCCGTGGGGGGCAGGGAGCCATGCCACGCGTGGAAGCGGGGGTCCCACCGTGGGCCCATGCCCCGGAGGACGTCCCGCACCTCGTACGTGCGGTCGCTCCCCGCGATCCGGACGCGGACCGCGAGCGGCGATGTAATTGGCGAGTTCGGCGCGGAAGGGGTTCCGGTGGCCCTTGGCGCGCTCAGCGCGGTCATCGATGCGCAGCAAGCGCGCAGGGCCCGCGACGAGCGGTGCGAGCGAGGAGCGGGCCGGTGTCTCCATTATGGTCGCGCGGGGGGCCGCGGCCGCGCGACCTTAATGTGGGACGCGCGCGGTCGAGGGCGGACCGCGCTGAGCGCGCGGATGTCCGTCAGGGCCGCTCAGTCTCGCCGGGCAGAGGCCGATACGGCCGGAACCGGATCCACAGGACCACCCCGACGATCGCGGCCACCGCCGCTAGGACCACCCAAGCCAGTACGTAGTCGAATGGCGACGACAACGGGGGGTTCGGCTGAGGCGCCGGCTCCGCGCAGCACTCGGTGACGAGGGGGCCTTCATTGTGCACCGGGCCGGAGATCGTCCCGGCCGTAATGTTCGCGGCCCAGAACTCTTGGTTCTCGCATTGCGGTCCGTAGCTCGCCCAGGTCGAGTTGCCGCAGGATCCGACCCAATTGAACGTCGGGTAAACCACGACCCACGTCGGTCCAGTCGCAAGGCCCCAGGTGAAGTTCTCGACCCCCACCTGTTCCAGCAACGTCTGGAACGACGGCTCGCCGCAGATCTGGGGGAGGAGCGAGGAGTTGGTTTCCCATGGTGAGGGGGTGGGACATGGCGTGCCGGATCCGTTTCCCGCGCCAACCGCATCCGTCGTCGCAGTGCCACCGTTCCCGGCCGTGACGATCGCCGTCGGCGTGCCGCCGATACTGCCCGCGAAAGGGAGGTCGAAGGAGATGTCGAACGAGAGGTTCCCTCCCGCCGGGATTGTTGCCGGTAGGGAAGGGTATTCCCCCGTCAACTCGAAGGGGTAGGGTATCAGGATGTTCTGGATCGCATGGGCGCTAAGCGTGTCCGAGTTGTGCAACGGCAGGGCGGCCGTCAGCACGCGTCCCGGTGCCAGGTGGCCGGCTTCGCAGTCCAGACTCCCGGTGCCGTAAATCGAGAGGTAGCCGCTGGCGCTCCCAGTATAATCGAACCGGACGAAGGCGATGATCCCTCCGCACATGGAGAACGCTGCCGGCGCGGGCGGAACCGCCAGCAGGAAGCCGACCTGACAACCTACGACAGTGACTACAGCTACCACCACGATCCGGAGCGCGAGAAGATCGGCCCCGCTCGGGCGCTCAGGGTGCGCCCGCGTCGTGCGAGACCCGGCGGACTCCTCTTCGGTCACCGCACAAGCCGAAGGCCAAGCGTCCCTATGAGCGGCATCCCGCGGGCTTGAAGTGGCCGCGCGCGAGCGTTGGGCGACCGCGCTGAGCGCGAGCGGAACCTCGACGGACCTACCCGCGCCCGGGGACCGCGGACGACGCCGGGCCGATGGTCAGGATCTGACCGCCGGGGAAGTGGTACCGGGCGGCGGAGGTGCTATCGATACACATCCCGCGGGCCGTCGCCGCCGTCATGATCCCCGCGAAGCACTCTGGAGTGAGCCCCCGAAGGGTCCCTCCGGGTACTGGTCTCCAGTTGTAGAGGGACATGGTGGCAATGGATTCTGCCCGATCGTCCCCCGTCAGATCCTGGAGTTCGAGGTTGAACCGGGGGTCATCCCACCGGTGCGCCCGGAGGCTCCTGCCCTTTCGGATCAAGTGGATTCCGACTGCGTCGACCCGGACAACGTCCGGGCCGGGCTTCCCGAGAACGAGGCCCACCCAGAGCAGAGCGCCGACGAATACCCCCACCGCCCCGTAGGTGAAAATCGCAACCGGAGACAGGGGCGCGGCGACCAAGCGGGTGACGAACTCGTAGACGAGGAGGACGACGAAGAACGCTGCCCCGCCTAGGCCGATGTAACGCGATCCGAGGTCCTCCTGAGAGCCCAAGGCAGCCCCTTGGGGGAGCCTGAACTCCGGTGACGCGGGCGCGGCCACGATCCAGCGAGAGCGACTCGCGTGTCAAAAGCGTGGTGAACGCGGGGGAGGGCGCGCGCGGGCTACGCGTGCGCGCGCGTCGGTCGCGGGTGTGGGACGGGCGCGGTGGCCCCCTCCGGCCCAATCCCGAACAGTCCCTTCGCCTTGGCCGCTTGGTCGATGGCTCGCGATCCGGCCGGGTGAACGACGATTCGCCGCACCGTCCGCATACGTGGGCCTCGAACTCCCCGAGGTCGACCCCGTGGAAGCGGAACGCCTCCTTCGCGAGGTGGATCGGGCCCCCGCACTCGGGGCATCGCTGGCTGCGGACCGCGGACTTCATCGTCCCTCCTCGAACGCGGTTTTGACCCTAATAAGGCATCGGAGCAACTTCACCTTCGAGGTGCCACCGGCGGTAGACGACGTCGTAGTGGACCCCGCCCTCCGCCACCCACCGGCCGCGACGAACCATCCGCTCCAGGTCGGTCTGGGAAAGGCCGCGCTCCAGGAACCGCCGCTTTGCGTGGACCATCGGCCCGACGGCGCACTTCTGCCGGGGATCGACCATGGGACCGCCCTCGCGGAAGGGGGGGCGGTCCCCATGGCGATGAGGCTTCACCGTGCATCGGAAGGTGAACGGCCCACCGGGACTCCTCCCAGAAGCGTGGTGAACGCGGGGAAGGGCGCGCGCGGAAGCGGGGGCCGCGAGGTGGGCGCACCGGGCGGCCGTAGCAAGCCTGTGCGACGATTTGAGCTTGCGGCCGCGCCTCCACTTGATGTAGCCACCGGCGCATCGCCCCGACGCTGTGGCAACCAAGTTGACGGCACGCTCGCGTCGGCGCGGGTTGGCGTTCCTGGTGGGGTCCGCAGGAGTAGCCGCGGTCGCCGCGACGATCGCGCTCCTTCCGACCGCTGGCCCACTTCCCGTGAACTTCGCGTACTCGGGAGACCTGAAGGAAATCCAGCTTGTTACCGGTCTGGTCGTCCTCTCCGCCTTGCTCTTCATTGGAGCATCGGCCGACCTGTGGCGCCGACCGGTGCCCGCCGTCGTGCTCACGTCCGTAGCAGTTCTTTGCGTTGGAGTCGTCCTTTTCGTCCTGACCTTCACCGTGTGGGCCTACACGGTGACGGACCTAGGCGGGTCAACCACCGTGGTCCAGCTCTACCCTCAACCCCTGTTGCCCGCAATCTGGGGCTTCGTCGGCCTGGTGTTCTCCCCGCTCGCTTCGTGGATGGGCAAGCAGATGATCGATCCCCCCGAGCCCCGCCCCGTAAGCCCAAAGGCGCGGTGAACGCGGGGAAGGGCGCGCGCGGGCGACTGCGGTCCGCGCTGGGCGCCTTCCCCGACGCCAGCGCCCCGGTAACCCCTATCGCGACCCTTGCGGAGGGGATCGGCTGGGTGGGGACCCTCGCGTGCGCCGTCGTCGCCACCGGACAACCGCCAGGAGCCCGATCGCCACCGCTAGGCCAATTCCACCGACAAGAATGAGCCCCGGCCAGGGGTTCGTAAGCCGGCCTGGCACCTCCGCGCACCCACAGATAATCGGGCCTTCTTGGAGGGTCGGCCCCGACACCTCCCCTGACGTGAGATTCGCGGTCCAGTACCTCCTGCACCGAGCACGGTTGGTCGTTGCCCCCCCAGGAGGTGTTCGAACAGTACCCGACCCCTACGAACTGGTAGTAGTCGTCCGCCCACCCGGGTCCGAAGGAGGTCCCCGTGGAGAAGTTCGTCACCCCCCATTGGTCGAGGGCCGATTGGAACGAAGGTTCGGCGCAGATCTCCTGGAACATCGTCGAGTTGACATTGGGGTACTCGGCCAGGATCGTCGAGCACGCCCCAGATCCCTGGGCGGGATCAGGAGCACCCCTCGCTGTCCCTATGCCGGTTGTTCCCCATGTCAGGACAGCGCCGATGGCCGCGACCGCGACAAGCAGGGCGATGAGATTGCCTGCCCAGGGTCGCTGGTTGCGCGCCCGGGCAACCTGCAAATCGATGGGCTCCGACCCGGCCATCGCCGTCCCCCAAAAGGTACCTCGGCCCAAAAGCGTGGTGAACGCGGGGAAGGCCGTGCGCCGGGCCTAGCGGGTTGGAGGGGGGGAGGGCGGGTCAGTCCCCGGCGATGTTCTCCAGGAGTTCGAGGAGCTCACCGTAGTCCGCCCACGTCGGAACCACGGCTCGATACAGCACGAGATCCCCGTAGTACCAGTCCGCCCCCCTTCCTCGAACGACACGAATGCGATGGACCCATCCGGGCCCGCTTCCCGGCCCCGGCCCGTCGGTGGGACCCATCGTCTTCGATGAGGACCCGCACGTCCTCTCCGCGAAACTCCTCCCGGGCCAGCCGTTCCAGGAGGAAGCCAATCTCCACATCCAGTCCCGCCCGGTGGGCCCCGAACGGCCAGTAAAGTGCGAATCGACGTACCTCTTGCTCGCGGACAAGGCGGGAGAACTTCTCCGCCTTCGGTTCGCCGGGCCGATCGGCGTTGGCCTCCATGACGACGATTCTGTGGCCATCGGTCGCGAGGCGTCGGGCAAGCCCGATCCGGATGTCCAGAGGGGTCGGAGCCTGATCGGACTCGGTCTCCTTCGGGAGATGCTCCTGGAGCCACACGGGGAGCGTCGGCGGAGCGTATCCCGGGGCCCACTTGGACGGCCCGAGGAGGAACAGCGTCACGCTAGGTTCCCATCAGCGGGTCCACGGTTCGGGCGCCGAGTCGCTCCCGGTTCGCCCGCATGACCCCGTCCATCGCTGCTAGCGTCTCCAGAAGCGCCTTGCCCTTCGGGGCCAGCTCGAACGTGATCTTGATGCGCGGTCCCTCCCACTTGGCCCGCGTGGGGGCGCGGGCCCAGACCAGGTCGAACGTTTCCAGGCGGTGGACAATCCGCTGGAACTCCTGGGGGTGGAGGCCGAGCGTCGACCGCACCTTCTCGTAAGAGCCGATCGAGCCGCCCTCGAGCACCTGGAGGACCCGACGGGCCCCCGGGTGGGTGAAGACGTATGCGAGGCGGTTGTCGGTAGCCAACATCACGTCCTGTGATGTATAGTGTTGTATTTGACGGTTCCGGGAGCGGCGGGGGATCAATTGCATCGTGTCACCTCGCGCGGCGAGGGTGACACGATGCCCGCGGCGGGCCGCGGTCCGAATACTCCCCCTCGAGCCACTTAGCCGCAACCGCCTGCCACGTAGACCGTCGCATTCACGGGTGGACCCCAGCCTCCGGTAGGGATGCTGGTGCACGGGGGCCACACTGTGAACTCGAACACAAGCCCCGCCACGTTGGATAGGGTTCCGTTCCCGAACAAGCCGGTCGCAGTGTAGACCACGTGATCTCCGAGGATACCGGTATAGCATCCGAACTAGACCAAGCAATCCTGCCAGATCTCCACCGTCGCGTTCCCGCCACCCGTCTCCCAGACGAACCCGGTGGAGGAGCCCGCCGGTGGACCTACCGAGGTGCAGTTCGCGAAGCCGGTATTCATAGCGGCCTGGAAATCCTCGCCGGGAGCGGGTAGGATTGGGCAGCCGAAGCTTTCAGCTTGGACGGCGGCAGAGCGCGTACCGGCGCCACCGTAGTAGTAACCGGGCCCTGGAACGCGAGGGCGAGAACTGTGGCCACGACCGCCACACCGATCGAGCTCCAGAAGACGACGCCCGGAGCCGGTCGGAACCTACGGACCGGGGAGGCTGTCATCGCCGTCCTGCGGGGCCGGGGAGCTAGGCCCTGCCGCTCCGGAATGCCGCGACTCGGATTTACCCCCTACACCTCGCGAGAGCATGGGGGCACGGTACGGGGCGGGCCGCGTCGGCCATCCTATACTGGTACCGACTCCTGCCCCCGTTCGTGAGGGTGATCGTCGCCTACGCGCCCGCGCTCGCCCTGCTGTGCGTTGGAATCCTCGCAATCGCGGCGGTCCCGCCTGTGCAACACCCGATTCCGTGCAACTGCCCGACGGGCGAACCCTGCGGGTGCGCGACCGGATACTCCGAGAACTTCCTCGGGCTTATGATCCTGTTGGCCACGGTGTTCGGGGCCCTCGTGTGCGCGATGGTCGTCCGGGGAAGGATACTCCGGGCTTCTGTGACTGGTCCAACCTAACTCGGCCCGCCCGGCGGCCGCAGATCACGCGTTCGCGGGGACGATCGCCGCGTAGACGTGACCGAACCCCACGTCGGGGGAGAGGCCGCCCCGGCCGTCGCTCCACGCGACGCAAAGCTCCGTTGGGGTGACGAAGGCGACGCCAAGGTAGTCGCCGTGGTAGGAGCGGACCGAGCTCGCGTACCCGCTGGACGAGCTGACCTGGACCGCCCCGGTGAACGTGCGGGTGTTCGGCTCGTAGGACCGGAGCATCGTGTTCCAGGAACCCGAGGAGCCGTCCCGCCAAACGATGACGACCGTGGAGGCCGAGGGACTCGCGGCCAACCCGGGCATCTCGAGCGGGCCTGTGACGGCTTGGGCGACCGTCTGCGGCGAACCCCAGCTGGCGCCCGAATCCGTGGACGTCCGCAGGACAAGTGTGGTGTCGTTGTCCGTGACATACGCCATCAAGAGGGTGCTACCCACCGCAGCGACCGCCGGACCCGGCTCGGAAAGGACCTCCGCGGAGGTCCCGACGTGCCGGTCAGCCAGACCCGATAGCCCGTAGGGACCACGGGGGCGGTTCCCCCTGGGGACCACACCGCGGAGGAGACCTCCTCGCCGGAGTTCTGCAGGCCGATCACGAGGCCACGGGACGCGCTCACTGCCACGCCGGTGATCTCGGCCTGTGTGTTGATGAACGCGATTGGCGGCGAGAACGCCAGGGTCGCTTCCGGGGCTAGCGTCAGCTGGGGGACGAAGGCCTGATTCGTGTACGCGACGTACACGGTCCCGTTCGGGACGACGGCGACCCAGGGTCGGTCCAGGAGCGTGCCGGCAGCCACCACCTCCGAAGCGAACGTCGGCTGGCCCGGCCGCTCGTAGGCCAACAGCACCGAGTGGTTCGCGGAGGGCGTGCTCAGATAGGCGATCAGCAGCGTCCCATCGGGGGCGAACACGATCGATGGGTCGACGCACTCCGTCCGATCCCCGCTGACCAGCTCCGGGGGCGAGAAGGTCGCGCCCGTGTTCGAGGAGAAGGCATACCAGATCTGCGTCGTGAAGTTCGTGTCCTGGTTCAGGTAGAGCGTCGGGATGATCGGATCGAACCGGATCCACGTAATCCCGATGGTCCCGTTCGGCGCGACCGCGACCCGGGGTTCGACCCCCTGAGGGGTCTTCGAGCCGTTCGCAGGGTACTGGTCGATCCTCACGTTCGGGTAGGGGGCCGTAGGGGTCGCACCGGGGCGGGGAAGGAGGAACACCGCCGACGTAATGATGGCCACCGCCGCCGCCACGGCAACGATAGCGGCGCGGCGGAGGCGGCGCCGGGAAGCGGGATCAGCATTCCTCATCCGATGTCCTCACCGAGCCGCACGACCGAGTGAATCGGCGCGGGGAGAGAACCTTTTCGAACTCCCCTTCGCAGGGTGGACCGCCTCCTCCGTCATGCTTGTGACGGCAGGCTTCGGACTTGGCTCCAGCGACGGTTCGGGGAGGGAGAGCCGCGCCGAGGCGCGAGCACATGGCGTGACTCGAGGGGGGGCCGGGCGCTGGTGGGCAGGGGCGGGTCGCGCGGAGAGCCTCCATAAGGTGTCCGCTAGCTCGGGACGATCTCGAGGGCCTGTGACCATGTCACGTTGAACCACGTGCAGCCCGGGCCGCACCCACCGGGAGTGAAGAAGTCCAACCACAGGGACCCCGCCGGCACGGCGACGGAGAGTTGCCCCGAGTCGACGAACCCGGTCGAGGTACGTGGCGTTGGAGGGACACGTCGACGGAGGGTCCCACGGCGGCTCGAAGGGGACGTCAAACGTTGTAACGCAAATCTCGGCCGGACCGTCGAGGACCTGGAAGCCACCTTTGAGGGTGCCCGAGTGGTTGGCCGTGAATCCTCCGCCGATGCCCGACACCGCATAGTCCGGCCAGGTCGTGCCGCTCGAGATCAAGACCTGCGGAGAGGCGCCAACATCTCCGAAATAGGGCGCGTCGTACACGAACAGGGCCGCGGCCACGATGCCCACTATCAGAAGCGCGATCGCGATCTCCACGCGCTCGCGCCGGCGGTTCGGAGAGCGAGGCGGCGCATCGGGGATCTCGCGCCACCGGACATCGAATACCCGTCGGCGCGGGGTGGGGGGGGCGGCGACCACATGGGTCGGTGGCTGAGGAAGCGTGGTCGCGGAGCCGCACTCCGGGCAACGGAGGGACGAGTCCCACCGGACCGTGCCGCACGCGGCGCAGGCGATGCTGCGCATCGGGGTTGACGATGGAACCCCTGGAAATCAAGGTTCCGACGCGTGGAGCGTGCCCCAGATACCAAAGCCCCGGCCTTCCCCGGTTCCTCGAGGGAGCTATCCCTCTCCGAACCGCAGATAGAACCCGGACCGTCGGCCCACGGCGAATACGACCAGACGCTCCCGTTCGACCCGAAAGACGCAGCGGTGGTCACCGAGCGCCAGCCTCCAGAGCGTGTCGGTCCCCCGGATACGTTCGACGTCGAGGTCCGAGGGAACTTCCGGGAACGGGCCGGCGAGCCGCTGAAGCGTATCCTTCAGCCTGCGCTGCTCCGCCTTCGGCAGCGTCTGGAACTCCTCAGCCGCTGACTCGCGGTATCCTACGGAACGGACCACCGCTAGATCCCGGCCAGACGATAGACGGCCTCCGCGGGCACGACACGCTCCTTCGCCCGTCGGGCCATCTCCTCCAGGAAGGATCGCGGCGGATACAGTTCAATGAACCGGAGGATGACCTCCTCGTAGGTCTTGCTACCCGCCTTGTAATTCTGGAGAAGGCGTAGCGTCGAGGCGTGCACCGAGATGCTGGTGAGAGGGTCGTCCGTCGCCATCCGCTATGGCTTCCATAGGGCGGCCATGGATTTAATGGACCGGCCCTAGTTGTCGCCCTTGGAAGGTCGTTGGGTCCCCGACGTTCGATCGGGGTCCCCTGCCCGATCCACGGGGGAACGGCGCTGCCCGGTCCCCTCCCCGAAACGTCCATTAGGCCCCCGCACCAGGGGTGGAACGTGGTCGGCGGCACGGCGGTCGAGTGGGTCCCTGGCCTCTCCCCGCGCTGGTGGAGCGCGGGCTTCCTAATGATCCTGTGGGGCGCGGTCGCCGTCGCGCTGCTCGTGACCTCCCTGCGCGGGTTCTGGCAGCACGGACAGCTCACCGGCGCCGGGTTCCTGGTCTACTTCGGGATTGCGGGTGCGATCAGCATCCCGGGGATCCTCGCCTACTCGTTCCTCGTGCCTACGACCGCGCGGCTCGGGATCACGACCGACGGGGTCATCGTGGAGGCGGTCTCCGCGAAGTATCGATACGGGTTCCGCCAAGGATACCGGTGGGGCGACCTCCAACTTCGCGACGGACTCCTTCTACTCCCGCGGATCCGCCCGCGAGCGCCCCGATCCCTCCGGCTGACCGCGACCCAACTCGCGCGGATCGCGCCCCGGATCCGACCGGGCTAGGCAGGTCCGGAACGGGCCATCATGGTCCTAAAATGGCATGGTTTGAACCTTCAAGGGTCTAAACCCGACTATGCCCGTCGTCCATCCGGGTTCGGCCTCTGCTCAGCCCCGGCGCCGAGCAGTTCCGTGATCAGACGACACGGAGGAGTGTGTAGGGGTGGTCGTTCGCCCCCTCGGTAAGGACGAATGTCGAGGTCCAGGGGACGATCCCATGCAGAAACACTCGACCTTGCTTCACCTCGACATGGATCCGCACACTGGCGACCGCCCTTAGCAACCCGAGACCAGGCCCGTCAGGGCGCGAGACCACCATCGCGTGAATCGCGTGCCCACGCATTGTGTTGATAAACGCCTGGGGGAGCCTCGAGGTTACTTCCGGGGAGAGCGGCACGCCCATGCTGGCCGCGATCGCTGACAATCCTTCGAGAGACACTACGAGGAGTCCGGGGGAATCCTGGGAAGCCCCTTCCCGAATGAAGCGAAGGCTCTCGGCATCCTCGGGGTCTCCGGGCGGCGCCGCGGGATCCGGGCGGGTCACCGGGAGCACTACCTTCCAGAGTGCTTCCCTGCCCTTGGGTACGGGTCCTTTCGGCAACGCCATGCGCAGGTTCCGCAGGAACAGCTCCCGGCTCGCCCCGCCGTTCAAGGAGGCGAGCGTATCCTCAGGAGTTTCGGATGAGTGCGGGAGGACCAGGTCCTCGGCCGTTCCGTCGGAGGACATGGGCCATAGCGGGCACCGTCAACAGGTCGCCCACCGCTGTCGAGGCCTCACTATCGAGCTCGATGAGTGTAATCTTCCCGAACTGTAAGCGACCGAAACATTCTGCAAACTCACGCGACCCCGGCCAGATGAACCCCGGCAGCGAGTCCACTTCAGGGTCGGGTAGGCCCGCGCGGAGAACCTCGTACGGCTTGACAGGTAGGATGCTGTCGAATCGCGCTCCCTCGAGGGTGAACGGGTAGGTGGCGTTCGTGATCCGGACGCCACGCAACTTGAGGATGTCCACCCACCGGCGAAGTCGCTCCTGGTGAGCCTCTCGCCGGGTCACCACCACGCCGTTGACAAGGTAGTCGAGGGCCGTCTGCTCCTCTCGTTCGAGGATGAAAATGATGTGAGCCGGCGCCTTCCCCATCCGACGGAGAAGAACGCGCTCGATCTGGTTCCGGTCGGGAAACTCTGCCGCGGAAGCGCCGTCGCCGCCTAGAAACCCTTCTACGAGTGCGTCCCAGGAGTCCACCACCACCAGGGCGGGCGTCGTGGGATCGAGGTGAGCCCACGCCTCCTGCATAGGAGGAGGGAGCCAAAGGAACTGGGTTGCGTCGCGATCTTCATGCGCTCGCGGGGCTAGAAGGTAGTCCCTTGAATTCTTGAGCACCTGGGCAGCGTGACGGACTGTCTCATCCATCTCCGAGGTGTCGACGATCCGGATGGCTCGACTCCCGTTGTGGCCCAACCAACCGAATTCCCGGTGAAGCTCTCGGTCCGGCACCCTGCTCGTGACAAGGATCTTGTCACCGCGGAATGCCTCCAGGAGCGCCATGGAGAGGGTCGTCTTGCCCGACCCTGGCGGGCCGCGTATCAAGAGAGACTGTGGACCCGGAAGCTCGAGGAATTCACGGAGCTCTGTTGGGATTCGGATAACCTCGCTCATCCACCCGGGTCCGGACGACTCGTAATCGTTCGGAACCGATATTAAACCATGGTTAGGTGTCTTATTCGCTCGACGAGGGAGCTTGCTCGGGCGGGCCGCTCGCGCCGTTCGGCGCGCTGACCACCCCGTGGTATGGGCCCTCACGGGCCTTCAGCATCGCTCGGGAGACCCTCGTCGACCGACGGATCTCCCTGGCCGTGGCTCCGAACGTGATTCGCCCCCCAGGGCGGGTCGGCGGGCCGCCTCGGAAGGCATGCGCGGGGTGGAAGCCGGAAGCGGCCTCGATGGGCCGAACTAATTCGGTCCCGGTGTAGGGCTCTCCGACGGCCGCGGCCGGTGAAGCCTCGCCCGACTGCACCGTCGGGGATGGGTTGCGTTGCGGGTTGCACACCGGAACAGGGCGGTCACAGTACCCGCCGGGCCGATGGGTTGTTGTGGCGCGAGCCCGATTCACCGAACTGATGGCGTCGAACGGCGAAGGCGGGGGCGTCTGGGGCCGGCGGCAAGGCCAGGGACGGCCGCCGCACCGGACTGACTCGGTCAACGGGGCGACGCATGAGTCGCTCGGGGTTCCTGCCGAGTGCGTACGTGGGCTGTGCACGGGGCCGTACCCAGCGGCAAATCCCCGATTCTCCCGTCGGTTCAAGCCCGGCAGGTGGGCTATCAAGACCCGTGCCATGCACCCCTTGAGGGCAAGCGCGCCCAGACTGGCCGGAGACTGACCCTTGTCCGCAGAACACCCTACAGACGCTCCGATTGAAACTCATCGACCGGGATCCGCGCTCCCGCGACAGAATGGCCTGACATTGCTGGCTTTCTCCCGGAACGATGTGGAAGGGGTGATTCGCTCGATCTCCGACCTGAGGCCGATCCTTCAGGAGGTAATTGTGATGGACAGCTCGGAACCGGGGCAGCGGGACCTGCTGCGCCACGCGCTCCGCCCCTCGGCTGAGACGATCTGCCCGACCGTGCCTGTCGGCAATGTCGACCTGCTGCGCCCGTTCGGCCTGTCTCGGGCCACCCAGGAACGCGTCCTCCTTCTGGAGTCCGACGAACGCGTCTGTCCGGCCTTGAGGCTTGCACTGCCCGAACTGGTAGGCGCTGACGGCTACGTGGTACCCCGCAAGGAGCTGGCCTCGGGGGGCTACTCGTATCACCTGCGCCTCTACCGCCGGACCAGGACTCGGTATTCGGGCCGGAGTCACGCGTTCCCGGTGGTTGAAGGACGGGTGGAGGTTCTCCCTAGAGAACTCCACATCGAACACCATATCCCGAGGCCCAAGGAATACTGGCATAGCGCGGACCGCGCTCGCCGGTATCTGCTCTCGGATTTCCTGGAGCGACCCTACGACCGCTCCTATCTCGAGGAGGCGGCAGGCCGGGCTTCTAAGGCGACCCATGGCGAGGTTCGCGCGCTCTCGAATCCCCAGATCCTCCTTGCTCACCTCTTGGAGGCCCTCAGGGAGCTGCTCCGGAGCGGTTCGCCTGGGTTGGCTCGCCTCCGATGGGAACACGGGCGGGTCCGTCGGGCCTATGTTCGCTCCCTCTCGGAGGCTCGGAGAGCGTGGCTCCTGGAGGTAGCGGACCAGGTCCGAAAGGCCGGCGGACTAACGCGGTTCCTCGGGATGGACGATGTCGAGTATGTTGAATGGCTGAGTAGTACCGATTGATCCCACGCTAGACGGTCCGACGGTCCTTGAGTTCCTGGTTAACTCTCGCGTGTCCTCCGGCCGACCGTGGAGGGGCACCCCACCGTTCGACCGCCAGAGCCTGAATCACTGAAGCTCCTTTCCATTGGGCGCAAGAAGGACTCGGAAGATGACGGCGAGCCGACCCGAAGCCCGGAACGACCCCTCGAGTCGTTCCGTCGCGGAACGGCGAAAACTCCGACCGTCGGCCCCAGGCGATCGGAGTAGCGAGAGCGTTGTTCGCTCATGGGCGGTGAGTTCCCGGCACCTCGTGCGAAGCGAGAAACCGGAGGGCTCAGTTGGAACGCCGCTCGAGCGGCACGACCCACGCGGAACTCTTGGGCCGGGCGGCTCGATCCCCCCGGATATCCCAACCCACAATGTCGCCGAACTGCGGACCAGAGCGGGGCCACCTGCGGACGAAGATCGCGCCTGCCCGCGACCATGCCTGTCCCATGACTGCATCGATAGCCGCGCCCGGCACCTGGACGCTATGGCTAGCGTACGATAGGGCTCCTTCTTTGTCCGAACTGGCCGGCACCCCCGAAGCTCGATAGTCCGTGACCTGAAGCTTCGTTGCCGGATCGGTCCACCCCATCCGGGCCGTGTGGCCGTCTCCGAACGTGAGAGTCAGCGCCAACGCGTCGACGGTCAGTCCGGAGGGGGCCTTCCATGAGGCGATCCGGTAGAGTACGATGATCGCCACCACCCCGACCACGACGACGCTTATGCCGAGACCCACGTCGACGTAGTAGTTCCGCGACGCCGGGCCCCCAAGGAGGGCCTGGCTGAGGATGAACGCCCCGAAGACCAGTAGGAGGGCTCCTTGCAGCATCCGGCCATAGACGAGGAACGGACTTCGTCCGCCCCGACTTGCGTCCCCTAAGAGCGCGAATGTGTTGGGGGACACCGGCGCGGGGGGCGACGACGGTAAGGGAGGCGGGAGCGAGCCGAAACTGGGAACCGGGAAGCCTGACATTCGGGAGAGGGACCGTCTGGGAGAACTTGCGCCAGCTTGTAAAATGGTAGGTCAGCCTAGAGTGGGGCTGCCCCTCCGTGGTGCGTGCCAGGCGGAAGCTGTGCCGGGACCGTCCTCAAGAACCGGCAGACAAGCGCCCCTACGAGCTGCGTCCGCCCCGAGGCGATGTCGGGGGGGGGACATCAATCCCTACATCGGTGACTGGGTGCGGGACTTAGCCCGCGGGCCGGAACCTCGGCGGCCCACAGCCGAAGCGACTGCGGAAGCCCAGTGAGGGCCCGGATGGTGCAAGGACGTGTCATCGCCGCGGCAACTACGAGCGCGTGCAACGGACCCGCGCCTCCGTACGGGAGCTGGCAATCATATGTGGACCGCCACTCTCGGAACTTGGGGGCTGGACATGGATCCTGAGGTGGAGACCTTCCGCGCATGGTTCGCGTACCTCGCCGACACTCGCCGCGGTTACCTCGAGGCGCTCGCGAAGCTCCCGCCCGAGGAACTGACCCGCGACCGGGGCGCATCGTACCCGAGCTTACTCGACATCTTCGCGCACTCCCAAGGTGCCCTCTACTTCTGGATGAAGAGTTGCGCAACGTTCCCGTTCCCCCCTCAGGACGGCGATTCCGACGTGCCGCCCTCCATGGATATGTTGAGGAAGGACGAGCTGTACGTCCAGACCCAGATCGACCGGGTCATGGCGGAACTCTCCCCCTCGGGGCTCTCCCGCACAGTTGTCCGGCAGAAGGGAGGGCGGCAAGACCACGACTGCCACATTCCGGTCCGCGAGGCGCTGTGGCATCTAGTCGAGGAGGAGCTCCAGCATCGGGGTGAAATCAACGCCCTGCTCTGGCAGATCAATTCCGACGCCCCGGTCGTTAACTGGATCGAGTGGGGGCACACCGCGGGCCGGATCAAGGACGCCCTGCCGTAGGCGCAAGTGCGCTGGCTGGCGGAGCGATGGGGGGGGTAATGAATCGAAAGAGTCATACCACCCCGGGCCCCGCTGGGAACATCCAATGACCGACCCGCTACCCGAACTGGTTCTTCCGATTGAGGAACGAGACCACGTGCGGGGTCCGCTCGGCGCCCGGTACTCCTTGGTAGAGTACGGCGACTACGAGTCCCCACGGTGCCGGGAGGTCGTCGGGATAGTGAGCGAGCTGGTACGCGAGCTTGGCGACGACCTGTGCGTCGCGTTCCGGAACTTTCCGCAGCCAAAGATACATCCCCGGTCCCAAGCGGCCGCCGAGGCCGCGGAGGCCGCCGGCATGCAGGGGAAGTTCTGGCTCATGCACGATCGGCTGTTCGACCATCAGGGGTCGCTCACCGACCGTGAGCTGCGTGACATCGCCAGGAGCCTCCCGGTCGAGATGGCCGATTTCGAGCGCGACCTTTCGAATGGGCAGGCAGCGCGTCGCGTGGCCGAGGACGTCGAGTTCGCGAACGAAGACGGGGTGGGCGACACCCCCACTTTTTTCGTGAACGGGACCCTCCACGTCGGAAAGTACGAGTTCCTCCCACTGCTTCGAGCCTTGCAGGGTGCCGAGCGCCCATAGCCGGCGAGCCAGGCCTCCGCGCCCTCCGTTCAAGGGAGGATCGTCGTCCCGGTCTGGGGCCTTCAAGCAAGAATCGGGGCAGTCCGCAAGCCGACGGATTGTCCGCAGGCCAGGTTCGTCCAGAGCGCTGCAATCGTAATTGCACCCCTAAGGGGGCCTCGACCCGATAGGATCAGAGCTTGAGCGTTCGCGGGTCCCAAGCAAAGTGGAGGTCCTCGTGGAGGGCGTCCATTCTTCCCATCTCGGGACCTGACAACTCGAAGTCGAATACACCGAGGTTCTCACGGATCCTGGCAGGGTGGACGGACTTGGGGATCTCCACCACCCCGTGCTGAAGCCCCCAGCGGACGAGGACCTGCGGTACCGTCCGAGAGTGAGCCGCGGCGACCTCTTGGAGCACCGGGTCGTCGAGCCGATTCCCCTGCATCAGCGGACTGTACGCCTCGAGAACGATCCCCTTCTTCGAGCAATATTCCTGGAGATCAGCTTGGTACAAGAATGGATGAAACTCCACCTGGTTGACGGCGGGGACGACCGAACTTACCTTGGCAAGCTCTTCCAGGTGGCCGATCGTGAAATTGCTGACTCCTATCCCTCGGCAACGGTCCGTCGGGAGTCGTTCCATCTCTTGCCAGCACTCCTTCCAATTCTCTCGGAAGGGCCAGTGGATGAGGAACAGATCGACATAGTCGGTCCCCAGTTTCTTCAGGCTCTCCTCAAAGGCGGCAGTGGTCCGGGACTCGCGCTGATTCGCCACGGATAGTTTAGTAGTGACATACAGGTTCGCTCGCGGTACCCCGCTATCGCGGATTCCCAACCCAACCTCGTGCTCATTCTTGTACGCCTGAGCGGTGTCGACCAGTGCGTACCCAGCGCGAAGTGCGGCGGCGACAGCGATCCGAGCCTCCGGCCCGGGGGACTGGTAGGTGCCTAGGCCGAGCACCGGAATCTCCGTGCCCTGGTTCAACCGCAGTCGAGAGGACGGGCTCAGCTGCATCGATTTGGAAAGTGGCTAATGATGATTAGAGGGTTCGCCCCCGGGCCTAGGGGGTTCGACCGCGTGATGGTCCCTTCGGGTCCCGCAGTTCCGGTCCATCTCGGCCCCGTGAGACTGACGCGTTGAGCGGGATTAGGGCGTGCACGGGAATGGACGACACGTTGAGTCGCTCATTTCGAGGGAGGGGAGGCGACGCTAACGGACCGAATCTGGGGAAACACGTACGGGAGTACCTGCCACGACTTTCCCGCGTCCGGGCTGACGAACAACTGGCCCGTGGTAGTACCGACGTAGATCCCTGGAGCGTCCAGCGAATCCGTGGCGATGCCCTCTCGCAGCACGTTGAACTTGCCCGGGAACACGTTCGCTCGGACCAGCATCTTCCACTTTTGCGTAGTGTCGTTCCACTCCTGAACCTGGAACTGCTGAGCCGTTGTCCGAACGCCGTCCAAACGAACAAAGTACGCGACGCCCGGCCGTGCGGCCGGCGAGGCCACTCCAAAACCGAAGTCATCCCCCAGGGGCTTTCCGATCCGCGTCCACGAGTCCATCCGGTCATGGGAGACGTACATCCCACCGTGGTCCTGACGATAGAAGGTGTCCGGGTTCGCGGCGTCGATCGCGACTTTGTGCACGCACTGCCCTATTTCTGGAAAACGCTTCTCCTCAGGGAGGAAGGGGCATTCGACGTTCTTATTGGTCGGCTTCCAGGTTCGTCCCCCATTCTCGCTCCGGAGAGTGCCAACCGCCGACATGCCGACGTACATTCGTCGGGAGTCCCGGGGGTCGAGGACCACCGTATGCAGGCACGGCCCTCCGTTCCCCGGGTTCCAGTCCTTCCGGCCAGGGTGATGGTTGATGCCCTCGACGGCCTCCCAGCTCGATCCGAGGTCGTTGCTGCGGAAGAGCAGGTGCGGGTCGGCCCCGAGGTAGAGAACGTCCGGGTCGTTGGAAGGCCCAGGCTCGACGTGCCAGAGATGAACTACCGGCCCCGCGGGCACCGGGGCGTCGCCATGAGGCCGTTCCTTGCTCAAGGGCGACAGGGGGGTCGCCGTCTCGCTCCATGTCTTCCCCCAGTCGTGGGACTGCTGGACCATGGGGCCCCAGAACTCGCTGTTGGCGGCCGCGTAGAGGTGCCCCGGGTGTCGGGGGTCCGCCGCCACATGATAGACATCGCTCGAGTCGAGCGCCGAAGGTCCGATCTTCCAGCTCTTTCGGCTACGGTCACTCGTTACGACGAATGCACCCTTACGGGTTCCCACTAGGATTCGGACTTTCTGATCCTTCGCCATCGCTCGCACCCTGTAGTTTCACCCAATCATAGAGGGGTTATGGATTCTGTGGGTTCCCCGAAAGCAAGGCGCCACGCTGGTCCGCTCGATGACTTCATGGCAGCTTAGAGGTATCGCGGCGGCCGGGCGCGAATCCCTCGTACCTGCTCGCAGACCCAGGGCCTCCCGCCAGCTTTGAGTTCCCGGAGCAGTGCGAGACAGGCTTGGTGGCCGGGAGGCTATGTGGGGAGATGAGTTGGGGCGCAAGAGGTTCTCGTGACCGGCGAATCCACGGATCAGATACTGGACGAGACTAAGCGGGCCGCCCGCGATCTGGCAGTCGCATCGGCGAAGCTCTCAAAGCACCTGCTCGAGAAGGCCAGCATCGCGGCGCGCGACCCTTCGGGCACCGCCCATAAGGCGGCGGATCGGGTCGCCAAGGAGCTCGACGCGGTCGCCAAGCACATCGACGAAGTCCTGAAGGACCTCTAACCCCGATCCCCCGCAGCACAAACCTCCGACGAGGAGGATGTAATCTGAGTCGCCCGTAGGCTTCAGGTCAGCCCTTGTCACGTGGGGGTCGACGCCGAAGGTAGCGAGCCAACCTCAACCTGATGGCGTCGGCACATCTGGAATTCCTTCGATCGTTCGGTAAGGGTGTAGACCTTCCGGCGAATTCTGCTGCCCTGACATGTGGTGAGACCAACACCAGCGGAGGCTCGAGGCCGCTGCCCTTTCGCGAGGTTGAACCGCCACTCGTAGCTTGCCCACAAATCACAGCCCTTGTCGAGGGTGGCGAAAGGCGTCTGAAGTCGTGCGTCCGGTCCATTTAGCAGGACTCTGGGAGCCGCGGATTGTTTCGTCATACCGGGCCTGAGTCTTCGGATTGGATAAGCGAGACCTCCGGTGCGCCGGGGGTTTCGGCCCGAAGCCCGCCGATGCCGAGCCACACGGGCGAGCCCGTCGGTCTCTATTGGAAGCGTGCAGGCTTGGCTGCGTCCTCGGAGTAGCGCCCTCTCCGTCCAGTAAGAACTACTGTCCGGGCGACCCGGAGCCCGCTACAGCATCAGAGAGGATCGGCTCGTCAGAGAGGGGAAGTCGTGGGCGTCAGTCGAGCAGTCCTTGTCTACCAGACTTAGGGGGTTTGAGAATCCACGATCTGTTCCCGGGCCCAAGCAGGTCGGTGGGCCGGACCGTTCGACCAATAGCTTCCCCGGGCACCTTCGTGGATGCCGGCGAGGAGACTGGCGGTCTCGGGTCTAGGCTCCGCGGCTGCGGGCTTGGGCCCACCGTCCTTAGGCTTCTCCGCGCGTCGGAGCCAATCGAGGGAAGCCTGCCGCTTGGATTCGGAAAAGGGGATACCTCTCCCGGGATCTTTGTCCAGCCCTCTCTCGACCGGGTGGAGGCTAAGATCGCGCTCCCCAGCGACGAGCGAGAGGCCACGAAATTGGTACGATCGAGTGGAATCGGACGAAATCCAGCGAGCCCACCGGGTGGACTGCTACGCGTCACGGACGGGCTAACGGTTTAATCACACCAACCGCTGTCAGAGTCATGAAGGTCCTGAAGGCAGGCCTGGCAAGCATCCTGGTAGTCGCTCTGCTTGCCTTGCTTCCCGTCACGGGGGCGACCGCTCCAGTGACCGGGACGATCACCACCTGCAGCTCGAATTGGTCCTGCGACTTCGTCTTCAACACCTCAGTGGGCCATGGCTGGGCGAACGGTACCAGTGTCGGTTACCTGACTCCCGGTTCGTTGACCTTGAAGCTGCCCGGGGAGTCGAACACCTCGACCAACCTCACCTATGCGACATACATTCAACAGCTCACCGGCACCTACACGTATTGGACGATCGGCACGTTCCTGGGCACCGATGTGAACACAGGAACGGTTGTATTCGGTACCACGGACTCGAACTACACGATCACGTGCGTTGGCCATAGTGGCCGCGGCGGAGGCTGCACCTACACCTATACGACCGACAACGGCTCGGTGACGGTCACGCGCACCGCGGCCGAGATGACCGCAACCAGCCTCTCCTGTTCGCCTTCGACCCTGAGCAGTGGAAAGACCAGCTGCACGGCGACAGTAACCAACCTCTGGAACAGTTCGAAAGTCCCTACCGGAAAGCTCCGCATCTCGTTTCCGTACGGTGGAAAACCCGCGGGTAAGGGAGCCTGCACCCTCTCGTCGACAGGGTCTTGCAAGTTCAGCTGGACCGCGGGACCCAACCTGTGCGGCGCCTACACCATTACAGTGACCTACGTAGGCACTCCGTCCTTCTATACGAGCAGCGGATCCAAAGCAATTACCCTCACGGACGGCTGCTAGGCTCCCGATCAGATCGCGCCGACCTAGGCTTACGACGGTCACGATCGGGCGGCCGTGCCCTGGGGCCGAACGCATCTTGGGTGCTGCGCCACGCGGGTCGCTTCGCCGTTGATTCTGAGCCTCCTTGCGGGGAGCATACCGAGCGTCGATCGAATCTGGCGGCCCCGAGCGAGGCGAAGGGGGAGCCAACGCAGGGAGTATGGGAGCCCGCGGGGGAGACGATTGAACGGGTCAACCGGTTCGTCCCGGTCCATGCGGACAGAATCCCCGCGCGAACGGGCGGGCTGTCCCTGATTGTGGAGAGCCGCGCGGACGCCTTGGTAGCTGGCTTTGTTAACGAAGGAGGCTCGCGATTCTCGACGTGCAACCCTGGTCGCGCGTCTATGGGGGCATCGCGGAGCGGGCCCCGGCCGCCCCGTTCGGACTCACCCGTAGGGGAGTTGGCCCACTGTCACCCCCGCGGACCCGAGGGTCCCGGGCGGGTGGAGGTTCCTCAGCATTCCCGTGTGCAAGCCGGTCGGGCCATTCCGAGGGCGATCAGGCCGTGGCCTTCCGGACCTGCCAGATCGACTCGAGGGGCCAGCGGCGTGCCCACTTCGACGCGCTCGCCGAAAGGTAGCTCGACTCGTCCCTCGGCCCTGGCTGTGTCTCGCTGAGGGCTTGGACGACGAGGTCCGACTCAGCGAACAGGCGAATCCACTCGCCATACGGGAGCTGGAAGTTCACCTCGCCGTCCGGGTATTCGATCCGCCCCAGGCTGAAGTAGTCGTAAAGAAGTTCGTGACCCAAGTGGTCCGTCCGCCTGTCTTGGGCGACGGAACGGAACGGGCTGGAGGTCGAGAATACGAACCTCCCGCCGGGTCGAAGCACCCGGGCGGCCTCTGGGACGGTCCGATGGGGGTCACAGAAGGTCATAGCCCCCCAATCGCAGAACACCACGTCAAACGACTCGTTCCGGAAGGGGAGCCGCTCAGCATTCCCCCGGACAAGGGGGACGGACCGCCTCGACCTCCGCACCACACCGACTGCATGGGCCAGTTGGGCCCACGAGACATCGATCCCCACAGCACGCGCCCCTGCGGTCGCCAGAGCCGCTGACCAGCGCGCGGCCCCGCACCCCAGCTCAAGGATGTCGTGGTCCCGGGGGTCCCCGAGGAATCCTAGCTTGCTCTCCGGGACCCGCCAGACCCCCCACGCCATTGACCGTGGGCCACCCAAGACGGCTCGATGGCGACGGTCGTACTCGTTGCTCGTCCTTTCCCAGATGGAGAGGTTCCTCCGAACATGGCCGACTTTCGGTGCGGCGATCGAACGCTTGGAGCCAGCCAGAGATGCGTGCTGTTCCCCTCGACGTGCCATCTCGTGCAGGGAAGCGCAGCGCTAGATGAGTTGGACGTATCCGGCTGATCTCGCGCCGATGTAAAGGCGAATTGGCGTCGAACTGGCGCTCGGCTCTCCATCGGGAAGTCAAGAGGTAGGCCGCAAACGGGGAAACTGGAACACGCCCTAGAACAGCCTCGAGAGCGCTCCATTCGAGTGAACTAAGTTCAGATCTGTGGGGAGGACGTGGGCACGTAGAGACCCTGCAACTCTGTCCGACCGGCAGGAGTGCCCCCGGCAGGCCGTCGTGCGGTGCAATCCTCGTTGCACCCCAGGAAACGGGTTTAGCCGCGGGGCGGCAGCCCACGCGCATATCGCTCCTCCAAGGCGGCGACGAGGCTGTCCCAGTAGACGTTCGTCCCGTGAACCCACTCGGCTTTGGGCGGGAAGTTCGGGACCATCCACCGCTCAACCAGGTCCAGGGTGAGGCGGGTCTTCTTCGGGCCCAAGCGAGTGAGCTTGTAGTCGACGGAGTTTAGGTCAGCCTCGTCGATCTGGTCGAGGTGCCACGCGTTGGGCGGGCGCAATCGGACCAATTCAACCGCGACTTTCAGGGGCTTGACGTTCCGAGGGGAACTGCGCACCCGAACAAGGCGGTCCTCCGAAAGTTGGAGCACTTGGAATCGTGGTTTGGAGCGAGAGAACTTGCCATCGTCCGTCCGGTAATCCGTGCACCATTCGTACGCGTACCGCAGGGGAACCGCGATCACCTTGGAAACTCGGGCGACATGCGTCGCGTAGACCCGCCGACCGCTTTCTGGCATGGGAAGCGCCAGGCCTCTTCGTTCGATAAGGCTTGACGGAAGGCAAGCGGCTTCCAGCTGGGTTCTCAGCCAGCCCGTTCGAGAAAGCCCCGAACTAGTGAGATGTACCGGTCCCGGTCCTCGTAGAATGGCAAGTGTCCCTGCCCTCTCACAACGACCAACCGGGAATGCGTGATGGCCCGGTGGATTTCGCGCGCGCAGCTGGGAGTGACGTGATCGAACTGACCTACCGTGATCAGGGTGGGAATCCGAATCCGCGCGAGTTCCTTCGTAATGTCCCATCCAGCCATGGTTCCGGTAACAAAGCCGTCGTCGAAGATTCGGGGCGCGAGGTAACCCATCGCCTCGGCGACCCGAGGGTTCGCGTGCTGGAATGTTATCAAGAGCTCGAAGGCCCGATTCTCCGTCCGCTCCGTAAACCGGCGTCGGAACTCCTCCCCAGCGCGGAGAGCGGCAGGTGTCGCGATCCCCGTCCGGTCCTGCCGAAGGTGGGCGCGTCGGTTCTGGGGAGAAAGCTGCGACACCCGTAAACGACGAGCCTTCCACAACATCCGCATCGACGCGTATCCGCTCGCGATGACTAGCGAGCGCCATGCGCGCGGATGTCGAACCGCAGCTTCCATGGCCAGCGCGCCGCCGTAACTGTGCCCGAAAAGGTGCACCCGACCTAACTTGAGCCCACGTCGGAGCTGATCGACGTCGTCGGCGGACGACGCGATAGTGTAGTTTCGGTAGGAAGGCGGCCTGTCTGAGCGGCCGCAACCGAATTGGTCGTAGAATACAACCTCATAACCGGCCCCGGCGAGGTCAGCCAGTGGGCTCGGGTACTCCTGGGTTGAGCCCGGGCCGCCGTGGAGCACTACGATGGTCCCTCGATCCGGTTCGCCAACCCGCCGGTAATAGAGACGGTGGTTCCGGACTCGGATGTAGCCGTTCCGGTCGGGAAGCTCCACACCGGACCCACCGGCCCCCGATAGAAACGGTTGCGGTCAGCGGGTGTCCTCGGCGCCCCGCCGTTCGCAGCCAGCGCGGTCGCACCTGTGCCCTGCAGATCTGGCATCACTCCGTGAGTTGCGAGACTGCGAGTTCCGGCACCATGGAGGGCCGAACCCACTGGGATCCATGGTCGGCTGCCCAGCCCGCGCAGACCCGCACCGTGGTTCGGGTGGGGGTGGAGGCCCATCAGGCGAGGCCGGCTGCGTCGGGTTTCAACTCCAGCTCGGCCGGGGCTGCATCGCTTTGTTCAGCCAGGTCGGAGGGGGCGAGGGAGTCGCTCGCAGGATTCGGAGCGGGTCCAACCAACTCTCGCAGTTGCCTGGCGGCCGAGGAGGCCGATCGCGGATCCGCGGGCAGCGCTATGCGAGGCCTACTCCGACGGCTGCTGGGCGGCAAACCGGCAGAACTCGTCCGCCACATGGGCGAATTGGTCTGGATGGGTGATCTGGGGAAAGTGTCCGTCTCCTTCGAACGAGTAACGAAGAACCTGGTAGAATCCGGCCGCGACCTGTTCGTTGATCGAGGCAAAGCCCGGGGCACTCTTGGAACCTACCGTTAGCACGATGGGCTTGCGACAGGTCGCGAAGCCGGTGAGCTCCATGTGCTTCATCGCCGCGTCTTCGAACTCCCTGAGGGTCGCCGGCGCGTTCTGGACAAAGGATTGTTGGGAATCCGGAGGGAGTAGTGCCCAACCCCCAGGCTCGGCAGCGGCGCCGTTTGCGTAGGACTGGGCGGCCCCCACCCCGTCACCGGCCTGGATTCGGCCGACGACTGTCGCGTCGAGGGCATGGAATGACTTGTAGAACGAGGCGGCCATCGCGTCATCTTGCAGGAGGCCGGTTAGCGAGGGTTCGTGAAGGTTGAGACTGCGTACCTGGTCAGGTCGTGACAGTGTGAGCTTCAGCGCGACAGTCGCCCCAACGCCCGTTCCCACGATGTGGGCCGCTCCCCCTCCCACCAGTGAGATGAGCTCGGAAAGGTCAGAGACCTGCTCGGCCAAGGAAACGGACTCTCGGGTCACAGCACTTCCGCCATGTCCCCGGCGGTCGTAGGAAATCACTCGGTACGATCCAGCCAGCTTGGCGGCAGCGGCGTTCCACTGGCGCTGATCGCCCCAATAGTCGTGGACGAGGGCCACCCGGTCGCCCCCGCTCCCGTACTCCTCGTAGTGGAGCCGAAATGTTCCGCGGCTCAGCGCTGCCATTGGATAGGCACCGCCCCCGACCCGGAATACAGTTCCACCGTTAAACATGCCGCAGCCCACACCGGTGGGACGGAGGGGGCTAGGGGGTGACGCGGAGCGCGCCCGGACGTGGGGGGGAGGCAACCCCGGTTCCTCGCGCCGACCCCGTCTACGCGCGGTTTGCAATTCCGGTTACACCGCGCCCCCCTCGATGCGCCGAGGACATCCCGGGGGCACGGGCTAGCGATCCCTGACAGTCCCCAGCATTGGGGAGGGGCAGGGGAACGCCGGTGAACAGGTCCGGCGGGAACGGGACCCATTGTGCAGGCCGGCAGCGACTTGCGTACCGGGCCAGCGGCCTTGCCGACCCGGCAGAGTGCCGGGCGTCGCCTTGGGAGAGGGGGCGAGGCAGGCGTGTGAGGCCCGACACGACTTTAATCGTGAACCGGATGGGCGACGCACATGCAGTCCACGGAGCTGATTTTCGACCTCACTGGGCGCATGATGGAGACGGATGATTATGGGGCGAGCATCCAAGCCATCCTGGAGGGGAGGGCGGCTCCCCCTCCCGCGGGCGCCCGCTTCGATGGCAAGGTCGAAGGCAGGATTGACGGACCTGGCCTGAAGGGATCTTTCCACTCCGTGGACTACCTCAACATTCGCGCCGACGGCCGTATCGAGCTCCACGGCCACGCTCGGCTCGACCTGCAGGACGGCGGGAGGGTTTCGTGGTCTTCCGATGGATTGGGAACTATCAGTGGGAACGGAGTCCTCCAGCTTCGGGAAAACGTGACGTTGAGGTCCAACTCGCCCGCACATACTTGGGTGAACTCGATTCAAGTGTGGGCGACCGGTACAGCGAACCTTGCCACTGGAGAGATTCGACTGAAGGGGTACAAGGCATAGACCCGCGGAACGGCGATGGCCCCGGACACCACTCTGCCTCGGACATTCAACCGGTTCTGGAGGCCCGGGTCTACCTCGGAGCGTACTGAACCGAAGCGGCGACGTGTGAAGCGCCCAAGAGTCGCCATCCAGTCCACGAATTCGATGGCCTCGGTGCGCGCCTTGACGAAGGAGGACTATGACCAAGTCGCGACACTCATTCGGGAGCTGTCGGCAATGCACACCGAGCTCCACCGGCTCAAGGGAACAAGGGGCCGATATTCCGATCAATCGTCCCACAACCACCTGCGGAAATACGTATAGCAGAGCCTACGGGCTGCAGACCAGAGCACGCGTGTCGAGGGGGAGGTCAGTCTCATCCCACAGCGGGGCCGGGCGGAAATCGATCCGAGGGTGGTTGCGGAAAGATTCAGGAGACGGGGAATGGGCCGACTGCTGATTCGAGCAGTCACGGAAGAAGCGAGCCGCTAGCGATGGAAGTCTCTGACTGGAAACATTGCGCCTACCAGGGAGGCCGCCCTCCGGACTCTTTACGCGTTCGGCTTCCAAACGCTCTTGAGCCTGGATGTCCCATTCATATTGCGACGCCGCCCGCTGTTCACTCCCCGTCCCGGACATCTAATGGGCGGCCGGCGGTTTCGGCGGTGAATTCTGCGGCTTCCCAACGGACTGGTTTTACGGAGTCGCTTTCATTGCCCAAGACGATGGGACTCGGGTTCGTAGGGCCATCGACTCGGCTCCAAAGGACCGCGAGCGCGATACTGGCGGTCTTCCTGATCGCCATCGTCGCCGCTCTCGCGGTCACGCTGTCCTCGGTCGCCCCCTCGGTTCGTACGGTTGCCGTCGTAGTCGTAGCTCCGATCATCGCCCTTACGCTACTCCTGCTCTACTTCGAGCTTCGAGGGCGAATCTGGTCCTACGCCGGTGCGGCGGTCCTCGGGGCCCTTGGGGCCGGACTCCGGCTTGTCGTGAGCACTCAACCGCAACTGGAGGTCGGGGGAGGACTACCCCTCGCGGTTACGGTGGCCTATGTGGCCTTGGGAATCCTTGTGGTTGTTGCAAGCCTGGGGGCATACCGATCCGTCTCTTCGGCACGCAGCTGAGCTACGGATTGTTGTCGTCGAATGCGAAGGGTTCGGACCCATTGCCAACACACACCTTTCACACGACGCGACGGCACGGGACCTCGCTGGGAGTGCCTTTATGCATCTCGTCGAGACTCCCGATGGCGGAACTAGCCATGTCGTCGACCCCGGCCCCCCACATCCGGTTCGAGGTGGGTCCCGTCCCTCTGAGGGCGACGCTCCTCGTGATTGGGCTTGTCCTGCTGATCGCGTGGGCAGTGGTTGACATTTCGCTTTGGCCGGTAGGGCTGTTCGCCGTACTCCTGATCGGAGTAGGCGTTGCCCAGGGTGCCGGGTGGATTCCGGCGCCTTAGCGGACGTTCGGAAGGGACCCGTTTCAGCACCTCTCGTTCCCGCTTATCCACCTCCAACCGTCGGGCAGTCTGCAAAGTCCCTAACCTAGGGAGGGAACGATGTCAGAGATCTTCGTTGAGTTATCCGCGATCCCGGTGCTGCGGGTCCGGGCCGACTGGAATGCAGGTGGACCGGCCGCCGCGATGGCTACCCTCGAATCAAAGTTGACGACACTCAAGGGGCGCAAGTTCTACGGTACCTTCCGGCCAACGCCGTCGGGCGAGGAGTACTTTGCGTGTGTGGCGCGGGTAGATGGAGATAATCCGATAGAATTGGGATTAGAAACCGGAGAAATCCCGGGGGGTTGGTACGCTCGACGGAAGATCCGCGATTGGGAGAAGGACATCACCCAGCTTGCTGTACAATTCGAGGAGATGGTGCGCATCCTCGGGGGGAATGTGGACCCGGGGCGGCCCGATATAGAGTTCTACCGCAGCCAGGCGGAGATGCTGGTGTTCGTGCCCGTGCTCTCCACCGCCGCGACCAGCTCCCGCGAGAGCTCGAGCTGACCCAGGATCCAGCTCGGCCCACGGGCTGCGGCCGTCCCGGGTCCTTGGAAAGGGACCCTTTTTCGAGATTGTGTACCCAGCGACTCGGTTCGCTGGACTCCTCCCACCTGACTCGGTTCCTCTCCCCCAGGATGACTGCATCGATCCGAGCGTAGCGTGGCCGTGTATCGAAAGTCGCTGGGACCCGGCACGCTTCCCCCGTGAGGGGGCGGAAGCATGGTACGGTCGGCCCCCCCGATCGCCAGGAGGCCGGAGCCCCCCGACCTAGAGGGCCCATCCTCAGTCGTCGCCCTCGGTCGAGGCACCGGTGGGGGGGTGGCCCGCGGAGTGCAACTCTCAGGGGGAGCTAGACGGCCGTCTCGCGAAAGGGTCCGCCACGTGAGGGCCGATCCGGCGAGAATGAGGGCTCCGGATCCCCATGCGAGGTACCAGCCCGTCGTCGGACCCCACGACCACGACTCCGTTACCCCAGAATCGTTGCCGTAGAACGATGCATTGTCATGCCCGGAGAAACTCGGCCGACCCGGGTCGCCGGTCTGATAAGTGTAGTGATCCGATTGCCAAGCGGAGGGAAGAGCTTCCATGAAGTAGATCGCCCCAGCGAAGGACGCCGTTGCGGCGAGGACCCCGAGTGCGAGAGCGATCACGGCGAGTCCGCGACGTGGGAAAAACCCGGGCCTGGCCAGGACTGAGAGCAGGACGGCCAAGCCAGCGAGAACCCCCGCGAGAAGGGACGCATTCGCGCTTGCGGAGGCGACGGCGGTCACATGCGGGACACCGGCCGCGGTAGCTGCCATGGCCGTTGCAGCGCTCGGGGGGCTGGAGCCTCCGCACCGCGTATCCCATGTGCTAGATGGAAACACGGTCGTCCAATAATTCTCGCAGGATACCGGGCGGCCGTTCTGATCGACGATTGCGTTGATCGCCCACCAGGATGAGTATTGGGCGGAAACTGCGACCGCGATGGCCACGACGAGTATCGCGGGTCCCATCAGCGGCCGTCGTCGCTTCACTCGAGGAAGCATCAGAGGCTCGCCTGTAGTGTCACCAGGCTCCGTGGCTTAATGCTAGCGTTCTGCCCGGCCGGGGACTCCCCGCGAGAATCGATAGCCTTGCCGATTTCATCCCCCCCGCCCGCAGGCGGAGTGAGAGCACGAGCTCCTCCGAGTGGCTGGGAGCTGGCAGGCACCGCCGCATGTGGCCCTGGACGTACTGAGATTGCCCGGGAGCCCCCAAGTGCCGCCGCCTCCCGGCTCCCCTCAGGAAACCCACCCTTTTCGGCGCAGCCCGCGGATGAGTTCACAACGAGCTTCTTTACCCGACTGATGTGGAATCCAATCCACCAACCGGAAGTGTTAGGATCCAGATGTTGACCTGCAGAGTGCGCTTGCTGCCCGGTGGATACTCCGAGCAAACCGACTCGGCCAGGGTGAATCCGAGCTTCCTACAGATGGCATTGGATGGGCGATTCTCCACCGAAGGAAACGCAAAGGCGGACTTCCGATTCGGGAGCTTGGCAATCGAGTCTATGACCAGTCTCGTCGCCGCCGTTGCGACCCCGCGTCGCTGAAATTCGGGTAGCACGAACCATCCCATCTCCCATCCAATCTTGCCGTTCCATTCGCTTTCCCAGTATCCGACATTACCAGCTGGAGCACGGAGAGGGCCTGCCAGGATCGTGAACTGGCGTCCGGCGTGCGGGTCTGCTGACATCGCGAGGAACTGGTCGTGGCGCTTTCGGATATTTTCCATAGGCTCTGGGCCGTTCAAGTTCACCATTTGACTTGGATCTCCGAGCGTCCTCTCCAACAACCAACGGTCTCCCGCAGCATACAGTCTGATTGAAACATCGACATCGTTCATGGTCGACCAAGACATTAATCGCCGAATATTCCTCTATTGGCTCGCTCCGGCTCGGCGTTTCGCGTTCAGCGACCGGCTAGCGTGAAGGTGCTAAGCAGCTAAGAGTATCTCTCCTGGCCGCCTGCTGAAGAGACCGGGTCTTTCCTTGGGAAGGCACCCCTTTCGAAATGTGCAAGGTTGGTCACTCCGCTGTAGCAAGGTTCGCTTATGCGGACCGGAGGGCTGGCCGGCCCGTGGTTCGTTGGACTGAGGACCGCCTGTGGGAGGCCGTTGCCGCATGGCGATGGATCCCTCCGTCCGCCACGACGGTGAAGACCGATGAGTACGAACTCGCCGTCACCCCTGGGTCTTACGCTCTGACCTATGTCTATGGTTTCCAGGTGGACGATGTCCCGCGGGCAGACCAACGACTCCGCGACCTGAAGGCTCGAATCGAGGCGCTGGGCGGCATCGGGGCCCGCTTCCAGGTGACTCCGACCTCACGCCCACCGGACCTCGCCGAACGGCTCGAACGGCACGGATATCGCATCCTCGAAGAAGCGGAGGTCCTTGCGTGGCGACTGTACGATGTCGACGGCCACCTGAGTCTACCAGAGTTCCCGGATCCGACCGGCATCGTCATTCGTGAGGTCCTCAGCGACTCAGATTACGATGCGTTCACAGCGCTCGGGACGACGATCTTCGGAGACCCGCCGCCCCCTCCGGAAAGCCGGGAGAGCTTCCTCTCAGAGTTCCGCCGGAATCTGGAGCACGAGGGTCTCTCGAATCTCTTCTTGGCAATGGACGGTGAGTTGCCTATCGGCCGGGCCGGCACGGGAATGGGGGGCCCGGTAGCCCGGTTCTGGGGGACTGGGGTCTTGGCCCAGTACCCGGCGACGGGGGGTGTACGGGGGCCTCGTCCGATCTCGTTGCCAAACTGCCGCATCCCGGGGCGCCGAAGTCGTCCTGGTGACGGCACGCGTCGGGACCTCAGGACCAATCCTCAAGCATCACGGCTTCGAATCCATGGGTCCGATTCGGGTCTACGAGGTCCGCTGGTAGTCTCCGCGCTAGCAGGATCCGATGTAGCTGCCTCCTCTCGCGAGGGAGGAAAGCCTATCCCGCGACGCTTGCCTTCGGCCAGAGGACACGTTGTGAGATCACCACGGCCACGTTTCTGGTTATCGAATTCAGTGACCGGCGGAACATGCCCTGCTTGCCACAATAGGGCGTTCATTTCACCGCGGTGCTGCAGCTCTTCCTCAATCATGTGGACCAGCAGCTCCCGCAGCACGATGGGCTTCCGAGCGCGCCACCTCTTGGGAAGGGCAAATCTCCGGTCGAGATCGCCTGGCCGAAGGGAGTCGATTACCCCGGTAACCCGACCGTTGATGGCCCGCATCTCGCGCCGTGCCTCGCCAAGAGTGAATCGCTGGCCGAGCGGGTACCAATCAGGCGTGGATCCCCGTGCGCAGATCCCGTCGAACCACACGCAATACGCATCGAGGACGTGCGGGAAGATGTCCACAAGCGATGGGGACGAGGCCCCGCGATCCAAATACCGAGCGCGAGGAGGGAGCTTCCAGATCACGGTCAGATACTTTGCTCTGGTCCGAGCCTTGTAGGCGTAGACCCTCCGAATCAGGTCGAGCTCCGAGGTCATCGACGCTCCAAGGCCGCGACCGGTACACCATCAACCCACGATCTGTCAGAGGATCATTAACACGGGACGCAGCCGGACCTGGCTCCGGGCTCTACAGCAGCGGCGCAGAATACGAACCGACCTAACTGACTGTGGCCACGGTCCAGTTGGTCCACTGTGGGCTGAAGGTGAGTTCATAGACTCCTCCGTTGGCGCTGAACCCACACCCACCGCTCGGTGCACTCTGGGTGCAATCGGGGATCATCCCACCACCCCCCGAGAGGACATAGAAATCTACGACTCCGCCGTTGGCGGAGTTCCAATGAATTGTCACTGACGACTCCGCCGGAAACGCGTGGAGAGACGGGACCTCGTCGGGAGTGGTGCCGACTCCAGAGCCCGTGCACCCGTAATGCGTGACTGCCCCAGAAAAGTCGTGGGGCACGGGAACCAAGAGCCCCGCGGCTCCCCCGACAGTCAGCAGATTCACGGCCGTAATTATTACCGGTAGAGCCCATCGATGGCGGCCGCGATTCGAAGGGTACGCAGAACTGGCCATCGGAGGCGCCGCCGAACTCGACAGGACAGACCCGGTTGGGTTGTGTGTAAGCGCTGGCCCTCGATGAGCTCGTGGGTGGATCCACGGCTTCCGGACCCCTAGCGACCTCGCGGAACGAACTGGTTCAATTCGGTGCCGGGCCCACTCGACATCCCCTCGGCGCCTCTTGTTCGACCATCGGGGGCGTGCGAATGGCAATGGAAGATCCGCAGGACACCCGCCACCCTGCCTTGGCGGGAGATGGGTCGTCGTGGTTCCGCGTCAGTCTTCCACCGTGGAATTGGCGATCCAGAACTTCTCGAGAGACGCCGGACCTATGTACGGGGTAGCGCCGGGAGCGGGCGGATCGAACGGGTACGTAGCGTTGGCGTACGACGGCATGAACACCGGGCCGCGGTCGAGCGAGAAGTTGAACAGCCCTGTTGGGAGGGGGGCTTGGCAATCGCGTTGGGTGAGACAGCCGAGGTTCCAGCGGACTTCCACCAAGTGCAGGAGGGACTCGAAGTACAGCTCCGACGAATCGACGGTGCCGGCCGCCGTCCAGGGCGAGACTACGAGGAGCGGCACGCGGAACGAGAGGCCGTCCTCGTCCAGGGAAGGCGGGGCCACGTGGTCATAGAATCCCCCGTAGTCGTCCCAAAGGATGAACACGGCCGTGCTGGACCAGGACCGATGAGCTTTCGACGGTGTTGACGACGGTTGACACAAAGTCTTGGCCAAGGGTCAGATTGGCCGGTGGATGGTCCGACTCGTTGGAGCCGGGAACGATCCAGGAGATCGCCGGAAGGTTTCCGGCGGCCACGTCCGTGAAGAACTCCCCCGTGCCGCCGAAGTGTTGGGGTTGCGAGTAGGACTGGTTCGTCGAGGAGAGCGGGTTCCAGTAACTATAGGCAGGCCCATCGGACGGAACCCCGTGCCCCCCGATCAGGATCGCGTCCTGGTAGGTCGTGAGCGGCATCTCGTAGTACTTCCAGGATAGGGACGGCTGGGAATCTAGTTCCTGCTCGACGGTCCGTGTCACATTGGACTCGTTCAGGTATTCGTGGTGGATGCTCACGCTGGCGCCGGAGAGCAGATGGGTTTCCGACACAGGTGGGGCCTGGGCAGCGACCAGGTACCAATGGTTCGGCAAGCTGTAGCTGAGGGAGCTGGAGTAGAAGTTGTCAGCGAGGCCGAACTCCTGCGCCATATCCCAGTAGACGGGGAGCGTGGTTCCATTGTAATGGCCGAGCGTGCAGTCGGTGCCTCCCTCGGCGGGGATGAACCCATCCATCCGCCCCCCATCGTACGCGGTGTGCGAGGAGTTCCAGTCGTGAGGAAGGCCGCATGACGTTAGGTTCGTGGCCGTGAAATTGTAAGGGCGTTCACATCCGGACGGAGTCCCAGAGACGCTGATCGGTAGACACTGGCCCGGCGGAATCCCGTTGACCGCGGTCGAGCAGTGTGGCCCAACCGACGGACAGTAGGCACCGAAGTAGTTGTCGAACGCATGGTTCTCCATCAGAACAATCACGACATGCTGGATGTCTCCGAACGGCGTCGCACTGTTCGGCTTCCACCCAACCTCAACGTAGTAGACCCCTACGGCGGCCACGATGAGCACGGCCGTAGCAGCGATGGCGAAAAGCTGCCGGTGCCTCCGGAGGACCTGCCCGTAGCGCGACGCCATCGATCTCGAATCCCCCTTGCTCGTTGGACTCCGATGACCCCTACCCGGTTGCCACGACGACGGGCCGGGACGGTCGGACTCCGGGCCTCAAGCCACGGGGCCTAATCCCTGTTCTCCCAGCTTTCCTGGCCGCTGCGCCCACCCGGCGCGTAGTCGAACTTTCCGACCTTGGGATCGGCCGGCCGTTCTGGCTCGAACGCGGAGCGCCGTGCGCGGATCACGGTTCCCACCGGCTGCCCTACGGAGATGGCCCGGCGCACCAGAATCCGTCGAAGGATCACCGCCGCCATCGCCCCGCCGGCGGCCGCGGTGACCGACAGCCCAGGAGCCGCTCCGGTCCCCGCCGAGAGGACGGGGGATGGAAGAGGGGCGGGATGCGGTAACAAGGTCGGAGCGGGCAGAGGCAGGGGGGCCGGGGGTGCGGGTGGGGGCACGACGGAGGGGGGAACGGTACCACCCTCCGACGTCCGAGGTGGGTCGACCGTGACGTTGAGGTAGGGCAACGAAGCGTTCTCACGCGGGCCGGGGCCGGGCGGGCCGTGGGCGAGGTTGCTGAACTCCCCCTGGACCCCCCCGCTGCCTGAGGCAACGCAGGTTGCCGCGGTGCACGCGTCCACGGGGACCGAGCCGAAACGGGGGACCGGTCGAGGAGATGCCGAACGTGACCGTCCAGGATTCTCCCACGAACATAGTGTCGAGGTCCCGGACAGAACGCCACGCGACCTGGAATCCGGTAGATGGTCCTGCCGTCAGCGCGATCACATTGCCGTTGCATGACGCGTCGGAGGTGGTGACGAACTCACCGGCGACCCCAGGGGGCGAAGCATCCACCACTACGCGACCCCACGGCAGGAACGATAGAGTGAGGTTTGACAGGGCGCCGGCGACCCCGCCCGCACCGGCGAATACCGCCTGGACAGAGACATCTACGGTAGCCTGGGTCGTCCCGGCTCGGCAGGACCGGTCGCCCAGGGCACAGATCGCCCCCGGGCGGACCGTCGCGGTGGTGACCGTACCGACAGCGCCCACCGAGAAGCTCCAGGTGTCGCCGTCGGTGCGGAAGAGCTGCGAAGTGGTTCAGTTACTGGTCAGAGTGCCCGGTCCGCATGACAATCCTCCGAATAGGAGGACATACCCATCTCGGGCATCGTACGTCGTCTGGCCCCCCTCGCGAGGGGAGGGACCCGGAACCCGGACCGCTGTCCAACTCGATCCCGAATAGATCCAGGTGTCGGCCAGCCAGGTCTGCACCCACGATTCGTGGGAGTACGTGAGATTGTGGCCCCCGAAGAGCACCCCAAGTCCCTCCGCCATCTCCGGCGCGAGGGAATCCCCGAGGCGACCACTTGGCCCTCCCTGGGGCAGCATCTTTCAGACTCCATCGAACAGCCAACAGTCGGGCGTTGGCTGGGTGGCCGCGCAGAATTGTCCGTGACAGAGTAGCAGCCCCCCGGCCGCCGGAAGGTACGACAGCACTCCTTCGGTCAAGGGAGGGGACGGGCCGGTGGTCGTAAGGTTGGTCCATGTCCCGTGCAGGAATGCCCATGTGCCGGTGTTGCGGGCCGACCCATCGGGTGCTACGCCCCCCACGAGCAGTAGCTCGCCGAGCGCAGGGTCTCACGCGAGCTGGGCATACGCCAGCGCCAGGGGGCCGGAGCTGTCGAGGTAGCTCCACACGCCCTCCGAAAGTGTCCAGGTCCCCGAGGGTCCGCTACGACACTGGTACCCACCGAAGCCACCAAAAAGGACCAGATACCCATCGGCCGGATCGGACGCGATAGTGCTCCCCTCCCTGAGAGGGGGCCTGGCGATGGGTAGCTGGGTCCACTGCCCGGCCCTGTACGTCCACGTATCATTCAGACATACCGCGGTCGCCGTCACTGGGTTTCCGGTAACCCTGACCCCCCCCGAAGAGAACTGTGTAGCCGTCCTTTGCGTCGTAGGCCATTACCGCCCCGGCTCGCCCCGAAGGGCCGGTCCCGGTTGTGAGATTCCTCCGCACAGGGGTACTCCCCGTCAACACTTGTGGGGACATCGTGGCGCCTGAGCCCGTCGGCCGGACAGGGGCCCGGCTCGAGGACGGCGGTAGATGGCGGCTTTCGGGAGGAGGGCTCCCCGCCAGGAGGAGAGCCACGATCAGAAACGCAATGGCCCCTGCGGAGAACGCCCTGACGAATCCGCGCTCGGGATGGAAGGCGGCGGCGCGGGGCCCACCGGTCGTCGGAGGCTCATCACTTAGCGGCGGCGGCGCATAGGACTATCTGCCTCTCCTTGAAGGTCCCGCGTAGCGGCGCGCGTGCGAACTATCCGCGGGACCTTTACCGGACGGTCAGCGGTTCGCCCCCGATCTGTCGCGCGTGCCCCGGACGTGCGCCATCGGCGTGCTCTG
This sequence comes from uncultured Thermoplasmata archaeon, assembly GCA_963708255.1. Classification (GTDB taxonomy): domain Archaea; phylum Thermoplasmatota; class Thermoplasmata; order Lutacidiplasmatales; family UBA184; genus Lutacidiplasma. Next base: position 960,258 of record CAVPSE010000002.1, read on the forward strand.
CCTTCGGGAGTGGCGGCCCCAGGCGAGCGTGGCGAACCCCCGGGGCGAGCGCACCGACGAATACTACGAGAGCCGTTCCGCAGTTGTCCTGGCAGACTTCGTAGAATCGCGGGCCCGGTCCCATCACTTTCGGACCACGACCCGATCCCCCCCCAACAATGATCTCGTGGACGCCGTGGGTCTCCTGGACTGACCGACGACCTTCGTAGACCTTCGAGAAGGTCGCGGGACGGGCGGTTCGACCGTGCTCGGACTACTCGGCCGACCAGAGACCGGCTGCGCCGTCCGCCTCCCCCGGGCCGAGGAGATTGAACTGGTGGCGGACGAGCTCGTTGTTCGCTTCGACGGAAATAACGGGTCCGCTGATATCCCCGAGCATTGCGCTCTCCGTTGCCCTCGTTCGGGTCTTCATCGCCGCATGTCCGGGTCTGGAACCGGCCGGTCCCCAATCCGCGCTCAACTCCTTACTAGGGAGCCAGCCGCTTGCGGAGTACGGCTCCCGAGGTGTCGGCCCCGATGTTCCCGTCAGGCTTGGATATAATCTAGGGCGAAGTTCGGGCGACCATGAGCGGTCGCCCACCTCCACTCGCCGCCCGAGGATTATCCCCGGAGCCTACGCCATCCCCGGCCCATACCTCTCGGTCCGCCGCTTTCCCCGCCCGGACCTCCCACCGCCGCCGCGCTGGCGGCGTCTTCACGTTGGTGGCGATCGCGATTCTCGTCACCGTGGCGCTCACTGCGTCCGGACCCGCCGGTTCGGCTTCGCTCAGTCGGTCTGCCCCCCAGCTGACTCCGGCGGACGGGCACACCTTCCTCATGGCATCCTCAACCGGCAGGTACTCACGGCCCCGCACATCCGCTCTACCGGGTGCCCTCGGCTGCTTCCGTCCAACCCACCCCATTGGCGTCTGGGGTGACCCCCGCGGTGCTCGACACTCTGGTTATGCTGAACAACACGGTCGAACCCGGAAACTTTCCGGCCTTGCTCGGTCTGAGTCCCGCCGCCGTGACCTACGACCCGGGCACCCAGGAAGTATTCTCTGCCAACCTCGGGTCCGACACCGTTACCGTCGTCGACTGCACAACAAACACTCCGATAACCAACATTGAGGTCGGCAGCGGGCCGGTCGGGCTCGCGTACGATGGCGGCGTCGGCGACGTCTACGTCGCGAATCAGTATTCGAACAATGTCAGCGTCATCTCCGACTCCAACGACACGGTCGTCGCCACCATCCCAGTGGGCTATTCGCCGTACGGTGTCGCCTACGACCCGGCCCTGGGGGAGATCATCGTGACGAACGGTGGTTCGGACAATCTGAGCATCATCTCCGACTCCACGGACCAAGTAATTGCCTCCGTAGCGGTTGGAAGCACTCCTCAGGGACTCGCCTTCGACTCAGCCAGGAACGCAGTGTTCGTCGCCAACGAGAACTCCTGGAACATGAGCGTTATGTCCATGACGAACAACACGGTCGTCGCCAATTTCCTCGTCAACACGAACGTGAGTCTGGGAGTCTACAGTCTCCCGATCGCTGCGGCGTACGACCCGGTTCACTCGGAGATCTTTGTCGCAGACTACGCGACCAACAATGTGACGATCCTGAATGACACGACGTACGCCGAGATAGCCACGCCCGCGGCGGGCATCGCCCCCGCGGCACTGGCCTACGACAACGCCACCGATGAAATGTACGTCGCCAATCAGTATTCGAGGAGCCTGACGGTCATTGATGACAGTACCAACCTGGTCACATTCACGGTTCCCGTTGGCCAGAGCCCTGTCGGGGTCGTCTATGACTCTGCGGCCGCAAGCATCTACGTGGCGAATTCGGCGGGCAACTTGTTGAGCGTGGTCACCCCGAGCACGCACACGGTCAGCGCCCACATCCTGCTCGCCGATACCCCCGGGGCAGTCGCGTACGATTCTGGGGCTGGCGAGCTCTTCGTGGCCAATGGGGCCCTGGGAACGGTCAGCGTCGTCTCGGACACCTCCGACCAGGTAGTAGCGACGATCGGGGTCGGGGCTGATCCGTCCGCGCTAGCCTACGATAGCGCCCTCGGCGAGATCTTCGTCGCCAACCTTGGGAGCAACAATGTCAGCGTGATCACCGATGCGAACGACTCGGTGGTCGCGAGCGTCGGAGTCGGATTCTTCCCTGGCACCCTTGCATTCGACGCCGGGAAAGGGGAGGTCTATGTCGCGAACTTCTACGCTGGGAGCGTGAGCGTCATCTCCGCGGCTAACAACTCCATCGTCACCACCATCTTGGTTGGGGGCGCGCCCGATGGCGTGGCGTATGACAGTGGAACGGGGGAGATATTCGTCGCCAATCTGTTCGGCAATGTGAGCGTCATCAATGACACAACGAATTCGGTAATCCTTAGCATCGGTGTGGGCTCGTATCCGGACTCGGTCGTCTATGCCCCGAGCGGCCAGATCTACGTTGCGAACTACTTCAGCAGCAATGTGACCGTCATCGACGACTCCTCCAACGCGGCCGTGGCCAACACCAACGTTGGCCTCTATCCCTCTGCGATGGCCTACGACCGAGGCGACATCGTAGTCGCGAATTACCTCTCCGACAACGTGAGCTTCCTGTCCGGCTCCAACTATTCCGTGCTCGCGAGCGTCGCCGTTGGAAATGGCCCCCAGGGGGTTGCCTTTGACTCCGGCAACTCCCTGGTCTATGTCGCCAATGTGAATCAGGGCACGGTCTCTATCCTCTGGGGACCTTCGCCCCCGACGTCGATCGCCTCGTTCACTCCGACCCCCGCCGCGATCAGCCTAGGGAGCCCCGCAAGGTTCCTCGTCACGGCGACCGGTGGAACAGGGAACTACACCTTCCAGTACGCCGGTCTCCCTGCCGGATGCACCTCGATGGATACCCATCTCTTGACCTGCACTCCCACCGTGACCGGAATCTATACGGTCAAGGTATACGTCAACGACACGACGGGGACCGGACCGGAGAGCCGGGCCAGCGCCGAGGCCACGCTGAGCGTGAACCCGCACTCCTCCATCACGTCGCTCTCGGCCGCACCCCCGACGCTCAGCCTCGGTAGCGCGACCACCTTGAGAGTGAACGCCACGGGCGGCACGGGCGCGCTGTTCTACTTCTACACCGGCCTACCGCCGGGGTGCGGCACGCTCAATACCCCCTCGCTAGCGTGCCTACCGTCGGCTGCCGGGACCTACCGCATTGTGGTAGCCGTCACCGACTCGACCGGCAGCAGCGTGAACGCCACCGTCACGATTGTCGTAAATCCGCACGCTTCGATCGGGGCCTTCACGGCGAACCCTGTGGCCCTCGACGTCTACGGCGCGACGAATATTAGTGTCGACGCCACGGGAGGCACCGGCACGCTGAGCTACGTATACACGGGGCTGCCCACGGGCTGTACCAGCCAGGACCGCGCGACGCTAGAATGTAGACCGACTGGCGCTGGAACATCCGTCGTCAAGGTCTTCGTGAACGACTCGACGGGTAGCGGGACCTCGGCAACCCTGTCCATTGTCGTCAACCCCGCTCCGTCGGTGACGATCGTATCTGCCTCCCCGGCGCTTGTTAACCTCGGCAGCTCGACCAGTATCCAGGTGACCGCGTCCGGCGGGACGGGGGGGCTCCTGTTCGAGTACACCGGCCTTCCGCTTGGTTGCGCTACCATCAACGCGGCTTCCCTCGGCTGCACCCCGGCCGGAGTAGGCACCTTCGACATTCACGTGTTCGCAAACGATACCGCGGGGGTCACGGCGACCGGAAACGTGACTCTCACCGTCGACCCCGCCCTAGTTACCGTCGGGGTCATCGCCTCGGCCACCACCGTGGCCGTAGGCGGGCAGCTCAGCCTCACCGCCTCGCCGAACTGTGCCGGCGGCCCGTGTCCGGGTGGATCCACGTACGTCTGGAGCCTGGGCCGCACCCTCGGTACCCTGAACGCAACGACAGGCGCGACGGTCACCTACAGCGCGGGCGGTACCACGGGGCCGAACACAATCTCAGTGGTCGCGACCCTGAACGGGATCATAAGCCCCAAAGGAAGCGTCGCCATCGCCGTGGCAGCCTCCGTGGGACCTGCCTTGGCCGCGATCTCTCTCAACGTCGGCGGGGCCGAGCTGGCTCCGGGCGGGGTCCAGACGTTCAATGCTACCGCGGTGTGTGGTGGGGGCCCCTGCCCTTCAAACCTCACTTTTGCTTGGGTGCTCAGTGGGACGCTCGGCTCCCTCAGGTACAGCATCGGGGTCATCGACCGTTTTCAGCGCGGGTGCCACGCCGGGAACAGTCTACCTGAACGTCACGTCGGCGCTGGATGGGATCAACAAGACCGCCACCGCCACAATTACCATCGCGGCGCCGGTGCTGCCGAGCCCGTCAGGGACCTCTGCCACGGTCGTTGACATCCTCGTCGGTGCCCTGGTCTTGGCTATCCTGGTCGCGGCTGTCGCGCTCGTGCTTCTCTTCCGCCGGGGGAGTGCTTCCAACCGAGGACCCCCGCCAGGCGAGCAGGAGCCGGAATCAACCTCCGAACAGGGCTCGCCGTAGCGCCGACCCACGGGACAGGCGATTCCCGCGCTCTGGTCCATCACCGCGACAGTCTCGGGGGCGCCCCGCCAAGGCACCCGCTGGACGGGCGCGATTCGCTCCCCCGTCCGCCGCCCCCACCTAGAGCTCCAAGGTGAACGCCGGGCCCGCACGCGACGGAGGCGCACTCCGGTTTGCAACCCGCGGTAGCCGTTGTGGGCTGAGCCTCCGTCGGGTTGAGTCTGCGGTGGACCAGCTTGAGCAATCCGAGTTCGAACGCGGGACACGGACCCTCTTTATGGCGGTCGGGATACGGCGAACGTGGCAGAATCTCCCCGACGGGTCGAAGGAGTGTGGATCCCTGAGGCGAACGAATGGCATTGTGGGCATTGCGAGCGGGACTTGGGCTATGAGGGGGAGGTCCCAGCTGCTGTAGTGTGCTCTGAGTGCCAGTCCATCAACGACTGCCAGCCGTACAGTCCGGCGCCGCCGTAGCGGGGGTCGGCCGTTCGCCGCTCGCTGAACCGGGCATCGTTTGCAATCAGCGTTACGCCTCGCCCCCACTTCCGGCCCCGGGGGAGACTGCGCGGACACGGGGGAGGCACCTTCGACGAACGGCACGATCGGGCGAGATCCGGGACGCGGACAAGGACTCCTCCCGTGGGATTAGGACCCTTTAATCCGCTCAAATCTTACCGGTAGGTATGTCGATGGATCGACAGAAGAAGCTCACCGAATTCGTGGACGCGTTCGACGGCTACATGGCCCAGCTGAAGCTCCTGCAACAGAAGCTCGAAGGTGGAGGTAAGGACTCAAGGTCGTTCTACCCGTTCGTCGAACGGGATGAGAACCAGCGCCTCACGGCATTTCGGCTTGCCGAGGCCGAGGTTTTCGGGACGAAATAGGCGACGGTCGGCCGCGCGTCGGCCCTGTCCGGGGGACGAAAGGCGGGGCCGAGCATAGTCGGCTCGAGACTGTGACCGACTCCGTCTGCCCCCACACCGATGGACTCATTGAAGCCCGGAGCCGCGGGTCCTGAAGCTCCAGTTTTGCCAATCGTTCGTCGCAGTCTATTTCCGTCCAGAGTTCGCGCCGAGTATGGGTCCATCTCCCAGGTCGTGCCAAAGGGGGTTCACCGACCCGCTCCCGCCTGCTCCGGGCCAGCGGGTTCCCCCAGGAACGCGTTCTCACGCGCGGGCCCGGCTAGTGCCCCGCCCCCGGGATCGGGGGACGGTCCGATCGTCGTCGGCGGCGCGTCCACAGCCAGGCGCCCGCCGCCACGGCCGTTCCGAGCACTGCCATCGTGGCGACCCAAAACGGCCAAACGGGCTGCTGACCGGTGGGAGCGGAGAGGGTGAGCGACGCGACCGAGGCGTTGCCCGCCGTGATGGTGATCTGCCGTCCCACCGGCATGTAGCCCGACTCGGAGCCGTTGACCCAGTGGGTGCCCGGCGCCAACGTGACATTGAAGGCGCCCGACGGCGTCACCGCATAGGCGGCGCCGTCGATCGTCAGCAGGGCGATGTTCGGGTCGATGACGCCGACCGCCCAGCCGACCGTGAACGGAAGGGCAAGCGATAGGGCTATCGTGGCGTTGGCGGCGACGGCGATGTTCTCCGTCAGGTTCCGACGATCGAATGCACGGACCTCCAGGGAGTACACGCCCCAGGGAACCGACACCGAGAAGGTGCCGCCCGGCCACGAGAATCCCCGTCCCGTTCAGCGCGACCGAGGCGTTCGCCGGTTCGACGGTCCCGGACACGATTCCATCATACCCGGCTCAGGTTGAGCCACACCGGCAACACGGCCGCGGGGTCCAGTACCGAGCGGCCCCGCGGACCCCGGGGCGAACCCGGGGGCGGTGGCGTTGATCCAGTAGGTCCCGGGAGGCTCGGGGGAGGAGAACGCGCCGCCCGCGACCGTCACCGGTGCCCCGTTGAGGGTGAGGGAAGCGGAGGACGGGGTCACATGGACTGTCAGCTCACCGCTCAGGGGTACGAGATCGAGCGTCGCCGTGGTGGTCCGGTTCGCAAGGATCGTCACGGGTCCGGAGAACGGGAGGTAGCCTGGCGCCGACGCGCTCAACGTGTAGGTCCGGGGTCCTCGGTCGCCGAGAATGACCCGTTCGCCGCCACGGGTAGCCGGGTCCCGTTGAAGGAGACGACCGCGGACGCCGGTGCCACGTCGGCCCGTCAGCTGACCCGGGTAGGGCGTGAGGATGAGTTCGACGTTCGTGACCGACCCGGAACCCACGTAGAGGCGGACGGCCCCCGGAGCGAATCCGGTGGCCGACGCCTCGAGGGTGTGGTTTCCCGGGAGGCTCCAGCAGACTCGCTCCCCCGGAAAGAAGGGTGATTGGGGCTCCATCGAGCTCGGCGGTGGCGAACGACGGGTGGACCGAAATGTGGACGAGCCCCGGGGCGCCGCCCCCTTGGCAGAGCTGACCCGCGGACGGAACGTAGCAGGCGGTCAGGTGACGGTCCGGCTGGGCCGTGCCGTTCAGTGACCGAGACGCCCCGACCGCGCTCGAGTTCAGGCCGGCATCTGCATACCAGTAGGCGAACGACCATGTAGACCCGTTCCAGGTCGTCGTATTCGGGGCCGTGAGGGTGTACGAGGCCCCGGCGACCCAATCGACAGAGGTCGGGACAGGCCCGATCGGAAGCGGCCCAGTATCAGGTACCCCGCCGGCGACGCTGATGTTCGTCGGGACCGAAGAGGCGATCGAATCATTCACCAGGAGGGCGGTGTAGAGGCTCGAGTTCACCACGTAGGTGAGCTGCGCCTGACCGGTCACGTTCCAGGCGACGGGGGAACGGGCGTCGGTCCAGATCGGGCGGGCCCCCGTCCCCTCGGGCACGATGTCCGTGTTGTCCCCGACGGGGAGATCGTACCCGATTGCGGCGTAGCGGGTCTCCGACGGTAAATCGCTGATGTTGAACTGAGGGCCGAACGTTCGGCCCCGATCATGGGAGACGGCGCCGACGAACCGGTAGACTCCACTGGCCGGGTCCATAGCGTACCAGACGACGTAAACCGTGCCATCCGAGGCGACCGTGACCGAGGGTTCGAACGACTCGAGCGACAGGATCGAGTTCACCCGGGTGGGCGACGACCAGGTCGTCCCGTTGGTGATCGACGAGGAGAGGTCGATCTCGGGGTCGTTCGAAGCGCCCCCGCTGCCGTTCTGCCATACCGCGTAGAGGGGGACACGTCCCCCGGGGGCGAGGGCCGTCCCAACCCCCAACGCCGGGAAAAGGGGCGCCTGGCCCGCCGGTGCGATCGTCGAGGTGGTCGTTTCCAGGGCCGTGGCCACCCGGGTCTGGCTGGCAAAACTCGCGCCGCGATCGGTCGAGCGGGCGAAGAACAGCCGCCCCGTATTCTGGTCCACCCAGAGCGCATCGACCGCATGGTGCGGATCCACGCCGAGCTCCACGCCCCGCATGTTCCCTAGGCCCGTTGAGACCTGCACCGGGGGACTCCAGTGCTGCCCCTGGTCGGTGGAGTTCTGCAGGAACGTGGCCCCCCCGGTGAAGTCGTCGACGTAGGCGACATACACCTCCCCGGTGGCGGGGTCGACGGCCGCCCACGGTTTGTCCACGGAGTACCGAGGTGGCGTTGCCCCGGATCGTCACGGGCGATCCCCAGGTCACCCCCCCGTCCCGGGAGACCATGACATACAACCCTAGCGTCTCCAGGTTGCTCGCCGGACATCCACTGCCGTACTGCCGTGGGCCGGAGAGGTCGAAGTAATACACCGAGCGGTTCGGCCCAAAGACCACCACGGCATTTCCGAAGTGGATGTGGCACCACTCGGGGGAGGAGCCGTTCGACCACTGCGGGCTCGGAGGAAGGCCCTCCCGGGACCATGATACCCCGCTATCGTTCGACCAGAACGCCCCGTCGAGTCCGGACGATGCGTAGTACGTGGAGTTGTTCTGGGCCGCCTCAGAGAGATCGATCCCGCCGGCCACAAGGTGGCCCGGATCCCCGGGGTCGACGGCGATTGTGCCCTCGGCGGACCAGTTCCCGACGTACCTGTTGGTCGCGGTGGACCCTTGGACATCGGCCGGGAGTGGAACGGGATCCCCGCTCCACGCTCCGCCCGAATAAGCCGCCGTGGCCGTCGCTCCGATCCCGGCGGCCGGAACCCCGGCAGCCAGGACAAGCCCCGGCCCCGATGTCGCCGACGGGCCGGGGCTGCCCGCCGTGGTGGGGAGGCCGGGGCCTGCTAAGAGCGCCGTCAGGGTCAGTGCCACGAGAATGACCCCGCGCCTCGCCCTGTTCCGCACATGTCGGGGTCGGGCCCGCAGCGTATCGTCCACCGAGACGCCAGAGACCCGTCTGCACTATTTGGCTGTCCCCTGACCGGTGATGCTTCACGCTAGGGCGCGAGGGGCCCCTCCGTCGGGAAAAGGGTGCTCTCCGGGCGGGTCCGCTCAGGGTTTCACATTAATGAAACTGCGTTCTTCCGAGATGGAAGCGGGGACAAGCCGCGGGGAAGGAAGGGCCAGCCTTGGCCGACTAACCCACCAGCACCAAAGCCCCACACTTGACACAGCGGAGCCCTTTCAGATTCGCGCCAAGTATTCCACCGTCGATGACCTTGGTGCCGCCCGATTCCGGGGACCCCTCATCCGGTGCTTAGACAGGGCCAGACACAGGGCCTCGAAGAGTCCCTGCGATTGTGGAGGACGACCAGCATGGGCACTTCCGCGGCAGGCGCTGGTAACTCGGGTCCAAGCCGTCGCCTATGCGGGAAACCTACTCGTCGGGCTATGTGGCTCCGAGGGGCCTGCTGGAAAGTGGCGCGCGTACACAAGTGATGGGACCCACTGGTCCGCGCTGGACATGCGACACCATGAGATGCAATCCGCGTTGCACCTCGCTTACGTCGAGGACTCTTGGACGATGCCCAGTCGGATTTGAATACGACTGGGTTCAAACCTGGCCCAGGGGAGGAGGATTTGGGAACCGCCCTCCGAGGACTACGCCGGGATCCAGGGCGCGACACTCTTGAGCTGGGCTCGGGAGAGGCGCAAGGGACGTCCGTTGGCCTGTGGGATAATCAGCGAGTGGCCACGCAACTTCAGGTCGTTCCATCGGTACGCTTGGCGGAACGTCCGAAACGGAGAGGTCATTTCGACGATCACCCCGTCCGGCATGATGCCGAGGTTGGCCTGGGTCGGCATCAACAGGAAGTATGCTAAGCTCGCTGGGGCTCCGAAGAGCGCGATGGAGCCGAGCAGGACGAGCAGGTCGACGGAGTTGAGGGGGCTGTGGGGCCAAGCATCCAACTCTGCCGCAAGAGCAATCCCTGCCGCATAGGAGGCCAGAAGTACCCCGAAGTGACCTGCGGTGTAGGTTCCGCGGGGGAATCCCCGAATCCATTCCACCGGAGGACCGGCAGCCACGGTCCCCGGTAGACTGGCCGCCTTATTCGAGATTCTGGAAGCACACGGACCGCGTTTTGCCGCGCCACCGTTGGCCCATGGCTTAGTTTGGGGCTCTCGGCACGGGCCCATACCAGGGTCGAATACTTAGCGCGCACAGTTCGCACCGCGGGAGATCGATGCGGGGCGGCATGCGACACGCACCGGAAGGCCTATGAGTCGATCCCGGGGGGTCACCCCCGCGATGGCCGCTAGGAGCGTGGAGTTCCGCAGCACGGGGCTCAAATGCCCGGAGGTGGCCCCTCAGGTGGGCCTGCCCGCCGGGACGGGGGCGGCAGTTTATTCGGGAGAGGAGAAGGTCCGGGACTCTGCCATCCGAAACCTGACGGGACTCTGCACTCCCGCGGCGTCTCAGTTCTATACCCATGGGCCGGTGCCCCCGACATGGCGCGAACGGTTGCAATCATCTCGGCGGCGGCGACAATCATGGTCGTCGGAGTGTTCCTGTCCACAGGGATTTTCGGGTCGCTTGCCGTGTCAAGCAATTCCCCGACGGTCTCACCCTTCAGCGCCAGCCTCACCCCGTCTCTCGTGCCATCTCCGCCTTCGTCCCTAAGTTGGTCCCAGTTTCGCTTCAATTCCTCCCATGATGGGCGCTCACCGCTCCAAGGACCGACCAGCGCAAGCGTACTTTGGACTGCGTCGTCCGGAACGACTCCCGACTACAACTCTCCCGTCCAAGTGGGCGATGGTAGCGTGTTGGCAGCCTACCGCGGAGTCACACAATTCGACTCCAGTGGTACCGTCCAGTGGAGCTGGGCTTCCGGCGTGAGTATTCGGGATGTCTCCGACACGCTTGCAGTAGAACGGAACGGAACACTCGCGATGGGGTCCGTGCAGGGAGTCTTCCTCGGGATCGTCCCGGGGGCCCACCTCCCGTCTTGGAGACCTCATCTCGCCCCCATTCAAGGAACCGCGGTCGTCTCGTCGCCCGTAATCGCGCCGGACGGGAGAATGTACGTCGGCAGCGATGACGGCAATCTCTACGCCCTCTCTCCCTCGGGCCACATCCTGTGGAAGTTTGCCACGGGTGGCTATGTGCAATCATCTCCGGCCATAACGGCTAACGGCACGGTCGTCTTCGGCAGTTTCGATCAGAATCTGTATGCCGTCTCCCCGACAGGGTCGGAACTCTGGGCCTACAATACCACCGGCAAGGTGTTCTCTTCGCCCGCAGTCGGGCCCGCGGGGGTCGTCTACGTCGGGAGCGAGGATGGGTCAATCTACGCTCTCAATCCCAATGGGTCGCTCGAGTGGAGCTATGCGACAGGGGGACCGGTCCTCTCGTCGCCGGCGGTCGGCCCGGACGGAACAGTTTTCGTCGGCTCAAATGACAACTTGGTGTACGCGATCTGGCCAAACGGGACCCTACGGTGGACGTTCGCGACGGGTGCATCGGTATTCTCCTCTCCCGCTGTCGATGCGAACGGGGCGGTATACGTCGGGAGCGAAGATGGCTATGTCTACGCGATCTCCGCGAACGGGCTCCAGCTCTGGAGTGTCAACATCGGCTCGAAGGTCCTGTCCTCCCCCATAGTGGGTTTCCAGAGGACAATCTATGTGACCTCGTCGAGCGGGCTCCTCTATGCGATAGGGAACCTCGCCGTGCCCCGCCTAACATTCCAAGAATCGGGTCTTACCAACGGCACGGCTTGGAACGTCAGCCTTGGCTCCATCACGAGCTCCTCCCGCTCCTCCGCGGTCACCTTCTTCGTCTATGCCAATCTCTCTGCGGCCGCCTGGACTGTCCCCACGGTCCCGTGCGGGTCCGGCTGCCAGTTTGTACCCAGTCCGTCCTCAGGGTCGCTGGCCCTCCCCCATGGGTCGACTATCCACATCAGCTTCCAGCAGCAATTCCTGGTCAAGGTCGTCTATAATGCCGGAACATCTGGACATGGATCTGGGATTTGGAGATTCGCCGGGCAGAATCTCAGCCTGCGAGCTCCGACGAAGCCATTCCAGGTCTTCGTAAATTGGACGACTTCGGACTCTGCATTGGTGCTTGGGAACGCATCAGCGATGGTCACCTACGCGATAGTGGGAGGAACGGGCACGATCTGGGCCAACTACGTTCCGCTGATTGGGGCCCCTCTACTCGGGGGCTGATGGCGGAGGGTGTGCGAATTGTGGGCGAGAGCCCATCCAGGTGGCCCTTCCGCAATGAGGCTTTCGCAACCCCGACCGTTCAATAGGGTGTTCGTCTCGAGGACGAGGCCACGGGTTGAGAAGGGACCGGTTTGTAATCCGGGTTGCGTGTTTAGAGTAGCGCGCTCTCCGTCGGGGAAATACCCCCCTCCGGGCGGCCCGGAGCCCGCTCCACCGTCAAGGAAAATGCGTTTGTCCGAGAGGCGAAATGGGACCTAGCGGTGTCCCGCCGGGGGAGCCGTCCCGATCGCGATATCGAGTTGACCGACGGTCGGCGCTTAGGCTCGCGAGCGGTGGGGTCGGCGGGCCGGCGCCCCCCGTGAAAGCGCCAGCTGCCGGCTTGATTGCTTCGTGAACTTTCTGGAGAGACGTGGCTGGCAACACGGCGGCGCTGCAATACACGCCCGTGGCATCTGGGACACGACGGTTCGACCTGAGTGCGGAAGCGGATGAGGAGAAGAAGGGAGAGCGCGCTTCTGCCGGTCCCTTCGTGGCGATCTACGCTGGCATGGGGGTCGTCTTCGCCATTCTCGGTGGGCTCGGACTCCTTGGGGTCGATGACGGATTCGTGGGCCTCGCTGGGGCGGTCACGCTCCTTATTGGTCTGGTGATCGCAGGTCTTGGTCTGTTCGCCATAAATCGAATGGGGACCGGCATGGCCTCGGTTCTCGTGGTGAGCGACGATGGGGTCGCATTCACTCGAAGGAATGGGAAATCGGTCGAATTACTTTGGGACGACCCACATTTCAAACTGGACCTGGCCTACTTCTCGGGGGATGCCACGAAAGTCCTTCCCAAGGGAGACGCGAGGGCGATCCGCCCGGTACTGGGTGGATGTCTGGACGCGGCAAGGCCGGTCGATTTCCCTGGAGACAACCCTGCCCGACGACGCGGTCAAGTCCATTCTTGAACGCGCGGCGTCGAAGCAAGTGCGGACCAGCCACACCCTGGTGGCATACTACTGGCAGTCGGCCCCGAAGTCTCCAGGTTGGCTGGCCTTCGATGACGAGAACAAGCTGCAGCAGGGGCATGTCCCGAACGGAGAACGCTGGCTGATTCGGGGCTCCCTGACCGCGGGGATGCAGTAGACGGCGGCTACCTGGGTTCTTACGGAGACCGTGGCGATGGTCGTTTCTAGTTTGGAGTAGCGCGCTCTCCGTCAGGGAAAAACACCCCTCCGTGCGTCTCCCGGGCCGGTTTCACGTCAGGGAAAGGTGGTTCGGCCGACAGAGCTGCTGAGAAGCGTCAACAGGGTGTCGATGCCGTCGGCCCGCCCAGCGCGTGACCCGGCTCCTGCCAGTTGAGCTGGAGGTAGACCGCCGTGTTTCCCCAATACCCGACGGCCTGAAACTCCTCCGTCCCTTGAGACGGGTAGGAACCGCTCCCACTGGTCCCCGTTTCGTTGTAGATCGGCCGGGTGGAGCTACCACCGTCAGGCCATATTTGAACCGTCGCGACCCGTTCGTAATAACCATCGACTGCGGCTGAGCCGTTGTGGAGGAAAGTCCCTGCCACCCAAGAAAAGGAAACCTGAGTCGGACCATTGATGCAAACCGCAGACTGCCACACTGACGAGTCTGGTCCACCTAGCACGATCGACGTGGACCCCGCGTAAGTTGCCGGAACCACGGCCCAGAGGAGAAGTGTAACCAAGATGACTGCACCGGCGAACGCGGCGACTACCAGCGGCCAACGCCGTTGCGCCAAGGCTTCCGAAGGGGCAACGCGCCGGGCGGCTTGACCGTGCCTGAAGTCGAGTGACATGGCCTGGGCGACTCCCGGCTGGTAACTCCATACCAGAATAACCCCCCACCGGGCGGCCCGGATTCCGCCGCACCGTCAGGGAAACCGCGTTTCCCCGACAAGCGAACCGAGCCCCGGGGCTGCAATCTACCTTGCATCTTTTCCTTGATGGGGACCCCGTGCCGGACCATCCGGCACCGAGATCCCTCGCTCCTTTCCCGCCCCTCGGCGGATAACTCCTTTAAGGACTTAGAGAATCTGGCTCCATCGTCGCGGGACGAAGGCGGACGCGCGGCCCGCGACGTCGCATAGTCGGCGAGTTTCGTGAGGACGGACGGGATTTGACGAACCCCCAGCGTGACACCGCACGAGGTTTCCTAGGTTCACAACGGAAGGGATCGTCCCGCGGTCCTGGGGCGCGCCTTCTCCTCGTGGTCACGGTAGTGGGCTTGCTGGCAACGGTTTTCTCTGGGGCCTTCCCGCTGGTCGGCGCCTCAGCATCGCCCGGCGGCACGGGCGACGCCCACACGGCGGCGACGCCGCCTACCCCGCCCCCCGAATTCAATTGTGTTGGCTTCGGTGCTTCCCTCGCTGTGGTATCTCCGTCGCACGCCATCACCGTGCCCCCGGTCGGAATCGTGGGCACCGTCTTCGAGCTCGAAGGTTCGGGCTACTATAACCGGACCACAGGCCCGCTCGGCAGTTTCACAATCTGGATGGCCAACTACTCGGGCGGCTCCTTGCTCTACCTAACCTTCATCCCGGCGGGGGTACCCGTGGACTTCTTCGTGAACGTCACTGTGCCATCCACGAACGGCACTACTCCGTTTCCCGCCGGTCCCTATGAGTTCTGGTCTCTGGAGAACTACACCACAACTCCGACCTGTGCGAACGCCCCCTTCAGCCTGGCGGCGGTACCCCCGCCTTCCATCGGCTGTCTGTCATGGTCTGCACAACTCCTGGTCACTTCGCCCGTGCCCGCGAACGGAACGGCGACAACCCCGGTCGGGTTACAGGGCCATTCCTTCTCTCCGACTGGGAACACTGCGCTGTATTGGGCCAACGCAAGTGGATCGCCTGAGTCAAACGTCGGGACCACTGCTACGAGTACCCCCAACGGCTGGTTCAACCAGACCATCGATGTCCCGTCAGGATACGTCGCGGGACTCTACGTATTTTGGGCGGTTGATGGCAACTCCGACTGCGCCGGTGCAGTCTTCAACCTCACGGGGGGCCCTACGATGGTGCTCACCCCGGCGGCGGGGGCCGGGGGCACAGAGGTCGCGGTTACCGGGGCGGGATTCTCATCGTCCGATACGGCGATCTCCATCACCGGTGCCGTCTTGCTATTCAGTCTCCCTTGCACCCTGAGCGGCGGGTCCATCACGGGTAGCTGCTCCTTCCAAGTCGATGGGGGACTCGCCGGACCGCACACGATCATGGGTGTCGGGAACGTGGTGGGGGGACCGGGCGACTCGGCGATCGCTACGTTCACTTTACTCCCCATGATTGTAGTTATTCCAAGCAGCGGGTTGATGGGATCGTCGTTCACCGTCTCGGGCTACGATTTCAGTGCATATCCGGCGGCCGCCGACGTCACCCTCGACGGCCAGCTACTCACCCCGACCGGGGGCTCCGATTGTGGCGCGGGGTCGTCGGACACGCTGATCACGCCCGATGCCGAGGGGGATTTCGTCTGCACGTTCACGGTCCCGACGTGGGCGACAGCAGGACTCAATAATCTACAGGGCGACGACACATCCACGGGGGAGCTGACTGCCGAGCAGCCGTTCACCGTGACGTCACCGATTGGGATCACGATCACGCCCACCACAGGCCCTGTAGGGAGCCCGGCGACAGTGACGGGGTCCGGCTGGACTCCGGGCGACTACGTCCTGCTGGGTGTCGGCCCCGTCGGGGATGACTACACCACAGGGGGGGTGTTCTGCACCGGCACGAGTGGCGGTGAAGCCACCGCCAACGCGGCCGGGGGGTTCAGCTGCTCTTTCCATTTCCCGGCAGTCGGCGCGGGGGTGTACGCTGTGCTTGCCACCGACGCGACGCAGGTCACCAGCCCCGTCACGATAGTATACTCTACGAACACGTTCACTGTAACGTCGCAGGTGACGATCACGAGCACGCCCACGACGGGCCCTGTTGGAACGCCGACGACGGTAACGGGGTCCGGGTGGACTCCGAGCGACTACGTCCTGCTGGGGGTAGGCCCGGTCGGGGACGATTACACCACGGGGGACGTGTTCTGCGCGGGTACGGGTGGCGGTGAAGCTACCGCCAATACGACCGGGGGGTTCACGTGCTCTTTCGGTTTCCCGGTCGTCGGGGCGGGGGCATACTCCGTGCTCGCCACGGACGCGACTCGGGTCACCAACCCCATTACGATCGTCTACTCGACGAACTCGTTCATCGTTACAACCCCATATGTCGTCAGCGTGAGTTCGACGACAGGGGCGCCAGGGCCGGTCACGTTCTCGTTGACCGGCCTGGTACCGAACACGGTTTACGACGCGTACCTCGACACGGCCCGGGGCGTCGCGTCAGGAGCGAGTTACGACCCGTTGGGTGCGTGCACATCCTCCAGTGCCGGGAGCCTCACCGGATGTACGGTCACCATCCCAACAGGGCTCAGCTCCGGGAAATACTACCTGGACCTGTTCCAAGACCCGACTCCTCCGCCGTTCATCGTCTCCGTTTTCAATTTCACGCTGACGTCTTCGTCCCCCAGCCAGGGGCACTCTTCCCCCTCCGGACTCACTCAGCTGGATTACGAGCTCCTCGCCGGGGCGATCCTCGGAGTGGTGGTGATCGCGGCGGCCGTTGTGCTCGTTCGCCCTCGAAGAAGGCGAGCCCCGCCTCCCCCGGGTCCTCGTCTATGACCAAGAGCTGAGACCCCCCGGGACCGTCCTGAACTGGTCGATTCGCGAGAGCGGGCACCTGACCTACGCATAGGCGCGCGTGACCCGCGCAGGGGGGGCCGGAGGTAGCTAGGGCGCGGCGTGCAATTTACCTTGCAAATCGGGTCCCATCGGTACGCTCTGCCGGCACCGCGTAACCTCGGGCTCTCCTACGACGAGTCCGCCGGATGGGAGAAGTTTATCAGTGATATTCGGATGCCCGGCCGATGAAAGCGTCTAGCCGGCGCAGGGGTCGAGTAACCGGTATAGGGGGAGTGTTCCTCCGGTCCCGATCCCCCGTAAAGTTGGCCGCGTGGTATCGGAAGAACATGGGTCTCGAGGTGACCCAGGGTGGTCAGTTCATGACCTGGGATTGGCGCACGACTCGGAATCCACCGCGCGTTGGAAGCACCGTCTGGGCCGCAATGGCCTCAAAGGACCGGAAGTGGGGCGCTAACCAACCGACGGCTGAATTGAATTACCGGGTTGAGAACTTGGACCTCCTCTTGGGTAAACTACGTCGAAGCGGGGTGGAGGTAGCAGACGGGATTGACGATTCCTCGTTCGGGCGATTTGCGTGGGCAATGGATCCCGAGGGGAATCGATTCGAGTTGTGGGAACCTCCTCGACGGTCCCGCTCATCAAAAGACCACAGTTCTATGGAGTAAGGCACACTACCTCTGCTCGGAGGGGAGTCAACAGCTCTTCCCCAGGGCAGGCCAAGAATTCCGCGAGGATTGTCGGACCACCCTCGACCCTCTGCTTGGGCCACAGCTCGCCACGGCGCAGTTCTCCCCCCAAACCGCCGAGAGCCGTCTTATAGACGTATGTAGGTGTGTAGACCATGGCGAGCCGGACCGTTTCTCTCGAAGACTCGGCGTACCAGCGCTTGAGGGCCGCGAAGCAGCCCGGCGAGAGTTTCTCGGAGGCCGTGAACCGCATACTGGCCGGACCTCGACCCTCTTTTACCGACCTGGCCGGCATGATGAGTCGCCCGGACGCAGAACGGGTCCGAGCAGCGATCCGCGCGATGCGAGCCGCTGAGAGACGGGCGGAACGCCCCCAAGGGCACAGAGGTGAGTCCCGTGGGCGTCACGCTGGACACTAATGTCCTAATCGACCTCCTCGCGGGCGACAAAGCCGCCGTGGCCTGCCTGAGGGAAATCGAGGATGAGGGGGCTGTCCCCGTGCTCACTTCGGTGGCGGTCTTCGAGGCGCTTGCTGGGATAGAGTTCACGAAGTCACGGTCCGCCCGGGCAGAGCTGGAGGGCGTGCTCCGCAGGTACCCAATCGAGCCGTTCGGGCTGGAAGGGGCGAGGTGGGCTGCCGAGCTCCGGGCAGAGCTGCGTCGAACCGGCCGGACTCCCAGCATCGCCGATGTGATGATCGCAGGGCATGCACAGGCCCAAGGACACGTCCTCGTCTCCCGCGACAGGCGACTTCTTGAGTCCGCGCGCGCCCTAGGCATCCGAGCCAAGACCTACTGAACGTCCGATAGGGCAGCCGTCCTTCCGAGGGGTGCAAGCTACCTTGCAAACCGGTAAGTTCGGCTGGAGTGTCCGACCAGCGACTATCGAGGGGCTGGGATGGGGAGGCGTCGCCCGCAGGCTCGACAGAAGACCGAGCCCTCACGGGGCTCGGACACTCCGCAGACCGCGCAGCGGACCATTGAAGCGAGCTCAGATCCTTGGGCCTCCGCCGGTGGGTTCAATTCGGCGGCCTGCAGGCGTGGGCGCGTCCCGGTTGCGCCCCCCTGAGTGAGGTTGAACGGTTCGTCGCTACCCACCCCCCCGGTCCGGTCTCGCCTCCCGGAACCGTTCACGGCTCTCCGCATCCTCCTTTCGTTCCTGAGCCCACGCTTGGAGGTCCCGGGCCGCGATCACAACGCCGAGGATGATGTCCGCAACGCTGGTGAACTGTCCCGCTTGGTCGCCCACTCGCGACGCGATTGGAAACCATACGACACCAATGATCACCAACGCCGCGCCGGCGACGAGTCCGAGGACGAGGGATCGATTCGTAACCTACCGAGGGGAGCCTGCCCGATAGTTCTTCCCTCCCAAGCAGTGTCGACCGCCTTTTCCCCGTAGCGGTGTCGCCAACCCCTGGAACCCTCATCGACCCGGCACGAACGCCTCGGCTCAGACCAGCAAGGCGAAGTGTGGGTCGTGGGCTCGCCATCTCGACATGGTTGGAACCCGGACCCCAGGCGGCCCGTTCGGGGCCTAAGCGAGTTTCGCGGCGTCGAACACCGCATCGGCAACCCCACTCCGCCAGCGGGGTCCGGCGGATTGTGCACGGGACCCCGAACTCGTACGCCTGCGGCGCGGGAGGCGGGGAACGTGGCCGAGCCGCCCCACCTACCCGAGGGGCGGACTCTCGCGTCGGCTCACCCAAGGGGTGCAGGCTACCCTGTACGTCGAGGGGGCCCAAAATGCCCCATGTCTACCCACGCCCATCCGGGCCGCCAAGGTCCGGACCAGGGCTCAGCCTCCCGCCACTGAGGGAGAAGGGGCGAAGTATTCCGTCCGGCGGAATATCGAGTTCCTATCGGAAGCGGCGGTTCATAAGGGCCGGCGGGACAACGGGTCTGATGCGCGGTGCGGGACAACTTCCTCGCGCCCTTTCGCTTCCGGGTCACGTCCTCAGTTCTCATCACCCGAGGGCGTGGATCCTATGGGCCGCCGTCCTGTTGGTCCTGATCGGGCTGGGGGTCCCTTCAAACGGCTGGGTGGGCCCGGCCGCAGCGCACTCACCTCTACCCGCTCCGATTGGGAGGGGGACGGCCGGGGCGGCGGGGGCGGACGAGCTCGCCGCCCACCTACCGGCCTGCCAGTGGGGCAACTCCTCGCGGGGGGCCCTAGAGCTCCTGCCGGTGAGTCCGGCCGAACGCGCGGCCGAGCTCCGCTGCGCCGTGGCGGTGGCGTCGGCCGCGAACTCGGCGAGCCCTTCGGGATGGAGCCGGATGAGCGACGGGGTGCCGGCGAGATTCCCGCTATACGGCTTCGCGGTGAGCGCAGATTCGGAAGCCGGCGGCGCCCTCCTGTTCGGGGGACTCTCCGACGGCGAGAACTCGGTCGATTCCCAGACCTGGCTCTTCGTGAACGACACCTGGACGATCCTCTCCCCGGCCCATACCCCTGTCAGCTGCACCGGCTCCATGATGTCCGACGACCCCGCGGACGGATACGTCGTCTACGTCGGGGGCCTCAACGAAACCGCGGCGGGCCCCGGATGCCCCTCCTCCGGGCAGACTTGGGTGTTCCAGGCGGGGGACTGGACGACGACTCCACCCGACACACTCGCCTCGCGCGGTCGGCATGGCGGCGTTCGCGAACAACTCCTCCGGGGCTCTCATCCTCTACGGCGGCCAGAACGCCACCACGTCTTCGGTCGTCAGCAATGAGACGTGGAGCTTTTCGGCCGGCGCGTGGACCGAGCTCTACCCGACGAGCAATCCCGGTCCGCGGTGGGGCTCGGGCCTTACGTACGACTCCTCAGACCACTATCTGCTGCTCTTCGGTGGAGGAGGCTTCCTGGCGTCGGGGAATTGGGTTTACCCGTATGGGTGGCTCAACGATACCTGGTCCTACCAGAATGGCGATTGGACGGACCTCGACATCGCTCACTCCCCCCCTGAGCCGTTCCTGGATGGGCTCACCTACGACGGGGCCGCCGGGACCGTGATCTACTCCAACGCGTACGACACAAACTACTCCGGAGGCGGGGAGGATATCTGGACCTATCATGCCGGAACCTGGACCCGACTGGTCGGTGGTGGGTATCCTACGAACTCCTCCTGGCCGGAACAGCGGGTCGGAGAGGGCGCCGCCTACGACTGGACGACCGGCGAGTTCGTGCTCTACGGGGGGACGGACTCCCATCTCGTCCCCCTGTCCGACACGTGGACGTACGTGAACGGGAACTGGACGAACCGTACGCCCGCTGCGACCGTCGCCTACCCGTCCCCCCGGTACTTCTCGGCATTCACCTACGACGCCGCCGACGGCTACGACGTGCTGTTCGGTGGATACGGCCCGTCGTCCTCGAATTCAACATTGGTAATGCTGAATGATACCTGGAAGTTCCAGGGCGGGACCTGGTCCCAGCTCGTGACGAATCAGAGCCCGCCCGCTCGGTACGGGGGCGCCATGGTGTACGACGCCTCGGACGGGTACGTGCTCCTCACAGGCGGTTCCAACGGCTCCAAGAGCTTCAACGATACATGGGAGTTTACGAACGGAGGCTGGACCCGGATCACGCCAGTGACCTCCCCCCCGGCGATCGGCCTCGGGGAAGGGATGACCTACGACGCGGCGGACGGGTACGTCGTCCTCCTAGACTCGCCCTCCTACAGCACCTTCACATGGGCCTACCACGCCGGGGTCTGGGTCAATCTCTCTGCCCGTGGTGGGGCCGGTCCCCCCTTTGCCTTCTGGAACCCAGCGGTCTACGACTCCGAGGACGGGTACGTGCTCGGCGTTGATCAGGACTACTCCACCCCGACGGGGGGATGGGGGATCCACTCGGACACGTGGAAGTTCCTCAATGGCAACTGGACGAACCTGACCTCCCAAGTAGCGGGCTCCCCGCCTTCGGTCGTCGCAGCCCTCACCGTGGACGACCCGGCCGACGGATATGCGCTGCTGTACGGGGGCATGACCCCCTTTGGGGCGTACGTCAACGACACTTGGATCTACAACGCCAGCAGCTGGCGGCTCGCCTACTCCCCCCAGCCGCTCCCCGCCCGGTACGGCGCCGCGGCCACGTACGACCCGAGCGAGAACGCGGTGCTCGTCTTCGGCGGCCTTTCGGAGGACACGGCCTATGCCGGCTGCGTCGACGTCCAGTACAACCGATTCTGCAACGATCTCTGGTCTTGGTCGCCGATCGGATTCGCCCAGCCCACGGTGGAATCTTTCACGATTTCACCCTCTATGACGGATGTCGGCGTGACAGCCGTCCTGAACGCGACGGTTGTCGGAGGCACCGCGCCGTACAGCTACTCGTATTCGGGGCTTCCCTCCGGGTGCGCTTCGGCGAACCTCTCCGTGATCTCGTGCCTACCGACCGCGGTCGGCACCTACACGGTTCACCTCTTCGTCACCGATGCGAACGGGACCGTAGCTGAGGCAGCCGGGTCGCTAACGGTCAACCCCGTCCTGTCGATCTCCTCCTTCGACGCGGCACCGTCCAACTTGACCGTCGGGACCCGAACTCTGCTCTCGGTCGTGACCTCGGGGGGTACGGAACCTATCCAGGTACAGCTACTCGGGCCTCCCCCCAGGCTGCTCCAGTCAGACGGTGCCCACGCTTCCCTGCACCCCGTCGGGGGCCGGTAACTACACGGTCGTGGTGAACGCCAGCGACGCCGCGGGTTCGTGGGCCACGCTCGCAGCCCAGCTCGTCGTAACCCCCCTGGGGTCGATCACGGGCTTCCGGGTCGTCTCGTTCTCGGTCAGCCCGCCCGCCATCGTCCTGGGGAACGGAACCACGATCTCGTTCACGACCGCAGGGAACACGACCACGGTGAACGATTCCGTCGCCGGAATGCCTCCGGGCTGCGCCGGCGGAAGCGTCACCAACTCGACGTTCTCGCTTTCCTGCTTCCCGACCTACTCGGGGACGTACCCATTGACCCTGCAGGCGAACCAGAGCGACGGGATCGACCTCGCCGTCCTTACAAACCTGACGGTCTACCCGGCAGGTGGCGGCGGCGGTCTCCAGATCCTTGAGTTCGCCCCAAGCCCGGGCCGACTCGTCCAGGGGAACTCGACCGTCCTCACGGCGAGCACCCTCGGGGGCGAAGGACCCCTCACATTCGCCTACTACGGGCTCCCTGAGGGGTGCGCCTCCGCCAATACTTCTGCGCTGGTCTGCGTCCCCGCCGCCAACGGAACGTTCCTTCTCGAGGTCACCGTGAGGGACTCTGCCGGCGACCGGGCCGGCGCTTTCGGTCACCTGACGGTGGAGGCCGGTCCCGGCGGCCACTCGAAGGGTCCGCCACTCGGCGGCTCCGAAGGGCCGGCTCCGTTCTGGGAATCGGCCTGGGTGCTGGGGGTCGGCGGAGCCCTTCTAGGGGCCGCGGTCGCCTGGTCCATCGCCGGCGTCTGGGCCGAGCGCCGCCGAGAGCGGGCGGAAGGACTCCGGATCGTGCACGCCCTCAATAGACAGGACAACGCGCCGGCGTCCGGCGGCCCCTCGACCCGGGGAAGACCCTAACCAAGGGACGGCGCTCCCGAGCGAGTCGACCGGAACGGACGGACGGTGCTGGAGCTCACTGAGTTCGCGCTGGGGGTCGCAGCCGGGGCGGCGATAGCCATCGGGATCCGGGCGCTCCTCGAGCGACTCCATAGGGCCCCTTCAGTTGGGCTCGGCGGGGCTCCCGATTCAACCGCCTCGGACGAGGAGGGTACTCCTCTCGGGGGGCCGGCTCTGGAGGAAGAGTCGGAAGTGGGCGCACCACCGGCCCCGTCGAGCCGCCCCGTGGGCCGCCACCGACCCGGTCCTGCCTCCGGCAGTCCGTGCGTCCGAACGGGTGATCCTCCACCTCTACCGCGCGGGCGCCGCGACCGATAGCCACGTCTTGCCGGCGAGTGTAACCCAGGCCGGGATGGGGAAGGCTCTGGGGGTGACCCAGAGCGCCCTTACGCGGACGCTCGGGCGTCTACGCGGGGCGGGCGTTCTCGAGGTCGACCGCCAGTTCGTTGTTGGCCATGCCCGGCGACTGAAGGTCTACCATCTCACCCCCCTCGGGGAGTCGCTCGCTCGGAACCTCGACCGCAGGGAGCGCGGCGGTGGCCTTGGCGGGGGTTAGGCCGGGGCCCACGAACCGACCCCAATCTGGCACTGGGTCGGAGCCGCAATGCGGGCAAGGTGGTCGCTGTCGGCTCGGGAGCGGCGATTGGCTTCGGAGGCGGCGGGCCTCCAAGTCGCTCGAAAGGCAGGGACCCACGAGGGGGATGGAACTCGTGGCCCTTTCCTCGATGGGGTGTGATTTGCATCGCGCACCCGCAGGTCACTGACGGCCCACCGAGGAGCCAGAGGAACGTTGGCTCCGGAAGTGTTATCGTCTGAGCGTGCCCGGCGATCGAGGGACACTAAGACCGAGTCTCCAACGTTAATGGCCCCTATTCTCATCGTGTTCGCGGGTCTCCCTGGCACGGGAAAGTCGACCTTGGCGAAGGCGGTCGCCGAACGGCTCGGCGCGACCTAGTTGCGAATAGACGCTGCCGAGGCGGCGATGGTCAGAAGCGGGCCTGACGAAGTCGTTTGAGACTGGGCTCGCGGCATACGTCGTCGCCCAGGACATGGCGGCCGACCAGCTGCGACTTGGAAAGGCTGTCGTCGTTGACGCGGTGAACGGCGTCGAGCCCGCCCGCACTATGCTGGCGCGACCTATCGGCGGAGTACGCGGCGAGTCTGTTCTTCGTGGAAACAATATGCTCGGATCGCGTTGAGCATCAGCGCCGGGTGGAAACCCGCGAGGGAGTGACCCCTCCCCTACCGGCTCTGACATGGCGCGAAGTCGTCGAGCGCAAGTACCAGACCTGGAACGAGCCGCTACTCACGATCGATACCATTCAACCAGTGGACCAATGTGTCGCCCGGATCATGGATCATCTATCCCGTGGGGTCGCCCCACCGTGAGGTAGGGCCTCGGGAATCTAGTCCGCCGTGGAAGGTCCCCGCACGCAGTTCCCACCAATCGTTTAACCGCCCGTTACCTCCTGCAGGACATGTCCGGCAAGGAAGCCCCCGCCCTGGCTCCCGTCCTGGTAATCGGTGGGACCGGCGATCTCGGGGGCCGAATAGTCCGGGAACTTCTCGGGCGCGGAAAGAAGGTTCGGGCGTTGATCCGCCCCGGGAGCGATGCTTCCGTCCTCGCCGACCTGGGTGTCGAGGTCGTGCGCGGAGACATGCTTGATCCCGCATCCCTCGGCCCCGCGATGCAGGGAACCTCCGCGGTCGTCAGTTCGGCCATCGGCTACTCCGGTCGAAGGGAGACGGACTCGCTGAGAACCGACTCGGAGGGAAACCGGAACCTGGCTAACGCCGCCAAAGCGACGGGTGTCCCCCGGTTCGTTTTCGTCAGCATCCTGACCTGCGACCAAGCGAAAGATGTCCCACACTTTTGGGCGAAGAAGGTGATGGAAGACCACCTTGAAGCGCTTGGGATCCCGTTCGTAGCGCTGCGCCCCGGCGCCTACCTGGGTGGCCCGTGGATGAAGGCGGGGCTAGACCATGGACAGGTCATGGCCTCGACTCCGGCGGGAGTCCGCATTACGTTCATCGCGCCGGACGAGGTGGCGAGAGCTGTGGCATTGGCCGTGGACGAGCCACGGGCGCTGGGGAAGAGGATCGACCTCGGAAGCGACCGGCCGCTCTCGGGGCCGGAACTCATCGAGCTCCTCTCAGGACTCATGCAGAAACCTCTCCACCCTGCGACCATGCCGGCCGGTGGAGTGAGCCCTGAAATGTTGGCGATGTTCCAGTACTTCCAGACCGGGAAGTACATCGCCGACACTCGGCAACAGGCCCAACTCTTTGGACCGGTGCCGAAGATCGAGGATTCGGCCCGTAAGATGCTGGCCGGCTTCGGGCTCCTTGGTACGACGGCATAGGCCGCTACCGTTGGGAGACGGCTCACTGCGCAGCGGCACCTTCTCAGGCGGCCGGCGTCCGCCTTCAACCGGCTATCGTGGGCGTGCCAATCTGCCACCGCCGTTGGCATTCGCGCCCCGCCCTGCGATCCAGCTAGCTGGTCCTTGGCGTGGCGGCCTGCGTAAACGAGGCGCCACCTCCTCTGGGTTGTATTCTACATTACACCCTCGTTCGCCGGGCGTCGTCGCGGACAGGCCGCCTGGCCCATCGGGATCGGCTCGTTGACTCCGGCCGATCGCTCAGGGGCCTCTGCCTCGAGACCCACCCCGCCAGCCCGCTAAATGGGCCGATCCAGACCAAGTTGTAATTTGGCGGTTATTTCGTTACAGTTCGTATTTCTAAATATCTCGGGAAAGTACTCTCCAATGTACCGGACTGATACTTTGCCGGGGCGTTCTCCACGTTTGGAGGGTTCAACATCGAACCTTCGTTGCGTTGGACTGGCGCGAGCGTCCGCCGACTGCTAAGCCCAGGCTCTCCACTTGCGATTGGGGTACTCAGTCCTACAGGGATCGCGCCATGGATCTTCGCCGCCCTCAGCGGAAACTTCGGGGAGCTACGGGCTCGCCTCTCAAACCCGATCCCTGCCTCTGGAATCCGCTTTCCCCTAAACATCCTTCGCGCGCGCCCCTGGGATCCTGGCTAGATCCTTAGGCCCCGGTTTCCGGCGAAAGCGAGTCCAAGCAGCCTCGGTGATCCTGCCTCCCCGAGACTACCCGCGTTTTCTACAGGCGCCAGGTGTTTCCGGCTCGAACCGATGGATTGACCTCGACCGAATCTTGACCAACGCTCCCGCCGTTGGTTGGATAGCTGAGTGGGCACTCGTCGAACTCATCAGGGTCGAGAACACCCATTGCGACATGCCAGAAACCACCCCACCGGTGTGATCCCGGTACGCAACCTTTCCGCTCCGACGGACGAGTGGGTGCCCCCGCCGCCGGCCGAGGCTCGGACCGCCCGACCTTGGAGATTTCCCAGCCGAAAGATCGCTGGTCTGGAGACTGCCTGCGGGTGGCAATACGGGGGGCCTCCAAACGGCCATACACGGGACAGCCCTCCCGCCACTGTGCGCCGAGGCTACCTTGTGGGTGCCGTGATCGTGTTCGGTATGGCGGTGGCGTTGGGGTCGTGGATCGTGCAAGTATGGGGGTCCCTCGGGCTCCTCCCTTGCAGCGGCCATACTGCGTGCACCGGGGCGCCCCGGTTCTGAGCTGGCCGTTCATACTCTTGCTCCTGGTGGGGGTAGCACTTCTTTGGCGTGGGGGCCGACCCCGTCGGCGCGAACCGAGGACAGTGTAACAGCGAGAGCGGCAACAACGGCGGCTACGAAGACGGTCTACGCGGCGGCCGCAGGCCGTTGGCATTGAGTGGATGCCACCAGCAACGAGCCGTTCCACCTTCCTCAGCCGGAGGACGACTAAAGAGAGGCAACCATTTGATGCCACCCGGCGGGGCTATCGATCGGCTACGTTCTGCCCAGCTCTAGAGAGGGCGGAGGGTTGGCAGCCTGTTGGGTCACCTTTGGGGGGACAGCCCCAGCCGTCCGTTTGTATACCACCGCCACCGCACTGGTCACCCATGCGATGACCAGCCCAATCCCGACTCCCCTGAAGTACCGACTGCCCTTCACGAGGGACAGTGCGAGAAAGACCGCGCTTAGAACCAACTCGAATATGATGAGCGCCAGATCCAACTGTCCCAAGACCCCACGCCGCCACTCTGGAATATCCGACATGGTTCCGCACATGCGAAGAGAGGCTAAAGGCGGGTCGCTTGCGAAAGGGTCACCGCCACCACCTGCACGCGAAAGAATGCCGCCGAAATCGGGTCCGTGTCCAACGACGTCCCGGCCCCGGCTGACCCAACCACTGCGGATGAGTCGTCAGCTGGATTGCTGGGACTTACGGGTAGAGCATAAGGGAAGACGCCTCTCGAATGAACCAGTTCCGGAGCCTACACCACCGCCCCGTAGGCCGTGATCCGCCGGATCTTCTCGCCCTCGAACTCGAAGATGTCGCAATACTGAATATTGATTTTCGACCCGTCCTTCTTGTAAACGCGGGCGAGCCCCTCCGCGACCAATGCGTTGCCTTCCTCGATCGTTCGGTCGATTTGAATTCCAAGGCGGACGACGTCGGGACCGGGAAGTACTTCCTTCTCGAATTCGGCTTTTCCATGGGTCCGCTTCTCAGATCCGACTTCCCAGCGTTCCACATCGTCGGTGAACAGGTCGAGCATCGCCTTCCAGTCCTGGCGGGCGAAGCAGTCCGCCCATCGATCGATGATTCGCTTTCGTGGCGTCATCAGATTGCTGGAGGTTCAAAGCCAGATTACCTCGTTCGTCGAACCCCAGGCTTGGCGGGCCAGCGGGTTGGTGCGGGGTTCGGCGGGTAGTGGCTGCCGGGTCGTCCGAGAGGGAAGGTACCGCACGGCCGCCCCGTGCGAGAGGAGCGAACCCCCGACTCTCCAGCAAGGCGCGACCAGCCTTAGGGGCCAGTCGCCCCGCGAGCAAGGGAGGGGGGTGATATCTCCCCGATGCTCCCTAACCAGTGCGTAGGCCGAACAGCCGGATGAGCCGGGGTCGACGAATGACCTCGTGCTGCCGGCATCGGATGCACCACCGGACATCTTGCTCGGGCCCGCTTGCGAGCTCGGGGGTGGCAAGATGGTGCGTGTCCGAATGACCACAGTCGGGGAGGCGGCAGGGAGCCGTTAGGTTCCGGTCGGTGGGGTCCATGGGGTGCAGTCCGTATCTGCGCATACATGCGCATTCCAACCTTATAAACCCGCCCGTTGCGGAGCTCATTGCGGGGGCCCGGCACTCACCTAGTTGAGCAGGCGACGCCACCTTCGCTCATCAGTCCCGTGGGCGCCGCGGGGCCGGCGGCAGACCGTCGACCGCGATCAAGTGCCCGCCCCCACGCGGGTCTCCCACGCCTCATCTACTCCGGCGGGCTGTTCAGGCCATGGAGCTTGCTCCACTCGACCTCGGTCGCTCCGCCCTCGTGATCTGGGACATGCAGCATGGCATCGCCGGGCGCGCCTCTAACCTCACCGAGATGATCCCGAAGATTGCCGAGCTCCTCGCCGCATATCGAGCACGCGGCCTGCCCGTCGTGTACAGCCAGCACACTACTCCACCCGAGGGGTGGGGAAACCCTTCGATTGCTCGCTCGATGACCCGGCGAGGATTGACCCCCGGTGGCTTTCGGCTCGCTCCGGGATCGCATGAGTGGGAGATCCTACCTGAGTTGGAACCCCGCGCGGATGATCTCGTGCTGGCCAAGTTTTCCCCTAGCTTCTTCGTTGGGACCCCCCTAGAGTCCATGCTCCGAGTCCGGCATGCAGAAGTCCTCGTCCTAACGGGCGTGAGTACAGACGGTGGCATACTGGGCACGGCACGCCACGCCGTCAATGTCGGATTTCACCCGCTCGTTGTCGAGGACGCAGTGGGATCCATGACTGCCGAAGGAAACGCGGCGGGGCTGAGCACACTCAGGGCGATGTGCGATGTGGAGTCAACCGCCGCGGTGATCGCGCGGCTTCCCCCGAAATAGTCGGCCGTTGGACCTAAAGAACCGCCGGACGCGGACTCCCCAGATCGAGCGGCGGGGGGCCACACTGGGGCTTCTCCTCCCGCTTCCCCGGAACCGGGTCCGTAGTCGGAGATAACCGAGGCTTCTCGAGGTTAGACCCCGTCAGCGGCCGCTGTCCCGAAAGTGCCGTCCGGACCCGGACTTCGCGCCCGGGGGGTGCAATCCAGCTTACAAATCTGGAGCGGTCCATACTCCCGGGACCCGACCGCATGGCCGCGGAGGCTCAGTTGATATCAAACTCATTTTCCTCGGGATCCATCATCGCAACCGCGTAATGATCGATTCCCTCTTCGAACGACGTCTCTAACCTCGTCGCGCCCAGCCGTTCGAGGCGAGATGCTTCGGCTTCCACCCTCTCCCTTCGCGCCGCGAGGGGTACGGTCCGACCCCCGCTGGCGCCCAGGTCGAAATGGAGCCGATTCTTGCACGTCTTTGGCTCCGGGACGACGTGAAACCAGATCCGAGGCCCCGCTCCGGTCGGATCGACGATCGAGTCCGTTCCATCGAACAGGTCGGCCTGTTCGACGCCAAGCGTCCGGTAGAAGTCGTTCCAGGTGGCAAAGCCCTCGGGCGGCGGTTCGGGAATGTAACCGAGGGCCTTCGCCCAGAACTCGGCAAGGCGGACTGAGTCGCGGGCATCGACTACGATCTGGAATCGGCCGGTCATGGTTCCTTCCTCGAGGGCGCTCGGACCAACATTACGGTTCCCAGTCGAACCAGGGTCGGACCCCTCGTCTAACCGGGGCACCGGCACCTTGCCTGCCCCCTCTCCGACCCGAGCGTCGTTGTTCGGAGAGGGTAGTAGGGGGGCGGGATCCTGGTCGAGCTTGGTTAAGGGACCTAGTGGGTCAGACTGCTCCGCTGAGATCATGGCATGGCGGGGTCACTTCGCTTCGTGACCCCGCAACGCTCCCCCGCCGGGGGGTGGGGTGGTCCCGGGCGGGGACCGGCGCCCCCCAGCGGAGCCGACACCGACCGGCTACTGCATCTCCCTGGCAAGCCGGTCGAAGGTCTGGCCCCACCCTCCTTGGAACCCCTCCTCGAGGGATTCCACGCCACCTGGGAACGAGCCCGTTGAGAGAACTTTCACCGAGGCCGTTACTCGCGTCCTCTTGGCGCTGAGCTCCTCGAACGTCAGTGTTTGCATCGCCTCGAACAGGGCGGCGCCCTCGGCGGGTGCCGTGGCGCTCCGAAAGACCAGAAGCTCCGGAACGATGATCTCCAAGATGGTTCCGGAGGTCCGGAAAACGCTCCCATCGCTGTGGCGGTCATGGATTCGCAGGGCACCACCGGGCCTTGGATCGACCTCGAAGAGGAGGGTGTCGGCGCCCTCCGGACCCCAAAACTTCGTCGCTTTCTTTGGGTCGATAAACATTCCGAAGACAGACTCCCGCGGGAAGTCGAACTCCCTCGAGATCTTCGCTGGCGTGCGTTCTCCGTCGGTTGACTCCTTCCTCAAGTTCTGCTTCATCGTGCTTCCTCCTTCAGTGCCTTGTCGAGCCGGTCGAGCCTACTGTTCCACATCTCGGCCATGTCGGCCGCCCACGCTTGGAGCGGCTTCATCGACTGCGGAATGAGCGCGTACACCCTCCGCTGCGCTCGCTTCTCCACTTGGATCATGTTCGCTTCTCGGAGCACCCTGAGGTGCTGGGATATCGCCTGGGGAGTCACGTCGAACTCCTCCGAGATCTCGGTCGCGCTGAGCTCTCCCCTGTGAGCAAGGATCTCCACCACCATGCGCCGGTGTGGTTCCGCCAGTACGGAGAAGGCGTCCATGAAGGGGTGATAAAGCGTCCACTTAATAAAGTATATGCTTTAGTATGTGCGAATGAAGCGCCACGTCGGCACGGTCGACGGCCTATGGACTTTCGGCCTGCTTCCTGCCTCGCGACCTTGCGCTCGGGCGTCGGAATCCGCGCCTAGCGAACCTTGAAGGAGACCCGGACCTCGGACGGGCACCCTTAACGGCCCGCGGCACTCTGAGCTCGTGGTGCCCGCGGGAGGAGTCCCTCCGCATCTCGTCCTGGAGGCGCTGGATCCCGAAGCCGGGGGACTCGCCTCGGGAACCGCCGAGGAGATCTGTCAGAACCTGGTCGATCGGGGGATCGAGGCCACGGATGCTTCCGTGACGCGAACACTCGAGGCGCTCACCCGTTCGAGGAAGGCAGAACGTGTCGAGCGGGAGGACGGACCCCCCGTCTACACTCGGCCCGAGATCCTCCTTCGGGCGATGGGAATTCTCACGGGGTCGATCGACCCCTCCCCCCGACGTGGGCAGTGAGGTTGTGTCCGCGCGGGCACGGGCTCTCCGCGAGCCCGCGTCCCACTCTCGGCCTGCGAGCCTGGGTTGGTGAGCCGGAGGCTCCTCGGCTAGAAGTCCGGGCGGGTCGATGACCTGGCCTGGCGAGTCCCTTGAGACTGCCAGTGGGACTGGCGGCTCTGGCCACGATAACGCCTAGGCTAACGGAACGGCGGCCCCGCCGCGTGGCCAAGGCGTGGGGAGAGCCCGTCGGCCTGTCGCTCGGTTCCCGTGGCTCGACTCTTCCTGGGAAACTCCGGGGTCGGCGGGGTCGCCGGTCAGGGATCCTGGACCAGCCCGAGGACGTTCCCATCAGGGTCGGTAACCGTGGCGACAAGCCGTCCACCCCCGACGTCGTGCGCCGCCTCCCTGACCTTGGCACCGGCGGCGGCAAGCTCGGCCATTTTACCGTGAATGTCCGCCACATGCCAGAACGCCACGGGCGAGGTCATTCCCTGGGGTCCTCCTCCGGGTACGAGCCCGATCTGCTGTCCGGCCGCCTCGAACCCGACGTAGTACGCCGAGTCGACGCTCGGCGCGACGCCAAGCAGCGCCGCGTAGACTGGCTTGGCTTTCGCCAGATCCTTGACGGGGTGGAGGATCGTCTTGACACCCAAGGTCGGGGTTCCGCTCATCGTCTTTACGACGGGCGGGCTGACTTTAAGGTAGCGGCGGGACCCAGGGATCCGGCTCGGCTGGCGCCCCCCGGGGGCGGGCCCGCGCCGGAGCACGCCCGAAGCTGTAGGCCAATAGGGCACGGTGCGTGGCCCCCTCGTGCGCTTCCGGGGATTCGTCGTCCTTGCCCTGGCCCTTGTGCTCCTTGCTACCCCGGTTGCGACTGGCAGTGCCGGCCAGCTCGGCGGGTCGCGCGCGGCCGGATCCAGCCCGCCCCCTGGCCCGAGCTCCCTCCAAGCCAGTTACACGGTCCCCTACGGACCGAACGAAACGTGTAACCCCGACGACGTCACCTTGGGTTTCCTAGGCGTCGCCGAGGGGGGCACCGCCCCGTTCTCGTATACGTGGGACTTCGGAGACCACTCCCCGCTCGGCCACGGCGGTAGCGTCCAGCACACGTACTCCGTCTGGGCTCCCCCCCAGGTGACCCTATGGATCGTGGACTCGAAGGGAGCGAACGCCTCGTACATGGGGGCGCCTCCGGTTCAGCCTGTTTGGCTCTGCAGCGTGCAGTCGAGCCAAGCGGTGCTGATCGCAGGGGTGCCAGTGGCCGACTTCCTGTTGGTGATCCTGGCGATTCTCATCGCCATCCCGATCCTGTTAACGGTCCGCCGATCCCGCCTCCGGCGGCGCGAGGGTCCTCGAACGCCGCCCCGCTGAGCACGCCCCTCCCTGCGCATCGAGCGCCCCCATTCTCGGCGACGGGCCGCTTCGGCGAACGATGGGGTAGGAGAGGGGGCATGCCGAGCTGCTCGACCCACGACGGCTCGTTAGCGAGGCCGGCCCGGGGCGCAATGGCGGTTGCACCTCCCGACGGGCCGAACCCCACCCGGGTGACGCAACCTACGGCGCGCGCGGATCCAACGGACCTAGACTCCGCTCGTCCGCATCGAACCGGCGGCGCGCTCCGACCCCGCACTCGAGGCCGGGCCGACCCTCGGGGGCGCCCTTGCGGGCCTCACGGTTCGGACTCCTCAGCCCGGTACAGGGCCGAAGAACTCGAGCCAATTCCCATCCGGGTCCCGAGTATAGACGATGTTCTCGAACGGCTCCCGGATCCGAGCCACGATGGGGAGGTTCCGCTTTCGAAGCTCCCGCTCCCAGGCCTCCACGTCTGAGACCCGAAACCCCAAATGATCGAACTCGGTTCCCTTACGGATCGGCTCGTAGAAGCGGCTGCCCCGAGGGTAGAAGTTGAGCTCCAACCGCTGTTGCGCGCCAGGGAAGGCGAGGTGCACCCACCGGCCGCCGTGACCCATCGTTCCTCGTTTGTGGACCTTGAAGCCGAGCTTCTTGTAGAATCGCAGCGACCTGGCGAGGTTGCGCGTCCGCAGGCCGGCATAGACAAACTCAACCTTGACCCGAGGCACAGGTCCTCTGAGCGGGACACTCGCCATATAGGCGCCGGAGTGGGCGCCCGAACCGCGCCTGTTGCGGTTCGGAAGCTGAGACGGGACCCGGCTCCGTCTCATGGGGACCTCTCCTGATGGACCTTGGAACAACGTCGAGGTTTAAGTACCTGGTGCCGGGTAGCAGACGAGGATATCGGGGACCCCGGGGGCCATCCAGTCGCAGTCCTGCGGCCGGTGGGCTCGGAGCCGGGGCAGTACGGGCGGAGCCCAATTTGAGCACGGACCAGATGCGCGAACCAGACGCCCCCGCCCAGCGAGTCGTTCGACAGTCTGATTTTAGAGGAGGAATTCACATGACAAAGAGCCGCGTGGCCGTAGCGATTGTTCTGATCTTCTTGCTCGCCGTCCTGCTTCCGGGCGCGTTCCAATCGGGCGGCTCGAGCCGCGCGAGCTTCGTCCCAGCCGCTCCCGTTACGTTCTCTGCTCCCCTTTCGACGCATGGCACTGTCACGACCGCCGCGCCGATCCCGCTGGTCGGTTTCCCTCGGGCTGTTCTCGTCGAAACCTTTACGGGCGTTTGGTGCCCCCACTGCCCCTACGAGACGGAGGCCCTCCATTACATCGACCAGAACACGAGCGCGAACGTGCTCTCCATCTCTGAGCTCCACATCTGCGCCTTCGCTGCCGGCCAGGGTCCATGCCTCGACAACTATGTACCCCCTGACGGAACGACGGCTGCCCGGAGCACCTTCTACAACATCTGCGGTTACCCCGACGTATACTTCGACGGCCTGAACGATTCTTGCGGCACGCCCTACACAGAGCCCGTGATGCACACGATCTACCAGGATGCGATCCTCAACGCCTCGAAGGTCGCGGCCCCGGTTGGCATTACGCAGAGTGCCGCGCTCTCCTCGGACAACGTGACGGAGCACGCTGTCATCGCCTCGGACGTGAACGGCACCTACAACACGATCATGTACCTTCTCGAGATGATCGACAAGACCGGGGTGCAGAATGGCAACGGTCCCCACGACGTCGACCGCGTCGTGCGGGAGACCATGTACAACCACCCGGTGACCCTCGTCGCCGGAGGTACCACTTACCTCAATGTCACGAGCCATGTGAACTCGACATGGAACGACCGCAACTTGAGTGTCGTAACCTTCGTGCAGCTCAACTCGAGCAAGCAGGTTGAGAACGCCAACATGACCAAGGTCTCCACGGTGACCACGGCCATCGCGGCCAACAACACGACGCTGCTCTCCGGCGGCGCCGCGACCATCAACGTCCACGTCGCGAACAGCAGCACCGGCGCCGCCCTGACGGGTGTCGTGGTCAACTTCTCCTGGAGCGGCGGTGGCACGGTAAGCCCCGCCAGCGGGATCACCGACGGGAGCGGGAACCTCGTGGTTTCCTATCAGGCCCCCTCCGTCCTGGCAACTACCACTGTCGTCATCAACGCGCAGGTGACGGCGGCGAACTACACCGCGGTCCCCGAGGCGGCCACGATCGTCGTGAACCCCATCATCCGACCGGACGTGCCGACGGGGTTCTCGGTCGGAGCGGGTAACCAGCAGGTCTCCCTGAACTGGACCACGCCAGCCTCCGGTGGCGCAGGCGTTACCTACCACATCTTCCGGTCCTCGTCGCAGACCGGCGTCTATTCCCAGGTGAGCGCCTCCTCCGCGACCAGTTTCATCGACACGACGGTGATCGCTGGCCAGGTGTACTGGTACAAGATGTGTGCCGAGAACACCGGCGGGTACTCTGCCAACACGACGGCCGCGTCAGCGACCTCCGTGACCGTGGACGCCCAGGGGCTCCCTCCCAACGTCGGCTGGTGGTTCTCCATCGACTCCCTCAACGTCAGCGCGCCCACGAGCTCCTCGTTCTCGCTGTACCTCCCCGCGGGCTTCGTCGACTACCAGTTCGCTCCCCAATCGTACGCGTGGGTCGCGTCCGGTTCCACCGGCCCCGTCTCGGTCGCGGCGGTCCCACTGGTGATCAACGCCACCTTCATTCCAAGGTACGCCAGTCTGCAGGGCACGGTCAGCCCTTCGGACGCCAGCGTCACGGTCAACGGGACCGCTGTGTCGGTGGTCGCCGGCGCGTTCGGGGAGCTCCTCGCCGCGGGAACGTACTCCTTGAACATCACCGCCCCCGGATTCAAGGGGAACGTTACGACCGTCACTCTGACCCCGGGCAACATCACGAACGTGACCATTGCGCTCCACAACCTGCCGTCCTCGGGTTCGTCCCCCTCGAGTAGCAGCGGGCTCACGACCGACGAGATGATCGGCATCGCGGTCGGGGTCATCATTGCCGCCGCGATCATCGGCGGAGCCGTAATGATGTCCGGGAAGGGGAAGCGCGGCCGCTCGCCCCCCACGGGGCGGAAGGCACCTCGAGGGCCGTCGCCTCCCTCCGGGAATGAGCCGTGAGGCACGGGGTAGGTCAAGTCGTCCGGTCGGGGCGCGCCCCGACCTCGCACGCGACCCGGAGCACCGTGACCAGCGTCATGCAAACGGCGGAAGGCTCTCGCGGTCGGGGGAAGGTGATCTGGTATCCCCTGGTGGTCAGCGCGATGCTCCTGGCGATGCCGCTCTCCGTGGCCTCGCCGGCCCCGAGCTCCTCAGGGGGGCTCGTAGTGGCAATCTGGCAGTCGGGCTACATCACCGAGCAGGGGAATTTCACGGTGTCAATGGAACTCTCCAACGTCACGGGGATCCAGTTCGTCTACTTCGCGTTCTGCCAGCTCAGTAGCCCGGTTTGCTACCAGCCGATCGTGATGACCCTTCACGGGACGAACCTCTACGTTGGAACGACCGACCGAATGTCGAGCTACGACGGGATGACCGAGGGCGTCCGAGCCGGCTACAACATCACCATCGAGTTCGCGGACAATTCTACGCTCAGGGAGCCAAACCTCCCCAACGCATTCTCGAACCTGACCGTCGCCCAAGAGGTGGGGGGCGAGAACATGTTCGAAATGACCGTCAGCCCCCAGCTCTACGGGCTAAGCGGTATCGTGACCAACTCGGTGACCGGGGCCGCGATCGCCGGCGCCTCGGTGGCCTTGTCCCCCGGGAACCAGGCCACGGCCACGACGACCGCCTCGGGCGCGTACACGTTCTCCGGCCTCCTGAATGGGACCTACAGCCTGTCGGTCTCGTATCCGGGCTTCACGAACGACACCCAGTCGATCGCCATCTCCGGGCAGGACCTCGTCAAGGACCTCTCCCTGTCCAATAGCTCCTCGGGATCCAAAACCACGGGCGGCGGCGGATCCTCCTCCCTGCCCGGGGGGACTACGCTGTGGCTTGTCCTTGCTCTGGTGGTCATCGTCATCGCGGTCGTAGCGGGGCTCCTAGTGGTTCGCCGCCGGAAGCCGACCGCCCCGCCGCCTTCCAGTCCCGACAGGCCTACATAGAGGGGAAACAAGTTCCCGCTGGTCCCCATGCGACTTCGTAGGGTCATCCCCATCCTGGTCATCGCCCTCGTCGTGGTGGCGGGCGTGGTCTATTTCGGTCATCTGCTCCCCACAACGAAGGCCGGCGCGACACCCTCCCGTGCCCCACAATTCACGGTGGACAGCATCTACGGGGCGAACTTCTCCCTCGCCCAGTACCAGAACCACAGTGTCGTGGTGATCGAGTTCACCTCGCTCTCCTGCGCAGAATGTCAGGTCGTCGAGAAGAGCCTCGCCTCCCTCTACGCCGGCTACAACCAAACCGGAAACAGTCCGGTGCAGATCGTTTCCATCTACATCGAGCCGCAGTTCGGCGACACGATCCCTAACCTGAAGCAGTACCACGCGAACAACAACATCACCTGGACGATGGCGCAGGACACGGGGAGTCTCGCCGTTTCCCAATCGTACGGCGTCAGCGCCCTCCCCACCGTGGTCATCGTCGACAAGCAGGGGGACGTGGTCTACGACGTAACAGGGGTCCAGAACGACAACCAGCTGCATTCTACCCTCAACTCGGCCCTCGCCGGGACCGCGACCGCGATCTCGATCGTGACCGTGAGCGTCTTCGCGCTGGCCGCCCTGGCGGGCGTGACGACCTTCTTCTCTCCTTGCGCGTTCCCGATGTTCCCTGGGTACATGGGACTCTTCCTGGGCCTCAACTCTCGTGAGGCGACGGCGGCCAACGCGAGCGGCGGTGCCTACAAGGGGGCGGCACGTCGGGCTGCGTTCGCCGGCTCTGTGACTGCGCTCGGAATGATCCTGGTGTTCCTCATCGTCGGGGTCGCGCTCATCCTGGCTGCCAATGTCGTCAGCGGGTACGTTCCGGACCTTCTCATCGGCGTCGGTGTGGTCCTCATCGCTCTCGGGGCCCTGTTGCTGACCAACCTCCAGTACCTGGAGAGTAGTCACTCCCCTGCAGAACCTCTGGTACCGCCTCGGCGGGAAGCGCCCGGAGCAGACCCTCGCCACCCCGACCGCCACGTCCGGCCGGGCGTTCTATCTCAAGCTGTTCGGCTATGGCATGGGGTATGCGGCCGCTGCCGCCGGGTGTGTGGCCCCCGTGATCTTCTCCGCGATCATCGCCGGCCTCGCCCTCGGGGTGTTCGACGGGATCGTGAACATCCTGATCTTCAGCGGGACCGCGGCCGCCCTGATGATCGTGACCACGATCATGCTGGCGATGGCGGGTCAGAAGTACGTCAACCAGCTGAAGGCGCTCACGCCGGTCATCAAGAAGGTTAGCGCCGCGGTATTGATCCTCGTGGGGCTCTACCTGATCTACTTCTACTATACTGCCTGGGGAATCTGAGCCGCGGGTGCCCGTTCGCGCCGCGCGACCTCGGCCCGGCTGGCGGCGGCCCGACAGTGGGGCCTTGGGGGGCGACCGGCGCCCTCGCTCGGTGACCCTGAGCGCCGATCGAGCTGCCAAGGAGGTCTGGGGGCTTAGGGCCAGATAGGCGACCCTGGGGCCGCTCCCCCAGCGCGGGCCCAGATGGAACGCCATTCCGTCCGGGTAAGCCCGTGTGTGACGAGCAAAGCCACGAGGGAGGGGGCGAAGACGAGCGTCTCACATTCTACAGGGCCCAGCGAGAGGGCGAACGGCACGCGAAAGTCGACCAGCCCCATCGGGGCCGCGGCAGCGAGGTACCGTCTCCTTCCGCTGGCGGCGGCAACCACGACGAGGAACCCCCAGGAGAAGTGGGCGAGGATTGAGGAGGTACGCTCGAGGGTCCCTAGGGCCAGGAGTCCGGCGACCTCGCCCCACGACCCCATCGGCAGCCCGGTGCCCCCGGAGGTGATTACCGAGTGTACGCGCTGGGAGGAGCGCGGCGTCGCTTACGGGCCCGGCGCTCTCCTTGGCCGGCTTCCTATCAATTGGCGGCAGGCCACGGGCGCCACCAGATTGCAAGCGTCTGGCGAGGAACCCTCGGCGCGCGCCGCTATCGGGGGAGCAGGGGCTCCGGCAGCTTCCGGGGGAGGCCCTCCGGGGCCTTCACCGTGCAGCCAATGGTGACGGGGATCCTAGCCCGGTCGAAGAGCACCCCGACCGGGCACGTACTCAGGGTAAGGCGGAGCACGGTTTCCACCTCGCCCTGAGGGGCCAGACTCTCGACCACGAGTTCCCCGTGGACCCGTTCGATCGTCGCCGCCCGGGCCCCACGGTCCGCTACCAGGGAGATATGGAGGCCGCTGAAGGTCAGCCGTCGACGACGGGCAATGCGGGCAAAGATCGTGGTGACACATCCGGCCAGGGCGAGAACAGACAGTTCAAGGGCGGAGGTCCCGTGGTCCGCCCCTTCCTCATCGGAGGGGAGATCAACCTCGACGTTGTGACCACGGCCGTCGTCAAGCCGGGTTTCGTACCCCAGGATCAGGTCCCCGTTCGCCCGCATCTCAGCCTGGCCAGCCCACCCGCCTCACTCCAGATGAGCGGCAGGTCAAGCCCGGTTCACCCGTACGCACCGGCGGCCCGGGCGGAAAGGCTCGCGTCCCATCGGAAATCCCGAAATCCGAGGAGATCGCGCCCTTTACGGCCGCCGCTGCCCCAAAGCCGGACCCGGGCCCCCTGTCGTGGCGCCGTCGGACGGAGGCGGGCCTACAGGATGGCGAGCTCGCGTCCCGCCTTCTCGAACGCGGTCGTCGCGAACGCCACATCCTCGTCGGAGAGCGCCGCGTTCATGATCGTTCGGATCCGGGCCTTGTCCTTCGCGACCATCGGGAAGACGATCGGCAGGGCGAACACCCCGAGCTCGAAGAGCCGCTGGCTGAGCTTGCGGGCGACCGAGCTCTCGCCCACGATCACCGGGGTGATCGGAGTAGCGCTGTGGCCGATGTCGAACCCGAGGTCCGACATGGACTTCTTGAAGCGACGGGTGTGGTCCCAAAGCCGCCGAACGTGCTCCGGCTCTCGCTCCAGGACGTCGACCGCGGCGAGACAGGCGGCCGCCACCGCGGGGGGGTGGGAGCCGCTCAACAACCAGGTCCGGGACTTGTTGTACGCGAAGTTCACCAGGTCCCGGGACCCGGAGACGTGACCGCCGACGACCCCGAACGCTTTGGAGAAGGTGCCCATCTCCACCTGGACCAGGTCCCGTGAGAGGTGGAAGTGGGAAACGATCCCCCGGCCCCCCTCACCGAGAACGCCCTCCCCGTGGGCGTCGTCCACGTAGACCATTGCCCCGTGGGCCGCCCCGAGGGACGCGATCTTGTCGAGGGGGGCGATGTCGCCATCCATGGAGAACACGCCGTCCGTGATGATGAGGATCCGGCGGAAGGCGGGAGCATGGGCCTCCGCCTCGGCGAGGACCCGGTCGAGATCGGCCGGATCGGCATGTTTGTAGACCGTCCGCTCGGCACGGGACAGCCGGACACCGTCGATGATGCTGCCGTGGTTGAGCTCGTCGCTCACCACCAGGTCGCCCTCGCCGACCAGCTGGGGGATGAGACCGGAGTTCGTGGCGAACCCCGTCTGGTAGACCAGGGAGGCCTCCGCCCCCTTGAACTTCGCCAACCGGCGTTCGAGCTCCATGTGAAGGTCCATGTTCCCGGCGATCGGCCGGACCGATCCGGATCCGGCGCCATGGGTCCGGAGCGCCTCCAACGCCGCCTCCTTCACCGCGGGGTGGTTGCTCAGTCCAAGGTAGTTGTTGGAACAGAACATCAGTACTTTCTTGCCGTCGACCTGAGACCAGGGCGCGCTCGGGCCCCCAAGGACCCGGAGCTTCCAGTCGAGCTCGGCGCGGACCAGTTCGTCGTACTCGGATCTCAGGAAGGAGGTAGGGTCCCGCATGGTCGGATCACCACTTCGCGACGAGGGAGACCTTCGCAGCCTCCCCGGACTTTATCAAGTCCATCGCGCGCCCGAGCTCGGGGATGGGCACCCGGTGGGTGATGATCTGCCCCATTTTCTCCCGGAAGGCCGGGCTCCTCAGGAGCCCCTTGACGGTGTACCAGGTGTCGAACATCCGACGGCCGAATATCCCGTGGATGCGGGCGGCCCGGAATATGATGGCGTCATCGAAATTCAACGCGACGGGGCCGTCGAACAGACCCAAGAGAGAGACCCGTCCGCCGGGGCAGAGCGCCTCGAAGACCAGGGGGAGGGAACTCGGGTGCCCTGACATCTCGACCGCCACGTCGACACCGTGCCCCTCGGTAGCGTCACGGATCTTCTTGGCCAGTCCGGCCCCTTCGGCGACCGGGTTCAAGACAAGGTCAGCCCCCATCTTGCGCGCAAGCTCGGAGCGCACCCGATTGACTTCAGTGGCGATCACCTGGGAGGCCCCGAACGTCTTCGCCACGGTGATGGCGAGCAGCCCGATCGGGCCGCATCCCGTGACCAGGACGCTCTTCCCGGCGAGGTCCTCGACGTTCGCCTCGGGCAAGAGCGAGTGCACGGCGTTTCCCAGAGGTTCTTGAATGGAGGCCAGAGAGGGGTCGAGCCCCGGATCGTTGCGCCATGCGTTCATTTCGGGCAATACGGCGTACTCAGCGAAGATCCCGTCCCGGTCCACGCCCAACACCTGAACGTTCTCACAGATGTGCATCTTCCCGGTGCGGCAGAGGTAGCAGGTTCCATCGGCGATATGGGTCTCGGCCGAGATGTGGTCCCCGACCTTCAGGCTGTTGACCCGGCTACCGATCTTCACCACTTCGCCGCTCAGTTCGTGCCCCAGGATCATCGGGATGCGCTTGATCCGGTGCTCCGCCCAATCGTTCCACTCCCAGATGTGGACGTCGGTTCCACACACGGACGCGGCCCGAACGGCCACCAGCACCTCGTCGTCGGCCGGTGTGGGGTCCGGAACCGTCCTGAGCTCGCCCCCGGGTCCGCGGTGGGTCTTGACGAACGCCTGCACGTGTTGCCCGGCCTGCTCAGAGGCTGGGGGGCTTAATGCTTGAGCCCGGTCGCATCGCGCCGGGGCCCCTCGACCGGGTTCGGGTCAGTTCCGGGCCGGACCGGGATCCTCCACCGGGTTCCATGGAATGGGGGGAGTGTCCGAGACCGTGCGAATCGAACCCCCCACCCGTCGCTCCCGGGGACCACGAGACGGGCGACGACGACGCTCGCGGCGATGGGTCTTGAGGGACGTCGCAATCAGTCTGTCGGGGACACCGTCGCCCGGTGTTTCCCGGGCACGGACGGCCGGCAGCGCGTCCAGTCGCCGGCGGGGGCTTTCTGCAGTGTCTCCAGCGGGGGTTCGGACTTGTTGAAAAATATATATGTGACACTAATTAATAGATGGATGCGACCTCTACCCAAGGACTTCCCCATCCAGCCTGGCGCGTGGGCATCGAAAGGCAGCGGGCTGCAGATTTCGCGCTCCCTGGACCCATCCGGGAGCGTCCGGAGCGGACGCGGAGCAGGGTCGGTTCCGAGGATCGGGTCCTAGGCGCCCTAATGTAGCCCCGTGGCTATCTGTATCATGGTCATGCCGAAGAAGAAGACCAAGAGTAAGAAGAAGAAGTAACGGCCTCCCTGGCCGTTATCGTTCGCCCAGGGGGATTGCTTGCGTAGACCTCTCGCTCCGCTCAGATGAGCGGGGGATGTTTTCGGATCCTCTTCGTTTAGAGTGGTGGCGGTGGGCGCCCGACGCGTCGGTAACCTCCCCCGGGTCGGTACCTCGCTGGAAACCCGGGCCGACGCCGGTGGCGCTCGTTCGAGGTTCGGCGCTACCGGCACAGGGGGGATAGCTCATCCTCCGGCGTGGCCTACATGGTCCATGAAGCAGATCCACATTTGGCCCCACCACGTACGGATCACCGACCTTGACCTCGGTACTGGTCACTCCCGAAGGCGAGCACCTGGCCGATACGTTGGGATCCCTCGCGAAGCTAGGATTCGACACCCACCCCACGAACGTAGAGCTCCACCTCGGGGCGGCCGGCTCACCATGAACTGGTCCCCGCCTATTCGGGCGCCTCCCCGGCAGTGCGAGATCGATCGGGCCTTTCGCGAGTTGATCGGTCGGCCCTGGTTGCCCGCCCCGGGCGCAGGCTCGGGCTGCTCGCCCGACCCACCGGAGTCTCGGGACTACCCCCTGTCGCCCCACAACGGTGCCAAGTTCGCTCTGTGCAACGGGCACCTCCGCGACCTGTTCGAGGCACTCGGCCACCTTCCCCGGGCACCAGCGACCCCGCCGGCCGCCTAGATCGGCATCTCCCTACTCGGTCGCTCCCCGATCGTTCCCCTGTCACGAGCTCCGCTCGGGAGGGGAGCGGCGGGGTCGCTCGGAGGGATGGCCCGGACGATCCGCCGGGCTCGATGACCGGACGTCTTGCGGAATGCCCCAGCCCGAGCGGAACCGAGCGTGCCCGCACCCCCAACACCGGAGCCGCGACTACCCCGCGCTCGGAGGGGTCCCTGCGACAGGCCCGGGTTTGAGCATCTCCTCCTCTACGAACCTCGAGAACGCCGGGTCGAACCAGGCGCGCATGTCGTCGCGAGTCCAGCTCGTCCCGAGCGTACCATGCTGGAACGCCTTTCGCATCCACTGGAACCAACCGGTCCACTCGTTGTCCTGGAGGAGCCCGCGCTGCTGCATGTGGTAGATGTGAGCACAGAAGAACAGCAGGTAGTACGTGAACGGGATATCGGGACCTAGTGTCGTCGGGGTGTTGTAGATCGTCCGGATCAGCTCGGGGCGTTCGATGAAGATCTCCCCGATCCGGTGGAATTTCTCATCGATGTCGTTGAGGACGCGAGATTCCAGGTCGACCGTGAACGCCTGGATCTGGCGGCGAGAGAAGTAGACCGTGATCAGCAGGGCCGTGATGATCGCGATCGTTTGGACAAGCGCCAACACGTCCGAGAGCGTGAGGTCGAACACGCCGGCACGAGACCCGCCCGATTATTCAGAGTTCGGGTGGATTGAGGCCGTTAAGGCGAGCCGCCCGAGACCTCCCCGCCCCGCCGTCGTGCCGGTGGCCCCGGCGCTCGGGCCCGGCCTCCTCGATCCCCGCGGGCCGGCACCTCGAGGGTGAATGAGCCCCTCCTCACTTCGTTCGCGGGCCGGCCGAG
The DNA here is from genome assembly GCA_963708255.1 of uncultured Thermoplasmata archaeon. Taxonomy (GTDB): domain Archaea; phylum Thermoplasmatota; class Thermoplasmata; order Lutacidiplasmatales; family UBA184; genus Lutacidiplasma. Next base: position 1,004,113 of record CAVPSE010000002.1, read on the forward strand.
GCGTTGACGGTCCACGCGAACCGGACCATTTCCGTGAGGGCGGCGACCAGCAAGCCGAGAAGGGCCCCCGGGACGAATCCATCGCTCGCCGGCAGGAGCCCCAACGTAAGAGTTGCGCCGGCCGCCCCCATGGCTACGAGCAATCCGAGGACGAGCGCGGGGCGGGCGAGCGCGCCCGGGGGGCGTGTGCTTTCGTCCCTCTCCGACACCAAGATGCCTAGGACCAGCAGGAGGAGGACCGCCCCGGCGCTCTCGTGCAACCAGGTGGGGCCACCGCCGAGGAGAACGATCCCCGTTCCGAGGTACAAGCGCGGCGAGGAGGGCAGCCACCGAGAGCGGCAGGAACCGCGCATCCAATCTACGGTCGTTCACGGGGAGGGGCAGGTCAATCGGTCCGTCCGTATCAGGGGCCGGCTCGGTCGGTCGCCACCGGGCCACCATCTCACCTCCGGCGGACCCGACCTCGAGACAGCACGGTTATGGTTCGGCTTCCCTCGGCTCGGTCCATGAAGGCCGGTGATCGTCGGCGTCAGGCGGTCAACCGTGCCAAGTGGGACGAGAGCGTCCCCCTCCATGTCGCTTCGGCCTCCTACGACGTTCCGTCCTTCCTCAAAGGCCGGAACACGCTCGAGAAGGTCGAGATCCACGAGGTGGGCTCCGTCCGGGGAAAGTCCCTGCTCCACCTGCAGTGCCACTTCGGGATGGACACCCTCTCGTGGGCCCGCTTAGGGGCGAACGTGACAGGGGTCGACTTCTCTCCCGCCGCGATCCGCCAGGCTCGAAAGCTGGGCCGGATCACGGGAGTGGCGGGTCGGTTCGTCGAGTCGAACCTCTACGATGTCCCGAGCCACGGCCTCGGCCGGTTCGACGTCGTCTACACCGCGAAAGGCGCGATCTGCTGGCTACCGGACCTGGATGGCTGGGCGCGCGTCATCCGCGACCACCTGGCTCCCGGGGGGCTCTTTTACCTGCTGGAGGACCACGCGATCTCTGACCTGTATGAGAACGATGGTCCCGTCGGGGACCTGCAGCAGGTCAACTGGTACTTCCGGCCCGGACCCCTCCGGGAACTGTTCGATGGGACCTATGCGACGAAGCACAAGATGCGCCATCGCGTGAGCTACTCGTGGATCCACCCCCTCTCGGAGGTGTTGACCGCGCTCCTCGGGGCCGGGCTGGTTCTGCAGGCCGTGCATGAGTTCCCGTACACCTATTGGCGCAAGTTCCCGTTCATGCGCCAGGACCGCCACGGATACTGGCATCTAGCGAAGGGGGACGGTCGGATCCCCTTGATGTGGTCGGTGCAGGCCCGGGCGCCGGCCTAGCCCCGCTTTCCACGGCACGGTCTGCCGGAGCGGTGCGCCGATTCCGCAGGAGAACCGAGATCCACCGCCGAGGTCGGTGAGATTAATTACTCGAAGCGACCGGACCGCCGGAGAGCGACCACCCCTATGGTAGAGGACGTTCGGAGGGCGAGGGTAGAGCCGTCGCCGGAGAGCCACGACCCCCGGTTCCTCCCCCTCGAGGTGCGTCCCCCGACCGGCGATGCGAAGTGCGTGGAATCGTCCCTGTCGACCCTCGACGCCGAGATTACCCCGACAAACCGCTTCTTCATCCGGAGCCACTTTCCTGTTCCAACGATCGACCGGGACAGCTGGACCCTGATGGTGGAGGGCGAGGTCGAGCGCCCGGTCCGGCTGAGGTTCGCGGAGGTGCAGGCGATGCCCCACCACGAGGTGGTCACCGTGATGGAGTGCGCAGGGAACAGCCGCTCGACCGTGCGCCCACGACCCGAAGGGGTCCTGTGGGGCCACGGGGCCGTGAGCGCGGCCCGTTGGAAGGGGGTCCGGCTGCGGGAGATCCTCGAAGCTGCCGGGGTTCGCCCCAGTGCCATCGAGGTGGTGTTCGAGGGGGCTGACCGGGGGAAGGAGGCCGGGGCCCCGGATGTGATCAACTACGGAATGAGCATCTCGCTGGCCAAGGCCCTCCACCCGGACACATTGCTTGTCGACGAGATGAACGGCGCCCCGTTGGAGCCCAGTCACGGCTACCCGCTACGGGCGATCGTCCCCGGGTGGTACGGGATGGCATCCGTGAAATGGCTGACCCGGATCTCACTCATCGACCACCCGTACCCCGGATACTTCCGGACCCGGGCGTACTGGTACATCCCGGAAGGTTCCCCCGCCGCCGCACCTAAGGTCCCTGTGACGGCCTTGAAGGTAAAGTCCCTCATCACCTGGCCCCGCGAGGGGCAGGTCATCGCCCCCGGCCCGCACTGGGTCCGCGGCATCGCGTGGTCCGGGGACGCCCCCATCCTTCGCGTGGACGTGAGCACCGGGCCAATAACGGGGCACGGGGAGGTCTGGCGACCCGCCCGGTTATTTCCGGCCGGTTCGCGCCATACATGGACCCACTGGGAGTTCGCTTGCGACCTGCCGCGCGCTGGGTTCTACGTGATCCGCGCGCGGGCGACCGACGAGAACGGCAACAGCCAGCCCGTCCAGGCGCTCTGGAACTTCCGTGGGGTCGGGAACAACTCGGTCCACGAGATCCCGGTCGAGGTGCGCCCGGACGGGCCGCCCGATTCCGCCTAGCAACGTGGGTCGGCGGGGCTTCGACCCGTGGGGCAGCGAAGCCCACTTTAAGCCGGTTGTTCTCCCCGAGCCCGCTAGGTGGCCGGCGTGGTAGACCCCGTAACTCTCTCCGTCCTGCTCATCATCGTGATCATTCTCGTCCTGTTCCTGCTCTCCGGGCTCTTCCTGATCAGCGAAAACGAGGTAGGGATCCTCACCCGGAAGATGTTCGGCCGGAGCATGCCTCCGGGTCAGGTCATCGCCCGCCACGGCCAGGTGGGGGTCCAGGCCTCGACGCTCGTCCCCGGGCTCTACTTCCGGATGCCGATCATCTGGAGCGTCCGGAAGTCTCCGGTCCTGGAGGTCGGTCCGATCAACATCGCCACGGTGGAGTCCATCGATGGTCGTCCGCTTCCCAAGGGTCGGTTGTTGGGCGACGAGGTCGAATGTAACCAGTTCCAGGACGCCGAGCGGTTCCTGGACGGGGGAGGATACAAGGGGCCCCAGGTGGCGATCCTCCGGCCCGGAAAATACCGGATCAATACCATGGCGTTCGCCGTCAAGATGTGGACGGCCGCCCAGGTGAACGCCGGCCAGGTCGGGGTTCTGACCGCGCAGGACGGCGTCTCGCTACCGACCAGGTACATCGTGGCCCCGCAGCCGGTCGCTCAACCGACCCCCGCGAACCCCAAGGCCCGGCCCCACAACTACTTCCAGGACGGTCAGGCGTTCCTCGACAGCGGCGGATACCGGGGGCCCCAGCAGGACACCCTCCAGCCGGGCCGGTACTACGTCAACCCTCTCCTGTTCAACGTGGATCTCGACGAGGTCTACGAGGTACCCCCCGGATTCGTGGCGGTGCTCCGATCCAACATCGGCGAGGAGCTGGACCGGAACGATGTCAAGCCCACCCCGGTCTCCGACGCCCCCGATTTCGACCAGACGGTCCACAGCGTCGTGGAGATCCTTCTGACGCCGGACCGTACTCGCCGGGGCATCTGGCAGAACCCCGTCGCCCCCGGGAAGTACAATCTGAACCCGATCGCGTTCACCGCGTACCTCGTCCCCACCAGCGCCATCATGGTGGATTGGGCAAGCTCCCAGCACCCGAACGCGCCGTCGATGCCTCGCCCCTCCGCCCAGCCGGTCACGGACGCCGCCGCGTACCCCTACCTTACGGGTGACACCGAGAAGGGGGTTTCGTTCTTCCAGTTCTCTCAGCTGAAGGTCACCTCGAAGGACGGCTTCCAGCTGGAGGTCGATGTCCGGATGGTCATCCGGATCCTTCCGGAGAACGCTGCGTTCATCATCGCACGGTTCGGCTCGGTGTTCAACCTCATCCAGCAGATCGTCCACCCCCTGATCGACGCGTCGTTCCGGAACAACGCCGGCGAGAAGAAGGCCCTCGAGTTCGTTCAGAGCCGGTCGCAGCTCCAGCAGGAGGCCCTCGAGAAGGCCCGCGTCGAGTTCGCGAAGTACATGGTGGAGGCCCAGAACCTCCTCATCTCCTACATCGCGGTCGACGAGAGCCTGCTCGCCACCCAGACCCAGAAGGAGATCGCGATCCAGCAGCAGGCCCAGTACCAGCAGCAGGCGCTGGCGGAGGAGCAGCGGATCGCCGTCCAGGAGAAGACCGCGCGCGCCAACATGCAGCCCCAGGTCGTCCAGGCCGTGCTTCAGGTGGACATCAACGAGAACAACGCGAAGGCCCTCGTCAAGCAAGCCGAAGGTATCCGCGATTCGACCCGGATCAAGGCCGACGGGGAGGGCGCGGCCGTTCGTACCGTCGGACAGGCGACGGCGGACGCCTACCAGGCGCAGGCGATCGTCATCGGCTCCGATCGGGTCGCGCTGGTCCGGATCATGGAGCAGGTGAAGGAGGGCCACGTCCGGATCACCCCGGACACGATGGTGACCGCCTCGGGCGACGGGAGCTCATCGAACACCCTTTTCACCGCCTACCTGGCGACCCTCCTCGCCCCTCACGCACCGGCTCCGGCGAGGTCGGAGACCGCCGACCCGCCCCCTCCCGCCCCGGTACCACCCCCTAAGAAGGGTGGAAGCGGGACGGGCACGACCAGCGGACCCCCGTCGGGCTAAGAGGGGACCGAGGCCGCCCGCCGGGGGCCGTTCACCCGCCCGGGCGGCCGAACCGCTGTAGCCGGCGCGAGCCGATCAACCCGGTCACGCGCTGAAGTGCCTTCTGCCGCCGTCTCCCCAGGTCGCCGAGGAGGAGCGTGCGGGCGGGCCCCGTCGGGTACTGTTCTCAGTATCTCGACGAGGACATCCGTGTCGTGGACCTCTCCGAGAGCGGCAATGGTCCGGTCCGCCCGTCGCCGCGCGGCGGAGGAGGTGCTGTCGCCACCGGGTCGCAGCTCCTGGAGGAGGCGGACGCGCCGAAGCTGCTGGCGGAGAGCATGGAGGTCCTCAGTCTCCTCGGTCCGACGGGCGGTCTTCAATGCCCTGCGGAAGCGCTTGTACCGGCGCTTCGCCTCGTCGGCCCATCGTTCGCTGGGAGCGGACATGATCGCCGGTCCGCCAGCATGGAGAGGCTCCGGTAAGAGGAGTCGACGGCTGGTCTGGGCGAGCCAGCGGGCCTCGACCGCCCGCTCCCGCACTTCCGCGTCCAGGAGGCGTGCTGCACGGCGCAGACCGACCCGGACCGATGCCGAGGGCGCTCGAGCGGCCAGGGCCTCGAGATGGAGGTGGGCGAGCTGACGGTTCCGCAGCTCTCCGAGCGAGGTTTCGAGACGCCGGAGCCGCTCGTCCGCCCGTTGGGCGCGGGTCCCGACACGGGTACGCGCGACGCGCTGGCGGAGCCGGCCGACGGTGCGCCGACGGCGCAGCCGGCGATGCAGGTCATGGACAAACTCCTCGGCCGGACGTGGTTCGGCGGCGAACTCGGCCAGGAGAGGCTCGAGGCCGGCGGAGGTCGGGTTGGGGCGGCCCCCCGCGCGCCTCGACATCGAGCTCCCCGTCCGCGGAGGCCGCGGCGATAGGAAAGCTTGTCCGACGGCCCCGGCGGTGCGTCGGGGCCCTACCGGAGGGCCAGGTACCAGAGCCAGTCGGCCGCCAGGATCGTTACCCAGATCACGATGAACGTCTGGGGGAGGAGCTCGGTGAGGGTCGCGGGGTCCACCCGATCCATCCACGAGACCCCGCGCGCGTCCGCGAACCGCTTCTCATGGGAGCTGTACGGGCGCGCAAGGTCCACCGGCATCGTTTCCCTCGAGCGTAGGGTAACCGTGGCCGGGACCACCGGCACGAGGGGCGGATGGTTCTGTTCCAGGCTGCGCGCGGCCTCCCGCCACATGTTCTGGGCGTCCGTGGTCCGGTGGAGGAGGACCGCCCAGACGAGGGAGATCATGATCCCCAGGGCGGCGAGGAACGTGATGGTGGCGACGAGGAGCAGCGGCTGGTTCATCAGGTCCACGATCGCCACGAGGAGCCCCGTGATCAGGACCGTTCCGATCGCGGCGTAGTAGGAGGTCCGGCTGCCCGGAGAGCTGCCCTTCCTCCGCCGCCAACCGCTCGTACTTGTCGTGGAGCCAGCGGGCCTCCTCCGGACGGAGGATCGGGTCGTTCGAGGCCGGGGGGGCCGGAACGGGGGATTCGGACACACGGGCCGGAGGGGGGAGCCCAACTAAATCTGTCGGTGGCGCGGACCGGCCCGCCCTCGCGGCCGTGGAGAGGGGGGCTACCGGCGGGTGCGCGTGACGGGGGTGACCGGCAGGACCACCAGCACCGGGCACGGGGCCTCCGCCACCAGGCGGCTGGAGACGCTTCCGAGGATGAGCCGGGTGCCCCGGGAGAGCCCCCGGGTTCCCACGACCACCAGGTCGACGGGCGTCCGGCCGAGGTAGCTCAGGATCTCCTCGACGGGCTTGCCGCGCAGATAGACCGCATCGGCCTCGGCCGCGCCCCGGCGTTTGGCTTCGGCCACCGCCTCCGTCACCGACTGACGGAGCGGCCGTCCGCCCTCGTGGGACGGAACGAGACTTTCCAGGTCCGCGCCTACGTCCGACGCCCCCTCGGGGAGCACGGAAAGGAGGGTCAACGCGCAGTGGAATCGCGCCGCCATCTCCACGCCGGCTTCGAGGGCTCGCATCCCGGTCGGAGAGGAGTCGACGCAGGCCAGGATTCGGGCAAACACGGCATCTCGCCCATTGTGGCCCTCCTAAAATCCTCCCGGGTCCGCCGAGAGCGCCGACCCCATTGACTCAGGAACGACGGGTGCGACGGAGTTACTCCGTCCGTATCCGGGACTCTACCAGCAGGATGGCCTTGGAATCGGCCGGGGAATCTGTCTCGGCAGCGTGCTTCGGCCCGAGCCGGTGGACGTCGATGTTGAGCACGCGATCGTAGAGCCACTCGAACTCATGGAAGATCAAGGGATCCCCCAGGGCGCTGCGGGCCCGGCCGATCCGGTCGATCGGGTTGCGCAGGCCCCACCAGTAGCAAACCACCCAGCTCCCGAACGCCTCCCAGACGAGCTCCTCCTCGAGGATCTTCCGGTGGGTGAGCGTGCCGACCAGCTCCAGGAAGGTCGCCACCTCAGCGATCGTCACCTCTTCGTCGTCCCGGTTCGCGAGGAGGTCCGAGGCGAGTTTCTTGCGGGCGCGCAAGATCCTCGGGGCGTCGAACTGCTCCCGCAGGGCCATCACGGCGTTGGCCGAGTTCAGGCGCTGAGTGGTGCGGGTCTGCCACCACATGAGGACCAACGTGCCCACGACCAGCGCCCAGGTGCCGAGGGCCGTCCAGACCTCGAGGGAGAGCTCGTACCAGGGCATGTCCTACTCCGTTGGCCGACGTCTCCGGCCGCTTAGTGGTTCCGGTCGATCGAGGCGGGCCACCGGCCGGACCCAGGCCTCGGCCCGCCGTCCGTCCGCCCATAGACCGCAGCCCGTGGCTCCCTGGGGTCGGTCGTCGCAGGGTCCCCCGCCGCGCCGTTCGGCGTCCCTCCCGGCCAGGGCCGGGCCCCGCTCGTGTCGGGGACCTCCCACCGGCCGAACCGGAACGGCTATCCGGTGAGGACGGCTCCTCTCGCGGATGGACCGGACGCGGCATGGTCCCCCGATCCCGTTCGCCCTCGGCCCCATCGCCACCGACCGCGTCCGGGGGGCGAGCGCGCTTGCGCGATCGGCCGTCCTTCAGCTGGAGAAGTGGGCCGCCTCGACGCCGCTGGAGGGTGTGGACGGCGCCCGACGCCTGGCCCACGCGTCGAGGGTGTTCCGACAGGCGCAGCCCGCCATGGGAGCCTTCCGCCGGTGGGCGCTCCTCCTGGACGAGGTCCGCGCGCGACCCCGTGGTCGGCGCGGTCGTCTGCTCAGATGCGCCCGGAGCGAACTCCGCCGGCTCCGCACCGAGACCGCGAGAGTCGCCCACGCAGCGGCTGGGATCCTGCCCCCCGACGCGGTGTTCCTGACCCTCAGCCGCAGTGAGACCGTCGCCGGGGCCCTCGGGAAGGCCCCGCGTTCCCGGCAGGCCGCCCACGTGTTCGTGCTGGAAAGCCTTCCGGGCGCGGAGGGCATCGACCAAGCGCGCGACCTGCGACGGTCCGGCGTGCCGGCGTCGGTGATCAGGGATGCGGAGGGTCCTACCACGGTCCGGGGGGTCGATGCGCTTCTCCTGGGCGCCGACGCGGTCTTCGAGGACGGGACGGTCTGGCACAAGGTGGGGACTCGGGGTCTCGTCGTCGCGGCCCGGGCGGCGGGAGTCCCGGTCGTGGTGCTGGCCGGCACCAGCAAGCGAGTGCCCGGCGCGGCGCCCCGGCGTCCGCCCTCCGATCTCTTTGATGCCACCCCCGGGCGGTGGGTCTCCCTCCTGGTCACGGAGGACGGACCGGTTCGGGCCGCCCGGTCCGGGGGAGGCCGAGCCAGTCGCCCCTAACGGGGCCAGAGGCCCCGGGCGCCGATCAATCGCATGATCTCGCTCGGCCCGTGGGCGATCGAGCCGCTTCGGACATCGCGCCACCGCTGCTCGTGCGGGAGGGCCTTCGAGTACCCGCGTCCGCCGTGGAACTGGATGGAGTGATCAAGGACCTCGAGCGCGGTCGTCGTGGCAAGCCACTTCGCGAGGGCCGCCGCAGAGGACCCGGCCGTGCCGGAGTCCAGGTCGGCCAGGACGCGGTCGACGTACATTTCCGCCGCGTCCAGCCGGGCCCAGTCCTCCGCGAGAGGGAACGATATCCCCTCCTGCCGGGACAGGGGACGCCCGAACGCGTTGCGCTGTCCGACGTACTCGACGGTCTGCTCGAAGGAGTGGCGCGCAACGCCCAGGTAGATGGCCCCGAGGATCGCCCGCTCCCGGTCGAGCTCGTCCTTGAGATACCCGAACGCCACGCCTTCCTCCCCGATCCGATCGGAGACGGGGACCGGGACATCCCGGGTACTCCACCGTCCCTCGCCGCATCCATCGTTCTCCGAGGTCCGGAACGACGGTCCGCGTGATCCCGGGGAGGTCCTGGCGGACGAGGAAGGCGGTGATCCCGGTCGGGGTCCCGCTCGGTCCGTCCACCTTCGCGTAGACGATCGCGGCGTCCGCATCGGCCGCGAACGCCGCCTCGCTCTTGGTCCCCGTCAGCAGGTAGTCGTCGCCGGACCGTCACCGCCCGGGTCGACAGGGCCGCGGCGTCGGAGCCCGCCGACGGCTCGGTGATGTGATTCCCAACGAGGGCGACCCCCTGCACGAGAGGGCGATACCAATGGTCGATGAGCTCGGGAGAGCCGTGCTCGGCGAGGACGCTGCAGAACTCTGGCTGGAGGGCCAGCTTCGCGAAGGTCGTTCCGCTCTCCCGGGCCAGTGCCCAGAGCAGCCGCCCGGCCCGTCGCATCGGGAGGCCGCGGCCCCCCAGCGCGGTCGGTACTCGCAGCCCGACCCACCCGTGACCGGCGAGGAGGGCGAACTCGGCCCGCGGGAACGCCGGGGCCGAATCGAGCTCGCCCGACCGCTCCTCGAGTCGGAACTCCCGGGCGGTCCGAACGATCTCCGGTTCGAGGGGGTCAGGAGCCACTGGGGAGGCGGGGACCGTCACAGCCCCTCCCGAACGAAGAACGGGGGCGACCGGGGCTGGGCCCGAGGCGGAGGGGGGAGCTCGCCGATCAGGCCCGTCTCGGCCAGGTGGTGAATGCGTTCCGGAGGGTACCGTAGGAGGCCGCCCAGGATGGAGACGTTGTCCTGGCCTAGCCACGGGGCGCCGCGCCAGACCCGCCCCGGCGTGCCCGAGAACTTCGGTGCGATCCCCGCTCCCTTCACCCGCCCCGCGATCGGGTCCTCCCACTCCACGAACATCTCCCGCTCTCGGTAGTGGGGGTCCTTCGCGATCTGGCCGATATCGTACACCCGGGAGATCGCCACGTCGTGCTCCCGCCCGAATGCCTCGAGCTCCGCGCCGGTCCGGTGAGCGCACACCCTCGCGATCGCGGCGTCGACCTCCGAGCGATGGGCTTCCCGGTACTCGGCGGCGTCCCATTCGGCGCCGGTGAGCCCGATGAGGGGCCGCAGATGTTGCCAGGAGTCCAGGGTGGGAGCGGCGACGACCACCCATCCGTCCCGGGCCCGGAACACGTCGTACGGGTGGAGGCGAGGGTGGGCGGTCCCGTGGCGACCCCGGACGACGCCCCGCTCGAAGTAGTCCACGGTCAGGTTCTCGAGGAGCGTGAAGAAGACCTCGTACTGCGCCACGTCGACCGCCTGCCCTCGCCCGGTCCGTTGGGCCGAGATGAAACCCATGAGAGCGGAGGTCGCGGCGGCGAGCCCCGTTACCGTATCGTTGAGTGCCGTGCCGGCCCGCATCGGCGGCTCCGGATCCGGTTCGCCCTGGAGCGACAGGTAACCGCTGTACGCCTGCCCGATCAGGTCGTACGATGGAGCTCCTACCCGTTCGGGCCGTCCCGTCTGTCCGTAGCCCGATACGTGTACGATCGTGAGCCGTGGGTTCGCCTTCCAGAGAACCTCGTCCGCAAGTCCCAGGCGCGCGAACGTTCCCGGGCGGGACGACTCGATGAAGATGTCCGAGATCCTGACGAGATCCAGCAAGACGGCACGCCCCTCCGGGGGTCGGAAATCTAGGCCGAGCGAGAGCTTGTTCCGCGAGTACCTGCACCCACGATTCGGAGACCGTCGAGCCCGACGGCTCTCCCTCCGGGATCCGGGGCACGAGCAGGCGCGTCGGATCGGAGTACGGAGGGGCGAACGGGGGCCCCTCGACGTGGATCACCTCGGCCCCGAACTCTCCCAAGTAGGTGGCGGCCCACGGCCCGGCCACGAATCGGCCACAGTCAAGGACCCGAACCCCCTCCAGGGGCCCGAAGGGGGGCACGGGGGATCGGGGGCGTTCGGCCCCCGGCATCGCCCCCTCTGCCGACCCGTTCCCCATAACTCCGGAGGTTCAGGGCAAAACCTCGCGCCCCATATAGACCGCCCCGCTCCCACCGTCGATGGCCGAGGCACCGTGGGTCCGGGTACCGAGGGCGAGGCGTTCCGCCAAGAACTTGTCAGGTACAAGATGGCGAACCACCCGTTCAAGACCCACCCGTTCTTCACCCAGCTCGAACGCGGGGAAGTGCCCGTCCCGATGGTGCATCGGTGGGTCACTCAGTTCTACCCATGGCTCGCGTGCGTCCCCCTCGCGATGGCGGAACGGTTCGCGCGGTGCTCCTGGGAGGCGAAGTTCGACCCCTATCGGAAAATGATCCTCGACCAACTCGTGGAGGAGGCGGGGGACCCCAAGGGGAAGGAGCCCGGCCACCCGGAGCTGTGGCTTCGGTTCTGCGAAGGGATCGGCCTCTCTCGGGCGAAAGTGCAGAGCGCCGAGCTCCTCCCGAGCACCCTGGTGGCGATCGACGATTTCCTCTACATCAATCGGGAGGTGCCGTTCTACGTTTCGGCCGGAGGTTCCTCCGAGCCCCCCAATGTGGAGCTATGCGCTCGCCTGCTCCCGTCGTTCCGTGAGCACTACCACGTGGACGAGGGCCACCTAACGTACTACACCCTGCACGTCACCGCGGATGAGGACCACAGCCGCTGGGTCGGGGAGATGGTGGCCGCCTTCGCATCGACCCCCGAGATCCGCAAGGAGATGTGGGACGCCATGCTCCGCGGGTTCGCCCTCCACCGGCTTCTGGTGGACGGTGCGATTGCCGCGGGACCCCTCCCGGGGTGACGTTCGGCGGCGGCCAAATCTCTAAGAGGCGGCACCGCTGGTCGACGGAGAGCGGGGACCCTCCGAAGGGTACCCGCCGAGAACTCCATGCACACCTTCGTCAAGTTCTGCGGCATCACCGATGCGAACCTCCTCGCCGAGATCCCCGAAGGCGGGGCGGCGGGCTTCGAGGTCAACGTCCAAGGCTCCCCGCGCAGCCTGACCGTCGAGGCGGCCGGTCAGCTCGTCGGCGCGCTGCCGTCGGGAGCCGAGGCGTGGGCCGTCGTGGTCGACCCATCCGCGGCCCTGGTCCACCAGCTGTTCGATGAGGCGGGCGTGGACCGGATCCAGGTGTACGGGAAGGTCCCCTCCGAGCTGGAGTTCCTCGAGGTGCACCACCTGGTCCCCTCCCTCCCGCTCCCCGCGCGCGGTGTGCCCGGCCCCGATCCCGCCGTGCCGCCCGCAGAGGATTACGCCCGCCTCCACCTGGATGTCGTCGGGACCCCGTGGCTCGAAGGGAGTCCGGGCGTCGCGGACTGGGAGGTCGCCCACCGACTGGTCGAGACCCAACCCGGCCGAAAGCTCACACTGGCGGGAGGCCTCACGCCGGAGAACGTGGGATCTGCCCTCGCCGAGGTGGGTCCGTGGGGCGTGGACGTCTGCGCGGGCGTCGAGAGCGCCCCGGGGGTCAAAGACCTCGAGAAGGTCCGTGCGTTCCTGAAGGCGATCGAAGCGTTCGAGGGCGGCTCCACGGGGCCCGGGTAGACGGGCGTCGCCGGCCTACGGCCGGATCCTCTCGAGGCTGAGGAACCGGACGCGGTCCTTCTCGCCCACCGCGCCGAGGAGGAGCTCCTTCCGCACGCCCTGGGCGAGCCGCACGTCTCCCGCGACCTCCGGCCATGTCGACCGATGGAGGTCCGGCACCGCCTGGATGAGGTAGCGGGCGTGGCTGTGCTCGGGGCCGCGCGGGTAGGCCCGGAAATGGGCTCCGTACTTGAACCCCGTCTTGACCGCGAGGTTCTGGTCCCGAAGGTGTCGGTATGCCGCAAGGCGCTCGCGGAACCGGCCGTCCACGCGTCCGGCCCGATGGAGGAACACCGGGGTGGCGAGGGCGCGCCGGGTGCGGGCGTCGCGCAAAGTGAGCTGACCGATCTCGACCAGATAGGCCGCTTCGATCAGGCTGAGCTCGAGCCGGTCCCCGATCCGGCTCCCGTAGGCGAGGGCTCCGCCGAGAGCTTCGACGGGCGCGGGGTCGAACACGACGACCCGGTCCTCCGAAAGCCACCCCTCGGCCGGCGTAGGGAGGGGCCGGGACTCGAGGGTCCCCTTCGGGGTCGGCCGCCGGACCCGGTAGTACGTGAGGTCCGACTCCTCGTCCACGAGGCCGAGCAGGAGGGACTTCTTGGCGCCCTGCGCCCGGTCCGCGAGGTCGAACAGCTCCGCCAGGTCGAACCGGGCGCGCTCCGAGTACGGTTGGACCCAGAACCGGGCCGGGGTCTTGTGGAGGATGCCCCCCCGCGGGAGGACGGCGAAGGCGGCCGGCGGCGGGCTCGCCCGGACCACGTACCCCCGCTGGCGGAGGTCCCGGTAGACGAGGTACCGGACCCCGAAGCCGGGGGCGTGCCGGGTGGCTCGGCGGAACAGCTCCGGCCAGTCCACCCCCCGGCCGGCGCCCGTCCTCCATCGGGAGCCGGCCCATCTCCGCGAGATAGACCGCCTCGTACGGGTCCAATCGGAGGCCGCCGTCTCCCGGCGTGCCGAAGAACCCGCGGCCGTAGACGGTGCCGGCCTCGGACGGATCGGCCACGGTGGCCGAGCCGTCCGGGCCGGCGGTGCCGCTCACCTCGCGGCCCCGCGAAGCTCTCGCAGCGTGACGAGGGGTTCGAGCCGGACGCCGATCGACGCTAGCCGCTCCCGGGCGCCGGACTCCCGGTCCACGACCACGAGAAGGCGATCGACGACCCCGCCGGCGGCCCGGACGACCTCCACGGTCTCGGCGGAGGAGCCGCCGGAGGTGGAAACGTCCTCGATCACGAGAACCCGGGCGCCCGCGGGGATCTCCCCTTCGAACCGCTGCCGGGTGCCGTGCTCCTTGGCGGCCTTGCGGACCACCACATACGGGAGGCCGGTCTGGAGCGCCGTCGCCACGACCAAGGGGACGGCGCCGAGCTCCATTCCCGCGAGCCGTTCGGCGGTCTCCACACGCGCGGCCAGCGCGGTGGCCAGGAGCCTGAGACACGCGGGGTCGGTCCACGCCTTCTTGATGTCCACGTAGACATCCGACGTCGCCCCGGAGGCGAGCGTGAACGTCCCGAACCGGACGGCGCCGGTCGACGTGAGGACCTGCGATCAGTCCGGGGTGCTCTCCCGCCATCGACCCTTCTCCTACCATGGGACCTTCTTCAACCCGAGCATGTAGCCGAACCAGTTGAACAGGGCGTGGAACCCCAGCGTGAAAAAGGCGAGCCATATCACGCCTTCCCAGTTCCAGAACGCCGGCACGAACGTGGCCGGGAAAACGGCGAGCCCGACCAGGACAGGGACCAGAACGAACGGCAGCTGGTCCAGGATCAGGGTGCGGGCCCCGCTGTCGCGGCCCAGACGGCGCTTGAGGAAGGATCCCAGGGCGTCGCCGGTCAGCGCCCCCGCGCAGAGCAGCACCACGACCGGGATGGAGCCTATCAGGGTCGGGCCGAACGCCGGGACGAGCTGGAGGTCCGTCGGGGCGATCAGGATGAGCCACGCCATCAGCATCCCGAAGGGCATGGCGAACAACGTGCCACAGACGAACCCGGACCAGGTCTTCGACGGGCCGAGGATCCGACGACCGTCGTACGGCCACGTACGACCGAAGTCCATCGGGGGCCCCCACCCCCGGGGGAAGGTGGCGGCGGCGTTCGCGATGAACGTCGGGGTCAGCACCCATAGGACCATCGCCGGCGGGAGCAGGTACGGCAGCCAGTTCACGGCCGGCTATGGCTCCTGGACGAACCGGTACACCGTGCGGGCGATGCCGAGAAGGATTGAAGGGTCCACGCTCTCCTCGGCCTCGTGGATATGCGAGTCCCGGTCCATGCTCCCGAACACCAGGGCGGGCAGCGGGGACCCGCTCGAGGTGGTGAGCCCGAGCAGCGAGCTCGCGTCGGTGCCTCCGTACTCCCCGAACACGCCCGGCTCCCCGCCTTCCTCCGCGAGGATCCGTGCCAGACGCACGACCTGGGGATGGTCCGGGGCCAGGGCGTAGCCGCCCCGGCAGCGAACCTCGGGGGCGTCGACCTCGGCGGGCAGGTGCGCCTGGGACGCCGCCTCGCGGACCCGGGCGAGGGCGGGGAGCCGTCCGGCCTCGAGCGTCATCTCCGGCGGGAGGCGAAGGTCCACGGCGTACGTTCCGGTCAGCTTCGCGGACCCGTCGAGCCACCCGGCCGCGACCGCGTCGTTCAGGAGGTCGAGGGCCGCAGGAACGGGGTTGTGGGCGCGGTGTGGATACCCGCCGTGGGCACTGAGCCCGATGAGCTGGATCGCCGAGGTCCCCGGGGGGCGGTCGAGGGAGGTGCCGGCGGCCACAGCCACTCGGTACGGAGGCCGCACCAGTCGGGCGGCCTGCTCGAGAAGGCGGGCCTGCTGGTCGTCCGGGCCGTCGAAGACCAAGGTGACCGCGTTCGCGATCTGGTTCGCCGCATCGGTCTCCGACCGGGCGGCGCGCAGTCGCAGCCGGGTCGCCGGGCCCGTCTCGGAGGAGGTGACGTCAAACTTGGTGAGGGTCGCCCGTCCGGTGATCATCGGCTCCGGCGCGCCGTGGTCCGGCCAGTCAGGGGACGGGAGGGCGGACCGCCATGGCTTGGCGAGGGCGTCGAGCCGGATCAGGATCCGGCCCATCTCGACGATCGAGGGGATCGGCACCGGGCGATCGATACGGGTGTCGACGAAGGCGAGGCCCGAGGACCCGGCGGTGGCGTGCGGGCTCCCGTCGGGGAGAAGGGCGACGTCCCCTGCCAGGATCCTTTGCGGATCGCCAACCGGTAACGCCGCGTCGTGGGCCTTCATCGCCTCCACGCCGCCTTCCCCCCCCGTTTCCTCGTCGCAGCAGATGATGAAGCGAACGTTCCGCCGGGCGTGCTCTCCGTCGGAGATCGCCCGGAGCGCGAGGAGCCCCGTCACCACGCCGCTCCCAAGGTCGTCGTTGGACCCGCGGCCGTAGAGCCGCCCGTTGTCCCGCTTCGTGAGCGTGTGCGGAGGGCTCTTCCACCGGTCCAGTTGCTCCGCGGGGACCGGGACAACGTCGTAGTGGGCCAGGAGGAGGACCCTCTCCTTGGCACCCACGTCAAGGTCTGCGATCACGCTCGGACGAGGGATGTTCCGGAGGTGCGGGTCGGGGGGTCCTTCCAGGACGGGATCGAAGACCCGGGTCGTGAGACCCGCATCCCGGGCCATCCGGACGATCCGCTCGGCGGCCCGGGGGTAGTTGGGCTTCTCATACCGGTCGTGAAGGGGATCCTCGAGGTTGGTCGGCGCCAGCGCCACGAGGCCCCGCAGCAGCTCAACCGCCTCTCGCTCGGTCGGTGCGAACGGACCACCCGTCATGCTTCCCCTAGGGGACCGCCAGCAGGATCGCGGCGGTGCTGGCCAACAGGAGCAGGAATGTCATCACGAAGGCGTTCGTGAACATCGAGAACGTGTCCCCGAGCGAGGTCAAAAGCCGAGCGGTGGCATCTGGGCCGAGCACGGGGACACCCGCGAGCTCCGCCACGTTGGCGCCCACTTCGACCGGCCGGAGCCGGGCCGCGGCCTCCATGACCGTAGCCCGGACGTCCGAGGCCAGTCGTTCTATCGGGTATTTTTCGCCTACCGCGTTGATCGACCCGTCGACCTCGTGGACCACGTGGTTGTCGGTGGTCATCACCTCGGCGTCGTCGACGACCCCATGGAGGGCCTCCAGGATCTTCGGCCCGGAGACCGATCAGGAGGTTGTTCCCATCGATCAGCACGTAGGCGCTGGTCCGGCCCCCCGCCCGGATCACGAGGGCGCGGATCCCACTCGGCCCGATCCCTTGTTCTCCGATCGAGTAGTCCGTGCGGACGGCCACCCCCGCATCGACCGGACCGGGGGACGCGGCCGCCCGGGCCGCCGCCACCGCCGCTGTCGCGTCGGCGAGGAGCCGCTCGGCCGCGGGGGTCCCGTAGGTGATGTCGCCCCGGTCCTCGATGTAGGAGTTGTGGGCGTCGATGACCGCGACCCGGAGGCCGCTCGCGGCGGAAATCTCGCGAGTGAGACGGTCCGCCACGGCATAGTCGATGTCGTCCGTCGGGGCCGGGGCCTGGGTCACCAAGAGGAGGACCGTGTCGCCCAGCAGCTGCGCCCTCGCCCAACTGTCCGGCCGGGGGGCCACCAGTCCACTGGAGCGGGCCGGGGAGGAATACTGAAGCTCGCGCAGCAGCTTTTCCGCCGCCGCACCGACCTGATCGACCTCTGCGCCGGAGGGGAGGTCGAGGTCGTGATTGCACGGGGTATGGGGCACGAGGACGATCCCTGCCGGCGCCCCGAGGCGCTCCGCCAGCTTGCGAGGGAGGTCGCTGGACCCGAGGGCCGCGAACGGTCCCGGGTGGACGGTCGGCAGCGCGATGGTCGCGGTGGTCTGCCCCTCCGACCGGAACGCGACCACCGTGACCTTCAGGTCCGCCGGGATGGCGGACCGATGGAAGAACTGCTCCAGGCTCGCCGTGGCCACCGGGTCTCGGAGTCCGATGTGGTCGAACACCGGCCGCAACAGCGAGACCCCTGAAACCCCGAACTCCCGTCGGATGGGCCGGTCCGCGGCCCGGAGGAGCAACGCGGCCGCGAGGAACCCGACCACGAGGAACACGGCGGCCACCGCGGCCCATCGGACGCTGCCTCCGTAGACCCAGAGGACCAGAGCGATCGCCACGACCGGTTGGACAAGGGACGGCGCGATCGACCCGGCATGGGAAGGGTTCGAGACCCCGAAGAGGGTCATGTGCCGGAGCCAGAGAACGAACGCCTGGCCGGCGAGCAGCGTGGCGACCACGGGGATCACGGGGCCCCCCGGGACCAGCGCCTCGAATCGGACCAGGAGCACCAGGGGGACCATGACGAGACCGGCCGTGAACGCGAGCAACATGCTCCGGCGGAGGCGGAATCGGCCGCCCGTCGCGGCCGCGAGCGGGGGGGTGGCGAGGGCGGCCACGAACGCGGGGAGGGCGACGACCACGACCCCCATCGCGAAGGAACGGAGCGTGGCCCCGGGCAGCAGGAGGACCGCGGGAAGGACGAGGGAGATCGCCATCACCAGGCCTGCGGAGATGGGGGTCGAAGGCGCCCGGAAGATGGCGCTGGTGTACCGGCGGGTTCGCACGCGAGCTTCCGGGGCCACCGCTCCCAGTGGCAGACCCGCCGGCTCAGGCACCACGGGCGTGCCTCACCGCCTGCAGAGATCCCGCGGAGGCCCTCCCCCAGGCCTTCCTCTTCGGCCACTGTCCCGGTCACGATGACCTGAGCCCCCGCTTCGAGGAGGGACTTCGCCTCTCCGCCGGTCCGGATCCCGCCCCCGACCACGAGGGGGACGGAGAGGACCGAGCGCACCGAGCGGACCATTTCCACCGGCACCGGGCTCGGGGCGCCGGAACCGGCCTCCAGGTAGACGTAGCGCATGCCGAGGTACTCGGCAGCCAGCGCATACCCCTGCGCGATCGTGAAGGCGTCCCGGGCGACCGCGTCGACGGCACCCACCTCCCCCACCCGCATCCCCGGGGCCACCACCAGGTAGCCGAGGGAGAGCGGCTCGAGCCCCATGGCACGGACCACGGGAGCGGCTCGGGCATGGAGCCGGATCACCAGGTCAAGGTTCCGGGAGTTCAGGAGGCTCATGAACAGGACCGCGTCGGCGTCCGGCGTGAGGGAGCTCGCCCCCTCCGGGAAGATCACGACCGGGACCTTGACCGCCGCCTTCACCGCACGGGCGGTCGCGCCCATCCCCTCCGGGGAGATCCCGGTCGACCCGCCGAGGAGGATGAGGTCGGACCCGAGCTCCACGGCGCCCCGGGCGAGCTCGGCCGCGTGGGGTCCCGGGGACTTGTCCGGGTCAATGAGGAGGAAGTGGACCGGCCCGTGGCCGAGCCGCTCTTGGAGGTACTCGGCTACTTTCCCCATGGAGCTCACCGGAACGCGGCCGCGAGGAACGCGAGGAGCGCGACCGTCATCGCCGCCTTGCTGACGGTCTGTTCCCGGTGGAGGTCGTTCGGCAGGCGGGCCACGGAGTAGACGAACAGCCCATCCGCGACGAGGACCAGCCCGAGGTAGATAATCCCGGCGGGCGAGGAAAGCCGTAGGAACGATAGGAGGGGAAGGGGACTGAGCCCGATCGCGACGGCCACGGCCCCGCGGGCCACCCAGCTGGCGGTCCCGAATCCCCGCACCCTAGGGAGGGTGCGACGGTCGACATCGCCCCCGGCGTCCTCCATATCCTTGATCACTTCCCGACTGAGCGTGGCACCGAACGCCATCAGGGCGAAGGGGAGAAGGAGGGCCGGAGCCCCGGCCGCGGCGCCGCCGTACAGGAACACGGCCGCCGTCAGGAAGGCGACCAGGAGGTTCCCGGCGAGACCCAGCGCTTTCCATCGGAACTCATAGGTGAGGAGCGCGCCGACCGCCACGGCCCAGATGATCCCCACCCATGGGGCGAGGCGCAGGATCGGCAGGATCGCCACCAGCGAAGCGACGAACAGCCCGAAGGCCAGCGCCCGCGCGCTCGGCATCCGGATCGCCCCCGTGACCAGCGGACGTTCGGGATGGTTGACCCGGTCCCCCTCGACGTCCAGAACGTCGTTGAGGACGTTCCCCCCGGCAGTGACCATCGCGGAGGAGGCCGCCGCGAGCGCGAGGACCCCGTACGTCGACCAGGGAAGATCCAGGCCGACGCCCTTCGCGACCAGCCCTCCGACGACCGTTCCGGCGAAGGAGACCAGCACGTTGTTCAAACGGACCAGCCGAACGGCCGGGTGCACGACGGCCCATGGCGGGGGTCCGACCATAATCTTACCGCCGGGCGGTGGTCCCCCGTTATAACGAGAAAGGGTCTCGTCGACGTGTGCCCTTGAGGTCCACCGCCGTCCCGCGGACCGGCCGATTCGTCCTCCCCAACGGGCTTTCGGTGATCTTGGCACCCGAGCCGCGGAGCCCCACCGCTTCGATCTGGGTCTGGTACCGTGTCGGGTCCCGCAACGAATGGCCCGGGGTCACCGGCGCCTCCCATTGGGTCGAGCACATGCTGTTCGAGGGGTCTCCCCGGTACCCGAAGGGGGCCATCGATCGGGCGATCCTGGAGGCGGGAGGCACCCTCAACGCGTTCACCGACTGCGACTTCACCGCGTACTTCTCGACTGTCCCTCGGGACCGGATCGGGATCCCCCTGGACATCGAGTCGGACCGGATGACGCGGGCGCTCCTCGACCCCGACGAGGTCGAGCGAGAACGCACCATCATCCGATCCGAACGGGAAGGGAACGAGAACTGGCCGGAGTTCCGGGCGGACGAAGAGATCTACGCTCTCGCGTTCCGCCAGCATCCGTACCGGTGGGACCCGCTGGGATACCCAGAGGATATTCGGCAGATATCCCCCGCCGCCCTCTCCGAGTACTATCACAGGTTCTACGGGACCCGGAACGCGACCCTGGTGGTGTCGGGCGGGTTCGACGCGGCTCGCCTGGAGCCGGAGGTCCGCGAACGGTTCGGCCCGCTCCCGGAGACGGGCGCGAGCGTCGACATCTCGGCAAAGGAACCCGACGCGCTGGGGGAGCGGCGCGCCGAGCTCCATGGCCCCGGGACCACTCCTCTCCTCGAAGTGGCCTGGCGCGCCCCGGCGATCCGCGACGCCTCGGCCCCTGCCACGATGCTTCTGGATCTGATCCTGGGTGGCGAGACCCGGTTGTTCGCCGCGGGCTCTGCGTGGGGCCGCTCCGCCGAGCACCCCTCCGCTCGGCTCTACCGCCGATTGGTGGATACGGGCCTCGCCGTCCGGGCCACCAGCGAATGGCGCGCGCGACGGGACCCGGGGCTCTTCCACGTCCATGTCCAGGCCGCCGACGGCGTTCGGCTCGATCGCCTCGAAGCGGCTGTGATCTCCGAAACGGCGCGCCTCGCCCGGGACGGACCTACGTCGACGGAACTGGCCGACGCCCGGACCAAGATCGCCCGCGGCGCCGAGCTCGCGTACGAGGGCGCGTCCCGGGCGGGCTTCCGGCTCGGCTACCTCTCCCTGCTCGGTCCGACGACGCTCGAAGGGCAATGGCTGCGCGCCCTCGCGGCGACCCCGGCGTCCGCCGTGAGGGACCAGGCGCGGCTTCTGTTCCAGTCGGACCGTCAGGTCGTGGTGCGCTACGAGCCGGAGGAGTCCCGTGCCGGCTGACGCGACGGACCCGACCCAGGTCGCTCGGCGGGTCCTCGACAATGGGCTGACGGTGGTCCGGCAAGCACCTCCCCCCGCGGCCCGAAGCTTCTCCGCCACCTATGTGGCACCAGCTGGATCGGCCTACGATCCTCCCGACCGACGCGGGATCGCCAGCTTCGTCGCCGCGCTGATGACGAGCGGGGCCGGTCGGGTACAATCGGGTGACCCTCGCCCGCCTCCTGGACGGGTACGGCGCGACCCTGTCCGCCCACTCCGATCCGGAGAGCTCGGAGATCACGATCTGGGGACCCGCCAGCGTGATCGACCCGCTGCTCGACCTCCTCGCGGAGATCGTGCTGCGCCCCCGATTCGACCCGGCCGATGTCGAACGGGTCCGGCGGCAACTCCATGAGCGCCAGCTCCGGGAACTCACTCAGCCCGACAGCCGGGCCGACCGGGAACTGCTGAGAGCCATCTTCGCCGACGGCCATCCATACCGGTGGACGGGGATCGGCGATGCCGCCTCCCTCCGAAGGATCCGACGCGCGGACCTTCGGACGTTCCATGCCGCCCATTTCGTGGCCCCGGGCTCCCTGCTGGTAGTCACCGGACCGCCCCGCCTCGACGCGCTCGCCCGGGACGCGAAGAGCCGCTTCCGGGGGTTCGCGGCCGACGTGGCGCCGCCCGTCCCCGAGGTACCCCCCGTGGAGACACCCACGGGTTCCCAACGGATCCCGATGCCGGGTCGCTCCCAGGTCGAGATCCGGATCGGGGGCCCGAGCGTCACCCGGTCCGACCCGCGGTTCGCGCCCGTGTTCCTGGCCAATGAGGTCCTCGGGGGCCGGAGCCTCCTCTCGAGGCTGTTCCAACGGGTGCGGGAGAGCGCCGGCCTGGCTTACCACGCCTCCAGCTCGCTCGAAGCGATGCGCTGGGGCGGCTACTGGGAGGTCCAGGCCGGTACGGGACCGGAACGGGTGGACCGGGCCGTGCGCCTCATCCAACAGGAACTCGAACGGATCACGACAGAACGGATCCCGACCGACGAGCTGACCCGGATCCGGGAGAGCACCATCGGAGAGCTGCCCCTGTCGTTGGAGACCACGAGCGGCGCCCACCATCTCGCGATCGACATCGCCTACCACGACCTCCCGAACGATTACCTCGCCCAGTGGCCCGCGATCCTGCGGAGCGTCACTCCCTCCGAGATCCGGGAGGCCGTGGCCGGCACCCTCGACCCGTCCAGCAGTGTGAGGATATTGGCGGGACCCTTGGCCCCCGGGACGTCGGCCCGGCGCCACCGGTGACCCCGACGCGAGTGCGCATCGATACGCATATATAGCCCCCCTTGATACGACGCCCCATGCCGGGAGCTCGACGGGAAACCGCGATCACCGAGGGAATGCTGCGCAAGAACATCACCATCACGCACGAGGAGAACGCCTTCCTCGAGCGCCACCCGGAAGATCAACCAGAGCGCCCTGTTCCGGCAAGTGGTCGAGAGCATGATGCTCGCGGAGCGGGCCCCTCACGTCGCCTCGGTTCAGAACCTGCGACTGGGCAAGGCGGTCTACCGCAGCGGTGCCATCATGTTCCAGAAGCCGGAGAAGCGGAAGGGGACCCAGTAGGGTCCCGACGCTCCGCGTCGTTCTCACGAAGCCGGCGAACCCCTTCCAGCACCCCAATATTCTCGGCATCTTGGGCACGAGCGTACAGCACCCCCTCCGCCTGCGGCGTCGAGGCGAACGCCGCGCGTACCGCGGTTCCCCCCTCGGAGGTGAGCGCATGGCGCGGGACCAGGTGGCCGAACGCCCACCGGCGTCGCAGCGCGAGGTCGGTGAAGTGGGGCGCGTAGTGGCCCCCCCCGATCCCCACGACGATGCGGTCATCCGGGTCCTCCTCGAGGCCCTCCAGGACCCGGGCGAGGGCCCTCACCGCGTGGATCGACGGAGGCGGTCCCTCAGCGGCATGAGCGATCTCGGCGAAGAAGGCGGGCACCCCGAGCGCCGGCCCGTGGTGGGTCGCTTCGTAGGTCGGGGCGAGCCCCGTCGAGGCCTCCACCTCGGCGAGGCCCCGGAGCGCCGCGGCCATGAGTCGAGCAGGGGCGGGGACGAGCTCCCGGGGGGCGCCGCCGACCTCGTCCGAGTCGCCGAAGTTGCCGAGCGGGTGGACCGTCGTGCAGAGGGTCCCGCTGGTGCTCCGATGGACCGACGGGAACACGAGCGGGACTCCCCGGAGCTCGGTCGGCAGTCGATCCTCGAGGTGGTCATCGTGGATATGCAGGGCAGGGCGCCGGAGCAGTTCGACACCCTCCCCGAGGTTTCGCACCGGGACACCGTCGACGTGCATCCCCGTGGGCGTACGTGGTCCCCATTCCTCGAGCACCGCCCGGGCCACGGGATCCGCCTCGGACGCTACGACGAGGTACCTCGCCGGCACGCGCGCGGTATCTCCTCGCCCACTAAACCCCGAGGGGCGTCGCCGTCGGAGACCCGTGGTCGGCCCATCAGGGCGCCGGGGGAGGCCCCGATGACCCGTCCACAGGGCTCGCCAGGGGCGAACCCCCGGGACCGCCGGCGGGAGCCGTAGGGAGAGGCAATCCGGTACCGAACGGCCCCCCGACCACCCGACTAAGGGCGACTGCCGCCAAGATCCCGATGATCAGGACAAGGAGCCCGAACAGGGCATCGCTCTCGACCGCGGTCAGCCACGCGAGGGCCAGGACCACACGGGAGAGTCCGTACGAGACGAAGATCCCGTCGATCATCATGATGAACCGACGGAAGAACTCGGGGGAGACGGCGCCGACGAGCAGCGTTCCGAGCGGAATACCGACGATCACGGGGGCGAACAGGTATGGGAGCAGGCTCAGGGAAGGGAGCGACACGAGGCTGCTCCCGAGCAACGTGTCGAACGCGAGGTAGGTCCCCAGGGTGAGGGTGGACTCGGCGACTCGGATCTGCGCGATCGTGCATCGGAACTCGTTCTTAGAGAGCCCCTGGTTACGAAGGAACAGGGCGAGCGGGGGACCCGAGATCGTGGTCAGCGAATAGAGGAACCCGATCCCGGGGCCTACGATCGTCCCGCTTCGCTCCTCGTTCTTGAACGGCCGGTACACCCCCCGCAACTGGAGGACGACGAGGGGGAGGAGGATCAGGTAGACGATGACCTTCACGTCGTTGACCGCCAGGTAGGTGAGCCCCACCGTTCCGAGCAGGATCCCCGGCAGCAGGGTCCGGATGACCGGGCGGGCACGGGGCCACGTCGCGACGATGTGCTTTCTCTCGCGGGTGAGGAGGACGATGTTGACCGCGACCTCCACGATCACCAGGGCCGGGTTGAGCACCTTGTTCGAGTACCACAGGATCGCGACCGGGGTCACGGTCGAGGAGAACCCGTAGCCGACGGCGCCGTTGACGACGGCGGCCCCGAAGGCGAGGACCGCGAGCCAGATGCTGTTGGTGGGGATCATGCGCGCCGGCCCGGCGCCGACCCGGCGACCCCTATATCAACCCCCGCGTGGGGGCGCACCCACGACCCCCCCGGCGGGCCTGGCCCGTCTCGTGCTCCCGGAGGCCGCGAGAAGGGAACGAGCGCCGGGGGTGAGGAACCGGGTCGGAGCGAGTCGCCGTAGGGGCCGCCCGGCCCCGGGGCGTGGGGCGCATATACCTCGGTCCGTTCACCACGCAATGTCCGGCAAGCGGGTCGCCGATGTGCTCGTGGACACGCTGGTGAACGCCGGGGTCCAGAGGGTGTACGGGTCGCCGGCGACTCGCTCAACGGCATCACCGATTCGATCCGGCAGCGGAAGGAGATCGCATGGGTACCGGTCCGGCACGAGGAGGCGGCGGCGTTCGCGGCCGGGTCCGAGGCCCAGCTGACGGGCCGGCTCGCCGTGTGCGCGGGGAGCTGCGGCCCCGGGAACCTCCATCTGATCAACGGCCTCTTCGACGCGCACCGAAGTCGCGCGCCGGTGCTGGCGATCGCGGCCCAGATCCCCACTCCGGAGATCGGCGGCGGCTACTTCCAGGAGACCCATCCGGACCAGCTGTTCCGGGAGTGCAGCCACTACGCCGAGCTGATCTCGCAGCCGGAACAGATGCCCCGGATCCTCGAGATCGCCATGCGGACGGCGGTGGCCATGGAAGGGGTGTCCGTGGTGGCGCTCCCCGGCGATGTCGCGCTCCGGACCGCGACCGACGGTCCTTCCGGGCTCCACCTCCCGACCGAGCGTTCGAGGCCCTCCCCGTCGGCCGGTGAGCTGGACCGGATCGCCGAGCTCCTCTCCGGAGCCAACCGTGTCACCATCCTCGCCGGTGCAGGGTGCGCGGGGGCGCACGATTCGCTCGTGGCCCTCGCGGAGCTACTGAAGGCACCCGTCGTCCACACCCTGCGCGGGAAGCAGTTCGTCGAGCACTCGAACCCGTGCGACGTGGGGATGACCGGTCTCCTCGGGTTCTCCTCCGGTTATCACGCCCTGATGGCGGCGGACCTGGTCCTACTGCTGGGCACGGATTTCCCGTATCGACAGTTCTACCCGCCGAAGGCGACGCTCGTCCAGGTCGACATCCGGGGAGAACAGATCGGTCGTCGGGCGTCGGTGGCGCTCGGAGTGGTGGGGGACGTGGGGGCGACCCTGGATGCCCTTCTGCCCCGACTCCCGCCCAGGGAGGACGACCGGCACCTGAAGGCGGCCAAGGAGGACTACACGAAGGCCCGGAGCGGCCTCGACGCATTGGCCACGGCCGGGCCCCCCGGTTCGAAGGTCCATCCCCAGTTCGTCGCCCGGACCCTCGACGAGCTGGCGACCCCCGACGCGATCTTCGCCTGCGATGTGGGGACCCCGACCGCCTGGGCCGCGCGTTACCTTACCATGAACGGCCGTCGCCGCCTCGTCGGCTCGTTCACCCACGCCTCGATGGCCAACGCGCTGCCGCAGGCGATCGGTGCGCAGAGCGCGTTCCCGGGCCGGCAGGTCATCTCGATGTCCGGGGACGGCGGTCTCGCCATGCTCCTGGGCGAGCTGCTCACGCTGCGCCAGCTCGACCTCCCCGTGAAGGTGATCGTGTTCAAGAACGACTCTCTGGCGTTCGTGAACCTCGAAATGGAGGCGGCGGGACTCGTCCCGTTCGCCACCGACCTGGTCAATCCCCAGTTCGCAGCGATGGCGACCGGGGCGGGGATCCTGGGGATCTCGGTGACCTCCTCGGAGGAGGTACGCCCCGCTTTGACCCGGGCCCTCCAACACCCCGGACCCGCTCTCGTCGAGGTGGCGGTCGATCGCCAGGAGATCGTCCTCCCACCCAGTATCGACCTCGAGCTGGTCCGGAAGTTCGGCCTGTTCGTGGTCAAGGCCGTGCTGAGCGGGCGGGGGGACGAGGTCATCGACCTCGCGAAGACCAACTGGTGGCGGTGAGCGCCGGGCCGATGGGAGATCGGACTCCCGTGCGCCCGAACGACGGGGAAGAATTAGAGGTGCTCCCGGCGGGAATTCCCCCGGCGGGGGGACCCCCGCCGGCTTTGAACCCGCGTCAGGGGCTCGAGAGGCCCCTATCCTTGACCACTAGACTACGGGAGCGCCCATCGGCGGTTAGCGGGTCGGCTCTTTGAGCCTTTCCGTTCCCGCGAGCGGCACCGTCGTTCCACCCGCCGTGTCGTCGACCCCCGGGCGCCGGGTTATAGCCGTGCGGCCCATCCAACGTCGATGACCCCTCCGGTGAAGGCCCGAAGTGGCCACATCCTCCTGGACTCCAAACGATCGTTCAAGGACCTGGTGCGGGTCTACCCAGAGATCCATCGCAAGCTGGTCGACGCGAACCGCCCGTTCGTCAAGGAGAGCGAACCGCTCCTCCCCGACGTCCTCCTCGAGGAGAACCTGCGGGACCTTCGCGCCGATCGAAAGCCCGCCGGGTACAACCGGCCAGACGCGTTCGCCATGCGACTCATCTTCCCCCTGACCGACCCCCGTCACCCGGAGTTCTACTTCTCCAAGCCCGCGCGCTGCCAGGAGATCGTCCAGATGACCGAGCAGGTCTCGGCCATGCTCCGTCGGCGGGGGATCAAGCATACGGTCGAGTACCGATCGGCTTCCGCTCGGGCCGCCCCGCGGCCTTCCCGGACTTCCCCCTATGGGATCCGGGACCGGGGTGGTCACTGGCCCCAGCGCCTCGGCGTAACGAGCGCTAGGGGGCCGATCCCGGCGGCCGGCGGAACGGCCAGAACGAAGGCGCCGTCGGCGTGGGCGCCGGGGCCGGCGGCTCGGCGACCTTCAGCCGCTCCTGGAGCAGCCGGAGCGCCTCCCGAGCCTTCTCGAGGGCGACCGCGTAATCGGTGGTACGGGCCTGGATCGATTCGTCCAGCAGCTTGCGGGGTTCCGTCGTATCGAGCCGGAGCTCCGACGCCCTGCCGAGCGCGGCGTCGATCAGGTAGTGGAGGTTCATCAGTTCCCGATGGAGGGCCTTTCGCCGGTTGAGCTCGTCGGCGGACTGCAGGACGACCTGCGCCGCCTCGATCGTCATCCCCGAGGCGAGCAGATCCGGGACGGACCGCATCCGCTGGACCACGTCAGAAAGGGCGACGTGGAGGCCGTCCTGGGCGAAGACCAGTTCCGTCTGAGTATCCTTCAAGCGATCCGGGAGCCGCGCGGCGACCAGCGCCTTCAGGCGGCCCTCGCCGTCCAGCACTTTCTCGCGCACCTCCTCGAGCCGGCCGTTCGTGATGGCGAGCTGGGCCTCGCTGAACCGTTCCATCACCGGGGTGGTGTCGAGCCCGAGCTTCTCCCCGACCCAGAGGCGGTCCTTCAGGTCCGTGACGCGGGCCACGAGATCGAGTCGCCAGCGGTCCCGGGCCCGCCCCTCCTCGTCCCGAAGGATCCCGAGCGCGGCGGCGTAGGCGCCCTTCGCGGCCTCCTCGGCGGCCCGACGCTTCGCCTCGGCGCGGAACTCCAGCTCCGGGCCCGAAGCGGGGCCTTCCTCGCGGTACGCGGCCTCCACTTCGCGCGCTCGGGCGTCCAGCGCCGCCGTCAGGGACTCCGTCAGCCCCTCCCGGCACCACTGGAGCCCCTCGCTCGCCTTCTTCCAGTCCCGGATCTTGAGCGCCCCCTCGGCCTGTTCGGTCTCCGCGGCGAACCGGTCCGCGATCTCGGTGAGGCCGGGCGGACCGGGCCGTCTCCACCAGGTGTCGCACCTCGGCGAGGATGCCTGCGAACAACCGCTCGATCGACCAGCGGGCCTGCTCCGCGGCCTCCCGGGCCCGACGCGTTGCGTCCGGGTACTCTCCGTCCTGGAACGCGGTGCGGGCCGTATCGAGGATGACGACCACCTCCCCGACCTCGCTGCCGATCTCGAGGGACTCCTTGATCTGACGGTCGGCGGAGTCGAGGGCCTCCCGGGCGCGCCGGTGCGCTTCCTGGGCCGCCGCCAGCGCGTCCGAGGCATCGAGCGCGAGCTCGAGGACGACCGGGAACAACCGGTCTCGGTACGCGCCCTGAGCCTCCAGAAGCTTTGCCTCCGCGATCCGCGCCCGGACGCCTTCCTGCTGGGCAGCCGAGACCTTTTGCTCCATGGTCCGCAGGGCCCCCTGGGCGAGCCGAAGCTGGAGCTCCACCCGTTCGAGCTCGGACTCCGAGCGACCGGCGAGCTGCAGGGCATCGACAGGGCGACCCTCCTCGAGGGCCGTCCGCGCCTGCATGAGGAGGTTCTCCGCAAGGGCGGTGTCGGTCCCCTCGGGGCGCGAGTGGATGAGGAGGCCCTGGAACCCCGCCAGCGTCCGGGAGACGTGCTGGTAGGTGAGCTGGCGCAGCTCGCGCTCGAGGGTCGATGAGGTCTCGATCGCGCGGGCGTAGTCGCGGCGGCCGATGGCGGCCTCGACCGCGGCGAGGCGGTCGCGGGCGTTCTCCGCGCTGACATGGACCAGCTCCGCTTGGTTGACCGCCTCCGTGGCACGCTTGAGCCCACGTTCGGCGTGCTCGAAGAATCCGCGGGTCTCGACGAGCCGGGTCCGCGCCGACTCTACGAGCTCGGCGACCCCCGTGGGCACCGAGAGCGCGAGGCGACGCCGGGCCTCGCCGAGGATCTCGACGATCGGGGCCGTGTCGATGCCGCTCGACCGGCCGACCTCGAGGTCCTGCTCGAGCGTCCGGATGTTCTCAGAGAGGACAGGTTTCAGCAGCTGGACCAGCTCCATGTGGACCGCCCTCGCCTGCGACAGCCCCTCGGCCGCCCGGCCCTCCTCGAGAGCAGCTCGGGCGGTGTCGATCCGGGGACCGAACGGCTCGGCCGGCACGGAGAGGCGCAGGCCATCCTCCCGGAGCAGGGAGGCTTCGCTCAGAAGCCGACGGGTCTCCGCCGACGCCTGCTCGGACTTGAGCAGGGCCATGAGGACGTCGAGGCCGTCCTTGGCACCATCGAAATCGAGCGCCTGGTAGGCCGCCTGGACGAGGCGGATACGTTCCCGGTGGGCCTCGACGGGAACGCCGGCCTGCTTCAGGGTCTGCCAGAGCGAGTTCGCATCGGAGAGCCCGGAGAGGATCGAGTGGGCCGTGGACTTGATCTTCCCCGCGTTCCGCTCGGTCTCATCGGCGAGACGGTACGCCTCCGCATAGTGGAGCGAGCGCGCGGCGTCGATGGCACGGTCGAGGGACCCCCGGAGCTCCGGCGTCTCCACGCCCATCTTGGAAAGCTCCACCAGGGCGAGCTTCGCGTGAGAGATCGCCTCCTCGCTCCGGACGAGCTGCTGCTGGTGGGCCCGGGTCCGGATCTCCTGGGAGGCCCGGGACGCCTTGACGAAGTCGCCCATGTTGAAGATCTGCTCGACCTCGTCGATCTGGCGCTGGATCTCGTCGCCGGCGCCCCCCATCCCCTCGAGGACCCGGCGCTCCTCCTCGAGGGCCTCCACCAGGGAGGAAGCGTGGGCGGCGAAGACCGAGGTGAACTCCCGCTCGGCCCGCTTGAGCGCGTCGAGCGAGCCGGGAAGGTCCTCCTTCACCCGGAGGGTCACGTCGGAGTCTGCGAGGAGGCGGCGGACCGGGGCGACCAGAGATTCGTCCGGAATGTCCGAGAAGCCGCGCTCCAGCTCCTCGACCCGTCGGGCCACGTACGGCCCGGCCGCGGTCCGCATTCGGACCTCCAGACCGGCGAGCAGCTCCCCCGCGTCCGCGAGTTCCCCATCATCGATGAACGAGCGCGCTTTCTCGAGGTCCTCCTCGGCCGCGGCGGGCAGGAACCCTCGCTCCTTGGCGATCGGACGCAGCGCGTCGAGGGTGTCGAACTCGTGGGTGAAGAAGGTGGCCGCCTCGCTCCCGAGGGACTGGAACGTCTCCCGGATCAGCTCCCGGGCGGGGGCGAGGTCCACCCGCTCAAGGTGGTCGCGGATCCTCTGGAGAGAGGCCGTGTAGGGGCCGGTCGGGAAGTGGGCGCTGGCCAGCCGCTCCAGCATCTCGGCCAGCGAGTCCGCCTCGGAGCGGGCGGTATCGAGGTCCCCCGTGAGATTGCTGACCCGTTCGATCGCCTCCTGGCTCGCGGCCAGCGCTTCGCTGTAGATCTTCAGGCGAAGGGCCTCCCGGGCCCGGTTCATGGCGGCGAACACCTCGCTCGCGTCCCGGCCCAGGCGCCGAGCCTCGACGAGGCGCGGCCGTACGGCGTCCAGCAGGCTCGCCACGATGGACACGACCGGCTCTTCCACCGTCGCCCGGGCCTCGCTGAGGAGCGTTGGGACGCGAGCCGGCTCGACCGTCGCGACCATCCCGAGCGCCTCCCCGATCGTGACGAGGTACGGGGCCGGATCCACGCCGTACTCCCGGAGGGACTCGAGGGTGGCCCGGAGAGACTCGAGCGTCTGCGCGACGCGCTCCCGGAGAGTGTTGCCCACTCGGGAGCTCGCGTCCTCCACCCCGGTCACGGACGCCTGCCAGTCGATGGGGAGCGCCTCCGCGTCGGCGCGGAGCGACGCCTCGAGGCCCTCGGACGCGACGCCCAGGTCCTGCGCCGCGAGGAGCATTTCGCGACCGGTCGCCCGGGAGCGGTCCCGCCGTTGGACCGCGAGAGGCACGGTCGCGGGGACCGCCTCGTTCACCTGATGGAGGGCTTCCTTGAGATGGCCTTCGCGGATCGGCTCCAGGGCCTGGCGGAGCCGCCCATCGAGCGCGGTCAGCTGGTCGGGGGGTTCTCCGGCCCACTCGGCGAGCGCACGGCCCCGGGCCCGGAGGCTCGAGGAGAAATCGTTCTCGACCTTGCGGATCTGCTGGTCAAGATCGCCGAGGGCCGAGGCCGACTTCGCCCAATCGGAGCCGGGCGAGGCGGAGGCCACGGAAGCGAGCGCGGTCCGGAACGCCTCCGGGACCGGCAGCCCGAACTGCGCGATACGGTCCGCCCTCTCGCTGATCTCCCCCGCCGGGCGTCGTAGAGAGGGACTGCCTCGGTGCTCAGGTACGCGAGGAGCTCCTTCGCCCTCGCCTCGGTGGCGTCCCAATCCGCCTTGCGGACCTGGGCCTGCACCTGTGCCTGACGGTCGGCGGTCTCCGGAAGACGGATCCCGATCCCGTCCAACAGGCGAACCCGATCGTCCGCATCGCGCACCGCCTCCTCGGCGTTCGCCCGCTGCTTCTTGATCAGCTCGGCCTTTTCTTGAAGGATCTTGGTGAGGCGCGAGGACGGGAGCGACCCAAGTCCACCTGAACCGGTCGTGGCCGACGCCCTCCCCTTGCTCAGGGCCGACGCCCAGCGGGAGGGGGCCCCGGTCTCATTTTATGCCATCCCTTCGATATAAAGGGTAGGCCCTCTCGTCGGGGCTCGGCTAGGGCCGCGTAATCTGGCGCTTGCCCATCGCATCGAGGTACTGGATCTCGGTGCCCGGGGTGAGCTGCCCCTTCAGGTCGGCGTCGAGCGCGAGGGAGAACGTCTCGTACGTCTCGAGGTCCATCAACTGCACCTCAGCGTCGGTGAGCGACAGGACCTGGGCCTGGCGCTTCCCGATCATCGGGACCTGCACCTTGTGCTTGACCGGGAAGACGACCGAGCGCTTGGAACCGTCGAAGATCCCGACGGCATCGATCCGCGCCTTCGCTTCCCCGTGCTTCCCCGGTTTGGAGGTCTGGATGCTGATGATCCGGCAGGGCTCCTCATCGATGAGCATGTAGCGCCCTTCCTTGAGCTCCCGCACCTCTTGCTGCGTCCAGGCCATGCCGATCTCCGGCGAGCAGGACCCGGTGGCGTTCATAAAAGTTGTCCCCGCCCCGCGGGCCCTGGGCCGGGGGATCCCGTGCCGCCCCGGTCGCCGAACGCCGCCGGGACCTCGCCCCACGGCGACGGTTTAATCCCCCAACGCGGCCATGCCGGGGTCGTCGACGGCGCTCCGTCGGATCGATCGATGCATCCCCTTGCGGCCCGGGTACGATCCGGAGAAGGTCGAATCCGAGGCCCGGGCCTTCTGGACCCAACGTTCCCTTCCTCCGAAGGGAGGCGTCCTGGGACCGCCGGCCGGTCCCCGAGTCCACGAGCTGTTCAACGCCCTCTCACGCGCCCGAGGGCTGCCCGCCTTCCTCGCTCAGGCCGTCCGGGCGGACATCGAAGCCCGCTACCGGGCGCTGACGGGGCAGCGGGCCGGCGCCATCCTGCTGGCCCGGCTCGCCCCGACGGAGCCCCTGTTCCAGGACGCGGTCGCCGAGCTCCAGCGGTTGGGCGTCTGGCCGGGCTCGACCGAACTTCGCCCCGTCTCCAGCGTGGCGGACCCGGCCCGGCTCCAGGCGGCCGTCGCGCGTCTCGCCGAGAAAGGGCTCCTGGTCCGGCGCGACAGTCCACTTCGAAGCTGCCCCCGCTGCGGGCTGGCCCGGCCGCCGCCGGCGATCGTCTACTCCGACGAGGAGGGTCCCGCCTACCTGATCCGGTTCCCCCTCACGGACGAGACCGAGCCGACGTCGCTCATCGTCTGGACCGATTCGAGCTGGAAGCTCCTCGGAACGACGGCGTTGCTCCTGCATCCGGATCAGGCGTACGTGAAGGCCCGGTTCACCCGACGCGGCAGTTCGGAACTGATCGTAGTCGCCCGCTCAGCGCTGCCCCGGCTGGCCCGATGGTTGGAGGGCACGGAGTAACCAGATCCTCGACGAGCAGCCGGGCCGGTTCTACGACCACCGCGCGTACGGACACCCGCTCTCCACAGAGTTCCCCACCCTGCAGGGGCTCCCCGCCCCGGCGGGCCGGGTGGCGGTGGCGCCCGAGGTGGAGGATCGCGGGACCGGGATCGTCGCCTTAGTACCCGCCCACGGCGCTACCGACGCCGTGGTCGCCCTCCGGCTTGGGATCGGGGGATGGCCGGTGCTGGATCCCCGCGGCGACCTCACCCGAACCCTTCGGCACAAATACTCCGGCCTGACGAGCGAGGCGGCCGAGTCGTTCATCCTCCGGGACCTCGCCGACGGCGGCCATCTTTTCGCTCAGGTCTCCGTCCCTCGGGGACTCCCACATTGCGCGGTCTGCGGGACGGTCCTCCTCTGGCAGGCCGGGGCGGTCTGGGGCGTGGTGCCGGCCCGGCTCCCGAAAGAGCGGATCGACGCCGCCAAGCGGGCCTTCCCCCCCTTGTCCATCCCCGCGGAGGATGATCCGGTCCCCTGGCCCGCCTCGGGGCTCGGAACCAGCCCGGACATCGCCGCCCCTCAACTTCGAGAGTGCACCCAATGCGGGAAGCTCTCGCCCCCCTCCGCGGCGGCCACCTGTGCCTGCGGTAGCTCGACGGAGCTTGTTCGGCGCCGATTGCTCCCGTCGTTCCAGGAGGCGTTAGTGTTCGCGGACCTCAGCGGGCCGTACGCGGCTGGAGATCCTCTCCATTTCTTCCTCGGGGAGCGCCGCGCCGGTGCGACGCTTCTGCAGTTGCTGGTCGCTTTGGAGGGCGGGGGAGTCCCCGCCATCCCCTTCCGCCTCACCCTCCTCCCCACGGTCCCTCCTGAAGCGTTCCGGATCGGGACCTTCGCCGATGCGGACCGGGCCGCGTTCCTCGCGACAACCGGGCCCCCGAGGGCGGGAGCGGACACGGTGGGGGCACGACGCGTCCAAGCCGCCCGTCGCATCCGCCAGATCTGGGAGATCGCCCGCGAGGTCCTTCAGGCCACCACGAACTCGAACTATACCCCGCCCACAGTCCCGATCGGCACCGGCCTCCCGCAGCTCCCGGAAGAGGACCGGGCGTTCCTCGCCCGATTCGAACGGATGCGACTCGAAGTGATCCGCTCCTTCGACGCCGGTGACCCGGTCCGGGCGAGGGCAAGACTGGCCCGGTTCCTCGATCGGGACCTCCGGGGTGACTATCTGCCGACCGTCCGGCCGCGACTGGCCGCCCCCGGCCTTCTTCCGCCCAAGGTCGCCGCCCTTCGGGTCCTCCACCACGTCATCCCTACCTGGGCGGAGCTGCTGTCGCCGATCTCCCCGCACACAGCGGAAGTGATCCTGCGAGCGTTCCGCGACGCCCCCGAGAGCGTCTTCGAACGACGGCTGACACCGATCCAGGAGGTCGCTCTCGACCCACCGCTCGAGCAGGCCTACGAGCGGTGGCAATCGTTCGCCGCCATCCTACGGGCGTTCCGCAGGGAGTCGGGGACGGGAACGGACCGACCGTGGCCGTCCGTGGTGGTGCTCGCGACCGACGAGACCGTCGCCGCCGAGCTGCGCCCGGCGGCCCCCATTCTGGCCCGCCTGGCGAGGGCCGAGCGGGTGGAGGTGGCCTCCCCGGAGCACCCCTGGAAGGGCCGGCGGCTTGTGGCCCGCCCGGTGCCCGAGGAGATCCAACGCGCCTACGGCGGCCAGGCCGGACGGATCCTGCGGATCCTGGAAGGGATGACGGCCCAACGGTTGCAGGAGGGCCTGGGGGCGGGAACGCTCCAGATCTCGATGGAAGGGACCACTCGACCGATCCTACCCAACATGCTGGAGTTCTCCGAGTCGCTGCCGGAGGGCGTGGCCGTCCTCCCATGGTCTGGAGGGCAGCTCCTGATCCAACTCCCCGACCCACCCAAGGACGCGGGAGCCCCGCCGACACCGGCGCTTTCGGCCGACGCGTGGAAAGTGATACGGTCGGTCCGCCAGAGGATCGAGCGCGCGTCGGCTCCGTCCGCGGTCGATCGGGTCGTGGTGGCCGCGCCGCCGGCACTTCACAAGGAGCTCGACGGCGCGAGCGCGGCCGTATCGGCGATGCTCGGCGGCATCGAGTTCACCGCCCTGGACAGCTCTGAGACCTTCCCATTCGAGGAGACCACGGAGGGGCGGACCGGCCGAGGGGCGCGGTGGCACCTCTGGATCCCTGGGCTAGCGAGACGCCGCCGGGTACCCAAGGTCCGTCGGGTCCGGCCTCGGCGTCCGCGGGTGGCGGTCTCCGACGCCCCGGCCGCCGGGGACGATGGCCCCAACTTCCTGGACGAGGCCCTTCTCGCCCGGGAGGCCGCGACCCGGGAGACGGTCGACGGGTTCGAACACGCCTTGGGGCGCCCGATGATCGGACCGGCCAAGGTCGCCGCGGCGTGGGACGCGGGCTTCCAGACCCTCGACAGCATCGCGCACGCACCGTTTGACCAGCTCACGGCCGTCCCCGGGTTCGGCCCGACGATCGCCGGGGAGGTTCTGCGGCATTACGGGGCAGAGATCCCCCGACCCGCACGACGTGCGGTGGCTCCATCTGCCCCCGCGATCCTCGGAGAGCCTCGGCCGGGCCCCCTCACGCTGGACGCCGCGTTGACCAGCACCGGCCCGCGGGACGAACCCACCGGTGGTGAGCACAGCGCGGATCATCCGGCACCGCCCGGGGTGCCGGCCCCCCCGCCGCGAAGGGAGGCCGGCTCTACCGTCCCGGATACGGCGCCGGTGCCTGGGGCGGCACCCCCGGTGGCCACCTCGCCCCGGCCCCCCGTCCGGGACCTCGATCCCGTGGTCACGCTCCCTGTCACGCAGGCCCCTCCGGCGCCCGTGGCTCCGGGGGTCATCCCTGTCGAACCTCCCGCCCCGCCCCCGGCGGTTCCCCGCGCGGGGATCGAACTGTGGGCCGGGTCGACCTCGGACCCTCCCTGGCGTTCGTTCCTGGAGGCCACGGGCGGCGATCGGCGAGGGATCTGTGTGAGCCGGGAATTCCCGGACCGACTACGGGCCTCGCTCGGCCCGAGGGCCGTCGATGTCTACTGGCTCTCCAATGTCGGCCGCGAAGGCTCGATCCGGCCCGGCGACCTGGAAGCGATCAGCGAGCTCTTCCAGAAGGCGCTCGAGTCACGGGGGGTCAGTGCGATCTACCTGGACGGCCTCGAATACCTGGTCCGTCTTCACACGGTGGAGAAGACCCTCCAGTTCCTCGACTCGCTCGGGGAGCGGGCGAAGCTGCACGCGGCGCGGGTCTGGATCCCGCTGA
The DNA here is from genome assembly GCA_963708255.1 of uncultured Thermoplasmata archaeon. GTDB lineage: Archaea > Thermoplasmatota > Thermoplasmata > Lutacidiplasmatales > UBA184 > Lutacidiplasma. The sequence goes on from CAVPSE010000002.1 coordinate 1,040,607, forward strand.
ACCTCGCCCTGATCGATCCGGCCGCGGCGGACGCTCTGCGGGCCAAGTTCCCGGCACCGTCCTCGGGATAAGGCCACCCCCACCGACGCGACCTCTCCCGTCCCTTCTCGGCCCCGATCGGCCCGGCAGGTCGCAGAAGTCTCTTATACCCGATGAATGGAATCCTCAGAGCCAATGCGCATTCGTGCGGATGACAGTCGTCGGGCGACCGTCGCGAGCCAGGAACTCGAGGACGAGCCAGAATCCCCGCCGGCGCCACCGACGCGCGCCGAGCGGATCCGGGCGGCGCGGGAGTCGCTCGAACACGAGGCGTCGGACCTTCTGGAACGGACGGCCACGCAGGACGAACGCCCGCGGACCCGTGCCCGATGGTCCCTCGGCGAGGCCCGCCGGGAGGCCCATGAGGTGCTTTCCCAACTCGACGAGCTCGAGCAGGCCCTCGCGGACGCGCGTAGCGCGGCTTCCGGTGAACCCACCTCGTCCCGATCCACTCCGGAGCCGGTGTGCGATCCCCGGGGTCGTCACGGCCGCGCCGTCCGGGGCGAGCCGAGCCCGTACCTCGAGGAGCGCATGGGGGGCGCCCGTACCGCCGCCGCCGATCTTGGTCGGGCCCTCGATGAGATCGCGGCCCGCTCGGGCCAACTTCGCGTGACCGTCGCCAGCCTCGAGGACGAGCTCACCCGGGCGAGCCGGGAGATCCAGTTCCTTCGCAGCGACGAACCGGCCCCGGAGCCGATGCCGCTCCCGGCCACGCCCGTCGGCGTCCGACAGGAACAGGCCGTGCGAGTGCGTCCCAAGCCGGCGCGGGCTCGCTCCCTCGCGGTGGCGGCGCCCGAGAAGACCGAAGCACCGTCCTCTAAGTTCGCCCAGTATACCACCGAGCGGTACAACCGCTCCGTGGGAGTGCTCGCGAAGCAACGCGGGAAGATCGGCACGACGATGATCGCTCTCGCGGCCGCGATCAGCGCCGTCCTGCTCGTCATCACCTACCTCTCCCACGACCCGACGCCGTCGGTGTTCGTCGCCGGGCTGCCGGTGATCTGGATGATCCCGGTCCCGTTCTTTGTCGTGTCCTTCCGGGGAACCCAAAGGGTCCTGCGGACCAACCCGATGCACCTGGAGGGAGGGTTCTGAGCTCCCCCAGCGTCATCTTCCAGGTCACCGCGATCGGGAAGAACACCCGGGCGCTCCAGGAGACCGTCGGGTCGGTCCAGCACTGGGTCCGGAACACGCCCCGACTGGGGTTCCGCTTCCTACTCTGGGTCGTCGTGGAACCGGACGGCTACCGGTACCGACCCGGCCGTCTACGAGCGGATGCGACGGGACGGCGTCGAGGTCTTCGTCGTGCCCGAGAAGTACGAGACCCCCCTGGGGACCCGCGGCAAGGCCCGAGCCCTCGAATTCGCCTGCGAGCGGCGCCGGGAGCGGGGGCTCTCCACCTCCTCGGTCTGGGTGTACCACCAGGACGAGGAGACGTGCGTCGGCCAGGACACCCTCCAGGGGATCTCCGAGTTCGTCCGAGACGGACAGAAGCTCGTCGGGGCCGGCCTCATCGTCTACCCGATCGACTGGACCGGCTCGCCGAGCCACGTTCAGGAACTGACCCGGACGTACGACGATTTCCGGGTCCTTGACTCCCTCACGATGCCGGACAATCCCACAGCGGGGTTCCACGGCTCCCATATCCTGGTCCGGGCGGACGCGGAGGACGACGTGGGCTGGGACGCGCTCGGCTACGCCCCGGCCGAGGACCTGACGTTCGAGATCCGGGTCCGGGCGAAGTTCGGGTCGGTGTTCGGCGTCCTCAAGGGATACGCCTACGAAAAGGGAGCGTTCTCCCTGAAGGACCAGCTGAAGCAGCGGCGCCGGTGGATGCACGGGGTCCTGTTCGCCCTCTCCCCCCGGTCGCAGCTCCCGGCGAAGCGGAGGGTCACGGTCTTCTACTCGGCCCTGTCATGGTTCTCGGCGCTCCCGTCCCTGGCCATCCTGATCGCGAGCGTCGCGATCCATTACGGCCCGCTCCTCCTGGTGACCGGGGTGTTCACGGGATTCATCTGGGTCTCGATGGTCACGGCGTACGTTCTCGGCTACCGGATGCACGCCGAGTACCTCGATCGGTCGCCCGGCCTGCTCAGCCTCGCCGCCAACGGGATCGTTGGCGCGCTCGTCGACATGCTCGCCCCCTGGTACGCGATCGTGACCCGGCCCTCGATGGGGGATTTCATCCCCAAGGACCGCCCGGCTTCGAGTCCGAGCCCCTCGGCCCGGCCAAGCTCGATCTGAACAGACGGTCGGAGGACTATGGGCCGGACGGGCCCGTGGCCATCGGATGGGACGCTAGGTAGCGCCGCCCGAGGCCCCATCCTATGAGGCCGCCGAGAACCCCTCCGATGACGGCCGCAATGACCAGGTCCTCGACCGCCGGGACGAGCACGCTGAGATTGAGGTAGGCGAACTGCTGGGCGAGCAGGACAGCCACGATCCCGAGGACGACGCCGCAGCCCAGCCCGCGACCCGCGGCGCTCATTCGCGCCCCTTCGGTGCCGTCGGATCGTCCCCCGCGGCCGCGTCGGAGGGCGTACTGGCGGGAGCGCTGGCGTCGCCCGAGGCGGACGCCGGGGCCGTCGGCTGTTTCGGGGGGGAGGCCGACTGCCGGCCGGACCGGGCGAGCTCGAACAATTCGTACGCCCCGATCAGGAGGAGGATGATCGGGAGGATCGCACCGACCCCGCCGGGAGCCGTGACATGAACGAAGAACGCGTCGCTCCACATGGTGCTCCCGTTCGGGGCGAGGAGGCTGGTGGTCACCCCATAGATCCCCGCCAGCACCCACTGGAGGACCCCAGGGTCCCAGGACATGTCGAACGAGCCGTTGTTCGCGAGCTGAGGGTTCGAGTCCACGACGTCCCGGGTCGCGAGAGGGAACCCGAAGTAGAACATCTGGAGCCGTGCGTCGCTGATGTTGTAGGCGTTCACCTTCGGACCGATGCCGCCCGTCGTGTAGGACCACGCGTAGTGCAGGTTGATGGTGGACCCGAAGCTGGTGGAGATCGCCGCCGACATCGCGCTCGCCGAGCTGACGTCCGCGCCGTTCCATGTGACGGTCGCTTGGAACCCACTCGAGGGGCCGGGAATCGTTAACGCGACTCCCCGGGGGGACCCTGAGGATATCGCTACGGCGGGCGAGCGCACCGCCGGCAGGCCCGCGATCAGAAGGGCGAGTCCGACCACGGTGAGGCAGACCAAGGCCCGCCGGGAGCGTCGCATGCCAGGGACGGAGAGCAACGCCCCGACTATAGACCTATGGAAATGCCAATCGGGCGGTCCGATGCCGCCGGGACCGCGGCTGAGCCCGTGTCCGGCCCGTTCGCCCCGGGGGGGTGGCTCTAGAGCCGGGTTAGGCGGACGCGTGACGATTGCGGGATCCCCCGAGGGGGACGTGGCGGCGCCGAGCCGCGATCCGGAGGAGGCGGGTTCGGTGGTTCCTCTTCTTGGCCGCGGGCGATCGGTGGTGCCTCAAACCGCCTGTCATCTGCTAGGCTCTCCGGGGCGATGGCAGCCACAGGGGTGGATAGCCTTGCGCCCCCTTCGCCCCGGTCGGCCGCTCGGCTCCGCCCTCCGAGGGGCCGGGCGACCTGACGGGTGCCACCGCGGGCGGGCTGGCTATCGCGGGCGGACCGGGGAGAACCCCGGCAGCGACCAGATCGCCAGGAGCTCCGCCGGCAGATCCAGCGCGATCCACTGGGTCGGGAGAGCCTTGGCGGTCCACAGCCCCCGGGGGAGGGCCGCGCCCCGGATCGTCCGGACTGTGCTCTGGGTCCACTCCTGAGCCGAGGGGGCCGTGACCTCAAAGACCTGATCGAACAGCTCCGCGAGATACTCTGGAGACGCCCCAGAATAGGAGGCGATGCACACGATCCCTTCCTTTCGGAGGATCCCGTGCACGCGGGTCGCTCCGAGAGTTTCCCGGAGCCGTGCCTCGGTCAGGGCCTCGATCCCAAGGACCACGATCGTGGAAGTGCCGTCCGGGCGGGTCGAACGGGCGGCGAGGAGCTGGAGCAGCGTCGGCAGTTCGAGGTAGGTCTCAAGCCGGGAGGGAAGCCGGCCGCCAACCGTGTTTCCCCCCAGGAGCGCGGCGACAGCGGCAGGGGCCACCCGACGGGGACGCAGGTCGTCCTCGACGACGCCGTTGATCCAGGTCCCTTCGGAGCTCTTGGCCATGAGCAGCCGGACAATCTTGTCTCGGCCCGGCGGGGCCGGGGCGACGTCCGCCCACGCGAAGGCGGGGTCGGCGTGCCGCGCCAGGCCGGCCGCCCAGAGAGCGAGGGCCGGGCCGGCGTTCCCTTGGACAAGAACCGTAGACCCATTACCCGGGGCGACCGGCAGGGAATCGAGCGCGTGTGCCACGGGGACCTTGGACACTCAACGCGCTCGAGACCGATGGACTCGCCCCGAACTCCTTCGCCGGCCCGAACGGGTTCGGGTGGCCCCGATGACGGATCCGCGACCTAGGGTGTCACAGCATCGGCCCGCATCGCGCTCTCGAGGAGCTTCTTCTCTATGAGGGCGATGGACTCGGAGATCGACGACTTGCTCCGGTTGAGCTGCCGGGCCAGGGCTGTGAGGGTGATCCCTCGCGGGACGGCAAAGTATCCGGCCGCCATCGCCTCGGTCAGGAGTCTACGCTGGACCTCGGAGAGCATCGGAAGGTGGGTCCGGAGAGGGCGGCGGCGGATCGAAACCACGGTAAGTCCGGGATCGATCTCCCGGGCGTACCGCATGACCTCGTCGAACTCGGTGCGGCGAGCGACCACCTCCCAGAAAATGGACCCTGCCTGGATCCGTCTCGGGAACTGGAGCGGGAGGCTCAGCCGCCGGTAGAGGTAGACGATGGGCGGGTTCTGGAACGTCACCCGGTAGAGGCACCCGCCTCCAACCTCGGCGAGGCTATCGACCTTCAGGATCTCGTCGAAGGTGAGGAGCTCGTTCGCCCACTGCCCGGGCGCGCCGCTGATCCAGTAGTCGGAGATGGACACGTCGGGTGTGACCTCCGAGAAGCTCAGCACGTCCATCCGCACGAACGGATGCGCCCGAGAGAACACCCCCGTCCAGAGCGAATCCGGGATTCGGATCCGAAGCATCGCGATGAAGAGGCGCGCCGCCTCCGGTTCGGCGGTGGACGTTCGAAGGTCCTGGAGCCGGGCGCTGGCGGATTCCGCCGAGGCTGATCTACTCCGGGCCGCCAACGATCCGCCTCGCCGGCGTTGTCCGACCGGCCCGGCCCTCTGCCCCACCGGCCTCATCAACTCGCCCGGACGTGGCGGGGGGGATATAACTCGCCACGGGCGACCCTCTGTTCCCACGCCCCGGCTCCCACGTCGAACAGGCGCCGGCTGCCCAGATGCGGATGTTGCTTAGATTAAACTAAGGTCGCGTTATTGACCCGCCGCGTAGATTCGCGGACCATGCAAGGGATCGGGCAGCTCCCCCTGGGAGTGGCCATTCTGGCCATCATCATCGGCATCTTCGGTTTCTTCGTATTCCTGCTGGGTCTCCTCGTTCTCCTGGCGGTTTCCGGAGCCGTCATCGGGGGGATCGGGGTGACCAGCGTCTTCGGCGCCACCGGCGCCGTGGCCGGCACGATCGTCTTGATCATAGGACTTGTGATCCTCGGGGTCGCCGTGGGCCTCTGGAACCAGGAACTCTGGGCCCTCGCGCTCGCGATCATCGTCCTCCTCCTCTATGGGGCTCTTGATCTGCTCTCCGGCGCGTGGTTCAGCCTTGCCATCGTCGCCCTCCTACTGATCTACCTCGCGGCGGTCTCCAGCCACTTCGACTGAACCGATCGACGCCTCGGTAGGCTCCGCGCCGCTCGGTCCGGGGATCCGGACAGCACGCCCGCTCCCCTACCCGCGGCGGCTCGAAGACCGCGGATCCGGGGGACGCCCTCCCCCGCCCGGGGGAGTCGGCGTACGATACGCGGCGGCGAAGGTGGTCGCGACCGCCAAGGCTAGGATCGATCCAAACAGGATGCCGGCATTCACCAGCCCGACTTGGCCCGAGAGCTCAGCGACGCCGAGGGTCGGGATGGCCAGAGCGAGATATCCCGCCGAGTAGAACCCCGCGAGAACCTCCCCTCGGTCCTGTTCCGGGGAGACCCGATCGACCAGCGTAACGCTCCCCATGAACGCGAGCCCGACGGCCGCCCCGAGGACCAGCGTGACGAGCGCGAGAAGCTCCCACGATTGCCATGGCAGGATTAACACCAGGGCCACGAGCCCACCCAGCAGGAGCGGGAAACCGTACATGAGGGCCTGCCGGTCGCGGATCTGGGAGGTGGCAAGCTGGGTGAGCGCGACCGCACCGAATAGGAGCCCGACGATGGCTCCTGTCACCGCCGGGCTCGCCAGGCCCAGATCGTTCCGGACGTAGGACGGGATCAAGGCGGCGAAGAACCCGTACACGGAATAACACGCCGTGATCCCTCCTACCGCGACCCAGAACGGTAGGCGTACCGCGGCGGGCACGGCGACGCGCTGGACCCCCAGCCGCTGTCCACGAACAGTGGCGGGCCCGGTCTCTGGAAGGACTCGGACGGCCAGGATGCCTACGCCGCTCGCGATCAACGGAAGCAGATAGACGAGCTGTGTCGGGTCCGTCGCGAACGTCGCGAGGATCCCGGTGAGCGTCACGCCGGCCGCGAAACCGCCGAAGTTCGCTGCGACCGCGACTCGGGCGACGTGGTGCTGATCGCCGTCCGGCTCGAGGTCGCTCATCGCCGCCGTGGCGACGCTGGTCGTGCACCCCACGGCGAGACCGGCGATGAAACGAGCCAGCGCGAGATCGAGCGCCCCGGTGGAAAGTGCGAAGGTGATCGCCGCGGCCCCCGTCAGGATCATGCCGACGTAGAGGAGCGTACGCCGCCCGATCCGATCCGCCTGGGGGGCCAGGACCAGGAGGGTCAGCAGGACCCCAGGGGTATAGGCCCCGAACACGAGGCCGAGAACCCCGGGGGAGAACTGGAAGGCCACCTCGTACCGAGGGTACAGTGGGGTGGGAACCGCCGCCGCGAACGAGGTGACGGCGAGGACGTAGGCGGTCCACCGGAACGATCTCCGGGGTCCCTTCCGGAGGACCCAGGGGAGCCCGTCGCGGGGCCGGCTCCCCGTCACGGCCGGCCGCGGACGCCGCGCAGAGGGGGCGCAGATGGGTCGGTGCCGGGCGGCGTAAGGCACGGCCCGAGCTGGGCGGCTGACACGAACCTCGATGGGGCGATTCCCGGGTTACGGTCGAGCATGCATCAGCGGATGCGAAGGTTGCGCAGCTCCGTCGGAAGCCCCGGATACCGCATGTGGAGTTTTTCGAGGGCCCGCACGATCCGCTGGGACACGAACAGGTCGCGGAGCCACCGACGATCCGAGGGCACGACATACCACGGGGCCCACGGCGTGCTCGTCTTCGTGATCGCTTCCTCGTAGGCCTTCATGTACTGCGACCAGAGCTTCCGCTCGAGGACGTCCGACCGGCTGAACTTCCAGTGCTTGGTCGGGTCCCGGAGGCGTTCGTTGAGCCGTCGCTTTTGCTCTTCCGGGCTGATGTGCAGGAAGAACTTCAGGAGCGTAGTCCCCTCCTCTGTCAGGGTGCGCTCGAACTCGTTGATCTCCCGATACCGACGCTCCCAGACCTTCGGGCGGATCATGCCGTGGACCCGCGTGATCAGCACGTCCTCGTAGTGGCTCCGGTTGAACAGGACCATCTCACCGCGTTCGGGGAGCTCCCGGTAGACCCGCCAGAGGAAGTCGTGGTCCGCCTCGACCGGGGTGGGCCGTTTGAACGAGGCGACACGGACCCCTTGCGGGTTCACTCCATTGAAGACCCGACGGATCGTCCCGTCTTTCCCCGCGGAGTCCATCCCCTGGAGCACGATCAGAACGGAGTGCTCCCGACCGGCGGCCAGGAGCTCCTGCAGCTTTTCGAGCCGGGATATCAGCTGGCCGAGCTCGCGCTGCCCGTCGTCCTTCACACCGCTGAATCCGGCTCCGTCCCGGGTATCTCGTCGAGAAAGGCGGGCGCGAGTACCCGGCCGGACCAAACACGGGTTGCCCATCTCTACCGGTTCCCGCTCCCCGCCACCGCCCGGTCGAATGCGATGGCACGAGATCGCATCGCCAGTAGGCCTCGCCCTTCTTAACGGACCGCGCGCGCCACCGGCGCGGCCCCTGGCGGCCCGCCGCGATCGTCCGGTGGAGCCCGGATCCGGGCCCGAGGCCGGAAAGGGTCTACCAGCTGTCGGCCTCGACGGGCGGACTCGCCTTGGCGGACCGCGGTGCCACGGGGGCCCTCCGGGTCAATGACCCGTTCGGCGTGATGAGCCTTCCATAGGGTTTGTCGGATTCGGGCCGGCCGCTTCCCGCGCCGCCATCGGGTCCCCCATCGGGGAGGTTTGACGTGTCCTGCTCCAGGGACCTCGGTGCCTCGCCAGCGGGGAGGACTGGAGCGGAGGCTGGGATCTGGGATTCCTCGTTGTCGGTCATGGTTCTCACTGGGGTCGTCCAGGGCAACCGGCGGGTTATGGGCTCCCTTGCCCCGAGTTGAGGAGGGGACTCTCGGGTAACGACCTTCCCGGCTCGGCGCGCGACTCGGGTAGGGCCTCCGGAGTCGTCGCCGCGGCGGCGTCCGGTCGAGGCTAGTAGTTGTTGATCAGCAGGATCCCCTGGGACCAGACGGTGTATAAGGAGGGGAGGAGCACGCCCGTCTGGGTGGTCGGGAACGAGCTTCGCGGATCCCAGCTCCGAACGGAGCCGGTACCACCCACGGGGAAGACCGAGAGTGGGATCGCCAGGTTGATCGCCTTGGTATTGTTCGTATTCACGATCAGGAGGGACTCTTTGGTCCCGTGCTGCATCAGAATGGCGAACACGCCGCCAACACCGGGTACGTCGATGTTGACCGCGAAATCGCGACCCATCGTCATGTTGTTGAAGAACTGCTGGTAGAGGATCCCCTCGGGCAGCATCTGGGAGCTCGTGGAGTTGTACAGCCAACCCAGGGAGGTACTGGGTGAACATCGTGACGTTCGCCTCAAGGGCCTCTATCAGCGATGCGGCCATGAACGGCGCCCCCGAGTAGGTCATCGCGAGCGGGCTGTGGTCAGGGACGGGGCCGGCGTTATACTCCCCGACCTGGATCTGCATCCGGCTGCAGTTCGTGCACCCCTCCGAGATCAGGGTCCGCATGTAGCTCGCGGTGTACGAGAGATTGCGGGTGGGGGACTCGAGCGCCCCGAAGAACTGGGATGTCTTGTTCGAGGAGTCGTTGGCCCACGGGTAGCTGTGGTACGCCATGGCCCATAGCTTGGAACCGTCGACGGCCGCGGTGGTGGAGATGAGCGCGGCCCCACAGGCACAGTTGGACTCGATGCCGATGAACCGGTCCGTCGGGAAAACCGCCGAGACCGCCGCCATATAGTTCTTCACCATCGTCGCGTACCCGATCGCTGTAGGGGTCGACTGGTCCGCGGTCGACCAGTGGGTGACGTTGAGCCCGTAATGGGTCCACGCGTTGGGCTCGTTGCCCATCTCCCACGCGGTGGGCGGGAACTTGAACACGTTGTGGAACCAAAGGGCCGTGTGAACCGCCGCGGTGGTGTTGTTCTGCTCGGCCGGCAGGGCTCCGATCCAGTTGCAGTGCGGCGTACGAGAGTAGCACCATGCCTTGAACCAGGTCAGATTGATCATCGACCCGGCGACGGGAACGAACGTGCCCGTTCCGGAGGGCGGTGCGACATAGTTCGTCTCGGTCGTGGGGTCGTACCCGATCCCGCCCTCGCTGAGGCGGAACCAGGTCACAGGCGTGGAATTGAAGTACCCGGCCGAGGCCCGCCGCGGACGCAGGCCCGAGGCCGGAGTCCGTGAACACGAGGGCAAAGAACGGTGCCTTCGCGTGGGCGCCTACGGTCAACCCGAGGGTGGCGGCGGCCGCATAGAGGATCGAGCTCGCGTCCAGCGGCGATCCGGCGGCGAGGGGTGCCGCGGCCGGAGTGGCGAGCGTGCCGGGGACCAGGAGGAGGATGAGGATCCCCATGGTGACGGTGACATAGAGGGCTCCCCGGCCTCCACGACCGTTAGGGCTCCGCCAAGCGTTAGATCGCATCAACGGGTACTGACGTAACCTGCCGGCGATGTCGTATATCTGTGTTGGGTTCATTCTCGCCCCCCACCCCCCCGGGTGACCCTCGACGCGGCGCCGATGGTAGAATTGGGGCCACCGCGCCCGCTGATACCCTCCGGCGGCGCCTCGGCTCGGCGGGGTGGCGCACCCGGCCCCGGCGCCCGCGTGTGGCGCGGTCGGGGCCAGCGACGGCCGGGTCGACGGAGACCGCGTCGACCTTCTGCCGCCGTTCGTGGCGAGCGTACGGGCGCCCCACGTCGATAAATAGCGAATATATCCGGAAGCGGTTTATCTAGGCAACGCCGTTCCTCGATAGTCGATGACGGCGCGTTCCTGGGTGAACGGTTTCAGGGCAGACTCTCGACGGAAGCGGGTCCTACGGCACGGAGAGCGTCGGGACCTTGACGGTCGGCCTGGCGGACGGGCGCGTTTGTCGACCGCCTCAGCGGCGATCCTGCTCGTGGGGATGCTGCTTCTCGTTGGCGTCGCGGCGCTCCTCGCCACAGCACCGGCTGCCGTTGCGACCCGCTCGTCACACTCGGTCATCACCCCGGCGGACCCAGGTTCCGCTCTCCTGCGTGAGGCCCGCGCGTCGGCACAACTGGGGGCCGGCCCTGGCGCGGTGCCGGCGACCACCCATCCGTCGGTCGGACCGAACACAAGTTTCGGGATCGTCATGACCTATGATGCTGCCGATGGCTACGTTGTCGCGGTATCGCTCAACGACATCGGCGGACCTACCAACAACACGTACGGCCCCACCGAGCTGACGTGGGAGTTCGGCGGCGCCGGTTGGAGTCTCGTCAATACGACGGGCCAGGTCCCCGCAACGCTCTCCCCCGGTCTGGTGTACGATGCGAAGGACCACTTCGTCCTGCTCTACGGGGGCCGTCTGATGGCCACCTCTGCCACCGTGGCACCCGTTACCAACCAGACGTGGAGCTACCTGAGCGGCACGTGGACGAACATCTCCAACGTGAGCACCCCTGCGCCGTTCGCCGTCGACTTCCCGAACCTGGTCTACGATGCCGCCGACGAGTACGTGGTCCTCTACGACGAGGTGGGGATCCTCGGCTCGAACGGCTCCGAGACGATCCAGACCACCTGGTCGTTCGAGTCAGGGCTCTGGAAGGACCTCACGGCGAGCGCCGGGACACCTCCCGCATTCTTCGGTGGGATGGCCTACGACGCGGCGGACCGGTACGTCGTCTACTTCGGGGGTGAAACGTTGGCGGACGAGCTCACCAACGCCACATTCACCTTCGTAGCGGGCGCCTGGACCAACGCGACGGCCGCGGTGTCCGGTGCCCTATCGGGGCGCATTGACTACGGAATCACCTACGATGACGCGACCGGTCAGGTGCTCCTCTACGGGGGCCTCGACCAGCTCTACGCGGCGAGTTGGAGCGCCTGGAGCACGGAGACGTGGGCGTACCTCGTCCGGGAACTGGACGCTCCTCCCCGCGAACTCTACGTCCTACAACACCCAGTCCATGGCCTACGATCCGGCCCTCAACGAGACCCTGCTCCTCGGGAGCAGCAACTCGAGCGTCGCACCGCTGAATGTCGTGACCTGGATCCTTTTGAACGGGGTCTGGGCCATCGGGGCTCCCGCGATCGCTCCGTCCGTGCCGGTCGCGGATGCCGGTCACCTGGTCACCCTGACGGTCACGACCTCGCCGAACGCTGGCTCGCTGGCGTATCGATACGGGGGGCTCCCCCCCGGCTGCGTGTCGGCGGACTCGCCGGTGCTGGCCTGCGTGCCGACGGCGGCCGGAACCTACGTGATCTCCGTGAGCGTTACCGGCGCCGGTGGGTTCTCGGCGACGGCCGCCACAACCATCGTCGTCAACCTTCCGCCGGAGGTGCTGCAGTTCGCCTCCACGCTCCCGGTGGGTGAGGTCGGGGTGCCCATCGGCTTCGGCGTGACGGCCGGATCGGGTTCGGGAGGGCTTACGTCCTCCTACGACGGATTGCCGACGGGATGCTCCACCGAGGACTCGGCCCAACTCCAATGCACCCCCTCGGTGTCGGGGACGTACAGTGTCACCGCCAGCGTTACCGACGGAGTGGGGGTCTCGGCCGCCTCGACCATCCAAGTAACCGTCGTCTCGGCGCTGAGCGTCACGACGTTCGCGCTCGACAAGGCGGTCATCGACACCGGCGAGCCCGTGATGCTCTCGACCGAGGTCGGGGGCGGGGTCGGCCCGCTCTCGTACGCCTACTCCGGCCTGCCCGGTCGGATGCACGAGCCAGGACACCGGGTCCATGACCTGTCAGCCGACCGGGGCCGGTCAGTTCTCGATCGGGGTCGGAGTCAGCGATGCCCTGGGCGTCCGGGCGGCGGACACGACGGAGCTGAGCGTCAATCCCGACCCGGCTGTCGAGGCCTTGACATTCTCCAGCCTGAGCATCGCTGCGGGGGGCTCCCTCAACATCTCGACCTCCGTGGTCGGCGGTACGGCACCGTTCGAGTACCGCGTACACGGGACTTCCGAGCGGCTGTACGGGCCTGGGGACCGCCGCGGTCGCCTGCACCTCCGTCCCCGCAGGGAACTACTCAGTGGCCGTCTCGGTCACCGACACGACGGGAGCTACCGCCACGGACCAGGGCGCGTTCACCTCCCAAGCCGCGGCCCCGAAGGTCACCGGACCGCTTGGCCCAGCCGAGATGCCGGCCGGGCTCGGGTTCTGGTGGGGTTTTGCGATCGGCGGCGTGGCGATCGCAATCGCCGGGATCGTCGGTGGGTACCGATGGGTACTTGCCCGACAGGGCCGGGAGATCGTAACCGAGCTGCAGGTCGGCCACGGAGCGGCGGGGACCGCGTCGACGGCGTCCTCGGAGGACCCGACCCCCCCCGCGGGACTGCGACCCTAGCGGAGGGAGCGAAAGAGGCGTGTCGGACGGAGGCGCGATCCAGACCCGGCGGATGGGGTCCGCTGGGTGAGGGTCGTGCCCCGTGATCTCGAACGATTTCCTCCTCGGGCTGGTCGCTGGCCTCGTCGTGGCGGCCGGCCTCTACCTCCTCCTCTGGTGGCGGACCCGGCTCGCGACGTCGACGGATCCGCCACCCGACGGAGCCGGATGGTCCCCCCCCACGACCCAGTCGGAGTGGGCGCGGAGCCTGCGGTGCCCGCAGGACCCTCGGAGCCTCCGGCGAGGCCCAATGCCCGGGCGGGTGCCGTCGACGACCCCCGCTGGCGCCGCGACGTCGCAAACAGACCCTTCAGAGGCCCCTCGGCCCGGGAACGCGCGCCGAGGGCCACATGTCGGGGCCGTTCCCCGCGAGACCCTCCGACTTTCCCAACGCGTGATCCTCCACGTCTACTCCCAGGGCGATCTTCCGCCCGGAGCGGTCGCACCGGTCGGGCTCTGTCAGACCGGCATGGTGGAGGCGCTCGGCATCCCGCAAGCCGGGCTCGCCGCAGTGCTGCGGCGTCTCGAGGCGGCCGGTATCCTCCTCACCGAACGCGGCCACGTCCAGGGCCAGGCTCGGCGCCTCAAGGTTTACCGCCTTTCGTCACGGGGGCTCCAGGTCGCCCGGGAACTCCGCGCACCGACATCGCCGCGTCTCCATCGGTAGGTCGGCCCTACCGACCCCCAGCGGATCGGAAAAGGTTGGGCTCGGTCAGCGTTCTAACCTAGGCGATGAGGATGCTGGGGATCGTCAGTCCGTTCGATCCCGCCACGTCCAGCGAGGCCGAGGCGCTCGAGCCGCCCCCGTAGGTATCGGCGAAGATGCTGGCCGTGATCTCCGTGTACGCGATGTACACGTGGCCGCCGGTGAACTGGCCCGTCACCAGCACATACGACGTCGTCATGGAGGTCGAGAGCGAGAACGTCCCGTTGCTGGTGAAGTACTGGCTCACCAGGGCATCCGTCCCGTACCCGATCAAAGTGTCGTTGTGGTGGGTGGCGTCGTAGATGAACGTCGCAACCGAGAGGTAGACGTAGCTCTCGCCGTAGACGTAGGTCCCGTTGCTGGCGTTGCCCGGACCCGAGAGCGATAGGGACGCCTTCGCCGAAAACGCCGCGTCGACGGTGACGTAGGCGTACCAGTAACCGGCGACCGGGGCCGAGAACAACGGGCTTGTGAACTCGATAGCGGAGTAGACCTGGGCGTAGTTGTACTGCTTGCACTTTCCTGCAAAAACGCTCGCCGAGCTCTGGAGGCTCCCCGTGCTCGAGTTCCAGGTCGCCGGCGTCGGGTTGTGCATGGCGGCGCACCCGGTGACGGAGGTGTAGTTCGCGGGGGTTACTGAGAAACCTGTGTACGGGGCAGAGAAGGTGACCGTCCCGTGCGCCGAGGTGATCGGGACCGCGAGCAAAAGGACCGTCACGAGGCCGGTCAGCATCCCGCTCGTCGCGAGAAGACTCCGTGACATCCGGCGCGAGGAAAGGCGGAGTCGCGGTCGGTGCTCTGATCCCATCAACTGTCGTGTATCCATTCGAAGGCCCCGAGGGCTCGGACGCAGACCCCGTACTTGAATCTCCCCGGCTGAAACACTGCCGTGGACCGGGCACCCTCGGCGATCCCGAGGGGTCCGCGAGGACGAGCCGCGCGGGACCGTTGATGGCCCTCGGTAACCGTGGACCGGGGGAGGGCCAGCCAGTTCTGGAGCCGTCGCCTGATTTCCGCGACCGATGCTCGGGCCACGTACCAGCGGAGCCGCCCCCCAATTCTGACCTCCGCCACCCGTCCCGTCGCTCGGGGGGACCGCGGGTCACGGGTTGCAAGGTCGCTTGCACCCCGCTCGGCCGAGTCGACAGCGAAGTCTTGATCCCTGGCGGCGAGGAGAGATATTGACCCGTGGTGCGCGCCTATTCGCGGCCCACGACTACTGGCGTTGGGTGCGCACGCCGTCCCTGAGACCGAGCCCCAGCGCCTGGAGGGTCCGTCAGCCGGGCGGCGTCCTTTCGAACGGCGAGGGCCAGCAGGAGGGGGGCGACCCAGCTCGACGCGTGGAGCAAGACTCGGGCCGTGATCCATGACTCGCCGTCGTGCACCGAGTACCTGGAATCGAGCCCAATCCCGCGCCTCATGGTACACCCGTTCGGGGTCCACGACGGCGTGGGCCGCCCAGTAACCGGCCCGGCCCGGTGGCTCGACGTCGTGAAGGACGAACGAGCCTGAGTACGCGTAGACCTTCCATCCACGGGCCTTGAGCCGTCGGCACAGGTCTGCCGAACTGTTGATCTCGTACCGCTCGTCGTACCCGTTCACGGACCGCAACGCCTCCGTGCGGAACAGCGCGGCGTTCGGCAGTGCGTCGGTCGGCAGGGCCCGGCCTTCCAGCGAAGGGTCACGAGGCCGGTCCCGTCCGAGCAGGTCGAATGCCCACCGGTCCGGTCGGAACGGGGTCGCATAGACCCAGACCAGCTCCGGCTGGGAGCGGTACAGGACCGACGGCATCACGGCCCCGATCCGAGGATCTTCGGAGAACTGCGCCCCCAGGCCGGTCAAGGTCGCCTCGGTCAGAGTGTTGTCGTCGTCGATGATCAGCACGAAGGGGGAGTTGATCTCGCGGAGCCCCAGGTTCTTGGCGCGGGAGATGTAGAGCCGTTCCGGGCTGATCCGGTGTAGGAGCGGCAGAGCGGAGTAGCGCGGCGCTGTCACGAGGGGGTGCGTCGAGTCGTCCTCCACGACGATCCGGGCCCACCGCGAGCCGCCGACCTGCTCGAGGCTATCGAGAAGCTGCGCGAGCAAGGCGCTCCGCTCGTGCGTCACGATCAGCACGCTGACCTGCTCGAGGGGGATCGAATTGGGCACGGGGCAGCCTCCTCCTACCGGTTCGGCCGGAGTTCCAATCGCGACACTTCCGTCCCGCCTTAAGGCTGGACCGCACGACTCGTCAGGCGATTCGGGGCCCGACGGCGCGGCCGGGGCGCGACCACAGAACTTGTCGTTTGCGTCGAGTACCCTGGAGCCTCCTCCCTCCGCGTGGGGCATTCGGCGGCTGACGCCCGGCGGGAGGTCTGAGCGCTCCGATGGGAGCCGCGACGGGACAGGACCGTCCCCCCTGGGGCTCAGCGCCGGGGGGTGAGTCGTCGTGAAACGTGTCCTAGAACAGAAGCGGGCACCGGGGTCCCCAACCGATCAATGGGGTCCTCGCTGCTGCCTTCCGGGATCGGCCACAGTCACAGGAAGTCCACCTCGGGTTGGTGGAAGGTTTCCCCTCCCTGCCCGCGGTGCCCCACGCCTCCCCAGCTTCCCGGTCGACTCCGAGCCGCCTACAGCTGATCCTGGTCGGACGCAGTCCCGGTCGCACCCGTCTGTCTCGGCCAGCAGGAGGGAGCGAACCAGCTGGCCCGGCGCCTCGGATGTCGGCGGTTGCGAATCACCGATGCCAAACCGGCGTCCTACTTGCGATGGCTCCAGGGCGACGCGGAGAGACGAGAATGACACGGAGGGATTGGTGACGGGGTGCCCCATGTCGTAAAACAAAATGACACAATGCAGATATACTCGTTGTTTTCTGTTAAACGTTGTGCGAACCCCCCGGTCGGAAGCGAGGGCGGACCGGTTCCTCGGCGTGCGGTTGACCACGCCGGAGCTGGAACACCTCGACCAGTGGAGGGCCTCCCACGGAAACCCCAGCCGCTCCGAAGCGGTGCGCGCACTCCTGCGCGGATCGGAGCCGGCGAAGGCGACCGAGGGGCCCCGGGTGCCGGTCTCCCTACGGGCGAAGCTCGAGGAGATCGTCGACGACGGATGGGCTGCGAGTGAGGACGGGGCGCTTACCCTCGCCCTCACGATGGGTCTACGGGAGCTGCACAAGCTCCACGCCGAGGAACTGCCGGCCCTTCACTCGAAGGCCCGGGAGCACGCGGAACGGACCCGAGAGCGGCGCCGGGCGGGCAGCGAGGGACGGGGATTCCTCAAGCGATAGTTCCCGGGGAAAACGTGGGGTGGAATGGAGAGTGTTGGCGTTGCGGCGTGGAGCGAACGAAGTGGATTCATCTGCCGGTTGTGCCGTCAGGACGCCAAGCATAATGAGGTGCTGCACATCTCATTCTGCCCGGTCCACGGATTGAGCTCCCCCCTCGACGCTCTGCCCGGGCGACCGGAGGCGAGGATCCCACGCGGCTATACACCAGGGGCGGCGACCGTGGCGAGACCGGTCTCGTGGGTGGCTCCCGCATAGGGAAGTCCTCCCCCCGAATCCGGGCGTACGGCTCCTACGACGAGCTGGGTGCCCACCTGGGCGTCGCCGAGACGCTGAACCGATCCGGCGAAGCGGACCTGGGCCAACTCCTTCTGCGCCTCGAGCACGAGCTGTTCATCGTTCAGAGCGAGCTCGCCACCCCCTCGAAGGGTGCCACCAACGTTCCCCGGGTCACCGCGCGCCACGTCGAGCGGCTCGAGACCGAGATCGACCGATGGTCGGCAGCGGCCGGGCCTCTCACGTCATTCGTTTTACAACGCGGCGCACCTCTCGCCTCCCAGCTCCACGTCTGCCGGACGGTGGCCCGGCGGGCCGAACGGGAGCTCTGGCAGCTCCACGAGATGGATCCCCAGCGGCCCGAGATGCTCCAGTGGGCCAATCGGCTCAGCGACCTGTTGTTCGCGCTCGCCCTCGTTGCGAACCGTCGCGCGGGCATCCCCGAGACTCCGCCCGACTACGACGTCTAACGGCGGGGGAACGCGATGGAGATCGGCGTCATCGGCAAACCCAACGTCGGGAAATCTACCCTCTTCAACGCGTTCACTCTCCTCGACGTCCCGATGGCTCCCTACCCCTTCACGACGTTGGAGCCCCACCACGGGACCGGGGCGGTTCGAGTCCCGTGCCCGCACCCCGAGAAGGGGACCCCCTGCACGCCCGGGAACGCGAAGTGCGTGGACGGGACCCGATGGGTCCCGGTGAACCTGGTCGATGTCCCGGGATTGGTCCCGGGGGCTTCCGAGGGAAAGGGGCTGGGCCGAAAGTTCCTCGATGATCTACGGTCCTCCGACGGATTCATCCAGGTCGTGGATGCGGCGGGCGCGACCACGGCGGAAGGCGTCTCGGCCCAGCCGGGGACCGTCGACCCGGCGGAGGAGGTCGCCTGGCTGGAGGACGAGCTCGTCGACTGGATCGCGGGGATCCTCGGCCGCGACTTCGAGCGCCACGCGCGAAGCGTCGAGCTCGAAGGCAAGAAGATCGAGGAGTTCCTCCACGACCGGCTGGCCGGTCTTGCCCTCTCGCCGGCCGCCATCTCCACGGGACTCCGGGGGAGCCCCGTCGACCGCGACCACCCGTTCTCCTGGTCGGCGGTCGACCGTAGGAACCTCGCCAAGGCGCTTCTCCGGGCGGCGAAACCCCGGTTCGTCGCCGCGAACAAGGCCGACCGGTCCAGCCCCGAGGCCATCGAGCAGCTGGCCGGCCGGGTCGCCCCGATCCCGGTCGGACCCACCTGCGCCGAGGCGGAGCTCACCCTGCGCCGCGCGGGTCGGGCGGGCCTGGTCCAGTACCGGCCCGGCGACGCGACGTTCACCGAGACCGACGTCTCCCGCCTCACGGTCGGGCAGCGGAAGGCGCTCGACGAGGTCCGTGCGATCGTTCACCGGTGGGGCGGGACCGGGGTGCAGCCCGCCTTAGAGAGAATGGTGTTCGAGCGTCTCGGGCAGATGGTGGTGTTCCCGGTCGAGGACGAACAACGGTGGACCGACGGCCAGGGGCGGGTCCTCCCCGATGCCCTCCTGGTGCCCGTCCATACGCCGGCCCGGGCGGTGGCGTACCGCGTGCACACCGATCTGGGCGAGAACTTCATCCGGGCCATCGACGGGCGCACCCACCGCGCCCTCGGCGCGGAACACCCCTTGGAGCCGGGCTCGGTCGTCCGGATCGTCTCCCGACGCTAGCCGGCCGACGGCGCCTCGACCACGTGGGCCCCGGAGGTCGAGGACCGGACGATGAACGCGAGCGCGCCCGCCCGAGCAGCGCGTCGCTGGGCGTCTATCTCGTGGCCGGGGATGGGAAGGGCGACGATGGAACCTCCGGCCCCGGCCCCGGTGAGCTTCGCTCCCTCCACGGCCGGCGACACTGCCTCCAGTAGGGCCTCGAGCTTCGGGTGGGAGACCCCGACCGTTCGGAGCAGCTCCTGGTTCTCCCGGAACCGCCGCCCCACCTCGGGCCGGTCCTCGGCGAGCACCGCGTCGATACCGGCCCGAGCGACCCCCTCGAACTGGTCGAGGAGCGCGGCGCCATCGGGCTCCGCGAGGCGGCGGCTGACGGCCCGCACCGTCTCCCCGGTGTTCCGAGGGACGCCGGTGTACGCCACGAGCCAGACCCAGCCGGGGTCGGTGACCCGTCGGACCTCCCACCGTCGCTCGCCGTGACCGACCTCCCACAGGAGGCCGCCGGTGCCGGCGTTGACGGTGACGAGCCCTCCCGCGACGCTCGCCGAGGTATCGCCGGGGCTCCCGACCCCCTGCGCCCCTCGCTCGATGTCAAACGCCGCCTGGGCGAGGTGGGAGCGGTCCGAGCCGCCCGTGGCCGCGATCAGCGCCGCGGCCGTGGCCGCCGAGAACGCGGCACTGGAGCCCAGCCCGGCGGAGGGGGGGACCCGGGAGACCGACGTGAACGCCAGCGGGGGACGGGACGGGTCCCATAGCTCCGTCAGGGCACGGTGGAGGTACGGGTGACGCGCTGCCTCCTCTTCGTCCCCATTGAGCTCGAGGCGCTCGGAGGCCCGGGCCGACACCTGGGTGTAGAGGTCGATGGCGAGAAGGAGCTCCGGCCGGCCGTGGACCACGGCGTGCTCTCCGAACAGGATGCACTTCCCCGGGGCGCGGGCCGCGACGGGGAGGTCGGAGGCGGGGATCGCGGTCACGGGACGGCCCCCTCGGGCGACATCTGCTGGACCTTCTTCCCCCGGGCCATCGGGACCACGGCCTGGGTGGCACCGGTCCAGGGCCCCGGGCCCGGCACTCCCCGGACCTGGGCCAGGAATACCGCCAGCGCGGCCACCTCGGAGTGCGGCTGGTGGCCCACGGCGAGGTTCATCCCCGCGCGTTCGTACAGCTCCGACGGGACCTTCGCCCCGCCCACCACGACAAGGATGTGGCGGTCCTTTCGGAGGATCGAGAGCCGGGCCGCGAGCGGTTCCCCGTACATCGTGAGGTGCACCACCCGGCCATCGAAGTTCCGTACCACAGACTTCCAGTCCGCGGCACCTTCGATCCGGAACGTGCCCCCCCAGGTCTCGGCCACCTCCGCGACCCGACGGGCGAGGTCGGGGTCCGGCGGGTGGAGGTACATCCGCTCGGCGCCGAACGCACGGGCGGCGAGCGCCACATGCGTGGTCAGTCGCGGGTCGCGCCCCGGACGGTGCCCGACCCGGAGCACCGAGACGGACGGCGGGTCGGCCTTACGTCGCAGGGGGGGCATTGAACCGCTCGATCCGATGGCCCCGATACTCGAGCTTCTCCGACCGCTTCACGAGCCCCTTGAGCCGCGTCGGGGTCATCCCGAGCTCCTCGGCCACATCGGAGAAGAACCGCCCCGTGTCCCCGACGGCCTGGTAGATCCTCTCCTCCAGCTTCTCGTACTCCTTGTTCGGCATGCTGGCGATCGAGAGGATCTCCGAGACCTCGCCGAGCGGCGATGTGGTGTTGATGTTGATCGTCGAGTAGTAGAAGTGGTAGCTCTTGTCCGGGGTCTTTCGTCCTTCCCGGGCGACCCAGCGGGTATCGATCAGCTTGAGCTTCTCAAAGAACGCGAGGGCTTTCGTGCCCTCCTTGCCGAACTCCCGGTCGACGTCCTCGTTGGTGAGCCAGTTGTCGGCGAGGCGTTGCACCAACTTCAGCTTGAGGGGCGTGTCCACCGCCCGGAGGATCGGGACGAGTTCGCTCATGTCGTTGACGACCTTGATCCTGTGCATTGCAGCGGTCATGGAGTCTCCAGGGCGTTGAGTCGCGCAGCGTCGGCGAACAGCCGGCGACGGTAGACCCCGTAGCGGTCCTCGGGGGAGGACCCAGCCGGGTGGGGCGAGCGGGTCGCCAGGTGGCAGCGAGGGCAGCTCTCCTTCAGGGTGTAGAGGTCGCAGGACCGGCAGACGTGGAGGAGTGCCTCGGTCATGCGCGCGTGAAGCTCCCCCGGCCGCCGGCAGCGTGGATCTTCGCGATGGCGGTCTCGGTAGCGCGCTTCAACAGCTCCTCGACCTGCTTGTACTGCGCGCCCGACACGGTCACCCGGTATCGAGGGGCACCCACGTACTGGACCGTCACGGACTCCGGGTCCACCTCCTCGGCGGCCAGCAGCGCCGCCTGAACGTGCTCGAGCCCCTCCGGGCTGGGGTCCGTGACCTCGAGCGTGCCGGTGATCTCGACGTGCGGTGGCTGGAGGTTCTCCTGAGCGATCTTGAGGAACGCGCCGACCCACGCCGCCTTCCCGTGCTCCTTCTGGAACTTCTTCGGGTCGGCGCTGGCGGCCTCGAACGCATCGAACAGACTGCCGTGCTTCTCGATGAGCGTGTCGCAGAAGGTCGACTGCGCCTCGTCCACCTCGATCTTCAGCGCCTGGGCCACGAGGGCGAGCAACCGCATCGCCCGGGCCTCGTTCTTCCAGCTCTGGATCTTCTCCCGGCGCTGGTGGTCGTTGATCCGTTTGAGCGAGAGGTCCACCTGGCTCTTCGACCGGTCGACGCGGAGGACCCGGGCGACGATCTTCTGGCCCTCCCGGATGTGGTCCCGGATGTACTTGACCCACCCGGTCGCGACCTCACTGAGGTGGATGAACGCCTCCCGGCTGGCGTACTCGTCGAGGGTGACGAACGCTCCGAAGTTGCGGATCGAGGTGACGGTGCCGACGACGAGCTCCCCCTCTTCGGGGTATTCGGCCCGGACGGGCATTCGATGCTACCCCTTGCTCACGGGGTGGCGGGAGCGGGTGCGTTCGCGACCCGGACGAGTTCGCCGCGGAGGGCGGCCTTGCCGCCGGTGGGGGTAGCGAGGGTGGCCCCGCATACCGAGCAGTTCACGGTGGTCGCGGGCCGGCTGAAGATGGTCTGCTCGCCGGAGCAGTCCGGACATTTCACGACCCAGAAAACGGCTGGTTCCTTCGCCATCGACGCTCCTACCGGTGCTCCACCAGTTCGAGCTGGCTCGCCCGCCAGCTGGCGGGCTGGACGGTGTACTTGCACTTCTTGCACTTGTACTTCGAGATAGACGCGGCGGACCGCCTTGGCCCGCCCCTCGGGCTTCGGCCGCGGGAAACCGCCGTACCCGGACGTGGCCCGTCGGAACCGGCGCTGCCCCCACTTGAGCTCAGAGGCCGGGCGCTTCTTGCCCTTCTCGACCTCGTGCTCCGTGTGCGTCTTGCACTTCGGGCAATAGGTCCGCACGACCTTTGGATAGTGCATCGGCGCCGCCGAACCGGGGGTCCTATTTGAGGTTAAGGGAAATCCGTCGGCGGCCCCGGGGACCGCGCACGCCGCCGCCCCCGTCGGCCCTTCGCTCTGCGATCGGCGGCCCCCGACGGAACATCGCCGACGTCAAACTTTATCTATGGGAGCCTGCTCGGCGGCCGCACCCAACCGACGACGATGGCGGAGCGCAATACCCTGGAAGCGGTCAACGAGCTCGTGGCGAAGGCCCCGGCTCGGGAGTTCCCCGAATCGGTGGAGCTCGCCATCAACCTCAAGGATCTCGACCTCACGGTGCCCAAGAACCGGCTCGAGGACGACGTGCCTCTGCCCGCTGGCCGGGGCCGCCCGGTGAAGGTCGCGCTCTTCGCGAGCCCCGAAATGGGGCTGAAGGCGAAGGGAGTCGCGGACCGCACGTTCACCCCCGCCGAGCTCGAAGAGCTCGTGAAAGACAAGAAGGCCGCCAAGAAGCTCGTGAGCGAGATCGACTTCTTCCTCGCCGAGGCTCCCCTCATGCCGACGATCGGTAAACGCCTGGGAGTGGTCCTCGGTCCGCGGGGGAAGATGCCCCGTCCCGTCCCCCCGGCTCGGACCCTACCAACCTCATCAACGCCCTCAAGCGATCTATCCGCGTCCGCTCCAAGGGGAACCGGACCTTCCACGCCGCGGTCGGCACTCGCGGCATGCCGCCGGAGCAGCTGGCCCAGAACGTGGACGCCGTCCTCGCCCGGATCGCCGGGAAGCTCGAACGCGGGAAGTCGAACATCGAGTCGGTCTACCTCAAGACCACCATGGGCCCGTCGGTCCGACTCTGGTAGGTGGAACGATCATGCCCGGGCAGGGAGTCGGTTCGCCCCGAGAAGATAGAACGGGTGGCCGCGCTCAAGTCCCAGGTCCTCTCCCACTCCATGACCGGCCTCATTGGGATCCGCGGGGTCCCGGCGGGGGCTCTCCAGTCGATGCGGCGGGAACTGCGGCGCAGCGGGCACCCGATGCTCGTGGCGCCGAACAGTGCGCTCCGCCACGCGATGGAGGAGGCGATCAAGGAGCGCCCGGCGCTCGCGCCGCTCCTCGAGCAGCTCAACGACCAAACTGCGATCCTCTCGGCGGAGGGGAACCCGTTCTCTCTGTTCCAGGAGATGGTCCGTACCCGTTCGCCCACCCCCGCGCGAGGCGGCGAGACCGCCCCGAGGGACATCGTGGTCCCCGCTCAGACCACCAGCTTCAAACCCGGCCCCATCGTCGGTGAGCTCCAGCACGCCGGCTTCCCCGCCGCGATCGAGAAGGGGAAAGTGGTCCTGAAGAAGGACGTCACGATCGTCAAGGCCGGGGGAACGATCTCCCGGGAGGTCGCCGGCCTGCTCACCCGGCTCGATATCCTCCCCCTCGAGGTTGGCCTGAATCTGCGGGCCGTGGTCGAAGGGACCACTTTCTACCCTCCGGCGGTCCTCTCGGTCGACCTGGACGCCCGCCGCGCCGAGCTGATGTCCGCGTACCGCCGCGCCCTCGGCCTCGCGGTGGAGATCGCCTACGCGACCCCGACCACGATCCCTCTCTTGGTGACCCGCGCCCACCGCCGCGCCATCGCGCTCGCGGTATCGGCCGGATACCCCACCAAGTCCACGATCACCCCGATCATCGCCCGGGCCCTCCGGGAGGCGGCGGCGGTGAGTTCCCTCGCCAAGAATTGAAAGTCTACCAGAAACGGAGTGAGAACGATGGAGTACGTGTACGGTGCGCTGCTGCTCAATGCCGCCGGGAAGCCGATCGACGAGAAGGGGCTCAGCCAGGTCCTGACCGCTGCCGGGGTCTCCCCGGACACGGCCCAGATCAAGGCGCTCCTCGCCTCCCTCGAGGGGGTCAACCTGACCGAGGTGCTGGCCAAGGCGGAAACGTTCGCCGCGCCCGCCGCCCCGGCCGCCGCCCCCGAGAAGAAGGAAGGCAAGGGCGAGAAGAAGGAAGAGGAGAAGAAAGAAGAGAAGGGGGTCTCCGAAGAGGAGGCCGCCGAAGGTCTTTCGGCTCTCTTCGGGTAACCGGACGGTAATCCCGGCCGCTCCCGTTAAAACCGATTCCCGACTGGCTCGGGCAGGAGCCCCGCTCCGCCCGAGCCATGCCCCCCCGTGAGTTCTGTGGCGTCGTGGGGGTCTCCCTGCAGGGCAAGGGCGCCGCCCCGTTCCTCTATCGGGGTCTCCGCGCCCTCCAGCACCGGGGCCAGGAGTCGGCCGGGATCGCCACCAGCTCCCACGGGACGCTCCACCATCGCAAAGGGATGGGGCTCGTCCACGAGATCTTCACCGCCGAGACGCTGGAGGCGCTCCGCGGCAGCGTGGGGATCGGCCATGTCCGATACCCGACGACCGGTGGGTCGGACCTCGAGAACGCCCAGCCCCTCGTGATCAAGCTCCAGAACGAGGACGGCGCCCTCGCGCACAACGGGGACATCGTCAACTACGCTCGGGTCCGACGACGCCTCCAGGCCCAGGGGGTCGAGTTCCTCGGGACCGCCGACTCCGAGACCATCGCCCAGATGATCTCGCTCGAGTACGGCCGGACCCGGGACCTGGAGACCGCGGTCCGACGCGCCTGCGAGGAGCTCATCGGCGGCTTCGCCGTCGTCATCGTGGCCGGGAGCCGCGTGGTGGCGTTCCGCGACCCCCTCGGGATCCGGCCCCTGGTGCTCGGGACGCTCGACGGGGGCGTTGCGGTGGCGAGCGAATCCGTGGCCCTCGAACTGATGGGCGGGCGGCTCACCCGGGACGTCCTTCCGGGGGAGGTGATCGTCCTCGAGAAGGGCCAGGTGGCCCACACCTCCCGGATGAACGTCACGGGTGAGCGGGCCCACTGCATGTTCGAATGGGTCTACTTCTCCCGGCCGGACTCGATGATGGAGGGGCGGGCCGTCTACGATGTCCGCCACAAGATCGGCCAACGCCTCGCCAAGGAAGCGCCCGTGGAGGGGGACGTGGTGATGCCGGTCCCCGACTCGTCCCGTCCGCAGGCCCTGGGCTTCGCCGAGGTATCGGGGATCCCGTACGCGGAGGGGCTCATCAAGAACCGCTTCGTCGAACGGACATTCATTCTCCCGGACCAGAAGCGCCGGGAGGAGGAGGTCCGCGTGAAGCTGCACCCGGTCCCCGGGCTCCTCAAGGGCCGCCGGGTGGTCCTCCTCGACGACTCGATCGTCCGGGGCACCACGCTGAAGGAGATCATCGGGATGGTCCGAGCCGCCGGGGCGAGCCGCGTCGACGTCCGGATCGGATGCCCGCCCATCGTCGCCCCCTGCTATTTCGGGATCGACATGAAGGACCGCAAGGAGCTCGTCGCGTGGAACCACACCGAGGAGGAAGTGGCCAAGATCATCGGCGCGGACTCGCTCCACTACCTGTCGCTCGCCGGCCTCGTCGAATCCATCGCCCTGCCGGAGGACCAGCTGTGCCTCGGGTGCCTCTCCGGCCGATACCCCGTCATGGTCCCCGAGGAGCACCGGCGATTCCAGAAGTCGCTGGAGGAGTTCTAGTCGGGTGCCCGCGGCCGTCCTGTTGCGGGGCGGCGGCCGCTTGTACCTCGTCCCTGCGTCGGGGGGCACGGCGCCGTCCGTCCCCCTGGGGCGGGACCTCTCCGACGCCGCGCGCCAGGTCGCCTCCGGGTTCTCGGCCCCGTTGCGGGACGACGTGGTCCGATGGGTGCGCTCCCAACATCCCGGTTCTCCGTTGACCGTCGGCGGTCTCGCCTTGGCCGAGGCGTTCGAGCGGTCGGGGATCTCCGCGCGCACCGCCACCGAGGATGAGCTCCGGGGCGCCCTGACCACACGGCCGGCAACGCTCCCGAGGGAGGAGCGAGAGTTCCGGCTCGCCACGATCCGAGTGCAGCTCGACCTCGCTCTCGCCTCGGACACCGAGACGTTGATCGCCCTCTCGCGCGAGGAGGCCCGCGTCGAACGTGCCCTCCGACGGGAGGAAGGGGCACTCGACCAGTTCCTCGCCCCGCCCAGCGGTCCTCTCGCGGACCAGCGAGAGGAGACCCAACGCCACCGGGACGATGTGGAGCTCCACTATGCCGCCCTCGTCGGCCGCGTGGAGACGGTCGCGCACCGCGTCCTTCCGAACCTGTCAACTCTGGTAGGCCCCCGCGTCGCGGCTCGCCTCTTCGCGGCCGCGGGGGAACCCGGCGCGCTCGCCCGGATGCCGGCCGCACGGCTCCAGGTCCTCGGCGCCCACCGTCGACCGGGAGGGGGCCACGGGCCTCGGTTCGGGCTCCTCTACGAGGCTTCGCGGATGGTGGATGTCCCTGAGGACCGGCAGGGCCGCTACGCGCGCAGCTTGGCGGCGCTCGCCGTGGTGGCGGCCCGGGCGGACCTCCTGACCCACCGGGACGTCTCGGAGCGGCTGGTCGCCCGGCGCGACCGGCGGATCGAGATGTTGCGGAGGGCCCGGTGAGGCGCGCGGCCGGCTGGCGGCCGGTCCCGGACGCGCCCCACCTGTTCGTCCACGATGAGGCCGGCGGCGAGGCGCTCTGGACCGAGGCACTCGGCGACCCCCCCGAGGTCTACGGAGAGCGGATCGCGGCGTTCGAGGACCGGATCCTTCGCCGATGGGAGGCCGGCCGGAGCAAGCTCGCAGCGGCGATCCTCCGGGGGTACGAAGGACCGCTCCCCTCGCCCTCCGAGAAATGGCTCTACCTCGGCGCCGCGAGCGGCACCACCGCTTCCCACGTGGCGGATCTCGTGGGGGGCGAGGGGACGGTGTACGCCGTCGAGAAGAGCCTCCGCCCCACCGTCCGACTCCTCCGGCTCGCGGAGAGGTACCCGAACCTGTTGCCGGTCCTAGGGGACGCGCGCCGGCCCGACGAGTACCAGCGGGGACGTTTCGCTCTGCGACGGGCTCTACGTCGATATCGCGCAGCTGGACCAGGTGGACATCGCGCTCGCGAACGCCCGGCGGTTCCTTCGTCGGGACGGTCTGGTGCTCCTGGCCCTCAAGACCGCCAGCATGGGTCGTGAGAAGGACCCGGCGGGGCACCTGGCGGCGGCCCGGGCGCGCCTGGAGCTGGTCCTCGATCTCGAGCGGCCGGTTCCGCTCGACCCGTTCCACCGCCGCCACTACCTCCTCGCCGGCCGCCCGACCAAGGGGCTCTACCGGGTCCCGGTCACGCCGCCGGGGGAGCGGTCCGCGTCGCGCCGCGTTGGATCACGACGGTGATCACGTCCTCGTCGGCCAGGACGTGGTCGCGTCCGACGGTCTGCCCAGGGAACCGGGCGCTCGGGCCCCAGACCATCGCGGCCTTGAAGGTCCGGTCGAGCTCCGTCGGGAGTCGATGCAGCAGATCGGCGATCCGGTCCCCCTTCCGAAGGATGACCGGCTCGGTCCGATCGGCTTCCCGGCCGGGCGGCTTCACGTAGATCCGGATGAACTGGAGCGTCTCCCCGATCGCCGTCGTAAGCTCCGGGATGAACGCGCCGCTCCGGGCCGAGATGAAGAGGGGCTGGAACGGCTTGACCTGGGCGGTGATCCGCGCCCGGTCCTCGGGGGAGAGCAGTTCGGCCTTGTTGACCGCCAGGATCGCCCTCGGATACACCCGGTTCCCCGCCAGCACGTCGATCAGCTGCTCGGCGGTCGCGTCCTCGCGGAGGACGAGCCCCCCGTTGTGGACCCCGAACTCCCGGCAGATCCCCACCGCGAGGCCGCCGCCCAGGTGCGTGAGCTTCACCGTGCTCGAAACGGTGAGGCCGCCCCGGTCGCCGCGCGTCAGGACGATCTTCGGCGGGCGCCCGTTGACCCGGACGCCCGACCCTTCGAGCTCCGTCAGGAGAGCGCGGAAGTCCAGGTGGTCAGGATCGATCATGAACAGGATCAGGTCGACCGAACGCACGACGCTAAGGACCTCGCGTCCGCGGCCCCGCCCGCGGGCGGCACCTGGGACCAGTCCGGGCATATCGAGGACCTGGATCGAGGCGCCCCCCCACCGGAGCATCCCCGGGATGATCGACACCGTCGTGAAGTCGTAGGCCCCGGCTTCGCTCATGGCCCCGGTCAGGCGCGTCAGGAGGGTGGACTTCCCGACGGACGGATACCCGACAAGGCCGACGGTCGCGTTCCCGGACTTCCGGACCGAGTAGCCGGCCCCCCCGCCCCCCTTCGAGGCGGCGCGCTTCTCGCGCTCGAGTTTCAGGTACGAGATCTTCGCGCGGAGTCGACCGATGTGACCCTGGGTCGCCTTGTTGTACTGGGTTTTACGGATCTCGTCCTCGATCTCGACGATCTGCTCCTCGAGGGAGGACACGGCACTGGACCTGACCTCAGGGACCGCCCTCGGTACTTGAGGGTTCCTGGGCCAAGCTGACGTCGAAGAAAGGAGGATCGCGAGCGATAGCGCGCCAGGACGGACCACCATCGGGCCGGTGAGGGGGGCGTGGAGCACCGCGTCGGACGCGGGGCGCGGGACATGTTCCAGCGTTCAGCGCATCCGAAAAGGTCCCTAGGCGAGGTCTTCCTCGTCGTGCCGTGGCGCACACTGAGCAACCCGAGGACCCGATCGTACAGGCTTGGCAGTTCGTACCCGACGCCGGTCCTCCGCACTCGAGACGAGGTTGCTGTCGCGGTGGGGCGACGGACCGATGCCCTTCGATCCGCTGTCGGACTCGTCGACGAGATCGAAATGGTGTGGGAGACCGGACCCGGCGGGGGGATCCAAGTCGTCGTGGGCGGGGCCGCCGCCACCGGCTGGCTCTCGGGCTGCCTCCTGCCGGCGTATCCGGGCGGCGGCTGGCGACCCCTTGGAAGACCGCGTCGACAACTCCGAGCCTCCGCACTAGTGAGGTTCGGCACCCCCGTGCGACCCGCTTCGAGCTCGTTCCCATCGGACCCGGCCCGCCCGTGGGTCGATGCCGTCGCGCCGGCCCTCGGCGTGCTCCCCCCGGGGATGCGACTCCGTTGGAGCCTGCGGCCCGGGGGGATGCCTTCCCCTCGCTCCTCGACGACCCCCGCTTACGAACCCCAGCCGCCAGGGCTTCGTATCCCGCCGCTCACCGAACCCGAGCGCGAGGCGCGGGATCGGTACGAGCGCCGCCAACGAGAGCCGCTCTGGGAGGTCCGGGTCGTCCTCGAGGCCGAAAGCATCGAGCGACACCGGTCCGCCGCGGCGCGCCTAGCGCGCATCGTAGAGTCTGCCTCGGGCCGGGGCGGGGAGAATCGTCTGAGGTTCGTACCGCCACTCCCGCTGGTCCGCCGCCGTCCCCCGGGAATTGCGCTCTCGGAGGGAGAGGTCGCCGCGATGTTCCCGGGTCC
Organism: uncultured Thermoplasmata archaeon; assembly: GCA_963708255.1. Lineage (GTDB taxonomy): Archaea > Thermoplasmatota > Thermoplasmata > Lutacidiplasmatales > UBA184 > Lutacidiplasma. The sequence continues at coordinate 1,070,409 of CAVPSE010000002.1, forward strand.
GGAAACGCGGGTCCCCGCCCTGATCGAGAGCGGGGCGGCTGATCTCCTTCCCGGCCTTATCATTGGCCGCACCGACGCGGGCCCGAGCGCCCGCCTGTCCGTCCCCCCTCGAGGGCCGGCACCTCGCCATCCTGGGGGAGACCGGCATGGGAAAGAGCTCGGCGCTCCTCGGATTGGCCGTCGAGGCGAGCCACCGGGGCGGGGTGGTCCTGCTCGATCCCATCGGTGATACGGGGAGAGCCTTCCTCGCCGGTCTCGACTCGCGTCAGCGCGAACGCACGGTGTGGATCTCCCCCACGGAGTCCCCGGTCGCGGTGGACCTGATCGCCGCGATCCGGTCCGACACCGTCGGCGCGGTGGCCGGCGATCGCGCACTTTCGGATGTGGTCGACGCGCTTCGGAGGGTCCGCCAATCGCGATTTGCGGAGACCCCGTACTGGGGACCCCGGATCGAGGAGACCGTTCGTCGCGCGTTGGCCGCGGCGGCGGCCCTCCCGGGGGGTACGCTGCAGGACGCGGAGCGGCTCCTCGGGGCCGTTGGACGCCCGCCTATCGGGATCCCTCCGGAAGCCCGCGACGCGGTCGAAGAGCTCTGGCGACGCGCCCGGGAGAGGCCCGAGGAAGTGGAGGGGAGCCGGCGACTGCTGACCGAGCTCACGGCCCGGCCGGCCCTGGCACGGATGCTCGCCTCGCGCCGACCCAGATTCTCATCGTCCGAACTTTCGGCGGACGGGCGCATCGTGGTGATCACCGCCGAAGCGGCCGTGATCGGTGAGGCGGCCGCCCGGTACCTGCTGGCCATCCACCTCGCTCTCTTCTGGTCGGCCCGGCTCGCCGTCCCGCGTCCCGCGAAGACCTTCCTCCTTCTGGAGGAGGCCCAGTGGTACGCCCACGAGTCGGTCGCCGAGATGCTTCGGCTCGCCCGGCGGGCCAACGTCCACCTCTACCTCGCGACCCAGTCCTTCGGGAGTCTGCCGGAGCCCGTGGCGGAAGCTGTGCGAACGAATGCGGCGGACTTCCTCGTCTTCCGAGGGGCCCCCGACGATGCGAGAGAGCTCGCACGGTGGACGCCGAACGTGGATCCGGTCCAGGTCCTGTCCCTCCCCCGGGGGCGCGCACTCCTGCTGCGCGGCAAGGGGGCTCTCATCACACCGGTCACGGTCTCGCCGCCCACGGTATTCCCACCGGAGCGGACGGAGCGGGCGCTCGATGCGGCTCGGACGGCGAGCAAGCCGCGTTGGCCGGACGAGGAGGATGCCTGCGCCCGGGGCCGCGTCGGCAGCCCCACCGTCGAGGCCCATCCCCTCGGACGGGGGGCCATTTCGCGATCTGTGGCTCGTCCTCTGGGCGGCCGTCCTCGACGCCGAGGGCGGTGACCCCGTACGGGTGTCGCTGCGAAGGCTCCGCGAGGTGGCCGACCCGGACGGCGGCCGGGTCCGGGAAGCGGGGCGGTACCTAAGGGCGCGCGGGGTCATCACCGAGGCCGACCGGGACGCGTCAGGCGCATGGTGGGCCGTCAGCCGGTCCGCGGTCGCGGGGATGCTCGGTCCCGGGGTGGGCACGGAGGAGCTCGCGGAAGCGACACGGCGGTGGCGTTCGGCCACGACACAACCCTCTTAGGGTGGGCCCGGCGTTGACGATACAATGGATTCCCGGCCCGGGGCGCCCATCGAGGATTCCCCTGCGGCCCCGCCCCGCGAGCGGTGCGCCACCGGCATCCAGGGTCTGGACGACATTCTCGGGGGAGGGATCCCCCGGGGGAACATGATCCTCATTTCGGGCACCGTCGGAACAGGAAAGACAACGCTCTGCCTGGAATTCCTTGTCCGCGGCGCGGAGCAGGGCGAGCGGTGCTTGTTCCTCTCCGTGACGGAGGCCTCGAACAAGTTGATGCAGAACCTCGCTACGTTCGAGTTCTTCCGGCCCGAGCTCGTCAGCGTCGGGCCAGCTCGTCTTTGTCGACGTTCCCGTGATCTACGACAAGCTGGGCCTCGACCGGGAGGAGCTCACGGCGGAGGACACCGATCTCCTGGTGCTCACGATCGAGGGCCTCGTCAAGGAGCTCGGCGCGAAGCGGGTGGTCCTGGACTCCCTCACATCCGTCTGCTACCGGATCCGGCGGGAGGAGAGGATCCGGGACTTCATGCTCAAGCTCTCGCAAGCGCTCTCCGACCTCGACTGCACGACCCTGCTGGTGAGCGAGGTCGGCCAGGCGCCGGGGCGGCTCTCCCTGTATGGGGTCGAGGAGGCCATTGTCGACGGGGTCATCCTCCTCGGGAACACGCGCCGGCAGGGCGACATCATCCGGGTCCTCCAGATCGTCAAGATGCGGGGGACCGCCCACTCGAGGGCGCAGTACGTGGTGGAGCTCACCCCCATCGGCATCCTGATGGCCCCCCACCTCAAAGGCGGCCGGCAGGAGGGGGCGTAGATGGCGGTCGATCTTGCCGAGCGGCTACGCAACCTCGGCGCCGGCGCGGCGGTCGCGCTACGGCTCGATCCCCGGGATTACGCCGACGAGTACTTCGCCGTCCTGACAGCCACGCTCCGGGACATCGGGAGCGAGACCAACGCGCACACGGTGTACGTCTCCGTGACGAACCCGGCGGCCCTGGTCTGGTCCCTCGCCCAGGCCCTCGACGTTCGTCAGGACCGTCTATCGTTCGTCGATGCCATCAGCCACATCATGATGAACTACCGCGACCCGCTCCCCAACGCGGCCTACGTGGAGAGCCCCCGGATGCTGGAGGACATCATGCTTCGGATCGAGTACCTTCTGAAGCGGCACCCGAGCGCCCGCCCCATCGTCGTCGTGGACTCCGTGAACTCCCTCGCGATCCACAACCCGCGGGACCTTCTCTCGGAGTTCTTCCATATCCTGCTCAACAATCTCAAGAGCCGCCAGTGCCTCGCCATCGTCCTCTCGGTCTCGGAGGACCCGAGCTCGGAGCTCGACCAGATGCTCAGTCTCGTGGTCGACGAGACCATCGACTGCGGCCGGGGGACGACCTGATGGCGGACCCCGCCCCCATCCTCGGGATCCCGGAGCTCGACAAGGACCTGGTCCCGGTGCTGCCCGGCGGTTGGCTCGGGCTGCTCGTGGGACACCCGGGGAGCGCCAGCGCGCTGTTCGCCAAGCAGTTCGCCCAGGCCGCCGGCCCGCATCGGACCCCCGTCGTCTTCTACACCACCTACGAGCGGAGCGAGGACATCCGACGCGCGTTCGAGGAGTTCGGTTGGCGCCCGGAGAACGTTCGGATCGTCAACCTGGCCGACGAGTACTATGAACGGGTCCTTCGCCGGGACCTCGAGGTCTCCCGGGCCCGGGAGCAGGGACTCACGTACCGCGACGTAGAACGGTCGCCGCCGACGCCGGTGGAGCGGCGGACGTTCAATCTCCAGAACCGGATCCTCGCGGACCTGGGGACCATCGAGACCCCGTTCCGGCTGGTCGTCGACTCGCTCGACTTCTTCCTTGAGATCCTGGCGCCGTCGGACGTGATGGTGGTCGCCCGGCAGGTCCGTCATCTCGCCCAGAGCCACGGCGGCGACGCGCTGCTCGTGTTCCAATCGGACATCCACGAACGGAGGATCGCAGGGTTGCTCGAGGAGATGGCCGACCTCGTCCTCGAGCTCCGGGCCGAGCCGAAGGCCGATGCGTTCGAGCACGTCCTCGCGATCCGGAAGGTCCGAAACCACCCCGAGCGCAGCCGGGTCCACCCGGTCCTGGCGACGGATCATGGGCTCGTCCTCCCCTCCTCGGAGGCCGCGCCGCCTCGCTCGCCCTGACGTTAGCGAAGGGTTATCTACGCACCCCCGGTTCTTTTCCCGAGGCCTATCGAGATGGAGGACGTCCTGATCCGCGTCGTCGACAAGGTCGAGCTCAAGGACCCCGTCCTCGTCGAAGGACTCCCGGGCGTCGGCAATGTCGGCAAGCTCGCCGCGGACTACCTGAAGGAGAAGATCGAGGCGAAGCCTCTCGCTACGATCTTCTCGAAGTTCTTCCCGCCCCAGGTCTACGTGAGCGAAGAGGGCCTGATCCGAATGGTCTCCAACGAGCTCTCCTACCGAAAGGCCCGAGCCCCGGGGAGCGGGACGTCCTGATCCTCGGCGGGGACTACCAGGGCATCTCTCCGGAAGGACAGTACGAGCTCACCCACCGGGTCCTGGAGTACTGCCAGAAGCTGGGCGTCCGGGAGGTCTACACGTTGGCCGGGTTCGCCCAGGGCCACGTGGTCGAGACGCCTCGGGTCCTCGGCGCGGCGACGTCCACCGCCCGGGTGGAGGCGATGAAGAAGTTCGGGGTCGTCTTCTCCCGGAACGATCCCGGCGGTGGCCTCATCGGGGCCAGCGGGCTGTTCCTCGGCATCGGCCAGACGTTCGGCATGGAGGGGGTCTGCCTCATGGGCGAGACCAGCGGGTATTTCGTCGACCCCCGCAGCGCCGAGGCCGTGCTCAAGATCCTGACCCAGATCCTCGGAGTCTCCGTGGACTTCACCGATCTCGAGTCCAAGGCGAAGGAGATCGACCGGATCGCCCAGAAGATCCACGAGGCCGAGCAGCGCCCCACCGAGTCCGCCCGGGAGACCTCTCGGGAAGACCTGGGCTACATCGGCTGAGCCGGCGATGGAGCCGGGCGCGCGGCCGCCGGGCGAGACCGAACGCCTCGCCCGGGTGGAGGTCGCGCTTCGGGCCGCCGGGGACCCGGAAGGGTTCGTCCCGTTCGACCGGTTCGTCGAGATCGCGCTCTACCTCCCGTCCGACGGTTTCTATGCGACCGGCCACCGTCTCGGCGCGGCAGGGGACTTCTATACCGCCTCCCACGTCCACCCGGTCTTCGGGCGCTCCCTCGGGCGGAGGATCTTCGAGGAGTTCGAGCGGATCGGCCGGCCCGATCGGTTCCGGGTGGTCGAGGTAGGACCCGGCGACGGGACCCTGGCGCTCGACATCTTGGAGGAGGTAGGACCTCGGCTCCCGGCGCGAACATCGTTCACCTACGCCCTCGTCGAGCGCTCCCCGTACCTCGGAGCCGGGGCGATGGAACGGCTCGCGCGCGCCGGGGACGTTCGCCGCTCGGATTCGCTCGGGGCCGATGGCCCCTTCGAGGGGGTCGTGGTCGCCAACGAACTGCTCGACGCGCTGCCGTTCCGCCGCCTCGTCCGTCGGGGACGAGCGTGGAAGGAGGTCGGGGTGCGGTGGGGTAAGGACCGGTGGGAGTGGGCCGAGTCGAGCGAACGCGACCTCCCTCCGCCGCCCCTTCCGGAGACTGCCGAGGACGGAACCATCGTCGAGGTCTCCCCGTCGGCCGAGGCGCTCGTCCGGGAGATCGGCGACCATCTGGAGAACGGCGCGGCCATCCTCCTGGATTACGGTGCGGAGGAGAGCGAGCTTGCTCGGGGCCGCCCCTCGGGGACCTTGGCGGCGGTGCGCGACCACCGGAACCTGCCAGATCCTCTCGAGGAGCCGGGGTCGGCGGACCTCAGCGCCTTCGTGAACTTCACCCGCGTGCGCGCGGCGGCGGAGCGTTCGGGCCTGACCGAGACCGCATACGGGCCCCAGCGGGAGGCGCTCGTCCGATGGGGGATCGAGGACGCCATCCGGGATGCTATGGCCTCGGCGGGGACCTCGGAGGCTGAGGTCAAGACCCGCCTCGCCGTGAAGAACCTGCTCTTCGGCTTCGAGAACTTCCAGGTCCTCGAGCTCCGGCCCCGGGGCGCGCCCTAACGGTCGGGAGTCTCGACCCGGGCGGCGACCTTCGCCTGGACGAGCAGCCGGGCGACCTCGGCGGGCAATGACAGCAGGTCCTCCTTTCGGAGATCCACCGTTCCGCCTTCCACCTCGATCGGCCGCCCATCCTGCAGGATCCGAACGAGTACCTGGCCCGCGCTCGGCGAAGGGCTCGGGGTTGCCGTGACCACGGCGCGGGGCGGCTCCGGCGCGGGCAGGGGGAGGGAGATCGACATCGGCTCCAGGAACGGGGCGACGGAGGCCCGGTGCCCTCGGAGGCTGGTCACGAGATGGTCGTACAGCTCGCGTTCCTCGGCGAGCGAGTTGGTGAGCTCGCGGGCCCCGCCGACACTCGCCTGGAACGCCAGGTTGAGGATCTTCATCATCCGGGCCTCGAGGATGTCCCGGGCGATCTGGGCGGCCCGCCCGTAGGTCTGACGGGCCACCTCACCCTTCTTGCCCGCCGGGTTCGAACGGAGCTCCGACTCGAAGGTTCGGCGGGCCTCGGCGAGGTACGCCTCGGTGGCCGGGTAGAAGTCCTGGGGGAGCTTGGCGAGACCTCGGGTGGACCCCTCGGCCCGACGCCACTCCAAGAGCTTCGTGTAGTGGTCGGTCAACGGCGGACCCGGGAGGAGGCGGGGATGCTATGAGGGTAACGGCAACATCGAACGGTCCCGGCCCCGCGCCCGGGCTCGCTTCCATCGCCGGCCCCGCCCCTCCGAGGGCCCCACTCGCCCGCCTGGGGTCGGACGCGGTGGCCGTGAACCCCAGGCTATCGTGAACCCACCGCGATCAGCAAGGACGATCCGAAACCTGCCGCCGGCTCTGTTCACGGGGCTCAGATGGGTAGCACGGGAATCTCAGGGCCGCAGACCCTTGGCGAGCCCGACATCAACGACGCGGCGAGCCGCACATGAGGAGCGTACTCGGGTCGACGAATGGAAACGGAGACCCCGGATGCCTCAGGGATTGGTGCAGAACAGCCGGCCCGCGGGGGACCTGCGGGCGGGTCAGAACTGTGTTGGGTAGCCTGAGGCCCCGTACAGTCGGGACGCGTGGCACGCCGGGCAGACGGCCTCGATGCCTTCGCGCGAGGTGCGCCCGCCCCCCACCGCCGGGAGCGAAAAGTCGGCACCGCAGGAACAGTGCAAGGTAGCCCCCGGTAGGCGGACCTCATCGGTGGTTCGGGGGGGCTTCATGGCCGGGACCTCACTCTTTCCATCGTTTCCGGCGTACTTGGCGGCGCCCTCAAGCCGAGTCAACGGGCGCCGCACGGTGGAATCCCGCGGTGGCTCGATGCCCCGGCGAGGCGGGGCCGAGCGCGGGGAGATCCAGATCGCCCCGGCCCAGGGGCCGAGACGCCACCCGACCGAGGAGCGTTATGAGGACCCCCGCCTAGACGGGACGCGCCGTCGATGCCGGCGCACGGGAGTCGTTCTCGTGGCCGACAGCTCGGACCGCGACGAGGCCTGGGAAGAGTTCCTGGAGGTGTGGTGCGACCTGCGGGCCGCCGCGGCAATCCCTGGAACCGTCGTCGTGGTCGAGGGGGAGCGCGACCGGGCCGCCCTCTCGGCGCTCTACATTCGAGGGGACATCGTCGCCTTGCACAATGGCCGGCCGCTCGCCCACGTGGCACACCAGATCGCGGAGCGGGCGCGGACCGTCGTCATCCTCACCGATTGGGACACGAAGGGCGGACAGCTCGCCCGCCGGTTCCGGGTTTTCCTCGAAGCGATGCCGCTGACCCTCGACCTGGATTCCCGCCGGCGCCTCTCCAAGGCGGTCCGGGGGGAGGTGGCCCACGTCGAGGGCCTCGCCGGGTGGGCCCGCCGTTCGGCCGATCGGGTCGGCACCACGGTGGAGACCGCCCTCGATGAGGCGGAGCTCGGCCGCCGGCGGCGCCGGCGGCCTACGGGATGACCTTCGTCTGCGTGCGGCGGGTGTCCCGACGGTTGCGGGAGCGGGACGGACGCATCCGCTCGGTTCCCTTGCCCTTCCACCGGAGGCCACGACCTTCCTTGCCGGCCTTCGTCAGTCCCCGGAAGACACGACCCTTGTGGACGGAGGAGACGATCCACTGGACCTGCGGGTCGGCGACGATGACCGGATGGGCCGGATCGATCAGTACGACCTCGTAGAACTTCTGCTGGCCGTCCTCGCCGACCCAGTAGGAGTTGAGGACTTCGAGGTTCGGATAGTGCTTCTGGGCTCGCTCTTCCGCGATCCGCTGGAGGCTCTTCTTCAGCGTCATCCGGAGGATACCCTTGCGCTTCGGCCGGCGGCCAGCGATGATGGCGCGCTTTCCCTGGCCGCCGCGTCGAACGCGGACCCGGGCCAGGATGAACCCTTCCTTCGCCTTCCAGCCGATCGCTCGGGCACGGTCGAGACGGGTCGGGCGCTCGAGGCGGGTCACGGACGTCTGGCGCCGCCACGCCAGAAGTCGTTCGTGCCGGAGCTGAGCGCCCTCCGGGCCGAGCGTGGTCCGGAAGGATTGGCCGATGTAATGGTACACCGACGTCGACATGGGAGTGCGGCGGGGGACCCACGCCCCCATTATAAAGGCTCCGCGCGGCGCACTGCTCGGCGGTTCAGGCAGCCCGCCACGGGAGCCGGGGCGAGGGAGGAGGGGCGATTTTCGCGGTCGCATGGCTCTCGGTCAGGATGGCCCGCTCCAGATGGGCCTGGATCTCCCGGACCAACCGCTCGAGACGGACCCGGTCGGCCTCCACGATCGTGGTGGGGCCGACCCACACGACCGCCGAGCCCCCCGCGGTCGGGTACAAGCGAAACTGGAGCTCCTTCGCGCTCGCTGGCACGGCGGGGTTCATTCGGCTCAGCCGTGCGTTCACCTGCGTCTCGGCCGGCTCGGCGGAGTCGGTCCGCTCCACCTCGTAGCCGAGGGTCCCCAGGTAGTCGGCGAGGTAGCCTGCGAATCGTTCCCGTCCCATTCCGCGCACTCTCAGCCAGTCTCGGTTCTCAGCCACGGGTCCTCCGGGCGTATCGATCAATGCTCTTCGCGAACCCCAGCAGCATCCGATACTCGGATTCCGTTGGCGTCGCGCGTCCGAAGATGCGCCGGAACATGAGGTCGAGCCCCGGCCGCTTGTGCTTCGGGTACCCGGATCGCGCCGCCAGTTCCCGGAGCCGCTCCAGGAACAGCTCCTTCTCGTTCCCCCGGAGCTCATGGACCTCGGGCGCCGGGGTGCTCTCGGGATTGTCGGTGCCCTGGGAACGGTGGATCGCATAGAGGACGATCGCGGCCGCATGCGAGAGGTTGAGGGTCGGGAACTCCCGGCGGGCGGGGATGTGCACCAGAAGATCGCACCGGTGGAGCTGGTCGCGATCGAGCCCGTTGTCCTCGGGGCCGAACACGACCGCCACGCGGCCGACGATCGGGCGGAGGACCTCCCCGAGGCGCTCGGGGCTCACAGACCGCCGGAGGTACTGGGTGGATCGGCCGGTAGAGAGGTCGGTGGTGCCGACCACGAGGTCACAGTCGTCGACGGCCGCGTCGAACGATTCCACGACCCTCGCCGCCTTGAGGAGCGGGAGTCCCGCCATAGCCCGACGTCGGGCTTCCTGGCCGAGGGAGGCCCGGGGCCGCACGATCGATATCCGGTCCACCCCGAAGTTCTTCGCGAGGCGAGCCACCGCCCCCACATTGCCGTCCTCCTTGGGCCGGACCAGGTACCAGCTCGAGCAGGGCGCTCACCCGGCGGCACCTTCCGCGAAGAGACGCTGAAGCATCCACTCCGGGTCGAACGGGCGAAGGTCGGCGTACCCCTGACCCACCCCCACGAAGAGGATCGGCTTCCCGGTCACGAACGTGGCGGAGAGCGCGGCGCCCCCCTTCGCGTCCGCGTCGAGCTTCGTCAGGATCAGTCCGTCGACGCCGAGGCTCTCCTGGAACATCCGGGCCTGCTCGACCACGTCGTTCCCGGAGAGGGCGTCCCCCACGAACAGGGTGAGCGTCGGCGACACCACCCGTCGGATCTTCTTCGCCTCCTGGATCAGGTTATCGTTGGTATGCTGGCGGCCGGCGGTGTCGACGAGCACCACGTCGACGCCCTTGGCGCGGGCGTGTTCGACCGCGTCGTACGCCACGGCGGCCGGGTCGCTCCCTTCCTGCTGGCGGATCACCCGGATCCCGAGCCGTTCGCCGTGGACCAGGAGCTGTTCGATCGCTCCCGCCCGGAAGGTATCGCCCGCCGCGATGACCACACCGAGGCCCCGGTCACGCAGGAGGCCCGCGATCTTCGCCACCGTCGTGGTCTTCCCCGTGCCATTGACGCCGACGAACATCACGATGTACGGCTTGGGCTGATGGGCCCGCACCGCCGCGACGAGGTCGAACTTCGGCTTCGAGAGGATCTGCCGCACGGACGCCTCCAGGCTCTGCTTGACGGCCTCTTCGGCGTCGGTGCCGACCTTGACCTTGCGGCCCGTCAGATCCCGCTTGAGGTCCGTGCGGATCTTCTCGATCACCGGGACGGCCACATCGGACTGGAGCAGCACGATCTCGAGGTCGTCGAGGACCTCGTCGATCTTCCCGTCCTTGAGGCGGCTTCCAAGCCAGCTATCCGTGAAGGGCCCGGCGGCGCTCGGAGGGGCGGGCGAGGCGGCTCCGGTCGCCGGCGAGGCTTCGCCCTTGGGTTGGATGCCCAGGCGGGACTTAATCGCCGCCCACATAGTCGGCGTCCGAGGCGGCTCCGCCGGGGTTCACGGCCTCGAGGCGTCGCGAAAGAACCTGGATCCGCTCGTCCAGGGTCCGGATCTGGCCCTCGAGCTCCTGGGTCGCCTCGTCGATCTTTGTCATGCGCTCCGCGAGCATCTCCAACGCCCGGGGGCGTTCGGTCTCCACGACCACGCCCGACCCCATGCCGATGAGGACTCGGGTGCTGCCCGTCGGCGTTCCCCGGACGTAGGTCTCGCCGCCGACCGGGATCAACAGCTCGACCGGACGTTCCGCGCTGTCCAGCCCCTCGAGGCTCTCCTTCGCTCGGAGATGGTCCGCGCGGGAGGCCTGGAGGTACTGGTGTTGCTGGACCATGGCGTTGAGCTGGCCCCGGTATGCGTCCAGCCGGAGGAGCTCCTCCTGGACCTGCTGCTCGGTGATCGCCGGGGGCCGGGCGGAAGAGGACATCCGGCCGAGCTACGGGCCGGGGTCTATAAGCCGTTGGGGAGGTGGATCGAAGGGACGGCCCGTCCCCGACGGTGACCCGACGGGTCCGGGGCCGCTTACGCGGGAACTTGCGTGACCGAGCGGATCCGGATCGAGTAGCGCTTCACGCCGTGGCATCCGCCGATCTCGGACAGGGCCCACTCCTTCGCCTGCTCGGCGGAGGGGGCATCGCAGGTCTTGGTGAACGACTGCCAATCGGCCCGACGGGCGAGGAACTCTCCGGTGACGGCCCAGTGCGACATTTCATCCCTCGGGCGGGCGCGGCGAGCGGGGTCCGGGTCTTAAGGGTTCGGGGTCGAGACGTCGCTCCCCGTCGGTGGTTCGGCCGGGGTCCGTCGTCGGCGCTTCTCGAACCGTTCTCGCTCCTCGATCCACCGGGAGACCCGGGCGTCCAATCGAAGGGTCGGAGACTCGGCGGCCGCGGCGGTGTCCTCCGCCCGGGCCGTGCCGGGGGTCGGGGCCCCGGTGGCATCGTCCAACACCATCGGGCGGATCCCCGGCTGCTTTACGCTGCCCGCTCGGCGATGGCGTACCACCGTGCGTCCACCTCCTCGTCGGTGAGGCCAACGGTCGGCGAGAACACGACCCGGTCGCCCCAGCGCTCGCGAGCGGCCGGGTACCGGTCCACATCGAGGGGGAGGACGACCGCTTCGGCGTGGCACTGCTCGGCAAGGGTGGCGAGCTGGAGCTGTCCTTCTTCGAGGTCGGGGGCGAGCGGGGCGAGCACCGCCTTCGGGTCAAATCGGCGGAGCACCTCGCCGATCGCAGGCCCGCCCTCCCCGACCGGGAGCATCGCGCAGCGGCATCCCCGCTTCATCAGCAGGTACGCGCCCACCCCGGCGCGGGGGCCGTCCAGCAGGGCGGCCACTCGACCGGCCACGCCCAGAGGAAGGCCTCCCGGCCCGGGTTGTCGGCCGGTGGAAAGGTACGCCCGGTTGTCCCGGACCTCGATGGCGAGCTCCACGGACGGGTGTTCGAGGTCCACCGTGATCTTCCGGTCCGCGAACTTCTCGAGAATGTCCCCGCCGAGGTCCGCCGCCAGCTGCTGACTCGTGAAAGAATGCTGGCCGGTTCGACGCGCGCGGACCGCGAAGGTGGCGCCGGGGGCAAGGATCGGGTCCAGCAATGCCAGCGCGGCCGCCGTCATCTCGGCCCGATCGGAGGAGCACTCGACCACCTCGCTCATCGAGGTGATCCCGAAGACCCGGCCCAGGACGCGCTGGGCGATCGTCGCCTCGTCGACCTCGACATAGAGGTGGCCCTGGTCGTTCCGTAGGCGGCACGACAGGGACGCCGCGGCGAAGTGTTCGACCACATTGTGGCGGAGCGTGCGTTCGAACTCTCGCCGGACCGGCGGCGACTTGAGGGTCAGCTCACCGTATCGGAGAAGGATCAGCGGGGCCACGGAGGAACGGTTATGAAAGATGGCCCGCATTACCGTTGCTCTTCCTCGATGACGGCGTCTACCGGTTCCGATCCCGCGCGGACCACCGCCGACCCGTGGGAGGAACTGGTTGGGCCGATCTCGGCAGCCTTGGCAGGCGCGCTGACCGCCCTGGGCGCCTCAACGACCGCCGAGGCGGTCGCCACCCAGCTGGACTGGTCCGGTGGGGATCACGGCGACGTGGCCCTCGCGGTCCATCGGGCCGCGAAGGGGCTGGGCATCTCTCCGGCCGACCTCGCCGGGAGGGTCGCGGGCCGGGTACCCACGATCGACGGCGTCCGAGGCGTCCTCGCGGTGGACGGGTTCATCAACGTCGCGGTGGAGACCGAGTGGCTGGCGCGGTCGACGCTCGAGCGGGTCTTTGACCTGGGGGAGAAGTGGGGCCAGCTCGGCACCCATGGTCCGACGGTCTGCGTGGAGCACACCAGTGCGAACCCGACGGGACCGTTCCATGTCGGGCGGGTCCGAAACGCGATCATCGGGGACACCCTGAGCCGGGTCCTTCGGGCGTCCGGGGCGCCGGTGACGACCCAGTACTACGTCGACGACGTCGGTCGACAGGCCGCCATGATCTCGTGGATCTGGTCGAAGCCGCTCGATGCCTGGCCGTCCGAGATCCGGGCCAGCCTCCCCGACGGCCAGGATGATCCCACGCTTCGGGCAGACATCCGGTACCGGCCGGCCGTACCCGTTCGTCAGCCGCTATCTCAAGGATCACCCAGACGCCGGGCAAGAGGTCGCGGAGATCAGCCGCCGGCTCGAGCGCCACGAGGAACCGGCGAACCACCACGCGCTCGCCCAGGCGGTCCTCAACGGGATGGTGGAGTCCCTCGGACGGATCGGGATCCGGTTCGACGAGTTCGTCTGGGAGTCATCGTTCCTGGCGAGCGGGGCGGTCGACCGGGTCGTGGCGCGTCTCCACGCCGCGCCCCACGCCGTCCGGGAGGAGAACGGTGCCTGGGCCATCGACGCCTCGGGATACCACCTCCCGAAGGAGTCGAACCATGTCATCGTCACCCGCGCTGACGGTTCGACGTTGTATCCGGTCCGGGACGTCGCCTATCACCTCGACAAGTTCGCCAAGTTCGGCCGGGTCATCGACGTGCTGGGGCAGGACCACCACCTGCACGCCAAGACGCTCGACGTCCTGCTCGCGGAGGCGGGGGAGGTCCGGCGGCCGGAGTTCGTGATCTATCAGGACATCACCGTCCCGGAGGGCGGCCGGATGTCGACCCGGGGAGGGAAGGTCGTCTACCTTGACGATCTGCTCGACGAGGCGATCGGACGGGCCCGGACCGAGGTCGTCTCACGGCACCCGGAGCTGCCGGAGGTCGAGGTGAACGCCATCGCGCGGTCGGTCGCCGCGGCGGCGGTCCGGTACCACATCGGGCGGGTGGCTCCCGAGAAGACGGTTTCGTTCCGGTGGGAGGAGGCTCTTTCGTTCGAGGGGCGAACCGGCCCGTTCCTGCAGGTCCTCGTTCGCCCGGGCGTCCAGCCTCCTTCGGAAGGGGGAGGTCGGGAGCGCCCGCCCGACCTACGACGCGGTTCAGATCGACACCCCCGTGGAACGCGCGCTACTCCGGGAGATCTCCCGACTTCCCGCCACCGTTGGGTATGTGGCCCGGACCACGCACGTCCACGCCCTCGCCGGGTACGCGCATTCGCTGGCGGAGACGTTCAACCGGTTCTACGAATCGACGCCGGTCCTTACCGCCGAGGGTCCTCGCGCGAGCCGGCTCGCGCTGGTCGCCGCGGCCCGTACAACGCTCGGGAATACCCTGGGCCTACTCGGGATCGACGCGCTCGAGCGGATGTGACCGGCCGGCTCCCGGCGGGGCCTACTCCACGGGATCCGCTACGCCCGCTTCGCGGAATCCCTTCGCGCGCCATCGGCAGGCGTCGCAGTTGCGGCACGGGTGGCGTCCCCCGCGATAGCAGCTCCACGTGAGCTCCCACGGCACGCCGAGACGGGTCCCAAGGCGCACCACATCGGCCTTGGTCCGTCGAAGCAGCGGTGCGACCACCTTCGGCGCTGCGTTCCGCTCCACCCCGGCCTTCGTCGCCCGACGGGCCAATGCATTGAACGCACGGAGGAACTCTGGACGGCAGTCCGGATATCCCGAGTAGTCGATGGCGTTGGCCCCGATGTAGATCGAGCGGGCCCGGCGGCTCTCTCCGCACCCGAGGGCAAGCGCGAGGAGGATAGTGTTGCGCGCCGGAACGTAGGTCGACGGAATCCCCGTACGCCGGTGCCCACCGGCCGGCACCTTGCGATGCCGGTCCGTGAGCGACGAGGCCAGGATCGGCGCCAGTGGAAGGTCGAGGACAGTATGGGACGCCACCGAGAAGTGGCGCGCGAGCTCCGTCGCCGAGCGGAGCTCCCGGGCGTGGCGTTGCCCGTACTGGACCGTCAGGGCATGCACCGGCCGAGAGTCCCGGCTCGCGATCGCCAGACACGTCGCCGAGTCCATCCCCCCCGAGAGGAGGACAATGCTCGGTCCCCGGGGTCGAGAGCGGGTCACACCGGTCCTCCGACGGCCACCAGGAGCCCCATCGCCACGACGACCGAAAGCAGCATCGCGAGGAAGTTGGTCGACCCCTTGGTCAGGAAGCCCCGGTTCTCCAGGGTCTCCCCCAGCACGCTGTCCAGCTGGCATCCGATGAACCCCGCGGCGGCCGCGATCCCCAGCAGGGCGACCGGCGCGACGGTCGGCGTTCGGAACAGGTAGAACAAGGCCGTCCCGATCCCCGCCGTCGAGACGGAGCCGACGAACGCCCACGCCTCCCCGAGGGCCGAGACCCCCCCGTTCGTGCCGGCGACCCACCGGACGCAGGGTGAGGATGCTGCGGGCCGCGCCTGCCAGGACACCGAACTCGCTCGCGAACGTATCGGCCGCCCCGAACGCCAGGGCCGCCGTGTACAGCGTCGTCGCGGAACGCACGGGGAGTACCGCGGGCGACACCCACGCGAGGAGGACCAGCGCCGTGGGGACGACGATGTGCGCGACCACGTTCGAGACACCTCGCTCCCCGGCGCTCCCTTCGTGAACGTTGCGTCGTCTCTTCTCCTCGAAGCCGTACCGGGTCGCGAGGACGCTCGCGACCACGAACAGCACCAGAAGAGCGAGGAACGGGAACCCCCCGATCACCACGACGACGATCCCGAACGCGGCCGCGATCACCCCAGCGGCGCGGGTGAGCGCTCCCGCCAGGACGGCAGCCGCCGCCAAACCAACTGTCAGCGCCACGCCCACGAGGGCGGGCAGAAGGGGAAGGACCACGAAGTGCCCCACCGTTGGAGAGGGGGCCGCATTAGAAGCTTTGCGACCGGGCCGTGGTCACCCGCGGGCGAGCAGGTGGGCCGCGGCCTGACGGAAGGAAAGGGCGGTGCGATCCGCCCGCACGCCGCGGGTGCGCATCTCGAGGGCGACTTCGGGATCGTGGCCCAGCGAAGGGACCAGGACGGTCAGGAGTCCGAGGCGCTGCCCTGCCTCCATGTCGAGGGACCGGTCCCCGATGATAGCGCTCGCCGCCATCTCCAATGAGAAGGCGGCCGCCGCCCGCTCGAAGAGCTCTGTGCCCGGCTTTCGACAGCGGCACCCGGTCTCCGGGGCATGGGGGCAGTAGTAGAACGCATCGATCCTGCCGCCCTCCCGGACCAGGATCTCGTTCACCCGCGTGTGGATGCGCTCGACGTCCTCGACGGTGTAGAAGCCCCGCTCGATGCCGGACTGGTTCGTGACGCAGATCACGAGGTAGCCGTGGGCGTGGAGGAGCCGGGTCGCTTCCGCGACGCCTTTGTAGACCTCCAGGCGGTGGGCGTCCGAGAGGTACTTCAGGTCCGGGTTGATGGTGCCGTCGCGATCCACGAAGACGGCCCGACGGTGGTGCCCGGCGCCCGGGGAGGAACAGGGAGGGCGGGAGCCACCATTGCGTTGCAGTGACTCCGAGGCCCCATAAGCGTTCACCGCTCCTCGGTACCCGATGGCCGTGAGCCCGCCGAGCCCGCCACAAAGCCCCGAGGTGGCCCTCCTCGAAGCTCTGAGGGCGGCCATCGAGAGTGCGGTCCGGGACGAGGACGGTCCGGTCACGGTCCTGTTCTCGGGTGGGCTCGACTCCGCGCTCGTTGCCTGGCTCGTACCCGTCCCACAGCGGGTCCGGCTGGTTGCCATCGGGGTGGAGGGGGCTGCGGATCTGGCCGCCGCGCGCGAGGGGGCCCGTCAGATGCGGCGAAACGTCGAGACCCGGGTCCTATCGGTCCCGGGCATCCTAGAGGGGTATCGACGGTGGCAGGGCGAGCTCGACCCCCTTCGGGAGCCGGCACGCAGCGTGACGCTGGCCTTCGCGCTCGCCACGGAAGCGGCGCCGGCCGGCCTCGTGCTGTGCGGACAGGGGGCCGACGAGCTGTTCTATGGGTACGCTCACTTCCGAGGGCTGTCAGAGGATGACGCTCGACGGCGCGCGGTCGAGGACCTGGCCGATCTCGAGACCGCCGCATGGCCCCGGGCCGTACAGGATCGGGAAGGCCATGGGGCGGACGCTGCGGGCGCCGTACCTCGACCGGCGCGTGGGGGCCGCCGCGGCGGCCTTCCCTCCGCCGCGGGCCGGCGAGCCCCCTAAGGCCGCGCTCCGCCGCGCCGCGGCGCTCGCCGGCCTCCCGACCTCGTTGGTCGAACGCCCGAAACGCGCGCTGCAGTACGGGAGCGGCGTTTCGAAGGTCCTGGCGAGGGGTCTGCCGGACGACCGTCCCCCGACCGAGTGACCCGCGTACCCGCTTCCCCCCGGAGGGAGCGGGCCAAGGAAGGAATGTCGGTGATGACGAGGCGCCGACCGCCGGCTCGAAGGAACTCGAGACCTGCCTCGACCTTGGGAGCCATGCTCCCCTCGCCAAGCTCCCCTCGTCGTAGAAGCTCCTCCAGCTCCTCGATCGAGGACGTGCCCAACCACCGCTCCCAGGGCTTGCGGAACCCGACCGCCACCGCGGGAACGTCGGTCACGATAGCGAGCGTGTCCAAGCCCAACTCTCGAGCCACTAGGCTCGCGGTGAGGTCTTTGTCGATGACGGCATCGACCCCTTCGTACACGCCGTGCCCGCGAGGCACTACAGGGATCCCTCCCCCGCCCGTCAGGACCGGGACCCACTGGCTGCCCCAGCCGGTTCTCAGAAGGTGGCGTACCAGCTCGGCCTCGAGCCAGCGGACCGGCCGGGGGGACGGGACTAGCCGTCGCCAGCCGCCTCGGGCCCCATCGTACGTCATGACCCAACTTTCGGACTTGCGGAGCGACCGCGCCTCGTCCTCGGTGTAGTACCCGGCCGACCGGCTTCGTCGGGGCGCGGAACGCAGGGTCCCTCGGGTTGACCTCCACGCGGCAGATCACCGTGGCCACAGTCCGTGGGACCCGGAGTCGGTGAAGGGCCGCGGTCAGCTCGCTCTGGATCAGGTACCCGATCTGACCCTCGGTCTCCGCCCCGAGCACCGGAAGCGGGCGCGGGGGGATCTCCCGCGCCGCAAGCTCGGATTGGCGCAGGAGCGCCCCCACCTGCGGGCCGTTCCCGTGGGTGACCAACAGCTCGTGGCCGTCCGCGACAATGCGCGCGAGCGTCGGAGCGGTGGCGCGCATTTGTGCCACCGCCTCGGACCAGGAGCCGTCACCTCCCGAGCGCTGGAGGGCGTTTCCCCCGAGCGCCACGAGGATCCTCAGGGGCCTCACCGCGGCCGTCGAGAGCCCCGCGGGCAAAACCCTTGTCCCGGCACTCGCCGGCGCGCGGTGAGTCGTTGTGCTCGGGACCACCCATAAATAACCCCCCTCGGGTCACGGGTCGTGGCGGCCGACGAGGCGAGTGCGATCTGCCCGCTAGAATTCCGGTACGGCCGGCCCGCCTACCGCGCCCTATTCTCTCGGGAAGCGCGGCTCCGCCGCGCCCTTCAGGTCGAAGCGGCCCTGGCGCTCAGCGAGGCCGAGCTCGGTATCGTTCCCGGGAATGCCGCGCGGGAGATCGAGGCGGCGGTTTCGTCGGGCCGCGTCCGGCTCGAACGCGTCGACGAGCTGGAGTCGCTCCTCCGGCACGACGTCATGGCCATCACCCGGGCGCTCTCGGAACAGGCCGGCGTGGGGGGAGGGTGGGTCCATTTCGGCGCTACCTCGGCCGACATCACCGACACGGCCCTCGCGCTCGAGCTCCACGAGGCGCTGCTCGTGGTCCGGGAGGACCTCACCGAGCTCACCCGAGCGTTGCTCGCCCTGGCCCGGCTCCATCGGGCGACCCCCGAGGTCGGCCGCACCCATGGGCAGCACGCTGTCCCTCTCAGCTTCGGGTACAAGATGGCCGTCGCCGCGGCCGAGGTGGCTAGGCACCGGGAGCGCCTGGACCAGCTCCATCCACGGATCGCGGTCGGCAAGATCGCCGGGGCCGTGGGCACCGGGGCCGGGTTCGGAGGGCACGCTCAGGCCGTAGAGACCGGCGTCATGCAACGACTCGGCCTCCAGGCGGACGAAGCGCCGACCCAGATCGTTGGCCGGGACCGGATCGCCGAGCTCACCAACTTCCTCGCCCTCGTGGCCGGGACCTCCGAGCGGCTCGCCACCGAAGTACGCAACCTCCAGCGGACAGAGATCGCCGAGGTCGCCGAGGCGTTCGACGAGGCGCACCAGGTCGGGAGTTCGACGATGGCCCAGAAACGCAACCCGATGCAGTCGGAGAACGTCACGAGCCTCGCCCGGCTCGTGCGAGCGTTCGCGCTCCCTCCCCTGGAGAACATGGTCCAGTGGCACGAACGGGACCTCGCCAACTCCGCCAACGAACGGATCGTTCTCCCCCACGCGCTCGTCCTCACCGACGACATTCTGACGAAGCTCGGGGACGTGTTCCGGCGGCTGCGCGTCGATTCGGCGGCGATGGCCCGGCACCTGGCCGAGGCCGGCGGCGGCGCGATGACGGAGAGCCTGATGCTGGCCCTTGCAGCCCGGGGTCTCCCCCGCTCCGACGCCCATGAGCTCCTCCGGAGACTCACCCGCGACCTCGGCCCCGACCCCGAGCTCGCCCGGCGGGCGCGAGCGGACCCGACGGTCGCCGGCCTCCTGAAACCGGAGGAGATCGACGCCCTCCTGGACCCGGAGAGGTACGTCGCGGCCGCCGCGGCCAAGACCGATCTCGTCGTCGCCCGACTGGCTCCCGAGTTCGAACCGTGACGACCCCTCCCGGCTCGGACCGGCACCATCACCTGTCGCTGTCCGACCCCGGAAATGGCGGACCGGCTGGCCCAGTCCCTCGCGCCCGAGGTGGTCCGGGAGGTACCCCGCGCCCGCGCAGAGATCGAGCGGGGCGCCCCCGGTGAGATCCGGGTCCTGATCACCGCCCGCGACACCGGGGCGCTGCGCGCGGCCGTCCAGACCTACCTGGGATGGTTGCGGCTCGCGGAGGCCACGGAGGCCGTGGCCTCGCTCCCCGACGACGACGGGACTCCGTAGTCCGCCCCCGCCGAGGGACGGCGGGGCTGTCCGCCCGAAGCGCTTATCTTACGCACCCGGCCTGCGCGCGCCGTGGCGATCCCGGCCAAGCTTCAGAACGATCTTCGGCAGTTCCAGCGCCTCCAGCAGGACCTGAGCTCCGTGTCCCAGCAGCGCCTCCAGATGGATCTCAAGCTGAGGGAGACGACCCGGACCCTGGAGGACCTCAAGACCCTCCCGGAGGACGCGACCGTCTACCGCCCCATCGGCGGGCTCTTGGTGAAGGCGAAGGACCGCGCCGAGGTCGAGGGGCTCCTCACCGAAGAGAAGGAGACCCTTGAGATCCGCGTGAAAGCGCTCGAGCGCCAGGAGAACCATCTGAAGGAGCGGTACACCGAGATGCAGAAGGAGCTCTCAGAGGCGCTCCAGGCCGCCGGCGTTCAAGCTTCCAGTGGGTCCCAGTAGGGATACAGCCCACTACGTCGATCGGTGGACCAGCCGGTCCCCGATCTCGCGCATCAGTGCCCGGCTGGCAGGACGGAGCTGGCGGGTCTTGTCGATCCGGTCGTAGGCGCGCTGCGCCAGCGCGGCGATCCGTTTCTCCGAGTAGGCGAGGCTGCCCGTCGAGCGAATGACGTCCCGGGCCCGCTCCACCTCGGCGGCGGTGGCATGAGGGTCGCCCAGCACGGCATGGATCGCGTCACGGCCCGCCGCGTCCGCCTTCGCCCAGGCCCGGACCACCAGCAACGTCCGCTTCCCCTCGACGAGGTCGTTCGCGCTCTTCCCGGCGCCCTTGGAATCGAACCCGGCTCCCAGGACATCGTCGCGGAGCTGGAAGGCGATGCCCAGGTCGATCCCGATCGCGTCGAGGTCGCGCGCCAGTCCCGGCGGACCGCCGCCGAGATAGGCGCCGATCCTCAAGGGGGACGCGACGGTATAGACCGCCGACTTCAGCTCGTGCACCCGAAGCACGTCGGCCTCCCGGACCTTGGAAACCGGCAGCGCGCCGTTCCGGATATCGAGGAGCTGGCCGTAGGCGGTCATCCTCGTCATCCGAACGTACTCGGCCAGGGCCTGCTCGCGACCCCGCCGGGGTCCCGGGCATCCAGGAGAGACCCGATCGTGTACGGCTCTTCGAGGTCCCCCAGCGTGATGCCGAGCCCGATCCCGTAGGACGCCGAGTCGCCGAGCTCCCCCGCTGCCCGGTGTCGCTCCTCCAACGCCCGGTGCACCGTCGGCCCCCCTCGGCGCTCCGCCGAGTGGTCGATGATATCGTCGTGGATCAGCATCCAGCTCTGGAAGTGCTCGAGCGCCGCGGCCGCCGGAAGCGCGGGTCCCGGGCCCTTCCCGGTCGCGATATGGTAACCGGCGAGGACCAGGAGCGCTCGGAACCGCTTCCCCCCACGGAGGGTGAACTCCCGGAGGAGGCGGATGTAGGGCCGGAAGGTCGCGCCGCCCTCCCGCTCGAGAACGTCGTACTGGTGGGCCAGCGTCGACTCGATACGGGGTCGGAACGCCGCCAGCTCAGAGAACTCCACAGGACCCCAGGCGGTTGACGACCCGGGATATTTAACGGTGGGAACGGCGCGGCCGGGGCCGCTTCCACTGACGGGCCGGGGTTTTTAACGGGGGGCGCCGGTGCCCGGCCCGTGGCCGCGGGGTTCGCTGAGCTGGTCGGACGCCTCGCGGAGGCGATGGGCCAGCGGTTCGATGCCGTCAAGACCGGCCCCGAAGGGATCCTCATGCGGACCTCGGACGGGTTCCTGTTCGCCTTTCTCGAGGACCCCTCGATGGTCTCGCTCCGGCAGGTCCAGCGCCTTCTCGAGGAGGTGGGACCGGTGCCGGCCCACCTCGTGGTGCTCACGCCGGGGCGCCTGCCGCTTGCCCTCGGCGCAGAGCTCGTCCAACACCGCGCGACCCTCGTGGAGTCCGGCCGGTTCCAGGAGCTGGTCCGAGAGCTCGGGTTGGGGGAGTACCCTGGGGGACGAACCCCGACCGGCAGCGGCGCCCGGCGCTGGACGGCTCCTTCCGAGCGCTCACCTCCTCGACGCAGTGATGCAGCGGGGTCGCACGTGGCTCGAATGGGGAGTCCCCGCCCTCGCGCTCCGATTCTACCGACAGGCGTCGACGCTGAAGCCGGAGTTCGCTCCGGCGCGGACCGGGATCGGTCAGGCCCTCCTCGCGCTCGGCCTGTCGGCCGATGCCCGGAGGGCGTTCGAGGAAGCGCTACAGACCCAGCCTCGCAATCTCGATGGACGGCTCGGCCTGGCTGCGGTCCTCGGGGCGGAAGGGCACGTCGAGAAGGAGATCGACGCGTACCGGGCGCTGATCGTCGAAGACCCCGGCCAGGTCGCAGTGCGCGCCCACCTCATCGCGGCGCTGATCTCGCAGGGGCACTGGGCGGCCGCGCGGGACGAGATCGCCCAGATGCTGCGCGATCAGCCGGAAGATCCCCAGATGCGGTTCCTTCACTCGGTGGCCCTCGAGAAGACGGGCGCGGCCAAGGAGGCGGGCCTCGAGCGAGACCGTGCGCGCCGTCTCGGCCTCGACCCAACGCGGGAACGGGCGCTCTGCGCGCACCTAGGTCTCCCGATCCCCGATGTCCCCATCGAGGCCTCCTCCGGGCTAGGGTCACCCCCGCCCCCTCGCTCGACCTCAGAGATCCCTCGCCCGCCCCCCCGGTCCCGCGCCTCCTCCCCGCCGACCGCGAAACCCCGCGCCAGGAAGGCCATGCCCTCGAAGAAGCCCCCCCGGAAGGGTCGACCCGCCGGGCGCAAACCTAAGTAGCCGGCGACCGGCTCGCGGGGAGCCTAGCGGCTTCCATGCGAGTGGTCTCCCTTCTTCCGAGTGCCACCGAGACCGTGTGCACCCTGGGGCGGCGGGAGGTGTTGGTCGGCCGGAGCGAGGAGTGTGACTATCCGGCGGAGGTCCGGGCGCTCCCGGTGGTCATGCACGCCCGGACCTTGGATTCCTCGCGGCCGTCGGCCGAGATCGATGCCCGGGTCCGCGCCGCCCGGTCGGCAGACCAGAGCCTGTACGATCTCGACGTCCCCCTCCTCACCCGACTCGCCCCGGACCTGATCCTGACGCAGGACCTCTGCCGGGTCTGCTCCGTGACCGACGCGGAGGTGCTCTCGGCCTGCCAGAGCGCTGACCTGGACCCGCGCATCCTTTCCCTGTCCCCCCGGCGGCTACCCGATGTCTGGGACTCGACCGAGGCGATCGGGAAGGCCCTCGGGGAGGACCTTCGCGCCACCTCCCTGGCCCACGAACTCCGCGGACGGTCTGCCCCCTCGGCCGACGCGCTCTCGGTCCGCCCCCGCGTCGCGGTCCTGGAGTGGGTCGACCCGCCGATCCTCGTGGGCCTGTGGGGGCCGGATATCATCGAGGCCGCCGGCGGCGTTCCTGTCCGGGGGCAGGGCGGTGAACCCGGGACCCGGGTCGATTGGACGGACCTTGACCGCACGGCCCCGGAGCTGGTCGTGGTCAGCCCGTGCAGCTTCGGGGTCCCCCGAACGCGGGCCGAGATCGAGGCGGCGCCCGGGGTGCACCGGGCCCTGACGGCGCTCCAGCCGCGGCTGGGGACCTGGCTGGCGGACGAGGCGTACTTCAGTCGGCCGGGCCCCCGCCTCGCGGACGGGGTCGAGCTCCTCCGGCAGCTGCTCGCGGGACAGCCCCCGACGGCCCCGATGCCCGTGGAGCGTTGGATGGCGTCGGAGGCGGCCCGGTGAGCTGGCGACCGCGGCCGTCGGCCGATTTCTTCGTCGGCGGACCGCCCCGGGAGGTCCGGCGGGTCAGCACGTCGACGACAGAGGTGCTGCATCTCGTGATCGCCGCCGCGGTCCTCACGGTGGACATCGCCCTCGTTCGGTCGCAGATCTCGGTCTCGAGCGTGCCCGGTGGGCTCTCCACTAGCTCGTTCCTCTCCTCGCTGGGGATCGCGGCCGTGGCGGCCCTGACCGGGTTCGTCGCCCACGAGATGGCCCACAAGGTGGTCGCCCAGCGCCATGGGTTCTGGGCCGAGTTCCGAATGTCCCCGACCGGACTGTTCTTCTCGGTAGCGACGGCGTTGTTCGGGTTCCTTCTGGCGCTCCCCGGCGCGACCATGATCGGGGGGATGGGCGACGTCCGCGAGTGGGGGCGCACCAGCGTGGCCGGCCCAGCGGTGAACCTCGTGGAGGGAGCCGCGTTCCTGGCCGCAGCATTCCTCTCGGTGTCGATATGGGACGATGCGCTTCTCTGGGTGACCCTGATGTTCTTGGCCCTCGTGAACGGGATCTTCGCTGCGTTCAATCTGTTGCCGTTCGGTCCCCTGGATGGGCGAAAGGTCCTGCGTTGGAACCGGGCGATCTGGATCGGCACGTTCGGGCTCTCGTTGGTGTTCGTTGTCGGGGTGTTGTCGATCCTCTACCTAATGCCACCGGTGTTCTGAGGATCATGGGCGAGTCGACTCCGGAGGTCCGGTCCCTCGGCGACGGGCGCCTACTGCTAGACCTTCGGTTCCGCGACACCGAGGGGCTCGTGGCGTGCTACCTGTTCCCCCACCCCGACGGATGGAGCCTCATCGAAACCGGGCCCACGACCTGCCGTGAGGCCCTTCGGATCGGCCTCGGCCGGGCCGGGATCGCCCCCGGGGAGATCCGGCGAGTCTTCGTGACCCACATTCATCTCGACCACGCCGGGGGGCTCGGGGCGGCGGCCGCGGAGTTCCCGAACGCGCAGATGTTCGTGCATGAGCGCGGGGCGGCGCACATGGCCGACCCGACCCGCCTGATCGCGAGTGCACGGAGAGCCTGGGGGGCGGCCGCCGACCCGCTGTGGGGGATCATTGCGCCGGTGCCGGCCGATCGGCTCGTCGCCCTCAAAGGCGGCGAGCGATTTCCTATCGAGGGGGGGAGCTCGTAGCCGTCGCGACCCCGGGCCACGCGCAGCATCATCTCTCGTTCCTCGACACCTCCCTTCGGGCCGTCGTCTGCGGGGATGCCGCAGGGGTCCGCCTGGAGGGCGAGGATCGCGCCCGCCCCGCCGTGCCCCCACCGGACCTCGACCTGGAACTCCTGTTCTCGAGCCTGGATGAGATGCGGCGGCTCGAGCCGCGCTGGCTGTTCTATAGCCACTTCGGCCCCTCCGGCCGGGCGGTCGACGACCTGACGGAGTATCGCAGGTCGGTCGAGGGGTGGCGTGACGCCGCCCTCGCCGCCGCCCGGGAGGACCCCTCGGTCGCCCACGTCACCGCCGTGCTCCGCCAGCTCGACGAGGGCCGACGGGCGGGCGGTGCTCCGGCGGGCTCCCCTGCCGCCGAGCGGAGCTCGATGATCTCAGGTTACGAGCTCGCCGCCCAGGGGCTCCTCCGATACTTCCAGACCCACGGCCTCCTGCCGGGGTGATCCCTGGCCGAACTCCCTCCGGGGCAGCGGACCGGGCCGGCGGCCGTCCTGTTCCTCGCGCGGGTGGTCTACGCGTTCAGCTGGTACAACGTTGGAGCCGTGCTCCCGTTCATCGGGACCGCCCTCTCCGCCGGACCTGCCCAGCTCGGGGTGGTGCTGGGCGCGTTCCTGGTGGGGGTCGGGGTGTTCCAGGTCCCTGCCGGCCTTGCTTCGGTCCGCTATGGCGCCCGGACGGTGTCCCTGGTCGGCCTCGTGGTCCTCGGGGCGGCCGGCCTCGCCTCGGCGTTCTCCCCGACGTGGCCGATCCTCGCCGTCCTGCGGGGGCTTGCCGGGGTGGGCGCCGCGATGTTCTTCTCCCCGGCCCTCGGACTGATCGCCTCGTACTTCCCTCCCGGACGGCGAGGGCCCGTGATCGGGTTCTACAACGGGGGGTTCAGCATCGGTGGCGCCCTGGGCCTTTTCGGGGGGGCCGCCCTCGGACTGATGTTCGGGTGGCCGGCCGCGCTCGCGGTAGGAGGGCTCGCGCTTCTTGCAATGGCGGGCGCGGCCGCGGTCCTCCTCCCCGACCGCGTGGAAGCCGCCCCTCCTCCCCCCCTCCGAGAGGTGTGGCAGCGGGGCCGGGAGATCCTCGCCAGCCGAGCCATCTGGGCGCTCTCGGTCGGCCTCACCGGCTTCTGGTCTGCCATCTATGTCGTCGCGCAGGATTTCGTTGGGTACGCGGCGACTGACCATCCCGCGTGGGGGATCGGAGCCGCGGCCGCGATCACGACCGGGGTTGTGCTCGCCGCGTTCCCCGGCGGACCCGTCGGCGGGTGGCTCGCCGAGCGGACGGGCGCGCGCCGTGAGCTGGCGGCCGTGTTCACTGTGCTCTCGGCCGGGTGCGTCGCCGCGATCCCGTTCGCACCGGTGGCGCTCCTGATCCCGGATCTCATCGCACTGGGGTTCTTCGATGGGGTGGTCTTCTCGATCCTGTATCTGATCCCAACCTACTTTCCCGAGTCGCGCGGGGAGGGGCTGGCCCTCGGGGTGGGAGTTGTGAACTCCATTCAGGTGAGCCTCGGGAGCGCGGTGGCGGTCGCATTCGGCGTGCTCGCCGCCTCGGAGGGGTACGCGGTGGCGTGGGAGTTCGCGGCCGTTCTCGCAGTCGCGCTCCTGCCGTTGCTCGCCTACGTGCCGGTCACGGGAACGGACGACGGTCTACGACGGTGACCAGATTCGTGGGCCGGCCCTCGACAGGTACCCGGCGGTGAGCACGATCGGACCGTCCGGCCGGCGCTTCAGCTCCCGAGCGACGGTGTCGTACGCGAGCTGGCTCAGCTGCAGCAGCGTGAGCTTCGGCGGCGACGGCTGCGCGTGAACCCCTCGGACCAAAGCAAGCTGGCGCTGGGTGGATCGGCGGGAGGTAAGCGCGATGATCGGCGCGGCGGGGTGGTGCTTGCTGATCAGGCGCGCCGTCCGGCCCGAATGGGTAGGGGTGACGATGGCGCGAGCGCCGAGGTCCGCCGCAAGTCGGACGGCTGCCGTGGCGACCGACTGCTCAAGGTTGGGAGCCAGTTCGGCAACCTCCGGGAGGGCGAGCTCCCCCCGGAACAGACCTTCCTCAGTGGTCTGGCAGATGCGGTCGAGCCACTCCACCGACTCGACGGGAAAGTCGCCGACCGCGCTCTCCTCGGAGAGCATGACCCCATCGGCGCCATCGATGACCGCGTTGGCCACGTCCGTCGCCTCGGCCCGAGTCGGGCGGGGGCTCGAGACCATGCTGAGCAGCATCTGCGTCGCGACGATAGCGATCCGGCCGGCGGAGTTCGCCGCCCGCACCAGCTGCTTCTGCTCGAGGGCCAGGCGTTCGAGCGGGACCTCGATCCCGAGATCCCCCCGGGCGACCATGACCCCATCCGCCTCGGCCAGGATGTCGTCGATATGCGTCAGGGCCTCCGCGCGCTCGATCTTCGCGATGGTCGCGACCTGGTCGCCGCCGGGCAGTCGATCGAGGGCTCGACGCCCTTTGCGCAGATCGGTCCCGTCCCGTACGAACGAGAGTGCCACGAAATCCACCCCCTCCTCCACTGCGATCCGCATGTCGGAGAGGTCCTTGGGCCCGAGGATCTCCGCCCGAAGATGCGCCCGCGGCAGGAAGAAGCCAGCGTGGGCGGCGATGGTGCCGCCATGCACGACTCGGGCGGAGACGTTCCCGTGACCGGTGGACTCCACCACCAACTCCACGGAGCCGTCTCCGAGCAACAGCGGGTCCCCCGGGCGGGCGGCCTTAGCCAACCCCGGGAGCGAGACCGAGGCCCGGCCCATGCTGCCCACCGCACCAGAGGTGTCGAAGGTCCACCGATCCCCCTCGACGACCGAGTAGTGGGACTCCTTCAGATCCCCCAGACGAATCTTTGGGCCTTGAAGGTCGGCCACGATCGCGACCGGGGGGTTCGCCTTCCGGGTCACCCGGTGCACAGTGCGGAGAGTGCGTCGATGCTCCTCGTCCGTCCCATGGGAGAAGTTCAGTCGAAAACCGTTGACCCCGGCTCGGAGCATTCGGCCCAGGACCGCCGCGGAGGCACTCGCAGGCCCCACGGTGGCGAGGATCTTGGTCCGACGCATGGACGACGAGACCCGAGCGAGTAGATAATCGGATTCACATCGGGTCCCCTGCCCGCGGGGAGACCAGCGGCCGTAGACGTCCCCTTCGCCGCCCAGGACACCCGGCTCGAGTTGCCGGAGGGGCGATGCCGATCGCGGCGCTCTCTGCTCCCGGAAGGTGTGCCTTTTGTATCGGGGGCAGCCATCCGCAGATGCAGCCCCGTGGTGTAGTGGCCAAGCATGCTGGCCTTTGGAGCCGGCGACAGCGGTTCGAATCCGCTCGGGGCTGATCTCCCTCGGCCCAGCGCGACCTCGCCCAGATCCACCTGAACCTAGGAATGCTCAAATGTTCGTATTACACATGCGTATTACATGGACGAGATCGAAGTGGTCGGACCGGTCCGAAGGATGGGGAACAGCCTGGCGCTGGTCATCCCGTCGAAGGATGCGAGGCGAGCGCACATTTCGGAGGGAGATCCGGTCCGGGCGCGCGTTTCCGTCGAGGTACCCCAACCGTTCGGCTTGCTGAAAGGCGTCGCCAAGGGGTCCTTCGATCGCCGGAAGGAGAATCAGTGGCGTGACCGCCTCTAAGGTGCTATTCGACACGTGGGCTTGGTGGGAGGTGCTGCGGGGTAGCGAGGTAGGGGCGGCGCTTCAGCGGCGCTACCTCGAGGCCCCGGGGGTCCAGGTTCTGACCGCCGCCATCAGCCTTGGCGAGCTTTCGGCCAAGCTCTCGGGCGAGGGGTCAGGGGAGTCCATTTCGCCCGCTGTCAGTAGCATACGGCGTGCCAGCGCAGTCCTAGACCTATCCGCCGAGCTCGCCGTCGAAGCGGGGATACTCCGGACACAACTACGAAAGCGTTCAAAGACTGCAAGTCTCGCGGATGGAGTCGTACTCGCCACGGCGCGACAGAATGGCGCACGGCTCATCTCCTGGGATCAAGCGTTCTCGGGGGAACCCGATGTCTCGTCCCGGTGAGTCCGCCCCCTAGATCGGGGATGGTAGCAGGACGCCCGGCCGGTGATGTCTAGCGGTCAGGTCGAGTGGTTTGGCCCCGTCCCTGGATCCAGTTGACGGGCCAAGGTCATGCGCCGGATCGGCGTCGTGATCGAGGGGTGGTCCGAAGGAAGATCGAACGTCGGCAATGCATCCCCCTCAGGCTACAACAGCAGGCGAATCCGCTCGGGGCTAGATTCCGCTTGTTTCGGGAGTTTGCCCGCTCCCCGTCAAGGCGCGAAGCGGTTCTACGGACCCGGGAGCACTCGAAAACCGGCCTCATCAAAGTTGTGATCGAACGTGAACGCGTTCCCTATCTCCAGCTCATGCATGAGGACAAAGCTCGTACAATCCGTGAGGCTCCAACGCTTGTCCTCGTGGGCGATCATGAGATCTACCGAGCGCTCGAAGTCGTTATCGGATATTCGGACCATCTGGATGCTCGAAGATTGCCCTATGAGTTCGCGCAGCCGTTTCACGGGCCCGATACCCAAACGCATTCGGAGGAGAGTGTAGGTCTCATTGAGGACGTAGTCGCTCGTGACCATGCGACCGTGCTCACCTTTGGTCAATCGAGCAAACAACGCCACGGCGTGGCCATGGTGGCGTTCCTGTGAGTCGGTGAGGGCGTACCAAGCCCCGGTGTCGACCAGAATCATCGGAGGGGCCCGTAAAGGAGCTCATCATGACGCTCCGCCACGTCGACCTTCGGACCCTTTCCGCGCACGAGCGGGAAAGCGGTGAAGATCGGGTCGTCCGAATCCACCTCGTCTGGCAAGAGTCTGGTCCGGATGGCCGCCCGGATCCACTCCTGCATCGTCTTGCCCTCCGCCTTCGCCATGCGACGAAGCAGGTCGTACTCCGCCTCTGGAACGCGCGTCTGAATCAGTTTCATACAATCTGTAAACAGTTGTCGATTATATCAACTCTATGGCATCGAGCGTCGCCCAGCGATTCTGGTTCGTGGCCGACGGGGCGGAGGCTGGCCCGGATTCGACCCCGTTCGCCGATAGCTCCGCTCGGGGCTACGGTGCGAACTATGCCGGGGCTATCCCTGGGGAGGTCCGACTTCTCGGAAATCATGTTGTGCATCCAGCAGTAACCTGCCGAACGGTGGGCTCCGAGTCTCAACGGGAGCCCATCCGCGCTCTGGTCCTAGAGCGGACTCCGGTTCTCGGTCATGGTCGTTCGGCCGTTCCATCTTTCGGTCGGAACTCTGCGACATCACCCCAAGAAAACCGCCTGTCCGCGACCCGGTCGGCCTCACGGCTAGCGCATCCCAACGTGGGTCAGATGACGCGGGAGAGAATTAGAAGGACGGCCCCGATAACGATGTTCTCGATCGCTTCATCTGAAAGTCGACCTGCGGCTACCGTATCGAGGAGCCCTAGGAGGAGAAGCACAACCCCAAGGACCAGGAAGACGATTCGGAGAACGGATCGAGTCGCCGCCTCGGGTCCGGCCATGGCGGGAGATGGACGGCCTAATACTAGAGCCAACCGACCGACTTTCGAAGCGCACTTTCGTTTCGGGGTCTCCGCTCGCCTGACCCATTCGAGCCGCATCGCTCGGTTTGCAGGTCAACACCGCGCCCCCGGGCGGTTCGCGAGCGTCGGGCCGGGAACCTCCTTATCTGCGGATTGATTGCGATCGAACCTAGAAGCGTACGCGGCCTAGGTCCAACTTAGGGCGTGCGGATCGGCGAAGACTCGAGAGCCGAGTCTGCCCCGGACCCGGGGGAGGTGGTTTCGCGGGGGAGGACGGTCCGCCTGCGTATCGGACCCAAGCAGCACATTCCGGTCACTACGGAAGTGAGTTGGTTCAGTATATGTACGGGCCTTCGGATTTGTATCCCTGTCTCAGAGGCTCCCTTCGAGGTCCGTGATGTCGGGTTCGATCAATCGGCGGTGGCTGTTCGAGAAGCGGCCGGAAGGCCCGGTCAGCCGCCACAATTTCCGATGGACCCAAGCAGAGGTCCCCGCGCCCGGAGAGGGTCAGATGTTGGTGAGGAACCTCTGGCTTGATGTCGCCCCCACGAATGTCTTGAGCCTGCTCTCTCCCCCGGAAGAGGGCGGATTGCCACCGGGGGATGTCATGCCGGGGTACGCGTCCTCGCAGGTCATCGAGTCGAGGATCCCCCGGTTTTCCCGAGGTGACATCATCTACGCTGCGTCGGGCTGGGAGGATTATTCCGTGATCGATGGGAAGGGGTACTGGGACGCCACCAAGGTCTCCCCCGGTGTCTCCCCTGACCTGGCCGCGGGTGCCCTCGGAATTACCGGGATCGTCGCTTACTTCGGCGTGACCGAGGTCGCCAAACCGCGCCCCGGCGAGACTTTTGTCGTCTCCGCCGCGGCGGGTGGCGTCGGGTCGGTCGCTGCCCAGATCGCCAAGATCCTGGGGCTTCGAGTGATCGGGATCGCGGGTGGCAAGGAGAAGCGCGATTGGCTGCTCGGTGAAGCTGGGATCAATGGCGCCGTTGACCATCGGAACGAGAATGTCGCCGCCCGACTCGACGCCCTCTGCCCGGAGGGGATCGACATCTACTTCGACAATGTTGGCGGGCCGATCCTGGACCTGGCCTTGGAGCGCCTTCGCCCCCACGGACGTATCGTGCTCTGTGGGACCACAGCTCGATACCGCCCGACGACGCGTGTTCCCGGGCCGTTGAATTACACCCAGCTGATCATGGTGAACGGACGAATGGAGGGGCTCCTAGGCAGGGATTACTTCGACCGTTTCCCTGAGGCCACCGCTGCGCTCAAGGGGTGGGTGGACTCGGGACAGCTCAAGACGAAAGAGGACGTCGTGGTGGGGCTGGAGAACGCCCCCGTAGCTCTTGCCCGCCTTTTTTCCGGGGACAACGTCGGGAAGCAGCTCGTTAAGATTGCTGACCCCCCGCTGGACGTCCATGCCACCAAATCGGGCATCGTGGGACCTTCCTGACGACCGGCCGGAAGAACTCAATCCCCCGCCCTCAACGCGGCCTCCGCTGAACTTGGCGTCCCGCGACCAGGCGTCTTGATGCGGAATCTGAGGCTGTGCGTATCATTTCTACGAGGAGAGCGGACGTCGGGCCGGATCTGCGCCAAGCTGTCCAGATTTCGGCCGCCGGCCCCCGATGAGCGAGCAGGCCCCGGGCCGCCTTTTTCTTCCTAGGGCGGCGCGTCAACCTTACTTAGGGTAGCCCATTTGGCCGGTGGATCCGGTCCGGACATCGGTGGTGGCGAGAACATGAACGTGGCGTTCGGGTACACGGGCATCCGTGTGAAGGACCTGGAAGCCTCGGTCAAGTTCTACACGAGCGTCCTCGGCATGAAAGAGGTGGATCGGTTCACGCAGGCGTCGACGCAAGGCAAGGTCGTGCTCCTGGCCATGGAGGGGAGCGGCCATCTTCTGGAGCTGAACTACTATCCGCCGGGAAACCGGTTCGACACGACCTATGAGGTCGGGGAGGGGCTGGACCACCTCGGGTTCGAGGTGAAGGACCTGGACGCGGTCGTGGCGGAAGCGAAGAAGGAAGGGTACCCCGCCCATCTTGAGATGCAGGACCCGGCGCACCGCTGGGCGTACATCCGCGACCCGAACGGGATCTGGGTCGAGTTCTTCGTTCCGCCGAGTTGAAGGGCCACGGACGAGCCCTTTCCACGGCCCCCCCTGGGTCCTGCGACGATTTTCGAACCGCTCTCCGCGATGGTGCCCAGGGGCACGCGGGCGGGCTAGGGGCGAGGCTTCGACATCTGGGCGTAGAACTCCTTCGAACGCCGTTCCATCTCGGCCGGCGCGACATCCTCGCGATGGCTCGCAATCGACCAGACGTGCCCGACGGGGTCCCGGACGCTCGCGAACCGGTCGCCCCAGAACATGTCCACCGGTGGAGCGATCGAGGTCGCCCCGGCGCCCACGGCCTGCCGATACGTAGCATCGATATCCGGCACGTAGAGCCAGATCGCCCCGGTGGTGCCGCCCATCGACTTGGGCGACTTGTTCCCCATCGTGGGAAACTCGTCGGAGAGCATGAAGACAGAGTCACCGATCTGGAACTCAGCATGCATCACTTTGCCGTCGAACGTGGCCACCCCGCCGCGCTTGGTGGCGGCGAACGCCTTGACGTAGAACTCGAGGGCCGCCAGCCCATTGTCTACGGTCAGGACCGGAGTCGCTGTATGGTATCCTTCGGGGACCGCCTTAATGTGGTGCGTCACATCGGGACCGAACCACTGACGGTTCTTCAGCTCTTTGACTGACGGCGGGTCTGAGCGGCCGAACTCGTGGACCGTTCGAGCGCTCGGGGGCGGGTGGGAGAGGGCAGCGAAGGTGACCCGCGGGTCGGCTAACGGCGAGTGCGCCGTGATCTGTCCGCGATTCCGAGGACCCGGGCCGAACCTGGCTCCCCTGCCAGGCGGGGGCGCCGCACCACCCAGCCCCGTGTCGACGCACCCAACTCGACAGTCCGCGGTATGGGCTTCGCGGCTCCCGCCCCTCCGTAGATCCCGCGCCCGCTCCGGGCTCTCCACCGGTTTTCGGGCCGGGGCTCCTTGGGGGTTATCCGAGGTCGCGCGCCGCGGAGCGCGCTAGCTGAGGGCTCCGGCGATGTACCAGTAGTAGTAGGTTACGAGACCGAAGAGGAGCACCGACCACCACAGGACCAGTTCGGACCGCATCCAGACCTTGTACCGGCGGAATCGGAATCGTTCCGGCACGAGATTGGTACCGGCGACCAGGAGGATGTAGATCCCCAGGAGTTCCGCGGCGGCGCCCGCCACCAGCATCACAGTAGGAACGAGGTACGCCGGCTCAAGGCCTTCCCCCGCCAGGTCAGGGAGCACGTACGCGATGTACTGGGGGACCATCCAAAGCAGAACGACCGGGATGTTCACGAGGACCATCGAACTCTGGATGACCATGTGGGCCCGGACGTAGCCTCGCCGGACCAGGATCATTCCGACCACCAGCAGCACGGCCACCCCGATCTCGAATGGGACGACGAGGTCGGAGGCCACCGGAGCGGCAGTACCCGAGGAGGTTGCTCATGCCCGGCTCGCCTCGGGGTCCTGACCGGTTGGCGGTCGCCCCCTCACGCGCCCGCTCGAACGGATCCCTTCTACCACCGGCCTAGAAATCCCGAGGTGGGACGAGATCGACGACGGTCCTCTGGCGGAACTTCGAGTGGTACTCCTCCCAAAGGGCGCGCACTTCGTCCTCGGTGATGCCCGCGGCGTAGACCGGCGAGACGAGCGGGACGGCGGACTCGAGCGCGATGATCACCACCGCCCGGATCCTCCGAACGTCGGCGCCTTCCTCCCGGTACATCGCGAGGGCGTTCCAGTACGCGACTCCCGCATGGAGGACCGTGCCCCGGCCCCGGAAGCGGTACCCTTTCCGGGTCAGGGGGTCCACGACGTTGATCTCGGTCCGTGGCTCGCTGGCGAGGTTCCGAATGGTGTGGGGGGACTCGATATCCGCGAAGACGAGGGTGTCCTCGTCCAACACGGTCATCGACCCTTTCGGGGACACGTTCGGGGAGCCGTCCGGGGACACCGTGGCCACGTAGCCCAAGCGCTGCTCCCGGACGAGGCGCTTCATGTCCTCGGTGAGGACCGACATGGGTCCGCCTTCGGCGGCCCCCCTTTTGGACCTTGCGTCCGTCTCGAACCAGTGGGAACGCCCGTCCGGTGACCGGCGGACCCCCCCGCCAAGGCCCGGGTCGAGCCGGGGGTGAGGATCGTGGGACCGACGCGCGGCGCCCTTGCCCTCTCCCCCACGTCTATATAGCCGACCTCAATTCCCGGCTTGCCGACGACGGCAGTGTGAGTTCCATGAGCCTTCTCG
Organism: uncultured Thermoplasmata archaeon; assembly: GCA_963708255.1. GTDB lineage: Archaea > Thermoplasmatota > Thermoplasmata > Lutacidiplasmatales > UBA184 > Lutacidiplasma. The sequence continues at coordinate 1,105,010 of CAVPSE010000002.1, forward strand.
AGGAGTTCAAGAAATTCGTCATCTCCGGGAGCCTGGTCGCCATGGCGGTCGCTTTCGTTGTCGGCCTCGCGATCGTTGCATTGATCGGAGCGATCGTCGCGGACATCATCGGGCCGCTGATCGCGGCCGCCATCCACGTCGACTTTTCCCAGCTCGGTGTCCTGACGATCAACAATAGCGGGTTGCTGTTCGGCGCCCTCCTCGGTGCCCTGATCAATTTCATCGTCCTGATGGCGGTCGTCTTCTTCCTGATCGCCTATCCGTACCAGAAGTACCAGGACCGTCAGAAGGCGAAACTGGCCGCCGTCGCCCCGACGACCCGGGAATGCCCTATGTGCATGAACCAGATCCCGGTGAAGGCCTCCCGCTGCGGGTTCTGCACCTCGACGGTGACACCCACGAGCAGTTAGATCCGGCCCCTCCCCCCGAGGCTCCTCCCAGCCGCTCCGTCCGGGGGTGGTCGCGAGCGCTCAGTAGGTAAGGCCGGGGGCCGGGGTGACTACGTAGGACGAGGCGGCCCCAAGGTAGTACCCTCCAGGGAGGCCGTCGAACCAGAACCCCAGCAGATCCGATGGGTCGAGCTGGGTGAACGCGTGGGTCGAGTCCTGCTCCCAGATGAAACGGAAGGTGTACCGAGCGGGATCCTGTCGGTGCAAGGTCTCGAAGGTCTCACTGGAGCAGTTGGATGGCTCGGGTTCTCCGAGCTGCGGGGCATACTGGCACGTGGCGTTCACCACGGTATTGTTGGCGTTCATCCATTGCGGCCAGATGGAGACGTTGTTCGGGGCCCGGTCGTCCAGTCCGCCCGCGGTCATGTAGAGGGGGATGCCAGCGAACGCCTGCGGATCGAACCGAAGCGGGCTCATGTTCTGGAACATCCGGGCGACGGCCTCCTGGGAAGTGTTCCCGGTACCGGGGAGGGTCCCACAGAACAGATGGGCCTTGGCCTCGATGGAGACGTTTGCCCATGGGTCCTGGGGATCATGGATCAGGGTCATTCGGTAGGCCACATCCTCGAACAGGTCGGTCACCGGCGCGATCACTGCGATCCCCGAGAAGAGGCTGGGATTCTGCGATGCGACGTACAGGGTCCCCTCCGTCCCCATGCTCTCCCCCATCAGGTAGACCTGCGAAACGGATCGACGCTCCTTCTCTAGCGTGATGGCGTCGAGGACGTCCTGCTCCTGGGGGCCACCGCACGGAGAATCGATGTACCAGCCCGATCCGCTCCGGGTGTTGACGGCGATCAGGATCGCCGGTTGCACGCGCGTGGCGTTGATGAACGACTCCACGGTCGCACGGTCTGCCGGATCGCTCGTATTCTCAATGGCCTGGACCATGTCGTTGGTCAGTCCGCCGGGGAACCACGCGCCAGACGTGTCCTGCTGGCCGTGGAGGTAAACGACCAACGGGTAGCCTCGGGCCGCCGAGAATCCGTCCGGAAGCCACTCGTCGAACGACAGCGAGTATCCGTCGACATGGCTCGAGTACGGAACGACCGAGAAGTTCGTGGGAGGGATCCCACCTCCGGTCGAGCCCGGCGTTCGATTCGCGTTCCACGGAGCCTCTACGACGACTACGCCGGCCGCGACGACGATCACCACCACGAGGACCGCGATCGCGGCCCCGCGGGTCCGAGCCGGTGGCGTGGACATCATCCGGACCGATGCCCCCCGGGGAGAAACGCGCTCACTCGAAACCCCTGACATATCGCCGAGTATAGGCTCTGCGAGTGGGATCGGGCTCTCCCAGCGCGTTCCCTCGACCCTCTTGGGGTCGGCGAGATCTTCGCGGCCCCTCGGCCGAAGGCACCCGGAGCACGGCTCCTCTGGGGGACCGCCCAGGGCACCGACCCCCTCGACCGCCCGACGACCGGGCGCTAGGCCCTCACCGCCGGAGACCCATTCGGGTCGGCGCGCTTATAGCGGCCCCTCGGAGTTCCGGCTCGAAAGGGGACGCCGAGCAGATCGCGTCCGTGTCAGCTCTCATGGTCGACATCGGGATGACGCGCCAACCCGTCGAGTCCGGCGCAGGCGCGAGCGGGAGCGCCCGCGCGAGGTGCAACGGTACTTGCAGCGCTCGTGCCTCTGCAACGGCCAAGGCCAGCCCCCCATCCGATGAGCCCATTCCTGGTTCGTAATGGCCGATATCGACCCCCGAGCGGACGAGGTCGTCGCCCCGGCAGATCGGCCCACCCCGCCCCGTCGGCGGGGGCTGTGGGTCGCCGTGGCAGTGATCCTCGCCGTCTTGGTCGTCCTCCTCGCCTTCCGGGGGAGCCTGTTTCCATCGGGGGGAAGTGGTACGACGCCCCTGGCGGTCCACATCGTAAGTGATCCATCGGACGCGTACGCACCGGCCAACTTTCAGCTGACAGCGGAGGTATCGGGCGGCGAAGGCCCCTACGTCTACACGTGGTCCGACGGGGCGACCACTCTCGGCCGGGCGAGCTCGATCCTCGTCACCCTCAACGACCCTGGGAACCAGACCGTTTCCCTCACCGTGGTCGACGCGGCTGGCAGCCAGGCCTCCGCCCAGGCGGTGGTCCCGGCGGTTTCCCCCATCCCCACCGCCGCCGTCTACGTCCCTGCCTCCCAGACCGTCGATACGGTCCTCCTGACCATCCGGTGGGAGTCGGCGAGTCCCGTCTCAGCGTGCGCGCTCGAAGCGTGGGGCGCCCTCGACGTCCCCCGTTTCGCCCAATGTGCCGGAGAGGGCGGGGTCACCAGTCAGGGAACCGGGTCGTCCGTGGCGTTCGAACCGGATCCGGATGACCCGGAGACGACCCCCGTCCTGTTCCAGTCCGCGGGGGCCGACGTCGCCATTGGGGTGGCGTGGTGGTACAACACCACCTCCAGCTCCGAGGCCCACGGAGCCGGTTCGGTGAGCACCACTGAGCTGCCGCTCTGACGCCGGCTTGCCCGCCCCGTCCGCGGGAGCGCGCGGATTGGTAGGCCCGGGCGGAAATATCCCCGGCAGTCACTCCGTTCACGCTGAGCGCTGCGCCTTCCCGAGCCAGAGGCTCCCAAGGGTCCGTCGCAATGTTGCCATCAGCCTTAGGAGCCCGAGGGCGCTTCGCCACCCATGTCCGAAACGCCCGCCCCCACCCTCCGGACCCTTTCGCGCGCCGAGGAGGCAGTGATCGTTCGCGGCGGGACGGAGCCGCCGTTCTCGGGCGAGTACCGACCACCTCTTCGCCGCCGGGACCTACCATTGCCGACGGTGTGATGCGCCGCTCTACCGATCGTCCGACAAGTTCGACTCGGGCTGCGGGTGGCCTAGCTTCGATGACGAGATCCCTGGCGCCGTACGGCGGCTGTCGGATGGGGACGGCCGCCGGATCGAGATCCGGTGCGCCCGATGCGACGGGCACCTCGGCCACGTGTTCCTGGGAGAACGGATGACCAAGAAGAACACGCGCCACTGCGTCAATTCGATCTCGATGCGATTCGTACCCTCCCCTGGCCCCTCCGGGCCCTGACTAGCCCTTCGAAAGTTGTCGGCGCTCCGCCGGGGTGGGCCGTCGCCCGATCGTGATCCACACCCCGTCTGGATCTTGGACGCTCGCCATCCAACCCTCCGTCGTGCTCGGGGTGTAGCCCGTCGGGCGGCCCCCGAGCCGGAGGAGGTGGCGGTACTCCTTCTCGAGCTGCTCGCGACTGCTCGAACCGACCGTGAAATCGATGTGGTCGAGCGAGTCCCCCGTGCGGAACGGTCCGTCGAAACGGGAGCCCTTTGGGTACCAGTTGAGCTCGAGGAGCCGGGCGGGACCTCGGGTCCCTCAGCTGGACCCACATTCCGCCCCCCCAGCCCCGAGTGTCCCCTCGGGCTACCACTTTCAGCCCCAATCCTCGGGTATAGAACCGGAGCGAGCGCGTGAGACTGGTTACCCGGACCCCGACCTGTTCGAGCCGCATGCGACCGCATCGCCATCGTAGGATAACCCCCCCGCAGATCGGGCGTCTCCGGCCAGCTCCGAGCTTCACGGGAGCAAGTGGGACCCGTCGGAGATTTGGGCGATCGTGGCGTGGGCACCAGTATGGCCGTGCGCCCTGCCGACCTCCCGGACGCCATGCGGCGGATCGTTGTGGAGCGATTCTTCGGTCCCTCGCCCCCCGAAGGGATGCGCTTGGTCTTCCACCCCGACCTCGCCATCCAGGCCGCGATCGTCCATGAGCACTGGCAGTTCCTCCGTGCCTTCCCGCGATGGGTCGGCGCGGTGATGCACGGGACCCCGCATCTCGACGTCATCGAGTACGAGGTGGAGAACCTCTACGGCGAGATGGTGCACGATCCGATGGCGGCCAACGGCCACTACGCCCTCGTCCTCGAGGCCGGGGTGGAGGCGGGCCTGACCCGGGAGGAGATCCTTGAGGGGACCCCCCACCCTGCTCTGGCCCGGGCGTTGGACGACTGGTACGCGATCGCCCGGGACCGGCCGTGGTTCGAGACGATGGCGGCGGTCCATGGCACGGAGATGCTGGCGGACCAGAAGCTCAAGGAGATCCCCGGGTATCCCTGCCGTACCAGATGGGAGATGCGGCCTTCCTCGACCGATCGGGGCTCACGGAGAAGGGACGCAGGTTCCTCGCCACCACCCGGGCGGACACCGAGCACGCCGGTCGCGCGGCCGATCTCGTGGCCAAGTACACGACAGGGCCGGGGGAACCCGAATCCGTCCTTGCAACGTTCCGTCGTTCCATGGACAACATGGGGCTCTACATGGACGCGCTCGTCGCCCGAACCGCGGAGTACCGGGCCCGGTTCGGGGGCCGCCGATGAGCGCGCCGTGCGCGCTCTGCGGGGCGACGTGGGGGGGGCACCGACGGACGGTTCAGGGGGAAACGCTGGACTTCTGTTGCGGTTCGTGCGGAGACTTCTACGAGCTCGCGATCGTGGAGGTCCGTACTGCGACAGGGTGGCCTCGGGTCGACCGGCTGTTCATCGAGGAGATCGATGGAGTCGATGGAACGGGGTGGGCGGTGTACGGATCAGATCGCGTCGTCTTCGATGTCTCGGGCCTCCCGGACGGATCCAAGGTGACCCGTTTCGCGCTGCGCAAATCCGGCCCCCCTCGGGGGCCGTCCTGAGCCCGGGTCCCCGAGTTATCCCCCTCAGGGGACCAAGCTCCGTCGGCAGAGGTATTAATCGGGGGACACTGCCGAGTTCGTCGTCCGCTGCTCCGCGGACCCGGGCCCCATGACGATCCTGCTTCGGCGCGAGGTGCCAATGCGGACCCTTCTCGCGGTCACGGGGGAGCAGGCGCGTGCCCTGGCGGCACCCGTTCGCCTCGCCATGCTGGAACTCCTCGGGAACCGCCCCATGTCGATCGACGAGCTGGCCGAGGAACTGCCTCGTCACGGTTTCCGGCAGGCGCCCAACACCCTGCGCCACCACCTCGAACAGCTGCGAAAGGCGGGTCTCGTCGAGCAGGCCGTCCTGGAACAGACCCGGGGGGCTGTCCTCCAGTACCTACTCTGCAACGGGCCGCCCGTTGCATGGGGCCCTGCCAGGTCTCAGCGATGAGGACCTCGACGTGCTCGCTGAGCGGTTGCGGTCGCCGGTGGCGCGCGCCCTCCAGGATCTGCAGAGCGCGGAGGCCCGGCGACTATCGAAGATCAAGGGGAAGATCGCCCCGTGCCCACGATGCCCCGACGTGAACCTCGAGGAGCTCGTCCTCCTGACCGCATTGCACCGCGCCGGGGTCGACGCGCTCCGCGGGCTCGCGGCATCGCCTCCCGAAGCCCCGCGGCGCCCCACGCCCGCCGTGGCCCGGCGGTAGTGGGGCGCGACCGTGACCTCCACGGACCCCTGCCCGGCCCGGCGATCGACCTCTCGCTCCTGCACGGCTTCCGGTTCACGTGCCGCCCGGGCTGTGGTCTCTGTTGCTACGCGACGCCCGCGGCGTCCCCCTCCGAGCAACAGACCCTCCTGAGGCTCGATCCGTCCGTGCGGTTCGTGGGAGGGTCCGGAGCCTTCCGGCTCGTTCCCTCCCGGCCCGACGGTGGCGCCTGTCGGTTCCTCGTGTCGGAACGGTGCACCGTTCATTCCGCCCGCCCGTTCCCCTGCCGGGAGTACCCGCTCTCGATCCACGTCGGGGAGGACTGGCAGGCCTCCCTGGTCTTGACCTGTCCCGGAGTGACGGCGGCCGAGCTCGCCCGGTGGGGGCAGCCCGGACTCCCCGCCGAACCACCGGAGGGTCTCGCCGAGGAGCTCGACGCCATGACGGGCGAGGCCGCGAAAGAAGAGCGCACCCGCTACGAGGCTGCTGCTCGGCGGTGGCGGCGGGCGCTCCGCAGCGAAGGGGTCCCCAGAAGCCCCAGCGCGCTCGCAGACCTACGGCGCTCCGCCTCGGATCTTGGGACCTTCCCGACGGACGACGACCTGTCCTCCATCTATCTCCCCGAGGCATCGGACGGTCTCGCACTGCTCCCTCTCTACTTTGACCCCCAATTCGGCCGGGTCGCGCTGGCCGCCTCTGACGAGGGTGTAGAGCTCCTTCAACTTCGAGAAACGGGAGGGATCCAAGAGGTGCTGGGGCGATATGCTGCTCCGACCCAGCTGCCCCGTATGGACCCCGAGGCTCGAGCTACGCTGGAAGGGTACCTCGGTTACGTGCTCCGGCGGGACGCTTTCCTTGGATCCGGTACTGGAAGCGAGAGCGGAGGGGGACCTCGCAGAGCGGCTCGCATTGGAGCTTCGGACCGTCGGCGCTGAAGCGATCACGCGCGGGGTCTGGCGTTCCCTCTTGGGAGGGGCCGATGCGGGCCACCTTGACGCGGCCCAGGTGTGGGACGGCATACGGGCCACGGACGCGGACCTTCTCGACCGGCCCACCGTGGGCGCCTTCCTGTGAGCCCGTAGCGCGCTCCCCAGAACTGTTAACCGATGCCTGCCTTGCCCGGCGGCAGAAGGAACCGATGGACGACGCCGAGAAAGGCGGTTCGAGCGACCCTGCGGGGTTCGATTCGATGCCGCTCCACCCCAAGCTGAAAGCCGGGATACGCGAGATTGGCTACGCCGAACCCACCCCCATTCAGAGCAAGACGATCCCCGAGGCCGTCGGAGGGCGAGACCTGATCGGTACCGCCCAGACAGGCACCGGCAAGACGGCCGCATTCCTGTTGCCGATCCTGGAGCGACTCCTCGACCAGCCCCCGGGGCGGATCCTGGCACTGGTCCTAACGCCCACGCGGGAGCTCGCGCTCCAGGCTGAGGGGTTCCTCGCCAAGCTGGGCCGGCACACCGCGCTCCGTGGCGCCGCGGTGTACGGGGGTGTCGGCATGGGCGACCAGGAGCGTGCGCTGCGGGGGAAGGCCGAGATCATCGTGGCCACCCCGGGGCGGCTGTTGGACCACATGAGCCGGGGCTACGTCGACTTCCGCTCGCTACGGATCTTGGTGCTCGACGAAGGGGACCGGATGCTCGACATGGGGTTCATGCCGGATGTCCGGCGGATCGTCCGGGAACTTCCGCGGGACCGCCAGACCATGCTCTTCTCCGCCACCATGCCTCCCGAAGTGGTCCGGCTCGCACGGGACTTCCTCCGCGACCCCAAGACGGTGCAGGTGGACTCAGCGACGGCCGTCGCCGTTGGTGTGAGCCACCTCGCGCTCCCGGTTCCTGGCCATCTCAAGGTCTCGCTGCTCAAGGAACTCCTCGAGGACGCGACCATGACCAGCGTCCTGGTGTTCACCCGAACCAAGCACCGGGCGGACCGGCTCGCCGACCAGCTCGGTCATGAGGGGATCGATGTGGCCGTCATCCACGGGGACCGAAGCCAGGGTCAGCGGGTCCGCGCCCTGGAAGGGTTCCGACGCGGTCGGCACCGGATCCTCGTCGCCACCGACATCGCGGCCCGGGGCATCGATGTCGAAGGCGTGAGCCACGTGATCAACTTCGACGTCCCGAACGAGGCCGATGTCTACATCCACCGAGTAGGTCGGACCGCCCGGGCCCAGCGCTCCGGCGACGCGATGACGCTCGTGAGCCCCCAGGAGGAGGACGACTTCCACCGCATCGAGCAGCGGCTCGGTTTCCCGATCCGACGAGCCCAGGTCCCCGGGTTCCGGTACAATGCGCCGGCGCCTCCTTCGCCTAGCGGAAACCGCGGGAGCTACGGCCGCTCCTCGGACCGCGGGGGTGGCGGCGGTCGACGTTACGGTGGCGGCGGACGCGGCCCCCCCCGCGGCGGGGGTGGCGGAGACCGCCGCGGCGGCCGGGACCGTCGCAGCCCCCGACCATCGCGCTCGTCGAGCGATGAGGACCGCCCGGGATCGCAAACCCACCTGGTGAGCCGGGCCGAGCAGGAATCCGCCAGGTTCCGGTCGGCAGCGAGGCAGGTTCGACGAGGGCCCACGGTTCCCCGTCGTGGGCCACCTTGGACCCGACAGATCCCTGACCGGACGGTCCGCCGGCTCGTGGGGGGTCTTCCAGCTCCTCGTCCGGGCCGGGAAATCCATCGAGGGGACCGCGAAGGACCGCCCTCCCCTCGCAGGACCGCTGTCTCGAATCCACCGCCGCATTGAGAACCCCTCCTCTGACAAGCCGCCGGCGGCTTAGATGGGATTATAGAGCGGGTCAAGGATGCGGGCCGTCTTCCCATGCTCCGAACGACCCCATTGACCAACCGCCGCTGGACGATTCCGCTGATCGCCTCCCTGTTCCTCCTCACCCTCGTGCCCCTACCCGGCCGGGGCCGCGGGTACAACCGTGACCGCCGGCGTCGTCGAGCATACCACGATGATCACCCCAGGGACCTTCCCGATCTCGCACGTCGTTTTCGTCATCCTAGAGAACCATGCCTACGACAACTTCTTCGGGGTATACTGTCAGAAAGTTCAGTCCAACTGCCCCGTCACCGGCAATGGGATCCCGGCGGGCACGTGCGTGAACATCGTCCCCGGTAGCGCCTCGGGGGGCTGCATCAAGCCGTTCGCGCTCAACGAGAGCTACGTCGCCACATCCCTCGGGGGCTCCCACAACTGGGGCTCGTCCCACAAGTCCTACGACAACGGCCTCATGGACGGGTTCTACGCGGCCTCCCCGCACATCCGCCAGGTACTGGGGTATACAACGGAACCACGATCCCGACGTACTGGGACATGGCCGAGCAGTTCGGGCTCGGCGACAACTTCTACTCGCCCGCCCTCTCCTACTCGCTGCCGAACCACTGGTTCGCCGTGGCGGGCCAAGCCCCGATCGCCTCCGAGTCGCCCCCGTCCGGCGCCTTCCAACGGGAAGGGGTGGCCCAGCCCCTGACCGGCAGTGAGATGCAGTACCTGAACCAGTCCAACAACACCCCGGGGATCGACGACCTGTTGGTCAACTCCTCGTTCACCTGGCGATACTACGACAACTCGCTGATGAACGCCTCGGTACCTGGTACACCCTGAACCAGACGGTGCTCGGGAACGCCTCGCTTTCCAGCGTGTTCGACTACTGGAACCCGCTCATCTCGAAGGCCGAGACGTACGGGCCCAACCTGTCCGGCCACTTCGTGCCGCGGCAGGACTTCTTCAACGACACGGCCAACGGAACCCTCCCGCAGGTGTCGTGGATCATCCCATCCAATGTCGAGTCCGACCACCCGCCGGACAACATCAGCCATGGGGAGGCGTTCATCGCGTCGATCCTCGGAACCCTCCAGAACTCCAGCTACTGGAACTCCACGGCCGTCTTCGTGACCTGGGACGAGTACGGCGGGTACTATGACCACGTCCCGCCCCCGCAGGTCGATGCGTACGGGTACGGGTTCCGAGTGCCTCTCCTCGTGTTCAGCCCGTACACCCCCGAGGGGTACGTGTCCCACACCGTCATGAGCTTCGAGAGCGTCCTCCGATTCATCGAGTGGCGCGATGGCTTCCAGAACCTGACGTATCGGGACGGCCTCGCGAATCTCCCCCTCGACTATTTCGACCTGAACGCCACGCCGCGCGCCCCCGATCGGATCGCGGCCGGGACGCCCTACCCGATGGTCGACCAACCGCAGCTGTTGAAACGGGTCTCCGGCCTCAGCGTGACGACGACCTCGACGGGGGCGAACCTCACGTGGACCGAGGCGCTCGGCGGGGCCCCCGTCGCCTCGTTCACCGTGAAGTACCTGGAACACTCGCGCCCACGCGGTCACGGAGAGCGTCGTGCGGACGCAGGACACCCTGGCGATCGGGAACCTGAAGTGCAACACGACCTACACCTTCCAGGTCGTCGAGGCCGCCGGCAACAGCCACTCCGGGGCAGTGCTCGTATCTGCCTCGACCGGCGCCTGCGGCGCGGTGCCCTTCAACCCCCAGTCCTACCAGAACACCGTGCCGGGGGCGCTGGTCAGCCGCGCCGCGACCCCGACGTCGCTCCTCGCAGAGCCCCGCACCCTGGCACGCCGTCTCCCGCGAGCGCGGGCGAACGGCGCTCCGGCCGTCGGCCACGCCACCGCGCGCTAGGGGAAGGTCCGGCCGAGCGAAGCCTCGAGCCCCCGGACGAGACCGTCGCCGACCTCCGAGGGGGCCAGACCGGCATCGACCGGTTCCCACTCCTTCGGAGGCGCGGATCCCGTCAGGGACCGAAACTCCGCGCCCCAGGCTGGGAGGTACCTGACTCGCCGACCCCCGGGGGGGCCCCCCGGCGAGGCGGCGTCCGACCATCCCGAGGGTGAGAGCCACGTTGGCCGCATCGTACCCGCCTCCCCCCGTCACGACGAGGCGGCCGTTGGCCCACCGGTCCGCCTGCTCCATCAGGGATCGGACCGCGCGCTCGTACGTCGCGGCCCGGTAGCGCAGGTGGCCGAGGAGGTCGCCGACGTGTCCGTCCACCCCGCACTGAAGCACGATAAGGTCGGGGCGGTGCTCCTCCAGCATCGTGGGCACGACCCGGTCCCAGACCGCCGCGAACTCCCGGTCGCCGGCGCCGGGAGGGAACGGCACGTTGACTTTGAGGCCGGCCCCGTCCCCTCGGCCCGTCTCCTCGATGTCACCCGTGCCGGGGAAGATAGTACGCCCGTCCTGGTGAAAGTCGATGTCGAGGAGGCGGCCGTCCTCGTAGAAGCCGTACATCACCCCATCTCCGTGGTGGACGTCGATGTCGATGTACGCCGCGCGCTGGACCGTCCCCCGGGCGAAGGCGTCGGCGAGGGAGACCCCGATGTCGTTGTAGATGCAGAAGCCGCTTGCCGCCTCCGCCCTCGCGTGATGCAGGCCACCGCCGGGCTGGAACGCTCGGGACGGACCCTCCCCCAGTACGGCGTCGAACGCCGCCAGGGTCCCCCCGACGATCCGGGCGGACGCCACGTCGCACCCGGGAAAGGACGGGGTGTCCCCCCGGTCCAGCGGCTCGCCCTCCCCCGCCTGCGCGGCCTGCTCCACCCGCTCGACGTACGAAGGCGTATGGAACCGGGTGAGCGTTTCGACGGACGCCGCCGGCACCATCGCTCTCTTCGGCAGCGGAACGCCGGCGGAGAGCGCCCACTGTTCCGCCAGGTCAGCGCCCAGCTTCCGGGGCCCCTCGGAGAACGGGTGCCACCGACCCAGGTCGTAGGCAAGGAAGTGGTCGTCCCAGACCAGGGTGGCGCGTGGCGACGGCGGCACGGGGCGGTCGGAGCCGTCGCGGATTAAATAGAGGGCCGGGCTCGGGCGTCAAGGGAAGTCACGATGGCGATCGAGGACGAGCTGACTCCGAACGGCGTGAAGGTCTACAAGGCGATGAAGGACCAGGGGTTCCTTTCCGACGAGAAGATGGGGACCGCCGAGCGGATCACGCAGAACTCGAAGCTCCCCAAGAACATGGTGCTCAACGCCCTTCAGGAACTCCAGACGAAGGGGTTCGGTCGCCGGAAGGTCCGGGAGAAGGCCGCCGGCTACTACCTCGTGAAGTGACGCACTAGGGGGGCGGGTCCTTGCTGGACCGCCCGAAGATGCGCTCCACGAGCCGGCTGGTCGATCGAAGGGTCACTTCCGTGACCGCGCTCACCCGCGCCACCTGGGCCCGGGAGCGGTGCTCCCCGTGGCGCTCGGCGGCGAGATAGATCAAGGCGGCCACGAGGCCATGGGGCGAGAGCCCGGAGAGCTCGGGGCTCTTGTGGGCCTCGTCGAGCATCTCCTCGACGTTCGACCTGACGTGGGCCGATAGGGCGAGCGCCTCGGCGTACCGGGCCAGGAACGCCCGGGTGCCGACCGAGGGGATCGGAATGTCGACCCCCCGCTGGACCACTTTGAAGGCCCGGCCGACCTCGCTGCGGCGCCCTCCGAGCGCCTCGGCGACCTCCCCGAGCGTTCGGGGGATGGAGTAGCGACGGCACGCCGCGTAGACCGAGGCCCCCACGCTGGCCGGAAGGCTGCGGCCCCGGAAGAGGCCACGCTGTTTGGCCTCCCGATAGATGCGCTCCGACTCGGAGAGGACCACGGGCGGCAGGCCAAGCCGCTCCCCGCATTGGGCGATCTCGCCCCGGGCCTGGGAGCGGTCCAGCGGCCCGTCCGCCGCCCGGGCGGTCTGGCGCTGCTGGACCCTGCGAAGGTGCTGGTACTCGTAGCGTCGGTGCCAGTCGAGACGCCGACCCTGCCCATCCCGGGTCCCGCTGAGGGTGGACCCGAGCTGTCGGCGGGAACTGCCGGGGGATACGAACGGCCCGATACCGCGGCCGCTCCCGTCGCTCGGGGGGGAATCTCCGGCGATCCGGGGGGGTGGGGCCACGAGTTCCGCGCCCTCGAAGACGAGGCCGCACTCGCCGCAGTGTTCCTCGAGGCGGGCGGCATCCATGACGCGCCGGGTGCTGCCGCACATCGGGCAGCCGCCGCTCTGAGCCGCGGGGGCGCCTCGAACATCGCCCGGCGCGGACGACCCGGTCCCTGTCACGGTAGATACCGTACCATGGCCGGAGGTATTTACGGTGTAGTCCAGCCCCCACGGGTTGGCCCCCGGGCGCACGAAGCGTATTTCCCACCATGGCCCCCTCCCCTCCGTGTGCGGCCGGGCCTGGTCACCGTCGGCGTCGCCTTCCTGGTCCTGGCGGGCGGCGCCCTCGTGACGGTCAATCTTCTGCCGGCAGCGACGGCCCCCCAGCAGGACCAGTTCACCCTCGCGCCCACGGTCGTCGCGCCAGAGGGGACCGGGGCCGCGAGTCTGCCCGGCACCGCCTCGGCCTCCGCCCTGCTACTGGTCAGCTGGAAGACCTCGGGGCCTCTGTCGATCGCGCTCTACCCCTCGGGAACCTGCCCCGGTGGCGGGCGCTCCTGTGACAGGTCCAGCGCTGTCGCGACGTGGACCGGGTCCGGCGGGTCCAACTGGTCGATCCCGGGACCGACCCAGTTTCCCTACGAGCTCGTCTGGTCCACCAACAGCCCGCCTCCATGAACCTCACCGCGTCCGCCGTGGAGAGCTGGAACTCCACCGCCACCTCGCCGCTCTGGACCGCTCTATTGGTCGACGCGGTCGCCGTCGCGCTGGGAGCGGTCGGCGCCGTGGCCCTGTTCCTTGGGCTCTTCTTGCGAGGGGGAGTTTTCCGCGGGCCGCCGCCGATGGTCTCCCGGTCCGCCGAGGACGCGGAGGAGATCGCCGGCGGTTCTCCCCCTCGATAGGGTGCCCGTCCCGTTACTGGCCCCAGAACGGCTCGGAGGCCCGGTGGATCCGGATGACCTCCTCGAGGATCAGCTTCTCCGGGTCGGAGAGCGTCGCGGCTTTGAGGAGGCGAACGGCCGACTCGGGCAGAGAGACATAGAGGACATCCCCTTCGTTCATGTTCCGCCCGACCACCCCGCCATCGATGGAGGCGGCCAGTTCGTCGCCGGCCTCCGCGCGGGCCACGCTCTCGCTCTCCCGCTGGAGAGCCTTGAGGAGCCCCACCTCGGTGCCGTCCTTCCGCATGAGCCGGACCCCGGGCCGTAGGATCCCACCGAGGACCTTGACGCCCACAATGGCGGGCTTGGAGCTGTGGAAGACGAACCCCGGCAGGAACTGCAGTTTCGCCGGGTGGATCGTATCGAGGCGACGGCGGGCCGCCAGCTCCTCCGTCCGCTGGACCTTCCACTTCGAGTACTCCTCCAGCACCCGGTACATCACCTCCCCCCGGAACACCATGACCGAGCTGTCCCCGTCCGGTACCGCATCGTCGAGAACGGGGACGTTGAACGCGAGGACCGCCCGGTGCAGCGGGTCGCGCATCGTGGATTCGTTGACCACGACCGACCGGTTCACGGGGCCCACTTCGGCGATGTGGACCGGGATCACCGCCTCCCGGCACTCGAACGCAAGGGCCTCCAGCCCACCAAGGGTATCCGCCATCAATGCCACCCCGCTCTCGGCGAGCGACGCCACCGGGTGGGTTTCCCGGCTGAGCGCCGTGCGAGCCTCTTCCGCCTCCACGTAGGTCGACACGGCCTTGAGGAGCCCGCCGGGCATCGCCTCCTCGATCCCCGGGGCGGCGAGGTAGACCCCGGCGGCCGCCTCCACCACCTCCAGGGACTCTAGGTGCGGGGATTTTCCGGAGTGGCCCCGCGTGGGCGGGGCGGGCCGGTAGAGGGCTCGCACCTTCGTCTGGAACGGCTCCCGACGGCCCGTCACGACCAGCTCATCGCCGACCTTGATGCGGCCCCGGTAGACGATGATCGACGTGACCGGCCCGATCCCCTTCTGGTCGGAGCGCTCGAGGACCGTCGCCTCTCCGCCGGTGGTATCGAGGGTCAGTTCCTCGGAAAGGTACCGCTGTCCTAACCCCACCATCAGGGACAGGAGCTCAGGGATCCCGACCCCGCTCTTGGAGGAGACCGGGACGATGCCGACGTTCCTGGTGAAATCGCTGACACGGTCGAACCGGTCCGCGGAGAACCCCAGTTCCACGATCTCCTCCGCCACCGCGTAGACCTTCGAGTCGAGCAGCCGAGCGAACTCCTCGCCGCACCGCTCGATCTGGTCCTTGAGCGAGATCGGGCCGGTCGGCTTCCTCCAGCCCGACAGGAGGTCGATCTTGGTGAGGGCGACCGCGAACGGGGTCTTCCCGCCGCGCAAGATCTGGATCGACTCCCGGGTCTGGGGCATGACCCCCTCGCGGGCGTCGATGACGAGGATCGCGAGGTCGCTGAGGGCCCCGCCCCGCTTCCGAAGCGTCTCGAACGACCGATGGCCGGGCGTGTCGACGAACAGGAGGCCGGGAACGGTGAACTGCTCGGTCTTGGTGATCCCCTGGCAGATCCGGAGGATCGCCGCCTTCGGCACTTCGATGGCGCCAATGTGCTGGGTGATCCCGCCGGCCTCCTTCTCCGCCCGGATCGAGCCGGCGATCCGGTCCAGCAGCGTGGTCTTCCCGTGGTCCACGTGACCGAGCAGTGTCAGGATGGGCTGGCGGAGCGCGGCCACGCTCCGGCCGACGTGCTTCGGTTCTTTACGGTTTGCCGAGCGCCGGGGTCGCGGCGAACTCGCCAAGCCGGCCGGTGATCAGGGGGACCCCGAGCTCATCCGGCTCCAGACCACCGTGGGCTCCCTCGAGGTGCCGCCCGTGGGCGGCGCCCGGGGGAAGGTACGTGAGGCCGGCCGGACTGGGCACGAGGACCAGCAGGTCGCCGAGCCGTTGCTCGACCTCCGGGTGGAACGGGGGCGGGCCGAACAGTCCTGACTCGAGGGCCTCCGACATCGGGAGAACATGCGACCCGGGCGGCAACCGCGCGGCGAGGGCTTCCCGGAGCGCGTTCAGACGCCCCGGGCGGGCCGCGAGGAACCCGGCCCGTCGGTCTCCCGCCAGCGGACGGGAGAGCTCGGCGGCGATGGCCGGTTCCGCGTCCACGGCGATCCGCGCGGCGACGCTGGCCGGTACCTGGCCATGGTCCCCCGTGATCATCACCGTCGTTGAGTCGGCGACGCTCTGTGGCACCCGGGACGCCGCGTACTCGAGCAGACCGGCAACCCGCTCCAGCTCCAGGTCCACCAGCTCCGGGTCCGGTCCGTAGAGGTGCTGGATCGTGTCGAGCTCGTCCCAATAGACGAAGATCGCCGGAGGAGGCGGGGCCCTCTCGAGGACCCGCCGGAGCTGATGGGCCAGCTCCACGCCCGTCGAGTACCGGGACGATCGGTGCCCCATCGTAGATCAGGCGGGTGAACCCGCTCCCCTCGAACGCCGCCCGAGTGACGATCGTAGCGTCGACCCCCCGACGGAATACGGTGGGCACTCCACAGATGATCTCCGGCCGCCACTGGGGGCCGACGAGGAGGTCTCGGGTGGCGACCCCGACGGGGCTCATCTTCAGCAGGTCGGCGACCATCCCGAACTGGGGGAGGTACTCCCGGTAACCGACGACGCCGTGCCGAGCCGGCGGCGCCGCGGTCGAGAGCGAGGTCAGGGCCACGGTGGTGGTCGAGGGGAAGACCGTGGAGAGGGGCCGGCCCATCCGACTCCATTTCTGGGAGCGGGGCGAGCCCCCATGGGCCCAGTGGCCGAGCTGGCGCTCGCCCAACGCGTCCACGAGGAAGATAATGACCGGGCCGTCCGCTCGGCCCCCTTTGAACGGGTCGAGGTCCGCCGCGAGGGGAGGCCCCATCGGTAGGTCGGAGTCGGCCGACCTCCCCAACGCCTGGAAGAGCGTCGAGGTGATGTTCGGAAGCGATCGGCCCTCGTACGCCGGTCGGACGAGACCGGGATACCGGAGGGGGACGAACGGAGACGGGTGGGACGCCCCGGGCGGGGAGACGCTCGATGCCGCGGTCATCGCAGGACTCCGACGACGATCGTGGCTCCGAGCACCGCGAGGACGAACAGCGTGATCAGCGTGAACTCCCGATCCCTCGCGCTAGAGAAGAGCGCCACCGAAATGGCCACCCGGGTGAGCGGCGTAACGGCCAGGACCAGTACCCCGAGCAGGACCATCGCGCTCGGCCCCCCGAGCAGGAGGAGGTGGGCGAGCCCGCCGCCCGTCGTGGGCGCTGGTGAGCCCACGAGGCTGCCCTGGCCCGTGGCGGCCTCCCAGATGACCCCGACCGCGAGGAGGACCCCGGCGAGGAGCACGCCCGCGCGGAGCACTCGGCTCACGACACCCTGGAGCGCCGGTGGAACGTTGCGCTCTTCGACCCGCCGAGGGGTCTGCGCTGTCACGTTCATCCAAGGTACCCCAGCCCGCGGGCCGCCATGACCACGGCCGCGAACACGAGGACGCAGAGCAGGATCGACCGGAGCCGGCCCGCGGTGGCGCGGTCCTGGAAGATCGACCCGGCGTAGCTCCCGACGATCCCCCCCACTGCGATCGGTGCGGCGAGGAACAGCTGGAGGTCCCCTGCGAACAGGAAGACCAGCGCCCCCGCGCTCGCCGTCACGCCGATCATGAACGTTGAGGTAGCGGCCGCGGGCCGGAGCGGGATGTTCATCGCGGCGTTCATCGCGGGAACGTTGATGTTCCCGCCCCCAACGCCGACGAGGCCGGAGAAGAAGCCGGAGACGCCGGCGAGACCCAACCCCACCCCCGCGCGGCTCACGTGGTACCGGGCCGGGCCGCCGGTCGCCCTCGAGGTATATTCCCCTTCGAGCCGGAGGCGGCGGGCGATCGCGTCCGGCGGGGCCTGATCGTCGGTCCCGGTGCTCGGCTGTCGGAGCATCAGGGCGATGGATAAGAGCACCACCGGCACGAACGCGAGGGCGAGGATGTTCCCGCGGGTCGCTAGGTAGGTCACGGCGACGACCGCGCCGGCGAGGCCGCCGACCGCGGTCGCGGTCTCCAGGAACATCCCCGTCCTCAGGTCCGTGAGCCCTTCCTCGACAAAGGTGGAGGCGGCCCCGCAGGAGTTGGCGATCACCGCGACCAGGCTCGCCGCGATCGCGAGGTGGATCTCTACCCCGAAGAGGACCACAAGGACCGGGACCAGGATGATCCCGCCGCCAACCCCTACGAGGGCGCCGAGCAACCCGGCCGCGATGGCCACGGCGAGCAACGCCAGGAGCTCGACCCAGATCGGAAGGGAGCCCGTGAGGGGGATCGGGACGCTCATGGGCCGGGCGGCCGTCGCACCGGCCCCTCGCTCATATCGTTGGTCGGAGCCTCGAACGACTCCAGGCTCGGCTGTCGCATCCTCCGCTCCGTGAGGCGCTCGACACCGACGGTAAGGGTGCGCACCTTGCGGCCGGCTCGTGCCCGCTCGTCGGCCCACGACTCCCCGAGGATCCTTCTCGCCGACAGTCGAAGGGTCGCCGCGTCATCATGGGCGGCGGTCAGCGTGTGGCTTCGATGGGTCCGCTCGAAGTCCTCCCATCGGAGCCCGACCGTTACGGTCTGGTACCGGAGCTTTTCGGACGCCAGGCTGCCCGCGAGGGAAGTGGCGAGCCCGTCCGCCACATCGCGGAGCTCCTCCAGGTCGCCGACGTCCTCCCCGAACGTCTGCGCCGTGCTGCGGGAGCGCGGTCCACGGTCGTCCCCGTCGCCGGTCCGATCGACCGGGGTTCCCTGAGCGAGCGCCCGGAGCTCGTGGACCATCTCGCCGACGACCGTCCGGAGGCGGGCGGGGGAGACCTCGAGGAGCGAGCCCACGGTGCTGACGCCGAGCGCGTGCAGCCGTTCGGAGGTCTTCGGGCCGATCCCGGGGATCACCTCGATGGGCAGGGGCTCGAGGAAATCGGCGATCTCGGACGGCGGGACGACCACGATCCCTCCGGGCTTCGCACGGTCGGAGGCGATCTTGGCGACGATCCGATCGGTCGAGACTCCCAGCGACGCCGGAAGTCGCAGCTGGTCGCGCAGCCCGGCCTGGATCTCCCTCGCTGCCGCCCGCGCCTCGTCCGGCCCGGGAACCTCCACCCGGACGGCGGCCTCGTCGATGCTCAGGGGGACGACCCGCTCCCCCCGCTGGGCCAGGAAGTCCCGGATCTCCCGGGCGGCTCGCTCGGTACTTGGGAAAGTCCGCGGGGATCCAAGTGGCGTCCGGGCAGGCGCGAAGCGCCCGCATCGCGGGCACGGCGCTTCGGACCCCGAACCCGCGGGCCTCGTAGCTCGCGGAGAGGACCACCCCGCGGGAGAAGCCGAGCCGCGGGTCGGGCCCGACGATCACGGGGAGACCGACAAGCGCGGGCCGATCCCGGAGCTCGCACGCGACATAGAAGGCGTCCATGTCGACGTACAGCCAGGTACCCGCGTCGTGCCGGAGCGACCGCGACCGGGATGAAACGGTTTGGCTTCGTCACGCTGGGGCTCGCCCGCCCAACGCCCCCACGCCAGGCGAGGGTCTAACCTCGGAGGGGGTGGCCTGCGAGCGCGGGGCCGCCACCCCCGGGCTCCCGGCACCGGTGGGGCATCGCGTCCCGGTGGGCCGCCCACTCAGGGCGCCGTCAGGCGCGGCGTAGGATTCCGAGGAGAACCTACGGACCGAAGTCCACGGCCCGGGCGTCGACCTCGAGCCCCTTCGGGCCGAACCTGTACGGCTGGACGCTCCGTACGTGGTCGGTCCGTCGCATCTTCATGATCCGGAGGGACAGCCCTACCTTGTGGCCGTCGGTCGCGGTGTTGTACCCGAGAAGGATCACGCCATCGGCCACGTACTCCGAGAGCCCGTCCCTGCTCACGCCGGGGGATCGGGGGTCCGCCTCCGCCGTCATCAGGGTGGTCGCGCCGGCCCCGCGGCACGCCGC
This sequence comes from uncultured Thermoplasmata archaeon, assembly GCA_963708255.1. Taxonomy (GTDB): domain Archaea; phylum Thermoplasmatota; class Thermoplasmata; order Lutacidiplasmatales; family UBA184; genus Lutacidiplasma. The sequence continues at coordinate 1,124,589 of CAVPSE010000002.1, forward strand.
CGCGAGAGAGAAGAGGACCTGCCGACGTCCCGGTTCGTCGTCGCTCAGCATGTTGAGGAGGGAGACCGAATCTACGACGATCCTTCGGGCGCTCGCCTGAGCGAGCTCCTTCCCCAGGTTGCCCTGGATCCGTTGGAGGTTGCTCTTGGTCTCCTTCGGGTCGAGACGCACGATCTTCAGGAGTCCCTTCGCGACCGCTTCGTCCATCGGCCAGCCGAACTGCCGACCGGAGGCGAGCAATGCCGGCTCGTCCTCCTCCAACGACAGGAAGACCCCCGTCTCGCCGCGGGCGACCCCGGTCATCAGGAACTGGAGCCCGAGGCAGCTCTTGCCGGTCCCGGGGAGCCCGGTCACGAGGACCACGTGGCCGCTGGGCAGACCGCCCTTCAACATCTCGTCGAGCCCGGCGATCCCCGTCGGCGCCCGCGCCGCCGCCTGTTCAGATCCGCTCATACTGCGTGGTCACCAACCCGTTCAAGTCGTCGACCTGGAGGACGAACCGCCCGTGATGTTCCGCTGGGAGGCGTGTGAACACCGGGAGGAACTTCTCGATCAGCATCGTGCGCCGGCGGTGGGTATGCAACGGGCTCGAGCTCCAGGTGAAGGAGAGCACACCGTCGACCGAGTCGTAGAGCGCCTGCTCGGTCGCCGAGGGGGCCACTCCCCGGGAGAGGAGCAGGTAGGTGAGGCCACCCCACGCCTTCGACCGGCGACGCAATCCCTTGACCAGGGTGAGGAGCTCTTCGGGGTCGATCCCCTTCCGGACCAGCAGGTCCGTCAACGAGTCCACGATGACGAGCCGTTCCGGCCCGCCGGCCTCGAGGGCGTCCGCCAGGGCCGTCAACGGACCGCCCGAACGAGCGGTCGGCCCCTTGCTCCCCAAGAGGGTGCTCGGTACCGCCGACCAGTCCGGCGGTACCACGGAGTCGGCGAAGTACGAGGGGGAAAGGTCGTAGAACGACATGTGCCGCGCCAGTGACCTCGGGGTAGCTCGGTTCGAACGAGCCCGCCAGCTCCTGGAGGACCTGCTCCTTCGAGCGGCTCACGCTCACGTAGGAGACCCCCTTCGGGTAGGTGAACGGCCCTTTGGTCGACCCCAGATAGAACTGGTGGAGCTCCGGGTCATCGTAGTGGAACATCATGTGCACCGCGCTGGTCAAGGCAAACTCGAGGTGCCCCGCCCCGGCCTCGCCGATGAGCAGGACGACCGATCCCGCCGGGAGCCCCCGGGAAAAGTGGTCGAAATCCGGTACGCCGGTCGGAACTCGGGGGACCACATCGGCCTCGACCCGGGGGCCGGTCGCCGTCGGCGAGGCGTTCGGGGCGAACCAGGGTCGGGGGGCTTCGATCGCCATCGGGGGATGCGGCCCTACGACCCTCGGGCCGGGTATTAGAACGCTGGGTTGGAGAGGGCCTCAGTCGGGTCGCCGGGCCCCGGACTTGAGGAACTCCCGGAGGAGGATGGTCGCATACGCCCCTTTCGGAAGGGCGAACGTGAACGACGAGGCAGCTCCGCGGTCGGTCATCTCCAGGCTCCGGATTCCGATCGGTGGGAGCGGGACCAGCAGGGGACGGAACGAGCCGCGGCTGGCCACCTCGGGGAGCTGAGGCAGGCGGAACTCCGCCGTCCGGATCCCCTCCTCGCGAAGCAGCTCGTTCAGCAGATCACCTGGCGCCCCTGGAAGGATCTCCGTCTCGAACCCGACCAGAGGACCCGCGACCTGGGCCCGACCGCGACGCGCCATGTCCCGGCACTCCGGGAGGTTGTCCTCCCCGACAGGGATGGGTGTGTTCCCCGGGACGGTCCCGTCCCGGGCGAGCCGGAGGAGGTGATCACCGGGCTCCGGGACCGTGAGCGAAATCCCCGCGGCCCACCGGGCGCTCACCCACCGGTTGAACAGGAGCGACTGGTAGGCGTGGACGAACAGCATCCGAAGCTCGCGCGAGAGCCCCCTCAGGGCCCTCGCGGGTGACTGGCCCCGGGCCAGATGGTCGAGGAGGGTCCGCTCGAACCGGAAGCTCGGGGGGAACTCCCGGAGAGCGCGGACGGGGTCCCGGTGCTCGGCGAACGCCCGGCGCGCTTCCGCCCCCGGGCTCGACGTGTCGTCGGCCAGGGCCGTGAGATAGACCTCCACGGCGCGGGCGACATCCCCACGGACGATCCACCTCCCCACTTCGTGCGTGATCGGTCGGACCTCGCCGAACCGCTGCAGCCCGAAGAGGTTCGGCACGCCCCCAAGGCGAGCAAGCTCAGCGCGCGTGGACTCCCAGGCGGCCCGGGCCTCGGCCGGATCCCCGACGCGCAGAGGGACCCGGATTTCGAAGACGTTCCCGTAGTGGTGGCCGAGCACCAGCCCGGACCGCGCCCGGTACGCGTCCTGAAGCTCGACGTTCGGAAGCTCCAGACGCTCCGGAGGAGCCCCCCGGTACGAGAACAGACGCTCGGCCACGGCCCGGCGGTCCTTGGTCCCCGCCCACTCGATCGCGTGCGGGGGAAGGCCGAGTACCGCGGCGATCCGCTGCGCGAGCTCGTGCTGCTCCCAGTTCCGGCTCGCCACCCGCAGGATCGTGAACGGGCCGTCCGGGTCGGGGATCGGGTACGAGGAGATCTCGTGGACGAGGAAGTCCTCCGCCCGTTCCTTGAGGTCTCCCCCCGCTCCCGGGGTCGTGCTGGCGTAGAAGGCGAGGCCGACCGCCCGCTCGCCGCTGGGGGGAGCCAGGCCGGTGCGCCCACGACGGGGGGACCGCCGGGGGACTATCCCGCTTTCGCCACGAAGCTCGGCGGAACGACTATACGTGGGTGGGCACCCTCCGCCGGACGTCGATGATCCAGGCGACCGCCCGGATCCTTCAGAACGTCATCGAGGTCCGCCTCGGGGACGAGATGTGGATCTGCAAACCCGTGGTCTCGTCCACGGGCACCATCACCCGGAAGATCGCCTCCCTCTTCGCGACCACGTACGAGACGTTCCGGTCCACCGAACCCACCGAGGTGTACTCGACCGTCAGCTACTCACCGAAGAAGGACGAGATCCTCATCCAGATCGGGGAGCAGAAATGGCGGACCAAGTCCTCGGTGTTCGGACCCATGACATTCGAGTACCGCGGCGAGGCGTATTCGATCCACGAGAAGCTTACCGGGCGGTTCGCGATCCTCCAGGGCACGGCTGTGGTCGCGACCGGTGAGCTGGGGTTCCGATCCTGCCTGATCAAGGAGGCGACCCCGGACCTCGAGGGGTTCCTCGCGAATATGGCGGTCGGCTACCTCATCCGGACCCTGGTCTGGGAGATGTTCCGCTGAGCCACGTTGGGCTCGAAGGGTAGCGTTACCCCGCCGGGGGCGGGGTCTGTGGCGGCCGGCCACGTTCGGAGCTCGGCGCCGCCACCGGCCGGACCCTCGGGCGGGAGCGGCCCGCGAACTCCGTGGTCGTCCCCTCGCTCAGGAGGGGGGCCATCACCAAGCTCTGGAACACCTCGGGCGCCTGGAGCGCCAGGGACCGGCGCTCGTCGGGCGTGAGGCGGGTCGGGGCGTAACCGAGCCACGTCAGGGAGCCGACCGTGGCGGTCGCCGCGATGAGGAGAGCCGCCGTCAGGGTGTTGCCAGGGTCGGAAGGAATCCACCCCTGGGAGGTCAGGCCCCAGACGATGGCGATCAGCAGCACGACCGCCCCCTGGAGCGAGATGAGGAACAGGAACCGCTGCCGCTTTTCGGGCAGGAAGGAGGTCTGGATCATCGCCGTCACGATGGATCGACCCCGCGCAAAGCGGACGGTCAGCACCGCGAGAAGAACGCCGACCGCTAGGGCCGCCAACCCCACGACCGCGCCCGGTACCAGCCCCTCGCCCATCGTGTCGTGCCCGAATCTTGGAGCCGACCCCAAGGGGATAGAACTTCGGGCGTGCTGGAAACCTCCCCCCTCCGCCGCCGAGGGGACGCCTGCTAGGGTCGGTGAGAACTCGCCGGAAGGAACCGCCCGGTGCGGGCCATATAGGCGTCGTAGCGGGCGCCGAACGCTGCCGGGGATCGGAGCAGTCCTTCCTCGAGGCGGGCGCGGTACGTTGCGAGCCCCACGAGGATCAGCGTGAGGACGCCCATCGGTAGGCTGAGGAACAGAAGCGTCTGGCCGGCCGCGATCAACATGATCGCAGTATAGAGCGGGTGGCGCACCGTTCGGTACGGGCCGGTTTCCACGAGCCGATGTCCCGCCTGCACCTGGATCGCCGGGGTCAGGTGCACCCCCAGGGCGCGAGAAGAACGCGCGAACAGCGCGCCCCCACCGATGCCCAGGGCGATCCCCGCGATCTGGACGATCCATGCGTACCGGGAAGTCCGGGAACGGTGGCCAGAAGTAGGCGAGCGATGGCGCGACGAACACTCCGACGGGCCAGAACACCGCCACGAAGGTGCCCAGGATCCACACCGCCTCGGTCCCGCGGGCGGGGGGACGGGAGGCGAGCACGGGAGCGGGGCGGCTCCCGCGACGACGCTGGGCGAGCCCCCCGATCACCCCCGCCGCGGTGGCGACCAGCGCCACGGCGGCGCTGATCTGGACCTCGAGGAGGCTCAGCATCGGCCCGGCAGGCGCCGGGGAGTATTAGCCGGGCCCCTGGAACGACGCGCGGCCCCGACCCTGTCCCGGGAGAGGGTGTGCGCCCGTCCCGGGCCGCCGCCCCCACCTAGGGGACGCGGACCGCTGCGAGGTCGTGGTCCATCTCCACGTCCCCCGTGAGCGATCGCTCCCGCAGGAAGTCACCCCAGGCGGCGTTGGCGTGGACGTCGTGCGAAGCGAGGACCGCCCCCGGCGCGAGACCGGGGAACGCGGTGGAGTACCTCCCAGTGCATCGTGGGATACTGGTGGAGGCTGTCGTGGAGGAACATGTCCAGGTTCCGGGCGCCCGAGGGAAGGAGCGTGGGGAGGAGCTCCTCACTTCGACCGATGTGGAGCTCCCAGCGTGCCTTCAGTCGGTCGGGCACAAGCCAGCCGACGTGGCGGCCTTGGAGCGCGGAGGCGGGCCCGGTGGCCTCCTGCCGCATCGCGAAGACATCGACCCCGATGGAGTCGAGGTGTCCGCTCCCGTTCCGGTCCAGGGCCTCGAGGATCAGGCGGGCGCTGTACCCCGACGAGATCCCGGTCTCGATGATCCTTTGAGGTCGGAGGACCCGGACCATCACGTAGAGGAGCGGGGCCTGGATGAGCGCCCCGGCGCTCGGGAGACCCCCGGCTTCGGACCGGAGCTGGGCGTGGACGGGTACCAGTTCAGCGTAGGCGTGGTCCAGCTCCTCCAGGGGCCGGCCGGTCAGCCGGGCGAGCGGGGTCCGGGCGACCCGGTACATCGGCCCCCAGTCTCGGAACCTCGGGTTGGTGTCGAAAAGGACCTCCCGTCGGCGGAGCTCGCGCTGCCACACATAGCGGGTCCACCAGACCGGGTGGGAGAACGCGTGGGTGAGGCGCCGACCGACCCGCTCGCCGAACGTCTCGCCGATCGGTGGCTCCCCCCGAGGGACGCGCGAGCGACGTCCCTCCCTTAACGGCTCGCCCCCCGAGCCCTACCGGGGGATCAACGGGGGACGGCCCGCCGCCGCCCGGGTGCTCGCCAGATGGCGGCGCGAACGGGACGCATGGGGGAGGAGGAAGACGTGGTACGGGATCGGGAGCAGCATCACCGATCCCACGAACACCGCCACCGCCGCGAGCGAGTAGGCGAAGTGGACCCCGTACGTGGCATACAGGTAGCCGCCCAGCAGGGTCCCGAGGAGCCCGCCGGCCCCGGCGACCGCATTGTAGAGGCCGAGCGCGCGTCCCCGGCTGGATCGGCCGACCAATCGGACCAGGAACAGGGTGCTGGCCGTGCTGATGAACGCCCAGGTGACCCCGAGCATCGCGTTCAGGAACGTGACCCATCCAACGAGGGCCGGCGACCCGAGCCCGAAGAGCAGGTAGGCCGGCCCCCAGAGGAACAGCAACATGAGGGCGAGGCGGCCGCCCAGGGACTCCAGGAACACGAACTTCGGGGAATGCCACTCGACCGCCTTTCCGGAATGGAAGAACAACGCCGTCGAAGCGACACTGGCACCGAGGTAGACGATGAACACGGACGCGTCATTGAACCGCATCCCCTGCCAGAGAAAGACCGGGAACGGTCCGTAGAACATCTCGAATCCGACGCTCATCACTCCCAGCGAGGCCAGGAACAGCCCCTCCCGCCGGGACAGCGGCTCGGTGGTCGGGCGCGTGAGGTCGATGACGCTCAGGACCCGCGCGCCGACCCGGCGGACCTTCTCGACGACGGAACGGTGCAGGTTCAACAGGTCCGAGAGGCTCCGCCGTTCCAGCCGGACCGCCGGCTCCTCGATCCACGCCCACGCGATGCCGGCCGAGAGGAGCGCAAGCGCGCCGGCCAGAACGAGAAGGCCGGTCATCACGGAGACGATCGGCGAGTGGAGGCCGATCACGAAGAGCCAGACGAACCCGAGGGCGAGGCCGACCGTGGTCCCGAGCCCCGAGATGACCCCGAACAGGCCAATGTCCTCCGGCCACCAACGTTTGTGCCGGGTCTCGAGGAGCAGCATGGTACCGATCGGCGCGCTGGCCGCCGAGGCGAGCCCTTCGACGACGTTGAGCCAGAAGTACGTCAGGAGGTCCGACGCCAGGGCGATGAGGATCAGGCTGACACCCGTGGCGAGGAACGAGCCGACCAGGAAGTACTTCCGGTGCGCTACGCGGTCCGAGAGGTTTCCCCACAGGATCGTGAACGGCACCTGGCTCATGGCGCTCGCCGCGATGATGATCGTCACTGCGAACGCTCCGGCGCCGAAGTGCTGGAGGGCGAGGAGCGGGATCAGGGGCGTGGCGATCCCGTCCGAGACGGCGAGCGGCAGATAGGCGAAGAACCAAAGGTCGCTCGACGAGGGGCGGATCGGGGTCCGGGTCTTGATGTCCAACTGCTCACCCGGGGGCGCCGCGACGGACCGACGGCGGGACGGCCCGCATAAAGGCTCGGCTCCTTTGGCAACGACCGCGACCTCGGGACCGCCGCCGCGGCAGCCCGGGACCTATCCGACGGCCACGCCCATCTTGCCGAGGAGCTGGCGGAACTCTGCTTCGTCGATCCACTCGACCCGCAGATAGTCCCGCAGGACCTCGTCCCCCACGCCGTACCGGCGGGCTTCGTCGACCACGAACCGGTAGGCCTCGACCTCGGTGGGGCGTTCGGTGTAACTGAACCGGCGGTCCCACAGCTCCGCGCCGGCCTGTCGCTGGAGGATGTGGCAGAGCTCGTGGAAGATGTCGAGGAAGAGGATCAGCTCGGGACTCTCCCGCAGGTGGGACTCACCCACGACGATGCAGTCGGTCTTGGGGGAGACCACGGGCTTCCATTGGCCCCGGGCCTCCTTCGGGATCTCGTGGGGGGAGACGTACATCCAGATGTCGTCGGCGACGAGCTCTAGGTCGGTCTGGGCGTAGAGCCGTAGGCGCTTCGTTGCGTCGGGCTCGTGCCGGGTCGCCGTCTCCAGCTGGTCGAGCCCGGGGAACGCATCGAGGATCGGGTGGCGGCCGAGCGGGAGTCCCCTCTGGATGCGGAATCCCTTCGGAACGGGTCCCCCCTTCGGGTGCCGGACGGCGGATTTGGACACGGTAGCCCCGCATCCCCGGCCGTTCATAAACCCGCCGCAACGCCCGGAGGCGGCGACGCTAAGCCCGCGGCCGGGGTGGCCCGGCGTGGCGCGCGAACGGCCCCCGGAACGCCTTCGCGTGCGGGGCGTCCTCGTCGGGGCCGTCTCCGACCCGGACCGTTCGACCGGGGTCACGGTCCTGCGATTCGCGGGGCCGGCCCGGACGACGGTCGATGTCCGCGGCGGAGCGTCAGCGACCTACGACACCGCGTCCCTCGCCTTGGACGCGACCTACGGCGGACGCTGGGGACTCTTCCTCGCGGGAGGGAGCGTCTTCGGGCTGGACGCCGGCCGGGGAGTCCGCAGCGCGATCCTGTCAGGGGGCGGCGGGCACCGGGCGTTTCGGCACCCTCGTGCCATCGCTCCGGTGTCGGGCGCTTGCCTGTTCGACCTTCCATTCTCCGATGGCGAGCTTCCGGATTACGCGGAGCTGGGTCGGAGGGCGACGGAAGAGGCGACCGACCGAGTGGCGTCAGGACGCGTCGGGGCGGGGACGGGCGCCACCGTCGGGAAGTACCGGGGACGTCAGTACGCGTCCCCCGGGGGCCAGGGGTTCGCTCAGGGGCGTGTGGCGGGCCTGGGGAGGGTCGCGGTGGTGGTGGCGGTGAACTCGGTGGGAGCCGTCTGGGACCCCCACGGCGCACGGTGGGTGCAGGGCGCCCGACGGGGCGGCACGCTGCTCCCGCCGACCGCGGGCCGTCGTCCATCTCGCCGGTCTATCCCCACGCCCCGGGGCACCAACCTCCTCGCGGTGGTAACGGATGCCGCCGCCGATCGGCCGGGGCTCCAGCGGGTCGCCACCCTCGCGCACGGGGGACTGGCCCGGTGTGTTGTGCCGTCCCACACCGCCACCGATGGAGATGTGGCGTTCGTCGCCTCCACTTCGGTGGGCGAGCCCGCCTCTGCCCGCTACCCGGGGGAGATCGGCGATACGCTTGGACGGCTGGCGGCCGAGCTCGTCATCGAGGCGGTCCTGGCCGCCGTCGACACCTAGGTGGCCCGGTCGCCGGCCCGGCGGAGCGGGGTTCCACGGAGCCCGCGGATGAGGTCCGTCTTCGTGACGATCCCGACGAGCTCTCCTCGTTGCGCCACAAGCACCGCCGGGTACCGGGTCAGGAGCTGGGCCAGCAGGTCCGCGGGGAACGCCGGGTCCACCTGTGGGTAGGCGGCCTCTTGCACCTCGCGCACGCGGCCCCGCCGGCCCGTCGTGGACCCGAGCGCGCGCAGTAGCCCCGCCTCGGAGAGGGACCCGGTGACCCGGCCATCATCGAGGACGGGGACCTGAGAGAACGCCCCCTGGTCCATCGTCTGGGCCGCCTGCGCGAGGGCCGCGTTCGCGCTGATGGTGATTGGCGCCGAGTTCATGACGTCCGCGGCGGTGAGGTGAGGGGACGCGACACCCTCGTGCTGCTCGAGGTACGAGACGATCCGCTGCACGAGTTCGTACGACGGCCGGATCTGACCCCGTTCGATCCGGGACATCGTGGCGTCGCTCCGACCCACCGCGCGGGCCAGCTGGCCCAAGGGGATCCCGAGCGAGAGGCGGCGCTTTCGGATCTCCGACAGGGACTCCATGGTGACGCAAAACCCACACCATCGGAGGATATCGCTGTTTGCGCTGGAAGCAAGCGGGTGTCCCCCGGGCCGCACCGGCGCCCCGGGCGGTCCCCGGCGAAACCTACATGCGAACCGGGGTCCGTATCCCGGACGTCGTGGCCGCTCCCCGCCGGATCGAGTGGATCGTCGCGCCCCCCCAGGTCTGCGTGCTCTGTCGCGAGCCCCTGACGCAACCCAACGAGGTGAGCGCGTGGAACGGGAGCCCCGCCCACCGCGACTGCGTACGCGTGCATCTCATCCAACGGGACCCCGCCTTCCGCGAACAGGAGTCGGAGGAAGCGCCGGACGAATCACCGGAGTCCTTGGACGGTGTCCTCCCGCGGGACGATGACGACCCCGACCTCGGCTGACGAGAAGACCGGCCCCGGACCGTGTCGCCGAGGGGGCGGCACAACCAATAAGTGTGGAGACCTTCTCGTCCGATAGTCCGCGTTTAGGAGGAACATGCCGCAAGTCGTGATCACCTGCGACTGGACGATGATGAGCAACCACCATGGGAAGGAGTTCCTTGGATTCGGGACCACGAGCCCGGCGTACCTCCTGCCCGAGACGATCTACCAGCGGATGTTCTTCCCGACGATGCCGTCGGACGAGCACGGCTATCCCCAGCAGGCCCCGTATGGGATGCGGAAGATCGAGGCCGCGCTCCTCGACGGGGGGTTCGACGCCCGCATCGTCCACCCGAGCTTCCTGGACAAGTACATGCCCGGCGAGGCGAAGCTCCTCCTGGTCAGCGGGCACGACTACTTCGGCCTGAACCCGCCGTCCTCGACGTTCGGCGGGGTGATGAAGAAGGACCCGCTGAACGAGGTCAACTTCAAGCGGATGCTCACGCTCCCGCATGTGCTCGCCGCGCGGAAAGCGGGCATGAAGCTCATCGCCGGCGGACCCTGCGCGTGGCAACTGGCCCCGGCGACCCGGACCAAGGTGCCGTGGATCGGGGAGTTCGTCGAATCCATTGGTGGGATCGACTGTGTCGTGGAGGGAGAGAGCGATATCTTCGTCAAGGAGATCGTCCGCAAGGCGCTCGACGACGAGTTCCTGCCGCCCCACGTGGTCCTGACCCCGAAGGAGGCCCCGCGGGTCGACCAGATCTCCAACATCCGGTACCCGAGCGTCAACGGCCTCGTGGAGATCGGCCGCGGCTGCTGCCGAGGCTGTTCGTTCTGCTCGGTGACGACCCGACCGACCCGGTGGTACCCGCTGGAGAAGGTCGAGCAGGAGCTGAAGATCAATGCCGCCAGCGGGGTCCGCAAGGGCCTGCTCCACTCCGATGACGTCTACTTCTACGGCAGCCCGAACATCATGCCCCGGGAGGAGAAGCTCCTCCCGCTCCTGAAGCTCGCAAAGCGGTACCTACGACCAGGTCGGCTGGAGCCATGTCGCCGTGGCCTCGCTGATGACGAAGCCGAACCTCCTCGCGAAGTGCGGCGAGGTCCTCCTCGATGAGAAGCAGGACTGGTGGGGGGTCGAGGTCGGTGTCGAGACGGGCTCTCCAAAGCTGATCACGGCCGCCATGCCGGGGAAGGTCGCCCCGTTCAAGGCCTCCCAGTGGCCGGAGCTCGTAGTGCAGGCCGCGGGGCTGATGAACGATAACCACGTGTTCCCGGCCTGCACGTTCATCGTCGGACTTCCCCAGGAGACCGAGGACGACGTACTGAAGACGATCGAGCTGTTCGACGACCTGTGGGACTTCAAGGCGATCCTGGTCCCCATGTTCTTCGTCCCGCTGGGGCACCTCAAGTCCAAGGACTGGTTCACTCGGGACCGGATCTCGGATGTCCAGCGCCAGCTGTTCGAGCGGGCCTTGACCCACGGGCTCCGGCAGTCGAAGGCGCTCCTCCGGGACTTCTTCGACATCGAGGGTCGGCGGGGACCGGTCTATCGGGCCGGCTTCCGCGGGTTCATCACGTTCCTGGAGGTCGTGGTCCGGATGTACGGGCTCTACCAGCCACCGGATCGACCCACCCCCCCGATGGAGAACCCGCTCCGGCATCCAGAGCGGCTCCCCCTCCCAACTATCCCGGTCCGGGAGTAGAGACCTCCCCCGGCGAGGCGGCCCGTCAGGGCTCGTCGGAGGGGAGAGTTCCGCCTTCCGGCCCGGGGCGGTGGACCACCCGGGGGGGCCGGTAGGTCCCTGCGACCCCTCCCCGCGGACCGCCGACCACCTCGATGGTGGTCTCCCGTCCGTTGCTATCGTACACGCGCCAGGACCCCGGGCCGAACGGGGCTCCGAGGATCACGTGCCGCCGGCCCCAGTGGCTGAAGAGGCGCACGTCGGCCTCGGACGGGTGAAGAGCCCCGGAGGGGTGCGAGTGGACCGTCCCGGCGACGCCCAGGTCCACGGGGAGCATGTAGAGCTGGAAGTTCGCGTGGCGGCGGCCCGAGGTCGTCCCCGGGAGCAGCAGGAGCTCGCTGATGGTCCCGGGTGGGTCGGACCGCAGGATCCCTCCGAACTCGTTCGGGAAGGCGGACTTCGCGCAGGCGAGCGCGGAGTCCAGGCACCGCCGCGTGATCGCCGTGGGGGTGGACCCGAGCCGGGGGGCCGGGCCCGGCGGGCTACGTCGCTGGGGGCGGAAGATCGGCACGACCCCCCTCGTCGGAGCCGGTCGGCTCATCGCCCCAGGGGAGGATCCGGCGCCCCCCAGGCGGTGGAAGAACGAGCCGCTGAACCGGATGAACTGGGCCCGCCGGGGAGCACGGTACACCGTCACGGCCTCTCCGCCCGGGATCGGATGCTCCGCCTGCCCATCGACGACCACGATGCCGTCCTTCCCCGGTTCCACGAGACGGAGACCCACGGTCCGCAGCGGGTCCACGATCACGGCCCTCGGACCGGCGGGGAACGAAGCGAGCGAGGCCACGACGATCCCCTCCACCCCGGGTTCCACGATAGGGCCGGCCGCCGAGAGCGAGTAGGAGGTGGACCCGGTCGGGGTCGAGAGGATCATGCCATCGGCCCGGATCCGGCCGACCGGGCGGCCATCGATGGCGATCTCGAATAGCCGCATCTTCGCCACCTGCGAGGTATGGAGAACAACCTCGTTCGTGGCGTCGGGGAGGTTGCGCCCGCCGACCTGGGCCGCCAGCTTCATCCGGGCGTCGATGTAGTACTGCCCGCGCACGAGCCGGTCCAGGGCACCTTCGAACGCCGCCGGTTCGCTCCCATCCACTTCCGCCAGGAACCCCAGGGTGCCGGCGTTGATCGGAAGGAGCGGCGCGCCGATCCGCTGGAGCGTCCAGAGGAACGTACCGTCCCCGCCGATCGCCACCACGAGGTCGGCGGCCATCTGATCGAGCGGCGGGGATCCGGTCCCCTCACCGAGGGCCTTCCCGGTCTCGTGGCTGAACACTACCTCGGCCTGGGGTCGCAGCCGCTCCGCGGCCGCCCGTGCCAATCGGAGCGCCTGAGGTTTGTGCGGGTTCGCGGTGACGCCGATCCTCATGCGACGCCCCCGGACCGGTGGGCCGCCAGGAACCCGGGGTCCCCGTAGGCGAGAACGCTCGTCCGATGATCAAGGGCCAGCGGGAGGTCGTCGACCGGCGCTCCGGCCGCGTCGGTGACCCCGCCGCCCGCCTCGAGGAGGATCCGATACCCCGCGGCGATGTCGGTGACCCGGAGGTTCCGCGTCGGCGAATCGTTCTCGAACAGGTAGGCGTCGCCGCCGCCCTGGGCCACGAGGGCCATCTCGAGCGAGGCGCATCCCAGGGACCGGATCCGCCGCCCTCGCTCGGCGAGCCGGATCGCGCGGGTCGTCGAGTGGCGCCCCAGGTTGACGAAGAACATCTCGGAACGGGCGTCCCACGGCCGGGCGGTGATCGGTCGGCTGTCCCGGAAGGCGCCGGTGCCCCGCTTCGCCCACCAGGTCGATCCGTTGGCGAGATCGTGGATCACGCCGGCCTCGATGCTCCGGAGGGTGTCGCGACCGAGCGCCACAGAGATGGTGTAGAAGGGGAGTCCCCGCAGCGCATTGTGGGTCCCGTCCACGGGATCCACGACAAGGGTGAGTTCGCCGCCCCGGTCGACGACACCGGCCTCCTCCGAGAGCACGTTCCACGGCAACCGCTCCGTCTCGAGGAACTCCAGGATCTGGGCCTCGGCGGCCCGGTCGAGCTGCTCCGTCGGGGTGCCGTCGGCTCCCATGGCCACGACGTCCGCCCGGTGGGGGGAGGTCGTTGCCTGTCGGAGGGTTCGGTGGACCACCGCGCAGACCCGGAAGAGGGCCTCCAGCTCGGGGTCCGGAGCGCTCGGCACGGGGGCCCGGACCGGGGGGCCGTACATAGGCCCTCCGACGGCGCGGCCGCGAGGCCTTAAATCGGACCCCCGCTACGCGCGCCCCGGGCATGGAGTTCCAATTCCTTGGCGGCGCCTCGGAGATCGGCTCGCTCGGCCTCCTGGTCCGGGACCAGGGGCGGACGCTGCTCTTCGATTACGGCATGACGCCCAGCGACCCTCCGTCTGTACCCCCGCCCTACCCCGCTCCGAGTCGACGCGGCGTTCCTCTCCCACGCTCACCTCGACCACTCCGGGATGACCCCGATCCTGAGCCGACTTCCGAACACACCGGTCGTCGCGACGCCCGTGACGATCGCGGTCGCGGACCTGCTGACCCGGGACGCGCTCAAGGTCGCCAAGATGGAGGGATACCTCCCCCCGTACGCCCCCGACGACATCCGGGCGCTCCACAGCCGGTTCCAGGCGGTAGGGAGGCACGGAACCTACCGAAAGCACGGCATCGAGGTGGACCTCACCCCGGCCGGCCACATCCCGGGCGCTTCCATGTTCCTTTACCACGGCGAGAAGGACGTCCTGTTCAGCGGGGACGTCCAGACGATCCCCACCCACCTGGTCCCGGGGGCGGAGCCTCTGGAGTGCGATATTCTCGTCCTGGAATCGACGTACGCCGGCCGAGAGCACCCCGATCGCCGCGAGACCGAGAACAAGTTCCGCGACAAGGTCGCGGAGACGCTGGAACGGGGCGGCCAGGCGATCGTCCCGGCGTTCGCCGTGGGGCGGGCGCAGGAGGTCCTCATGACCCTCGCCGGCTCCGGCTACGAGGTCTGGCTCGATGGGATGGCGCGGAAGGTGAACGACATCTACCAGAGCTCGCCCGAGTACCTCGCGGACAGTCGAAAGTTCCGGCGGGCCCTCGAGGGGATCCACGTCGTGGAGCACCCCGCGGACCGGAAGCAGGCGCTCCGGGACGCCGACGTCATCGTCACGACCGGGGGGATGCTCGATGGCGGACCGGTGCTCTACTACCTCGGCGAGCGGTACCGCGACGCCAACAGCTCCATTCTCCTCACCGGCTTCCAGGTGGAGGGCTCCAACGGCCGCCAGCTGATGGACAAGGGGACCATGACGATCGACGACGTGAGCATCCGGCCGGAATGCGAGGTCATGAAGTTCGACTTCTCGGCCCACGCCGGCCATTCGCAGCTCGTAGAGCTGGTCCGCAAGAGCAAGGCCCGGCACCTCATCCTGATGCACGGGGACGAGCGCGAGAAGCTCTCCGATGCCATCGGCCCGGACTGCGAGGTCACCCTGCCCGAGAACGGGCAGCGGTTCACCCTCTAGCCTGCCCAGGCCGCCCTAGGCGTCCGGAACGTCGACCTCGATCATCTCATCGAAGATCCGGGTCCGGTAGTGGGGGAGGGGCGACAGCGCCCCTTGGGGAGGCTCGACCGCATGGGGATCGGCTAGGACCTTGCCGTCCCGGACATCGAAGGCCGCAGCGTGCTCGAAGCAGGTGATCCGGTTCCCCTCGAGGGTTCCGTCCGCCAGGATCCCTCCGGCGTGGGGGCAGATCGCCTCCAGGGCGTGGATCCGCTCCGCAACCCGCACCACCAGGACGGGAGTCCCGTCGAGGTGGACCTCCCGCACCGAGCCGGCGGGGAACGCCCCGAGCGCGATGCCGGTGCTCCGCCAGGGCATGCGCGTTCCAGCGCCTTCGGGTACTTAGTCGCCGCGTCGGCTCAGAAATCCACGACGCCCGGGATCGCGTCCTCGGCGGGCGGGGCCTTCCGGGCCGCGAGCATGCGCTGGATCTCGGCCCGCAGGGTATCGAGACCTACCCCGGTCTTCGCCGACACCCCGAGATGCCCGGGGGCCGGGGGAGCCAGGTCGGCCTTCGTATCGATCTCGAGGAAGTCGACGCCCGGGAGCTCCTCGCGCCACCGGGCGAGCAACGCTCGCTGCTCGACCATCGGGTACCCGCACGATTCCGTTGGATCCAACAGGAACAGGACGAGCGTGCCGGCGTTGTGGACCGCGGCCTCGGCCTCCTGCTCGGGCGCATTGCCGGCCTTGGTCCGGCCGAGCACTCCGGGGGTGTCGAGGATCTGGAGCCGGTCAAACCCGAGGTCGGCGTGGCCCACCGCGATGGAGAGGGTGGTGAACGGGTAGTCGGCGACCTTGAGCTTCGCCGTGCTCAGCGCCGCCACCAGGGAGGATTTCCCCACGTTGGGGAACCCGGCCACCACGACGGTCGGGATGGCGGGGTCGAGCGTGGGGCGGTCCTTGAGGAATCCCACCGCGGCCTTCAGCCGGAGCAGGTCCGGGTCCACCTCCCGGAGATGGCTCGCGAGCCGTCCGTAGAAGCGGCGGACCAGCTCGGCGTTCCCCTCGTGGCCGTCGGCCGACCCGAGGTTCCGCTGCTCCTCCTGGAGGAGCGTACGGATCCGTTCCTCCGCCCGTTTGATCCGACGGAGGGACCGGTCCACGGTGCCATCCCCGAACTTCTGGTCGAGGAGCCCCCAGAGGAACGGGGTGGGTTTCGGATGGGTCAGCGGACGGGTCGCGAGGCGCAGATGCCGGATGCTGACGGCCGAGCTTCGAATGATCTTCAGCAGGGCCCGTCGCCGGTCCCGCTCGTCGCGCCCCTGGCCGTGCGGGGTCGCCCGATGCGCCCGGCGGAACGCCGCGTCGAGGATCGCGGAGGACGGCGGGCCGGCCCCCGGCCGGCGCGCGGCGCCCCGGTCCTCACGGCCCTTGCCCCCCGGCATCCGCCGCCGACGGGGCCGTCAGGCCAAGAGGTTTCCCCATGGGCGGGCCAACCCATTTATGCGTCACCCGGCTCGCGGCGCAACCGGGGTCACTCGTGGCTCGTTGGATTCCCGGGGGCGCCGAGGACGAGGCGGCGATGCTCGCCGCTCTCGGCATCAAGGACACCGAACAGCTGTTCACCGATGTTCCTCGCAAGGTCCGGCTCGGCCGGCTCGGGGTCGGCGCCGGTCTCGAGGAACCCGACGTGGTCCGGGCGGTCGACAAGATCCTCGATCGGAACAAGCCCTACTCGAAGTTCGCCTCGTTCCTCGGGGGCCGGATCCGCAGCCCGTACACGCCGGCCGCCCTCGACGCGATCCTCCTGCGGAGCGAGTTCTACACGTCGTACACCCCGTACCAGCCCGAGGCGAGCCAGGGGATGCTCCAGTCCCTGTTCGAGTTCCAGTCCCTCTGGGTGGAGCTCAGCGGCATGGACGCCGCCAATGCGTCCCTCTATGACGGTGCTACCGCGGCCGCCGAGTCGGTGCTCCTCTGTCACCGGGTCCACCCTGGGCGCCGGTTCCTGGTACCGGCGAGCCTGCCTTGGGAGGAGCGCAGCATCCTCGAGAACTATACGGCGGGGTTCGACATCCGGATCGAATCGGTACCGTTCGATCCCCGGCACGGCACCCTCGACCTCGCCGCCCTCCGCGCATTGGTCGCCCAGGGGGACGTCTTCGGCATGCTGGCCGACCTCCCGAACGGCTTCGGGATCCTCGATGAGGGGCTCCCGGAGGTCAAGGGGATCCTCGGGACCGTGCCGCTGCTCGTTTCCGCCGACCCACTGGCCCTTTCCGTGGTCGAGGCGCCAGGAAGCTGGGGGGCCGATGTGGTCGTGGCCGAGGGACAAGGGTTCGGCGTCCCTCCCTCCTTCGGGGGTCCGTTGGTGGGACTGTTCGGATGCCGTCGGGAGCTCCTTCGCTATTCTCCTGGCCGCATCGTCGGCGCCACGCAGGACGCCGAGGGCCGGCGGGCGTTCACGCTGACGCTGCAGACCCGGGAGCAGCATATCCGACGCTCCCGCGCCACCTCCAACATCTGCACGAACCAGTCCCTGATCGCCCTCGCCTTCGTGGTCTACGCCTCCCTCGTGGGCCCGAAGGGGCTCGCCGCGCTCCAGTCGAGTCTCAGCGAGAAGGCTCACACCCTCGCCGCCGGCCTGGGAGGCGTGGAGGGACTCGCCTCGCCGCGATTCGATGCCGCCTTCCTCGACTCGTTCGCGGTCGGGCTCCAGCACGGGACGCCTACCCAGTTCCTCGACCGCCTCCGCAAGCGGCGGGTCCTGGGCGGTCACTCGATCTCGGACCCACGACCTGGCGCGACCTCCGGGGAGCCGCTGATCCTGACCGGGGTCAGCGAGGCGACCGACGACAAGGCGATCCAGAAGTACGTGAAGGCCGCCCGCGTGGCGGCCGCCCCGGCGAGGTCGACATGACGTTCCGACAGGCGCGCTACGACGAGCCGCCGATCTGGGAGCTCCGACCCCCGGCGGCCGACACCCCGGCCCCGGTGCTCGAGGCGGTACCTCCCCGCCTCCGACGGCGTCTGGCGGTCCGATGGCCCGAGCTCTCCGAGCCCGAGGTGGTCCGCCATTATACCCGGCTCTCGCAGATGAACTTCGGCATTGATACCTCCGCGTATCCGCTGGGTTCGTGCACGATGAAGTACAACCCCAAGGTCTCCGAAGTGCTCGCGCGCCGGAGGACCGCCGGGGAGGTCCATCCTGTACCAGCCGGTAGAGACCGTCCAGGGGTCTCTCGAGGTCATCTGGCGGCTCGAGAAGCTCCTCACCAAGGTGACCGGGCTTCCGGAGATCTCGCTCCAGCCGGCGGCCGGCGCCCACGGCGAGTTCACCGCGCTTCGGATGGTTCGGGCGTACTTCCAGGAGCGGGGCGAACTAGCGCAACGCACGGAGGTCCTTCTCCCCGACACGGCCCACGGGACGAACCCCGCCTCGGCGATGGCGGCCGGTTTCGTGACCAAGGAGATCCGGTCCAAGGACGGGTGCGTCGACCTCGCGGAACTGAAGGCCGCGGTCAGCGACCGCACGGCGTGCTTCATGCTCACCAACCCGAACACCGCGGGTCTGTTCGAGACCGAGATCGTGGAGATCGCCGAGACGGTCCATGGGGCCGGGGGTCTCCTCTACTACGATGGAGCGAACCTGAACGCGATCCTCGGGATCACGAACCCGGGACGGATGGGGTTCGACGTCGCCCACCTGAACCTGCACAAGACGTTCGCCACCCCCCATGGGGGCGGCGGGCCGGGCGCGGGGGTGCTCGCCTCCGGGGATCGGCTCGCGCCGTACCTCCCGGTACCTCGGGTGGTGAAGAAAGGGCGAAAGTTCCAGCTCGACTACGACCGGCCGAAATCCATCGGCAAGATCAAGACCGCGTACGGGAACTTCGGCCTCGACCTGCGAGCGTACGTCTTCGCGATCTCCCACGGGGAGGCCGGCCTCAACGCCGTCTCACGGCGCGCGGTGCTCAACGCCAACTATCTCGGCCAGAAGCTCGGGGAGTTCCTGCCCCGGCCGTTCCGGACCCTCGTGAAGCATGAGTTCCTCCTCTCCGGTGCACCGTTGAAGGCGAAGGGGGTCCGCACGCTGGACCTCGCCAAGCGCCTGCTGGACGAAGGCTATCACGCCCCGACGATCTACTTCCCGTCCCTGGTCGAAGAGGCACTGATGATCGAGTTCCCGGAGACCGAGAGCCGCCGGGAGCTTGACGGGTTCGCCGAGGCGTTCGATCGGGCCGTACACGACACGCCCGAGAACCTTCACGCGGCGCCCCGGAACCTGTCGATCCGTCGCGTCGACGAGGTCCGGGCGGCCCGGGAGCTCCTCCTCTCGTGGAAGGACCTCCGGACCCCCCCCACCGACCCCCGTCCGACCGGAAACCTTCAAGCCTAGGCCCCGGTACGATTGAGCGCATGAAGCGCCGGATCCAGCGGATCTTCGAGCACCTGTCGCCTACCCCCGACGCCCTGGTCCTGGCGAACGCGATCGACCCCCATCTCGATGGGAGCTTCTTCTACGTCTTCGACGTCCCGAGCGGCCTCTTCGAGGGATCGTGTACGCCCTCGCGCTCCCCGACGGCCACCTGCACGTGCTCAGCTCCGCGCTGGAGGAGGAAAGCGCCCGACAGGCCGCCAAGGCCGACCCCGATACCGACATCCACCTGATCGTCCGCGGCGAGGCGGAGAAGGTGGTGAGCAAGATCCTCGGCCAACCGAAGCGTCTCGCCCTGAACTTCCGCGAGCTGACCCACGAGGGGTTCGTCCAGATCCACAAGACGTTCCCGGACGCCGAGCTGGTGGACGCCTCCACCGCGATCCGCAAGACCCGCGGCGTGAAGGAGCCCAGCGAGGTCGAACGGATCGAGAAGGCCGGCCAGATCGCCTCCCGCGTCGCGGAGAAGATCCCCTCGATGCTGAAGACCGGGATGACCGAGCTCGAGCTGGCCGCCGAGATGGAGTACGCCATGAACCGCCACGGCGCCTCCGGCCGCAGCTTCGCCACCATTGTCGGGTTCGGCGCGAACAGCGCGGAGCCTCACTACGCCCCGTCGAACGTCCAGCTCACGCCCGGCGTCAGCATGGTCTGCGATTTCGGGGCGGTGTATCACCGCTACGCGAGCGACCTCACGCGGTCGTTCCACTTCGGGCCGACGGACCCGGAGCTCAAGCGGGTGCACGAGACGGTCCAGGCCGCCCAGCAGGCGGCGCTCGACATCCTTAAGCCGGGTCTCAAGGGCAAGGAGGTGCACGCCGCCGCCCAGAAGGTCGTCGACGCGAGCCCCTGGAAGGGGCTCTTCACCCATGGCCTCGGCCACGCCCTGGGCCTCGCGGTCCACGATGCCGGGGTCTCCCTCGCCCCCGGGGTCGAGGACGTCCTCGAGCCGGGAATGGTCGTGACCGTCGAGCCCGGCATCTACCTCCCCGGCCGCGGGGGGGTCCGGATCGAGGACGACGTCGTGATCACCTCGAACGGATACCGGTTCCTCACCACCGCGCCCCGGGGCTATCTCGAGGTACCGGCGTGAGATTCGGGGTCCTGACCGGCGGGGGGGACTGCCCCGGCCTCAATGCGGCCATCCGAGCGGTCGTCTATCGTGCCGACCGGTCGGGGCACACCACCGTGGGGTTCCTCGACGGGTGGAAGGGTCTCCGGGACGACCTGAGCCGCCCGCTGACGCCCTCCGATGTCTCCGACGCCATTCTCCGGGGGGGCACCCTCCTGGGGAGCTCACGGACCAACCCGTTCAAGTCCGACGCCGACGCCGCCAAGGTGTTGGCGACGCTGGACGCGCATCAGATCGACGTCCTCATCGCCATCGGGGGCGATGACACGCTCACCGCCGCCAGGGAGCTGAGCCGGCGCGGCCGCCAGGTCGTCGGCGTCCCGAAGACGATGGACAACGACGTGGCCGCCACCGACTGGACGTTCGGCTTCGACTCCGCGTCCAGCGTGGCGATGGACGCTCTGCAGCGGTTGCGCGACACGGCCGCGTCCCACCACCGGGCGATCGTGCTCGAGGTGATGGGGCGGCACGCGGGCTGGGTCGCGCTGGCGACCGGCCTGTCCGCCGCGGCGGATGCGACGCTCCTCCCCGAGGAACCGTACCGACGAACCCCGGTTGATGGGGCAGATCCGCGCGGCGGTGCGGGACCGGGGCTACGCCCTGGTCGTGGTCTCCGAGGGGATCGAGCTCGGGGGAGCGAAGGGCTCCGCGGGCGGTTCCGACCAGTTCGGCCACGAGCTGCTTCGGGAGCGCGGGGTGGGCGCCGAGCTCGCCAAGCGCATCGAAGCGGCCACCGGCGTGGAAGCTCGCGCCGCCCAGATCGGGCACATCCAGCGGGGCGGGCCCCCGACCCTCTTCGACCGGATCCTCGCGACCCGGCTCGGCGCGAAGGCCGTGGACCTGGCGATCGCCGGCCGGTTCGGGGTCGTCGCCGTACTTCGGGGGCCGGAGGTCGTCGGCGTACCGTTCGACGAGGCCCTCCGGGAGAACAAACGGGTCGACCCGGCGTGGCTCGATCTGCTTCACACGTTCGACGCTCGGTAGGCGGATGCCGGTCCGGGCCCTGTACTGGGAGCGCCGCGCCCTGGTCGTCATCGACCAGCGCGCGCTGCCGGAACGTGTTCGTCTCCTTCGGTTCCGCCGGGTCGAACCGGTGGCCGAGGCGATACGGAACATGACCGTCCGGGGCGCTCCGACGATCGGCGCGACGGCGGCGTTCGGGATGGCGATCGCCGCGCGGCAGGGGGGCTACACGCCCGCCCGGGCCGCGCGCCTCCTGCGCTCCACCCGACCCACGGCCCACGATCTCTTCGTCGGGATCGACCGGGTGCGCCTCGCGTGGGAACGGGGCGACGACCCCCTGGCCGCGGCCGAATCCTACAAGGAGGAAGTGGTCGCCGAGTGCCGATCCATCGGCGAGGCGGGCGCTTCGCTGTTCCGGCACCGACCGAGGGTCCTGACCCATTGCAACGCGGGAGCCCTCGCGACCGTCGAGTGGGGAACGGCGTTGGCCCCGCTCCGGGCCGCCCGGGACGCCGGGACCCGACTTTTCGTCTGGGTGGACGAGACCCGGCCGCTCCTCCAAGGGTCCCGGCTCACGGCGTGGGAGCTCGGGGAGGAGGGGATCGATCACGCGATCATCGCCGACAACGCGGCCGGGCACTTCCTCCAGCGCGGGGAGGTCGACGCCGTCATCGTCGGCGCCGACCGGATCGCCCGGAACGGGGACTTCGCGAACAAGATCGGCACGTACGAGAAGGCCGTCCTCGCCCGGGAGAACCGGGTCCCGTTCTACGTCGCCGCCCCTTGGAGCACGTTCGACTACGAGGCCCGGACCGGTTCTGCCATCCCGGTCGAGGAACGCGGGCCGGACGAGCTGGTCCGTTGGGGGAATCGCCGGACGGCCCCCGCGGCGAGCCGGGTGCGGAACCCGGCGTTCGACGTGACCCCGGCGAAGTACGTGACCGCCTTCATAACACCGGCCGGCGTGGTGGCCCCCGGGAGGCTCTCAGATCTGCTCCGCCGACGGCGCTCCGCGGCGCCCTAACCTGGACGAGCGGCCTGGGCCGAACCGCACCAGGGGCAGAACTCGGCCTCGGAGGACACGGAACGGCCACAGGACGCACAGAAGCGGCCCGCCGGGATCGCCGCGGCGGCCGGCCCCACGGACGGGGGCGGAGGCGGCGGCCCGGGTGCTCGCGGAGGGGCGAGGGCGACGTGCATCGGGGTGTAGAAGTAGAGCTTGGTCGAGGCGGGCGATCCGACGAGGATCGAGACCGCGCCGGCGACAATGCCGAGCATGAACCCGGCCCAGAGGAGCGGGCCTGAGAGGAGGCTGCCCGCGGACGCGATGACGATCGTGGCCCCGAGGGCCGCATGGAATTCCGGCCACCGGGCCAGCGCGAGCCCCAGTAGAACGAGAATCCCTCCGCACGCCGCCCCCACCCAGAAGTTCCATTGGATCTCGCCGGGGATGTACACAGCGGCACCCCATGGATTGGAACCGGCAGGGGTGATCCCGACCAGCCACGCGCCCAGGACGATCAACATCCCGCTGATCGCCGAGATGATCCCGAGCGCCATGAGCTCCATCCGTTGCGGGTGGTCGGCCCCGGTCGGAGCCGGCGGCTCCGACCCTTGGTGAGCCGCCAGCGGTTCGTGCGGGTGCGCGCGAAGGATCGCTCCCACCTGGCCCTCTTCGGGTTGCCGCACGTTCCCATGGGTCATGAACCCGTCGGAGGCTGGCACCGTGGGACCCGCCCGAAGGCGGCGCCCCGGTCTCTCCGTTCCTCGAATTTAAGTAGGCGAAGCTGGGTCCGACGATGGAGGGACCGGATGTCTCACCATGTGCCTACGGCCGGCGCCGTACCTGACGATCGTGGGCGGAGGACCTGATCACCTTGGTCGGGGCGGCCCTCGCGATCGTTGGCTCGTTCCTCGCGGTCTTTGGCTTCGCGTTCGCCTGGCTGTTCTTCCTGGGACTGGTGGTCGGGATCCTTCTGATCGTCATGGGGGTCCTGGCGCTGGCCCGTCCGGAGATGAAGACCGCGTGGGGGGCAATCATCGTGGTGCTGGCCTTCGTCAGCCTCCCGACGGCGTTGGGCGGCCTGATCCTCGGGTTCATCCTGACGCTCATCGGGGGGATCCTGGTACTCGTCCACAAGCCCCCGACGATGGTCGCCTATGCGCCCATGGGCTATCCTGGGCAGCCTCTCGGATCGTCCGTGCCGGTGGCCTGCCCTTCGTGCGGGGGCGCCATCAACCCCTCGACGCGGACCTGCCTCGCCTGTGGGCGCTCGGTCTGACCGGCCCGCCGAGCGAGCAACATACCTATCCGTCCCGGGGAGGTTCCACCCCCCCGTGCGCGTCGTTGCGGCCTGCCACCGGTACCATCCCGTCCCGGGTGGCTCTGAGAAGATCGCTCAGATCCTCGCGGAGGCCTCCGCCCGCGCTGGCCACCATGTCACCGTCGTGACACAGGCCGAGCCCGGGGTCCCCGCCCGGGAGGAGCTGCACGGGGTCGAGGTCATCCGACTACCCATGCGAGTACGCCGGGGGATCCGGTTCCCCCACCGGTACCTCCAGACCCTTCGAGCGCTGAACCCCGACCTCCTCCATGTGCACGGGAACCGGATCTGGTGCGCCGACTTCTACCTCCCGGTGGCTCGCCTTTTCCCATGGGCCCAGCTCGGGACCGGGCACGGGTTCTATCAGGTACGAGGTCAACCGCCGTCCGTGGGACGCCTGGTACTTCGAGCGCTACTTCCCCCGGGTCCTCGGGGGGCTGGACGCCTACGTCTGCGATACGGAGCACGAGCGCAACCAGCTCTTGGGGTGGGGGTTTCCCCCCTCCAAGCTCGAGCGGATCCCGCTGGGCGCGGACACGACGGAGTTCCGGGAGCCTTTCCTTGCTCCGGCGGAGGTCCGACTCTCCTGGGGGTTGCAGGCGCCCCTCGCGGCGGTCTATGTGGGTGGATTCTTCCCGAACAAGCGCGTGGACCGGCTCATCGATGCCGTCGCCGCGGCCGGCTCGGATTGGGGCCTGGTCGCGATAGGGCGCGATCTCCCGAACTCCCCCTATTCGATGGCCGCTTGCGCGGCACGGGCCAAGCGGATGGACGTGGAGCTGGTGACCCCAGGTGCGGTCCCACGGCCCGAGGCGATCGCCTCGATCCTGGCGGCGGACGCCATCGTCCTCGGGAGCGAGTACCGAAGGGTTCGGGGTGGTCCTCGCGGAAGCGATGGCGGCCGGGCGGCCGTTCGTCTCGTTCGCGACCGGCGCGGCTCGCGAGATGGCAGCGACAGGCGGAGGTGTAGTGGTGGAATCGGTGCCGGCGTTCGCTGCGGCCCTGCGCGACCTTGCCGACGGAGGCGCTCGTTCCCGGATGGGCGGGGCCGGACGGCTGGGGTCGGCGGAGTTCAGCGAGCTCACGATGGTCCGGAAGTACCTCGCCCTCTACGAGCGGCTGGCGGGCGCCCGCAGCGGCTCGCGACCGTCTACAGGGGCTGGTTGAGGAACTGCGCGATCCCGTGCATCACCGAGCCGATCGCCGGGCTCACGTCGACTCCCAACTGGTTCAGAACGACGACCAGGCTCAGGCCCAGGACCACGGCGGTAAACCATGCGACGAATGCACCCATCGTTTCGCTCCGGGGAACCCCCATTTCCCAGGTTCCCCTACATAATCCGCGCGCTCCAAAGGAAGCATCCCTTCGGCTCCCACCGTCGAGCGGCCGAGCGGAGCCTTGCGCGACGGCCCGGCCGGGGCAAGTTTCAAGAGAGGGAGGGCATAACGCGCTCGGGCGTGCCCTGGTAGTCTAGTGGTCTAGGATCTAAGTCTGTCGAGCTTGGGACTCGGGTTCGAAGGACCGGGGGCCATCTCCCCCGGGCCGAAACTCCCGACCAGGGCGTTCCCATACGGCCCCGCCATCGACGCGGGGCCCGCTTCCCAACCCCCACCTAGCCAACGGCCGCCGGGGAGGGCCAGCCGCCCGGGCGCGAAGCGATCGACTCGCCCCGCAGGATCGTCTCGTAGATCTCCAGCAGCGCCCTCACGTGGCGCTCGGGGGAGAACCGCTCCATGACCCGCCGGCGGCCCTCGGTGCCCCAGGCACGGGACCGCTCTGGGTCCCCAAGGATGTCACCCAGCGCCTCCGCGAGGGCGGGGGCGTCCGACACCGGCACCAGGCGGCCGGTCTCCCGGTCCTGGACGATGTCCGGAAGGCCCCCGAAATCCGTGGCGACGACGGGGCGACCCCGTGCCAGCCCTTCGACCGCGACGAATCCGAAGTTCTCCCAGGCCGTCGATGGGACTACGAGGGCACGGATCCCCCGGAAGAACTCTTCCTTGGCCGGTCCCGGACATCCCCGAGGAACCGGACGCGGTCCGATACGCCCAGCTCGGCCGTCGTCCGCTCGAGGGCGGGCCGGTAAGGTCCCTCCCCCGCCACGTCGAGTCGGACGTCGGGGAACCGACCCCGGAGACCCCGAATTGCCTCGAGGAGCACTTGGACGCCCTTGTACGGCTCCAGGCGACCCAGGAACCCGAGCGTACGAGGAGAGTTCGCCGGAAGGGGATACGGCACGGACGGGAGGTCCTTCGGCAGCTCCACGAACGGCGGTAGATGGACCGCGGGCCGGTAGCCGTTGTCGAAGAGGTAGCGGGTCAATCGGACGCTCGGGCAGAGGAACGCTCGAACTCTCGGCTTGACCCTTCGATCGAATACCCGGGTCTGCCAGAGGTTGAACGGGCCGCCGAGGCCCACATGGCAACCGGTGAAGAGGCACCGGAGCCGGACCCCGCCGTCGCAGACGACGTTCCCGGGCTGGAGCAGCGTGGAGATCGGACAGACCAGCTCCGTGTCGTGAGCGGTGAACACGATCGGTACCTCGGTGTGCTCGAGGACCTGAGAAACGGGCCCGAACGCGGCATCGAAGTGGTGGAGATGGAGCACATCCGGGCGGAACTCCCGGAGTTCCTCCTGGAGGCACCGGGTGACCTCCGGCGCCTCGAGGAGGTCGTCCGTGCGCCGTCGGAGCCCGTGGCCGGGGATGACCACGACCCGCTCATCGTCCCGCGCCTCCGGGCGGGGCGTCGAGACGACCTGAAGGAGACGCTGCGGGTGGCCAAGCGCCGCGAGCCGGTCCGAGACCGTCCGGATGTACTCCTGGGCGCCCCCGGGGCGCCCATCCCAGCTGTCGACCCGAAGGACCCGCATCCGGCGGCCCGGTCCAGCCCCTCCCCGATGATAAACGCCCGGGCCGGGCGAGCCGGCGACGGGAACGATTTATCGACACGGTGGCCTTGAGACGGTCGTGGTGGAGCCACCGGAGCGGGGCCGGCCCGCGTCCTCCCCGTACCTGTCCCACGCCGTGGCGGGGGCCCTCCGGGAGGTCACCGAGCGTCGCCTTCTCGAGAAGATCAAGGAGGCCCCGGTCCCGCGCCACCTGGGCATCATCACCGACGGGAACCGCCGGTTCGCCGCGGAGCACGGGCTCCTGGTCGCGGACGGCCACGAGAAGGGGAAGGACAAGATCGAGGAGGTCCTCGACTGGTGCCTCGAGACCGGGATCCGCATCCTGACCATCTATGCGCTGTCAACCGAGAACCTCGACCGACCGGCGGACGAGGTCTCCGCCCTCATGGACCTGTTCGAGCGCGCCTTCAACAATGTAGCGACCGACGAGCGGGTCCACCGCCACCACATCCGGGTCCGTGCGTTCGGCAACCTTGCCCTCCTCCCCCCCGCGTCCGCTCCGCGATCGATCGCGCGGAGACGGCGACAGCCGCCTACGACTCGTACTTCTACAACATCGCCATCGCCTACGGCGGTCGCGATGAGATCCTTCGGGCGGTCCGCCATCTGGCGCGCGAGGTCGCGGCCGGGCGGATCACTCCCGAAGAGATCGACTCCCGGATGATCTCGGCGAACCTGTACACCGCGGACCTTCCCGACCCGGACCTGATCTTCCGGACCAGCGGCGAGGAGCGGATCTCGAACTTCCTTCTCTGGCAGGCGGCGTACGCCGAACTGTACTTCGCGGATGTCATGTGGCCCGGCCTCACTAAGGGAGATTTCCTCCGAGCGATCCGGGCGTTCCAGAGCCGGCAGCGCCGGTACGGGACCTGAGGGTCGACGCCGCTTTATCGCCGAGGGCTTGACGGACCGATGGCCGAGCGAAGGATCGAGGAACAGTTCGAGATCGCAGCCCCGCCGGCCAAGGTGTTCCGGGCGCTCACACAGCCCCTCGAGCTCACGAAATGGATGCTGGAGAGCGCCACCCTCACCCTCCGTCCCGGGACGGCGTACTGGTTCACCTGGTCCGGTGGTTATCAGCACGAGGGCCGAGTGCTGGAGGTCAAAGCCGGCCGCTCGTTCGCGCTCTCCTGGCCTCAGGGCACCCCCCGAAAACCGCTGGGCGAGACTCGGGTGCGGTTCACCCTCCGACCGAAGGGAAAGGGGACGGTCCTGCGGCTCGTGCACTCCGGGTTCGGGAGCGGACCCGCGTGGGTCCGGACCTACACCCTGTCCGCCTCCGGCTGGGCATACTACCTCATGAATCTCAAGTCAGTGCTCGAGAGCGGGCACGACCTCCGTCGGGACGACGATCAGTTCTGATGGACGGGGTGGCACCCCCCGCTCCCGACGGTGACGCGAGAACCACCGGAAGGTCCTCTCGAGTCCGTAGTGGGGCGGGCGCGTACCCCGGGAAACGGGTTCCAGCGGTCGGCCGAGCGCAGGACTAACCGGCGGCGCTGTCGTGGAGGCCCCGGCGGTGATCCGTCCACCAGGTGGAACGCGCTGAATCTCTCTTCAAGGCGCATAAGCCCGTGCTCCCGGGTCGTCTTCGCCCGCGTCAACGAGAGGATACGGATCCGTCCACCCGCTCGCGCGCCGGACGCCTCGGCGATGAGGGTCCACGGGCCGCATCGGCCCCGTCGTACGGGTTGACCGGCGCATCGTCCCAGGCAGGTAGGGCCCCGGATCGAATGGGCGGCTCGCCGCCTTCTCACTGAGGACGGAGGCCACGGGGCAGACCCGCCAGGTTCCCCGACCTGGGACCGGGGACCGATCCCATGGCAACCGGGGGACGGCCGGCGGGTTCCCGCACCATCGGCAAACGGCTCGGCATCGGGGGGGCCTCGGGGAGGCCGCGTCGCCGACGGAACCAGTGGCGGACGTCTGAGATGTACATGTTCCCGTAGGGGCAGGCCCCGACGCAGTCCCCCACTCCGCAGCACTTGCTGGAGCGGAACTCCCCCCGGGTGCGGAAGTGGCCCGGCATGTCGACGAGCCCGACGGGGCACGCCTTCGCGCAGTCGAGCGTCGTGCAGGCCTTACAGACCTCCCGGTCCCGGACCTTCAGCTTGAAGAACCCCACCGATTGGAACGCCTGGGCGATGGTCCCGGTGTAGCACCAGCCCATGGTGACACAGTTGTAGTTCCCCGTGTAAGGGATCGAGACGAACATCACGTACCAGAGCACGGAGAAGTAGAAGTCGAACAGAAAGACCGTCGGGTCGGCTCCACCCACCGTCCACTGGAGGCGCCCGATCTGATCGAGGTACGACGCGAACGAGGCCGCCACGAGGGAGGCCATCGTGAGGCCGCTGGTGACGCTGTACGCCGAGGAGAATCTGCTGCCGAGGTACTTCCGGCCCACCGGGCCGGTGCGGTTGAACGATTTCATCGCGTCGATGGCAGTGCCCTGGTACATGAGAGGGGCGGTGCAGAACGTCGAGCAGATCACGCGTCGGCCGAACAGCACGGTCAGCGCACCGGTGATCACATAGGTGAGCAACAATGCTCCGAACACGCCGACCGCGAGGGGGGCGGAACCGATCCCCATGCTCCACCCGAGCACCGGGACCTGAGCGGTCGCCGGGGCGTTCGGATCGAGGAGCGAGAAGTAGATGCTCGGGTAGAACACCGCGAAGGCGCCGTAACACCCCATCATCAGCACGAGTCGGATGCGCGTCTCCAGCTGGGCGGTCTCCCGGAACTTGAATACCACCAGGGCGCCCATCTCCACCCCCATCATGGCCAGGAACCACGTGGAGGCGCAGACCTCGGCGAGGAACCAGAACCCGTTGGAGAGGGCGTTCTCTAAGACCACACCCGCTGGTCCTTGGAGAGGGAGTGGGAAGAACGTGCTGGCATAGTCCGAGGGGTCGAGCTGAATGTCAAGGACGGCCCCCATGAACACCTCCGCGAGGAAAATGAACGAGAGCAGCCCGAACGCCCATCGGGAGCTGAGCTGCCAGACGAACGGGTCCCGAGGGGAGATGCCCGTCGGCCGCAGGATCGCCCCGAAGTAGAGGAGCATCTCCAGGACCAGCCCGAGCGCCAGGAGGCTCGGCGAGCCGAACTGGAACCATACCAACAGCCCGACCATCATCACGGCGTAGGCCGCGAGGAGCCGCGGGAGGTACGCGGCGACGGAAGGGTCCAGGTTCCGGTGCCGGTAGATGTCCTCCATCACGTAGACGAACAGTCCGATCATCACGGCGCTGCCGAGGTACGTGCTCCCATCGACCCACGACGGAGCGCTCAGTGCCGGAGGGGTGAGGGCCATGAGGCCGGCCTGGACCGGGCAAGAGGACCCGGAGCTCCGAGGACAGCCGGCCCCAGAGCAACACCAGCGTGATCCCCATCTCCGCCGACATGCTGAACACGAACCACGGCGAGACGAGCACGTGGCCGAGCCCGGCCAGATCGGCGCCGAGGTTCCCCCCGGCGGCCGAAACGACCCCGCCGGTGCCGAGCTGGAAGGCCCAGCCCATCAGGATCTCACTGAGAAGGACGAGACCAACGACCGCCGCTGGATAGATCCCCGGGGAGATCGTCGGGGCCGTGGGGGTCGGGGTCGCTCGCGTTGCCGTCCGTTGGGTCGCTTCGCGGAGCGACAGCAAGAAGACCGGAACAGCCGTGGCCGCCATCATCAGGCCCGTGCCCCACAGCGCGTCCACCAAGGCGGCAGGGGTTGCGACCAGGAAGTATCCGGCCGCCCCGGCGAACATCTCGGCCATCATGGCGAGGAGGAACAGGACGACCGCTCGGGCCACCCTCGTGGTAGCGTGGGCGGCCATCCAAACGAGGTAGGCGGTGGCGACCGCCATCCCCCCCGCGACCGCCGCGAAGACGAACCAGGGTACCACGAGCGAGCCTCGAGACGCCGTTGCTCATGGTCGGGAGGGGATAACCGCCTTCTCCTAGTACAGAGGCGAATCCTACGGGTACCGTAGTAGCTTTCCACTGTGCGAGCGACAGGATCCCGCGACCGCTGGGGGGTCGCCCTTCGATTCCTACGGGGACGGGATCGGCCCGTTCGGGGCCCCGACCCCGTCGGCCCGGAGGTCCCGGGCTAGGTCGAACCTCTCGGGCACTACGACCGTGGTGAAGAACAACCCCATCTGGGCCACGGCAGATCCTGCGAAGACGGCGGGGGAGCCCGTGACCGCCCAGAGGACAAGGCCCCCGGCCATCACCACGTAGACGATCACGAGCAGCGTGACGTACCGGAGGACGGTGGCGGAGAGGGGCTCGCCTCGATAGAGGAGCGACATGACGTACCCGAACAATCCCACCATCAGGGCCCCCGCCGCGACACTGCTGACCAGCACCCAGCTGGTCGCTGCGATCGCGGTCGGCGAGGCGAACATGCTGGCGGCCTGAAGCCCGAGTGTCACCCGCAGCGGGCGAGGGATCCGGGCCCGCAGGAGCAGGACCGTCAAGCCCATCTCGGTGGCCATCGGGAA
Organism: uncultured Thermoplasmata archaeon; assembly: GCA_963708255.1. GTDB lineage: Archaea > Thermoplasmatota > Thermoplasmata > Lutacidiplasmatales > UBA184 > Lutacidiplasma. The sequence goes on from CAVPSE010000002.1 coordinate 1,155,711, forward strand.
CAGGAACCACGATGATGCGATGCTCCCGGACGCGGCGCCCAGGATCCCGAGGGGCCCCGGGGTCACGGAGGCGGCCTCGCCGGACGCGAGCTGGAACGCCCGGCCCATGACGAACTCGCCGGCGAAGACGGCGACGGTCACCCACGCCGCGAACGTCGCCACCGAACTGAGGGGAGGCGCCTGGAACGAGGCACCCTGGGCCACGCGGGCCTGGACTTCCTGGACGAAGAGCCAGAACACCGGCGAGACGCTGATCGCCATGATGCCGGCGGCGGACCAGAGCCCCAAGAGGAGGCCGTTGGGGCCTGGGTAGGCGAAGTAGAGGAACGCCCCCAGGAACATGGCGACCATCATGACGAGGAGGAACAGGACCACCGCGCCGGAGAGCCGGGTCCGAGCCCCGGCGGCCCAGTTCACCAGGGCGGCGATGATGTACGACATCGCCGCGGCGACCGGCCAGAGGATCGCCTCCGCGATGGCCATCGTCGGATGGAGCGGAGGGCGGTATCTGAGGTTGGTGGGCCTATGGAGACCCGTTCCGGCTGGATCGGCCCGGGCCCGGCTACCGGGCTCCCTCGGTCACGAGCGCGAGCGCGAAACCATCGTGGCCCTTGGTCCCCACCGTTTGGACCTCGATCGCCACCAGGCCCGGTTCGGACGCGAGCCGGTCGGTGAACCGTCGCAGGCCCGCGAGTCCGGGATCCGTGGGGGCCGGGTCGAGCACCGCGCCCTGCTTGATCACATTGTCCACGACGATGAGGGTCCCAGGGTGACCGAGCCGGATCGCCCACCCGAGGTATTCGTCATAGTGGGGACGATCGGCGTCGATGAAGACAAGATCGAACGGCGTCGGGCGCTCCGCAACGAGCCGGGGCAGGGTCTCCCGGGCATCTCCCACCCGGACCTCGACCCAGGGGTCCACCCCTGCGCCGGCCAGATTGCGTCGGGCGACGTCGGCATGGCGCGGGTCCCGTTCGCAGGTGAGCACCCTTCCGGAGGGGCCGACCGCGCGGGCGAGCCATATCGCGCTGTACCCGCCCAAGGTGCCGATCTCGAGAACGCGGCGAGCCCCGATGGCTCGAGCCAGGATGTGGAGGAGCTTGCCCTGCCAAGGGGTGATCTGGATCGCCGGGAGGCCGGCCTCCGCGCTCGCCTGGATCGCCGCCGTGAGGCTCGCGTCCTCCGGGACCAAGCGAGCGGCCACGTACTCGTCCACCTGACCCCAGAGGCGCGGAGAGGTCGCGACAAGCTCGGCCGGCGAGGTCGCCGGGTCCCGGGCCTCGGCTCCTCGACGGGTCCGCGTCATAGCTGCCAGGTTGGGCCGCCGTATCCGTCCGGGAGCGACGGAGGGATCGGACCGCCGAACGGGTCGGGGCGCGGTGTCGGAGCTCGCCCCTTCTTGCGGGCGACGTAGGCGTCGATCGCGTCAGCGACCTTCTCCCCCGCCGCCATGGCGTAGACGACCGACCGGCCCCCAGTCGCGAACACCCCCTCGATGTCGGTCATCCACCCTTCCTTCTTCCCCTCCGGCCACGGATGCCGGGAGAGGGAGAAATCCAGCTCCGCGGGAAGCGGCGCCACGTCCGCGGTCTCGCCGGCGGCGACGATGATCGTGTCGCAATCGAGAGTGTCCTCGGTGTCGGGCACCAGGACCGTCGTGGGCCTGCCGGTCGAGTCCCTCGGCCCCAGCTGGGTCCGCTGGACGGTGAGACCGGTAACGTGGTCGTCTCCGAGGATCCGGACCGGGGCGCGATTGTAGAAGAACCGGACCCCCTCGACCTCCCCTCCTTCCTTTTCCTCGTCGCCCGCGGGCATCTCGTCAGCCCCCTTCCGGTAGAGCAGGATGACCTCGCCGTCCGGCTCGAGCCGCTGGCAGGAGCGGGCGGCGTCCAAGGCGACGTCGCCGCCGCCGATCACCACGATCCGACGGCCCGTGCGGCCGAGCAGAGGGCCGGGGCCCCGGTTCACCATCAGGAGGAAGTGGAGCGCCGAGAAGACCCCGGGCAGGTTCTCGCCGGGGATCCCGAGCCGTCGGGGCTCCGAGGCCCCGATCGCCACCAGCACGGCCAGGTATCCATCGGCGAGAAGGCTCTCCGGCGTGAAGTCGACGCCCGCCCGCTTCCCGACGACGAACGTTCCGCCGAGCGAGGCGAACCGGGCGAGGTCCACGTCGAGCTCCGTTCCGTCCATGTGGTACTTCGGGATCGTGTCGATCTGCCCCCCGAGGAACCCCTCGGCCTCGAAGACCGTCACAGGGTACCCCCGTAGCCCGAGATCCCAGGCCGCCATCAGACCGGTGGGGCCGGCGCCGATGATGGCGATCCGCTCGGACCTGGGTGCGCTCGGCACGTACGAGAGATCGGCGTTCCCCAGCTCGAGGGCCGCGCGCTTGAGATGTCGGATCGCGATGGGGACCCCTCGGGCGCCCATCACGCAATCCTCCTCGCAGTAGTGGTAGCACGTCTTGCAAAGGACCGTGGCGAGGGGGTTCTCCCGGAGCGTCAGCCGGGCGGCGTCGTCGAACCGCTCCTGCGCGATCAACGCGATGTACCCCCGGCAGTCCTGGGTGATCGGGCAGGCCTGGACACAGAACGGCATGGCGCACTGGAGGCATCGTTGGGCCTCGAGCACCGCCTCCTCTCGAGTGTAGGCGTGGAGGATCTCCCCGAAGCCGGCGGCCCGCTCTTGCTTGGTCTCCTCCGGGATCGGCGTTCGGTCGTACCGATGGGCGCACATCTGCCGTTCTCCCGGACCCGTCCCCGGAGGGGGGGCGAGACTTAGCCGTACCGGGGTGAGGGAGGAGGCCCGGGAGATTCAAGCCTTCCGCCAGCATAGGGGGTACGTGGTCCCATGAAGATGCCCAAGACGACCGGGGCGGCGGCCACGGCCCTCGAGTCCCTCGCGCCGGACGGGCCGGACGTCACGCGCCGCCAAATGTTCGGGCAGTCGACGGTGTTCGTCAACGGTCACATGTTCCTCGGGACGTTCGGGGGGGATCTGTTCGTGCGCCTCTCGGAAGCGGACCGCGGCGTGGCCCTTTCGGAGGCAGGGATGTCACTCCTGGAACCGATGCCGGGCCGGGCCATGCGCGAGTACGTGGTCCTGCCGGACGCGATCTTGGCGGACCGGAAGGCCGCGACGGAGTGGGTCCTCAAGGGACTCGCGTACACCCGGAGCCTTCCGCCGAAGAGCGCGGCCCCTCGACGGGACCCGAGCAGGCCGGTGGGGGCTCGCCAACGGAAGGGCTAGGCCGGGGTACCGGGTTCCGGGGCGGGCGGCTGGGCGGGTTGGAACATCGCCATCGCCTGTTCCTCGAGGACCTTGCGTTCGGCCCGAGTCATCCGGACCGGTTGGGCGAGCGACCAGTGGTGTCCGAACGGATCGATGAGCTGTCCGTACCGCTCGCCCCAGAACTGGTTCTGCAGGGGCCGTGAGATCTTTGCTCCCGCCTGCACGGCCCGGCTCCAGAGTCGATCGACGTCAGCGGAGTAGAGGTGGAGGCTCACGCTGGAGCCGCCCAGCGCCGTCGGCGACCCCATGGATGATCCCTGGAACACGTCGGAGAGCATCAGAAGGCTGTCGCCAAACCGAAGCCGGGCGTGGAGCACCTTTCCGTCCGGGGTCATCCGCCGGAGCACGACTCGAGCCCCGAACGCCTTCTTGTAGAACTCCAGAGCGGCGACGCCACCCTCGACCGAGATGGAGGGGGTGATGGTCCGGAAACCGGCGGGGATCGGCAATTGCGCGGGCGGCCGGGCGGCGACCCGAGGTCGGTGTTTCGCTGGCATGAGCTCCTGGTCAAGCGCGGCGAGGCCAGGGTCCCCCCTTAAAGGTGTGCCGGTCGCGCGCGTCTGTGGTAAGTATCGCCGAGTCCTGCGACGGGCCCATGTCGTCGGTATTCTGTACCTCGTGCGGGGCGCCTGCCCCGCCGGGGGCTACGTTCTGTTCGTACTGCGGGTCCTCCCTCGTAACTGGACAGCCCACCGGGGGCTCCTCCCCACCGGCTCCTCCCCTCGTGTCGTCGACGCCGTACGTACCCCCTGCGGGGTACGGGAACCCGTACCCGCCCCTCGCTCCACCGCGCCGGCGGCGGCGCTGGGTCGTGTGGCTCGTGGTGATCGGACTCGTCGTGGTGGTCGGCGGCGGCCTTGCGTTCTTCCTTTCTGCTCCGCCTGAGATCGACGTGACGGGCATCAATTTCGTCTCCCCCGACAACGCGTGTGGGCTCGACGGGGCCGTCGACTACGGGTTCAATGGGACGGCCGGCCAGTCGATGGAGTTCACCTACCAACTCTACAACGATCTGCCGACGAACGCCACCATGGGGTGCACGATCGCGAACATTACCACGACGACCCCGGGATTCAGTGTCACCGGCGCGAATACTCCCCTGACGATCCCGGCCGGCGTGAACAGCACCAAACTGTTCTCCTTCCAGCTGAACTTCCCCTCGGATGCCTACACCGGTGGTCTCACGTTCCTCCTCACCTAGGGGTCGAGCCCCCCGGGCCGGCTGAGAACGGGGCGCCGCAGTTGACGCATTTTGGTGAGCCCGCGGGGCTCAGCCGGCCGCAGTAGTCGCAGCGGGGCATCGCCGCCTGGCCCGGCCCCCCACCTCCCGGACCCATGGCCCCCGGAGGGGGCGGCGGCGCCGACGCGCGGGCCTGGGTCACGGCCGCGGCCCACGCCTCGGGCTGAGGGAGGTTGAACGCGATCACGCGCGAGAGCAGTTGGAGCTGGAGAAGGCTTCCGCCGCCCTGAGGCGATGGGATGACCGAGGCGCTGCGGCATCGCCACAACGGAATGCGCAGAACCCCCGGCTGCATCGGCGGCGGCCCGCCGCCGAACCCACGGGGCCCCATGCCGCCCATCGGTCCCCGGAACCCCGGCCGCATCATGGGGCGGCCCATCCCGCCGCCGCCACCCCCGCCGCCTCCCGGCAACGGCCCCTCGAAGATGAGGGCGTGGTTGGTGAGCGTTAAAGTACCCTGGCGCGGGGCCGGGGGCCCGATCCAGGTCACCGGAGCGGTCAGGATCTGGTTCTCGCCCGGGTCCAACTGGGGCACGGCCCGAGGGACCCGGCATGGAATATATCGGCTCGCCCGGTCGGCCCTCTATAACTCGCCGCTCGTCGCCGGACCCGGGACCGGCCTCGGCGCCAACCCACGTGGTTAAATAGAAGGGCTGGATTACCGCCGCCGATAGCTGAGAGTAATCTCGGCGGGAACGAACGATGCTGACGGGACAGACGCCGATTCTAGTGCTGAAGGAAGGGACGAAGCGGGAGAAGGGACGGGGCGCCCTCTCGAACAACATCCAGGCCGCCAAGGCGATCGCCGACGCGGTCAGGTCGACCCTGGGTCCGCGCGGGCTCGACAAGATGCTGGTCGACTCGATGGGCGACGTCGTCGTGACCAACGACGGTGTGACGATCCTGAAGGAGATGGACGTAGAGCATCCGGCTGCCAAGATGCTCGTCGAGGTCGCCAAGACCCAGGACCAGGAGTGCGGCGACGGCACCACTACGGCCGTCATCTTGACCGGCGAGCTCCTGAAGCGCGCCGAGGGCCTCATCGACCAGAACATTCACGCCACGATCATCAGCCAGGGGTACCGACTGGCGTCGAGGAAGGCGCTCGAGGTCCTGGACCAGATCGCGAAGCCGGTCCACATCGAGGACCACGAGCAACTGAAGCGGATCGCGTACACCGCCATGGCCTCCAAGTCGGTCTCGTTCAACCGGGAGATCCTGGGCGAGATCAGCGTGAAGGCGGTCACCTCGGTGGCCGAGAAGACCGACGGGGGCTACTCCGTCGACCTGGACAACATCCAGCTCATCAAGAAGCAGGGCGGCCAGATGTCCGACACGGCGCTCATCGAGGGCGTCATCGTCGACAAGGAGAAGGTCCACACGGGGATGCCCTCGCGGGTCACCGAGCCCCGGATCGCCCTCCTGGACGCGGCCCTCGAGATCAAGAAGACCGAGATCGACGCGAAGATCGAGATCAACGACCCGAGCCAGCTCAACGCGTTCCTGGCCGAGGAGGAGAACATGCTCCATCGGATGGTCGACCAGGTGAAGAAGAGCGGCGCGAACGTGGTCTTCTGTCAGAAGGGGATCGACGACCTCGCCCAGCACTACCTCGCCAAGGAAGGGATCTACGGCGTTCGGCGCGTCAAGAAGTCCGACATGGAGAAGCTCGCCAAGGCGACCGGCGCGAACATCGTCTCCAAGGTGAGCGAGCTCACCAAGGAGGACGTGGGCTCGGCGGGCCTGGTCGAGGAGCGCAAGATCGGCGACGACTCGCTGACCTTCGTGACCGGCTGCAAGAAGGCAAAGGCCGTCTCCATCCTGATGCGCGGCGGCACCGAGCACGTCCTGGACGAGATCGAGCGCTCGCTCGATGACGCCCTGAACGTGGTCGCCGTGGCGGTCGAGGACGGGCGGATCGTGGTCGGCGGCGGCGCGGCGGCGAGCGAGCTCGCGCTCCGGCTCCGCGACGAGGCCTCCAAGGTCGGCGGGCGGGAGCAGCTGGCGTTCGAGGCGTTCGCGGAATCCCTCGAGACGGTCCCGCGCACCCTCGCCGAGAACGCGGGCCTGGACCCGATCGACATCCTGATCGAGCTCCGCAAGGCGCACAAGAACGGCCAGCGGAGCGCCGGCGTGAACGTCGCGTCCGGCAAGGTCGACGACATGGAGGCGCTCCACGTCATCGAGCCGATCCGGGTCGGACGCCAGGCGATCGAGTCGGCGACGGATGCCGCGGTCATGATCCTGAGGATCGACGACGTCATCGCGTCCAAGTCGGGCGGCGCGCCCGGCGGCGGCGGCCCGGGCGGCCCAGGTGGCATGGGCGGCATGGGTGGCATGGGCGGGATGGGCGGCGGCGACTTCGGCGAGGACTAGGTCCCTCCGACCCTCGGCCCACCGCTCGGGGGTGACCCCCCCGAGCGGTCCAACCGTTTCCCACCGGACCGGGCGACCCTAGGGGCGCCCGGTTACGGCGTGTTCTCCTCGGGAGTCTCGTTCCACGCGGCCGGCGGCTCGCTGGGTTCGGCCGCCGGCGCTTTCGGACGGCGGCGCATCATCAGCACGAGCCCGACCACCACCGCGATGACGATCACCGCGATGATCGCCCACAGCACCGGTGAGGAGCCGCTCAGGCCCCCGGAGCTCGAGGTCGCCGACTGGACCGTGAGGTTCAGCGTGGCGAAGGCGGACACGCCCAGGGAGTCGGTCACCGTGACATTGACCAGGAAGTTGCCGGTGGCGGTAGGGGTGCAGGAGAGCGTCGAGGAGTTCTGGGAGGCGCATCCTCCGGGCAACCCCGTGTAGACGAACACGTCCCCGCCGGCACCGCCATTCGTCACCACGCTCAGGGTCGTCGGGTTCCCGACGGTAACGGTCGGGAAGTTCGCCGAGAACGACGTCACGGTCGGTCGGGCGTAGACGTTCAGGCCCCCGGTGAGGCTGCTCGAATCCTTCAGGTGGTCCGTGAGGGTCACCGAGATCGTCGAAGCGCCGGCGGACCGCGCGGTGCAGTTCACGAACGCGTCGGTGGAGGCAGCGCACCCCACGGGGAGACCGCTGTACAGGAACGTGAACGGCCCGGTCCCGCCCGAGTAGAGGACCTGGATCGCGGTCGTCTGGCCCACATCGATCGACCCCGGCGCGACCTGGACCGAGGTCACGGTGGGGACGTCGTTCACGGTCAGCGTGAGCGGCATGTGCACGGTGAACCCGAGGCCGTCCGTCACCGTGCCGGTGATGGTGAACGTACCCGTGGCCTGGGGCGTACACGCCCCGGAGGACGCGACCCCGAGCTGGCATCCGCTCGGGAGCCCGGTGTACGAGTAGGTCAGGGACCCCGTCCCTCCCGTGGCGTTGAGCCAAACGTGGATCGGCATCCCAAGGTCGAGGAGCGTCGGGGAGGCGGTGAACTCGACGATGGACGGGTCCGGGCTCACGGTCAGGGTGCCGGTCAGCGTCGACGACCAGCCGTCCGCGTCGCGGGCCGTGGCCGCGAGGGTGAACGTCCCCGCTACCGAGGGGGTGCAGGACAATGATGGTGCGTCGATCGTGGCGCATCCTGCGGGGAGCCCGGTGTAGGTGTAGCTCAGCGGGGTGGTGCCCCCCGACACCGTGACCGAGATGGCCGTGGCCTGGCCAACGTCAATGACGGCGGGGTCCGCGGTCACGAAGCTGATCGCGGGGCGGGCGTTCACCGAGAGGTCCAGGGAGGCATAGACGGCGAACTGGGCGGCATCCGTGAGGGTGAGCTGGACGGTGTAGTTGCCGGTGCTCGTCGGCGTGCAGAGCGGCGTCGCGGAGTTCGTGTTGGCGCACCCCGGCGGGAGCCCGGAGTAGGAGTAGTGGTACGGCAGGGAACCCCCCGACGCGACGGGTACTGAGCAGCAACGAGGAGCCGAGGGTCACCACGGAGCGGTTCGAGGTGAACGAAACGACCGACGGGTCCTCAGAGACCGTCAGGGTGACCGAGGCATTGGAAACCCCTCCGGCCGTCGAGTTGTCGTGCACCGTGATCCCGAACGTCCCGTTCGCCAGCGGGGTACAGTTGAGGAGGGTCACGTTCTGGCTCGAGCAGCCCGCCGGCAGGCCCGTGTAGTTGAACGTCACGGAGCCGTGGGAAGCCAGGGGGGTGGCGTTGAGCTCGACCGTTTGCCCGAGGTCGGCGGCGGGTGGACTGATGGTCAGCCGGGCCAGCACCTCCGGCCCGAGGATCCAGGTGTCCCCGAGGGGGACCGTGGTGATCCCCGTCGAAGCCCCGCCGAACGACACGGTGTAATTGTCGGCGCCGTCGAACCCCATCATCATGTATCCGCGGTCCGACGGGGGACTCCCCACCGACGAGGTGAGCTGGGTCCAGGTCCCGTTGGAGAACGCCCAGGTATCCTGGACGGTGGTGGTCTGACCGCTGTCGGTGGAACCCCCGAACAGGACGATCCCACCGATCACCGCGTCGTAGGTGAAGCCATAGTACACCCGGGCGGCCGGCTTCGTCGAGAGGGAGAGGGACTTCCACGTCAGGTTGTGGTAGGTGTAGGTGTTCTGGTCAGGGCAGGTGGAGGTCGTACAGCCGCCGAACAGGACGGCGTACCCGCCGAGCGGATCGTAGGACATCTCGGTCCGGTAGGTCCCCGGCGGTGTACCGGAGACCTTCGTCGCCAGGTCGGTCCAATTCCCGGCAAGGAACTCCCACGTGTCCGAATAGGTCGTCGCGCCCGTCGAGTCCGTGCCACCGAACAGCAGCACGTAGCCGTCCGCGGCGTCGTACGTCATCCCGAACCGCCACCGGGGCGCCGGCTGGCTGGTCGTAGTGACCGACGTCCACGTCCCGTGAACGAACGTCCAAGTGTCGTTGTAGGTCGTGCCGGACGGGTAGTCATGCCCCCCGAACAGGACGATGTACCCGTCGGCCCCGTCCCACGTCATACCGGCGGCGTACCGGCCGGGGGGCGAGACGGAGGTCGCGAGGTCGGTCCAGACGCCGCCGGCGTAGATCCACGTATCGGAGTAGGCGGCCGAGACCGACTCATTGTCACCGCCGAAGAGGACGAGGTAGTGGTCCAGCGGATCATAGGCCATCTGCCCCAGCCACCGGCTCGACGGCTGGTTCGCGCCCAGGATCTTGTTGAGGTCCGTCCACGTCCGCCCCGAGGTCGAGGGCCCCGAGGCGGGGCGGGGCCCGAGCGTGCAGCTGACCGAGCCCGAGCCCCCCGTGGAGCAGGAAGCAAGGTGCCCGCCGGCGGGACCGCCCCCGGCGGACAGCGAGGCGAGGGCCGCGGCCTGGGGCGAGGGCGCGAGATGCGTCGAGGCGGCCACGGCGCCGGCGGCCGTCCCCGGAATGGAGATGCCACCGATCACCGCCAGAAGGACCAGGCCCACCGGGGCCATGGCGGAAACTATCGATCGGCGGTTGCGGGAGGACCGTCCGAGGCCACGGGACGGCATTGCCATCCCGCCGGCGCACGCGGACGGAAGTAATACTCCTTTGCTCGGCCCGGGGTCGCCCGATATCACGGCGCCGCGAGCATCCGGCGGACTACCGCGCGGACCGCCCGGCCCCGGTGGGAGCCGCGCTCCTTCTCGGCCGGGGAGAGCTCCGCGAAGGTCCGGCGCCCTCCGGACGGAACGAAGATAGGGTCGTACCCGAACCCCCCCGACCCCCGAGGGGACCGAGCGATCCGACCCCGCACGGCCCCGGACCCCGTCCAGGTGCGGCGGCCCCACCGGAGGCTCGCGACCGTTCGGAACGTCGCGGCCCGCGGGTTTCGACCGATCGCTCGGAGGACGCCCGGGAGCCCCAGGGTGCGGTAGACATAGGCCGAGTAGACACCGGGGAATCCCCCGAGGCCGTCGATGAACAGGCCGGAGTCCTCCACCAGGTAGCAATGCCGGTCCAAGGGAAGGGCCGCTCGCTTGGCCGCCACGACCTCCGACAGGGAATCGACCTGGGGCTCGATGAACACGTGGCGCGACCAGGTGACCGGGATCCCGAACGGACGCAGGATCGCAGCGACCTCCCGCGACTTCTCCGGATTGGACGATGCGAACCGGATCCCGGACGGCGTTACCACGGGTATTCGTTGTACACGATGATCTCGTCCGGGCTCTTTCGGCCGGTCGAGTCGGAGGCCACGGGGCCGTTCGGGGCCACCGGTGCCGGGTACCCGAGGGGAATGACGGCGATCGGATGGACCCCCTCGGGGACCTTCAGGACCGTTCGGACCTTGTCCTCGTGGAAGTCGACGATCCAGGCGGACCCGAGCCCCTCCCCGGTCGCCGCGATCTGCAGGTAGGCGATGGCGACGGCCACGTCCAACGGGTAGGCGGAGATGTACCCCCCTACGGTCAGAGGGACGTCCTCCTCCACGGCGAAAGCGACCACTGCGACGGGGGCCTCCGCGACGGGCTTGCCCTTCACGCACGCCTGGGCGAGCATCCGCTTCAGCTCGTCGTCCTGGACCACGACGAACCGCCAGGGTTGGTAGTTGTTCTGGGAGGGAGCGAGACGGGCCGCCGCCAGGACGGCCTTCACCTTCTCCGCCGGAAGGGGCTTGGAGAGGAACTGACGGCAGGGGCGGGTCGCGCGAATCGCGTCGAGGAGGTCCATGGAATCCGGAGAGAACTCGGACCGACGGGGAGTCTAGGCTCCCAAGACCGGGCGACGCATTCAGAGGAACGAGGCCGCCTTATGTTAAAAGCATTTGGCCGCCGCGACGACGGCGCGGTCCCGGGAGGGCCTCTGCCGGTCCTCCAGATGTCCGCACGTCCTCGGCCCCGGCCCGAGTTAAAGGTCGGGAGGGGACAAATAGTGGCTCCGCCCCCTGCACGGACGTAGATGACCGACGCGGGCCCCTCGGTACGGCAGCGGTTCCTCGGTCCGGTGGAACGGGCCCTGCCCCCGGTCCGGCTCCTGCTGATCGCCTTGGCGATCCTCGGCGGGGTCAGCTGCTACACGCTGGGCGGGCTGGGCCTCTCGTCGCTCCTGTTCCTTCCCCTGGTCGCCGGGGCGGTAGACCTGCTGTTCCAGAGCGTTCGATTCGAACGCCTGCGGGTCCCGGAGACCGCGTTCGCATCGTCCCTGATCCTCGCTCTGCTCTTGCCGCCCACGGTCCCCCTTGGCCCGGCCGCCGCGATCGCGGTGGCCGCCGTGGGGATCCGCCACGCGATCCGGCGTCGGGGACGCCCTGTGTTCAACCCCGCGGCCGCCGGGGCCCTCCTCGGCGCCCTCGTCTTCGCGACGGCACCGGCCTGGTGGGCCAGCGTCTCCCAGACCCAAGAGCTCCTCCTGGTGGCCCTCGGGATCATCGTCGTCCTCCGCGCCCCCGGCACCTGGCGGTCGATCGCTGTCTTCTTTCCCCTGTACGTGGTCATCGTCTCCCTGCTCCACGCGTCCACCGGCGCCTCGGTGTCGGCCCGGGTCCTGCTCCTCGGCGCGATCGATCCGTCGGTCGCGTTCTTCGGATTCTTCATGGTCGCCGAACCCCGCACGGGTCCGCGCGACCCCGATCAACGCATCGATCTATGCCGCTGTCATCGCGGTGGGCGCCAGCATCCTCCCCCAGTTCATGCCCAATCTAGGGATCCTGGTCGCTCTCCTCGCCACGAACCTGGGCGTGGCCCTCCTTCCCGCCGCTCGGTCCCCCGACGCCGCGCCGAGGGAGTCGACCGCCCGGAAGCCCACAGCGAAACCCGCTCGAACCGCCGCCGCCCGGTGGCCGGTCTCTCGACGGGTCGGGGCGGTCCTCCTCGTAGCGATCCTGGTCGGGGTGATCGCGGCGTCCCCGCTAACCCCCCACAACCTCCCTCCGGTCCCCCTGGTAACATCGGCTCCCCCACCTTCGGGCGGCGGCGGCTACACGGGAGGTGTGGCCGGCAGCTGCGCCCAGGACAATCCGTCGATCCCGGCGAGCACTCTGTCGATGCTGCACAACCGGCTTGGCCCGTCGACGATCCTGCACTATGACGCCAGCACAGGTGTCACGGTCTTCTACGATCCGGTGAACCAGGTCACCGTTACGGAGACCGACATGTTCGAGGATTACGGCTTCGCCGAGTTCAACGGCGACGACGCGGCCGCCTCGGGCTGCGTCCCATAGGGTCCCCTGACCCGGAGCTGATCGGCTCGGCGACCCGAGGCCTCGGTTTCCTCCGGGGCGCCGTGAGCCGCCGAGAGATGCCGTGACGGAGCACGCGGTGACCAAGTCTCAATACCTCGCGCACGAGTTACTGGATAGGCACCGCGCTCGGCCGAAGGACGAGGACGGTCCTGGGATTCCGGGAGTGACATGTACATCTATCGCGACCCCACCGCTCCCGGGTCATCGACCCCCGTAGGGGGCGTCGCGCCCATCGAACGAGCGAATCCAAGCATCCGCCGCGTCCTGGCGGCGGAGGCGACCGGTACCCGGTATGCTGGTCGCGCTCGCGACCGGAGCCGTCGTGGCGGGGGCGAACGCGGGAGGCGCGCCGTTGTGGATGTTGGCCGTCGCGGCGTTCGTCGCCATCAGCCTGCCGGTCGTGCTCTTCATCTCGACCTCCGGGGCCCATATCAACCCCGCCGTCACGCTTGCCTTGTGGGCGGCTGGGCGATTCCCGGGCTCGCGGGTCCTGCCGTACATGGCGGCCCAGACCCTGGGAGCCTTGGCGGGGAGCGCCGCCGTCCTCTGGGCGCTCGGGGGTGCCCTCCATCTCGGGGCCACGGTCCCGACCGACGGGGATTGGGCCGTCGCGATGGCGGGGGAGTTCGGCTTCGCCGTCCTGCTCGTGCTATCCGTCCTCCTCCTCGCGAGGTTCGGACCCGGACCGGCGAAGCTCGGTCTCCTCGCTCCGGGCGCGGTCGTAGGTCTCGCGGCGTACGTGATCGGCCCGTCGTCCGGGTGTTCCCTGAACCCGGCTCGCAGCATCGCGCCGGCCCTCCTCTCGGGGACGTTCACCGACCTTTGGGTGTACCTGCTCGCGGTACCGGCGGGGGCCCTCCTCGCGGCCACCGTGGCGCGACGGTTCTTCCCGGCCCCTCCCATGATCCGTGCCATTAGGAGCGCCGGTCGACCCGCTCTGCCGCTCCGGCGAGCCACGACCTTCCACGCCCTCTCGCACCCCCCGCGCGGCGGGCTCTCCCGGCTGGATGATCGTCGCCCGGGGACGTAGCTCCGTGGGGCGCGGGGCGGACGCGCGGCCCCCCCCGAACCCCTGATACCCCGGCGAACGCAAGCGGGAAATCGCCCCGCGCCTCCGGGACAGGCTGGCGGGCGCCCGCCAAGGTGGCCCCGCTGAACCCCATCGCGCTCCTGCTCATCGTCGGCATCTTCGCGTTGGTCGTGTACCGCCAGGTGCGGCGTCAAGGCCCCCCTGTGTGGGTCACCTTCCTTCTCGGTGGCCTGCTCGCACTCCCGCTCGGTGTCTTGCCGTGGGCGAGTGCGGGGCCCGCGATCGGGGCCGGGATCCCCGTCGTGCTGTTCCTGCTCGCCATGTTCATCCTGGTCGGTGCCCTCGATGGATCCGGCGCGATCGAGCACCTGGCCCGCTGGTTCGCCGGTCGTGCCCGGCGAACGGAGGAGATCCCGATGGTCCTCTTCGTGGGCTTTGGGCTGCTCTCCATGGTCGTCGTGAACGACGCCCTGGTGCTGGTCGGGGTTCCGGTCCTTGTCGCCCTCGCCCGGCGCGCTGAGCTCCCTCCCCGGCCGCTCCTGCTCACCCTCGCCTTCGCAGTGACCGTGGGCAGCGTCGCTACCCCGATCGGGAACCCCCAGAACCTCCTGATCGCCGCTTCCAGTGGAAGCCCTGCACCGTTCGAGGAGTTCCTCCGGTACCTGCTGGCACCGGTCCTCGTCACCCTCCTGGTGGGCAGCCTTTTCCTCCGATGGGCCCTCCGGCGCGAAAGCGCGAGCCCCGGGGACCGATTCCAGCAGGTCCGCGACGCGGCACCCCCCCTGTTCCTCCCGGGGGATTGGTGGGGGCGGCTCCGGCGGCACCCTGTCCTGTGGGTGTTCCCGGCGACCCTGGCGGCGACGATCGTCGTCGATATCGCGTCGGTGGCCGTCGGGGGTCCGTCGGTCCCGCTCTACGCTCTCCCCCTGGCCGGGGCGGCCCTCGTGCTGGCCGTGTCGAGGGATCGACGTAGCCTCCTGACGGGAGTGAACTGGTCGATCCTGCTGCTGTTCGTCGGACTGTTCGTTGTGATCGCGGCGGCGGTGGCCGGGGGAGTCATCGGGGGCTTGGCCTCCGCCGTTCCGATCCCGCCGCCGTCGGCTGGCGTCGGAGCCCTCCCGGCGATCACGCTCTCCAGCCTTCTGGGACCTCAGCTCTTCAGCAACGTTCCATGGGTCGCTCTCCAGATCCCCGTGTTCCACAGCCTCGGGTACGGGTCGGGCACGCCGATCGAGTGGATGGCCCTCGCCGCCGCGAGCACCCTCGCCGGCAACCTCACGATCCTCGGGGCGGCGAGTAATATCATCCTCCTCGACCGGGCGGAGCGCCTCGGCGTGCACATCTCCCTGGGTGAGTTCATACGACTCGGCCTCCCCCTGACACTGCTGAGCGTCGGAGTGGTGGTCGGATGCCTCGCCTTCGGGCTCTGAAACGTGATCGATGGCGCCGTTCGCGGGACCTCCGAAGTTGGCGGGGCGTTGGGCCCGGGCGCGCGGCCGGGGACTCTACCCGCCGGGTCGACGACCCGAGCGGTACCGGAGGACCACGATCGCGGCCGCGATCACCGATGCAACGACCGCGATCGACCCGAGGGCGAGGGGTCCGCTGATCGATGTCGGGGTCGCGGCCGCGGACGGGGGCACCGACGTGTTGAACCAGGCGACGGCAGAATAACCGAGCGAGTCCGTGACCGTCAGTTCGACCGATAGGTTCCCAGGGGAGGGGGGAGTGCAGCTCAGGCTGGTCTCCCCGTTGGTGCACCCGGCGGGCAGCGGACCCCATGCATAGGCATACGGTTCCTGGCCCCCCACAACGGAACCCGTCACCGTGGCCGTCTTCGCCACCGCCCACGGAAGCAACGGACTGCTGAGGGACACGGTGAGCTGCGGGAACACGACGATGTCCGCCTCAGCCGGGGCGACACGCCCTGCTGAGTCCGTGACGTTGAGAGACACGACGAAGGTGCCCGCGAACGTGTACGGGTGGGAGATGTTCTGCGTCGCCCCCGACCCACCGTCCCCGAACGTCCACGCCCAGAAGTAGGGGGCGGTCCCGCCGTCGGCACCCCCTTGGAACGTGGCCGACCAGGGGGCCTCCCCGAGGGGAGAGGAAACGGTGATGTTTGCCATCAGCGGCGCCGCATACGGCGGCGACCAGCCGGAGACGGTCAGCGGTACGCTGAGGGTCGACCACCCCTCGTCGGTCGGAGAGGTGACGTTGAGCAAGTACGTTCCGTTCTGCAGGGACGGAACGTTCACGATCACCGTGTCGTTCCGGGGCAGTGACCACGTCGCGCTCCCCCAGGAGACAGTTCCACCCGCAAAACCTTGCGCCGACGGCATGAGGTGAAGGGAGACGGGCCCGGTGACGATCGATCCGGGCGCGGGGGTCACGAGGAACCGGCCGGAGAGCGGAACAGGGGGCGTCCCGGATCGAACGGAAGTCGGCGGGTCGGAGGTCCCCACCCCGTCCTTGGCGGACCGGTTCTGGAACCAGCCCCATTGAGACGCGAACAGGGTGCTCGGCGCCGAGTAGTTCCCCTCGGCGGATCCCGTCGAGGCCCTGAACTCGGTGGACAGGAGACCGCCACCGGAGCCATCGATGGTCCAGACCAGCGAACCGTGCTCCTCGGCCGTCGCGTTCTGGCCGTTCCCAAGCACCGTCGTCGTATTGGTCCAGTTCCCGAACACGGCGACGTGCACCGAACCGGTGCCATCGATCCGCACATCAAAGACGCTGCGACTGACCGCGACCCGATCCAGCGTGACCGAGCCGGAGACGATATGATCCTCGGTCTCCGATTCGGAGACCACATCGAAGGAGCTCGATGTCGTGTTCAGGTAATCCGACCAGGTGAGGTTGTACGATTCCGTCGCGTACAGGTTCCGAGAGGTTCGCGTACGCGAACCCTGTGATCGAGCTGGTCCGGGCACCCACCGCCGGGTGCACGGCCGACCCGGCCCCCTCGACCTGTCGCAGATCGCTCGCGTTCCAAAGAAACAGGGAGAGCCCGATCTGCCAGGAGTTCTCGTTGTCGACGACCGTGAAGTTGTACCAAGGGGAGCCGTTCAGGAGAGATATCCAGGGCGTGAGGTCGGCCTCGACCGCCGGCCGGGCCAGCGTGCCCGGGGCCGGGGTACCGTTCCATTCGTACAGGGAATTGGTCCCCCCAAGAGCCCCGCCGGAGTTGATGAATGGGAGCGGGAACATCGCCAGCACGGTCTGGTTGTCCCACTGCCACCGGAGCTCCCGGCCATCGAACGCCTGCGCGTACCAGAACTCATCGGTTCCTTGTCCCTCTTGGAAAAGGACCGCCTCGGCCCGGCTGTACGATCCCGCGACCCGCAGGGTCCCGTTCACCCAGGGGGCGGTCGTGGTGAGCGTCGCGAACGGCAGGACCGGTTCGATCGTCGGAAGGCCGACCGGTAGAGGCCCCGCGGTGAACTGGAACGACAGCACCCCGGTCCAGCACCCGGGAGCCTTCGTGTCGCACGGCGAGATCCAGTTGGGCATCGCGGCCCACCAGACGTACCCCGGCCCGGTGAAGAGGTCCTCGTACTCGGTAATGTTGACGGCTTCGCTTTGGACCCGGTTGTTGTCGGAGCCGTTCTCCAATGTCGTCACGTCGAGAAGGGTCACGTTGTTGAGGTCAACCCACTCCGCCCGGTCCCACGGGTCGCCAAAGTTCGTCAGCGTCAGGACGACCTGGATCGCGGAGAAAGGCCCCGCGGGCCAGGTTACGGAGCTGAAGTCAGAGGTCCAGTTCGCGGCCGTGTCGGTGAGGTTGACAAATTCGTTCGGAAGCGCCGTCGCCGTCGGGTCCCCACCGGTCGGAGTCGGGATCGGCTGGGCCAACGCGCTCGCCGGGAGGAGAAAAAGGGCGGCGATAGCCAAGGCGATCGTGAAGGAAGCGAGCCCGGGGGGGACGCGCACGGCCATCGAGGTGCCCCCGCACTCGAGCGGGGTAGATAGCGGGGCGGCCACCCGGGCCCGCTCCCCGGCGGTCAGGCTCGGCCACGCCGGAGTGCCGGCCGCGACCCGGGGGCCGCGCGATAGTCGAAGAGCGTCCCGCCACCGCGGAGGTCTCCTCGGCCCAGGTCTCTGAGCGGGGTAGGGCCTAGACCCGCTTATCGGCCTCCTCGATGTGAGGCGGCCGGTATGGCCCTCAACAAGCGGGAGAAAGAGGAGATCGCGAGAATGGTGAATGATACGCTGAACAACCAGTTCGCGTTCTTCGCCCGCCCGGTCATCCTCAAGCACCTCGATTCCCGGATCGGGGGGTTCCCGGAGTGGTTGCGATCGAAGACAGTGGGCGAGATCATCGACGCATACGTGGCCCTGCGGACCAGTGGGGCCATCGCGTAACGGCAGAGTGTCCCGGCTGCCCCGCCCCGGCCGCGCGGGACCCGCGCGCGATTCCCGAGAGGGGGCAGGAGCGTAGACGATCGCCCAACCCCACCACAACCAGCCCCCGCTTCTGCGGAGTAGCCGGGCCGTGGGATCTACGGCAGTGGCGGGCCCGAGCTGGCTAGGGTTTGGCGGGGGGGCGCGGTGATCCCCTTCCATTCTTGTTGTCGAGCGGGAACGCCGGTGGCTTGCGAGATCGAAGGAGGTAGAAGATCACCGCCACGCCTGCCGCGGCCACTCCGACTCCGACGATCACGACCGCCGGCAACGAAAGTTCGGATGAACCCGGCCTCACGCCCGGCTCTCCGGCAGTGGCCCACGAGACGGTGGTGACGACCGAATGCCCAGCGACGGAGATCAGCCCCGACGCGGGGGTGGGAACGTAGCCAGCGACAACGCTGAAGGAGTACGGGTATGTCCCGTTCGGGACCGCGAACGAGACCGTATCGGTCACCGATGAGGTGCTCGACCCGCCGAGGATGACGGACCAGTTCGTGCCCGGGCGGCAGCCCGATCGCCTGGAACTCGACGGGGAACGTAGGCGGGGCGGGGGGGGTGAACGCGGTGAACTGGAGATCCTGGGTCACGGGTGCCCCCGCGACCGTCAGAGATCCCGAGGGAGGGACCGCCGCGAAACCGTCCACGCTCCCGACGGTGAAGTTGAACGTCCCGTTCGCGCTGGCGAACTCCAGGTCGGTGCCGTTCGTGGAGAGCTCTAGGGTTCCGAAGGTGACCGACCAGAGCTGCCCGGTCGGAAGGCCTGATTCGACGAACTCGACGTCATAGGTCTCGGCGCTGGAGGGTACGAACGTCGCGGCCAAGGACCCCGGCCCGGTGATCTCGACACTGGTACCGAGCGCGGCCGGTGTGGCCGGCGCCACGTCCCCGGTCGCGCTCCATCCTGTGAAGGCATATCCCGGACAGCCGGGAACCGACGCCTCGTAGGTGCCGGGGGCCACGGACATTACTTGCCCGTTGGCCTCGACGCTCCCGTTGAATGTCATCGGCCCGCACGAGGCGGGCGTCACCGAAAGTGTGACCGAATCGGAGGTCGGGGTCAGGTTCTGAGTCAACTGCGAGAGGGTGCCGGAGCCGGCGTTGGCGACGTAGGCGACGTCGGCGATCGGATCGTAAGCGATGGCGGTGGGGAGTTCGCCGACCTCGACGGTTGAGGTGATCAAGTCAGTCACCTCGGAGATCGCCACGACGGTCCCGGACAGCTCGCCGACCGAAAGTACCTCTCCCGTGGCGGAATCGTAAGCCAGGCCGGCCGCACCGAACGGAATCGGAACCTCTGCCACAATCGATCGGTTGGCGTCGGAGATCACGACCACGTTGCCGACTCCCGTCGAGTAGGAGAGAAGGTGGGAAAAGGACACAAACATCTCTCCCATCACTGGGTCGTAGACGACTGAGCCGGGGTGGCCACCGCCGAGAGATATGTTGGCGACCAGCTGATAGGTGAGTTCGGAGTATACGCTCACGTTGGTTGACGACCCGACGACGTACATCTCGTGGAGCGCTGTGTCCTCGGCCATCGAAACTGCGTTCCAGGGGTCCGACAGGGTGGCCATAACACTGTAGTTGGAGTCCGAAATGACGGTGATCTGATTGGAGTTGGCCGGTGCATACCAGATCTCGCCCCGCGCCGAATCGTACCCAATAGCGCCTGCCCCGCCCGCGGTCGACAGGTTGGCGAGGACCAGATCGGAGGACACGTTCACGACCGCGATATGGCCGTCCAGCCCGCCCTCCGCGAATACCTCGCCTCGACCGGGGTCGTAGGCCAGCGAACCATCCACCGCCCCAACCGGGACGTGCGTGCGGATGGCCCCGGTCCCCACATCGACGGAGGTCAGGTTCGACGCGAAGATGTCCGACGAGAACAGCTGGCCGGAGCGATTCGCAAGGGCGAGGTCCCCAGGATACGCCCCGGTCGCGGCCGTCCCCACCACTGCATCCGATGCATCCGAGATCATGACGAGATCGTTGCCCCCAGTGATGCCCGTCCAGACCTCCCCGGTCGAAGGATCGTACGCCAGGCTGCGAGGGGACGGGTAGGGAACGGCTGAGACACGGACGGAGGCCACGGGCAGCAGCGTCGCGACATCGATGACCGAGACGTTCCCGGACTCGGAGTTCGCCACGAACAGTTGTCCGGTCCCTGCGTCGAGGACCGCATCGTCCGGGTTATTCCCGACGGGAATCGTCGCCACGACCTGGTCGGTCGTCTCCGAGACGACGTCCACCGCGTCGCTACCGCTGAGCGTAACCAGTACCTCACCGGTGGCTGCGTTGACGACGACCGCTGAAGCCGAGCCTCCGAGCGCGGCGGTCTTGACGACCTGGTCCGCGGACTCGGAGATCACGCTAAGGTTGTTGGACACGAAATCGCCGACAAAAACCACCCCGAGTGCCGGGTCGACAGCGAGTGCGTCGGGGAATATCCCGACGGGGATGTTTGCCACGATCTGGAGGGTAGACTCGTTCACGACGCTCACGCTGGCGCCGTTCAGGTTCGCCACGAACATCTCGCCGGTTGTGGGGTCGTTGGCGAACGCCGCGGGAGCGTTGCCCGAGGCGATCCGCGCGACCACGGAGTCGTTGGCGTCGGAGATCACCGTAATGTTTTGAGGGTAGCCGTCGCCCACGTAGACTTCCCCCCGGGCAGGGTCGTAGCCGAGGCCGCCGGGGGAATTCGGTACCAGCACCGATGCCAGAAGGGAGCCGGAAGTTGCGGAGAAGATCCCGACGGACTCCGAGGCCTCCCCCACCACGAACATCTGTCCGGCCCCGCTGTCGTAGATCACGGAGACAGGGTCCGCCACATTCGGAATATCCCCCGGGTTTCCAGCGACGACCTGGCCCGTTCGAAGTACCGTCGTGCTGTTGACCCGGTATCGGGCCAAGGTTGCCGGGTGACCGCCCTCTGACACGGAGACTGACGATTCCGAATGTAGGGGGGTTCCGCGCCCAGCCGGTGTCGCGCCACCGGCGGAGCGGATGCCCCCGGCTCCGGCGGAATGAAGCCGGGCGACAGATTCCCCCTGGGCAGAAACCGGCGCCGGCCGACTGTCGGGCCGACCCCAGTGAAATTGGGGAATGCTGGTGAGCACCGCCGCCAGGAAGAGGACGGCCAAAAACCGGACGGGTATGCCGCGCGTGTCCGGCCCCCTCTCGACGAGACCATGGCCAGTTGGCATCGGAGCCATCCTCTAAGTACCTTTACCGAACCGACCGATGACTGCTTTCTAGCATGGGGGATCCCGCCGCAGTGCTTCCGGGCCGGAATCCGGCACGCGGGACCGAGCTGCGCCCCGGCGCGCCTCGACACCGCACAGCCGGCCTCGGTGCTCACGACGCCCGGGCAAGCGCGCAGGCGGCCAGACCCCGCGCCGCCGTGGGGGCGCGCCGGTATCACGAAGGTCGCCGGGCGGCGAGCCAGAGGAAAACCCCCTGTCATTACAGGTGACCCCGGCGCGGACGGAACGGGACGAGGGCCGGAGCCCCCCCACCAGAGTTCCCAAGGACATCAACGATTAAATATGGCGGACAGAGTGCCTACCGTTCGCTGACAACTGTCTGACAAACAGACAGAGATTGGCGGCGCACGTCGCGCGGAAGGTTCGGAGGTAGGACAGTGCACCTGCGTCGACTGAAGGTCCGGAATTTCAAGTCGTTCGCGGGGGCTACCGAGATCCCGTTCGAGCCCGGCTTCACGGGAGTGGCCGGCCCTAACGGGATGGGCAAGTCGAACATCTCCGACGCGATCCTGTTCGTACTCGGCCCGACGAGCTCGAAGGCGCTCCGGGCGGAACGCCTGACCCACCTGTTCTTCAACGGCGGGGCCTCCAAGAAGCCCGCCAGCGACTGCGAGGTCTCCCTCGTCTTCGACAACCACGACCACCTCCTCCCGGTGGAGTCCGAGGAGGTCGAGGTGACCCGGTACGTCAAGCTCGCTCCGAGCGACCCGAACGGCTACTACTCCTACTTCTACGTCAACGGACGCCGCACGACTCAGGGGGAGATCGATAGCCTGCTCGCGCACGCCCGTCTCTCCGGCGATGGATACAACCTCGTCCAGCAGGGAGATGTCAACAAGATCGTGGCCATGGGCCCGATCCCGCGCCGGGGTCTCGTCGAGCGGCTTGCCGGGATCTCCCAGTACGACGACGAGCTCCAGAAGGCCGAGGCGAAGCGGGCCGACCTTGAGACGAACCTCGGGCGGATCAATACCCTGCTCACCGAGGTCAAGAGCCACCTTGCGGCCCTCGAATCCCAGCGGCTGCAAGCGATCCAGTACCGCCAGCTCCAGGATCAGAAGCACGTCGCCGAGGCCCGGCTCGCCCGAGCAGGCCACCGCCTCGCGGCCCAGGAGGTCGCGAGTGGCGAGGCCCAACTGAAGAACATCACCACCGAGCTCGAAAAGCTCCGCGGCGAGGCCGTCCAGCTCTCCAAGGAGCAGGACGAGCTGGTCGCCTCGATCAATGCGGTGGAGCGGGAGATCGCCCGGCGGGGCGGACCCGAGGCCGCCCGCTTCAAGACCGAGCTCGACGAGAAGCGGCTCGCATTTGCCCGCCTTGATGCGGGACTTACCCAGGCTAACGAGGTGATCACCGAGCTCGAGGCACGCATCAGCTCGCTCGCCGAGCAGGTCAAGGCCGACGAGAAGGAGATCGGGCGCCTGGCCAAGACCGAGGTCGCCGCCCAATCTGCGCTGAAGGCGGCCGAGGCGAAGGTCCATGCGAACGCCGACGAGGTCAGCGCCGCGACCGGCGACGCTGAACAGTCGCAGGGCAAGCTCGCCGGGACCCGAAAGCAGATCGTCGTTCTTCAGCGACAGCAGGAGGAGGGGGAGGCGTCCTGGCAGACCGCCGTCCGGACCCAGGAGGAGGCGAAGGCCGGCCTCGACTCCGCGGACCGGGACCAGGCCCAGGCCGAGGACGACCATCGGACCCGTGAACTTGAGCTCCGGGACCTCGAGCTTCGCGCCCGCCCTTCCAAGTCCGAGAGCGGGACAGGGTCCAATTCCACGTCGCAGCTCCAGGACCAGTTGTTCAAGGTCCGGGCGAAGGAAAAGACCGTCACCGCCGAGGCCCAGCGGCTTGCGCAGGAGGTCAACGAGGCCAATCGGCAGTACATCGCGCTCGACGCCCGGCTGAAAAGCCCGGACCGACGGTGGCCGAGGGCCCGGGATGCTCGCGGCCGTCGATTTCCTCCTCTCCCAGCGTAACCTCGGAAAGCTCGCGGGGATCCGGGGCACGGTCGAGGAGCTGGCCCGGTTCGACCCCGATCATCAGACCGCCCTCCAGGTCGCCGCGGGGAGCCGTTTCCAAGGGCTCGTCGTGGAGTCGGATCAGGTCGCCGAGGAGTGCATCAAGCTCCTGCGGGCCGAGAAGCGGGGCCGGGCCACGTTCCTCCCCCTCAACCGGATGCTCCCCGGGCGTCCCCACGGGAAGTCCCTGGTGGCGGCCCAGTCGACGGGGGCGGTCGGGTTCGCCATCGACCTCGTCAAGTTCGACGAGGAGCTCCGCCCGGCGTTCTGGTACGTCTTCGGCGAGACCGTCGTCATGAAGGACCTCGCCGCCGCCCGGGCCCAGATGGGCGGGGTGCGACTGGCGACCCTGACCGGCGATCTCATCGAGGCGACCGGCGCCATGACGGGCGGCTACCTCGAAACCGGGGGCCGGGGCGCGGACAGCGCCGTCCAGCTCAAGCGGCTCGGGGAGGACCTGCGGGAGAAGAGCGGCGCCGAATCGGCCGCCAAGGCCGAGCTGGCGCGACTCTCCGACGAGGTCCGAAAGCTGACCGAGGAACTGGCGAAGCGCACGGGAGAGGCCCAGGCGCACACCAGCGCCCGGGGGATGATCGAGCAGGAACTGACCTCCGCCCGACAGCGTCTATCGGAGTCCGCCAAGCGGATCCAACAGGCGAAGCTCGTTCATTCGAAGGCGGAGGAGGCCCTCGCGAAGGCGACCCATCGGTCGGAGGAGCTGAGCGCCTCGCTCGCGGCCACCAAAGAGACACTGCAGAAGCTCAACGAACAGTTCTACGGCCACCTCCCGAGCGCGCTTTCCAACAAGATGCGGGCTCTGCAGGAGGCGGCCCAGGTCGCCGCCGAGGCCCGACTGACCGCGACCCGAGACCTGGAAGCGGCCAAGGGAGCGCTCGTCGCCGCCCGCCAGGCGGCCACCGCGCGCGCCCAGGAGCTCGAGGCCGCCCGCGCCCAGCGGGTGGAGAAGGAGAAGTCGCTCGTCGACCTCAAGGCCTCCGTCACGGCCGCGCGGGAGGCTCTCGAGGCGCTCAAGACCGTCGAGACCCAGCAGATGAAGGCGGTCGAGGGCCAGGCGGAGAAGCGCCGCCAGTTCGAGACCAAGCGCGTCACGGTGGTCGACCGTCTCGCGCGGGCCCAAGAGACCGTCCGACAGCGCGAGACCATGCTCCACACCGAGGAGATCCGACTCGCCCAGGCTCGCCAGCATCTCGAAGAGGTCGAGGCGGCCCTGAAGGAGCTCCCGCCCCCCGAGGCGAACGAGAAGCCGATCCCCGCGGACGAACTGAAGCGGACGATCACGACCCTCACCGCCCAGCTCGAGGGGATGGGCTCGGTGAACCTCCGGGCCCTCGAGGAGTACAGATCAGGAGAAGGCCCGGCTCGAGGAGTTCGACGGCGAGGTGACCCGGCTCTCCAACGAGAAGAAGGAGCTCACGGGGCTCGTCGGCGAGATCGAGAAGAAGAAGCGCGACAAGCTCGTCCAGGTCGTCGTCGCGGTCAACACCCAGTACCAGCAGATCTACTCGGAGCTCTCCGGGGGCGGTGTCGGCGAGATCGCGCTCGAGAACCCGGCGGATCCCCTCGCCGGCGGCCTCCTCATCCAGGCCCAGCCCGTCGGCAAGACGGTCCAGCGTCTCGAGCAGCTGAGCGGCGGGGAGAAGTCCCTCGCCAGCCTCGCGTTCATCTTCGCCCTCCAGCGGCACGATCCGAGCCCGCTGTACGTGTTCGATGAGGTCGACATGTCCCTCGATGGCGTCAACGCCGAGAACGTCGGCCGGATGCTGCGCCGCAACGCCGAGCGGGCCCAGTTCGTGGTCATCTCGCTCCGAAAGGTGACGCTCAAGTTCGCGCACCGGTTGTTCGGGGTCACCATGCACGGCGACGGCCGTTCGCGCGTCGTCGGCCTCAAGCTCGACGAGATCGTCGACGTTGACGAGCAGAAGCGCGAGGAAGCGGTCCCGCTGCTGGCGCCGGGGGCCGCATGACGATCTCCCAGCAGGAGGCCCGTGACCTCGCACCCCCGAGCCCGGCCGAGACGGGGGCCGTCCCGCGCGAGGCCGCTCAGCGGGTCCTGGACTACCTGATCTTCCATCGGTCCCTCCTCGGGGAGGCGGACCAGCCCGGCCAGCTCCTCGAGCGCTACATGACGCTCGTCAATGGGCTCAAGGAGGGGGTCCACATCGTCATCCCCGATCCGTTCCAGAAAGCCACCGCGCTCCTGTTCGAGCTCGTCATGGACGAGGAGTTCGATCCGTGGGAGATCGACCTCGCCCGGTTCACCCAGCAGTATCTCCAGCGCGTCAAGGACGAGGACGGGGTCGACTTCGCGGTCGCCGGTCGTCTGCTCTACATGGCGTGGTCGATCCTGCTTCTGCAGTCCGAGGAGCTCCTTCGCTCCCGGACCGCGCCGGTGCCGGCCGCGGACGATGGCGTCGTTCCCGGCGACGAGACCTACCTCACGGACCTCGACACTCCGGAGGCCCTCGATGTCACCTCCTCGGTCCTGGGTACGGCCGAGGCCCCGCCTCTGGTCCCGATGGTCCGCCACCCAGACCAGCGGCCCGTCAGCCTCCTCGAGCTGGTCAGTGCCTTCGGCGAGGCCGAGGTCGAAGCTCGCCAGGCCCTCCGCGTCGATGAGCTGAGGGAGCGGCTGCGGGAGGAACAGCGGGCACCCCCGCAGGTCCTGGTCCACGGGGATATCCCCGAGCAGGACCTAGAGGACGTCTGGCAGGTCGCGCTCCGCCACCCGAAGGACGAGACATTCCCGCTCCTCGATCTCTGGCGCCGGGAGCAGGGCCGGGACCGACTCGTCGGGGTCTTCCTCGCGTGTCTGTTCCTCGCCAAGGAACGGGTGATCGAGTTCGACCAGGAGACGCTCGGGGAGAGCCCCGTCCGGCTTCGCCGCACGGCCGAGGCCCGGATCCCGATCCCCGAGGTGGCATGATGCCGTCCCGGGTCGACGACCTGGTCCTCCGGCTGGAGGCGGTGCTGTTCGCCGCTGGCAAGCCGCTCTCGGTCGCGGAGCTGACGGAGTCTCTCGACGCCCCCGACTTCCGCCCCGTTCAGCAGGCCTTGCGGCGCCTCTCGAAGACCTACGAGGGCCGACAGACCGCGCTGGAGGTACGGCGCGTCGGCGACCGGTACGCCCTCCAGCTGCGCGAGGCATTCGTGGCCGCGGCCCACTCTGTGACCCCGGTGGAGATGGCCCCCCGGACCCTGAAGACCCTCACGCTCATCGCCTACCACCAACCGATGCTCCAGAGCCTCCTCGCCAAGATGATCGGCGAGCCGGCGTACGAGGAGGTCGGACGCCTCCGGGGCCTCAATCTGATCCACGCCGAGCCGAAAGGATCGACGCTCGAGCTCCGGACCACCAAGGCGTTCGCGGAGTACTTCGGCATCGCCTCGACGCGACCCGAGGAGATCCGGCTGTTCCTCGAGCAGAAGCTCGGGGTCGCCCCCGGCACGCTCCCCGCCCCGAAGCCGGCCGTCGCCCCCGCGGCCCCGGCGCCGGAGCCGGTACCCCCCGATGGGGCGTTCCTCGAGAACCCGACCGCTCCCCCGTAGCGACCGGCCGCCGGCTCGGTACCGGCCGCACGACGGGCAGCGAACGGGATCGGCCGGCCGCGGGGCCCCGCAGTACGGGCACAAGAAGGTGGGCGGCGGCAGGGCCCCGGAGGAGGGTGCCGGCGGGGCGTACGCCGTGCCCCACGGCGCCGCGGGCGGGAGGACCCCCGGTCCGGGCGCGGCAGGGGCCGGCGCTCCGGCGCCCGGGGCCGGACCGATCGGAGCCCGAGGTCGCAGGATCAGGATCACCGCGACCACCGCGAACGCCCCGGCGATCCCCACGAACACAAGGAAGTACGTCGACGGCGGCCCGCCCGAGAAACTGAAGAACGGGGGGGGAAGGCCCGGGGTAGGGCCCGTGTAAAGGTACCCGCTGATCGTCGTGTTCGCGTGGGCCGTCAGGAACCACGGGGCGTACAGGGTGCCCCAGCCGGTCGTCCCGTCCCATCCCGGGGCCGCGGAGAACGCATAGTTGGATCCGTTGGTGACGTCGAGGAACGGGTCGTGCGGCGCCGACGGGAAGGCCGCGTAGTAGCTCCCGATCCGGTAGAGCTCGGGGTCGAGGAACCCGAACGGTGCGCCCTGCACCGCCACGGCCGAGGCGAGCATGCCGGCGAACACGGGGGAAGCGATGCTGGTCCCCTCCAGCAGGGCATAGTACGTCCCACCGGAATCCCGGGCCACGTAGGCGATGACGCCGTAGGCCGGGAACGCGACGTCCGGCTCGGCCCGCCCCAGCGCGACCGCCCCCTGGGCGACCGTCACGTTGACGATGCTCGGTTGGGCGGCCGAGACGAGCTGCCAGGCCGGTTCTCCGTAGACCGAACTGGCCCCGCCCTCGGTCCCCGAGAGGTTCCCCCCGCCTCCCGCGGTGTCGTACCACGCGCCGAGCTGCTCGAAGCTCCCGGCGAGCGGGTCGAAGCTCGTGTTGAGAGTGCCGTTGGAAAAGTACGTGCCGTTCGGGGAGCCTGACATGGAGAAGGAGAAGCCCCCCACCGAGATCGCCCCGTCCGAGGCGAAGGCCGCGCTGGCCGGCCATCCCGGCCACTGCCCCTGGCTGCGACCGGAGAGGAAGTTGGGAGCGTTCGCCTGGTCGCCGGAGGCGGCCAGGACCGTGACCCCGGTCGCCGCGGCGTTCGCGAGCTCGATGTTCCAGAGCGTGTCGTTGAGGTCCGGGAGGCCGAACGAGGCTGTGACGGCGGCGAGGGATGCCGGCGAGTAGTTGTGGGTGAGGGCCGCCTCGAGGGTCTGCCCGAAGTCGTCGGCCACGTTCGAGTTCGAGGCAGTGGAACCCGGGGCTGCCACCACACTCCCCGCGAAATAGAAGTTCACGAGCGTCGCCCCCGGCGCCATGCTTCCGGCCATCTCGAGGTCGAGGGAGTTCTCGGCCTCATCGAGCGTCGTATCGTTCGAGCCGTTGTAGTAGCCCGGGGGCGGGGGGAGGATCCCGCCCACACTGACCGGCACCGCCGAGATGTTGGGCTGGGGCCATGTGGACGGGAATGTATCGTTGAAGTACTGCTGGACGGCCACCGGATCGAAGGGCGGCAGGTTCTGGTTCGTCGACTCGTTGTACCCGCTGAGCAGGAGTGTCGCGATCGCCTCCCGGATGGGGAACGTGGTGTTGGAGACCGACCCCCCCGGGAACAGCTGGGTGGTCCCCGACGCTTGGGTGAAGTCGCTCCCGACGAACCAGGGCTGGCCGCCGAGCCCGTCGACGAACTCGTGGATGGGGATCCCACCGGCGCTGGGAGGAAGAACCTCCCGGAGGTCGGGCGACCATGACAACGGTCCCGCGCTGCTGAGTCCCCCGATCCCGGCCACGAGCGGCTCGAGGCTGGCCGGGAGGTTCACGTTGCCGACGGCGGTGAACACCGGGTGCGCCTGCTCCAGCCCGAGGAGGACCGGGGAGAGTCCAAGGGCCCCGGGAAGCGCCCCGGCCGCGAGGTCGAACGACACCGAGAACCGGTCCGCGGCCTCGGAGAGACCGGTGGCGCCGTGCTGATCGAAGTATGCCGCCACGGCGGCCTCGTCGGCAACCGTGGGGGCGTATCCGGCCTGGAACTGGCCCTCCGTCAGGAAATGGTGGTACTTGGGCGACCCCGGGTCCTGAACTTGTGCGAGGAATGTGGCGAGCGCGGCCGGACGGGGGGACGCGAGGGTCACCGTGAGGTGGAGGATCGTGGGCGCGGGAAGGGGTCGCACCGCCTCGCCCGCCGGCACCGCTGCGACATCGGTCAGGATCACATGCGACGCGGCGCCCGTGGCCGGAGGAACGACGAGCCCCGAGGCGGCGGGAGCCATAATGAGCCCCGCGAGGAGCGCGACCGCGATCCACCGCGAACCGGGGGTGCGCCTCACGGGTCGCCGAGGGGCGCGCCCCACTTAACCCGTGGCCCTTTGATAGAGGATATACTCCCACCGCGAATGCCCGATCTGATGGTGGACCCCGGGGACGCCCGCCCCAGCTGCATCTTCTGCGACATCGTCGCGCGGCGGGCCTCCGCCCATATCGTCCACGAGGATGCGAAGACGCTCGCGTTCCTCGACCTGTTCCCCATCACCCGCGGGCACCTCCTCGTCATTCCGAAGGCCCACGTCGACCGGATCACGGACCTCCCGGTCGCGGACCACCCCGATCTCATGGCGGCCGTCGCGCGGGCGTGCCGCCAAGTGGAGCACCTCTCCAGTCACTACAACGTCTCGATCAACCAAGGCAGTCTGGCGGGCCAGATCGTGTTCCACCTGCACGTCCACGTGATCCCGCGCTACGAGGACACGGCACCGGCCTGGACGAAACCGAGGGGTCGGCTCCACGACTCGGACGCCTCCGCGGTGCTGCGGACCCTGGGTCCGGGGTGAGCGAATGCCGTTCCCGGGCCCGCGCCCTCCGGCCGTCGCGGGGAAGTTCTACGCCGAGGATGCGCGGGCGCTGACGAAGGAGATCGAGGGGTCGTTCCTGGATACTCGAGGCCCCGCGAGACTTCCGCCTCGTCACCGGACGGCCGAGCGGACGCTGCGGGCCGTGGTGGTTCCCCACGCCGGATATCGGTACTCCGGCCCGATCGCAGCCCTCGCCTACGACGAGATCGCCAAGGAACGACCTCCCGCCACGGTGTTGATCCTCGGTGTGGACCACCACGGCGCCGGCGCGCCGGCCGCCGTCTCTGACATCGCGTGGCAGACACCCCTTGGGCCGGTGGAGACGGACCATGACCTCGTCCGCGCGCTCTCCGGTGGGCCGATCGAGGTCGATGAGACGGCCCACGCCCCGGAGCATTCCATTGAGGTGCAGCTCCCCTTCCTCCAGTATGTCCTGCCCCAGCCGCGGATCGTGGCGCTGATGGTTCGGCACGGACCCTGGTCGTTCCTCTCCGAAGTGGCCGAACGGGTCCGGACCTCGATCCGGGGCCGCGACGTTCTCCTGGTCGCTTCCACGGACTTCTCCCACTACGTCCCCGCGCCCGTGGCGGACCGTCTCGACCACCTTGCCATCGATCAGATCCTCGCCGGGAGCGCGCGGGGCCTGTTGGATGTCGTGGACCGCGAGGAGATCTCCATGTGTGGGATCGCTCCGACGACGGTACTTCTGGCGGCGGTATCGGGCGAACACCTGGACACCAAGCTCCTGCGATGGGGCCACTCCGGGGAGGCCGAGCAGATGGGCCGGGTCGTCGGCTATGCCGCGCTGACCATGCGCACGGTTCCGCCCTAGACAATGCGCCGGAGCTCGTACCGACGGGCTCCCGGCCGACGGAGGGGATGGCTGGGCGAGTACGAACGCACTCGTCCGGGGGCGGACCCCATAGGCGATGGCGCGGCCGTGGCGCTCCCGAACCCGCACGTGCAGGCCGGCGAGGCTCAGGAGACCGTCGAGCACGGGATCGCCGGGGACGCCGACGACGACCCCGACACAGGGTGCGAGTCCCAGGAAATGCTGGAGAGCCGCCGGCAAGCTGACCGGGGAGAGGTCGGAGCCGGCCGCGCGGGCGAACGCCCGCAGGTTCGCGAGCGAATCGATGAACAGGTTCGCCCGGCCCTCGGGAGGAGGGACCGAAAGGAACTCCTCCGACTTCGCATGGACCGGCACTTCCTGCGCCAGATCGGTATGCCCGGTGGACCGGGTGAAAAGGATCTGGGCGAGGTCGGGCCGTCGGGTCGGCCGAGGCTCGGCGCAGAAGATCCGCAGCCGCTCGCGCACGGCTTTCCGGGGGAGGACGGCCACGGCCAGATCGTAGATCTCCTCGGGGCGGTAGGTGGGGGACGGGGTGAACAGGACCCGGGATCCCTCCTCGAGGGCCGTCAGCATCATCGGGAGAACGATCCGCCGTTCGCAGTTCTCGGGGAGCCGGCCATCGATCTCGAGGACCGTGAGCTGACCGACAGGAAGCCGTCCGAACTCGGTGGCGAACGACGAGTTGCCGGGCCACAGGGAGCCCGGCATCGGCGATGGGTCCGGTGGGGGGAGCGCGGGATCGGCGGACCACCGGTTGGGCAGAGGCTCGACACACTCGAACCGTCCTCCTTCGAGGGTGAACGGGTAGAGCGCGTCCTCGATCCGCACCCGTCGGAGCTTCTGCAGCGTCAGCCACCGTTCCAGGCGTTCGTCCTCGAACTGGCTCGCCGTCGAGACGACCCCGTCCACGAGATAGTCGAGATGGGAGCTCTGCTCCCGCTCGACGACCAGGATCAGGTGCGCGCCGGCCGCATGGACCCGGCGAAGCAGGAATCGCTCCACCGCGGCCCGGTCTGGGACGGCCCCCTCTCGGGCACCTGGGACACCGAGGAACTGCTCGACCAGGGCGTCCCACGAGTCGAACACCAGCAGCGTCGGCTGCTCTTCGTCGACCTGCCCGAGCGCCTCCTGGACCGCCGGGGGGAGCCAGAGGAACTCCGTGGCCGGGTCACCGTGGGATAGCTCCGGTTCGGCCAGGACCTCCTGGGCGCGGGCGATGACCCGCGCGGAGCTGGCGATCGATCCTTCCGAGCCGAACGAGTCGATGATGGAGACGGTCGTGGCGGGGTCGTCATCGGCCTCGCGCAACCAGGGAAACTGGCGACGGAGCTGGAGCGGGTCGACCCGGCTCGTGACGAACAGTCGCCGGCCGTGAAAACGCTCTACCAGACCTACGGCGAGGCTCGTCTTGCCCGGTCCCGGGGAACCCCCGGATGAGCAACGCTTGGGGGCCGTCGAGAGCGAGGAACTGGTCGAGCTCGGGAGGGACTCCCCCGGGTGCCAGGGCGATGGGCCGGCCTTCCGCAGGGTCGTTGCGTTGCATCCACGATCTCCGGGGGGGTCGCCCCGGTCCGCGCGCCGCCGGCCCACGTCGGCGGCTTAAATAACGGCCCCCCTTGGCCGCGCGGCCCCCCATGATCCTGAGCGACACGAAGATCCAGCAGGCGATCGACGCGGGCCGGATCGTCATCCGGCCGTTCCGCCCGGAGTGCCTCGGCTCCAACTCGTACGATGTCCATCTCGGGCGCTACCTCGCCACCTACCGGGACGGAGCGTTGGATGCCCGCAAGGCGAACGCGGTGGAGGGGTTCACGATCCCACCCCACGGCTTCGTGCTGGTCCCCGGGCAGCTGTACCTGGGGGTCACCGAGGAGTATACCGAGACCCACGACCACGTCCCGTTCCTCGAAGGAAAGTCGAGCGTCGGGCGCCTGGGCATCGACATCCACTCTACCGCGGGGAAGGGCGACGTGGGGTTCTGCAACTACTGGACCCTCGAGATGTCGGTCAAGCTTCCCGGTGCGCATCTACCGGGGGATGCCGATCGGACAGTTGATCTACTTCGAGGTCTCGGGAGAAGTGGCCCACGGGTACGACACGAAGAAATCGGCCAAGTATCGGGCCGTCTCCCGCCACCCGACCCCGTCGAGGATGCACCTCAACTTCTCGGCCGTCCATCGGAAACGGACCCCCCCCATCCGCCAACGCTAGTGGGCGCTGGGGGCCGCGAACGGCCGCGGCGCGGGGGGCCGGTTACGCTCCGCCGGTATCCGGGCTACCGTGACCGGCCGGGAGGCCCTACGAGCAGGTAGAATGCCGGCCGCCCCGGGCGCGCCCGGTCCCGCCGGCCCTTCGGGTCGTGCGGTTCCGCCTCGGCCTCTGGCACGACGATGAGTTCCGTCACGCCGAACCGACGGACGAAGTACCCCCCGGCGGATCGGAGGAGCCTAAGCTCGTCCTCCGCCGTGAGCGATGACGCCGGCTCGGCCACTGCCGCGGCGGCGACCTTCGGGACGTACGAGGCGATCTCGGTTCGGAACGCGGAGAGATGGGCATGCTGTCGGGTGCGCTCCATCACCACGCGGATCGGCGGCTCGCGGCGGGCGCCCGGGACCGCGGCGTCCCGGATCCACTGCTCCACCTCCGCTTTCCACGGCGAGGCGACGAAGAACGCCACCCCCCGCGGGGACTCGCCCCGCTCCGTCGACAATCGGTGGACGCTCCGGAGATCCTCCTCGACCCGCTCCAGGTATCGTTCCGCGGCCACGGCGGCCTCGGAACGGGGAAACTCTTCGAGGGTCGGGAACGGCTGCTCCGCGACGAGCGACGGCCAGCGCCCCGCGCCCAGCTCTTCGGCGAGGTGGGGGGCGAACGGGCTCATGAGCCGGATCCAAGCGGAGATGCACGTGTCGGCGGCGGTGCCGCGCTCCCCGCCCCGGAGGATGTACCGTCGCAGGCGAGAGGGAACCGTGACGAACACGGCTTCCGCGGCCCCCCGGAGGTCGCCCTCCTCGAGCCCGTGCCGGACGGTCCCGACGACCTCGTGCATCTCCGAGGTCAGCCATGCCTCGAGCTCGTGGGGCGCTCCGGCCCCGGTCCCGGAAAGATCGCGGACCATCTTCTCCACGTCCCGGAGCCGCGGCCGCGTTGTCGACGAGGCCCGAGTCCCACTCGATGTCCTGGGAGAGGTTGGCGGAGGTCGCGTAGAAGAGTCGGAGCGCGTCGGCGCCCCAGCGCTCGGTCGCCTCCTGGAGGGGAGGGATCGCCCCGCCTTTGGCGCCGACGTGGCGCTTGGAGATCTTCTCTCCCCCGGAGGAGGTGAGCCACCAGTGGACGATCACCCGACGGGGCTGGAGCCCCTCCGGGAGGAGGAGGGCGTGGGTGTAGAGGAACACCGGGAAGTGGACTCGTTTGTGCTCCTTCCCCCCGATGTTGGCGTCCAACGGATACCAGTAGAGGAACTCCTCCCGGACCTCCTGCTGGAGCGAAAGGTCCACCGACGGCTCGCCCGGCCCGCGCCCGAGGAAGACGCGGTCGAAGAAGGCGTCGGTGAGGCCGGCGACCGCGAGCCGCCCGGACCGGACGAAGGGGCGCACGATGAAGTAGGCCGGGTAGAAAGTGGAGTCCGCGATCGGCTCAATGACCCATGACGGGTCCAATGGGAAGGGCGTGCCGAGCCACCGGCCTTTGCGGGTGCAGGGCCGGTCGTCGAACCAGTCCAGGATCCCTCGCAGCTCCTCGGCGTATTCCGGGGGATCGAAGCGCATCCGGCCCACGAGGGCCCGCGTCTTCTCCTTCCAGCTGGGCTCCCCGTAGTGAAGGAACCACTGGTCCGGGACCTTGCGGATCTCAACGCGGTGGCCGTTGCGGCAGATCACCGGGATCGAGAACTCCTGGAGGTCGATCGCGTGGTGGTCCTGGCCCAGCTCGGCCGCGACGGTCTCTCGGGCCTCCGCGACGGTCCTCCCCCCCGCGAACTCCGGGCGCATCCGGCCCCGGACGAACTCGAGGCGGTAGAGTCGCGCCGTCGCTTCGTCGAGCGCCGACGAATCTTCGAGCGATCGAGCCCCGGTGGCCCGGACCGCCCGCTCCGACGGCGGGCCGTCGCCGGCGATCAACTCCCGTTCCGACGGAGTGAGCTGCTCCGCGGGGACGGGGAGCAGGAGCTCGGGAGGCGGACCTACCCGGGACCGCTGCTCCGGTGTCAGCTCGGAGAGGGCGAGCCAATCGGCCGGGGCGTGGGCGGGGACGCTCATGACCACCCCGGTCCCGACCTCGGGATCCACGAGCTCGCTCGCGAACACCGGCACGCTGCGGCCGACGATGGGAACCGTCGCGGCCCGCCCGAGCACCTCGGCGACCGGCACTTCATGGCCGATACGGCCTCCGTGCTGGCCCACCAGCTGCTCCGCGGCACGTCGGCTGACGAGGAAGAGCTCCTCCCCGTGGTGCCAGACGACCAGGGAGCCGGTGGGAGGGACCCAGAGATTGGTGACACCGTAGATCGTTTCGGGGCGCAGGGTGGCGGCCAGGAGCACCCGCCCGTCCTCCAAGCGGAACGGGACGGTCCGGTACGTGATCCACTCGGCATCTCCCCCCTTCGAAAGGTCCGTTTCCGACGGGTCCACGGATACCGGGCCGCACACCGGGCAGACGGCGGAGTAGTGGACCGACTGGACCAGGGCACCATGCTCGGCCAAGCGGCGGAACTGCCAGCCGATGAACGCCTGGTAATCCGGGTCGATCGTGGTGACGTACGCCCGCTCGTCGATGAGGAGCCCGAGTCGACGGAACGCATCGAGGTACCTTTCGCCCAGGAATCGCGCCGCCTCCGCCGGGTCCTCGAGGCGGGGCCAGAGGGTTTCGTCGACCTTGTACAGGCGCAGCTGGGCCACCAGATCCGGATCCCGATCCGCGACCTTCTGCGCGAACGTGACCGCCGGGAGCCCCGACGCGTGCGTGCCCGTCGGAAAGAACACCGCGTGGCCCAGCATCCGGTGGTACCGGTGGAGCGTATCGGCCAGGCTCAGTCCCCGCAGGTGCCCTACGTGGAGGAATCCGCTCGAACCCGGGTAGGCGACGAGCGCGTAGAACTTGTCCCGACCCGGAAGCCGGCGCGCGGCGCCCAGGGAGGCGGCGGCCCACGCCGACTGCCAGTGGAGCTCTCGGCTCGGTTCCATCGGCGCCCTCCCACGGGGTGGGGCTATTTGAGGGGGCTCGCGGAAAGGGCCCGGCAGGGGCTCCAACGCTATACGCGCGCGGCCGAATCGACCGACGTGCGGATCATCGAGGTGTTCCACTCCGTCCAGGGGGAGGGGCCCCTCACCGGGCTCCGGACCTCGTTCATCCGGACGGCCCGCTGCAACTTGCGGTGCGTCTGGTGTGACACGACCTACTCGTTCGGGCCCGGACGGGAGCGTTCGATCCCCTCTCTCCTCCGTGAGGTCCGGGGCCATCGGACCCGGAACGCCTGCCTGACCGGAGGGGAGCCGCTGCTCCAGGGCGAGTCGGTGGAGCTCCTGGCACGACTCTCGGAGGAAGGGATCACCACCGTCGTGGAGACCGGGGGTTCCCTCGATGTCGCCCCGTACGTTGGTCTGGAACGGGTGATCCTCAGCGTCGACGTGAAATGCCCCGGCTCGAAGATGGAGCGGCGGAACCGGTGGGCCAACCTCGAACTCCTTCGCCCCGAGGACGTGGTGAAGTTCGTGGTGGGCGACCGGAAGGACTACCTGTACGCGCGGCGGGTCCTGCGCGAGCGTCCGTTCAACGCCCAGGCGCTGTTCCAGCCGGTCTACGGGACGCCTCCGGGTCGGCTCGCCGATTGGGTCCTCGCGGACAAGCTCGATGTCCGGGTGATGGTCCAGGAGCACAAGGTGCTCTGGGGCGACGTTCCCGGGAAGTGACCGGGCGCCGAGAGTCTCCACCGCCGGGGGAAGGGTAAAGAGGGGGGGTCGCTCCCACGCCCTGAGGTCGAATGGGGACGGAGTCGCTCGGCAACCGGGGCCCCATCGCGGGGCTCGAGTCGCCGTTCGGGAAAGCCCGTTCCATGGTCTTCCCCCGGAGCGTCCTCGCCGGGCACGGGGTCCTCTCCGAGCTCGGGAACTCCTGCCGGGGTTTCGACTTCCCCAGCCACGGCGCCGTGATCACAGGCCCGAAGACCGCCGGCCTCGCCGGCTACCGGGCCGTGGAGATCCTGAAGGCGTCCGGGTTCGAGGTCACCACGATCATCGCCGGCGACCCCACCAACGATGAGGCCGATCGCGTGGGCCGGGAGCTCGACACCGCCGGCGCCCGGTTCGTGGTGGGCGTCGGGGGCGGTAGCAAGATCGACATCGCCAAGGTCGTCGCCCACCGGCTCCGCATCCCGTTCGTCAGCGTCCCGACCTCCGCGGCGCACGACGGCATCTCCTCCCCCCGCGCCTCGCTCCACGGCGCCGGCCGGGTCACCAGCACCGAGGCCGTGGTGCCCGTCGGCGTCCTGGCCGACACCTCGGTGATCGTCCAGGCCCCGTTCCGGCTGCTCGCGAGCGGGCTGTGCCGACGTCATCTCGAACTTCACCGCCTGCCTCGACTGGAAGCTGGCCGCCCGCCTTCGCAACGAGGAGTACTCCAGCACGGCCGCGACCCTCGCCGAGTACGCCGCCCAGGAGATCGCCGAGCACGCGAACCTGATCAAGCCCAACCTCGAGGAGTCGGTCTGGATCGCGATCCGTCCTCTCATCGTCGCCGGGATCGCAATGAGCGTCGCCGGCTCGTCCGCCCGTGCTCCGGCTCCGAGCACCTGTTCAGCCACGCGCTCGACCGGGCCGCCCAGCGGCCGGCCCTGCATGGGGAGCAGTGCGGCGTCGGCGCGATCATGATGATGTACCTCCACGGCGGCGACTGGCGGAAGGTGCGGACGGCCCTCCACGCGATCGGAGCGCCGATCACGGCGAAGGAGCTCGGGGTGACCACCGAGGAGATCATCGAGGCGCTCGTTGGGGCCCACGCCGTCCGTCCGGAACGGTACACGATCCTTGGCGACAACGGCCTCACCCGGGAGGCCGCGGAGCGGCTCGCCAACGTCACCGGGGTCATCGGATAGGAATCATGGCAGAGATCACGCTGATCGCCGCGTCCCAGGCGCGGCCGGGGTTCGAGTTCGTCTATCAGGGAGCCGCGCCCGTCTGCCGGACCTGCCCGTATCGCCACGCCTGCCTGACGCTCGATCCGGGCCGACGGTACGCCATCACGAAGGTCCGGCCGGTCGAGCATCCCTGCGCCCTCCAGGAGACCACCGCGCGCGTCGTCGAGGTTCAGGGCGTCCCGCGGGAGCTCGTGGTCGATGCCCGCAGCGCCATCGTCGGGAGCTCCGTCGAAGTGGGCCGGTACCCGTGCGTGCGGGTGGACTGCCCCAACTGGTCGATCTGCGCGGGACCTTCCCTGCCAGCCAAGCAGCGGTTCCGCGTCGAGACGGTCCACCCGGAGCTGGCCGAGTGCCGGATCGGGCGGAGTTTAAAGCGCGTGAACGCGCTGTAGCCGGATCGTGCGGGGCTGTGGGGTAGCTACGGGGGCGGGGACGGTCCCCCTCCTGCTCTACTGGTCCATCCTTCGAGCTTTGGGAGCTCGGGACCCCGATTCAAATTCGGGCAGCCCCATCCGCACCCGCGCTGCCGCGGCGATCCCCGGCGGCCCGGGGCCAATGCTTTACTGCCCGGGCGGCCTTCGGGGCATGGGGGTCCCCGGCCCATGAGCGCACCGACTTTCGTCCCCGCCTCCCCGCCCGGCGCGGGCTTCCAAGGACGACCCCCCGAGCGGCCGACCGGAGCGTTCGTCTCCGGCCTCCTGGGCGGCATCGCGATCCTCGTCTTCTCGGTCCTGGAGATCGACCTTGGGGCCTCCTGCCAGGGCTCCGGGACCTGCTACTTCGCGTTCGGCGGGGCTCCCGAGGTCTACATCGCCTCGGGGATCCTTGGCGCCGTCGTCGGCGCGATGGCGATCCTGTTCGCGACCCTCGCCTACGTCCAGCCGGAGCACCGGGTCCTCGCCGGGGTGATGCTGATCGTATTCTCGATCCTGAGCCTCATCAGCTTCTGGGGCGGCTTCGGGATCGGATTCATCGCGACCCTGATCGGTGGGATCCTCGCGATCGCCTGGCGCCCCGGGCCGGAGTACATCGGCTACCAGCCCGTCTTCCCCGCGGGGTACCGGCTACCCCGGGCCGATGGCCCCGCCGGCCTACCCGCCGGCTCCGCCACCCGCGGCGGCTCCGCTCATCCAGCGGGTCTGCCTGAAGTGCGGCCGCTCGGTCGACCTGCAGGCGAAGTTCTGCTCCCACTGCGGCAACACCCTGCCGTAGGCTCCCAGACCCCGACGAACGTCGGATTCTTTCTGCCCCCTTCATGAAGGGGGAGTCCGCACGATTCTCCCATGTCCGGCTCTACGAGCCCACCTCGCCCGAGAGCCTCGTCATTCACGCGGGTTCAGGAGTCCCTCCGACGGCGGCCGATCCTCGTCCTTCTCCTCCTGACGCCGGGGATCCCCGAGTACCTGTCAGGGTCGTCCAACCTGACGGGGCTCCTGTGGAACCCCGCCGTGTTCGGAGCCTTCCTGCTTCTCAACATCGCGATGTACACCCCCGGTGCCCTGCTCGTTCGCGAGGCTATGGTCCGCTGGAAGGGCGGCTGGGGTACGGTCGCCGTCCTCGGGGTCGCCTACGCGGTGATGGAAGAAGGGATCGCGGACGCGACGTTCTTCAATTCCCACAACCCCAACGTCGGAGCGCTCGGCAGCTACGGCCACTTCCTCGGGACGAACTGGGTCTGGGTCCCCGGCGTCGTGATGGTGCACGTCGTGTTCAGCATCTCGATCCCGATCTTCCTGTTCGGGCTGGCCTTTCCCGAGCTCCGGGGTCGTCCCCTTCTCACCCGTCGGCAGGTCCCTCTCCTCGTCGGGATCCTGGCGTTGGACACCGCCGCCATCGCCGCCGTGGGAGCCGGGGCGCTCCACTGGTTGGACGGCCCGGTCGTCATCGGGATCTGCGTCGCCGTGATCGCCGCCTGCGTCGTGGTCGCCC
Source organism: uncultured Thermoplasmata archaeon (assembly GCA_963708255.1). Classification (GTDB taxonomy): domain Archaea; phylum Thermoplasmatota; class Thermoplasmata; order Lutacidiplasmatales; family UBA184; genus Lutacidiplasma. The sequence goes on from CAVPSE010000002.1 coordinate 1,195,429, forward strand.
GGCTCCTTCCGCCGGGCTGGCCCCGGCCCGCTACGGAGCTCCCGCGACTCACCCCACGGCAGTTCGCGGGCATCGGCCTCGCGCTGTTCCCGGCCGTCGCCGCCGTGACCCCGATCCTGGCGGCCCTGGGAGCCCCGGCGGCGGTGGTGTTCCTCTCGCTCCTCCTCCTATTGTCGGCGTTCGCCAGCCTGGTCTACTCAACGATCGGTCGTGTCCGTCACCGACGGCACCTCCTGGCGTTCTCGGTCGGGGCGATCATCCCCCTCGCCGTGCTCGGGCTCCTGGCGGGGTTCCCTGTCCCGCTCGTGCTGGTCGCCGACGGCCTCGCCTTCCTGTTCTTCCGGCGGGTGTGGTGCCGCTGCGTCGCGGAAGATGCCCTCGAACCCGGTACGACCGTCGTCGCGCGCCCACCCGCCTCGGCGTGGGCGGGGTGAGCAGATGTCGACCCCCGGCCCCACCCGCGCACAGCGCCTGGTGGCATTCCTCCACCGTCACCCGGTCTTCACTCTCGCCCTCCTGACGCCGGGGATCCCCGAGTACGTCCTGGGATCGAGCAACCTCTCCCTGCTGGTCCTGTTCCCCCCGCTGTTCGTCGCGCTCCTCCTCGTGAACGTCGCGATCTACACCGTGGGGGCCCTCCTGATCCGGGAAGCGGTGATACGCTGGAACAAGGGCCTCGCCAGTCTCGTGGCCCTGGGGGCCGCGTACGCCATCGTCGAGGAGGGCGTGGGCACGGCGACGTTCTTCAACCCCCACACGTCCGCCGCGGGCGCGCTCGGTTCCTACGGCCACTTCCTCGGAGTGAACTGGGTGTTCACGCTCGGCATCATCGGTTACCACGCCTTCGTGAGCATCGGTCTCCCGATCGCCCTCCTCGGCCGGATCCTCCCGGAGACCCGCGGACGCCCTCTGCTCCAGGGTCGCGAGATCCCCCTCGCCCTCGGATTGATGGCCGTCGACGCGGGGGTTGTGATGCTCCTGCTGACGGGTCGGGTGACCGGATTCGTCACCCCGGCCCCGTTGCTCCTCGCCTGTGCGGTCGCCATCGTCGGCCTCGTCGCCCTCGCGCGCGGGCTCCCCCGCGCCTGGCTGACCCCTCCGACCGAAGAGCCCGCCGTGCCCCCATGGAAGTTCATGGTGCTCGGCGCCGCGTTCGAACCGGCGATCCTCCTGGCGCAGGCCGTTCCCCCCGCCCTCGGCCTGCCGGCGGTCGGAGACTTCCTCCTCGTGGGCCTGGTCGGGGCGGCGTTCGCCGCGGTCGGCCTCCGATGGATCGGGCGGAGCGGCAACGACCTCTCCGTGATCGCCCTCGCGATCGGGGTCGTCCTCTCGCTCACGGTGTTCGGTCTCCTGATCACCTGGCCCATCCCGGTTACCCTGGTCGCCGGCGGTATCGCCCTCGCGGGGCTGCTCCGCCTCTTCGGGGCGGTCCAGCGGACCCCCCGGCCGGCGACGCCCACGACGGGGACCGCCGTCTCCACGTTCTAGGCCGTTGCCGCCACCCCTAAGACCCCGGCCCGCTCGGGTCGCCCATGGAGGAACCTCCCGCGCCCGGCCCCGCCGCCCCTCCCCGCGCCGCCGGGGGCCTCCATTCCGCCGATATCTTCTGCGAGGTGTGCGGGCGGACGACGCCGCATCGGATCCTCCGACTGGAGGGAGGGGCCCTCCCGGGGGCCGGCGGGACGGTCCAAGGGACCGCCCGCTGCCGGGAATGCCGCCTCACGCACCCGTTCCGCGCCGAACCCGCGCGACACGTGGCCCTGCGGCTCGTCGTCTCCGATGGCCCGCGATCGGTCGCCTCGACCGTCGAGATCCCCGCCGGGCGGGTGCTGCGCGTCGGCTCGAACCTCCCGGAGTCGGACCCTCCCCAGCGGATCCTTCGGATGGACACTCCGACCGGCCAGCGGCGCCGGGAGGCTCCTGTCGACGACCTCGCGACCGTCTGGGTGAGCGCCAGCACGGGACTCTGGGTCCCGGTCTCCATCGTCGAGGGCCGACGGACCCACGCGGCCCGGGTCACCGCGGGGCTGGACCAGGTGTTCGAGATCGGGACCTCGCTCATGGTGGAGGGACGGACCTACACGATCGCTGCGATGCGAGCCGATGGGACCACCTGGCACGATCTGGGCCGCGCCTTCCCGGGTCGGGCCCTCCAGAGGCTCTACGTCCGCCGGATGGAGACCCCACCGGCGGGGAGGAGAGACTGGACCAACGATCGGGAGATGCCGAGGGAGCGAGCGAGCTCGACCTCGACCTTCGGTCGTTCGCGTTCCTCCCCGGGCCCCACCAGGACCCGAAGCCGCCCCCGGGCGCGCAGGGCCTCCGGCGGGGCGGCGGACCACCGGCTCTCGCCCTGAACCTCGATCTCCCCGAGCCCCAGCTCCAGGGGCAGGTCGCGGAGGAAGTTCTTCGTCCCGTGGATGACGAACGCGCCCCGGGCGACGAACTCCCCGCTCGCCCCCGCCTTGGAGACCTGATCCGGTTCGACCCAGAAGACGGAGGCGGAGGCGAGACCCGCCCGCCACGCCTTCGAGAAGGCGACGGCGAACTGGCCGGCCTCTCGCCGGGAGGCATCGCCGATCGAAGCGTGAGGGTCGGCGGAGTGTTTCACGATCACGCTCGCCGCGCCCTGGAGGTCCGCGTGCAGGTAGACGTCCCCGGCCCGAAGGTACCGCTTGACGACCCGGTCGTTGGAGGTGGCGTCCCGGCCCGCGACGACGAGCAACCCCTCGGAGGTGACGAACCAGCGGAACGCCTCGAACCAGAGCGACCGTCGAGCCTTCGCGGGGACGGCCGGGGCTGTGGAGCCTGCGTCGGCCGAAGCCTCGGGTTCGAGGGCGGACAGACGGACCATGGTCTCGGCGAGAGCCGCCCGGGCGCCGGCCAGCTTCGATTGGTGCCGCTTGACCTCCTCATAGAGCACCCGGGCCGACTGCTCGAGCGGGCGGCGGACGAGGAGGGGAACTCGCAGGCCCCCGAGCTCCGCCTCGACGAACTCCGCCTCGCCCCCGCGCGCCGCGGCCTCGGCGCGGATCGTCTCCGCCTGCTCGTAATGGGCGTACACCGCCTCCGCTCGGGCCGACTCCTCGGCGATGGAGCTCTCCATCGCGGCGATCGCCTGGCGCTGCTGGTCGTGCTGGCGCTCGAGCTCGGCCCGCGCCTCGCGCCGCCGTAGATCCGCGGGAGGTGACGGCGCCGGCGTCGTCGAACGGAAGAACCGGTCGGCCGCTTCGGAGAATGATCCCACCATCTCCACCTGGACGAGTGGGTCTCCCTCCCACCTCTTCCCCTGGAACGGCTCCGCGTCGATCAGGACGCCCGCCCGGGTGTAGATGTACCCCTTGGGCCGGTCGCCGACCTCGCTGAGAAGGCTCTCGATCGCCCGGTGGAGCGCCTCGGCCGACCCCGTGGGGTCCGCGGAGGCGGGCTCACTGCCGGGGAGGCTGGCCCGCGCGAGCAGCTCCTCCGCGATCGGACCCCCGAACGCGAGCCGCGCGGCGAGCGTGCTCGCCCGATCGGTCCGGGAGCCGGCGAGGGCGACCTGGAGCTCCGCCACGGATCGTCGCCAGGGATCCCCCCGGGATGGCGGCGGCTGGTAGGCGGCGCCGACCCGGACCTGTCGATGGGCCCAGGACTTCGGGTGCGCGACGGCGACGATGGTCCCCCCGCGCGCGACAAGGAGGTTGCCGGCTCCGAAGAACTCCACCGCGAGCCGGAGCGGCTCGGGCGAGTCGCCCCGCTGGAGGAGGAGCTCGAGGTACCGTTCGCCGCCAGGGTCGAGGACGTCCGTGATGACGGAGGCGGACAGAAGCCGACGAAGCTCCCGCGCCAGCGGCCCGGGCTCCTCGGGGTGGTCGGTGGCGACCGGTCGAAGGGCGGCATATCGGCCCGGAAGGAGGTAGAGCTCCCGACGGCCTTCGCCGGTGGAACGGAGGGTGAGCGACCACGCGCCCGGCCCGGCGTCGAACCCCTTGTCGATGTGGGTACGGCCGAGGGCCCGGATCTCCCGGGCGATGGCGAGGGTGTCGAGGGAGGTGAACCGGTCCTTCTCGACCCGGGGGGGCTCGTCGGACACGGTCGCTCCGTCGGACGGACCGGCATCCATTAAGCCTTCCGGAAAATCGGCCCGCGATGGCGGTACCGGTCGCATCCCTCGCGGCGTCCTGGCGCGAGAAGGCCCACCGGCTCGCCGAGCAGCTCCAACCTGAGGTCGTCCGCTTCGACCGGGACGACCAGATGCCCGGCTCGGTGGCCGATGCGCTCCGGGCGGGCGGGTTCTTCGGTCTCGGGATCCCCCCGGAGTGGGGCGGGGCCGGCGGCGACACCCGGTGCGTCGTGGCGGTCCTCGAGGAGCTCGCCCGGGCGAGCGGGGCCGTCGCGACGCTCCTGTCGGTCCACCTCTCAGTGACGGCCCACCCGATCCTCGCCTGGGGAACCGACGGGCAGCGAGAGAGGTACCTGCGTCCCCTGGCTGAGGGCCGGTGGCTGGGCGCCTTCGGCCTCACCGAACCCTCGGTGGGGTCCGACGCCGCGCACCTCGCCACGCGGTACCGCTCCGTCTCTGACGGCTACCTCCTCACGGGGAGCAAGATGTTCATCACCAACGGGGCGAGCGCCGACCTCGTCCTTCTGTTCGCGACCCGGGACCCCTCGGAGGCGGCCCGCGGGATCACGGCGTTCCTGATCCGCAAGGGGTCCGCGGGCTACTCCGTCGCCCAGAAGCTCGACAAGCTCGGCCTGCGCGGGAGCGAGACGACCGAGCTCGTGCTCCAGGATGTCCACGTCCCGTTGGACCGGCGGCTCGGCCCCGAGGGGGACGGGTTGAAGGTCGCCCTCAGTGCCCTGGCCGGCGGGCGGCTCGGGATCTCGGCGTGCGCCCTCGGGGTGGCCCGGGCCGCGTACGAGGTGATGCAGGAGAGCGCCCGTCGGGACCCGGCCGACTGGAAGCGCACGGAGGTCGCCCGGGCGTTCACGGACGTGGCCGCGGCGACCGCGCTGATCGACCGAGGGGCGGCCCTCAAGGACGCCGGCGAGCCGTTCGTGGAGGCCGCCTCGGCGGCGAAACTGTTCGCTTCCCAGGCCGCGGTGCGGATCGCCCACCGGGGCATGGCGGTCGCCGGAGCCGAGGGGGCGCGCCGGGGCGCCGCCGCCGAACGCCTCCTCCGGGACGCCCGGGTCTTTCCGATCGTCGAGGGGACCACCGAGATCCAGGAGCTGATCCTCGGCCGCGCGCTCGTGGGCCGGTGATCCGCCGCCCCGGGGCGCTCCCGCGCCGACCAAACGCTTTGTAACGCGGCCGGCTCCGTTCGGCGTGCCGACCTCGCAGCGCCGACCGGCGGCCCCCCCAACGTCCCCGTGCCCACGGATTCGGTCGACATCTCCCACTTCGATCTGGACGCCCCGCTCCTCGACGCGCTGCACGCCCACGGGATCGAACGGTTCTACCCGCCTCAGGCGGCCGCCGTCGGCCCCGTGATGGCGGGGCACAGTGTGCTGCTGGCCTGCCCCACGGCCAGCGGAAAGTCGCTCGTGGCCTACCTCGCCCTGCTGAGGGCCGCCCGCGCCGGGCGGACCGGCCTCTACCTGGTCCCGCTCCGGGCCCTCGCCCAGGAGAAGTACGAGGAGCTCCAGCAGTTCGCCGACCTGGGCGTCAAGGTGGGGATCTCGATCGGCGACTTCGACCTGCCGGCCTCGGCGCTGGAGAAGCTCGACATCCTCGTGGCGACCAGCGAGAAGGCCGACGGCCTCCTTCGCCGGGGCAGTCCGTGGCTGGAGCGCCTCGGCACCGTGGTGGCGGACGAGGTGCATCTCATGCGCGACCCGGACCGGGGGCCGACCCTCGAGGTGACGTTGACCCGCCTACGGCGCGCAAACCCAGACCTGCAGATCGTCGCCCTGTCCGCCACGGTCGGCAACTCGATGGAGCTCGCCGAGTGGCTCGGCGCGGACCACATCGCAAGCGAGTTCCGGCCCGTGCCGCTGCGCTCGGGCGTCTACCACGAGGGCCGGATCACATTCACCGACCTCTCCGTGCGCCCCATTCCGGGGCCGGGCGAGCCGCTGCCGCGCCTGGTGCGGACGGTGATCCAGGACGGGGGGCAGGCCCTGGTGTTCGTCAGCACACGCCGGGGCTCCGAGCAGGCGGCCCAGGCGCTGGCGGGCACGGTCCTCGCGACCCTGTCGCCCTCCGAACGGGCGGCCGCCCAGGCCGCCCGGGAGGAGCTGTTCTCCGTCTCCGAGGAGGAGACCGAGGGGATCCGCCGTCTGGGGCATTTGCTGCCGAGCGGGGTGGCGTTCCACAACGCCTCCCTCACCAATCCGGAGCGTCGGGTGGTCGAGAAGGGCGTTCCGCGACCGGGTCCTGAAAGCGTTGGTCGCGACCCCCACGCTGGCGGCCGGGATCAACCTCCCCGCCCGGCGCGTCATCGTTCGCGACCTGAACCGGTACGACGATCGCATCGGTACCCAGGCGCCCATCCCGGCGATGGAGGTCCAGCAGATGTGCGGCCGGGCCGGGCGTCCGAGGTTCGACACGGTCGGGGAGGCCGTGCTGCTCGCCCGCTCCCCGGAGGAGGAGGAGCGGCTCCTCGATGACTACCTGTCGGCCCCCCCCGAGCAGGTCCAGTCGCGGCTGGCCGCCGAGCCCGCGCTCCGGATGCATCTCCTCGCCCTGGTCGCCTCCGGCGAGGTGCGCAGCGAGGAGGAGCTCGAGGCGTTCTTCGCCGCGACGTTCTACGGGAAGACCTTGCCCATGTCGGAGATGTCGGGCACGGTCCAGACGGTCCGGGAGTTCCTCGAAGAGCATGAGCTGCTGGAACGGGGCCGGACCCTGTCGGCCACGCCGTTCGGCGGCCTGACAAGCGAACTGTACCTCGACCCGATGAGCGCGATCCTCCTCCGCAAGGCGCTCGACCGGGCGCCGATCAACGTCGCCGTGTTCCCGCTCCTGGCCGCCGTCGCCGCGACCCCGGACCTCCCGCCCCTCTTCCTGCGACGAGGGGAGGAACCGGAGCTGCTCCGTCGGTACACGGACGAGGAGCCCGAGCTTCTCATCAAGCCCGAGGAGGAGCCGTTCCCCCAGGAGCTCGACCTGTTCCTGGCGGGCCTCAAGACCGCCCAGGTCCTCGAGGCGTGGATCGACGAGACGCCCATCGTCGAGATCACGGAGCGGTTCGGGATCGGGGCGGGCGACCTTCGGGCGAAGGTCGAGGACGCCGACTGGCTCCTGTTCGCCGCCTCGCGGATCGCGGCCCGGTTCCAGCGACGCGCCTCCCGGCCCCTCGACGACCTGGCACTACGGGTCCGCTACGGGGTCCGCGAGGAGCTCCTGGACCTTGTCCAGCTCCGGGGGATCGGGCGCGCCCGGGGGCGCTTGTTGACGAAGGCCGGTTTCCCCGACCGGGAAAGCCTCCGGTCCGCGCCCCTCGACCGGGTCGCGGCCGCGCTCCAGTCCCCTCGGCTCGCGGAGACGGTACTCAACCAGATCCGGCACCCCCGCCTCTCTAAGACGGCCGGGGCCACAGCGGGGACGACACCGCCCCCACTTGCCCCCGCACCGGTCCCTCCTTCGAAGAGAGGAAGGCGGCTCGAGGACTATCCGGGGCCCGGGTAGACGGCCACTCCGGGAACGGCCGAAGCACCGTCAGGACCGAACGGGTCCCGCCGCCTCCACCCGGGCGGACCTCCCGTCGGACCAGGCCTTCGGCCTCCAACCGCAGGAGTCGCCGCCACAGCGTGGTGGTCGCCATCGGGGGGACGCCCTCCGCCCGTGCGAGCCTCGCTTCCCAGGCTCGAACGTCCCCGAGCCTCGCCGCTCCGGTTTCGGTGGCGTGGACCAGGGCGGCGACGAGCCGGCCCTCCACGCTCCAGGGCGAGGCGGTGCCGATCGGCCGGTAGACCGAGCCGGGCACGACGGCGGCGTGGCCCAACAACTGCCGCCGTACCAAGTCCATGGCCCGGGAGGCGTTCGGCGGGCCGCTGAGCGTGGTCCGCGCGAGACGATCGAGGAGCCGTTCGGGAGGGTCCCGGCCGTAGGCGCGGGCCAGCCGTTCCCGGACGATCGCCGAGACCGTCGAGGGGGCGTACGCCTCGAGGCGCACGGGCGGGTCCGTGAGCAGGCCGGATCGTGCCGCCTGGGTCCACGTGCCGATGGCGCCTGGAACGCCGGCGAGGAGCACCCAGATCGGCGGAGGGGCCTCCATCCCTTCCGGGAGGAACCTTTGCGGGCCGGCCAACGCACGGAACACCGGCCCGAGCTCCGGCCCCGACGGCGCGATGTCGTGCAGGACGACTACCGCGGACCGATGATCCCGGGCAAGGCGGCGGAGGAACCCCGCCATGATCTCGGTGAGGTGGAAGCCCCTCGGTCGGAACCCCTCGTCGAGGTGCTGGAGCAGCGCAGCGGCGACGCCCTGCGCCCCCCGGGACCAGCGCACCCGGACCGAGACGACCAGGGGGGCCGGCCCTGTGCGCTCTCGTCGGATCGATTCCACCAGGCGGTGGGCGGCGACTCGGGCGACGGAGGAGGTCCCCGACCCGGGAGGTCCTTGGACCGCCGCCGCCCACGGGGCGGGCCGGTCGGGAAAAGCCCCCCCGACGCGGCGGAGCAGCGACTCCACGTCCGGGCTGCGGAGCACCAGGGAGGGCGGAACATACTCGGCGGCAAGGACCTCGGGGTAGGGGGGTGGCAGCATGCCACCACGATTTTAGTCAACATATAAGAAAACTTATGTGGCGTCGCACGCACCGTTCAGTCGGTCGATCCGGAGGGCCGGATCCGGCCCTGCGGTCGCGAAGGGATTAAGCCCGGGCGGATGTGGCCGGCCGAGGAGCGGATCGGAGATGCCCTATCGAGTGACACTGGTGCCGGGGGACGGGATCGGACCGGAGGTCACGGCGGCGGCCCGGCTCGTGGCCGAGGCGACCGGCGTCGCCATCGAGTGGGAGGTCGTCGACGCCGGCGAGGCGGCGATCCGAAAGAGCGGCACCCCTCTCCCGGACTCGGTCCTCGACTCGATCCGGAACAACCGCGTCGCCCTGAAGGGACCGATCACCACCCCGATCGGGGGTGGGTTCCGGTCCGTGAACGTCGCCCTTCGACAGCAGCTCGACCTGTACGCCTCCGTCCGGCCCGCCCGGGCCATCGCGGGCGAGGGGACCCGGTTCCCGGAGACGGATCTCATCGTCGTGCGGGAGGCCACCGAGGGGCTCTACTCGGGGGTCGAGCACTGGGTCGACCGGGACCACAACGCGGCCGAGACCGTGAACGTGATCACCCGGAAGGCGTCCGATCGGATCATCCGGTTCGCCTTCGAGCTCGCCCGGCGCGAGAAGCGTCGCAAGGTCACCGCGGTCCACAAGGCGAACATCATGAAGACCACCGGAGCGCTCTTTCAGATCGCCTTCAAGGCCCTCTCCACCCAGTACCGAGGACATCGTCTCCGAAGAGAGGCTCGTCGACAACATGGCGATGCAACTCGTGAAGAAGCCGGAGGAGTACGACGTCATCGTTACGACCAACTTGTTCGGCGACATCCTTTCGGACCTTTGCGCGGGGCTCGCCGGCGGGCTCGGGGTCGCCCCGGGGGCCCTGTTCGGGGACGGGATCGCCGTGTTCGAACCGGTCCACGGGTCCGCGCCCAAGTATGCCGGGCAGGACAAGGCGAACCCGGTCGCGGAGATCCTCTGCGTTGAGCTCATGCTCCGACACCTCGGAGAGCGCGAGGCCGCGGACCGGATCTGGCGCGCGGTCTGGGAGACGATCGCCGAGAAGAAGGTCGTGACGTACGACCTGGCCCTGCCCGGCTACACCCAGCGCCCCGTCCCGCCGTCGTCGTGTTCGGCGATGGCGCGGGAGATCGCCCGGAAGGTCCCGCTGGTGGACCTGTCGAAGCCGGCGCCCCGCCCCTCGGCCGCCGCTGGCCCGGGCCTCGACCCGGCCCTCGAGGCGTGACGACCCCGTCGGAGGATTTATCACGGGCCGCCCCCGGTTCCATACCGGTGACCGGGATGGCGTCACGGGCGGTTCGGATCCCGAAGGTCCGGACCCGCGTGATCCGCGCGGCCGCCTCCCCCATTCCCGGCGGACGGTTCGTCGAGAACCGGGCCGGCTGGATCCGGGCCCGACGACTGTTCCTCCTGTTCGGGATCGCGCTGATATTCCTGTACGGCGTTTTGCTCGGGGACGCCCTCGTGGTGACCCCGGGTCTCGGCTCGGACACGGGGGCTATCGCCGTCCTGAGCCTCACGGCGGTCGTCTGCCTCGCGGTGGGGGCCTCCGTCACGATCGCTCGAGCCCCCCGTGGGGTCTGGTGGACCCCCGAGGAGATGGTGATCCGGGAACGGTTCTCCGCTCCGCGTCGTTACCCGAAGAACGTCCCCACGCACGTGGCGCGTCGGCACGGGTCCGGGCTCCTGGCTCCGTCGCCCACCGAGATCGTCGAACTGGTCCCGGCGCACGGCCGCCGGATGGCCTACCTGGTGGACGAAGGGCTTCTCATCGAGCCCGTGGCGTAGGCCAAGCTCTCACTCGAGCAGGTCTTCCAACTCGCCGGCGACCAGGGTCAGGAGCTGGTCGAGAGACCGGTTCTTGAGCTCGGTGATCTGGCCGCCGTCCGTCTCGAGCCGGGCGAGGAACTCGTCGCCGTCCCGGACGAACGAAAGGGAGAGGACGTGGATCCGGCCGTCCCCTCGGATCGGCGCGGGCGCCGCACGGGCCGCGGACGAGGGGGCAGCCCCCGCGGTGCGCTTCGGGGGGGAGGCCTTCTTCGGAGGGGGGGCCGTCTTGGCCGCGACGGCCTTCTTCGAGGGGGCCGACTTCTTCACCGGGTGTTTCGCGGGATGGATCGGTCGGTGGGGGGCGGCCTTCTTGGGCGGGCGGGCCGAGGAGGAGCGCGCCGGCTTCTTTCGAGCGGTACCGCCGGCCAAACCTTTCCCTCGCGTGCGGCCCCACCAACGCCCCCTATTTAGACCTTCGTCGGCGGAACCGCCGCGGTCCCGTCGGGGGAGCCGGAGAACGGGCTCTCCTCGAGGAAAAGCGGCTTAACCCGCGCCCCCTGCTCTCCCTCCGATGCGGGGCCACGCCGCCGCGGGGTTCCGGGCCCGGTCGGCCCTGGGGCTCGGTCGGTGGCCGTGAACCGGGCGACGGTCCTCTGGCTCGGTGCGCTGGTCCTGCTGCTCGCCTTCGTAGCCCTGGAGCCGCTCGGAACGTTCCCGATTTTCGGTTCGGACACGGGGGAGTACCTACCGGCTCACGTCCGATCTCGCCACCACCGGTCATCTACCCCTCAGCAGCTACTCCGGGTGGGGATACGGGTACCAGGATTTTCCAGGGATCTACGTCGTCGCCGCCGGCGTCGCGGGGGCCGCGGGCACGGACCCGCTGACCGCGCTCCAGGTCACCGTTCCCGTCCTCGCCGTCCTCTCGGTCGTTCCCCTGTTCCTCCTGTTCCGACGCCTGTTCCCCCACGACCTGATCGCGCTGCTCGGCGCCGGGCTCGCCACGGTCGCCATGCCGAGGATGTTCTCCCTCGCCCACCCGGCGCCCCTGGCGCTCGGCGACCTGTTCGTGGTGGCGGCGCTCTGGATGTTCGTCGAGGGACGCCGCGACGTGCGATGGTACTTCCCCCTCGCTCTGACGGGGGGCGCCCTGATCGTCACTCATCACCTCTCGACGTACTTCTTCCTGGTCTCGGCGCTCGGGAGCCTGATCCTGCTCGAGCTGGCGGTCCCCGGTCGGTGGAGCCGACGGCTGCCGGTCCGTGAGCTCGCGATCGTGGGGTCCCTGGCGACGGCCGCCCTCGCGTACTGGCTCCTCTATGCGACGGCGTTCCAGCAGCACGTGCTCGGCGCTCCGTTCGACGCCCTCTCCCCCTTCGAAACGGCGGCGGTCGTCCTGGCCCCCATCCCTCTCGTGCTCCTCCTCGGCCTGCTCATCCGGTGGCGGCGTTCCGTCGCGAAGCGCTCGACGCGTCCGAGACCGGGACCCCGATTGCCCACCGATCGGGCGATCTTGAGGGACTTTGCCATCATCGGGGCGGGCGTGGCGATCGGATCCGTGGTGCTCATCGTTGTCCCGCTGCCCGGGACCAGCGGGCAGGTGACATCGCCCGCAGGGATCCTCTGGTTCGTTCCGCTCACGCTCATGATCGCGGGCGGCGCAGGTTCCCGGCGGCTCGTCTTCTTCGAGCGGCTCGGCCCGTACGCCCTCACCTGGGTCGCCGCGGTGGGCCTGTCGGCGTTGCTCGCCCTCGGCACCGGGGATGAGGTGATCAGCCCTGCCCGCCACGCGGAGTATCTTCTGATCCCGTTGGGGTTCCTCGCCGCGCTCTCGCTCGGGCGGATCGTCGCCCGGCTCGGGGACCGCGGCGGTCGGAGGGCGGTCGCCGCGGGCTCGGTCGCGCTTGTGCTCCTGTTGACCGCGAACGCTGCGATCGCGTATCCGCCCCCCGCCGATCTTGGCGGATTCCAGGAGGGCCTCACGAACGGGGACGCCGCCGTGTGGCTCTGGGTGGGGATCGGGCTTCCCCCGACCGCTGTCGTGGCCTCGGACCACCGCATCTCGTCCATGGTGTTCGGGTTCGACGGCAATCCCTCGACCTGGGGATCGACGCAGTACCTCGTTCACCGGATCCCCGGGGGATTGGTCGCTGGTCGCCTCGGAGCTCAACGCGAGCTTCGCTCCGCACGGCACGAAGCAGCCGGTCGACGCCGTGATCGTCGACGGGGTCATGTACGGAGGAGTGGCGCTCGACCCGAGCCAGCTCGCGATGCCGCTCTCCTCGGCGGCGCAGGTGTGGTTGTCGGAAGCCCCGTTCGTCCCGATCTACGAATCCGGTCCCCAGGTGGTCTACTGGGTCGACGGACCGATCTCGTAGGGCACGAGGGACCCGTCGGGCCGCCAGCGCAGCACCGGGACCGGTCCCCTCGACAGCAGATCCAGGGCCTCGGCGGCCCATCGGAGCTTGCGGACCTTCCGGAGGTGCGCGAGGGGCTCGATCTCGTCGGTCTGGTCGAACTCGAACCCCCAGAGGAGCACGCGTCGGGCCCCCACGTGAGCGGCCAGGAAGGCGGCCCGGTCCCCGTCGGTGAACCCGCCGACGTCGATGAGGCCGGGCTCGGGAGGGCCGGCCCACGAGCCGGCGAGATCACCGTCGAACTCGGGGACCCAGCGCTCCAGGGCGTCCAGATTGTCCCCGTGAGCGTGGAGGACCGCGAGGCTCCCCCGACTGTTGGCCGTCACCTCGGCCGGCACCGGTCCGTCCAGGTCCGTGACGAGGACATCCGGGTACCAGCCCGGCCTCGAGGCATCGCTCGGCGGCGCCGTCGGCGGCCACCAGGGCGGGGCCGGGCGTCGTCGCGGGGAGCTTCCAGATCGGGGGAGCCCCGGCCCGCGGGGCGAGGCCCACGATGACCGCGTCGCGCCCTCCCAGTCTCGCCGCCAGACGACCGAGCGGGTCCTCACGGGCTGCCGCGGGAAGCAGCGCGAGCAGCCGGTCCGCGGCCAGTTGCTCCCCTTCCATCCGGAACCCGAACTCGGATTGGATGCGTTGGTAGAAGGGGGCCCACCCCTCGTAGTCCACGGTTCTCACCGACGGACCGAGCCACGCTTTATAATCAGGCTCCCTCTCCGCCGACCGAGGACGACTGTTCATGCGACCGCTGGCCCAGGAGATTCTCGCGCACCTTCCGACCGATGCGAAGCGCGGCCCCGAAGCCCCTCCGCCGACGAACGATGATCGGGAGCTCGAGGCGGTCCTCGCATCCCTCAAGACCAACATCAAGGTCGTCGGGTGTGGCGGCGGCGGCTGCAACACGATCAACCGGCTCTCCGAAGAGGGCCTCAGCGGCGCCGACATGGTCGCGTGCAACACCGACGCCCAGCACCTCCTCGCGATCCACGCCCCCAAGAAGATCCTTCTCGGCCGCCGACTGACCCGGGGGCTGGGCGCGGGCGCCCTTCCCCAGGTCGGGGAGCAGGCGGCCCACGAGGCCGAGGACGAGCTCAAGAAAGCCCTCGCCGACTCCGACATGGTGTTCATCACCCTCGGGCTCGGCGGTGGGACCGGCACGGGGTCCGCCCCGGTCGTCGCCCAGCTCGCAAAGGACGCGAACGGTGGCAACCCGCTCACGATCGCGGTCTGCACTCTCCCGTTCGCCTCCGAGGGCCTGGTCCGGACCGAGAACGCGATGTGGGGGCTCGAGCGCCTCCGCTCGACGATCGACACCGTGATCACGATCCCGAACGACCGGCTCCTGGAGCTGGTCCCGCGCCTCCCGATCCAGACGGCGTTCAAGGTCGCCGACTCGGTGCTCGCCCGGGCGATCCGGGGGATCACCGAGATCATCACGCGGCCCGGCCTCGTGAACCTCGACTTCAACGACCTCCGCACGATCATGAAGGGTGGAGGGGTCGCCCTCATCGGCATCGGCGAGTCGGAGAGCGACAACCGCGCCGAGGATGCGGTGCTGGAAGCGATCAACTCGCCTCTCCTCCACGTCGACATCGCCGGGGCGACCGGGGCCCTGATCAACGTCACGGGGGGCCCGGACATGACCGTCAGCGAGGCGCAGAAGGCCTCGGAGGTCGTCCAGAAGGCGATCTCTCCGACGGCCCGGATCATCTGGGGCGCCGCTGTGGACCCCACGATGCAGAGCACGATCCGAGTCATGCTCGTCGTCACCGGCGTCAAGTCCCCCCAGATCTTTGGCACCCAACCGCTCGGGAGCGACCTCATCGACGGGGTCCCCGTAGCGGGCGGAAGGCCCCTCCCCCCTCCCCCGCCCCCGGGCCGCTCCCGCTGAGCCTGGGCCGGGCGGGGGCCCCCCCCGTTCCGAGATCGTTGGCCGGGGGTCAACCGGGCTCTGGCCCTGGGGGGTGGCCCTCACCACGCGGGAAGGCCGTTCGCGGTCACCCATCCGTCATCGGGGGCGTGGCCCGACCGGCGAGGAACGTGCCGACCCTGTTTGTCAAGTGCAAGAGCTGCGGGACCGATTTCCCGACCCCCGTCGGAGAGGCCGAGGTCGACCACCGAGGATTGATCGTCAGCGGCTCTTCGCTCCGGTGACCGAAGGGCGCCCTGGAGGACCAGTTCTCCAAGCAGGACTTCCACCTCCCGGCGGCGGCCGAAGGCCCCCCGCCCGACGCTGCGTCCACCGCGGTGGAGAACCTGGCGAGCGAGCCCCAGGCGAGGCAAGAGGCCGTGCAGGCGAAGTTCGCGGGTCTCGATGTGGTCTCTCCCGAGGGGCGCGCGCCGACCCCCGTCGACGGGCAGGGCGGCCAATCTGCCCCCGAGTCGCGGGGGTCGCCAGGGGCGCCGCGAGGATGCGACCCCGGCTTCCCGCCGTCGACGAAGGACCGCGCGCTTGACCCGGTTTAAGGGGGGGCTTATCGTTCGGTCCGGACCTACGAGGATCCTATGGCACCACACCAGATCAGCCTGTTTGCCGCCGTCGTCATCGTCCTGGTCGCGATCCTGCTCCTGTTCGTGATCGGACCGCTGGGGCTCCTGATCCTCGTGCTGGCGGGAGTGCTCCTGTGGTACGCGTTCGGACCCGGTCGGATCGCTATCTCCACAGCGTGACGGCATCGCCCGCGAACCCCTTCCCGCGGAGGCGACCTAGGTCGCCCGGTCGCCCCCGCTCTCGTTCCTAGTTCCGACGGACATTGCCCCGGTCGAACCGCCGACCGAGGGTGGGCCGGCGGGCGTCCCTGTCACAGCCGTTACGGAGGGTTCGATCCCCGGACCGGGCTCCCGCCCCCATGGGGAGCGTGATCCTTCTGGCGGCGGTCCTGCTCCTCCCCCTCGCAGGTCTCTCCACCCCGGGCGGTTCTGTCGCGACGACAGACCCCTCCACGCACAGCTTCCCGACGGCCCTTCACCACGTGGTCGTCAACATGTTCGAGAACACCGAGGCGAACACGACCCTGTCGAAAGGGTCGTTCTTCCTCTACCTTTCCCAGCACTACGCCTACCTCCAGGACGACTACGCGATCTGCCACCCGAGCGCCCCGAACTACCTCGCTCTCACGTCGGGCGCGACGTACTCCCAGTGCGGTTCGGACACCCACCATGTGTTCTCCGCGACGAACGTCGCCGATGAGGTCGGCCTGAAGGGGCCGCCTACGAGGAGTCGATGCCGGCGGCGTGCGACCTCAGCAACTCCTACCCGTACCTGGTCAAGCACGACCCGTTCGTCTTCTACAAGGACATCGAGGGGAACTCGACGCGGTGCCAGACCCACGTACTCCCGCTCACCTCCTGGAACACGTCGGTCGCGTCGGGTACCGTTCCGAACTACTCGTTCATCGCTCCGAACATGTACGACGACGGCCACGACACGAGCGTTGCCTTCGCAAGCACGTGGCTCCAGAAGTTCCTGACACCGCTCGTGAACAAGACGAGCTTCGCCTCCACGACGTACATCATCACCTTCGACGAAGGGACCTCGAGCCACGGAGCCGGTGGCACCCACGCCGGCCCCACCAACTCGACCGGGGGTGGCCACGTTTACCTCGCGTTCGTCTCCCCGTTGAGCCAAGGGATCGGGAACCTCGGCGGCCCCACGAACGGATCCTCCCACTACTCCGCCCTTGCCACCATTGAGTGGCTCCTGAACATCGGCTCAACCGGCCACAAGGACTCCTCTATCGCCTGGCCGCCGATCAAGGCCGCGTTCGGTTAGCGCGAACAGCCCCGGGGGACCGTGGGCCGCCGATCGCGGTGTCCCTTCGGAGTTGGGTGCGCCGGTGGGCCCGCGGAGGGCACCGACCGGTGCGGGACGGATCGACGGCCGGGGCCGCGCCTACCGGGACCCGCTGGGCGGCCGGCCCGCGAGGAACTCCGCGATGGCGTGGTTGAAGGCCCGGGGTGCTTCGAGCGATGGAAGATGACCGGCGCCCGGGACCCCGATACCTACGCTCCGGGGGATCTGGGAGAGCATGGACCGGCTCTCCGCGGGGGGGATCAACTGGTCCGCCTCGCCCCAGATCACTAGGGTCGGGACCCGGATACCCGCCAGGACGGGAGTAGAGTCCGGCCGATCGGCGATCGCCTTCAGTGTTGCGATGATCGCGGCGGACCTGGCCCCTCGGACGATCCTCCGAACGAGTATCGGGAGCGACCCGCCGGCCTGCCAAGTGGCGGGGGCAAGCAAACTCCGCGCGGTCTGCTCGATGTCCAGTCCTTCGGACGGGTCCGCGAGGCGCGCGACCGTGGCGAGCCGTTTCGCCCGGGCTTCCGGGGTGTCGGGACCCGAGCGCGTGTTCGTGAGCACGACGGCGTCGAACTTCTCCGGATGATCGCGGAGCAGCTGCAATGCGATGTACCCACCGAAGGAGTGTCCTACGATCGCGACCGGGCCCGGGAACCGGCGCACCAACGTCGCGTGCACCTGTTCGGCAAAACCGCCGAGGGTCTCCGGGACCGGGCGGCCCTCGGCCTGCCCGTAGCCGGGGAGGTCGAAAAGGACGATCCGGTGTCCGCCAGAGAGGGCGGCGAGCTGGGGCTCGAAGATGGCACGGTTTAGCGGGTATCCGTGGAGGAACACGACGGGACGTCCCGTCCCGGCCTCGGCGGCCGGTAGGTCCGGATCAGGTACGCCGGTCATCCCACGCCGTACACCACGCCGGTCTCGTTCTCACGCCTCAGGATCGCCGGAGCGTCGAGGGCGTCACGACCGGAGCCCGGGGGGCAGGTCGGCGAAGCGCGTGACGCGGACGTGGAGTGGTTCATCGAGGGTCTTCGCCGGGACCAGCAGGTCCGCAGTGGATAACCCCACCGTTGAACCGGGTCAAGCGGGACCCTCCCGACCCCGGGGAGCTAGCTTGTTACGGAACGATGATTCGCCGTCGCCCATGACCCCGGGGAAGGAACCCGAGCCCGCCCTCGCCGCCCCCGGCATCGAGGACCTTGGAACCCCGCGACTACGTCCCGGCTCAGGGCCTCGTTCGTCTCGACGCGCCCGGAACCGTTCCTACCGGCACGTCCACCTCGAGCTCGATCTGGCCCCCGGCACTCCCGACCCGGCGGGGATCCCGCTCCTGGAGCGGTTGGCGGCCCTCCTGAGAGAACGCCGGATCGTGGAGAAGGGGACGTTGGTCCTGATGGCGGCCGCCACCCTCCACGCGCTCGCATCCCAACGGTTCCGCCGCGTCGACCACTGGGAGGTGACCCCGGGCGGGTGGCTCCCGCCGCCCCGAGCCGGGACAGATCCTGACTCCGAACCCGTCGGGGATCTCCTGACGGCCCTCGAGAGCGGGGCGTGGCCCTCGGTCGGTTCGGCCCGGACGTTCGCCGCCCGGCTATCCGACCTCTCCGGGGCCCGGGTCGACGTGGTCGTCCGACGGATCCACCGAGAGCGCCGTCATGCCCTGATGCTCGACCTGTGGGGCGCGTGGACGCCCGCGGCGGTCAAGGACCTGACCGGCGCGATCTCCAGCCGACTGCCGGTGGTCCGGACCACGATGACCAAGTTCGAGTACCGCCTAGCCGGGAACCGGCCCGCTGACTTCCCGTCGATCGGTCGGACTTCGGGCCTGCGGAGCGCAGCGGGGATCCGGTGGGTGCCCGTCGAACCGGCGAGGGGGCGGCCACCCCGGCGCGACGGGGCCCGGGGTAACGGTCTTAAGCGGTGCCCGTTCCTGACCGGACGGGAGGCGAGACCTACGCGAACCGCTGGAGCCAGCGTCCGCCGGGCAGGGGGACGCGGTCGAACCGTTATATCCCCCCCGATTTACGGGGAGGCACCCGGCTCCGCCGGTCCGTCCCGTCGCTCGGGACCGGATCCGGATCTGGTCCGGTAGAAGAATCATGGCGTTCCTTGACCGCGCGAAGCGCGTACAGGAGAATTTCGACGGTCGGCTCCGCAACGCCGGTCACGGGAAATACGGGCGTATCCTCCGGATGGCCCGCCGGCCGACGACGCAGGAGTACGTCCGCGTCCTCGAGGTCACCTGGCTCGGCGCCGCCCTGATCGGCGCGGTCGGGTTCATGATCTACATCTTCTTCGGGCAGGTCGGCCCCTGGCTCTGGTCCAACTTCTTCTCGGGGCTGTAGGATCCCATGTCCGGCAATCCCCCCGAGGAAGGCATCGGTCTGTTGAGCGGCGACGAGGCCGCTCCCCCGACCGCCACGAAGGCCGCCCCGCCGGCCCCGAAGCCCGTTGCCCCGGTCCACGAAGCCCCGGCGGCGACCCCGCCGAGGACGGAGTCGGCCGGGTCCCTCACGTTCCAGGCCGCCGATGACAAGCCCCGGGACATGACGGCGGGCGCGGTGACCAATCTCACCGCGGTCCTCTCCAGCAAGCTGGGGGAGCCGGTCACGGTCAGCGTGACCGCCGAGATCGCCTACACGTCCACCTACCCCGGGGAGGGGGCCGAGTGGCCGGTCGCCTGGATGCCCCCCGGGAAGAGGACGTTCCTCGAGCTCGTGGCGAAGCAGGAGCGCAGCAACGTCACGGTACCTCCCGGCGTCGGGGTCCCGTTCCAGTTCCGTGTCGAGGCCCCCGTCGGCGTCCGGTACGGGGACCGCCTCGAGATCCGGCTCTCCGCCCGGGAGGAGGCGAACTCGCCCGCGGCCCGGGCGACGCTCGTCTGCGTCGCCCGGCAGGCCGTGCTCGCGATCAAGACGTCGCGCGGCTACGAGCGGGAGGTCGCCGACACGTTGCTCGCCCGGGCCGAGGAGAAGCGGGACGTGGTCTTCGCGCTGCTCGTACCCGCGGTCCTTCGGGGCTACGTGTTCGCCGAGGGGATGAGCTTCGAAGGGGTCCGGGAGATGCTCAAGGGCATCCCCAAGGCCCGGGGGCTCGTCGCGGGCGAAACCACCCTGAAGGAGGTCGAGCCGCTCCTGGTCCCGAAGATCACCGTCGAAGGGTTCGTCGAGGGAGCCATCGTGGAGCTCATCGCCGGGCCGTTCAAGGGCGAGAAGGCCCGGGTCAAGAAGATCGACCAGGCCAAGGAAGAGATCACGGTGGAGCTGATCGAGGCGGTCGTGCCGATCCCGGTCACGGTCCGCGGCGACCACGTGCGGATGCTCGAGCGAGGAGGCGGTAAGATTGGCGGATGAAGTAAGTGTCCTGGTGGAAGGCGGCAAGGCGACCCCCGGGGCGCCCCTCGGTCCGGCCCTCGGTCCGCTCGGCGTCAACGTGGTCCAGGTGGTCCAGCAGATCAACGAGCTCACGAAGGGGTTCCAGGGGATGCGGGTCCCGGTCATCGTCCGGGTCGACCCCGCCACCCGGGCGTTCACCCTCGTGGTCGGCAAGCCCGCCGTGGCGGCCCTCCTGCTCAAGGAGGCCGGCAAGGAGAAGGGCTCGGGCAAGTCGAAGACCGATGTCGTCGGTGACGTCAGCCTGGAGTCCGTGCAGCGGATCGCCGAGGCGAAGGGGTCGGATCTGTTCGGGCGGGGCCTGGACGAGCAGATGAACCAGGTCATCGGCACGTGCGTCTCCATGGGCCTCACCGTCGACGGGCAGGACCCTCGGGCCCTCCTGAAGGAACGGCTCGCGGCCCGGGGCCCCCGATGATGGGCGCCCCTCCCGGCCAAGCCCCGCCGGACCTTTCGAAGGCCGAGCTCGTGGACTTCACCGTCCTCGAAGGGGAGCCCGCGGTCAAGCTGAAGCTCAAGGACGGCTCGACGATCGAGGTGAAGCTGATCATCATGAACATCCTGCGGGCGGGCAACGACCCGGCGACGGGGGTCCCCACCTACGTGATCCAGTCCGCCCCGTTGGTCCGGCTCCTGGACTACCCGAAGGAGCTCCGCAAGGTCCCAGGCACCCGTCCGGCGGACCCGAAGTCACTGCCGGGCTTCGCCTGAACGCGATGACCGACCTCCAGGAGACCCCTGCGACGCCCCCCGAAGAGTACGGCGGGGACGCCCGGGCGGGCTACCTTTCGGCCGGGTTCCTCTTCCTGGTGCTCGGATGGGGCGTGGGGATCGTCACGAACCTCCTGGTCCACGCGATCGCTCCGAGCGGCGGGCAATCGTTCGGCCCGTTCTGGATCTCCCCCACCTGGGGGATCTGGGCGTACGGGGTCGCGATCCTCGGTTTCTTCGCCGGAGCGCTCGGCGCCGCGATGATGTCGATCGGCTGGTCGATGCCGGAAGGGGCCCTCGTGCTTCCGGGCTACGAGTACTAACGGTCCGTCAACCGCCCCCCGCCCGTCGGGACGGAGGGAGGGGCACGCCGGGGGACCCTTTCTGACGCTTCTGGAGCTGGATGCACTCCGCGCACATCCGTTCGTCCGCGTCCAGGCAGTCGCGGCAGTACGTCCGACCGCAGAACGTGCACCGGAGGGACGCCGGCCGCCCGCACTTTGCGCAACTGCCGACGAGCATAGAGGCTCCCGAGGCCCGGCTCATGCCACCACCCCGCATCGCTTAAGCGCTTCGACGAAGCCCGTCCCGAATCCTGACGGGGCGACCCAGGCGGCGGCGGCCCGCGCCCTCGGGCTCCCGTTGGCGAAGCTCACCGAGGTCCCGGCCGCGCGGAGCATCCGGACGTCGTTGTCGCCATCCCCCGCCGCGAGGCATTCCGGGAACGTGAG
Organism: uncultured Thermoplasmata archaeon; assembly: GCA_963708255.1. Classification (GTDB taxonomy): domain Archaea; phylum Thermoplasmatota; class Thermoplasmata; order Lutacidiplasmatales; family UBA184; genus Lutacidiplasma. The sequence continues at coordinate 1,216,973 of CAVPSE010000002.1, forward strand.
CCCCCGGCGAGCGAGCGCCTGCTCGAGGGCCGGGAGCTTGCCGGCCCCCCGCGGCATCAGGTGGATCGCGTAGCCGGTCGCTTCGGCGGTGAGGTCGAGGCCCCGAAGGACGGGGCGGATGCGCGCCAGGGGGACATCGGCCTCGAGGGCGACCTCGGTCTCCCTCCACCGGTCGGTGAACAGACGCCGGACGGGGAGCCCCGCCGCCCGCAATCGGCGGTATCCGGCCATCGCCGGCCGGCGGTCGCAGAGCCGGAGCACGGTGTCCCGCCCATCGGCCCGATCGTAGATCAGCCCGCCGTTCTCCGCGACGATCGGCCCGCTGAGCCCGAGGGACCGGTGGATGGCGAGAGCGATCGGGAGAACGTTGCCGGTGGCGAGCACGACCGGGACCCCGCGCCCCTCGACCTCCCGGAGCGCCGCGATGGCGCGCGGGTCGAGCCGACGATGAGCGTCGGTGAGGGTCCCGTCGACATCTGTGATGAGGGCACGGATGGGCCGAGCGGAGGTCCCCCGTCGGTTCGGCATGCCCGTCCGTCAAGCACCCGGCGGACGAGCGAGCCGGCGAGCGATCGCCGCCCGGAGCGCCTCGGCGATCTCTCGACCGTCCCGACGGCCCCGGAGCTGTTTCATCAGGTCGCCCATCAGGGGCTGGAACGCCTCCGTCCCTCGCGCGTCCACGAGGTCGATGTTCTCGTCCACGACCCGGGCCGCGAGAGTCGCCAGGTCGTCGGAGGGGCCAACGGAGAGCCCCGCCCCGGCCGCGGCCGCCTCGACCGTCGCAACGCCCCGGAGGAGCTCCGTGAGCACCGGGCGGACCCCTTCCTTCGAGAAGGCCCCCCGTCCGACCGAGGCCAGGACCTCCATGAGGAGTGCGTCGGAGATCTCCCCGGAGGGGTCGCCCGCCGTCGCGATGGCCTCCTCGAGGTCCTGGGTGAACAGCCGGGCCACCAGCGCGGGCGAATGGCCGGCGCGAACGAACGCCTCGAAGTCGGGAAGCCGCCGGCCCGGCTCAGCTGGTGGACCTGCTCGGCGTTGAGCCCGTACTGGGTCGCGATCCTCCGCCGGGCCTCCGAGGGGCGCTCCGGAAGGGACGCGTGGACCCGTTCGAGGCGTTCGGCCGTCAGGCGCACGGGGGGAACATCGGTCTCGGGGTACATCCGGTCCCGGCCGGGCAGAGGACGGGAGTATCGTGTCCGGCCGTCCGGGAGCGGGTCTCGGGTCTCCTCGGGGATCCCATCCAGGGCCTGCTCCGCGCGCTCCCGCACCAGCGCGAGCGCCCGGTCCGCCTGGCCGGCGTCCGACGCGGTCACCAGGTACGAACGCATCCTTCCCCTCGAGGGAAAGCTCGGTCCGCACGGCGGCGACAGCGGCCTCGTCGAGCCCGTACCCGGGCAGCTCATCGGAGTGGACGAGGCCCTTGAGCCCGGCCGCCCGGGCCCGATCGGCGAGCTCCCGCCCCAGGCGCTCCGACTCCCGGCCGGCCCCCTTCAAGAGACCGGCGAACCCTTTCAGACGGAGGGCGCGGATCGGCTGCCCTTTCCGTCGTGCGTCGAGGAGGAACCCTTTCCCCTCGGACGGGATCGCCCCCGCGACATCGAACGGAGCTTCCCGGGGAACGGACGCGCCCCGTTCCCTGAGTTGATCTCGGACGGTGAGCAGGACGCGCTGCCGCTCCTCTTCCCGCTCGGCGTACCGGTGGAGCAGGCGAAGGTCCTGGACCCCTTTGATCTCGATCCGCGCGCCGCCCTCGGTCGAGACGTTGAGGTCCTCGCGGATCGTACCGATGCCTCGCCGGACGCGCCCCGTCGACCTCAGCAGGGCGCCGAGCTCCTGGGCGACCTCGCGCGCCTCGGCCCCCGTGGTGATCTCCGGTCCCGTGGCGATCTCGATGAGCGGGATGCCGAGGCGGTCCAACCGGAACGTGAGCTCGCCGCTGCTCTCTGCGACCTTCCGGGCGGCGTCCTCCTCGAGGCAGATCGATTGGATGGTGTACCGCTTTCCCTCCAGTTCGAGGTGGCCGTCCACGGCCACGAGAGCGGTCCGCTGGAAGCCGCTGGTATTGGAGCCGTCGACGACGATCTTCCGCATCACTTCGATCTCGTCGACCGGCCGGGCGTTCAACAGCCGCGCGACGGTCAGGGCCACGTCCACCGCCGCCTCGCTCAGCTCGCGGGGCGGCTCCTCGTCCAGCTCCACGAGGCAGCTCGATGGGGTCACCTCGTAGCGGAACCGCAGGTCCTTGGCGGCCTGGAACGCTGCGGCCCGATCCACCTGGTGGTTCTCGCCGCCGGTCGCCCGGAGGCGGCGCGTCACGACCGAGGTGGCCGGCACATCCGAGAGCTCTGCCGGGCACTCGCAGAACAGCTTCCCCGTGGCGAGCTGTTGGTGCACCTCGAGGCCGGCCTTCACGGGCGTTCCTCGGCGCGGTGGCGCGGTTCGAACTCGCCCGCTCGATCGGTCTCCATGAGCGTGCGCAGCTCGTCGGGGCCGTCGGCGTGGGCGAGCGCCCAGAGAAGCTTCACGTAGGCCGTCTCGGGGAGGAGGTCCCCTGCGTAGAGCACGCCCGCCCGCAGAAGTTCGCGGCCGGTCGAGTAGACGAACGGGTCGACCTCTCCCTCCAGGCACTGGGTCGTCATGACGACGACGACCCCGCGGTCGACGGCTTCCCGGATCCACGGCAGGTGGATCGCGCTCACATGGCCGATGCCGGTCCCGGCGAGCACGACGCCCCGGAGGCCCCGAACGAACCCCGCTGCATGTTCCGGGGCGAGCCCTGGATAGAACCAGAGGAGCCCGCCGTGCTCGTTGAGCCGGGGATCGACGCGGGCCGGCGGCGGGGATGGGGGCCGCACGGAGACGTTCCAGGTGAGCCCCGCGGCGTCCAGGTAGCCGAGGGGGGGGCCGTTGCGGCTCTGAAAGGCGTCGCGGCGGCTCGAATGCATCTTGCGCACTCGGGTGCCGCGATGGATGGCGAACCGGTCGTCCGAGAGCCCGGCATGCATGACGACCACGACCTCGCCGAGGTCGGCGGAGCGGGCGATGCGCACCGCCGCGGCCAGGTTCGTGGGTCCGTCCGACGACGGTCGATCCGGAGAGCGTTGGGCGCCGACGAGGACCACCGGCCCCGGGATCGATTCCAAGAGGAAGCTCAGGGCCGCGGCCGTGAAGGTGAGGGTATCGGTACCGTGGGCGATCACGACTCCGCGCGCACCTTGGTCAAAGGCCTCGGCGACCCGTTTCGCGAGAAGTGTCCAGTCTTCGGGGCGCATGTCCTCGCTGAGCCGGTCGAGGACCGGGACCACCCGAACCGGGCCGTCCCGGTCCAGGTCCGGATAGAACGCGAGGATCTCCGACTCGTCCCGCACGGGCTTAACGCCGCCCGTTCGATAGTCGATCCGCGAGGCGATGGTCCCCCCGGTGGTCAGGACCACGACGTCCCGGCCCGGCGGGGCCCGGTGGTGAGGGAGCTCGGCCCGCGCGGCAGGCTCGGTATTGGTAGCGGGCTCTGACGGCAGGAGGTGGAACCGATCATGGCGTCCGACGTGGACCCCGACGTTGTACCCGCTGTCGACCTTCAGCTGGATCACCCGGTCCGCCGAAAGGTCGTGCGGGGGCAGCAGGGTCCCCCGCCAGATCCTCCCGTCGCCGGAGTGGAGCTCGACCCGACTCCCCATCGGCAGCCGACGCAGTTCGGTCCATGGGTCCGGTTCCAGCTCCTCACCCATCGTCAAGACCGCCGGAAACCCCTGGCGGCCCTCCTCAGCCCTGCGTCGTATAAAGTGTGGGCCGCGAGCCGCTCTCGGCTGGAGGGTGTTTTATAGGGGGCCCTCGTCCGACGCCCCAAGCGGATTCGTCGGGGGTGCCCGTGTGGGGTAGCTACGAGGTTCGGCCGCTCGGCCGGCCTCGCTACAATGGATTATCCTAGAGGCCTGCGGAGCCTCAGACCTGGGTTCGAATCCCAGCACGGGCGTCCTCTCCCGGTTCGGGGTCGGTTCGCCTTCGCCCTATCCCTCGGAGATGCGGTACGGAACGAGCGGGCTGTCGATGTACTCCAGCACCTTCTCGGTCCCCTTCTCCAGGCCGATGGCGAACGCGGTCCGGAGGCACTGACTCGACACGGCTCGATGAGAGAGGACTGATCTCCTGGATGGTGGTCGAGACAGGGGTCGCGTGGCGGTCGAACCAGGCGAGGTAGGCCCGGAACTTGGGGAACGCGCACTGGAACAAATCCACCTGGAGTCGAACGTCGGGGGGGATCGGGTCGGCATGGTAGCTCTTCATTTCGTAGAACCGTCCCCGGCCATCCCAATAGTCCGGCTGGGCGTACACGCCCACCCGCTCGTTGATCAAGATCAGTCGGCTCTTCGGGCGCGGGAGCCCCATCACCTCGCTCTGGCGGAACGCTTGGAGGACCGACCCGATGGCGGCACAGTGCCGCTCGCGCTCGTCGGCGGCCAGATCGAGGTCCGCATCGCGGAGTTCTTCATCGAGGATGTCGGTCGCCACCCGGTTCATCGCCGTTCGGCTCGGCCGGCGTCCCTGTGCGAACTCGTGGCTGTATTGAGACAGGGCGCCGTCGATCGCTTTGCCGACGGCCATCCCGATCTCGTCCTTTTCGGTCACCGGCCGGGGAAACGTGGCACGGACCACCTCGTGGGCAGCCACGGTTCTCACCGTCGTCATGGATCGGACCCTCCGGCGGGGAGGGGACCGACGCCGAGCGATGGCGTCCTCATCCCCCGCCCCTAGGTGGCGGAACTGGTCGGGAGGGCGATCGGCTTGCGGACGACGACGGTCTCCCGATTCCAGTGACGAGCTTCGGCGGCGACCACGTACCCCTTGCCTCTGAGCCACGCGCGGATCCGGTCCTTGTGGATGAACTCCTCGTACGCCAGGGTCCCCCCCGGGCGAAGGACCCGATCGATCTCGGCCAGGGCCGTCGGGACGTTCGAGAAATCATGGTGGTTCGGGCCCGCATGGTGGATCGCGAGGAACGCGAACACGCGGTCGAACGACGCGTCCGGGTAAGGCAGTTCGAGCATGTCGGCCTCATCGAGCTCCAGCGCGGGAGGAAGTCCGTCCGGGAACCTGAGTGCAAGGTGGCGGCGGGCGGCGTCGAGCTGCCGGGGGTCGAGGTCGGTCGCCACGTACCGTTCCGGGTGAACCTCCGAGATGAACCGGGCGGCGAACTCTCCGTTCCCGCACCCGATCTCCAAGCAGGCTCCGGTGGGCCCCTGCGGGAGCCGGGACCGGAGCCACTCCCACCGCCGCGCGATCCGGCGGCCGGCCAACCTGTTGACGAAGAACCGGGCGACGGAGTTCATCTCTGCCATCTGGAACGACGGACCGTTGGAGGCCGCTTAGGGGTGACGGGTGCCCGCGCACCGGGATCGGGCCACGTTGACGAGCATGGCACCCCCGGGTCCCCCGGAGCGCCGCGGACCCGGCCTACGCCCGCTTCGGTGCGGTCGAGGCCCCACACTCGGGACAGAACTTCGCGGACGACGGGATCGCAGCGGAACACGCCGCACAGCGGCCGGTCACGGCCATCGCCGCCGCCTCGCCCCGCTTGGGGAGGCGCCGTAGGAGGACGATGGCGATGATCCAGATTCCGACGACAAGCAAGACCCAGGTGGCGAACCCCACGATCCCGAAGATCACGAGCAGGGAGAGGAACCCCCCGATGTTAGAAAAGAGGCTCGAGAACGAGTTATTGGAACTGCTCCCGCTCCCGTTCCCGTTCCCATTGCCGTTGTTGTTGTTCGACGAGGTGACCGTTAGGGACTGGCTCGGGCTGATCGAACTGTTGCCATTGAAGTCGGTCACCATGACCTGGACGTTGAAGTTCCCGGTGCCAGACGGGTTGCACGAGAACTGGGCCGAGGACTGGCCCCCGCACCCCGAGGGCAGGCCGGAGTAGCTGTAGCTGTAGGGTGACGTGCCACCGTTCACCGAGGTCTGGACGTTGATCGACTGTCCCTGCGTGATCTGGCTCGGAGAGATGGTCAAGGACGCCACCGGCTGGCTCTGGCCCCGGGCCGAGTAGGCGGGAAGGGGGTGAGGGAGGTTCGAGCCACGGAACGCGCCAGAGTGGGCCGGGGCCGCCAGGCCCGCGCAGACTCCAGCCACGATCGCCAAGACCACGAGCGCCACGGCGATCCCCGAATGGACTCCCTTCCGCGACATCGCGTCCCCGGGATCCGCGGCCGAACCGCGGGTTCCCATCCTACCCTCCCGTGCGTCCCCCGCATCAACCTGTTGCTGGACCGGCGCGTGGCCCCGAAGGTGGTCCGATCGAGCGCGAGCCCCTTCCCACTCGACGGCCCGGGACCCGTTCAGTAAGGTCCGGTTCACGGAACGGACTACTGGACTCGGGACGTGTTCGCATCCGAGCGGATCGCGTCGCCAGCCGACCTCGCGGCAAGAGGCCGGCCCTCTCCGAACTCGCCTGCGCCCCGAGGATCCGCAGAAAGCGTAGGCCGGTAGGTCGAGGCTCGGCTCGCCCGAGCGGGGTCTGTCCATAAATCGGCGTCCGACCTATCGGCCGGCGTGTCGGCCCTCGCCTGGTCCATGGCGATCTGTCTCCTCGTGACGCTAGGCGCCGCCGCGCCTTCCGGGGCGCCGGCTCCGCTCTCAGCCCCTGCCCAGCCCGCGACGGTCGCCGCCAACCTCACCGCGACCGCCGTATTCGCGGGATGGAACCAAACGGGGACCCCGTGCGGCGGCGGGGAGTTCTCGATCTGGGGAGTGTTCGACGGGAACGCCTCCGGCGGGACTCCCCCGTATTCCTACGCTTGGGTGTTCGGAGATGGCACCCCCGTATCCATGACCCAGAACCCCACCCATGTCTTCGTCACCGATGGCCCGTGGAACGTGACCCTGACCGTTACGGACGCCGCCGGAACCCATGCGACGAGGACGGTGACCGTGAGCCCGGCCATCTTCAGTTGCCCCGCCGAAGGGGTCCAGTTCCCTACTCCCTTGGCCCCCTGGGAGCCGGACGCCCTTCTCGTCGGGGCCGCGATCGTGGCCACCGTGGGGGTCGCCGTCCTATTGGCGACCGTGCGACACCGGCCCCCGCCGTAGGTGGCCCGGGCTGCCGACCCCCCTCCGCGCCCGACCGGGGCCGACCTCGGTCCGCCGGGACATGAGCGGGCCGCCGGTGAATACGGCCGGTGCGTCACCTTCCTAACCTCCCCATTTGTGGCCCGGACATGGACCGGAACATCCGACTCCTCGGGGTGGGGGTCGGGATCCGGATGCTCGGGAACGCGATCTATGGTCCGTTCCTCGCCCTGTTTCTCGTCAACGTCCTTCACCTCACCTACATCGACGTGGGGGTCGTCATCGTCGCGATCGGGCTCGTCCAACTCCCGTTCAGCTTCGTCGGGGGCCTGCTCGCGGACCGGTGGGGACGGCGGAACATGATCCTCGTCGGACTGGTCGCCGAGGCCGTCACCACCGCGCTCCTTGCGTACACCTTCTCGATCGAGTCGCTCCCGGGGGCGATCGTCGTCGCCCTAGTGGGAGGGATCATCACCAGCACCGCCGGCCCCGCAACGTCCGCGTACATCGCGGACTTCGCCGAAGGCGCGGATCGGACCCGCGGGTTCACTTTCTATCGGATCGGCTTCAACGCCGGATACTCGGCAGGAGTGACCCTCGGGGGAGTCCTGATCTCGTTCATCGGGTTCGCGGGGGCGGTCGCCACCGCGGCCGCGGTGGTCGGGGCGGGAGCCCTGCTCCTCTTCGCCGCGCTCGATCCGTCGCCTGCCGACGCCGCCCGACGTGCCGGTCGCTCCGTGCCCAACTCTGCGACCCCGGCGGGGGCACCCGAGCGGAGCATGGGCGAAAGCCTCCGGATCGTGGCGAAGGATCGGGTCGCCATGGAGCTGCTCGTGGCGTTCCTGCTCGGAGGGGTCGTCGTCGGCCAATGGGGGATCACCTTCCCGTTGTATGTCCACAACGTTCTCGGAGTCTGGTACTCGTTGCTGGGGATCGGCCTCGCCCTCAACGGGCTCGTCGTGGTGTTCGGCCAGCAGGCGACGACGGAGCGGGTGCTCGGGCGCCGCCACACGAGCATCGCGATCGGGGGGATCCTTCTCTACGCGGTGGCGTTCCTCGGCCTCGGGCTAGCGGGGCTCGTGGCGTTCGTCCCGACAGTGGTGTTCTTCGCGGCCGTGGTGGTGATCACCTTCGGGGAGAACCTCGTGACCATTCCTGCGGCGACGCTTCCGTCGAACCTCGCTCCCGCGGGGGAGGTGGGCTCCTACAACGGGCTGTTCTCGGCCGCTGCGGGGGCGGGGGGACTTGCCTCCATCCTGGCCGGGGGGCTCGTGCTATCGTTCACCTCGAACCCGCTCCTCATCTGGCTCATCCTGGTGGTCCCCGCGGTGCCGAGCGTCCTGCTGTTCCGCCACGCGGCCACGCGTCTCCCCCGGAAGGTCGACACCGCGTGATCACCCGCCGGGGGCGCCCGGGCCCCCGGGGGAGGTGGAGGGATCACGGGCCGTTCCTGCGACCGCGTGCAGGCGGCGGTCGGCCTCGACCTCCCCGATCCCCTCGACCTCGAGGACCTTCGATCGGGAGCGGCCCGAGCGCTCCCAGCGCGCGGATCGGAGCGGGACCCCCAGCCAGCCCGCCACGAGCTCGGCCACCGCACGGTTGGCCCGCCCCTCCGTCGGCGCAGCTCGGCAGGAGACCGTCCAACGATGCCGCCAGGGGTCCCACTCGATAGCGTCCGAGCGACTGCCGGGCCGTACCCATACAAGGATCCGTGCCACCGTCCGACCCTGGGGGCTCCGGGGGTGGGGCGCCTTGCCCGCCGGACACGGCGGGAGCGAAAGTTCCTCAACCATAACGGCTCCCGGCCCCCCTCCTCCGCCCACCACGACCCACCCGGGGCCGGTCTCCGCGGAACGCCGGGCCCCCGTCCTCCGGTCCGGATCGTAGTTACGGAACCCAGATAGGTAACCAATCCCACCGCCGTTCACCGAATGGACGCCGAGTTCTGGTTCGTCTCCGTCTCCCTCGCCCTTCTCGCGGTGGCCTTGGGAGGCCTCTCAGTCCGCGGGCTCCTGAAGTTCCTCCGGGGCGGGACACGGACCCAGCTCTGGTGGGGGCTCGGGCTGGGCCTCGGCTCCGCCGGGATGGTGGTCGAGTTCGTCACCTACCTCGGGGTCACCAACGCCATCCTCCTCCAGCTCTACATCTTCCTGTCCGCGGGGATCGTCGGCATCCTATCGCTCGGTTCGGCGTGCGCGTACCGGAGCCCACGGTTCGAGCGGGGGTACACCGTCTACCAGGCATTCTGCCTCGCCCTGGTCCTGTTCTTCAGTTTCGACATCCCGGCCCCGGCCCACATGGTGACCGACGGCATCATCACGGGCAACCCCGCCCTCCTCCTGCTGCTCCTCTCCTCGCTGGTCACGGTACCCGCCACGGTCGTTCTCCTCCTGGCGGCCGTCCTCTCCCTGCGCCGGTCCTTCCGATGGCGGGGCCTCCTCATCGTGATCGGGGCGTCGGTCCTCGGAGCGGGCGGGGCCTTCTACATCGCCTCCTTCCCCGTGGCGCTCTATTACGCGGAGTTCATCGGGATCGTGACCCTGTTCTTCGGGCTCGTGGACCTCTCCAGCTTCTCCGTCGTCGCGCCGGTCCCCCATTCGGCCCCCCAGAAAGCGGGCTAGAAGGACGGGGCCGGCTGGTTCGGAGCGGCCCGGGCCCCGGGGGGGCGCACGTAAAGAACCCCTGCCGTTCGACCCGGACGGTTCAGAATGTCCGTTTCGTGTCCCGGCTGCGGCCAAGAAGTGCCTGTTACCGAACGTGAGGTCACCCTCCTCTCCGGCGCCTGCCCCGGCTGTGCGCGCGACGTCGTCGTGTGGAGCTCGACCGCTGGCGCGGCACCCACCGAAGCGCCTCCCGAGCCGGCCTCCGCCCTTTCCATCTCTCACCAGGACGGCGACGAGGACTGCGACGGGACGCTCTCGCTGGTGGTCGGCGACAAGGGCCGCCTCGTCGGCACGTGTTCCGACTGCGGCTCCGAGTTCGTCTTCGCCCTGGAGCATGAGGCGGAGGAGTCGGAGGAGAGCGACGACGAGGAGGAGCGGCCCCGGCCGGCGTTCCGGCGCCCGGCCCCTCGCGGCGACCGTCCCTCGTTCGATGACCGGGAGGCCCCACGCGGGCGCCCGTGCCGCAAGTGCGGCGGCACCCTGAGGTTCGAGACCGGCGACGACGGCAACGTCACCGGCACCTGCACGTCGTGCGGGAACACCTTCACCCTCCCGCCTCGCCGCGATGACCGCGGGGGCGGCGGAGGCTACCGTGGCGGCGGCGGCGGTGGGTACCGGGGTGGCGGCGGCGGCTACCGGGGAGGGGGCGGCGGCGGGTTCCGCGGTCCCCCCCGGGGCGGCCGACCGCCGTTCCGGCGCCGAACCTCCGACCGGGATGGCGGGGACGACGAGCGGCCCCGGCGACGCCGACGCGACGACTAGAGCGGGTCAGCGGTTCCGGCGGAGCCGGGTCCGCGCCACGATCCCGATCGCGACCCCGGCGCCGGCGGCGCCCGCAAGGATCGCCACCAGTTCCCACGTCGAGATCACGACCCCCGGGCTCGACCCGGTGGAAGGGGGAACCGTGGTGTTCCCGGAGGTCACCACGAGCCCCACGAGGTCGGTGGCCGAGGCCCCCGTGGAATCCGTGACGTTCACGCGGATCGTGTAGCCGCCCATCGTCGTCGGGTCGCACCGCAGGCTCGCGGCGTCGAGCCCGAGACACCCGGGCGGCAACCCCGACCACGTGTAGGAGTATGGCGGGAGGCCCCCCGAGGCGTTCGCTTCGAGGTAGGTGGGAGTGTCGGCAGGGATCGAGGAGGGGGTCGCTCCGAGCGCGACGACCAGGGACGGGGGCATCACGTCGACCGACACGCTCGCATTGCCGGGCTCGCCGAACACGTCCTGGGCGTACACCGTCACGTTGTGCTCTCCGACAGCGGTGAACAGATAGACGAAACTGGGGCCGTATCCGACCGGCTCCCCCCCGTCCACGGTCCAGCTGTAGTTGTACGGGGCGATGCCCCCGGCCGCGGTGGCCGCGAGGGAAACGTTCAGCGGCTCGACTCCGGTCGTCGGGCCCCCGGTGATGCCGACCTGAAGGGTCGAGGAGGTGAACGGCCCCGCATGCCCGACGCAGATGGACACCATGGAACAGAGAGCGAGCCCCGCGCCGAGCAGCGCGGCGATCCACGCGAGGCCGGTTCGCCGAACGAGCGCGCCCATCTTCGGGAGACACGGCCAAGTTCGGTCGGGGCATAACCTCCCGGACCCGGGCGCCCCCTCCTACTCTCCGAGCGGCACCGCGGCCTCCCAACGAAGCCCGACGATGTCACCGGGTCGGGGCAGCTCCTCGGTCCCCGGCCGTCGGCTCTCCCACCGCTCGCCCTGGTCTCCCCGCAGGTAGATGATCGACACCCCGGCCACGCGCCCCGACGCCACGACCTGGGCGCGAAGAGCGTCAGGGGCGGGGGTGACGGTCTGTAACGCCTCGGGGCGAACGGCGAGGGTCCGGCCGCCGAACCCCACCAGATTGTACCCGAGGAATCGCGCCACGTCCCGGGTCGCCGGGCGATCGGCGACCTCCGCCGGCGGCCCGATCTGGGCGAGGCGTCCCTCGGAGAGCAGCATCACCCGGTCCCCCAGGAACAAGCCCTCTTCCCGGTCGTGGGTCACGTGCAGAACGGGGCTCCGATGGCGGGCGAGCGCGCGGCGGAACTCGGCCCGGAGCTCGGCCCTCAGCTCGGCGTCCACCGACGCGAACGGTTCGTCGAGCAGGACGACCGCCGGTTCCGCCGCGAGAGTGCGGGCGAGGGCGACCCGCTGGCGTTCCCCGCCGGACAGTGCGTCCGCCGGACGGTCCGCCAGCTCGACCAGGTGGAGCCGGCGAAGGAGCTCCTCGACGGTCCGGTCCACCGACTCCGGCGGCCGACGCTGGATCTCCGCGCCGTACGAGGCGTTCTCGCGGACGGTACGCCCCGGGAGCATCGTGGGTTCCTGGAAGAGCAGGCCCACGCGCCGCCGGTGGGTCGGGAGGGGATGGATCGGGACGCCGTCCACGAGGATCTCCCCACCGGTAATAGGTTCGAGGCCGGCGATGGCTCGAAGGAGGGTCGTCTTGCCGCTCCCGTTGGGCCCCATGAGGGTGACGAACTCCCCGGGCCGGATCTGGAAGGAGACGTCCTGAAGGACCGGTCGGTCCCCCCACCGGGTCGAGAGCCCCCGGACGACGAGCCCCTCAGACGAGGACACGGGCCCTCCCACGCTCGACGGCGAGGAACGCGATGAGGCTGACGATGACCAGGAGGGCGGCGAGCGCGTCCGCCGGGCCGATCGCCCGGTGCTCCGTCAGCCAGTACAGCTCGACAGGGAGGGTGGTCGTGCCGGGGGTCGCCAGGAAGTTGGTCGCGGTGAACTCCCCGAGGCTGAGGGCGAACGCGAACAGCCCTGCCGTGACCAGCGCGGACCGGACCCGGGGGAGCTCCGCTTCCACGTAGGCGATGAACGGGGAGGCGCCGAGGGTCGCCGCCGTCTCCCGGAACCGCGGGGGGACCCCCGCCAGGGCCACATCGAGCCCCGAGAGAGCGAACGGGATCGCGAGCGTGGCCTGGGCCAATACGATCAGTACCCCGACCTCGGACGGCCCGCCGAGGGCCGGCTGCCAGAACTCCGCGAGGGCGAAGGAGAGGACCACCGGCGAGACCAGGAGCGGGACCCACCGGTACGCTCGGAGGGCCGGCCCGCCGGCGCTCCGGGACGCGCCGGCCACGACGCCGAGCATGAGCGCGACCGCCGCGGCGGCGGTGGCGAACAGGAGGGAGTTCCCGGCCGCGCCAAGCGTCGAGATCCCCAGGCGGGACGTCAGCGCCGAACCGACCAGGTAGGCCCCCGCCGAACCGGGTCCCCCGCCCGGAGCCGACGCCGCCAGTCCCCGGGCCAGGACCGCTCCGATCAGGAGCCCAACGACAACGAGGGGGAACGCTCCCGCGGCGAGGAGGGGGTACCGGGCCCTTCCGGTGAGACGGGGGGACCGAAGGGCGCCGGCCGACCCGTACCTGGGGGAACGGAGACGGCCGAGGAGGAGGAAGTAGACGACCGTCGGGACGAGCAGTAGACCGACCATCGCCGCCGCCAGGACCGCGGCTCCCGTCGGGTCAAGGAGGACCTGATCGAGGGAGAAGACCCGGGCCTCAAGGGTGTAGCATCTCGGGCCGCAGAGCAGGATGGGCGGCGCGAACGAGAGCGCGGAGAAGATGAACGTCAGGATCCCGCCGGCCAGCGCCCCGGTGAGCGCGGGGACCCCCCAGACGTCCCGGAAGGAGGCGCCAGATCCGCCCCCGAGGGTCCGGACCGTCTCCTCGGCGGCGGAGGAGGCGCTCTCGACCCCCACGGCGGTGAGGAGCGCGACGAGGGGGACGTTGAACAGGACGTTGACCGCGATGATCCCGGGGAGGCCGGCCCCGAACCACTGGAGGGGAGGCCACACGGCCGGAAGAACCCCCGAGGCCCCGAACAGGGACTCGACGCCCAGGACCATGACCAGGCTCGGGAGCAGGAACGGGACGAGGAGTAGCGAGCGGACCGTCGTCCGACCGCGCCATTGGTACCGGCCCAGGAGGACCCCGAGCGGGATCCCGGCGACGACCGCGGCGACAGCGCTGAGGGTACCCTGAACGAGAGAGTTCCCCATCGCGGCCCGGTTCAACGGATCGTTCAGGACCGCGAGCACGCCGGTCAGGCCTGCCGATCCGAACGCGGAGCCGAACAGAAGCGCGACCGGGAGGAGCCCTACGACCCCGATGAACACGACCAGCGGGACGACGAACCCCGCCGCCCGGGCCCGGTCGATCAGCCCGCCGAGTTCTCGATGGTCTGCCATGTGTTGAGGTACCCCGACGGTCCCGAGAGGTTCTCCCAGATCTGGGCGGGCGTCGTCCGGTCGTCGAGGGAGACGAAATTGGCCGGGTCGGGGTTCGATGAGAACACCGCGGGGATCGCTGTGGTCTCATTGGCGGGGTACTCCCACTCGTTCTCAGGGATCGATGCCTGCACCGTGCCGCCGAGGAACCAGTCGATGAGCTCCTGGTCGAGCGAGAGGTGCTGAGTGCCGGCCACGATCCCGATCCCGTACACCGTCTGCCAGCCGTACTGCGTGCCGTTCCAACTGCTGACGGTGGAGTTGTGACCGTCCGGACTGGTTGTACGTCGCCGCATAGGCCGGGTCCGTAGTGTAGCTGACCACCATCGGCGCGGCGCCGCCGCTGCCATCGAAGTCCGAGCCGAACGCGGTCGACCAGTCGGGGGCGTACTGCAGCGACCGGTCCACCGTCTGCCACCAGGTCTGCCAGTCCTGGTGGAGCACGGTCTCGTAGAACTCGATCTCCCACAGGAGGAACTCCTCGCCCGTGATGTCGGTCGTGGGGTCCTCCACCACCAGGTTCCGGGCCAGGGAGAGGTTCTGGGAGAATGCCGGGAACGAGAGGTTCTGGGCCGAGGTGCCGCTCGTCCGGGCGAAGGAGGTGTTGTAGTCAACGCCGAGGTAGCCCCACTCGTACGGCGTGGCGCCCCCGTCGGGGCTCAGCTCCCGGGTGATGGCGGGGTCCACGTGGGCGAGGTCGGGCGAGACGTACGGAACGAGGAGACCCTGCGCCTCCGCCTCGGGGGTCGTGACCTCGTCGAGCCCGATCACGACATCGGCGCGGGGCGACGATTGCTGGGCCAGCAAGGTGGAGACCAAGGTGCTCCCGACCGGGCAGGTGAAGTCGATCTTGACGTCGTGGGCCGCTTCGAACGGCGCGAGGTCCGAAAGCAGGGCGGGGGCGGTGCCGCACCCCCCGTTGAACAGGTCATAGGAGAGCACGTTCAGGACGGTCCCGGAGCTCCGGCTCCCGAGGTATTGGACGACCCCATATCCGGCCACCACCACGACGAGGGCGATCGCGATCGCGCCGATGACCCGGACCCATCGACCCGCCCGTCGGGGGTGGCGGGGTGTTCGCTCGGTCGGCCGCTCCGCTGGAACCTCGTTGCTCATCGTCTCCGCCCCAGGGCGGAGCTCGCTACTGCAGATCCCATCGCGATCCCTTCGCGGGCATTACCCCGTGCAGGTTCGTGGGGTCGACGGGCGGCGCCCGTCCTCTCAGCCGTTGCACAGCTCCCCCTGCAGGGGGCACGAAGCGGGACAGGGATATGGCGTTGGTCCTTGGGACGGTCGGCACAGGGCGCGAAAGGATGAAGTCGCCCGAGGCCCCCCCGCCGGGACATGCGGCCTCGGTTCTTCCAGACCTCCGAGGAGCTGCGGTCCTGGTTCGACACGCGTGGCGCGAGCGAGAGCGAGCTCTGGATCGGGTACTACCGGAAGGGCACCGGACGCACCGGGCTCGCGTATGACGACGCCGTCGACGAGGCGCTCTGCCATGGCTGGATCGACGGGCAGGTGCGCAAGGTGGACGAGCTCAGCTATGCGAACCGATTCACCCCCCGTCGCCCGCGCAGCATCTGGAGCCTTACCAATGTCCAGCGGGTCCGCCGGTTGATCCGGGACGGGCGGATGCGCCCGTCGGGACTGGCGGCGTTCCGGGCGAGGACCCGCGAGCGGACCGGGGTCCACTCCTTCGAACGACCGACCGGTCCGGAGGTCGTGCTCGACCGGTCCGCCCGGGAACGTCTCGCCTCGGCGCCCGCGGCGCTCGATTTCTTCGAAGCCCAGCCCCCCGGGTATCGCCGGCTCATGGTCCGCTGGGTCATGGGCGCCCGGCGACCCGCGACCCGGGCGCGGCGCCTCGACGCGGTCATCTCCGCGGCGCTCCGGGGACGGCGGGTGGACCCGCTCCACCCCTACGAGCCCTCCCCCGCCCGTCCGACGGCCACGGTCGGAGAGCCGGGGCGTCGCGAAACCTCATAACCACGGACCCTGTTCAATCTCGTCATGCCGGACCCCATCGAGAAGCTCCGCTTCGGCACCGAGCTGGTGAAGCGTGGCTTCGCCCGTATGCAGCAGGGCGGAGTCATCATGGACGTCACCAATGCCGAGCAGGCGGCCGTGGCGGAGGAGGCCGGGGCCGTCGCGGTCATGGCGCTCGAGCGCGTGCCCGCCGACATTCGGGCCGCCGGAGGGGTCGCCCGGATGGCCGACCCCACCAAGATCCGGGAGATCCGGGACCGGGTCAGCATCCCGGTGATGGCGAAGTGCCGGATCGGGCATATCACCGAGGCCCGGATCCTCGAGGCCCTGGGAGTGGACATGGTCGACGAGTCAGAGGTCCTCACGCCGGCGGACCCGTTCCGCCACGTCGACAAGCAGGGATTCAAGGTCCCGTTCGTCTGCGGTGCCCGGAACCTTGGCGAGGCCCTACGGCGGATCGATGAGGGGGCGGCGATGATCCGGACCAAGGGCGAGGCGGGGACCGGCAACGTCATCGAGGCGATCCGGCACATCCGTCAGATCAACAGCGAGATCGAGGAGATCCGCAAGGCTCCCAAGAAACAGCTCGGGCCGTGGGCCGAGGCCGAGAGGGTGCCGGAGGCGCTCGTGGCCGAGGTCCGGGAGCTTGGCCGTCTTCCCGTCGTCAACTTCGCGGCCGGCGGGATCGCCACCCCGGCCGATGCCGCGTTCTGCCGCACCCTCGGGGTGGACGGCGTTTTCGTCGGGAGCGGGATCTTCAAGGCCCAGAAGCCCATGAAGGTCGCCCGGGCGATCGTGGAGGCGTCCATGCACTACCAGGACGCGGAGCTTCTGGCGCGGGTCTCGACCGGGCTCGGAGAGCCGATGCACGGCCTGGAGATCGGCACCTTGCCGGCGGGGGGCCTGCTGCAGAGCCGCGAGTCGGACCCTTCCCAGCTCCGGAGATCGAAGTCGGCGGCGTGAGCGAGCGACCCCCTCGACCTCGCCCCCATCGGGTAGGAAGGCCGTGCGGATCCTCCAGGTGAGCCCGTTCTACCACCCCCACGCCGGGGGCGTGGAGTCCCATGTCCGCTCTTTGGCCACCGAATTCGCCCGCCAGGGGCACGACGTTACGGTCCTCACCTCCCGGTTCGATCCGTCCCTCCCTCGGGAGGAGGAGCTCGACGGGTACCGGATCGTCCGGGCCCGGACCCTCGCCGTGCTATGGAACACTCCCCTCGATGTCGGGGTCGGCGCCCTCGCCCGGAGCCTTCCCGCCGATGTGATCCATATCCATTACCCGCCTCCGATGACGGCGTACTTCGCGGCCCGCGGCCTCCGGGGACGGAAGGTCCCGGTCTGCCTCACCTACCACTGTGACCTCTACCTTCCCGGTGGGATCGGCCGCTTGGTGACGGCCGTCTACGAGCGGCTGTTCCTTCCCCCGACCCTGCGTCGGATGGACCGGTTCATCGTGCACACCCAGAGCTACGGGAGGACCTCGGCGGCGCTGCGGGGGCGACCGCTCGAGGTGATCCCATCGTCGGTCGACCTGGAACGGTTCCGTCCGACCCCGGGGGGGGTCGATGTCCGGGAGATGCTCGGCCTCAAAGATCGCCGGGTCCTGGCGTTCACCGGCCGCCTCGTCCCGCACAAGGGGATCGATGGGCTCCTCCGGGCCCTCCTCGAGCTTCCCCCCGACGTGGTCCTGTTGGTCGTGGGCCGGGGACCTACCCTGCCGGACCTCACCGCGGCGGCCCGGCGGCTGGGGGTGGAGGACCGGGTCCGGTTCTGCCCGAACGTCTCCGACGCGGACCTGCCGAAGTTCCTGCACGCCGCGGACCTGTTCGTCTTCCCCTCGCAGAACCGGCTCGAGGGGTTCGGCCTCGCGGTCGCCGAAGCGATGGCGGCGGGCCTCCCCGTGGTGATCGCCGACATGCCCGGGGTCCGGGAAGTGATCGAGCCGGGGGTGGAGGGGGTGCTCGTCGAGCCGTTGATCCCCTCGGACATCGCCGCGAAGATCCGCGAGCTCCTCGATGACCCGGCACGACGCGCTCGCATGGGCGAGGCGGCCCTCCGACGGGCCCGGGAACGGTACGCCGTCGAGGTAGTGGCTGGCCAGCTGCTCAGTCTGTACCGATCCCTGCTCGAAGCTGGTTGATCTGCTCGTTGAGGCGCTTCGCCTCGTCACCGGCCGCCGACGCCCAATCGGTGCCGGCGGACGCGTAGAGGATGCTCCGGGACGCGCTCACCAGAAGAGCGCGGCCGTGAGCGTCGACGCCGTCCCGGACCGCGGAGGAGAGCTGCCCGCCCTGGGCCCCGACACCGGGGACGAGGATCGGGACTCCCGGCCCGAGCGTCTGTCGGGCGGATCGGATCGCTTCCGCGTAGGTGGCCCCCACCACCGCCCCCACGTTACCGTGGGAGAGCGCGAGGCGCCGGACCTCGCCGATGACCGCATGCCAGAGAGGACCCCGAGGGGTCGGGATCTCCTGGAAGTCGGGGGCGCCCGGGTTCGAAGAGTGGGCGACCAGGAAGATGCCCCGATCCGGGGTCTCGAGGAACGGCTGCAGGGTCTCCCAGCCGAGCCAGGGCGTCACGGTGATGGCGTCGAACCCCCACCGCCCGAACGCGCCGTCGCGGACCAGGCGCATGGTGTTCGGGACGTCGTTCGCCTTGAGGTCCAGGATCTTGAGCCGCGTGGGGCCGATCCGCTTCGGCAGTCGGGAGAGGGCGGCCATCCCCTCCGGTCCGAAGGCAAGGTAACTTCCGAGCTGCATCTTGAACGCGGCGGTGTGGGGCTCCGTCGTACGGATCACCCCGTCCAGGAACTGGCCCAGCGCCTTCGCCTCGGGGCGCTTCTGGAGAGGCTTCGGGAACAGCTCGGGGTCCGGGTCGAGACCCACGCAGACGAGCGAGCGCCGGGCCCGAACGATGCGGTCGAACCGGGCGAGGAACTTCGTGGCCACCATCGTCCCGGAGGGGGGACGAGGCAAAAGGGTTGTGCCGGGGCCGTCCAGCGTTCGACGGCTGCGCGCGGCTTTATCCCGCCCTCCTCCTTGGTAATGCTCCCTCTCCTCTCCCGTGGCCGACTCTTCTTCTGACTCCGGATCGGCCCCCACCGAGGTCCGGCTTCGCGATCTGAGACCGACGGACGCTCCGATCATCGTGATCGGGCGGGTCGTGTCCGCCGAGCGGCGGGAGATCACCCGCCGCTCCGACGGCGGCCGCCGTCCCGTCCTCTCCGGGTTGCTCAGCGATGGCACGGCGACCGTCCGGTTCACGTGGTGGGACCCGCCCTCGGAGGAGATCGAGCGGGGCACGGTGCTGCGCGCCGGGCCGGTGCAGGTGCGAGAGTTCCGCGGAAAGCCGGAGGTCTCGTTCACCTGGCGCACGCGGGTCGCGCCCGCCTCGGAGAGCGAGCTACCCCAGCTCGCCCCCGAGGAGCTGGAACGACGCACCGTGGCCCAGCTCGCCGACGGGGACGAAGGTTTCCGCCTGGACGCTCGAGTGGGCCGGGTCGCGGCCCGAACCGTCACGGTCGGGGAAGAACGCCGCCAGCTGTTCGAGGGGGTCTTCTTCGACGGAACGGGTACCGTGGCGTTCACCGCCTGGTCCGACTTCGGGCTCCAGGACGGAGAGACGATCCGCGTCATTGGGGGGTACGTTCGATCGTTCCGGGGCCGCCCCCAGGTGACCCTCGACGAACGCTCCCACGTGGAGCGGACCCGCATCGACGGACTGCCGACCCTCGCCCAATGGCAGGCTCAGGGACCCGCCTCGATCGCCTCGGTCGAGACCGGAAGAGGGGGGGAGTCGATCACGATCGAGGGGATGGTCCTGGCGATCGTCCCCCCGAGCGGGATCATCTACCGGTGCCCGTCCTGCCAACGAGCGATCCACCAGGGCCTCTGCCGGACCCATGGAGCCGTTTCGGGGGAGGCGGACCTGAGGGCCCGGCTGTCGATCGACGATGGGACCGGCGCCGCCACGATCAACCTCGACCGAGCCCAGACCGAGCAGCTCACGGGCGTCGACCTCGGCGGGGCCCTCGAGACGCTACGCATCCACCCGGACCCCGCTGTCATCGAGGAACGGCTGTTCGAAGCGGTGTTCGGCCGGAGGCTCCGGGTCCGCGGCCGCGCCTCCGTGGACGACTTCGGGGTCACGGTCTACCCCGACCGGATAGATGCTGTCGCCGTCCCGGAGGTCGACCTCGCGGCGATCCGCCGTCGGCTCTCCCGGGTCCGGCCATGACGGGGCGGGAACCGGCCTGGCGCGTTTTCGCGAGCGAGCTGCAGGCCTCGCTGTTCGATGAGAAAGGGGCGGGGGAGCGGGCCGCTTCCTACCTCCTCTCCCCCTTGGGGGCGCGGATGAGCCGGGTGATGCTCATCGGGACGCTCGCCCCCCCGGAAGCCCTCGGGGAGGATGTGTCGAGGCCGTTCCTTCGCAGCCGTTTCACCGACCCGACGGGGACCGTGACGGTCACCGCCGGAAGCTTCCAGCCGCGCGCCCTGACAGGTCTGAGAACGGTGACGGGTAGCGATCCCCACCTGGTCGTCGGCAAAGCGCACCTCTTCGTGGGGCGCAATGGCACTGCCTACCCCTCGGTGCGGGCGGAAGCCCTGCGGCCCCTCGGGGCCGCGGAGATGCGCGCCGGCTGGGCCGAGGCGGTCGACCAGACCCTCGTACGGATCGAGCGGATGGAGGCGATCCGCGCCGGGAGACCCGGGGCGGGGGGCGGGACCACCCCGGCGTCGTGGACGGCACCCGCCCACGCCGCGGCGGCCCGGTACCCTTCCGTTGACCCGGGATCGTTCCGGGGAGGACTCGAGGCCGTGCTGCGGGCGCTGGAACCCCCCCTCGCGGCGCCGTCGTCCCCCGGCCCCGGCCGGCTTCGCTCCCACCCCCTGTCGCCCCGTCGAGGGTCCGGGTGACCCATACGTCTCCGCTCCCGACGACCCCCCCACGGTCTCCGCGGCCGCCCGCGCCCAGGAGTCCGCGTTCCTGGACATCGTCGACGAGCTCGCGGACGTTTCGGCCGACGGCTACGCGGACCTTCGGGAGGCCCTTGGCCTCGCTGGGCGTCGGGGAGTCCCTCCGGACGAGGCAGAGCGCCTCCTCAACCGCCTCGAGGAGGAAGGGGTGCTCGAGGAGCCGGTCGTCGGCAAGGTCCGCCGCTCCTGACGACGGCGCGACGGACGGGCCCCGATGAGACGGTCGGGCCGAGTTGAGTGGAGATTCAAATACCGCTGCGCACGGATACGTATAATGCTGTATGAGCGGTGCACGACGCGCCGGGCTTGTCGCCGGCACCTGCCTGGCCGCCCTGCTCCTGCTGGCGACAGGGCCGGTGTCCGCGCCGGCGTTCGCTCTCCCCGTGCCGCCCGCAGCGACGCCCACCGGCGCCGCGGTGCTCTCCCCCTCGCTCAGCAGCAGCGGGTCCCTGTCCGTGACGGGACCGGATTTCTGGGGGGCCAACGTCCGCCCGTACTACACCCTGGGATCCCCAGCCACCTCGGTGTACCGAGCTGCCGGTCTTTCCGTGGTCCGGTGGCCCGGGGGCGCGGTCGCGGACCGGTTCAATATCACGTCCAATCGGATCTACAATGACAACGGGACGGTCGCGATCCCCCCGGTCAACGAGAGCACCTTCGTGAGCTGGTGCCGGTCCGTCGGGTGCGCCGCCATCATCGGCCTCCCCGGCGAGATCGACAACCCGTCGACCGCGGCCTTCTACGTCCGGTACACGGAGCAGACGCTCGGGTTCACTCCGCTCTATTGGGAGATCGGGAATGAGCCCGCCCTCTGGACCCACTTCGGCATCGCGTGGTCCCAATGGAATTTGAGCCAGGCCCAGAACGCGACGCCCGCTTCCTATGCCAACCTTGTCCACGCCTATGTCGCCGCGATCCACGCGGTGGACCCCAAGGCCCATGTCCTCGGTCTGGCCGGGGTGGGGCAGGGGGCGTACGGCGAGGCGGGGTGGATCCGGGCCAGCGTGGCCCTGAACGGCCCGAACCTCTCGGGGGTCGCGATCCATGTCTACCCGGCCGGGGGGACCGTGAGCGGGCACGCCTCCCTCACCGGGTTCTTCGGTACGTTGAACGGTTCGAGCGCCCTCCTCAACCGTCTCCCGACCGACCGGGCGGCCGTGGCCGCCGCCTGCCCGTCGTGCGGTCCGCTCCCCATCCTCGCGACGGAGCTTGGATCGGGGACCCAGGGCGGGGCGTACAACACCTACATGACGGGATTCGCCGACGTTCCGTATGTCGCGGCCGAGGCGATCCAGGCGCTCTCGCTCAACCTCTCCCAGGTGGACCTCTTCGCGTTCCAGGCCTCGTACGGTGGGTCGTTGATCGCCACGAACGGCTCCGCGAGCGTCGTCGACCTCCTCTACCAGCAGCTCCTCAGCCGCCTCGACCCGGTCGTGGCTTCGTCCTTCGGAGGCCCCTCGGGAAGCGAGGTCTCGGGGATCGTCACCCACACCGTCAACGGCTCTACTTCGTCGGTGCTGCTTACGAACACGAATGCGACCCGGTCGGCCATGGTCTCGGTCCGGGGCCCGTCCTCCCCGAACGGTTTCGATTCGACCGTCGTGACGTGGAACTCGACCCTGGGCGCCCCTGTGACGCGGCATGTGCTGGGAGGGCCGATCCCCATCCTCCAGCTGGCACCCGAAAGTGTGGCCCTGCTGATCGTCAACGCCTCCGTCCATATCGGCCACGTCGCCGGCGGTACCCCGGCGGTCCCGTGGGTCGGTTCCGCCGCCCTGGTCCCGGGGACAGTGCTCGGGTTGGCGGTCGTCGCGCCCTTGCTCGCCCGACGGGTCCTCGCCGCGGCCTCGCACTAGCGCGCCGGCACGTCGTCCGCATGGCCCCCCATCCGTGCGGATTCCCTCCGTCGCGGCGCGAATCGGCCTCGTGCGACCCGATTGAAAACAATTAAGTGGCCCTTCGGGTCGGCGTCGTCGTGAACGGACGCTGGGTCCGTCCCCGCCACGGTGCGCCGGGCCTCGCTGCCCTGCGCGCCACGAGCTTGGGGATCGTGCTATTGATGCTCCTCCCCACAGGATTCCTTGCGGTGGGCCACGTCTCGGTCCCCGCCCCTCGGGCCGGCTCGGTCGCGGCTTCGATCTCGGAGACGCGAGCCGCGCTCGCTGCGCTCGCCCCGGCCGCCCCGCGGGTCATCACACCGGCCCCCTGGCACAATCTCACCCCGCGGCTCAACGACTCCCCGAGCGCCCGGGAAGGGGAAGCTCTCGTGTACGACCCGTCCGACGGGTATGTCCTCCTCTTCGGGGGCGCCACCGGAGCCGGCGCGGTCCACGATACGTGGACCTTCTCGAACGGCCGCTGGACCAACCTGACCTCCACCCTGACCACCATGCCGTCGAGCCGTTACAAGGCGCAGATCGCCTACGACGCGGCCGACGGCTACGTGGTCCTGTTCGGGGGCCGTGCCAGCGTGTACCTCAACGACACCTGGAAATGGCAAGGTGGGGCGTGGGCCCCGATCAACTCCACGGTCGCACCCTCGGCCCGCGAGGACGCCATGATGACCTACGACCCCGTCGACGGGTATGTCCTGATGTTCGGAGGCGAGAACCAGGCCAATCACCTCCTCAACGATACGTGGACGTTCGTCGGGGGAGCCTGGGCGAACATCACGGCCAGCGTTCCGCTCTCTCCTCCGACCCGGGAGGCGGGGGGGATCGCGTGGGACTCGTCCGATGGGTACGTCCTCCTGTTCGGAGGATCTAACGATCCCCGCGGTGACCTCCATGATACCTGGACCTACCAGGGCGGTCTCTGGACCAACCGGACCAACCTCTCGACCACCACTCCGGTCAAGCGAGAGACCCTGGTCATGGTCGACGATCCCATCGACGGGTTCGTCCTGATGTTCGGGGGGCTCAAGTTCCCCACCCTCCTCTCGGACAACTGGGCCTACTCGAACGGGAGCTGGACGCAGCTCATCGTCGGAGTGGCCCCGTCCGCCCGATGGGGGGCCGAAGCGACCTGGGACGCGAACGCGGGACGAGGCGTCGTCCTCCTGTTCGGGGGGGTCGGGAGCCCGACCGCCACCTACGCCAACGACACCTGGACGTTCAAGATCCCCCTGTCGGCCAACCTCACTGCGACCGGACCCACCGAGTTCGATCTCGGCGGGACCATCGATCTCCAGGCCGCCGCTCAGGGCGGATACCCGATCTACTCCTACGGCTGGCTCGGTCTCCCCCTTGGCTGTGCCGGGGCGAACCTCAGCCAGATCGCCTGCACTCCGACACTGACCGGATCCTACAATGTGACCGCCTGGGTCGTCGATGCCGCCGGCACGAACGTCACCGCCGGGACGGTCTCCCTCGTCGTGACGCCCCTCCCAACGGTCTCCGCCGCGCTGACCCCCGAGGAGGGGAACGCCCCCCTCCGAGCCCAGTACACGTCCGCTGTCCAGGGCGGGGTCGCACCGTTCACCTATGCGTGGCAGTTCGGCGACGGTGGGACGTCCAACGCGAGCGGCGGGAACTACACCTTCACCACCCCAGGGATCTACGCACCGACCCTGACGGTCCACGACGCTGATGGAATGCCCGGCGGTCGCCGTGGGGCTCCCGAACGCCACGGTCAACCCCGCCCTCATCGCAGGTCTGGTCGCGTCGGCCACCTCCGGGGTCGCCCCCCTCTCGGTGGATTTCTCGGCGACCGTCTCGGGCGGATGGGCCCCGTACACCTACCTCTGGCAGCTCGGCCCCGCCGGCGTCACCTCCTCCGGGGCCGCCCCCTCGTACACCTTCCTCACCCCCGGAAGTTACCTCGTGAGCGTGAACGTCACGGATTCCGGTGGCGCCAGTGCCATCGCCTACACGAATGTGACCGTCACCGCCGTTCCTCCGCTCGTCGCGACGGCCACGGCTTCGACCGTCAACGGAACGGTCCCCCTGAGCGTTACGTTCACCGGCGGTGCCTCCGGAGGGAGCGGCCCCTACACCTACGACTGGTCGTTCGGCGACGGGAGCACGGACCAGAGCGGAGCCACCGTTTCGTACACCTACACGACCGTGGGCAATTTCACGGCGACCCTGACCGCCACCGACAGCACGCACGCGTCCAGCGAGGCGACGGTGATGATCGAGGTCACCCCCGTCCCCGCCTCGGCTCGCCCGTTCAATGCGAGCTTCACCTTCGAGGCCGGCACGCCGTACTGCGCGGTCGGCTCCGCCGTGTCGACGATCACCCTCACCGCGTCCGCCTCGGGGGGGACGGCCCCCTACTCCTACGCCTGGACCGTGGGGACCACCCGGACCACGGGGGCCGACCCCAGCGTCTCGGTCCCGGCCGGGGCGACGACCCCGCTCGTCCTGAATGCGTCGGACTCCATGGGCCACCTCCTGACCGTCTCCCACAATGTCACGGTGGGCGCGCTCAGCTGTGCTACGTCGTCGGGCGAGAGCTCCAGTCAGACCAACTACCTCCTCCTCGTGATCATCGCCCTCGTGGCGGTGGTGATCGCGGTCGAGGTCGTCCTCCTGGTCCGTCGAAAGCAGGGGTAGCCCCCCGCCTCGCATGGATTTATATCTCCCCCGGGCTCGGGCGCGCGGGGGGATGAGGAGCACCTGTCTCTCCGATATCGTGACGAGACCCGCGACGAACTGACCCCCAGCTCCCGGTAACCAGAGATGTCCTCCTCGCAAACCCTGCTGATCGTCCTCGTGGCGATCGTGCTCATCGGCGCGGGCATCGCGGCCGGGGCCGTCTACTACCTCGAGAAGGGACCATCCCCCGCGTCAGTCCTCACGGTCCAGGTCGGGAACAACGTGACGGTGAACTACATCGGGGTGTACGGAAGCGGCCCCGAGCAGGGGAAGGTGTTCGACACGTCCCTGTACAGTGTGGCGGTGAACAATATCGCCTTCCCGAAGGCCCTGACCTACTCGGTCCGGGGACTCTCCCCCGCGAACTACTCGCCCCTCGACGTCCACGTGGCCGGCGACACGCCGAGCGCGGGGTACAGCGAGGGTTCCTACAAGTTCATCGGCGTCGTCACGGGGTTCTGGCTCGGCCTGGTCGGCCTTCCGGGCAACGTGTCAAAGCAGGTGGTCATCCCGCCGGACCTCGGCTACGGCCCCTCCAACCCTGCGTGCATCGCGACCGAGCCGCTCGTCTACTCGATCCCGATGGTGAAGACCCTGACCTCGGCCCAGTTCTCCGCGTCGTACCCCGGCGAGGTCGCCTCCACCGGATCCGAGTTCCCCGACCCGCACTTCACGTGGCCCGTGCTCGTGCTCAGTTCCAACAGCTCGTTCGTGACCGTGGAGAACCTCCCCTCCATCGGATGGACCGCCTCGCCGTCGGGCTGGCCCGTCGTCGTGACCAACGTGAGCGCGACCCCCAACGGCACGGGCGTCATCACCCTCGAGAACCAGCTCAGCCCCACCCAGGCCGGTCACTTGCTCGGCCAGGACTACCAGGGCACCGGCCCATGCTCGAGCCAGGCCAACGGGAAGTTCATCGTGACGGCCGTGGACCTGGCGACCGGGACCTATTCGGAGAACTTCAACCAGGAGGTCCAGGGCGAGACCCTGATCTTCACGGTCACCGTGATCGACATCTTCCCCTAGCGGGGAGCGCTCCTGTTCAGCCGCCCAGGACGACCTTGCCGCGCTTCATCAGCTGCTCCAGCTGGGCATCCGCCTGGCGGGCGTAGGCCCCTTCGCCAGCCACCGTCTCCCGGACGGTCCGATTGTAATCCCGGACCACGCTGCGGGCCTCCTGGCGGCGGTCTCGGGACCGGCGGAACAACCTCTCCGCCTCTCGCTCCATCTCGCCGACCTCGCGGTTCGAGGCCTCGAGGCGTTCCATCGCCTCGGCCCGCTGGCGACCCTTCTCGCGGAGCTCGGCCAGGAGCCGGCCGACCTCGACGAGCTGCTCGCGCATCGACTGCATCTTTGACTCCCGTTCAGAGTGTACCCGGGTGAGCTCGTGACTGAGCCGGTCCGCCTCGGTGCGGTGGGTCCGGAGGACCTCCTCGAGCTCCCGGAGCTTCTTCGCGCGCTCCTCCGATGCGGCGGCCCCCTTCTCCGCCTCCACCAGCAACCGGGACAGGAGTCGAAGGCGGTCCACGAGGGCGTTCTCATCGGCCAACGGGAGCGCGTTCGTCTGCTGACGCATCTCGAGCTCCTTGAGCTCGCGTCGGATCATCTCGGGTCGCGGCAGGTCGCCGCCGCGAGTCGCGGCGCCCCGGCCCGAGGGCGGGCGGGGTTCCATCGACCGGAACTCCCGGACGGCGATCAGCGCCTGGTCGGCGGCACGACGGGCCTCGTCACGGGCGCGCCGTACCTCCCCAAGCTGGCGGCCCAGGCCGACATGTTCCTGGTGGGACGCTTCCAGGCGGTCCTGGCGGGGCTGGCGAGCGTCGTAGAGCGCCTTCTGCTCGGAGGAGAGCTGGCGGACCTCGTCGATGAGCCGTTGCCGCCGGCCCCGGTTCTCCCGGATCTTCGATTCCAGGCGGTAGAGCTCCTCCCGCTCGGCAACATCCTCGCGTTCCGCCTCCTCGGAGAGGACCGGGCGCCCGGGCATGGGGGACCGATTCCCGGCCCTTTGAAAAGCCTGACCCCCGAGGTCCCGAGCCGACGTTCGCCTAGGCGGTCCTCGCGGCAAGGAGCTGGAGGGCGAAAAGTGCCGCCGGAACGGCCGCGTCGATGTTCACCACCGCGAGGGGGGCGCACGACTGGAGCATCGCCACTAGGGCCGCCGAGCCCCGACCCCCCCGGCCGTATCCGATGGACGTTGGAATGCCGACGACCGGCGCGCGGACGAGGCCCGCCACCACCGTCGGAAGCGCTCCCTCCCGGCCGGCGAACACGAGGTAGACGGAGGGACGACGGGCCTCCACGGTTCGCAGGAGCCGCTGGAGGCGGTGGATCCCCGCGACGCCCACGTCGAACCCTCGCAGGACCTCTACGCCGGCCGATTCGAGCACCCCGGCCGCCTCCTCGGCGACGGGGATGTCCGCGGTCCCGGCGGTGAGCAGAGCTACGCGACCGTCCCGGGGGGCGCCCCCGATGGGACCCGCGAGCCGATACAGGCGCCCTCCGGCGAGGGGGTGCACGGAAAGGCCCTCCCGCTGGGCCGCGTCGAGCGCCCGGCGCTGGGGGGCCGTCGGGCGGGAGATCAGGGCTCCGTGACCCCGTGCGGCGAGGCCGCGGACGAGAGCGAGGAGGTGCTCCGTGGACTTCCCCTCCGCAAGGATGACCTCCGGGGCCCCGGTCCGACGCCCGCGGCCCGCATCGTACCGGGCAATGGCTCCGACCCGAACCACTTGGGTGGGCCCCGGGGGTCGCCGGCGGGCCTGCCGTGCGACCATCGGGGGCCCACCCGCCAAAGATGATATAGCGCGTCCCCCGTGATTGGGCCCCCGGAAGCGACGGATGCCGGAGTTCTCTCTTACCGAGGAGCAGACCAGCCTGAAGGACCTCGCCCGCAAGTTCGCGCGGACCGAGATGCTCCCGAAGGCCGCCGAGTGCGACCGCGAGGGGCGGTTCCCGGAGGAGATCTACCGGAAGGCCTGGGAGCTGGGCCTGATGAACCTGAACATCCCCGCCGAGTACGGCGGCAGCGGGCTCGGGCTCATGGACCAGTGCCTGATCGTCGAGGAGCTCGCGCATGCCTGCGCCGGCATGACGACCTCGATCATCGCCAACTGCCTCGCCCTCGAGCCGATCGTCCTCGGCGGAAGCCCCGAACAACGCACCCGGTTCCTGGCGCCGTTCTGCGCCTCCTACAACCTCGCCTCGTTCGCGCTCACCGAGCCGGCGGGCGGGAGCGACGCCGGCGCGCTCAAGACCCGGGCCCGTCGCGACGGGGACGAGTACGTCCTCGATGGGGAAAAGTGCTTCATCACCAACGGGCCGAACGCGAGCCTCTACACGGTGTTCGCGACCCTCGACCCGGCCCTTCGGCACAAGGGGATCACCGCGTTCGTCGTGCCCCGTTCCACGGAAGGGGTCACGCCGGGGAAAGAGGAGGACAAGATGGGCCAGCGGGCGAGCTCCACCTCGACGATCCGGTTCGAGGGGGCCCGGGTCCCCGTCGACCACCGTCTCGGCGCGGAGGGGGACGGGTTCGGCATCGCCATGCGGACATTGGACCAGACCCGGACGCCGATCGGGGCGCTCGCGACCGGGATCGCCCAGGCCGCGCTCGACTACGCGAGCGACTACGCGCTGAAGCGACAGACGTTCGGTAAGCCGATCGCCGAGCACCAGGCGATCCAGATCAAGCTCGCGAACATGGCCCAGGACGTCCATGCCGCCCGGCTCCTCACCTGGCACGCGGCCTGGACGATCGAGCATGGCCAACGCGGGTCGTTGGAGTCGTCCATCGCCAAGTGCTTCTCCTCGGACGCCGCCATGCGGGTGGCCGACGAAGCGATCCAGATCTTCGGGGGGTACGGCTACATGAAGGACTACCCCGTCGAGAAGCTCCTCCGCGACGCGAAGCTCGCTCAGATCTACGAAGGTGCCAACGAGATCCAGCGCATCGTCATCGCCCGCGAGCACCTGAAGGCGTACGCCTGAACGGGGGCCCGAGTGGAGATCGTCGTCGCGGTCAAGCCGGTGCCGGAGGCCGAGTCCCGGCTGCGCGCGGACCCGACCGGGGCGCACCTGGACTCGGACGCCATCAAGTGGGTCCTCGCCGGATACGACGAGTCGGCCGTCGAGCAGGCCCTCCTGCTGAGAGACGCCACCCCGGGCAGCCGGGTGCGCGTCGTCTCGTTCGGTCCGGCGCCCGGACGGAGGAGGTGCTCCGCGCGTCGCTCGCCCTCGGGTGCGATCTGGCGACCTGGGTCGAGCACCCCCCTGAGCTCGCCCCCGACCCGATCCTCGTTGCCCGTGCCATTGCCCGGCCCATCGCGGCCGCATCCCCCCAGATCGTCCTGCTCGGAAAGCAGGCGGGCGACGATGAGGCGGGCCTGGTCCCCTCCGCCCTGGGAGAGCTCCTCGGCCTCCCCAGTTTCGGGGCTGTCACCGACCTGCGGTGGGACCCCGGGCGCACACGGTTCACCTTCCTCCGCCCCGTCGACGGCGGCGCGGAGTCGGTACGAGGTTCCCGGCCCGTTGGTCGTCGGTCTCCAGCAGGCCTGGAACGACCCCCGGACCGCCAAGCTCCCGAACATCCTAAAGTCCCGACGAGCGCCGATCGAGAAGATCGGGTGGTCCGACACCTCCGCCGCGCTCGGTCCCCTGGGGACGCCGGCCTACGACGCCGAGAGGTTCCAGCTCCCGCCCGCGCGCACCGGGGCCCGGATGATCGGGTACAAGACCCCGGCCGAGGCGGCCGAGAAGCTCGTCCGGATCCTCCGGGAGGACGCGAAGGTGTTCCCGTGACCGACGTCCTCGTCATCGCCGAGGGTCGGGGCGACCACCTAGCCGAGGCGACTCGCGAAGCGATCGGCGTGGGGCGGACCCTGGCCGCGGGAGGTTCTCTGACCGCCGTCCTGTCGGCGGCCGCGGAATCTCCGATCACCCAGGAGCTCACCACGGCCGGCGTGGACCGGGTCTGGCTGGTCCCGGGATCTTCCGGCGAGAGCGTGGCCGGCCAGGGCGCCATGGCCGCGGCGGCCGCGGACCGCGCGAAGGCGTCGATCATCCTCGTCGGGGGCACCGTCGTGGGCCGGGAGCTCGTCGGCCGGTTGGCGGTCCGGTGGAACGCCACCGGCTCGACCGGTGTCACCTCCTTGGCTACCGTGGACGGGGGCCGCCTCCGCGTGACGCGGCCCGTGTTCGGCGGCCGCGCCACCGAACAGCTGCTCCTTCGAGGCCCCCGGTGGGTCCTCGCCCTCCGACCCCACTCGTTCGCCTCCCCTCCTCCGCCCACGTCGTCCGCCCCGATCGAGTCGCTGGACGTGCCCCCACCTCCCCCGGCCGCGACCGCCGGGACCCGGATTGGGTTCGCCCCGACCGGGGGCGCCAAAGGTCCGGAGCTCGGGGACGCCACGATCGTCGTCTCCGGCGGGCGGGGCCTCCGCTCCGCGGATCAGTTCCATCTCGTCGAAGAGTTGGCGGCGTCCCTCGGGGCCGCCGTCGGGGCCTCCCGGGCGGTCACCGATGCGGGCTGGCGGCCCGGAACTTTCCAGGTCGGCCAGACCGGTCGCAGCGTCTCGCCCCAGCTGTACGTGGCGGTGGGGATCTCCGGGGCCATCCAGCACATCGTGGGGATGGTCAGCTCTCGGGTGATCGTGGCGATCAATTCGGACGCACAGGCGCCGATCTTCAAGGTGGCCGACTACGGGATCGTGGGGGACCTGTTCCAGATCGTCCCCGCCCTTACCGCCGAGGTCCGCAAAGCTAGGAATCTCCCACCCTGACACAAGATTGAAGCCACGCAATCCGTAGCCGGGAAGCGTGAGCGCTCCCACGGCGCCCCGGTTCGACTCCTGGAACGATCCGCTGGCGCTCGAGCCCGAAGCGGATCCGCCCCTGGCTGCCACGGTCCTCACGTTCGTCGCCGCGCTCCTCATCCTCGTCGAGGGGGCGTTGGTGGCGGGGGCCGCCTCGGACCTGCCCGGTGAGGTCGGCGGGCTCGTCGGGACCCTCGGGGGCCTGGGGATCCTGTTCGGACTGATCCTGATGGTCCTGGCGTTCGTGCTCTATACGAGGCCCGACCACCACGTCGTGCTGGGGGTCTTCATCCTGGTGCTCTCCTTCGTGAGCCTCTTCTCGGGCGCCGGGTTCTTCCTCGGACTGCTGCTCGGTGTGATCGGGGGCATCCTCGCCATCATCCACGATCCGGACTAGAACGGCCGGGCGTCCGCGACCCGGCGCCGGAGAGCTCAGAGGCCCCGGGCCATATCGACCCCATCCTCGAGCAACTGGAGGGTCCCTACGCCCGCCTCCCGCTGGGCGTCACGAAGGAGACGTAGGAGCGAAGGGCGGGGGCCCTCGGGAGTGTCGAGGAGCCGGTGGAGAAGCCCCGTCGCGAGGGCGGGGTAGGTGGAGTAGAACCGGGGATTCCACTTCACCCGGTCCATCGCCTCGAACTCCCGGAAATCGTGAAGGATCCCGCCGTTCTCGAGCCGCTGGTCGTACTCCGCCAGCCGGCCGGATGACGCGTCCCCCGCCGTCCGGGACGATAGGGCGGTCTCGGCCGCCGCCAGCCCGCTCCGCACGGCATAGTTCATTCCCTGAATGACGATCCCGTTCGAGAAGACGAACCCGGCGGCGTCCCCGGCGATCATCCACCCGTCACCGTGGAAGGCGGCCGGCCGGCTCGCCCACCCCGAGGAGATCAGTTTCGCCCCGTACTCGACCAGTTCGGCCCCCGCCAACCGGCTCGCGATCGTCGGGTGGAGCTTGAATCGCTCCATCAGGTCGTGGGAGTAGACGCCGCGGCCGAAGAGCGACTGGATGTTCAGGATAAGGCCGACCGAGAGCGTGTCCTGATTGGTATAGAGGAACCCGCCGCCCATCACCCCGGGGGGGAACTGGCCCGCGACCCACTCCTCGGCATGCCCCTCGCCCGGGGCGAGCTGGAACCGGTCTTGGATCGATTCGGCAGAGAGCCGATAGACCTCCTTGATCCCGAGCTCGGTGGCCTCCCCGGAAAGTCGGGGCGCGGGCCGGATGGGAGTGCCCAGGGAGAGGCGGGAGTTCGCCCCGTCGCAGACGATCGTCACCGGGGCGGTCATCGTCTCACCGGCCTGGACGACCCCGTGGACCTTCGTGCCCTCCCAGTTCAGCCGGTCGACGGGCACCGAGGTCACGACGGTGGCGCCCGCCTCTTCCGCCTTCTTGGCGAGCCACGCGTCGGTCCGCGCGCGGAGAACTGAGTGGGCCACGTACGGGGGATTCTTCCACGCCGGATCAAGGAACGAGAAGGAGACCGACCGGTCGGGGGTCAGGAACCCGAACCGCTTTCGGACGATGTGCCGCTCGATCGGCATCTCCTCCCACCAGCGGGGGAGGATCGCGTCGAGGTCGTGGCCCCACAGGATCCCGCCGGAGAGGTTCTTGATGCCCGCCTCGCTCCCTCGCTCCAAGAGGAGGACGTTGGCACCGCCCTGGGCCAGTCGGATGGCCGCGGGGGCCCCGGCCATACCCGCACCGACGACGATGACATCGAAGTCGTCGGCCATGGTGGTCCGCGAGACGGGGGGCCGCGGACTTAACGGTGCGGGAGGGCGATCCGGTCCGGGAACGCGGTTGGACCGGGGGGCGAGGAGCCGAGCCGGACTACCGGGGCGATGCGCCCTCGATCAGCCGCTGGAACTCGAACGGCTTCGGGATCCCCCGCCAGTCCTCGTTGCCGAGCCGGGAGCCGCCCTCGGAGCTGACGCGGACCGTCCCATAGCCGAGCATGCGCTGCACGACGGTCTGGTGGACGTCCACGCCCCGGACCTGTGCGATCGGGATCTCGTCGAAGTCCCGGCCCAGGATCCCGGACTGGCGGATGACGCGGCTCGTGGTCACCGCGTAGACCGTGCGGATCCACATGAGGTAGCGGACGAGCAGCCAGAGGAGGAGGAGCAGGAAGATGACGACCCAGAAGAGCACGATGTCGTGGATGGAGACGTGGGGGGCGATCGAGTTCTCCCAGAACGCGGTGAGGCCGGGGAATGCCGGCCAGTCCGTGTGCTCGGCCGCGTAGCTCGAGTAGGTGACCGCGCCCACGATCAGAAGCCAGAAGATCGGCGCCGGGAAGTAGAACAGCGCGGTGGAACGGGTCTCCCGGAGCAGGCTCTCCTGGTCCGCCAGGTAGCCGACCTTCAGGAGCCGGGGCATCGCTCGCGGCGTGGTGGGGGCGGTGGCCGCCATGGTCCGTCGGGGGGGCCGCGAGCCAAATAAACCCTCTGTCGGAGGAGGGGCGGGGGGTGTGGGGGCCCCGCGACGTCAAAGGGGGGCCGTCCATCGGTGCACCGTGCCCGGAACGGGTCCGTCCCGCCGCGCTCGTCCCGCCGCCGGTGAGGGGGACCTCCGTCGGTACAGTCGCCACCTGCTCCTCCCCGAGGTGGGACTCGCCGGTCAGCGTCGTCTCCTCCGTGGCCGGGTTCTCGTCGTGGGGGCGGGCGGCCTGGGCGCCCCGGCCTCCCTCTACCTCGCGGCGGCCGGCGTCGGGCACGTCGGGCTCGTCGACTTCGACCGGGTCGACCTCAGCAACCTTCAGCGACAGGTCATCTACACGACCTCCGACGTGGGACGCCCGAAGGGTCCCGCGGCGGCGGCGCGCCTCCGCGCCTTGAACCCGGAGATCGAAGTCGTGGTCCACGAGGAGCCGCTCCACCGGGGGAACGCGCGTCGTATCCTCGGCCCCTACGACGTGGTGATCGACGGGACCGACAACTTCGCGACCCGGTACCTGATCAACGACGCGTGCGTCCTGCTCGGGAAGCCGGACGTCTATGCCTCGGTCTACCGATTCGAAGGCCAGGCGACGATCTTCGATGGGCGGCATGGCCCCTGCTACCGGTGCCTTTTCCCGGAACCGCCCCCCCGGGGTCGGTCCCGTCCTGCGCCGAGGCGGGGGTCCTGGGTGTCGTTCCGGGCCTCCTGGGCCTCATCCAGGCCACGGAGGCGATCAAGCTCCTGCTCGGGCTCGGGGAGACCCTCGTGGGCCGACTCATGCTCGTGGACCTCCTATCGATGCGGACCCGGGAGCTGACCCTCCGAAAGAGCCCCGAGTGCCCGATCTGCAGCCCCCACCCGACCCAACGGGACCTCGTCGACTACCCCGCCCTCTGCGGCGACGGACCCCGAGCCCCGGGGGCCGAGATACCGACCGTCTCGCCGGAGGTGCTGTCGCGGGAGCTGGACGGTCCGTCTCCCCCGCTCCTGGTGGACGTACGGACCGCGGCCGAGTGGTCCCTTGGGCATCTTCCCACGGCCCACCACGTCCCGTTGGCGGAGTTGGAGGGGCGCGTCCGGGAGCTTCCGGCCGGACGGGAGATCGTGGCGTACTGCCAGAGCGGGCGCCGGTCGGCGACCGCGGTCGAATGGCTCGTCGCGAACGGCCGACCCCACTCGCGGAGCCTTTCCGGGGGCCTGGACGCGTGGGAGGGCGGGCTCGCGACGGCTCGAAAGGCCCGCCCCCGACCTCGCTCGTCGAACTTATAGCCGGAGCGGCCTGCCGCGGCCATGGGCGTCACCGACTGCCACGTCCACATCAATCCCATCGAGCAGATGCGGCCGGAAGCGCGGGCCATTTTTGGCTCCGCCGCGCGTACGGATGTGGAGACGTATCTTCGCGACCCCGGAAAGTTCCTCGAATACCTGGACGCGAGCGGGGTCGAGCGCGCGGTGCTGGTGAACTACGTGGCCCCCGACGTGGTCGGCTACACGGACTCCGCCAACGAGTTCGTGAGCCAATTCGCCGCTCATGATCCCCGGCGACTGATCGCCGTCGGCGGGCTCCTTCCCACCCATCGGGACCCGGCGGCCCGGGTCCAGGAACTGGTGGGCCAGCTCGGGATCCGGGGCCTCAAGATCCACCCGCCACACCAGCTCGTGGCCCCGAACGGCTACCTCGACGGGAGCGCCCCCGGCCTTCGAACGATCTACCGAGAGTGCGAGCGGCTCCGGGTGCCGTTGATCGTCCACACGGGGACCTCCGTGTTCCCCGGGGCCCGGAACCGGTTCGCCCACCCGATGCTGGTGGAGGACGTGGCGATCGACTTCCCCGAGCTGACGATCGTGCTCGCCCACGGGGGCCGCCCGTTGTGGATGGAAGAAGCGGTCTTCCTGGCGCGCCGCTTCCCCAACGTCTACCTGGAGCTCTCCAGCATCCCCCCGACCCGACTCATGCAGTACTTCCCCCGGCTCGAGGAGCTGGCACCGAAGGTGCTGTTCGGCAGCGACTGGCCCGGGCCGGGGGTCCCGGACATCGGAGGGAACCTCCAGGCGTTCCGCGCACTCCCCCTCTCCGAATCGGCCCGGGAGCGAATCCTCGTCACGAACCCCGAGCGCGTGTTCGCTCGGGCGCCCCCTTGAAATACTGAGCCCGGTTCGGGCCGTCGTGGCCGGCGACCCGGAACGAACTCCTAGCGCTTCACCGGGCGGCACGCCCGATGCGGCCGCTCCGACCGAAGTGGTCGTGGAGCTCGGAGAGGAGGTCGGACGGCTCCCGCTGCCCCGCCGGAGCCGCGGGGAGATATTCGGGATCGCGAACCAGCTCCTCGGGGCCGCGCGGATCCGTGTGATGTGCGAAGATTCGCTGTCCCGGATGGGCCGGATCACCGGGAAGATGAAGAAGAAGATGTGGATCCGCGAAGGGGATCTGCTGATCATCCGGCCGTGGGGGTTCCAGGAAGGGAAGGCCGACATCCTCTTCCGGTACAGCCGTACCCAGGCCACCTACCTCTCCCGGCGCAACCTGATCCCGGCGGCGATCGACATCTTCGCCGGCGCCGAGCTCCCCACCGAAGGCACCCCCGCCCCGTAGCGCATGGCCCGCGATCCGCCCCCTCCGGCCTCTCCCATGGAGATGGCCGTCATGGAGGCGAACGCCGTCGCCCTTGGGGTCTCCATCGACACCCTCATGGAGAACGCGGGGCGGGCGTTGGCGGAGGAGTGCGCCCGGCGACTCCCCCCGGCCCCCCAACGGATCGTGGTCCTGGCGGGACCCGGGAACAACGGCGGCGACGGAACCTGCGCCGCCCACTATCTCGCCCAGTGGGGTTTCCACCCCGAGGTCTGGCTGGTCCGGCCCCCCTCCGAGATCCGAACCCCGGCGGCCCGGCGGTGCTACGAGCGCGCGGCGACCGCCCTGCGAGTGCGGGTCGGTGTTCCGACCGTCTCCCAGGTGGAGGGGGCGGCGATCATCCTGGACGCCCTGCTCGGGAGCAGTCAATCCGGCGAGCTCCGGTCACCGTACGCCGAGGCCGTCGACGTGGCGAACGCGAGCCAGGTCCCGATCCTCGCCGTCGATGTGCCGACCGGGCTCGGCCACCCCGGGTCCGTCCACCCTCGGTGGACCGTCGCTCTCTCGAGCGCCAAAGAGGGGATGGGCCCGGAGAACTCCGGCGAGGTCATCGTCCGGGACATCGGGATCCCCCGGGAGGCGCGGGAGGAGACCGGCCCCGGAGAGTTCCTCCTCTATCCGGCCCACCCGCCGCCCGACCCCCGGGGGCGCCACGCCCGGGTCCTGGTGATCGGCGGCGGTCCGTACTCGGGCGCGCCGGCGTTGTCGGCGCTCGCCGCCCTGCGCGCCGGCGCCGAACGGGCCACCGTCCTCGCGCCGGCCCTGGCCGCCGGCGCGATCCGGGGCTTCTCGCCGGACCTGGTGGTGGAGACGGTCGGCACCGAACGGTTCGGGCCGGAGGAGCTGCCGGCGCTCGTGCGCGCCGTCACGCGACCGCGGATCGATGCGATCCTCCTCGGCATGGGGGCGGGGGACGCCCCGGAGACGCGAGACGCCCTCCGGGGGGTCCTCGCGGCGGTTCCGGTGGGCCGCGCCGTCGTGATCGACGCCGATGGGCTACGGGCCTTGGCCCAGGAGCCCGGCGCCCGGCGACCCTGGGTGGCCACACCCAACGCGGGGGAGTACGAGCGTGACCTCGGGGGTACGGGAGCGGACCGGGGGCCCGAGGTCGCGGACCGGGCGCGACAGTTCGGCGTAACGCTACTCGTGAAAGGGGCCGTGGACGTCATCAGCGATGGGGCGGAGAGCTTCCTGAACCGCCGACATCACCCGGCCGCGACGGTGGGCGGCGTGGGTGACGTCCTCTCAGGCGTCGTTGGAGGCCTTCTGGCCCAAGGGCTCCGACCTGTGGACGCGGGGCGCCTGGCCGCCTACTGGGTGGGCGACGCCGGTGCAAGGGCCGCAGAATCCGGTGGGTTCGCGATCCTGGCGTCCGACGTGCTCCATCGGCTCCCGGAGTCGCTCGTCGAGGGCGTCCGACGCGTGCGCGCCCTCCGATAGCGTCGGAGGGGTCAGGCGTACCGGACCCGTCCGCGGATCTCCTGGGCCCGGTGACGGACCTCGGCCGCCCCGGCGGGGTTCCCGGCGACGTACCCCTCGTAGAACGCGGCGAGGAGCTTCACCGCCGCCGGGTGCAGCGCCTTGAGGTCCGCCTCGACGAGGTGGAGATCGATGCCGAGCTCCTCGATCCCCGCGCTCTTCGATCCCATCGAGAGATCGATCAGGGCCGGCGCACCCCCCGTGTCCGAGGGGATGATCACGTTCGAGCTGGTGAGGTCCCCATGGGAGATCCCCCCCGCGTGGACCCGCCCGAGGGCTTCCCCGAACGCCCGGACGGTCCGGAGGATCTCCGGGTCCGCCTCCCGGTGGAGGTCGAGGAGCTGCTTGAGCGTCGGTCCCGGGATCTCTTCGAGGACGAGCCGGCCCTTCGCGAGATCGATGTCGTAGACGATCGGGGTTCGGACCCCGAGCTTCCGCACATCCGATAGGAGTCGCGCCTCGGTACGCGTTCGCTCCTTGCGAAGCCGCTCATCGAGGGCCTTCGGACGGTACGACTTGGGGTCCCGCTCCTTCAACAGGGCCGCGAACCCGAGCCACTCCACTCGTCGCAAGGAGGCCTCCGCGCCCCGGGAGACCGGCGCATCGCCCGCGGGAGTGGCGTCCACGGCGAGACCTACCCGGACACGTCCGGAGTGGACGGAGCGGACGATCGCTTCCCGGGCGAGCCGGGCCGCGAGGGCGCTCGTGTTGCCATGATCATAGTGCGGGCTCACTTCCATGATGTCCATGCCAGCCAGGCGGGGGGCGACCTGATCGATGGCGTGCTTCACGTCCCGCGGGGTCAGTCCGAACGGCTCCGGGGTCCCGGTACCCCCCGCGTACGCCGGGTCGATGGCGTCGATGTCGAGAGAGATGTAGACCCGGTCGGTCTTCAGCATATTGAGGGCCCGCTGCACGGCGGACTCGATCCCCTCCTCGGCGATCTCGTGCGCGCTGATGAACGGCATTCCGATCGTCTTGTTGTCGTCGACCTCCTCATGAGAGACCGAGCGGACCCCGAGCACGACGACGTTGTGCGCTCCTACCTTCTCGACGATCCGCCGGGACGAGCAGGCGTGGCTCCGCTTATCGCCGAGGTACTCGGCCCGGAAGTCCATGTGCGCGTCGATGTAGAGGACCCCCAACGACCGTCCGTCCGGGTACGCCTCGACGCACGGAGGAGAGCAGGCATGGTCCCCGCCTAGGATGATCGGGATCTTGCCGGCGGAGTACACGGGACGCAGCTCTTCCCGGACCGACTCGACCATCTGGGTCGCGCTACCGAACTCCCCGGCGTTGCCCAGGTCATGGATCGGGACCTCGGAGAGGTCCACCCCGGTCTCCAGGTCGTACGCCTCGAAGTTCCAGGAGTGCTGTCGGATCGAGTCCGGGCCGAACCGGGCCCCCGGGCGGAACGAGGTGGTCCGGTCGAACGGAACTCCCACGATGACGAACCGTGCCTCTTCGAAGGAGGCATCGGCGTCGGCGAACAGGCCGGGTCGTTCCACGGCGGCGGGACCCCAGGGTTCTATATCACGTTACGGCGGCAACTTCGTCGGAAGGGACGGCGGAAGGGTTGGACCCTGGGCCACTCCGCCGATCTGCCGGCGCGACCGGGCCTGGTAGAGGACCTCGATCGCGACGAGGGAGATCAGGGTGCACCCGATCGCGAACGCGAACAGCCCGGCGTTGCCCGCGAGGGCGATGGCGATGCCGCCGGCGAACGGCCCGAGGCTCCAGAAGGTCGAGTTGATCAAGGAGAACACGCCGAGGTGCTCCGCCCGGTGTGTCGCAGGGGCGCGATTCGCGACGTACGCCATCATCCCCGGGCTCAACAGGGCGAACCCGATGTACCGCAGGACCTGGGCCGGGAGGAGGAGAGCCCACGTGGACGCGAGGAAGTAGACCCCGATCCCCCCGAGGGTCAGGAGAGTGCCGTACCAGATGCCCGAGATCTCTCCGCGTCGGTCGATCAACCGCCCCGCGGGAAGGGCCGTGAGCGCGGCCGCCGCGAGCCCTGCGACAGCGATCCCGGCGATCTCGATCGGAGTGGCGCCGAGCTCGTACGCCAGCACCCCGATGAACGTCCCGACCGCTCCCCAGCCAAGGGCCCGTATCGAGACGGCGACGGAGAACAGCGCGAGTCCGCGGTACTCCCGCCATGGTTGGCGCTGCGAGCTCGGGCGCACCGAAAGATCCGGAACGAACAGCACCACGATCGTGATGGTCCCGACCATCACCGCGGCGACGAACCAGAACAGCGCGTCGTACCCGAACAGCTCGATCAGGGCCGCCGAAGCGATGAACCCGACCACGGCTCCGCCCCAGCCGGTCGCGTTGAGCAGGCCGAAGCCGGCGCCGCGCTCACCGGCGCCGGTCAGATCGGTCACGTAGGCGTTCAGGGCCGGCGAGCCGATCGATAGGACGATCTGGGCGAGCAGGAACATGGCGCCGCTGTCCCAGTAGTTGGGAAGGTACGGAATGGACAGGAAGAGCGGGAACGCTCCGATCTCGGCCGCCAGGAGGAATGGTCGCCGGCGACCGATGCGGTCCGAGAGACGGCCGGCGACCGG
Source organism: uncultured Thermoplasmata archaeon (assembly GCA_963708255.1). Classification (GTDB taxonomy): domain Archaea; phylum Thermoplasmatota; class Thermoplasmata; order Lutacidiplasmatales; family UBA184; genus Lutacidiplasma. The sequence continues at coordinate 1,257,432 of CAVPSE010000002.1, forward strand.
TCCGAGAAGGCTTGCCGCCACATACGCGACCGAGACGAACGCGAGGGCCACGGGGACCGACGCGCCCTTCGCCGCGACCAGGAAGAGGGGGAAATAGACCAGGAACAGCCCCGACCGGTTGTTGGCGAGGAGCTGGTACATCGAGAGAATGACGAGATCCCGACGGGCCACGTCGTCAGCAACCGGGGGGCGTAGATACGCGCCGGCCGCCGAGCGGCCATGAACCCCTTAACTATCCGTCCGGGCTCCGCGCCCTAGGGAAGCCATGTCGGACGAGCCGCAGGTCGGCCGGAAGACCGAGGAGGACGGGGTCGAGGTCCTGACCCTGCGCCACCCGCCCGTGAACGCTCTCGGCCTCCGACTGCTCGCGGACCTCAGCTCGGCCCTCGATGCGATCGCGGCCGACCGGGCCTCCCGATGTATCGTCCTTACGGGGGACGGTCAGTATTTCAGTGCCGGGGCGGACCTGAAGGAACTCGCGACCCTCGACCTGGCGCAGGCCCCCCAGCTCGTCGCTCAGGGGCAGGCGTTGTTCTCCCGCCTCGAATCCCAACCCCTGCCCGGTCGTGGCGGCGATCAACGGACTCGCCCTCGGGGGAGGTCTCGAACTGGCTCTCGCGTGCGACGTTCGGATCGCGGGGGAGTCGGCAAAGCTCGGTGCTCCCGAGGTCAACTACGGTCTCATCCCCTCTTACGGCGGGACGCAACGGCTCCCCCGGATCATCGGCCCCGCCAAAGCGAAGGAGCTGATCTTCACCGGCGCGATGATCACCGCGACCGAGGCGGTCCGGATCGGGCTTGCGAACCGGACCGTGCCCTCGGGCCAGGAGCTCCGGGCGGCCCGGGACATGGCCCATACCATCGCCCAGCGGGCGCCGCGCGCCGTCCAGGGGGCGAAGCGGGCGATCCGGGAGGGTCTGCAGACCACGGTGACCGAAGGGCTTCGGATCGAGGCGTCGATCTTCGAGCGCGAACTGCTCCCGAGCGAGGATCTCGCCGAAGGGATCGCGGCGTTCGTCGAGCGGCGTCCCCCGAAGTTCACGGGGGCGTGAGATGGCGATCGAGTGCGAGCTCACCCAGGACCAGGTCGCGTTCCGGGACGCGGTCCGAGCGTTCGCCCAACGCGAGGTCGCCCCGATCGTCGCCGACATGGACGAGAGGGAGGAGTTCCCCGCGGCCACGGTGCAAAAGATGCGGGAGGAGGGCTTCTTCGGGGTCCCCGTTCCCGGAAGAGTACAGGTGGGTTGGGGCTGGGGAAGGTCGGGTACTGTATCCTTCTCGAGGAGATCTCGCGAGTGGATGCCTCCCACGCCACCATCCTCGGGGCACACACCTCCCTCGGGACCACCCCGCTCCTCTACTACGGGACCGAGGAACAGAAGCGTCGGTGGCTCGTGCCCGCCGCCCGCGGGACGAAGCTCCTCGCGTTCTCGTTGACCGAGCCGGGTCCGGGAGCGACTCCGGGGCCGTCCATACCACCGCCGCCCTCGAGGGAGACGAATGGGTCTTGGACGGGACGAAGATCTACGTCACCAACGGCCAGGAGGCCGACACGGTCCTGGTGATGGCCGCCAACGATGCGAAGCTCGGGGCCAACGGCGGGGTCACCGCGTTCCTGGTCGACAAGGGCACCGCCGGGGTTCTCGGTCGGCCGGTGCGAGAAGAAGATGGGTCTCCACGGGACCTCCACCGCGGAGCTGATCCTCCAGCACGTTCGCGTCCCCGCCGATCACGTCCTCGGGGAGGTTGGGAAAGGGTTCCATGCGGCGATGACGGCGCTCGACGTCGGTCGCGTCTCCCTCGGCGCAGGTTCCCTGGGAGGCATGGAGGCGGCGTTGAGCGCGGCCCTCGAGTTCTCCAAGAACCGGACCCAGTTCGGGCTCCCGATCAGCGAGTACGAGGCGATCCAGTTCAAGCTCGCGGACATGGCCATGCTCGCGCACGCGCTCCGATTGATGGTGTACAACGCCGCGGCCCACCAGGATCGAATGGGCCACGACCCGAAGCGGTGGAACCGGCTCGAACGCCAGGTGAAGACCCGCGAGGCCGCGATCGTGAAATGCCTCGCCTCCGAGTGGGCGGGCGAGGTCATTGACGAGGCGCTCCAGATCCACGGCGGGCTCGGTTATATCCGGGGCACCCCCATCGAACGGGCCTACCGGGACGCCAGGATCAGCGAGATCTTCGAGGGCACGAACGAGATCCAGCGCCTCGTCGTAGCCCGGGACCTGCTCAGCCGGGGCCTCTAGGCCGGGGAAGGGGCCCCTTCCTCTCGCAACGAGCGGCGCAGCACCTTCTGCACCACGCTCTTCGGCAGGCTCGTTCGGAACTCCACGGTACGGGGCGCCTTATAGTGCGCAATGCGGGCGCGCACGAACTCGATGAGCTCGGACTCGCTGGTGGTCGAGCCGGGTTTCAGCACCACGAAGCCTTTGACCACCTCTCCGAGCTGGTCGTCGGGAACGCCGACCGCCGCCGCTTCTCGGACCGCCGGGTGTTGGTAGAGCACCTCCTCCACCTCTCGAGGGTAGACCTTGAGCCCCCCCACGTCCACCATGTCCTTCTTGCGGTCGACGATGCGGACGTACCCTTCGGGATCGATCACCGCGATGTCGCCGGTCAGCAGCCATCCGTCCCGGAGCACCAGCTCGGTCTCCTCGGGCTGACCGTAGTAGCCGAGCATCACCTGCGGGCCGCGGACCGCGAGCTCACCGGTCTCGCCGGTGGCCAGGGCACGCCGCCCGGTCTCCAGGTCCACGACGCGCTGATCGGTGCTCGGGAGCGGGAGGCCGATCGTCCCGGACCGTCGCTCGCCGCCCCGGACGGGATTGGCGTGGGTGACCGGGGAGGCCTCGGTGAGGCCGTACCCCTCGAGGAGCTGCCCGCCGGTGATCTCCTCGAAGCGCCGCTGGACCTCCGCCGGGAGCGGTGCGGATCCGCTCAGGCAGACCTGGATCGAACGAAGATCGTACCGCCCGACCTTGGGATGGTGGTTGATGGCGGCATAGAGCGCGGGGACCCCGGGGAACTCGGAGGGCCGATGCCGCTTCACGAGCTTCAGGATCTCCGTCGGGTCCGGCCGCAGCTCGAGGATGATGGTGCCGCCGTGGATCAGCGGGAAGTTGAGGGCGACCGTGAGGCCGTAGATGTGGAAGAACGGGATGGCGGCGAGGACGATGCTCGTCCCGGGGGGGCCTCGGAACCACGCACGGCATTGCACCGCGTTCGCGACGAGGTTCCGGTGGCTGAGCATCGCTGCCTTCGGAACCCCGGTCGTGCCACCCGTGTACTGGAGGACGGCCACCTCGTGCGCCGGGTCGCCGGCCGGAGGCTCCGGGAAGGTGCCGGGCGAAGCTGCCGCCGCGTGGAAGTCCCGCACCCCCGCTCCGGTCGGCACCGCCGTCGAGAGGCCCTGGCGTCGGAGGACCAGGTTCACGAACGGGCGGACCCACGGGGGGAAGAACCGGCGCAGGCGGGCCACATATGCCGTGGGGACGGAGACCCGCCCCGCCACGCGGGCGACGTTGGGATAGTGGATCTCGAGGCAGACGAGCCCCTTCGGCCGGGCATCGGTCAGAAGGTGGATCAGGTCCTGTTCGATGTATAGCGGGCTGACCTGGACCACCGTCACGCCCAGCCGCAAGGCCCCCAGGTACGCGATCGGGTACGCCGGGCAGTTCGGTAGGTACAGGGCGATCCGGTCGCCTGCGACAAAACCATCCCGCGCCAGACTCGCCGCGAATCGCCCGGAGGCTTCCCAGAGCGCCCGATAGGACATCCGGACATCCTCGAATATCAGAGCCGTCCGGTCCGGGAAGCTCCGGACCGTCTCCTCCACCAGGGCGGGGAGTCGAAGGTTCGGGATGTCGACGGTCGCGGGGACGTCCGGCGGATAATGAGCTAACCAGGGCCGGACGATGTCGTCGGACATCCCGGGAGGGGTTCAGCGTGGGCCGCTACTTGAGCGCTCGTGGGGGCGGAAGTGGACCCCGGGCTTGTAGGTCGGAGCCCATTCCACTCGCTGCCCCTCCGAGAGCTCGGACTCGGTACGGATCCCGTCGATCCAACCCGTGATCCGACCCCCCTCGTCGAGCTCCACCACCACGTAGGCGTACGGGGCGTCGTTGAGGAATTCGTCGCCCGGCACGTTCTGGACCGAGTAGGCGACGATCCGTCCCTTCCCTGAGAGGGTTGTTTCGGCCAGGTCGCGCTGACCGCACCGGGGGCAGACGAGCCCCCAGGTGGCGGTCACGAACCCGCAGGCAGAGCGGAGTCCGCGGAGCCGGATCCCCTCCTCGTAGTCGTGGCGGTATTCGTCGATGGAGTGGAGCGGCGGTCGGATCCGACATCGCGGATCACCTATGGCGCCAGAAGATGTGGACCGAACAGGAGCCGCCGGTGGCCCCGACGTTGTGCGCGAGGGCCACCTCGGCCTTCGGGACCTGACGGCCCCCCGCGGAGTGGTTGAACTGCTCGAAGATCTCGGCCACCTGCCCAGCGCCCGTGGCGCTCACCGGGTGTCCCTTCGCCTTGAGGCCCCCGGACGGGTTCACGGGCCTCTTTCCGTCGTGCTGGGTCTCGCCGTCGGCTGTCGGCCGCGGCCGCCGCTCCGGGAGCGTAGAACCCGAGATCCTCGAGCGCCATCAGCTCGGCGATGGTGAAGCAGTCGTGGACCTCGAAGAAGTCCACCTGCTCCGGCCGCAGACCCGCCTGGCGGAACGCCTTCTCGGCGGCCACTCTTGTCGCGGGAAGGCCGGTCAGCGTCGGACGGTCCTGCATGTCGGCGATCGAGCCCGACCGGGCGGATGCCCGGATCACCAGGGGCTCCGCCCGGGGCGACCGGAGCGATCTCCCGCGCCGCGACGACGACCGCCGCCGCCCCATCGGAGAACGGGCAGCAGTCGTAGAGGCGCAGGGGAGAGGCGATGACGGGCGAGCCGAAGGTATGTCTCCAGCGTGATCGCCTTCTGGAAGTGGGCGTGGGGATTGTGCGGCCCCGTTGGCGTGGTTCTTGACGGCGACGGCCCCGAGCTGCTCGGGGCGAGTGCCGAAGCGGTGCTGGTGGGCGTTGGCGAGAGTCGCGTACAATCCGGGAAAGGTGGCGCCGTTCCGGGTCTCGAACGGATAGTCCGCACCCATCGCGAAGTAGCTCGTCGCGTCGAGGGTGTCGAGGTGGGAGAGCTTCTCGACGCCGACCACCAGGGCCGCGTCGCAGAATCCCCCGGCGACATGGACGAACGCCTCGTGCAGAGCCGGCGCTGGAGCTCGAGCAGGCCGACTCGATCGTACACGAAGGGACCTCCGGGATGCCGAGACCCGGTGTTGATCAGGGGGCCGACGTGGGCCTGCCGCTCGGCGATCCCGAAGCAGTTGGAGACGAAGGTGTATCCGATGTCCTTGGGGTCGATCCCGGCGGAATCCATCGCCTCGAGCGCGACCCGCGTCGCGGCCTCGCGGCCGGTCTCGGCCATCTTCCCGAACCGGTTCGAGGCCGCGCCGACGACCCACGTCTCCCGCATTCGGACCTCGCGGGAGGTACGAGGGGCCGGGATATGGCGTGGACGGCCCGGGCGACCGGCGGTTACGACGGCGTGGGGTCGGCGGGCGCCTCGAGGAGGGAGCGGAGCGAATCGAGCACCCGCTGGGCCTCCTTGGGGTCCTGGCTCTTGATGAGCACCCGGCCGTCGCGCCCGAACGTCACCTCGCGCTCCATCTGGGCGATCAGCATCACTCGAGCGTCGAGCACCGAGATCCCGCTGGCCTCGAGCCGGGCGCGGATCCGCCGGAGGTCGACGGTCCTCGGAGGGTCCGGGACCGCCTCGAAGGCACCGCGGCTCGAGCAGAGCCTCAGGGTATGGTACGTCACATCACGACCGCGCGGCGGACGCAGTCATCGATGATCGCCTCGACGTCGATGCGCTCTTCCTCGGCCTGGATCTGGACGAAGCCGGTCCGGGTCGCCGGCTTGTCCGGGACCGCCTGGCAGCAGACGCCGGGGCGTGTGGAGATCCCGTACGTGCCGATCGTGCGGGCCACCGCTTCGATCTCCTGTTTGTCGAACCCGATCAACGGCCGGACGATCGGAAGGTGCACGGAGGCCGTCGCGGTCCGCATGTTGCTGAGGGTCTGAGAGGCGACCTGGCCGAGAGCTTCCCCGGTGGCCAGGAAGGTGGCCGCCTCCCGGTCAGCGATCCTCTCGGCGGCCCGCCACATGAAACGGCGGCAGAGCACGCACCCTACGTGCCGGTCGGTCTCGCGCATCAGCGTGATCTGGGTGGGGCCGTGCGGAAGGACGTAGAGCGGGATCTTGCGGCCGAACCGCGCGCTCAGGACCTGGATGTGGTCGCTGATCTTCTCGAGCGGGGTGTCATCCGTGAACGGCCGGTTGTCGAGGTGGACCGCCAGCATGTCGTGGCCCTGGCGGAGCATGTAGTAGAGGCCGACCGGCGAGTCGATGCCTCCGCTCATCAGCATCACGCCCCGGGCCATGGCCGAACTACGCGGGGCAGGGTATAAGACCGATGCGCGGGGCCCCCCGCCCCCCCGGCGGGACCCGGCCGGGGTCGCCTTAGGGTTAAAGAGGGACCGTGGCTCCGCGCGCGTCGATGGCGGCCGGGAATGGAACGCCCATCGATCTGTACTGCCGGGAGGCCGGTCAGGGACCGCCGGTGCTCCTATTGCACGGTCTCGGAGGCACCCATACCGTTTGGAACGAGATCCTCCCCGGCCTCGCGGAGGAGTTCCATGTTCTCGCTCCCGACCTGCGGGGCCACGGGCGGAGCCCGAATCCCCCCGGCTCGACGTACTCGTTCGACGAGCTCGCGGGCGACATCGCGAAGCTGCTCGCCCACCATGACCTCGCGGACGCGCACCTGGTCGGGCTGAGCGCCGGTGGGTTCCTGGCCCTCTACGAGGCGGTCCATGCCCCGGCGATCGTCCGAAGCTTGGTCCTCATCTCCTCGGCAGGCCACGCCGAGCAACACACGCGGGGCATCGTCGATCGGTGGGCCGCCACCTACCGGGATGAAGGGTTCGACGCTTACGCCCTGCGGCTCCTCAAGGACCTCTACTATCCGGACTGGATCGAGGCCCACCTCGACTACGCCGACGAGGTGCGCGAGCAGCTTCGAACCGCCGACCTTCGCGGGACCGCCGGCTGGGCGGCCGCGACCAAGAGCTACGATCTTCGGGGGCGCGTCGGGAAGCTCCGGCTCCCCACGCTCATCATTCAGGGGATGGACGATGCCGTGGTCGACAGCTCCCACGCGCGACTCCTACGCCAGACCATCCCGGGGGCCGAGCTCAAGTTACTGGCGCAGACCGGCCACATGGTGCCGGTCGAACGCCCGGCGGCGACCCTGGAGGCGCTCCGTCCCTTCCTTCGGGCGGCTGAGGCGCGGCGGACCCCCTGACGGGACGCGCGGCGGATCGATCCTCGCCCCGGCGGCTTTTCTATGCGCGGGACCTTGTCCCCATTGCCCATGACCGACCCCGAGATGGTAGCTCTCCTCGATCGGATCGACCAACTGGAACGTCGGGTCCGGGAGTTGACCGCCCGGGTCGCGTACCTGGAGGGACGAACGCAGCCGCGGATCGAGAACCCGCTCGACTCCCAGGCGGTCCGCGAGAAATCCGTCTACGACTGGCAAGGCCCCCGGTGAGCGACGGCCCGCCGAGGGTGACCGTCGAACCCGGCGCCATTGGGCGCCTCCTCGAGAGGTGGTCCGAGGGATCCCCTCCTCATGGGTCGGCGGGTGCCGCGGTCCTGATCCTGCTCCGACAGGGGGCCACGGACGTGGAGACCCTACTCATCCAGCGGGCGGAACGGGCCGGCGACCGGGCCTCAGGCCAGGTGGCGCTCCCCGGAGGCCGCGTCGACGAGTCCGACGGGACGCTGGTCGACACCGCCCTCCGGGAGTTCGAGGAGGAGGTGGGGCTCGGCCCCGGTGACCTGACGGCCCCACCGCGGTTCGTCGCGATCGTGGCGGCCCCGATCTTCTCGATGCACGTCGGGGTCTTTGCGGCCGAGCTGGCCGCCCAGGGCCGTGCGCCCGTCGCTCGAAGCCCCACCGAGGTGGCCCATGTGTTCTGGCTCCCCGCGGGGAGCCTGCGGAGCAGTTCCCCGGTCACCCGCGACACCCCACGGGGTCCGCGGGAGGTCGACGCGGTCCTCCACGAGGGGCATGTGCTATGGGGGTTCACCCGACGGGTCCTCCGGGGGTTCTTCGAGCTGGAACCGTTCCCAGGGCCCGAGGGGGCGGTGCCGGGCGCCGCGCCCGCCGTTCCCGTCGGCGGCGGGTCGGACGCTCCGCCCAAAGTCTAATAGACCCGTTTAAATAGGGGGCCCCGGGGGCCGACCCACGGTCAAGATCCGTATCGAGAACGTCGTCGCGTCGACCTCACTGGCCGACGAACTCGATCTCCCCGCGATCGCCCTCTCGCTCGAGGGCGCAGAGTACGAGCCCGAGCAGTTCCCGGGCCTGATCTACCGGCAGACCCACCCGAAGACGGCGGTCCTCCTGTTCCGGTCCGGCAAGGTCGTCTGCACCGGGGCGAAGAGCATGACCGAGGTGGAGCAGTCGGTCGCGGCGGTTTCGGCGAAGATCAAGGCCGCGGGTCAGAAGATCCTTGCCCGGCCGAAGATCCAGGTCCAGAACATCGTGGCCAGCTCCGATCTCGAGTCGGAGATCAACCTCAACGCCATCGCCGTCACCCTCGGCCTCGACCGGGTGGAGTATGAGCCCGAGCAGTTCCCCGGCCTCGTGGTCCGACTGGACGAGCCCAAGGTGGTCCTCCTCCTCTTCGGATCCGGCAAGCTGGTCTGCACCGGCGCGCGCAAGCCGGGCGACATCGAGGTCGCCGTGAAGAAGATCATGCGCGAGCTTCAGGCCGCCGGCCTGCTGCGCTGAGCCCGACATGGCGTCGCTGCCCCCCGGGCTCCCCGTCGTCGATCATCACGCCCACCTCCACCCCTCCCACGAGGGCATCGAGGCGGCGCGCCGGTTCCGGGCGGCGGGCGGGACCCACCTGTTCCTCGCCACGCAGAGCTACGAGCCGGTCTGCCCGATGGACCTCGACGGCTACCGGCGGCAGTTCGAGACGACCGAAGCGCTGGCGCGCCAGGTGCAGGCCGCGACGGGGGTTACGGCGTACGTGGTCATCGCCCCGTATCCGATCGACCTCCTCCCCCAGGCGGAGCGACTCGGGCTGGACGCCGCGGTGGGGCTCCAGGAGGCCGCGCTCGAGCTGGCCGGCCACTGGGTCGCGGAACAGCGAGCCGTGGCGGTCGGGGAGATCGGGCGGCCGCACTTCCCCGTCGACCCGGCGACGCTCCCCTCGGTCGAACAGGTGTTCCGCCGGGCCCTGGAGGTCGCCCGGGACTCCGGCGTCCCCGCGGTGGTCCATTGCGAGGACCTTACTCGCGAGGGGTACCGGGGGCTCGCCGCGTTCGCCTCCTCGGTCGGCTTTCCCGTGGGCCGGCTGGTCAAGCACTACGCCCGGTCGTACGTCCCGGCGGCGGAACGGCTCGGGATCGTCCCCTCGTTCCTCGCCCGGCGGGAGGCGGTCCGGGACGCACGGGCCGACCCGGGACCGTGGTTCCTGGAGACCGACTTCCTCGATGATCCCCGGCGACCCGGCGCCGTGCTCGACCTCGCCACCGTCCCTCGCCGCGCCGCCGCGGTGGCGGCCGAGGGGCCCGAGGGCATCGAACTCCTCCACCGGGTGTTCGTCGATTCAGTGCAGGCCGTCTATGGGTTCGTCCCCCACGTGGCACCGGGAGCGTCCCCATGACCCCCCGGCGACGACTGGTGGCGCTCGAGGGGATCGACGGGGTGGGGAAGTCCACGCTCCAGCGCGCGGTCGCGACCCGGCTCCGGCGCCGGGGCTGGAAGGTCGCGCTCTGGCGAGAGCCGACCCGGGCCAGCCTCGGCCGGACGGCGCAGGCTCTCGGGCCGACCGACCCGATCGGAGCCGCGATCCATTTCACGCTCGACCGCCTCCTCGCGCGACCGAGGCTCGAGCGCCTCTTGGACCGTAACGACGTGGTCCTCACCGACCGCTCGTACCACTCCACCCTTGCCTACCAGGGGAGCACCCTACCCCCGTCGGGGTACCAGCGGCTGGCCCGGCTCCAGCGCGCCGTGGCCCACTCGCCCGACCGGGTCCTCTGGCTCGATCTGCCGGTCGAGGCGGCCCTTCAGAGGGTAGGGGGGCGAGGGCGCGCCCGCGCTCCTCTTGAGCGGAGGGCGACGCTCCGCCGGGTGGCCTCCGCCTATCGGAGGTTCTCCCGGCAGCGCGGCTGGGTCCGCCTCGACGCGCGCCAGGACCGCCGCCACCTCGCGGACGCGGTCGCCACGGACCTCGACGCATGGCTCGCGGGCCGGCGCGTGCCGTAAATTACCCCAGCCGCTTGGGAGCCCCTCGTGACCCCCGGTCGGATCCTCGTCGATGAAGCCTCCCTGGACCCTTCCGTGGTCCCCGCCCGCCTCGTGCGGCGGGAGCCGGAGCTCGAATCCCTCCGACAGCGATACCGCGACTCCCTCTCCCGCGGCGTAGCGTACCACCAGCTCCTCACGGGAGGGATCGGGAGCGGGAAGACCGCGCTCGCCCACCGGCTCGGAGACGATCTCGTGGCGGGCGGCCGGGTGCGCTCCCAACCCGTCCTCAAGCTCTACATCAACTGCTGGCGGCGGTCGAGCGACCGGACGGTCCTGCTCCAGCTCCTCCGGGGGGTTGGCGTGTCGCTGCCCGACCGGGGCTACTCCCTCTCCGAGATGCTCGACGTCTTCGAGCAGGGGATCCGCAAGTCTCCCCGCCACGTCTTCGTCATCCTCGACGAAGTGAGCGCGCTGATCCGGCAGGGCACGAAGCTCGATCTACCCGCTGACCCGGTCGCCGGAGGTGGGACTCGGTTCCATCTCGCTGTTCCTCGTCGCCCCCGAGGACATCTTGCCGTTCATGGACGCGGCGAGCCGCTCCAGCTTCGGGGTCACCCACCGGATGCAACTCAGGCCCTACGGGGTGGAGGACCTCACCCAGATCCTGCTCTACCGGGCCGAGCTCGCCCTCGCCCCGGGAAGTCTCTCCGAGGAGGTCGCGGAGCAGCTGGCCCGGACCGCCGCCTCCAGTGGGGACGCCCGGTTCGCCCTGGAGGTCCTCGGTGGGGCCGCCCGGGCGGCCGACCTGGCCGGGGCCCGGGAGATCGGGCCGGAGCACGTTCGAGCCGCCCGAGGATCGATCTATCCCACCCTCACCGAGACCCGCCTCCAGGAGCTGGGCGAGAACGAGCTGCTGGTCCTCCTGGCACTTGCCCGGACGCTCAAAGGGCGTCGGACGCAGGGGACGACGGAGAAGGTCCGACAGGCGTACCGCGTTCTCACCGAGGAGTATCGGCTCACCGAGGTGAGCCGGGTCACGTTCTGGCGGACCGTCAAGGCCCTGGAACGCGAGGGACTCATCCAGGTGGACGCTCCGGAGAGCCGGGGGGAGGGGAACCGGCTCAGCATGGACGAGGTCCCCGCCAGCCTCCTCACGACCCTCCTCGAAGCGCGCCTCGGGGATCGGAAAGGCAAAGCCTAATCCCTCGACCCGTCTCGGACCGGCGTGGCGACCGCCTCCGGCCGAGCCGGGTCCGAGGCGCCGGCCCGGCTCCCCGAGTGGATCCGCGTCGGTGTCCCGACCGGGCACTATCCCGAGGTCCGAGCCACCCTCGACGAGCTCGGGCTCGCCACGGTGTGCCGGGAGGCGAGGTGCCCCAACAAGTCGGAGTGCTGGTCGGCCGGTACCGCGACGCTGATGCTGCTCGGGAAGGACTGCAGTCGGAGATGCGGGTTCTGTGCCGTCACGACCCGGTGGGGTCAGGGCGCGTCCGACCCCTCGGAACCGGCCCGGGTGGCCGAAGGGGTCCGGCGGTGGGGACTTCGGTACGTGGTGCTCACCCAGGTATGCCGGGACGACCTGCCCGATGGGGGGGCGCGCCTCCTCGCTGAGACCGTCCGGCGGCTCCGGGAGTCGGCGCCCGACACATTGGTGGAGCTCCTGATCGGCGATCTCGGCGGGCGGCGCGAGTCGCTCGAGATCCTCTTCGAGCACCCACCGGATGTCCTCGCGCACAATCTTGAGACCGTCCGCAACCTCTCCCCCCGGGTCCGCGACCGTCGGGCGGGCTACGAGCGGTCGCTGGGTGTCCTGAGGAACGCCCGGGAGATCGGGGGTCCGCGGCTCGTGACGAAGAGCTCCATCATGCTCGGCCTCGGAGAGGAGCCGGACGAGCTCCTCACGAGCTTCCGGGACCTTCGCGCGGCGGGCGTGGACCTGCTGACCCTCGGCCAGTACCTCCGCCCCACCCCCACCCACCTTCCGGTCGCGCGTTACGTCCCTCCCGAGGAGTTCGACGCTTGGAAGGCCCAGGGGCTCTCCGAGGGGTTCGCGGGGGTCGAGGCCGGCCCGCTCGTCCGCAGCTCCTACCACGCGGAGCAGCTCTGGGCACGGGCCCGGTCCCGGTCGGGGGCCTGACCATGGCCAAGAAGAAGAAGATCGAGGACGAGGAGGAGGTCGGGTTCGAGTTCCCCGAGTTCGACGAAGCCGCCTTCATCGCCCACGAGTCCGAGCAGACCATGGCGACCGCGATCGCGGTCGTCTTCGCGCTCGCCCTCTCGGTGGTCTCGTTCGCCATCGATGCGGTGGCCGGGCGGACCCTCGTCGGCGGGACGGACCCGCTGGTCTTCTTGCCCCCGGTGTTGGGCGTCGCGGTCATCATCGCCTCGCCGTTCGTGATCGGACGCCTGCGGCCCGCCTCCACGGAGTACACGAAGGGGGACTGGGCCTCGCTCCTCCTCATCGAGATCTTCGGCTGGATCGGCATCTGGTTCGTCCTGACCGACGTGCTGCTGCACTAGCCCTCCGGTCCCGCCGAGCACTCGGGTGGGCGGGCGATCCGATGCCGCGTGGCCGGCCCCGAGTGACCACCATCGCGAGGGGAGATCGGTGGCGAACCCTCTCGAGGGGAAGCGAAACCTCGGTACCTCGTCTACCGGTGAGGTGACCGGATCCTGGGTCCCTGCTCCGTGGCCGTTCCGGGCTCTCGGTGTACTGAGGGACCGAGACGAAGGCGTCGCACCGCTAGCGAAGCCACGGCAGTCGCTTGTCAAGCAGCTCGCCAAGGGCTTCTCGAACCGCAGGGCCGTCCGGCACTTCGGAGAGGGCCCGCATCCTGAGAGGCTCTTTCACGGCCTCTCGAAGGTTCTTGCCGATCGGTAGTCGCTCCAGGGTCACCGTCAGGAGGGGCTCCAGGTGGCGTTCGGGCCGCTCGGTCTCGACGGCCAACTTCCCTTCCTCGGTCACGTACGGCCCCTGCAGGACCGGCGCATCAGCGCGGCCCCATTTCTCGAGGAAGGAACCCACCCGGTCGATCCCGGCCGGTGGTCCATCCTGGGGCCGGACCGCCGGCACGCGGGGATGCTCGACCTCGATCAACACCAGCGAGGAGTCGCGCTCGGCCGCCGACGAGGTCCCAACGACGGTGAACCCCAGTCGGCGAGCCTCCTCCGCCAGCGCCCTCTCCGCCTTGCGGAGCTGGGGGTACAAGATGTCGTCGACGAGGTCGGGGCGGGGAAGGAGCAGGGCGGCCAGGTGCGTCCCCCGGCGGGCGACCCGCTCGTGGGCCTCGGCGACCGTCAGGGTGGCGGGGCGGGCGGGAACGAACCACCGTTCCGAGGGGCGGGCGAGATACTCGCCCGCGCCGATGATGAACAGGGCGAGGTGCGCTTTCGAGAGGGCCGTGGCGACGTTCCGGCCCGGGTCGACAGGATCGTCGAAGATCAGGGCGATCTCTTCGGGAACCGCCGGAGCAGCGCCCGGAGTGCTGATCAGTCGCGTCGGGATCCGCCAGCCGGCCGCGTCCCGGAGGAGCCCCTGGAACGATCCGAAGCGGTGCACGAGGAGTTCCACCAGATACCCGGAGAATCCGGCGGTCCGCGCCTCCGACCCGTAGATACCGAGGCCCCGGAGGAACTGCTTCGTGAGGCGGATCTGGTCGACGAGCTCGGGAGTCTGCCGCTTCAGCAGGTACGCCTGGTGGAACGGCGTTCGGTCTACGGCGCTCTGGGGCTTGGACGGGTCCGTCACGGCGTACCCCGGGACCGCGTCGACCCGGAACCCCTCGAAGGTTCCCCGAAGGTACGGGTGCTCCGCGTAGCGGGTCTCGGTCTCCTGGAGGATCGATCGTCCGATCTCCATGCCGGCCCGGGCGAGGTCCGCCCGGGGGTCTCCGGCGGGAACAGGAGGAACAGGTCGAGGTCGAGCCGGTCGGCGAGGTAGGTCCCCCGGCCCCCGCTCCCGGCGACGAGGCAGCGGACCATCGGCAGCTGGCGCGCGGAAGCCACCGACTCCGCCGCCGCGACGAGGCGGCCCCGCGCACCCTCCACCCGGGCCTCGGTCGCCGCGTCGGGACGCAAGCGCTTGAGGACCTCGGCCTCCACGGCGGTGGCCGGCTCCGAAGCCATGGCGCTACCCACCCCCGCCGGGGCATGAAGCCTTGCGCCAGGGGCCGCCGGCGAGGGGCCCCCGGGCCGACGGAACGGTTATCGGTCGGCGGCGGGGTCAATGGGCTGGGGGGCGACCGGTGCCGGCCCACGAAGCCATCCTGTACGAGCCCCAACCCGGGGGGAAGGTCCGGTGCACGGCGTGCGCCCGGTATTGCACGATCCCGTCGGGCTCCCGGGGGTTCTGCTACGTCCGTGCCAACGAGGGGGGCCGTCTGGTCCTCCTGACCTACGGGGTGGCCGCGGCGGTCCAGGTGGACCCGGTCGAGAAGAAACCCCTCTCCCACTTCCGGCCGGGCACCCGGGTGCTCTCCCTCGGCACGGTGGGATGCAATTGGCGCTGCCAGTACTGCCAGAACGCGGAGATCTCCCAGGAGCAGGTCGTCGCGGGACGGCCCATGCCGCCGGGGAAAGTGGTGGAATGGGCGCTTCGGTACGGCTGCTCAGGGGTGACGTTCACCTACAATGAGCCGACGATCTTCATCGAGTATGCGCTGGACATCATCCGCGAGGCCCACGCCGCCGGACTCTTCGCGAACTTTGTGACGAACGGCTACATGACGCCGGAGGCGGTGGAGCTCCTCGCGCCCCACCTCGATGCGGTGAGCGTCGATTTCAAGGGAAGCGGCGAGCCGGGGTTCATGCGAAAGTACATCACCGCGAAGGGGCCGGCACCGATCCTCGACACGATCGTCCAGCTCCACGAGCGTGGGGTCCACGTGGAGGTCACGGACCTGATCGTCCCCCAGGTCGGGGAGGACCCCGAGGCGCTCCGGAGCCTCGCCCGCTTCGTCAAGGACCGACTCGGCCCCGAGATCGCCTTCCACCTCCTTCGATTCCACCCGGACTACCACATGATGGAGCTCCCGGAGACCCCCATCCCGACCCTCGAGCGCCTCCACGCCGTCGCCCGGTCGGAGGGACTCGAGTACGTCTACCTGGGGAACGTGTGGGGCCATCCCCTCGAGAACACCTACTGCCCAGCCTGCGGCGCGGTCGCGGTGGAGCGATATGGGTTCGTCCTGCGGCGTTGGAACCTCGAGGCGAACAACGCGTGCGGGTCGTGCGGTCACCGGATCCCGATCCGGGGACGACCGCCGGAAGAGTACGAGCCGACGTTCGCGACGCCGGTTGGATAGGCCGCTTCAGGTACCTCTCGTGTTGGAACTTCGGCTTCTGATCACGGAGGGTCTCGAACAGTTCGAGCTGGACACCGTCCGGGTCCCGTACGTAGGCGACACGGTAGCCGGGGGCGTTGTGGACAGGCCCCTCGTAGTGCTTCATGGACTCGGGTCGGAGATCCCACCCCTCCAGGACCTTCAGGATATCGTCAAGGTGGTCGACGTGGAAGGCCAGGTGGTCGAGCTCTTCGCCCGGCACGTACGCCGTCCCGTACGGGCTCGCCTCGGGGTAGTAGTTGAGCTCGAGCCGTTGGCCGGACTCCGGGTCCCGGAGGAGCACGATCCGGGTCTGGTCCCCCGGCGGGGCGCGCCAGTCGTCCGGGGTGATCACCTTGAGACCGAACACTTCGGTGTAGAAGCGGGCGGCGCGGACGGGGTCCCGGACCCGGATGCCGAAGTAGCTCAGATACATACCCCGAACAGGGTCGCAGAGTATATCCCCTCGGCGCCCGGAGCGGTTCCCTTCGAAGCAACCGCCCCGCGCTACTGGGTCCGCGCGCGGTGCAGGCTCAGGAGCGGGTCACTTTCGCGCTGTCACCACGACGCACTCGGCAGGGATGGAGAGGCCCTCGGCGGTCCGCCAGGATCGCAGGTTGCTCCGCGTCTTCGCGAGGACCTCCTGCTGGACCTGTACGGGCTCCTCCGATAGCGAGTGGCCGATCGGGGTGGCCTTGAGGATCGAGGTGAGGTAGTCGTCCTCGTCCCGGAACGCGAGCATGTGCCGGACCCGATGCTCCTTCGCGTTCTGGAACCCCGCTTGGGACAGGAAGGCCACCATCTCGCCGGGACCGCCCGGTCTCGTATGGCGTTGGGATGTACCCCGTCTCGTCCGGCTCCGCGTGCTCGAGCATGGGGCCAACGATCGCGTGGAGGAACGGTACGTTCTCGCCGGTGCTCCACACGCTCACGGCGATCCGTCCCCCCTCCCGTAGTACCCGGAACGCCTCGCGCGCCGCTCGATCAGGGTCCGTGAAGATCTGGAACCCGAAATTGCTGACGGCCGCATCGAACGTGGCGCCGGGAAACCGCAGCTCGGCACAGTCCATGGCGAGGAACTCTACGTTCGTGAGGCCGCGGGACCGGGCGACCCGTTCGGCGATGGCGATCATCTTCTCGGACAGATCGACCCCGACCACATGGCCGCTGGGGCCGACCTGCCTCGCGACGGTCATCGCGGGCTCGCCCGGTCCGGTCCCCAGGTCGAGGACCCGTTCCCCGGGCTGCGCCGCCAGTCGCTCAACCAGCTCGGATCGGAACGGCTCGAGATTGCGCATCCAGTCGACGTACGCCTCGGAACTCTCGTTCCAGGTCGTCCGGGTGTACTCCCGGTAATACTCGTCGGTGTACTTCCAGGGCATTCGGACGAACGGAGCACTGGACCCGCCTATATCGAGTGCGTCCGGCCCGCCTCCCCCTCGAGGCAGGGCGATCTACCGCAGCACCGGGGCGGCCCGACTTCCTTGGAGAACGATATCTGCGGCGACCCGGTGAGGGGGCCGTGAGCTCCCGACCGAGCGCCGAGCCGCATCCGGTCGACGACTACATGGAGGGGGTCTCACCCAGGCTCCGCCCCCTGCTGGGCCTCGTACGTCGGACCATCCGGGCGGCGGCTCCCGGGGCGGAGGAGGTCATCAGCTACAGGATGCCGGCGATACGGCAGGACGGCATCGTGGTGTACTACGCGGCGTTCTCGGACCACTGCAGCCTGTTCGTGGGGAGCGCCCATACCCGGGCGAAGTTTGCGAAGGAGCTCGCCTCCTTCGTCGGGGGGAAGGGCACCGTTCGCTTCACTCCCGACCACCCCTTGCCGATGGGCCTGCTGACTCGCATCGTGAAGGCCCGAATCGCCGAGAACGCCGAGCGGAGGCGCTCCCGAGGGGGAGCACCCCGCGCCCGTCATCGGTGACGGACGGCATCGCCCCGTGACCCGGCCGGGTCCATCGACCGGAGGACACGGCCGGGGGGACGGGACAGGGAGCGGGCGCGGAAACCAGGAGGAGGTGCCGGGGCCAGGATTCGAACCTGGGAACTCCTACGAGAGCAGATCTTGAGTCTGCCGCCATTGGCCGCTCGGCCACCCCGGCGCACGGAGGCGGACGAGCCCCCGCCTTATTCCTCTTCGCCCTCGTCTACGTCGGTCGGCTCGTCCGCGGGCTCCTCGACAAGGATCCCCTCGGGCCGCCCGATCGGCGAGCGGAGCGGCTCTGGCTCCCCCGTTCCCCTCGTCGGGGCACGAAGTGGCATCCGGCGGATCCGCCCGCACCGTAGGCAGGTCCGGCTCCTCCGGCCCGCCCTGAGCCGGGTCCGGACCGTCCGGCCCTCCACCCAGGTACGCTCCGCAGCCTCGGCAGTAGAGCTCGGCGTACTCGTGGAGCAGACGGACGTTGTAGCGCATCCCGATGCGACGGGCGAGGGAGACGTACCGGTCCGGGAGGCCGGAGGAACGGGCGCGGGACTCCTGCTCAGCGAGGCCGAAGAGGTCCGAGATCCGATCCTGGGCCACCCGGATCATGGCGCCGGTGCGACGTCCCCGCCGACCGCGGCGGGGGCCGTTGAGAGCGGCGCGAGGCATACCGGGCAGACCACTGCGACGGGCGATATCAGCGTGTTGCAGTGATGGCAGTGAACGGCCCGGCCTGCCAGCCCCGGCGGGATCCAGCCGGGAGCCGGGGGCGCCCCGGGCGGGATCGCCGGCCCCCACGCCGGCGGGGCCGGATACGGTGGGATCGGCGCAGGAGGGACGGTATCGACGGGGGCTGTCGGGGCGGGGGGCGGGACCCCCGGCTCAACTTGGGGAAGTGTGCGCCCGCAGTTCGCACAGAATAACGTGCCCGCCGCCCCGGGGGTTCCGCAGTTCGGGCAGAGGGTCACGCCGCCCTCAAAGTATATGCGATATTTGACCCATATCGCCCGTGTTGAGACGTCGGTGCGTGGCCCTCGCGACCCGGGACTCCGTCCTGTACGCGGAGCTCGCGTCGGTGCTCCGCGACCGCCGCATCCCCTCCGTCAGCCTCCTGCCGGGCGAACGGATCCCAACGCCGGTCGCCATCGGTCCTGACGACCCCGGAGGAGGCGCTTCGGATCTCGCACCCCCGGGTCGTAGCCGTCCCCCCGGAGGGAGATCGCACCGGCATTTGGGCCGAGGTGGAGAGCGCCCTCTCGGCACGGCCCCCCGGCCTGCAGCTCATCGTCGGGATCGACCCCGGGCCTCGGCCAGGATATGCGGTGCTCGAGGGCGGCGTCTGCATCGCGCAAGGAAACCTCTCCGCCCCGGAAGAGACCGCAGGCCTCTCGGGCCACCTGGGCCGGCGGTTCCCGCATCGCGCGATCCTCTTTCGGGTGGGCAGCGGGGATCACCTCTCCCGGGACCGGATCCTGAACGCTCTCGTGCCCCTCCAGCGACCGATCGAACTCGTGGACGAGCAGGGGACGACGCCTCGAGGTCAGCGACGTCCCCGCGACGCGGCGGCGGCCCGCGCCATCGGGGGCAACCGTGGCCGGCCGGTCCGGACGCAGTCCCGCTCCGGATCACCCCGGGGAGATCTCCAATCTTCAGCGACTGAGCCGAGAACATAGCGGCGGGCGGTTCACGCTCCCGCGGGGCGATGCGGAACGAGTTCTACGCGGCGATCAGACGATGAACGACGCCATGGCCGACGCCGCCCGCCGGTACGGCGGTCACCGGCGACCCCCATCCCCCGACGTCTGGCCGTCCGAACCGTCTTAACCCGCCCCCGTCGTGGGAGCCCCGTGCCCGTCGACCCCGACACGTTGCGGAGGATCCATCGGCTCGTCCTCCAGAACGCGTCCCAGCACGCGGGGACCCCCCGGCCCGGCCCCGTGCTGGCGCGGCTGCTGGCCACCCAGCCGGAGCTCCGAAGCGTGGCCGCCGAGGTGGAGACCGCGGTCCGGGGCGCGATCGACGACGTCGCCCGTCTCTCGCCGGAGGCCGTCGCATCGGCGTTGACGGAGCTCGGCGGACCCGAGGCGGACCGACCGGCCCGGCCCCAGAGCGATACCGGCGAGTTCCCCGAGCTGGCCGGTGCCCGACCGGGCGAGGTGGTCCTCCGGATGGCCCCGTTCCCGTCGGGGACCCTTCACATCGGGAACGCCCGGATGATCTTCGTCAACGAGTACTACCGCCGAAAGTACGGAGGGCGCCTCCTCCTCGTGTTCGACGATACCATCGGTTCTGAGGAGAAGCGCGTCGATCCTGAGGTGTTCGGACTCATCCAGCACGATCTCGAGCTGTGCGGGAGCACCCCCGACGCCGTGTTCTACAAGTCGGACCGGATCCGCACGGTTCTACCCGTGGGCGCGTCGGGTCATCGACGCCGGCGGGGCGTACGTCTGCACCTGCCCGGCCGAGACCCTCCGGGACAATCGTGCGCGCGGGCTGGAGTGCTCCCACCGGTCGCAAACCACCGCCGAGACCGTCTCGGATTGGGAGCGGATGCTCGACGGTTCCTACCAGCCCGGCGAGGCGGTCCTGCGGTTGCGCACGAGCCTCTCCGAGCCCGACCCCGCGTTCCGGGACCGGGTCCTGTTCCGCATCAGCGACCTCGACCACCCGCGGGTCGGCCGGCGCGTACCGGGTCTGGCCGCTTCTCGAGTTCTCCTGGGCCGTCGACGACATCGAGCTCGGGGTGACCCACGTCCTTCGCGGCAAGGACCTCGTCGATGGAGGACCGGATGCAGGAGGCGATCTGGGAGCTCCTCGGGATCACCGGCCCGCCGTTCCTCCACTGGGGCCTCCTGAGGGTCCGGGAGGCGAAGATCTCCAAGAGCAAGTCCTACGCCGAGGTGAAGAGCGGGCAGTACGACGGGTGGGCCGACCCCCGGACCTGGTCGATCGCCTCCCTGGACCGACGCGGCATCTCCCCCGAGGCGATCCGTCGGTTCACGCTCTCCTTCGGGCTTTCGCTCGCCGACATCGAGGTCCCGGCCGAGACCCTGTACGCGGAGAACCGAGCCATCATCGACGCGACCACCCCGCGCCGCGCCTACGTCCCTGAGCCGATGCTCCTCGAGATCGCCGGCTATCCGGAAGGGCTCGCCACCGTCGAGCTCGCCAACCACCCGGAGCATCCGGAGATGGGCCGCCGGTCGGCCGCGGCCGGGCCGAACGTTCTACCTGTCGCGTCGCGACCTGGGACCGAGCTGGGGTCCGAGGTCCGGCTGAAGGACCTCGCGAACATCCAGCCTACCCGCCGAGCTCCCTGCGGACCCGAGCGCCGCCGTGCCCGTCGAGTTCACGAGCCGGGAGAACCAGCGGATCCCGCGCCTTCAGTGGGTGGGTGCGGCCGACGCCGTCGAGGTGCAGCTGCTCGACCCGGAGGGCGGTGGCACCGGCCGGATCGGCGAGGCGGCGCTCGCGCGGTCCGCCCCCGGGCAGGTCGTCCAGTTCGAGCGCGTGGGGTTCGTCGAGGCTCGAGGCAGGCTGGGTACCGGGGCAACGCCCGGTCCGTGTCTGCTTCGGGCACCCATAGCGTACCGCAAAGACTATCAACCCGCCCCGCCGATGGTCGGGGGATGCGGTTCCTCCACACGTCGATCACCGTGCGGAACATGGAGGAGAGCGTTCGCGTTCTACACCGACGTGCTCGGCCTCGAGTTCGAACGCCGCCGGCAGATCCCCGAGAACCACGCCGAGATCGCGTTCGTCCAGGATCCCGAGAGCGGGGCACGGGTCGAGCTCACGTACTGGGAAGGGAAGGACACGTTCGAGCCCGGCGAGCAGCTCGACCACCTCGCCTTCGAGGTGGCCGACCTGGACTCCACGCTCGAAGAGGCGCGGGCCCGTGGCGTTCGCATCGCCAAGGAACCGTACCAGCTGAAGGGCGGTACGAGCCGGATCGCCTTCCTCCTTGACCCGAACGACGTCTGGATCGAG
Organism: uncultured Thermoplasmata archaeon; assembly: GCA_963708255.1. Classification (GTDB taxonomy): domain Archaea; phylum Thermoplasmatota; class Thermoplasmata; order Lutacidiplasmatales; family UBA184; genus Lutacidiplasma. The sequence goes on from CAVPSE010000002.1 coordinate 1,279,049, forward strand.
CTCATCGAGCACGCGGCCGGCCCGTCCGTGATGACCGGCCCTGTGACCGCGGCCAGCCCGGCGGCGGCCGCGGCCCCGCCCCGGTTGCGGGCCGTCTTCGGGGCGACCCTGTTCGTCCGGTTCGGCTTCGGCCTGACGGTGGCAGTGTTCGCGTCGTACATCGCCGGCCGCTCCTCGGGGATCGACTCCGAGCGCGGTGGGGATGGTCGGCCTGGTGAGCGCCATGGCGCCGGTCGGCGAGTTCTCGACCGTCCTGCTGTCCGGGGCCGCCGCCGACCGCCTCGGGCGGTTCCCCGTGCTGTTCTCGGGAATGGCCGCCGCCGCCCTTCTCCTGGCCGCGGCCGCGGTCACCCGCAACCCGTGGTTCCTTGCGCCCGTCAACCTGGGGTTCGGCGTTGCGAGCGGGGCGATCCTTGCCTCCAGCCTGGCGGTGGTCGCCGACGAGGCGAGCCCCGGCGACCGGGGGTTCGAGATGGGGAAGTTCGACGCCGTGAACCTCCTCGGCTGGATCGGGGGGTTCGCGGTCGGGTTCGGCGCCCTGGGCACGCTGCCCAATCGCCCAGCTGGGCCTCCTGTTCCTCGCCGGGGCCGGGCTTCTCGCGCTGGGATTGGCCGTTGGCGTACCTGATGGTCCGCGGTCGGCCGACGACGATCCCGGCCACCCCGTTCAACCTCCCGATGATCCTTTCCGACGGTCTTCCGGCGGGATGTTCTCATGGTGACCCTACCGTGGCTCGTGATCTACATGCTCCTCGGGACCGTCTTCGTGTTCCTCGGCACGGCCGCCACGGGCGCCGGGCTTTCGACCGGAGTCCTGGCCCTGCTGATCGGCGGGGGCGGGCTCATCCTCCTCGTGACCCAGCCGTCGCTCGGTCATCTGGCGGACCGGTACGGCCGGATGCGGATGATGCTCGTCGGGACCGTCGGGTTCGTCGGCGTCCTAACGGGGGCCGGGCTCCTCGCCACCTTCGGCGCGCAGCCGGCCTTCCTCGGCATCGTCGGCCTCAGCGTCCTCCCTGCCCTCGCGTACGGACCGGCGGCCCTGGCCGCCCTCGCGGACCTGAGTCAGACGATCCCCAGGGCGACGACGATGGCGATCTACTCGCTGGTGATCAGCCTCGGGATGCTGATCGGCCTCCTGGCGGCGACCCGGCTGCTACGATCGGTTCGGGATCCCCGGCCTGGACGGATACTTTGGTTCGGTCGCAGGGGGACTGGTCCTCCTGACCCTGCTGCGATATCGGGACGTGCAGCGCGGTCCGCTCGCTGCCCCGCGCCTACGACTCGGGTTCGATCACCAGGTGGCGGACCGGCGGGAACGCGGCTCGTACCGCGGCCGAGACGCGGTCGATCGCCTGCTCGAGCTGGTCGGTGTCGAGACCGTCCTGGAAGTTGATCCGCAGTGCGATCAGCACGTCTTCCGGCCCCAGCATCATCGACTGAAAGCTGCGGACCTTGCGGACGAGGGCGTCCTGCTCGACGACGGCGAGCACCGCCCGGGCCTGGTCGGGGGAGATCGCCTTGCCGATGAGGAGCTCCCGGCTCTCGGCCGCGAGGACGAGGCCGGTCAGGATCATGAGGATCCCGACGATGCTCGCCACGAGCCCGTCGGCGGTGTCGTTCCCGGTCTGGTGCACCACGGCCACACCGGCAAACGCGACGATGCTGCCGATCACCGAAACGACGTCCTGGTAGAAGATCGTCTTGAGACCGATCTGGGCCGACTCGAGGAAGACCGTGATCGCCTGCTGAGCCCGGCGCACCTCGCGGAGGGTGATCCAGATCCCGAGGGCGCTCAGCCCGAGCGTAGCGCCCAGGACCAGCAGAGCGTAGGTGACATTGGTCACGTGATGCGGCGCCGCGACCTGCTGGATCCCATCAGTGAGGACCAGCAGGCCGGCGATGGTGAATGTCACCAGCGAGGCGCTGAACGACCAGAAGAACCGTTCCTTGCCGAACCCGAACGGGTGGTCGTAGTCGGGCGGTCGCTGGGATGCGATGACCCCCCACATGAGGAGGAGGCTCCCCACCAGGTCGGTCAGGGCGTAGACGGCCTGCGAGAGCACGGCGGCGCTACCGCTGATGACCGCCACCGAGAGGTTGAGCACGAAAAGTGCGGCGTTCAGGGCCACCGTCGCCCAGACGACGACCTGCGTTCGCATGTACGACGGTCCCGGGGGGACCTACCTCCTCAGCCGCGGGAGGGATTAAGGTCGCGTGCGGGGGCGGGGGCTCCTACCTACTCGATCTCGCGAGCCCGTCCGTCGCGGCCGTCGAACTGGGTCCACCCCTGGAGCGAATGGAGGACGAGCTCCCCCTCCACGTGCGCCTGGCGGAGCCCCTTGTTGACGACGAAGTCGACCCGGAGCAGGTGGCGGGAGGCGCGGTCCCCCGGCTCCGTCGAGAGGCACTGGGCCCGGATCGACTCGATCCGCTGCCAGTGGATCTCGGCGAACCGCCCTGTGAGGACCGACGGGGAGTAGTCCAGGTCGACCGTGTCGAGCGTGATCCGAACGTCGCGAACGACCTCGGGACCGCAGTTGTAGAGGAAGATCCTCCAGGAGCCCGACGCGACGACGGGGGAGACCTGGTGGGCCGAGTCGACCTCCTTGCGCTGACGGTCCCCGACGGGCCACACGTACGGGAACAGGTGCCGGGCCCCCTTCCCCGCGTCGCGGCCCCGGGCTCCCGAGCGCCACCGCTGGATCGCCCGTAGGCGTGAACGTGGTACGGGCGTCTCTTCCTTCCAGTTCCCGTAGGCGAGCGGAGCCACCTGCTCCAGCTCGTGCTCGATCCGGCGGCCGACGCCTTCGGGTCCCGGCGTTCGAGGTCCTGGACGCGTCGCTCGAGCTCTTGCCTCTCTTGTCGCTTCATCGTCGGGACTCCGACAGTTGTCGCTGTGTCTCGCGACATCTACTCGATGGCCTCCCACGGTATAAAATGCCTCCCTCACCGCGACATCCTACCCGAAAAGTCGCCCTATAGAGTATCTGAGGGCACCATGCCGAACCAGGTCCCACCGAGCGCTGCCGTCCGCCGACCAACCTACCTCGAGATCCTCGACCCCCGGGGGGACTACTGATGTCCGACGCTCTCCTCGATGACTTCGAGCTCCACCTCCGCCTCTGCCCCGACTGCCTCACCGTCGGCAACAACCTCTGCCCCGAGGCCCAGTACATCGCCGACGACGTCCGCGCCACCCGCGCCCGCCCCACCTTCACCGCCCGCCGACGCCCGGTCTTCCCCGCCGTCCGGATCTCGGGGGTCATCGCATGAACGCCGCCCAGCTCCCCCTGATGGCGGGCGTCCTCGCGGTGCTCGCCCTCGGCGTCCTCGGGGCGGCCCCCGGGGTCGCGATGGCCCCGGGCGCCGCGGCGCCCGCGCCCAGCTGCCCGCTCCACGTGAGCCTGAGCATGCCCGCCCAGATCGGGACCGGCACCCCGTTCGTGGTCCTGGCCATCGCGTCGACCCACTCCGGCTGCCAACTGAGCGTCTCGAGCTACATGTTCGTCGGGCTCCCGGGCTCCCACGGCGCCGTGATGTCGACCACGGGCGTGGTGCTCGCGGTCGCCCCGTCGATGGGCGTGTACCAGATCGCGGTGATCGCCTCGACGAACCTCGGGACCCTCGGGATGACGGGGCAGATCCAGGTGGTCTGAGAACCCCCCCAAAACACGACCGACCTCGACTCCGGGCGCCAACCCCTTCCTTCCCGCGCCACCCGGCGGGAGACCGCGCTCCCTCACGCGGCCTCCCGCCCTCCCCGATTCCTTCGTCGGCCGAACTGTTAAATCGGCGCCGTCGGTGCGTCGTTCGATCACGATGCCCGAGCCATCCACTCATGGGTCCCGATCCGTCTCCGCGGCTCCGTCCCCCGCGTCTGCGCGGCACCTTCGCCCTTCCCTGAACCGGCTCGGTCTCTCCCCCGGGAAGAGGACGCGGCTGAAGCGCCTCCTGTACGAGCACGGGCCCGGCGGGGGCACCCTCCTGGTGCTCCCCATCGACCAGGGCCTCGAGCACGGACCCATGGACTTCTTCGTCAATCCGGACGCCCTCGATCCGGACTATCAGTTCCGCCTGGCCCGGGACGGCAAGTTCTCGGCCATCGCGCTCCACATCGGCCTCGCCGAGAAGTACTTCCACGAGTACGCCGGCGATGTCCCGCTGATCCTCAAGCTGAACGGGAAGACCTCCATCCCGCCCGACAACGAAGCATTCAGTGCCCTCACAGGCACGGTCGAGGACGCGGTCCGGCTGGGCGCTGACGCGGTAGGGTACACGATCTACGTCGGGTCCCCCGCGCAGGACCGGGACTTCGACCAGTTCTTGGAGGTCCGCCAGGACGCGCAGGATCTCGGGATGCCGGTCATCGTCTGGGCCTATCCCCGCGGAGACTCCGTGGCCAAGAAGGGGGGCAAGGAGAGCCTGTTCGCGATCGACTATGCGGCGCGGGTCGCCCTCGAGCTCGGTGCGGACGTGGTCAAAGTGAACTACCCCGTTCCCTCGGAGAAGGACCAGCAGAGCCCACCGCCCTACAATACGCTCAAGCTCGGCCCCGACGCCGCCTTCCGAAAGGTGGTCGAAAGTGCCGGTCGGTCCCTCGTCCTCGTCTCGGGCGGCGAGAAGATGGACGACGCCGAGCTCCTTCGGAAGGTCCGAAGCTCGATGGACGCCGGCGCCACCGGGATCATCTTCGGCCGCAACCTCTGGCAGCGCGCGCGGGCCGACGCGCTGACGCTCACCCGCGAGCTCCATGCGATCTTCCGGGAGTACGCCCAGCCCGTCGAGTAGGCCCTCGATCCGCTTACTCCTCGAGGTCGTCGGCGACGACCACCCCAAGGCGTGCACGGGCCGGCGGTTGCTCCACCGAGGGATGGCCCACGCGTGGAGCCGCTCCGGCCCCCGGGGGCCTGCGCCGATCCTGCTCGACCCGTACGCGAAGGGTCCGGTCTCCGCATCGGACCTGGCCGCCGCCGAGGCGGGCGGCCTCCTCGTGGTGGACTGTTCGTGGAACAAGCTCTCCGAGCGCGGTCGGTTCTCCGATCCGACCGGTGCCGGTGCGCGTCGAACCTTCCGCCGACGGCTCCCCCTCCTCATCGCGGGGAACCCGCAGCACTACGGTCGCCTCGCGGAGCTCAACACCGTGGAGGCATTCGGGGCGGCGTTGTGGGTCCTCGGACGGCCGGCGGAGGCCGAGACGCTCCTCGGCGGGTTCCACGGAGGCCCCGCGTTCCTGCAGCTGAACAGCGCGCGCCTCGCCCGGTACGCGGGGGCTCAAAGTTCCGTCGAGATCGAAGCCGCGGAGATCTCGTTGTTCGGCAGCGAGGGCCTGGGGGCCGTACCGGTTCCCCCCGCCGTCCCGGCCGGTCGCACTCAACCTCCCCCGAGCCCGGTCATGGTTCGGGGAACTGATGGCCCTCCACCGCGGCGTGGTGGAGCTGGACGTCGCGGACCGACTCGATCGGGCGGTCGAGACGGAAACTCGCGTAGACCACGCCGCCGAACTCTTCGTACCGGCGAGTGGTGTGCAAGGTCAGGACCGTCCCGTGGAACATCGGCCGCGCCGTGAGCGGCGGATCGTGGCCCCGGAGGAACACCCGGCACTGGACCCGGGCCAGGAACCGCACAACGTCCTGCTCCGTGAGCGGGGTCCCAACGCCTCGGTCAAACCCGGATCCTTGACAATCGGACCACGTGACGTCCACCAACGTCTCGTCGGTGGGGTGCTCGAACTTCTCGGCCCACTTCCCGTCGTCCTCCCGGGGGAAGCCGGCGTGGGCGAGGTAGACGCCGTTCTCCGTCCGGACCGCGAGGGGGCCACGTTCCAGCAGGCCGACCAGGCGCTCGTACCGTTCCTGCTCCGGCCCCCAGAGCTCGTCGACCTCCTCGGGCAGGTCGTGAGGGAGCGTCGGGATCCGTCGCACCAGCTCATGGTTCCCGACGATCAGGATGACCCGGTCCGGGTGATCGGCGGCGAGGCCCAGGAGAGTCACGGCGTTGGCGACCGACCCGGCACCGCAGTCCACCGGGGCCCGGTCGACGTAGTCCCCGAGCCCGATGAGGATGGTCCGTTCCGGGGCAGCGCGGAACCGTTCGATCGGTTCGGCCGTAGAGCGCCAGTCCCCGTGGGAGTCGCCGAACACGATCACCTCCGTCCCGTCGGAGCCCGGGAGCTCCATGAACCGAGGGCGTTGCGGTACCCGCTCCTCGAGGAGGTCGAGGAAACCGTCCGCCTCGTCGGGGGACCACGCCAGCACCTGCTCCGGGGCGATCCGGAGCGGACCGGGGTCAGCGCGGCGGGGCGAAGGGCGGGAACTCTCGTCAGGGCCGTGGCCCGGCGCCACGAGAGCTCACCCGCCGCCCGGCGACCCCGGGGGGCCCCAGGCCCGCGCGTCGACCGGAGGATAGGAGAGTGCGGGGGGCCGGAGTTCCCGGAGCGGGCCGACGCGACCCGCCCCCTTTGAACCGGCGTATGCCCTAGGCAACAGGGTCCTAAGCCCTGCCTCGATGGCCCTGCCCGGCGCGCCGGGCAGTTTGGCCGAGCTGGAGCACCCCCGCACGGAGATCGGCATGGACGCGGTAGAAGAAGAGTAGCCCCGGCAGGAGTTCCGGGCGCAGAGCCCCCAGGGCTCTGCTCCGTTCGAACCTGCGTCGCGAGATCCAGAGTCTCGCATGATTGGCCACTACACTACGGGGCTACGACGTGGCCACCGAGCCTCCGTTATTAACCGTTGCCCGGCGCAAGGTGCGCCGGGGGGTCCATCGAGGGCGTTCGCTGGCTCCCCTGCGCCAAGGCAGATATACGATGAAACGGTCCGAGCGCCCGGCGATGCTCGAATGGAGAGTCGCGGAGCGTCAGCATCAGGGGCCCGGGGTCCCGCGGTCGGCCCGGCGCCGGTCGCGCCCGGGACGCGCCACGTCCCCGGGGGTGGGGCCGCGGCCGTAGAGCGTTCCCCCATCGTCCCCATCGACTGGCGGACCGCCATCACAGTGGTGGGCGTCACGCTCCCCGTCGTCGTAGGGCTCTCGACGGTCCCCGAGGCCGCGGTGACGGGGTATCTCCCGCAGGCCGCCTACGATCTACTCCTCTCCTTCACCCGAATGGTCCTCGCCTACGGCCTCTCCCTGGGCTTCGCGCTCGGGTACGGCTACCTCTCCGCGTCGAACCGGCCCGCCGAGCGCGTGATGATCCCTACCCTCGATATCCTCCAGTCCGTGCCGATCATCGGCTTCTTTCCGGTCGTGCTGTTGATCTTCGTCAATCTCCTCCCGGGCAGCTGGGCCGGCCCGAACCTCGCTTCGATCTTCCTCATCTTCACCTCCATGAGCTGGAACATGGTCTTCGGGGTGTACCGAGTCCCTGAAGTCGGTCCCCCCCGATCTTCGGGAGGCCTCGGACTCCTTCGGCCTCACCGGCCGCCTCCGCCTCCGGAGGCTTCTCCTCCCCGCGACCGCGAACCGGCTCGTCTACAACTCGGTCCTCTCCTGGACCGGGGGATGGTACTTCCTCGTCGTCGCGGAGTTCTTCGCCACCTCTGCGAGCTCGGTAAAGCTCCCCGGCATCGGGAGCTTTCTCTTGGAAGCAGCGGGAAGTGGTAACGCGGCCGCCCTCGTGGCCGGTCTCATCCTCCTGGTGGCCCTGATCGCCTGCCTCGACATCTTCCTCTGGCGCCCCCTCGGGAAGTGGGCGGAGAAGTACCGGTACGACCAGACCCCGAGCGGGGAAGCCGAGCTGCCCGCCCAGGTCGTGCGAAATCGGGGGGCGCCGTTCCGGCGCGCCGTCGGGTACGTCTACCATGGCGTGCGAACCGGCATCACCCGCGCGGCGACGCCTCTCGCAGGCTTCGCGGCCTACGCGGTCCCCGCCCGAGTGCGCGCCCCCGCCGAGTCGTCCCGGCGCGCCGTGCGGTGGGTGGTCTTGGGGATCGCCCTCGTTCTGATCTGGTTGATGCTCATCACTCTCGGGGTCGGCGTCCTCAGGGTGTTCACCGGTCCGATACCGGGCAACGTCCGGGACCAGATCGGGACCCTCCCGATCGCCCTCGGGACATCGTTCGGTCGGTTGCTGATCGCGTACGGCCTGTGCCTCTCGATCACGCTGCCCCTCGGCATCTTCCTCGTCCGCCGGCCGAGGTTGTATCGCGTGGGGCTCCCGATCGTGGAGATCGTGGCGTCGGTCCCCGCCACGGCCCTCTTCCCACTGTTCGTCTTCTCGCTCCTGCCGTACCTCGGGGTCGAGGGGGTGTCGATCCTGATGTTGATGACCGGCATGCTTTGGTACCTTTTCTTCAACCTCCTCTCGGGCCTCCGAGCGATCCCGCCCGACCTGGAGGAGGCCGCGCGCTCGGTACGGTCTGTCGAGAGGCTCGTACTACAAACGGCTCATCCTCCCGGCCATCTTCCCTTCGTTCGTCACCGGCTCGATCACAGCGTTCGGCGGTGGGTGGAACACCCTGATCATCGCCGAGTACCTTCGGGCCGGCACGTCGCTCTCGTTCCAGGTGCCGACGGGGATCGGAGAGTTGATCGACGTAGGGAACGCCGAGGCGGGAGGTTCGGCGCTCCTGGCGGCCGCCATCCTCACGATGGTCGTCGCCGTGGTTGCCGTCAACGAGGTATTATGGAAACCGCTCTACCGGCGCGCGGTGGAGCGGTACCGGTACGACTGACGGGGAGGCGGCGGAGCGATGCCACTCATCGAGGTACGACGACGTCGCGAAGAGCTTCGCCTCCCGGCACGGCACGATCTCGATCATGGCGGACATCGGGTTCGATGTCCAGGACAATGACTTCCTCGCGATCGTCGGTCCATCGGGGTGCGGGAAGTCCACGCTGCTCCGGCTGATCCAGGGGCTCGACAAGCCTACCTCGGGGGAGGTCCGGTTCCGCGGGGCGGTGGTGGATCGGGTCCAGCCCGCCATGACGATGGTGTTCCAGAACTTCGCGCTCTACCCGTGGCTCACTATCCGGGAGAACGTGGCGATGGGCCTCGAGGCCCGTCACGCCCCGCAGGAGCGGATCGACGCCCAGGTCGAGCGGTACATCTCCGTCACGGGCCTGGTCGGGTTCGAGGAGGCGTACCCTCGAGAGCTTTCGGGAGGCATGCGACAGCGCGTCGGGCTCGCCCGGGCGCTGGCGGTCGAACCGTCGGTGCTCCTGATGGACGAGCCGTTCTCCGCCCTCGATCCACTCACCGCGGAGGGGCTCCGGGACGAGGTGCTCCAGCTCTGGCGGGACCCCCAGCTTCCCCCGGACGCCGTCGTGCTGGTGACCCACAACATCGAGGAGGCGCTCCTGATGGCCGACCGGGTGATCGTTCTCTCCCGCCGTCCCAGTCGGGTCCTGGCGGGGGTCCCGGTCAAGCTGCCCCGTCCCCGGGACCGAAAGTCGCCGGCGTTCTACGAGCTGACCGACTACGTCTACTCGCTCATCACCGAGGGCCGCCAGTCGACCCCGGGCGGCCCCATCCCGGAGCGAGGGGGACGGACCATGAGCACCGCCGTCCGCCCTCACCTCGCGCGCGACACAAGCATTATAGGCGGACCCCCCGGTTGGAACCGGGCCGCCCCCTGAGGTAGTTCGAACGTGCCGACAGCCTATCCCAAATGCTCCCCCGCCGAGCTCACCGGATTCGTGGTCCTCCTGGACCAGCACAAGGGGAGCGAGGACGTGGCCCGCCTCGCGGACGACCTCGACCTGGAGATCGACGAGGTGCTCCCGGCCGTGGAGTTCGCCGAGGTCCTGGGACTCACGAAGGTCAAGGACGGCCGCGCGACCCTGACCGACCCCGGCAAGGCGTTCGTCAAAGGGTCGATCCGCGAGCGGAAGACGATCCTGCGGGACCAGCTCGGTCGGACGTCCCTCTACAAGACCCTCCTCAGGGCCCTCGACTCGAACCCGGATCACCGCCTCTCCGATGATGAGGTCAATCGAGCTCGTGGCGTTCACCAACGCCCCGGCAGACGGCTACCTACAGAACATCATCAACTGGGGGCGGTACGCCGAGCTGTTCCGCTACGACTCCGGCGAGCACCGACTGCTCCCGGTGCGCGCCCGCAGCGGTCGCGGCATGTCCTCCGGGGCCGGCCGCCCAGCGGCGGGGGTCTCGAGCCGGCGCGGCTCCGGCGGGACAGGATCCGCGGCCAACCCCTCCTCCCCCGAGCGGACCTCGCTCGCTTCGTTCGCGTAGACAACTCCGCCCGAGAACCCTTAAGGCCCGGCAGCGCTCGCCGCCGTTCGCGGGCACGTAGATCAGCGGAAGATCGCTGCTTTCGCAAAGCAGAGGCCGGGGGTTCAAATCCCCCCGTGTCCATCCCCAAAGGGGTTAAGACACCCGACGTCTTAGCCCAAGCATGCCGCGCGCCACCCCTGCCGCAGCTGCCTTCCGAGCCGACCCGGACGTCGACCGCTGGTACCGGAACCTCGGTCGAGGGTCCGCTTCGACCGCCGACATCAACCTTCGGCGGCTCGCCGCATTCTGTGCGCAGGCAAGGACCACGCCCGCCGCGTTGCTGAAACTACCGGAGAAGGCCCTGCACGACGCGATCCTCGATTTCGTTTCGGCAGAGGAGGCCCGTGGGATGGCGGGGTCGTATGTCGTCCGCACCGTCAAGGCGGTGAAGTCCTGGCTGGCGCACAATGGGGTCGCGTACACGTCGACGCATCAAGGTGCGGGGTGCACAAGAGACCCCGACGCTCAAGGACGAACGTACCCCGAGCCCCGACGAGCTGCGCCTAATCTTCCTCGGCGCCAACCCACGGACGCGGCTCTGCGCCGTGCTGATGGCGCACTCGGGAGTCCGACCCGAGGTCCTCGGGAATTACCGGGGAAATGATGGTCTCCGATTGTCGGACTTCCCCGAACTTAAAATTGAGGAAGGGGACGGTCGAGTTCGAGACCACCCCGACCCAAGTTCGGGTCCGGAGCGAGCTGTCCAAGACCGCGACGGGGTACCTGACGTTCCTTTCGACTGAGGGCTGCGGCTATCTCAAGGCGTACCTGGAGGAACGGCTTCGCGGGGGAGAACGGCTCGGACCGGACTCCGACCTCATACACCCCGATCGGGCCCGCAAGGTGTTCATCCGGGCACTGAATATCGGCGACGGGGTCCGGGCTGCGATTCGCGCCGCCGGGTTTCCTTGGCGCCCATACGTCCTCCGCTCGTTCTTCGACACACAACTCCTGCTCGCCGAAAGCAAGGGCAGGGTCACCCACAGCTACCGTGTCTTTTGGATGGGCCATGTCGGAGCGATCGACGCCCGTTACACGACGAACAAGGGTCAGCTCACAAAGGACCTGCTCGATGATATGCGGGCCGCCTACAAGCGGTGCGAGCCGTTCCTTTCCACCGCCTCGGTCACGGACCCGAACAGCGGCGCGACGCGCGTTCTCCGCGCCCTACTCATCGAACGCGGGCTACCAAAGGATCAGGCCGATAAACTCGAGGTCGACGCCATGTCTGACCCGGAGCTCGACGCGCTGCTCAAGAAGCTGCGTGGGGCAGGCCTGGCCGCGAAGCGGGCGGAGAGAGCTGTCTCCGTCGACGAGGTCCCTTTGATGCTGGAGGCCGGGTGGGAGTTCGTCGCGCCTTTGAACGGGGCGCTCGCCGTCCTGCGCTCGCCCGATGGGCCTGCCGACGTATCGCTTTCTCAACTGCCCGCTGGACGGCAACTTGGAACGCCCGCAGCTGTTCTACGCTGACCCGGGAATTCCGGTCAGTGCGCCACCTCCACGACTTGCCGATCCGCCGCTCGATCCTCGCTTCGAGCTGCGCTTGGCGAAGCCGCCCGGCAGCCTCCTTCTGCGCCGTAGGATGGGCTCTCCGCCACTTCACCACCTCATCCCACCCCGCCTCGACTTGTTCCGGGGACGCCCGATGCGCGAACGAAATCAAGCGGGTACTGGGCCTTCGTCAGCTCGGACGGGCCCCAGAATTCCCCGGTGGAGACGCTGTGCCCGATGTGGACCGGTAAGTTCTCGAGGATGGGGATCTCGCGCGGCCCCGTCTTCAGGTAGGACCCGAACCCGTTCGAGGAAATCGATGTTGAGACCGACCTGGTCCGCGCCTGCCGGTAGTTCCAACCCATCGAGGGCCCGAACGGCCCTCGCTGCCTCAGACGCTAGCTGGAGCTTCGCGTGCGCTCGCTGACGGGCGACCAGTGTCCCCTGATACGGACTGGTGGGGTCGTCCGGGCCCTCCTTGGCGACCTTCTCGAGGAGCAAGCGAATGTCCGATAGCCTCCGCTCCATCTCGAACAGGACGCCGGCCACCGAGGACCACCGTCCGTAGCGGCCGTCCGGCTCCTTCACCAAGTATCGGTGTTTCGGGCTCCTTGCCCAGATTAATCCGGCGCGGGTGGCGGCGTCCGCCCGGTTCCCCCGGCGTCCGGGCGTATCATCGGCCCTGAGCGGCAGGGCCGATCGCACCTGGTTCCTGATGGCGGAGTAAGGGAAGCGGGATTCCCACGCCACCCCTTTCCAGTGTGAACGCCTCTCACTTTCCTCGAGTTCGTCGAAGGCGCGCAGTACCTGATCGGCGGCCTCAGTTCTCGGAGAGGGGGGTCGTCCACCTGCCATTTCCGTTAGGTCCACCTAGCCGAACTCGTGGCTAACCTAAATAAATTTCTGTATAAGCATCGGCAGGGTAGCCTACCCCAATGAGCGGGCTTTCGCGGCGAAGGGTACTTGGCAATCTCGAGTCCGGACTCCGGATGACGTTCCCGACGGCCTGGGCACGTGCGCTCGGGATGAAGCCAGGGGACACGGTCGAAGTGGTGTACGACGACGTGCTCGTTGTGATCCCAAAACCAGGACGACAGGCGGATCGAGTTCGGCGGGCCCTCGCGGAGGTGGAGGGTGTGGATTGACCTCCGGCCCGCAAAGGCGGAGGCCGTTCGTGGGCTCGCACCGGGTGACCCGGCCCGTGAAGCTCTGCTCGTAGCGCCCGACGTGGTCTCCGAGGGGGAGTTCGACGCCCTTTTCCCGACGTGGGTACGCCTTCTCAGGACGAAGCCGGGAGGGGATAGATGAGCATCCTGGCCGAGCTCGCGTCCCGCGGGTATCGACTCCTTCCCTTGCCGCTCCGCCAGAAGTACCCGCCCCCGACGGGGTGGCCGACCCATAGTGAGCCGTACGTGATCCCGGCGGGCTCGAATGTGGCGATAGGGGTCCTGGGCGACGTGGCGATCCTCATCACCAACGACGCGGCAGCGACGGCCTGGGCCACGGAGGAGTTCGGCATCCCGAACGTCCGCTCCGTCAGGGGGGCGCACTGGTACTTCCGGGCCCGACCCGGGCAGGCAAACGAGGGGAACAAGTTGACCGCCGTCGGGCTGCTGGAGCTCCACGTCCGCAACAAGTACGCGCTGATCCCTCCCAGCATTCACCCCTCCGGCGCGGAGTACCGCTGGGGGCGCCCCCTCCCGTCGGTCGCGGAACTGCCCGAGGCTCCCGACCTGCGGGACCTGTGGCACCCGAGCGGCACCCATCACTCTAAGCTACTCTCGATGAGCGCTGCGGCCGCTCGGGCCGGGAAGAACGCCGAAACGATCCTGGCCGAGCTCCGCACGTATCGGGACGCCCACCTAGCTGACGCGCTCGCACATCCCGAGAGTGAGCTCCGAGCAATGTCCGAGAGCGCTTCCGCGAAGTTTCACCTGGAGCAGGAACGCCCCCCGGCCGCGGCGTCCCCCGAGCTCCCGGTTTCTGAGGACCTGTGGAACCGTGACCCGGGCGGGCTCATCGTTTCGGCGAACCGGGCGGCGTTTGTAGAGTCGCTGCAGGCGGCCTACCACTTCGCCGCGTTCGAGGACACGGAGGAACTCCTGGTCTTTGACGGAGGCTTCTACCGCTCCAATGCCAGGCAGTTCATCCACCGTCACATCGAGCAGAGTTTCGCCGAGGAGGGGCAGACCTCGAGGCTAAACTTCCGGCGCGAGGTCTATGAGGCGGTTCGGGCCCGGTCGCACCACCATCGTGAGGAGTTCAATCCCCCGGGTTTTCTGGCCGTCCGCAACGGCCTCCTGGATGTTCGTGATCGAACGCGGCCGAGCTTCCGAGCGCACGACCCCAGCGTCCTTCTCACGTTCGGGCTGCCCGTCGACTACATCCCCACCGCGGAGTGCCCCGGATTCCTGGACTTCCTCTCCGAGGCGCAGCCGGACCCTTCGGTCCGGGACCTCCTCCAGGAGGAAGCCGGTTACATCCTGGCGCCGGGGAACTGGCTGAAGACCGCGTTTTTCTGGGTGGGCGAGAGCGACACCGGCAAGTCGACGCTGCAGGCGGTCCTCCGTGGGGTCATCGGGCCCAAGAACGTCACCGCGGTGTCCCTACAGTCCCTCTCGGACAACCGGTTCGCTTCCGCCGGCCTGTCCAACAAGCTCGCGAACTTCTTCGCCGACCTCTCGTCAAAGATCGTCCGCGACACGGGCACTTTCAAGATGCTGACCGGGGGCACGGACGAGGTCGCCGCTGAGAAGAAGTTCCAGCCGGCGTTCTCATTCGTGAATCCAGCCAAGTTGTTCTTCTCGGCGAACGAGATGCCGCCGGTCCCTGCCGCTGACGATGCCTTCTACCGCCGCTGGATCATTACCGACTTCCCAAACCGAGTCCCGATCGAAAGGCAGGACCCCGAGCTGGCGACGCGCCTGATCGGGGGGGAGGGCCAGGGCATCCTGAACTGGGCTATCGTGGGGCTGGCACGCCTGAGCGCACGCGGGAGGTTCGATCCACCCCCTGCCGCGGTGGACACAGGGCGAATGTGGCGACGGCTGTCCAGTTCGTTGGCCTGGTTCGTCGAGACCCAGGTCATTCGACGGCCCCGGGCTTCCGTTGCGAAGTCCGACTTCTACGCGCGGTACGCCCAGTGGTGCGCTGACCATGACGTCGATCCCCGCGCCCAGCGAGATGTAGGGGCCGAGCTCCCGCGCCTCGTTCCGGGGGCAAAGGAAGGGTTCCCCAAGCCCGGAGGAAAGGGTACGAGGTCCGTACGAAGTTGGTGCGGGATTGCGCTCAGGGACCAGGGCGACGAGCCGACTGAGGCCACCTTGGAGGAGTACACGATGCCCTCCGGAGGCGTGGAACCTGTGGAACTCGTGGAATCGGGGCCCGCGTTTGTGGTGGGTTCCACAGGTTCCACGGGTTCCACGGGCGAATTCGGCACCGGTGTGGCCCACCGGGCAAGAGCCCTACTCGACACGTCCGCTGCGGGGCGCTGGGAGGACGACGGGGGCCGGGTCGGAGAGGCGCCGTGAACGGCGAGGTTCCGTTCGGCCAGCCGCCAGGCATCTTTGTCTTCCGTACGCAGCGTGGGAGCGTCTACGCCCGCCGTACCTGCCAGTTCCCCTACTGCGGGAAGGTCATCCCCGACCGCAAACGGGCGGGCTACTGCGACCAGCACCGCGACGCTTGGGAGCGGGAGCGGAGGCGCCTTGCGGAGCGGGACCGCAGGATCAAGCGGGCGTTCCGAGAGGGGCGGTCACCTCGTCCCCGATCCCCTGCAAAGTGGGGGTGGCTGTTCCAATGAAACGGGCAGAACCCCTTCGTTCGGGCCTTTTAGAAGGGTCCGAGGCCAACCCCCAGTCCGGGCACGGAGCAACCCTTTCAGGCCGAGTCCCGGCTAAGAGGGGCCGGACTGGTGCTCCCGGCCCGGGGACACTGCCAAAGGGTGCGCGTAAGGATAGTCCGGGCACGAACTTCGGGAGTCTTTGTGGCTGAGGGCGATTGGGCGGACCCCGGGAGCAGTCCTGGCGCTCCCGGGAGACCAGTTTCGCGGGGAGATCCCTCCCCGAGAATGGGCGGTCGGGGGCATTACGGTCCCACCCGACCGGAAGCAGGTACCCCCGGGGAGGAGCGCGCGTCAATCGGCGCACGGGGCGGCGGCTCCCAAGAAGGCCACCCGCACCGGCTTCCCTCACGGCCGCTTCGAGAGGAGGGCCGGTGGAGCGAGGGGCCGGCAGTCGGTATCCATCCCGTCCCGCAGCAGGCGGCGCCTGGTGCTCGTCCGCGCTGCGAGGTAGCATCCGCTTCCCACCATCGCGAACACGAGACCAGCACCGGTCAACGCGACCCCGAGCTGACCTTCCGGGGAGAGGCAGGCGCTGGCGCTCCCTTTGCCGGAGTTGGGAGAGACAGGACACCCGTTCGGGGGTACTCCGCCGCCGGCGAAAGCGGCGGCGTAGACGGCCAAGCCGATGGGGATCAGAATGACTCCGCCCACGACGAGGAGCAGGAGGAAACGGAGAATCCGACGATCCTGGGGCGTGCCGATGAGCGTACTTCCATTGATGCGCCGGACGCCGATAAAGGTGCGCGGGCGTTCGTCGAGCTCCGTCCTCGGGTCGCCCTCTACCTTCGGGTGTCGACCGAGGACCAGTCCCTGGAGGGCCAGGAACGGGACCTCCGTGCGTGCGCGGGCGCGCACGGCTGGGGGGTCGTCGCGGTCTACGCGGAGAAGGTGTCGGCGACAGGCCGGGTGGAGCGGGCGGAATACGACCGCCTCCTCCGCGATGCTGCCCGTCCTGACCGGGGCTGGGACATCCTCCTCGTCTGGTCCCTGGATCGGTGGAGCCGGGAGGAGCGGTTCGACAAGGCAGTCGGGGCGGTGCTCGACTTAGAAAAGGGTGGGGTCCGGTTTGTAACGCTCAAGGAGCCGTACCTATCCACCCCCGACCCCGAGGACGCCAACGCGGGGTTCGCCCGCAACCTGCTCCTGGGGGTGGTCACGTCGGTGGCCGCCTTCGAGTCCCGGCGCAAATCCGAGCGGGTCCGGGTCGCCATGCGGGAGATTAAGGCAGGGCGGCGCGCCACGCGCTCAGGACGGCCCCCTGGGCGGCCCCGGAGGGTCACCCCGGAGAAGGTCGCCAAGATCGTGGAGCTCCGTAAGACTGGGCTGAAGTGGAAGGAAGTCGCCCCCCGGGTGGGGCTCCCGGCTGGGACCTGTGCGGCCGTCTGGTCCAAGCAGCTGAGGGGGGTCAGCGGCCCCTCTTCCGCCTAGTGAAAAGTAGCCTCGAACTTTAGTGAGGCGCCAACCGCGGTAACGGGTAACTGAGGCGCCTAACCAACCCCCCGGTAAGTTCTAACCGCCGACGGGGGAGGTGCGCACGCACGGTAACGGTCGGAGAGGGGGACGCGGGTTCAGCAACCGCCCCCCGAACGTCTGTTCGGAGTTCGATGCGGTAACCGAGCTTACAGTCCTTTCGTGGCCCCGGGAGTGCGGTTCGCGCACGTGGGCTGCTGCGAATTCCCTTGCCGGCCTCTCGCTCTGGTCCGACAGGGTCACACCCAGGTGTGACCCCGATTGCCGGGGGCTCGGCCTATAGGTACTGCTGGTCCGTCTGGCAGAACCACCGGTTATACTGAGCGACCCAAGTCGCCGGTCTGCCGCACTTAGGGCAAGCGGGTGCGCCACCCGGTTGCGCCATTGGAGGCGGGGGGCCTTGCGACTGCATTGGCATCGCGTAGGTCTGCATTTCCTGGACCGGAACCTTCTCCCGTGTGAAGTAGTAGATAATCGCGGCCGGCCAGCAAACAAGAATCAGAACTATCAGGAGCCAGAGTGCGTACTTTCGCTTGTAGTGGATTGGACCGCCCACCATTACAGGCTGCGATGTGCCTTGCACGTAGCGGCCGACGCGCTCCCGATATATCTTCCTAGCGTGCGCTGAAGCCGTTGTGTCTGGAGCCTCGGAGCGCTCGGTGGACCCCCCAGAATGGGAGGTGATCCTGTCACATCACCTGCCGCCGCATCTCAATAGAACACTCCCGATCAGGCTCCGGGGACGGCTGATTCATCTCTGCGCCCGATGCTCAGGTCAAGTTCTCGGTGTCGCGGGGTTCGTAGCGCTGTACTTGGTCGTGCTCCAACCGCACTCGTTGCTCGAGTTGATCGGAGTTCAGCTCGTCTTCGCGCTTGCGCCCTTCCCGGCCTCAGTGGACTGGATGACCCAGACCGTCCAGAGGAGGGAGTCGATGAATCCAATTCGTATTGTGTCGGGGTTCCTCCTCGGTTTGGCGGTGAGCGACTTGCTAGCCTTGCTCCTCTCAGAAAGCTGGACACTCTTTCTGGGCGGCATTCTGGTCGTCGCGCTGTACATGGGAACAATCCTCACGATTCTCAAGGTCACGGGGGCTTGGCGCAAAGTCCTCGCGGAGCACTTCCCGGAGGTCTGGATCCGCACGCCTCAGGAGGAGCCGCTCGTCGCAGTCGACTCGAAGTAGGCGTCCGGCTGGCCATTCCCGAGCTGGTGCCGACCCGGGTGCCGCCGGCAGCCCCTTTGACAATACCTCCCGTTGCAATGGGTCGCCCCTTCCCGCCGCCGGCTTGCCGTTGACAAGGGACAGGATTTCTACCGCGGCTGGCCACCCATCTTGCGGGCGAAGATCCGCCGCTTACCTACCCGGCCGGAGTTCCAACGAGTCGGGACAGCTCGGGAGTCATCGACCACTCCTTTCCTGATGGGTAGCTGACTAGGCCGCGCGCTTGGGCCGACGTCAAGCGGTATCCGAATCGCTTCCCCCGGGTCAATCGGCCTCTCGAGATATACGCCACGGCCCAGCTGCCGTCCTTCCACGCATCGAGGGGAGTTAGGGTGGGCAGTAGCTCGTTCCAAGAGCGTCGCTCAACGTGAAACCGGAACCGAAAAGTTACCCCCGTCGAGCTCATCCTTACTCGGCGAGGGAACGACCCGAGCTCGAGCAGGAGGATGTCCGCAAACACCACGGTGCCGATGGCAAGGACTACTTTCGCGGTTGTGTCCGAACCTACGCCGCCGATCGTCCCGAACACGATCAAGAGGAAGTCCACCGGTCCGAAGATCGGTACCGCCTTCTGAATCTGCCACTCACGAGCCGAGAACCCCCTGGCCCGAACCTCAAGTGTGCCATGTGAGCGCACAGAGTCCGCCATCGACGTAGCTGGATACTCGGCCCCGAACTTTAGTCCGGCGGACCGGGCGCCTTGCGGTCGAGGGACTTTGGCAACGGACCCCTTCGCCTCGTACCTGTACCGTCCACCTCGGGCTCCAAAGTGTGAACTGACCCCTATCCCGCCGGCCAGCCGGCGGATTCATTCGAACATAGAGCCCAGTGGAAGTGACCAAAACCCTCCTAACCATGCGGCCGGTCCAGCTGCCGTGCCTAGCCCAAGCGAAGCCGCCGATGCGGTTCTTAGCCAACTTGCCGTAGAAGCTCACAACCTCGACGGTGCCGTCGGTCGCCACGATGCGGCGGCGACCACTGCAATCACACGAACCATGAACGCGCTTGTCTCGATTCTCGAGAGCTGCTGGCCTCAGGCGCGACTGGCCGTCGAGCTTGGAAGCCTGAAGCGACACATTCGGTTTCCTGAGATGTATGCTCCGCGAGAAGAGTGGGGTCGAATCGTAAATGACCCAAAGGACTGTCTGAACGACGTCGCCGGGCTGAGAAAGCAACTTACACTCGTACCGCAGTGGATTCCCCCCACTCTCGAGGCAGCAGTTCTCGCTCTACCACCCGGTGCGGAGAGGGACCTAGCCCTCGAGGCCGTTGTTTGCCTCCAGGCCGGCGCGAACCGGGGCGCTCTCGTCCTCGCCGGCTTGGCCATGGAGACACGGGCTCGGGAAATCCATCAGCGATCCGCGAGCACAGACCCGAAGGAACTTACCTTCTACCGCGTGGTCGAAGAGCTCGAAGACCTGGCGAAGGCGAACAAAGTTCCCGCAGCTGACCTACCGGCTATCCACATCGTGCGACAATACCGCAACATCGCCGCCCATCCGAGCGACTTCGCCGAGGCAGATTTCATTGCGCCCGCAATCGTCGCCCTTGTCGCCGGTTTGCTGACCCGGCGGACGAGATAGCGCAAGGACGCGAGCAGCGCGGCCCCCACCAAGGGTGGCTTAATCCGCTGAATTCGTCTGGACAACCAGAGGCGCCAATGCCGGACCCATCAAGCCTCGGGCTGTCGAGGGAAAAGCTCACCCCCCGCCCAATGTCAGAAAAGATCGCCTATCGTGGCACAGACCTGGACAAATCTCTGGCGATCGAGATCATGCGCCAGTGTCGGGCCGGTTTCCTTGCCTGGAACAGATTGATTGAGCTCATCGACTCGCTCCCTCCCGAAGGGCCCGCGGATATGCTCCTCCAGACTGCGATTTTCGGTGAGATCCAGAACGTCCTGGTATGCGCGGGAATCGTCTCCCAAATCCTCTGGCCCAAGCCTTTCCCGTCGAGGACGGAAGCCCAGAGGGCGGCAAGCATCGAGCGAGGCAGGCGTCTTCGAGACGCGCTGAGAGTCTCGGACTCCTCGCCCCTGAACGACAAGGTTCTACGGAACTCCGTCGAACACATTGACGAACGGTTCGAGGACCACTACGTCGAGCACGGGCACGAGCCGATACGTGACTTTAGTCTCGTCCTCCAGGCGCCACCGGATTTCCGGCTCCCGGCATCCTGCGCTCGCGGGTTCATAGTCTCTCGGAACGAGGTCTGGCTTTTCGGCGACAGTCGAGACCTTCAGGCTGCAGCACGAGCGCTCTGGGACCTCGCCGACTCCTACTCAGTACCCGTCCAGGTGAAGCGCTCGACGACGCCAGACGGCAAGGAAGCGAACCCCTCCCTCTAATCCGGTCGGAATCTACGGGTGGATTCTCAAATGCCGGCATACTGCATCCCAGGGTAGAGTCCGGTGGTGTGACCGCATACCGCGCACCGCCACGCCCGGAAATCGCGGTGCAGGTCACTCGACCTGCAGGGACATTTGCAGACCATTGGGGGTTCGTATGGCGTCCTACCAATCAGCGATCCGAGCCGTTGTCGGAGTACCTCCCACGAGTTGAGGGGAGGGCAATTGCCACACACAGGGCCGCAAGCGTACCGGAGGCTATCAACCCGTCCCTTTGCCAGCTCGTCTGAAGAGCGGCCCGTCGCACCCCCGGAGGTAATCCAACATCCAGAACAGACCTCCTTCCGCAGAGCGTAAACGTCCCGCTCGCTCCCTGGGTGGGGAGAGGGCGGCGGGTCCTGCGTGTCGGCCGAACGAAGAGTGAGATCCGACCGTCCTCCCTCCCGGTCGCGACTGGATTCCCGACGGAGGAGCTACAAGCGCGTCTCTCGGATTCTCCCCATGCCGCGCGACGTTCCCTGCGAAGTTTGCGGGTCCTTGGAGGACCTTACGCGCGACCACGTTGTAGCTCACGCCCGAGGCGGTGAGGACCAGCTTTCGAACCTTCGTATTCTTTGCCGCCTATGTAACTCGATCAAGAGCGACCGCTCCATCTCTGACGAGAGGGTTCGAACTGAGCGCGCCTTCCTCGAAGTTGGTGTGGACAGATGGAGCCGCCAGAGTCTCCGCCAGTCCCTTCGGTACCCGGCCATCCACCTCCTCAGGAACGAGTCGCACCAGGTAGGGAGTGCAGATCTTACCTACTTTGTCGAGGTAATGTCCCACCGAGCCCTCTGGTACGTGACACGTCCCGAACTTCGCGGGGGTGCGTCCGAGAACTCTGCGGGATTCTGGATATTGATGCGTCTTACGAGGAAGCTGTCTTGTGGGGAAGGGTCGGCTGCCCACCGGACGGCTCTCCCCCTTGAGCACACTCGGTAACCAATACGCAATGGCGACTCCGCGCGATAGGGCGCCATTCCGATTTGAACTCCGGAGAAACCAGAGCCAGGTTGAATTACCCAGTCTCCGCGGACTGACCGAGGGCCTGGCCGACGAATACCTGGTGGCCGGGTCCCCGGTGTTGCTGCCGGAACGGCTCCCACTCGCCACGGTTCTCTTTCCCCGGAACGTAGTCTTCGACCAGCTCGCTGACCGTCTTGCACTTCACGCAGACCACAAACCAGCGGGTCATGGTGTCCGCGAGGACCTCTGGGTACTTCTTCCATTCGGGACCGGCGGCTGAGCCTCCCTTCAAAACGGGTGGGTGGAGTGAATTGGTCACAGCTTCCGAGCCGCGACCAACGCTTTCTTGCGAGCCCTGCGAGCAAGGTTCAACGCGTCCTCTCGTGCTACACGGGCGGCTCTTATCGCGTCCATCCGGGTTCGTTGGGCTGTCTTGATCGCTTCGGCGTAGGCAGCTCGGGCGACCTGCCTGGCTTCTTCGTGGACTTTCCTCGCCTCTGCTCGTACCTTCGATGCTGCGGACACGGGCACGCCGAAGTGGCTCGAATTCTTGAGGGTTCCCTGAATCTCGGCCCTTGCCGGAGAGACTGGGCCGTCTCGATGGCCCTCAAGGGGAGCTAGGCATCGCGAAGGGTCGGACCGAGGTGCAGCCGCGTGTGGAGGGACGGGTTGGTACTTGTCCTCCCCTGTGCTCCTGGCAGCGGGAATCGTAGTATTAGTCGCCCTTCCCCTGACGCAACCCGTCGCCTGCGATGGCTGCTCAACAGCGCCGAACGGGACGGTCTGTCATCTGTGCACGTCTGGGTACTCGATTGATCCTTCCGCCCCGCTCCTGATCCTTGCATCGGCCGCGTACTTCCTGGCCGCCTACTGGGTCCGGCTGAACCGCCGTCCTTAAGGTGTGGATTCGCAAAGGCCCGGATGGGTCGGACGGGTCTCGAAATCCTTCGGTCGGCGGCGGGCCGTGCTGGTCGCTGGGACTCCTCGCCACGATAACATCTTGTAACGCAAGCCGATTCACGTGTCGTGCCGGGCTCGCCCGCGTCGTTCCACCCAGGAGGACCGAAGCCTCCTCCGTCAGATCCCGAACTCGAAGAGGCGGCCGCCGATTGGGATGACCGGTTTCTTCCTGACCGCCCGGCCGGCTTCCTCGCCGAAGGGAGGGTCGATTCCTGCACTTGGGCCGCACTTGCCGAACGAGCCATAGTTGCATTCGGGGGCTGCGACCTGGATCTCGCCGAAATTCGACCGCCCCCCTACACACGAAAGGAGCTGGGCTATCTCGGCGCCAGGCCCGGGCTCGGCTACGTTGTCGGGGAGTCAGACTTGCAGCGGGCAGAAGTCGGCTTCTTTGAGAGTAAGGGGTATCGGAGCTTCATCGCGTCAGTATGGGCGCAGACTGAACCGGCCCTCGGAAAGGGCGACCTCGACACGGAACAGACTGCGCACAGCTGGACCGTTCGAGTGCGGGCGGGTCGAGTGCAATCAGTGGAACGGTCAGGTCGAGGTGTCGGCACGGTACGACAATTCCACACGGCAATTGCCACCGAGGAGGCCTACGCATGGATCGTAACCGCGATTCTCGGTCAACTCTCCGGTAACCTCCCCCCGTAGCGACTGGTTTCCCTGAGAAGGTGTCCGTTTTCAGAACTGTCGGGGCTCTTGATCCTGGGACTGGGGGCGAGCACGTGCAGCCCAACCGCCGGGTGCCCAAAGCCGCGCGAAGTCAGGGACACGCCGGGCCGCATCGCCAACCCGCTTCAACTGGACGAAGACGCCCCCTCCCAGGACCAGGGCCGCGCCTGTCACCCCTCCGAATGCTAGCCAGGTCCTGTTCGACAGAAATGGGCACGTAGGAGGGAGCCTGCATAATCGTCGTCAGCCGGACGGCGTTGACTGACTGCGCCAAGAACACCCAGAGGGCGGATACGGCCAGGAAAGCAGCGATCCGCCAGTAAAGGCCCCGCCGTTCCCGGACGAAGGCCGCTTGGAGCTCCTCCACAAGGGACGGCATGGCTTCCTCCGCGCCTCATGTCAGTCCCGGCTAAAGACCTTCCTCATGTCCCTCTGTGCCCGATCCGAAGTGGGCCTTCCGATGGTGCACGTTCTCAACGGGACTGGGAATCAGCCCACTCCCCCGTCTCGCAGGTCAGGCATCCGCCGGGGCCGGCTCGGCAGCGCGCCGATGACCGCTGCTGGCACCGGACCGTAGAGGTCGATCACTTGGACAGGTACGCCGATCTTGGCTCCTCGGATCACCAGGCGGAGTCGGGCCGATGGACCCGAGCGATAGTTGCCTCGCAGTGACGCCAACGGAATCTTCACGGGCTGGGTCGTCCCCGTTTGGATTCGCAGGACTCCGTCCTCGATCCAGACGGTACCCCGAAAGACTATCAGTCGAGAGATGGCGATCGGACCCCCAACGAATGCGACCACCATGGTGGAGGCCAGAGCGAACCCGACCTGCCACGAATCGCCACACCAAGGCTCTCCCGTGGAACAGGGGGAAGCAACGACCACGCCCGCGTAAGCCGACGCGAAAATTGCGAATGGCACGAACTCGTACACAGCGACCAGGTTCAGCCTGCGAAGGCGGACCGTCCCGTTCACCACCGTGTGAGCTCTGGCCGCCACCGACGATGTGACGCCTATCGACCCTAAAGCGCCGACTGTCAAAGTGTCCCTTGCGAATGCGGACGCCGCGTCTCGGACTTCCGACCCTTGTGAAAGCCTGCCGTTTTGAAAGTCCGGTGCGGTCGCCACGGCGCGTGGGTAGCACGGCCTTCTTAGTCCGGCAGGCCTCGGGGGACCATGGACAGTGCGCGACGGATCAGCGCCGCACACGACCAGGCCCGGCGATGGATGGTCCTCGGCTTCGGAGGCGGCTTGCTCTTCCTGCTCCTGGGTGCCATCTCCATTCCGACGGGCGTCTGGGGGCTTTACCTCCCCTCCATCGGGGTTGGGATTGGGCTTTTGATTTGGGGAGGATGGTCCTGGCGCCGGGCTGAACGCCTCTTCAAGACGGCTCTCACAGGGCTTCCTTCCGGGCCATGATCAGGAGCTCAGAACCTGTCGGGTTGATATGAGCGATTGGCCGGCTACTGAGGGGACTCCTCGTATGGAAGAGACTTCCGGCATCCCCGCTGCGAGGCCGGCGCGGGGGAAGTCTCGCCACGTCGTTACCCTCGGCGCTCGAATCTGTCTCGTGCTCTGCAACATCGGGTTCGTTTTGGCCGTCGTCTCTTACTTTCTGCTAGGCTCAGACGGGGCCTTGGCGGTGGGGCTGCTCCTGGTCGGAGGTACAGTGGCGATCACGTTCGGAGCCATCGCCTGCTTCATCATGCTCATTCACTTGATGGAGCGTGTCGCCTACCCGTCGAGAAAGTGAGGGGGCTCCCCTCTACCCAACCTCCCCCGACGGCGGCCAAAGGCTGACCGATCGCGCTTACCGCAGACTCGGCTGAACTGGCCCTCAGCTACTGGTTTAGCGCCCCCAACGCCTCTAACTCACCCTCAGTTAGCGTGCGCACCTCCCCCGCCGGCGGTTAGAACGTTCCGGAGAGCCGGTTAGACGCCTCAGTTACCCGTTACCGCGGTTGGCGCATCACTAAAGTTCGAGGCTACTTTTCGTTAGGCGGAGAGGGGGTCTTGACCCCTCTCCGTTCCTCAGGCCAGACCGGCCCCGCCGGTCCCCGCGATGGGCTACTTGGCTGGGTCGATTGTGGCCCGGTACCACTTGGCCCGGGCCTCAGAGGGCATGACCCACTGAGGGGCGAAGGGGGAGTTAACCAGCGCTCGCCCCTGTTCCCGGGTTGCGAACATTAGGCGAGGGAAGCCACGCACTCCCGGGCGACGAACGGCGACCCCGATCCCTCCGAGGAAATTCGGGCCAAGGAAATCCGGGGCGATATGGTCCCACGGGTACGAGCACTCGTCGACCAGAGTCCTAACTCTCACGCCGTCCGCAGAGACCTCGATCCATCTCGGTTCGAGGAGCCCGACGACGAACAGGAGGAGGACCAACCCCATTGTGGGTACGACGACGAGGTCCACCACCCCTATCGTCGATTGGAAGCCAAGGAAAAGGATGAGGGATGCGGTGGTAAGTGCGGCGAAGACCACTGCTATGAAGAATCCGAAAATTCTCGCGGGGGTCAGTCCTCGGGCGGGGACCCGAGTTAGAGCAGGGCCGGGCAGGGAGGCTGCCATCGCGCCCGCAGGGTGACTCGGGTATTTCTCGGGTGACTACGCCTCTTTCCTTGCCTTTGACCAGACCGTCGCGCAGGTCCCCGCTGGGAGGCCTACCCTCGGGGCCACTTCCCGCCACTTGAGCCCAGTCTTCCGGAGCTCCATGATCCTGGCAGCCATCTCCGGGGTGACCCTCCGGGGTCGCCCCGAGGGCTTCCTCGACTTCGTCTGACGGCGCCTCTCCCTAGTCCTCCGGATGCCGACCCGGACCCGGTAGGGGCACTCACCCAGTGTTTAGGCCTACGTCACGGGGCCCAGACTAAGCAGTGGGCCAAGCCGTCCCGCGATTGGGAGATGGCTCTATCCGCCCGCCGCAGGACGGGATTCGCCACATTGTTTTGACGCCCGTGCTGGGACTGCCGCCATCCCGCGGTTGCGCTTGTTCCGGCTCGTAAGCCGATCCCACGATTGGTGGGTCACGAGGACGTCTTCAGGCAGGGGGTTTTCCCGGCTTCCTCTCCAGGTCGAGCATGTCCACGGGGGTCGCATCCCCCGAACGGCCGAAGGCATAGAGGTCTAGAAAGAACGTCCGATGGATCCTCCGTTTCTCCTTAGCGCTCGTGACTTGGACAAATCCCATCCGCTGATAGAATCTCATCGACTCGGGCTTCGCTTGAACGATAAGGAGGCGCATGCCGATTGCCTCCCCGGTCTGCCGGGCCATCCCCGCGATTATCGCGATGAGTGCCCTGCCAATGCCGCGGTTTTGGAACCTGACATCGACGGCGAGCCGCCCGATCTTCAACCCCGGAATCTTTTCGATGATGAACTCCCTCGAGCCGGGAATTCCCCCCTCTCGCGCCGCGCCAAGGTAGCTGGCTCGAATCTCGCCCGAACTGATCGTGAAATAGCCAACCAGGTCGTTTTCGTAGAGGACAACGTAGGTGCGACCGAACTTCAGCCGCTCGTACCGCTCCACTTCGGAACTGCACAGGAACTCCGTGAGCGGCGCCGAACCACAGTCGAACTCCTTGACTCCCTTCGTCTCACGCTTGAACTGCGTTACACGAAGCTTGTCGGGGTCGATGGTCGATGGATGCTCGAAGTCAAACGACCCCATCCGGGGGCCTATCCTGAGCTGACGACCTTCTTCGCCAGCTCATCCGCGCGCGCGTAAAGCTTCCGCTGGGCGGCAGTCAGCTTGAAGCGCTTGAGTCGGCGCTGGAATTCCTTCGCATCCTTTTTGTTGCGAATCTCTGGAATCGACTCAGGATATGACATTTCGACGGGTGCCCGCGCCCCCCACCCCTGTTCCGTAGTCAACCGGGCCCGTATTAAGCCTAGGCCCGCAGGCCGCACCTCCGTGTAAGGATGCTACCGTAATTACGAGGGGCCTGGGTGATCTCGGGCACTACCAAGGCGATACGTCGTGAGGATGGTATTGAACCGGTTGCGGGCCCGACCCTCCTCGAGGCTGCAAGTCATCGCGTCGATGGGCGGATGAGTCTCAGCCCTTTGCCCCTCCCGTGCGCAGTGTTTATACCGTAATTAGTTCAAATCCCCCCGTGTCCACTTTCGGCGGAACCCTTTCCTACCAGAACGGGCGGCCGCCCAACCGTCGGGGCCGGTCGGCCGGCCGTCCGTCCGCGGGTCCTCAGGCCGGGCGGTACCAGACCAGGAGCTCGGCCCACGCCGGCAACGTCGGCATCGCCTTCGTGGCCGCGGCGTGCGGACCGAGCATCGGACCCCCGCCTCCGGTGCCGTTGGCGACCAGGATGAGGTAGAGGGTGCCCGACCCGAACACGATGAACGACGACGAGGTCGTGCTTCGGTTCGTGAAGGTGATGTTGGACGTGGAGGTCCAGCCCCCGTTGCTCCCGATCCCGCCGCCCGCGAACGGCGCCGAATAGTGCCCGGTGGCGAGGTACTCGGTGTCGCCCGAATGCAGCACGACCCCGTTCACCTTCACGGTGATGTCGGACCCGGTCGGCTGAACGGCGACGAACGTGAACGGGTAGGTCCCCGCGGTGAACGTGGCCGTAAGGCTGCTCCCCGTGCCGGTGACGTTGATCACCTGGTCGGCCGCGGTGCTCGTCCCGACGAGGAGGACCTTCGAGCCGCCGGTCCAGTGCGAGAAGACGAAGCCCGGAGCCGGGATCGCCGAGACGGTGTGGAGCCCGACCGAGACGGTTGAGTTGGTGGTCGAAACCGCGTAGGTGGTCATGCCATCCAGCTGGACGGACCCGTCGCTGCCCGGACTGGGCACGAACTTGACGCCGACCGTCTTCGCGGCCGACGCGTAGGAGGCCGTCACGGTGGCGGACGACGTGACGGTCACGTTCGTGACCATCTGGCTCGGCGTGCTCAGAGTGGCGCCGCCCGAGACTGACCAGCCGACGAAGTTCATTCCCGTGAATGGGTCAGCCACCACGGTGTAGGTCCCCGGGGCCAGGGTCTCGGTCGCACCGCTCAGGTGGGCCGCCGGCGAGCCGAAGGGCGGAACGAACGTGATCGCCCCCGCGGTGGCCGGGGAGTCCGACAGTGTCACGGTTGCCTGCTCGCCGAACACCGCTTCCAGGAACGAGGGGCCGGCTTCCACCGTGACCTCGGTGGTGAGCGAGAAGTTCGTCATGATCGCCGCGGGTCCGAAGAACCACTGCGCCGAGTTCGCTCCGCTCCCGGGGGTCGCCGTGACCTGGTACGTCCCGACTGACGGGTGGAACGTCCCGATCCCCGTGACGGTCGTCGTGCCGGTCACGGTATGTCCGAGGACGGTCACCGAGCCATTGCCCACCGCGTAGACATAGAACGGCTCTGAGGCCGTCCCCATCTTCGTGTAGCTGGCGGTCAGGGTCGCAGTCGTAGTACCGCCCGTGACCGTGAGCCACGTCAGCGGCGTCTGAGCCGAGGAGATGGTGAGGCCGGCCGAAGCGGACCAGCTTCCGAAGACGTACCCCGCCGCTGGGTAGGCCTGGACGGAGTAGATGCCCGGAGGCAGGGTGAGCTTCGAACCGCTCGAGAGCGTGCCGATGGGCGCGCCGTTCCCAGTGTACGAACCGTGGTAGTTGAGCGAAGGAAGGACCCCGATGGTCCCGGTCGGAACGTCCGCGAAGGCGACCTTCGTGGTGCGAGGCGTGCCCGAGAAGACCGCCGTGACGGTTCCCGTGCCGGTGACGGTGAGGCTCGTGTACGCGCTGGTCTTGGTCGTCACAGTGACCCCGCCGGTGCTGGCCCAGTGGTCGAATTTTCCGCTCCCGGAGTTGATCGCGCTGAGGGAGTACGTGCCGGGCCCTACGCCCGTCACCGCCGTCCCCGCCGAGTAGGCGTGGGATAGGAAGTACGCGGCGCCCACACCGGTGCCGGACGTGCCGACGGTAACCGTGAACGACGGCGCCGCGCAGGTTGGGATGGAGAAATTGGTCGGGGGATAGAATCCGAACCCGAGGGCGTTCTCCTGGAACTGCTGGGCGTACTGGTTGTACTTCCCGAAGTCGGCCGAGAACGTGGCGTAGTCGGTGGCGCCGAACTCGAACGAGGAGAAGTCACACGAGTAGCTGTACCACGGGTAGGAGCACCACGCAGAGCCGGCGGCGTTCGAGCACCCCGTGCC
Source organism: uncultured Thermoplasmata archaeon (assembly GCA_963708255.1). Taxonomy (GTDB): domain Archaea; phylum Thermoplasmatota; class Thermoplasmata; order Lutacidiplasmatales; family UBA184; genus Lutacidiplasma. The sequence continues at coordinate 1,308,455 of CAVPSE010000002.1, forward strand.
TCCGATCTGGGATTCGAGGTCGATCCCGCCGAAGTCCTGCGTGAACCCGACCTGGGCCGCCTTGCTCGTATGCTGGGCGTTGAAGAACATGGGGACCTGGATCTTCCACGGCGTGAGCGTGTCGTTCGCCCAGCTGCCGGGGTCGTAACTCGGGCAGGGCGCCCCGGGGTCGGCGGGTGTCGACTTGATGCCGGGGGAGCAGCCACCGGTACGAGTTGTTGGCAGGCCAGTTCGTGTTGCCCGCGTGCCCGGTCTCGAACGCGAAGACGACCGGGTATCCCCGCCGGGCGTCCACTGGAGACCGGCCTCGTAGGAGTTCGTGGAGTAGGCGGGATTGAGCGGAAAGCCGCCGGTCGAGTTGAACATGACAATGGTCGACGACTGGCCGTTCGTCTGGTCACGGATGACGAGCTTTTCCCCCGTCGTGCTGGTCGTGGAACCCGTCATGGTGACCACAATGTTGTCCCCCTGGGTCATGTTGAGGAACGCCGGGCCGGGGTGCCCGTTGAGGTAGAGCGGCTCGTAGAAACAGGGGTTCTCGAACCCGTTGCTCGCTTCGATCTGCCAGGCGACCGCGGCCCCGATCCACGCACCGTTGACGGTGATGTTCGGGAACATGGGCCCGGGGTTGTAGAACGTCTGATCGGGGTAGAACTGCAGCTCGAGGAAACACTGGTCCATCCAGGCGGCCGGGTCCGCCAGGGTCATTCCGAACCAGATGGCAGAGTAGAGGTTCGACTGGTTTTCTGTAGGCGTCCGGTCCGTGGGGAGCGTCACGTTCCAGCTCACGTTCCCCCCGCTGCCCGGGAGGGTGGAGTAGAATTGAACGCCGGGCTCGTCGTGCCCGTAGCAACCCGACGCGTACGTCCCCTGCGGGTTGCCCGACAGGGTCGGGAACCCCGGCCACACCCCCGCGCAGAACCGGTTGTTCCAGTTCGAGGCGGTACCATTGCCGGCCCCGCCCCAGCCGCCGCCGGCCGCCGGGGCGCGAGTCTGAAGGGCCTCGGCTCCCGGGGGCAGGCCCGCGGGACCCCACGACGAAGGTCGAGGGCCGGGGGCGTTGAAGACGACCCCGTGGAACGGCGGCGCGGCGGTGGGAGCCACGGTCGAGCCCGTGGCGGGGGCGAGGGCCGCGACCGACGCCGCAGCCGGAGCAGGGGGAGCGCCGGGAGCCCCAGCACCGACGACCGCCAGGGCGGCCGGTAGCATCCCGAGGACCATGACGACCACCGTGCTCACGGCGAGAAGGCTCGCCCACGCGGGGGCGCGGCTCGCCGGCAGGTTCGATCGAGGGCGTTCCGAATCTCGAGATATCTCGGTCATGGAGGTTCCGGGGCCCGAAAGCCGGGGGTGAGACCGCTCCGCGGTATAAACCGCCTCGGTCTGGCAACTTCGTAGGGCTCACCTGTCGCGGTGGAGTACGAACCTAGTTCCCCGACCGATAGGGGGTGGACTCCCCTGGTCGGCCCGCCCCGGCCGCTCCTCCGTTCCCGATCTGAGCCGCCAGGTTCTTAGGGGGCGGGCCGTCCGACAGAACGATGGTCGCGTTCGAGTCCCGAGAGGTGTTCCCCCGCCCGATCGCCTCGGTCTGGGAGCTCCTCCAGCGACACCTCGATGACCAGCAGGTCAGGGCCATCCACCCGCTCATCCTCCGACAGGCGACCCTCCGTACAGAGGCCGACACCAGGTTCGTCGAGCGGACGATCGACGTCCGGGGAAAACATGTCCCGTCCGTGTGGAAGGTCACCTATCAACCCCCGAAGATGGCCCGGTGGGAGCTGGTCGAGAGCCAGGGACCGTGGACCAAGGGCTCGTGGCTGGAGAATACCTACAGCGAAGTTCCGGGCGGCACCCAGATCGAGAGCCGGGGAGACCTCACGATCGCTGGGCTGCCGTTCTTCCTTTCGCAATCGCGATGGGTCCGCAAGGTCCTCGACCGGATAGGGGACGAGGACCTGGTCTCCGTCGGAACACCATGAGTCCCCCTCCCCGGCGAACTCAGACAGCGGCCTCTCCGCTGGCGCCCCCTTCGGTCCCGGAGCTGGAACGAGCGGTTCGCGCCCTCGCCCGCGCCACCGCCCCCGACCTCCGGACGGTCGTTAAGTGGGGCACTCCCTGGCTCGTCGGCCGGGACCTGGTTCTCGCCGTGGTGGCCTTCTCCCGGCACGTCGGCGTGGAGTTCTGGCGCGGCACGAGCCTCCCAGATCCCACGAAGCTTCTCGAGGGGACCGGGAAGAACCTGCGTCACGTGAAGGTCCGCACCCTCACCGAGGCGCGGTCGCCGGCCCTCCGCGGTTTGGTGGCCGCGGCCGTGCGCCTCGATGCGCGGTCGATGCCTCGGACGCGGTGAGCGTCAGAAGTTGTCGAGGAGCAGGATCTCTTCGGGGGACACTGTCAAGGTGCTCGGCAGGCTCACAGATGTGTGAGCAATCGGTACCGAGTTGTAGGAGGCGTAGGTGTAGTACGACCCGAGCGCCCCCACCGGGAAGACGAGGGTGGTCAGCGTGAGGTGCAGAGAGCGCGTCACATTGGTGTTGACCAGGAGGAGGGATTCCCTCGTTCCGTTCTCGATCAGGATCGCGTACAGGCCGCCGACCCCCGGCGCCTTGACAGTAACCGGATAGTCGACCCCCATCGTCATGTTGTCGAAGATCCGCTGGTAGAGGTAGCCCTGCTGCTTCACCTGCCCGTTCGACGTGTTGTAGAGCCAGGCGATGTTGAAGATCGTGAACGTAGTGACATTGTCCTCGAGGGCCTGAACGACCGAGGCGGCGATGAACGGCGCACCGGTGTAGTTGGTCGACAGTGGGCTGTGGTCGGGCACCGGCCCCGCCTGGTACTCCCCGATGCTGATCGGGATCCGATTGCAGGTCGGGCACCCCGCCGAGACCATCAATTCCATGTGCGCCGTCGTATTGGGGATCGCCCGGCTGGAGGCGAGGGCCCCAAAGAACTGGGTCGCCGTCGTGCTGGAGCCGTTCAGCCACGGGTACCGATGGTACGCCATGCCGGCCAGCTCGGGGCCGTCGACCTGGGCGAGCGTTGTGATCAGCGTCGGGCTGCACGCGCACGAATTCTGGAGACCCATGTACTTGTCGGCGGGGAACAGGCTCGAGATGGCCGCGATGTAGTTGTGGACCATCGTCGCGTACCCGATCCCGGTGATGGGGGAATTGTCGGTCGTGCTCCAGCTGCTCCGGTTGATCCCATAGTGGGTCCAGGCGAGGGGCTCGTTCCCGAACTCCCAGTACGTCGGAACGAAGTGGAGGACATTGTGGAAGGTACTGCGCCGTATGGACCGCTGCCGGCGTATTGTTCTCCTCCCCCGGGAGGTACGACATCCACTCGCAGTGGGGCGTTCGGGAGTAGCACCAGACCTTGAACCAGGTGAAGTTGACCAGCAAACCCGAGACGGCCACGTAGTGCCCGACGCCGCTCGGAGGGGCTTGGTACTCGATCGCGGTGGTTGGGTCGTACCCGTCATCGCCGCCGCCTAGACGGATCATCGTGACCGGCGTCGAGTTCAAGAACGCCCCCAACCCCTTCTGGCTCGCGGGGGTGTTGTCATCCGCCGTATTGATCCCCCAGAACGGCCAGGCGAGATGGGACCCCACGGCCAGGCCGACCGATAGACTCGCCGTGACTCCTATCCCGAGGGGCGCCCCGGGGCCCCCCACAAGGCCGATCAACCCCGATGAGACGCCGGCGCCCCACCCCGACGGTCCCACCAAGAGGCCGAGAACGATCACGACCGGGACGACCGCAAGTACCCTGACCTTCCTCTCGATCATGGATTTCCACAACCCCCTAAAAATCGGGGGAGTAATTGGTGGCAATACGTACCCACACGTATTTGAGCGACTACGTCCGTTCCCGTTGATGGCGGCGCTCCGCGACGTGCCTCCCGGTTCCCGGGGAGCCGTTATCTAGCCGCCGTCCCTCGAGGCCCGCCGACGGAGCGGAGATGGTGCTGCATGCCCGCGACCTGATGGTGACCGAGCTGCTGATCGTCGATTCGGACCTCTCCGTCAAGGCCACGTGCGAGCTGATGGTCCCGAAGCACCGGGGGTACGTGCTCGTCCACCGGGAGGGTCGGCCCTGGGGGATCGCCACCGAGTGGGACTTCCTCTCGAAGGTCCTCGGCCCGGGTCGGGACCCTGCTGGGGTATCGGTAGGCGAGATCGCTACTGCGCCTCTGGTCACCATGGACGCGGACACTCCGACCGATGAGCTGGTGGCGTCAATGGCGGCCCAGGGGGTGCGGAGGATCGTTCTCACCTCCGGCGGGGCAGTCGTCGGGATGGTGACCTCGAAGGAGGTCGTCCGGGCGTTCCAGCAGTACGTCGACCAGATCTCGAGCGACATCGCCCGTCTTCATCTGCCGCCGATGTAGAGCGGGGCTCGGAACGAGCCTGTGGCCGACTACCGATGGACCGCCCTCGCGGTCACGACCGTCGGGACGCTGATGGCGTCGCTCGACACCAATATCGTGGTCATCGCCCTCCCCACGATCGCCCGTTCTCTTCCGGGGATCTCCATCCTCGCTCTTCTCTGGATCCTCATCGGCTACTCCCTCGTGACCTCGGTGCTGCTCCTCTCCGTGGGCCGATTGGCGGACCAGTTCGGCCGGGTTCGGCTCTTCACGTTGGGGTTCGCCGTCTTCACCGTGGGGTCGGCTCTCTGCGGGTTCGCTGGGAGCGGCGAACAGCTCGTAGCGTTCCGGATGGTCCAGGCGGTCGGGGCCGCGCTCCTGTTCGCCAACGGGACCGCCATCGTCACCGATGCGTTCCCTCCCCACCAACGGGCCCTCGCCCTCGGTATCAATCAGATCGCGATCGTCATCGGGAGCGTCGCCGGGCTTGTGCTGGGCGGCCTCCTCACCGCTACCGTCGGCTGGCGATGGATCTTCTTCGTGAACGTCCCGGTGGGCGTGATCGCGGTATCCATCGCCATCTGGAAGCTCCGGGACCTCGCGGCGCCGGAACCGAACCAGCCGATCGATTGGCTGGGCAACCTACTCTTCGCCGGCGGCCTTTCCCTCGGTACTGGTCGCGGCCACGACCGGACCCCTCGACGTGGTATCTCCCCTGACCGCCATTGTGCTCGCGATCCTCGGGGTGGGGGCCCTGGCGGCGTTCGTCGAGGTGGAACGGATCGCCCGGGCGCCGATGTTCGATCTGCGACTGTTCCGAGTCGCCGCGTTCTCGGGCGGGAACATCTCGATCTTCCTCAACGCGTTGGCGAGGGGGGCGTTCGCCTTCGTGATCGTCTTCTACCTCCAGGGACCGCCCCGGTATCTCTCTCCTCTGACCGCGGGCATCTATCTCATCCCTGTCTCTGCCGCGCTGGCGGCCACGGCGCCGGTCAGCGGGTGGCTTTCGGACCGGTTCGGGGTTCGCCCGTTCGCGGTGAGCGGACTTGCGATCTCCGCGGTCGGCTTCGCCTGGCTGACGACGCTGGGTCCGCAGACAACGTACGTGGAGATGCTCCTGGGATTCATCCTCGTCGGGGCAGGGATGGGGCTCTACGCCGCGCCGAACCGCGCCTCGATCATGAACGCCGTGCCGCCGAACCGGCGGGGGGTGGCCGCCGGGATCAGCGCCACCCTCATCATGGCAGCGAGCACGGCGAGCCTCGCGTTCGCCATCGGCATCCTTTCCACGACGGTCTCCCTCGGGAACCTGACATCGGTGTTCCTCGGCACCTCCACGGCCCCCGGGGGGCCCGGGGCCTCGGGCCCCTTCCTCGAGGCGGTGCGACTGGTGTTCGCGGTCTCGGCCGTGATCGTGGCACTGGCGATCATCCCATCGGCGATCGGCGGCGGCACTCCTCCTCCCCGTGGGTGGCGGCATCGGCGCCGCCCTCCGGTACTCGGCCGCCGCGTGATGCGGCCGGCCCCATCGCCGGGGAGGTCCGCCCGCGGTGTCGACCCCTCGCTACCAGCCGACCGGGTGCCCTCGGTTCTGCTCGTCGAGCCACCGCTGCAACGGGGCGAAGTACTCCAGTAGCGCGGTCCCGTCCACAGACCGTTCGCCGGTCATCGATGCCAGGGCCTCGGGCCAGGGACGGCTGCAGCCCATGGCAAGCATGTCGCGGAGGCGCTGGCCCGCGGCCGGGTTGCCGTAGATCGAGGCACGGTGGACCGGCCCGGTCCAACCGATCTCCCGGGCCAGGGCCCGATGGAACTGGAACTGGAGGAGGTGCGCGAGGAAGTAGCGCATGTACGGCACGCTGCCGGCGACGTGCAGCTTCGCACCCGGGTCGAACTCCTGCTCGCTCCGCCGGCCCGGGGGGACGACTCCCTGGTACTGCCGCTTCAGCTCCCACCAGGTCGAATTGTACCGTTCCGGCGGGATCTCCCCGCTGAACACCTTCCAACGCCACTGGTCGACCAGAAGGCCGAACGGCAGGAACGCGACCTTCTCGATCGCGCGGGCCAGGAGGAGGCCGATGTCCTTCTCCGCGGGGGGAGCGGCTTCGAGGAGGCCGATCTTGACGAGATACTCCGGGGTGATCGAGAGCCCGATCGTGTCGCCGATCGCCTCGTGGAACCCGTCGTTCGCGGAGTCCCGGTAGATGAACGGCTGGTGTCGGTACGCCCGCTGGTAGTAGTTGTGGCCCAGCTCGTGGTGGATGGTCTGGAAGTCGTCGGCCGTTATCTCGATGCACATCTTGATCCGGAGGTCCTCCTCGTAGTCGAGGTCCCAGGCGCTCGCGTGGCACACGACCTCCCGGTCCCTCGGCCGGACCAGCATCGAGCGGGTCCAGAACGTGTCCGGGAGCGGATCGAACCCGAGGGAGACGAAGAACCGCTCCCCGTACCGGACCATCTGTTCCGCGGTCGTCGCCTTGGTGACCAGGATCTGGGTGAGGTCCACCCCTGGGTCGGCGGCGGGCGGAGCGAGCAGGGGATAGATCCCTTCCCAGCTCTGAGCCCACATGTTCCCCAGCAGGTGCGCAGGGATCGGACCTGACGCCGGCACCCGATCGGTGCCATACTTTTCCCCCAGGCGCCGTCGGGCATAGGCATGCAGCGACTGGTACAACGGCCGCACCTGGGCCCAGACACGGTCACAGTCCTGGGCAAACGTGGCGGGGTCCATGTCGTACTTGGACCGCCACATCGCCCCGGTGTCGGCGAACCCGAGCTCCCGAGCCCCTTGGTTCGCGAGGGCCACATACCGCTCGAACGACGGCCTCATCGAGCGGCCGACCGCGTGCCACCCCGTCCACGCCTCCTCGAGCTCGCGGGGGTCCCGGCTGTGGCCGAGGATCCTCGAAAGACCCTGGAGGTCGAATGGGGTGGACGCCCCGGCCGGAGCGAATGTCATCTTGGAGTAGGTCCCCTCCATCGAAGCGACGAGGCCCGTCAGCTCCTGGGCGCTCCGGGCGTCGGACGGGGCCACGAGGGTCAGGGAAAGCCGCAGGAGCCGGAGCCGGCGCTCGGTCTCCGAACCGGGGGAAACGCCTCTCACCTGGGCCGCCCGTTTCGCGAGCTGCATGGTGGCGTCCATCACTCGCGCGGTCGCCCGGGACGCGACGGACTCGGTGTCCTCGGTGATGTAGGTCGACCGGACCCATTCGGCCCGGGAAGCTTCGATCGACAGTTCCTTTAGACGCCCCTCGGCCTCCCGGAGGATCTGCTCCGCGGAGACCTCGCCACCCGCTGACATGAGACGGAGGCGGCGACCGACCGGCCCCATATCAACCCGCGCGGGAGGCCGGCCGCTGCCGGCCCTGGGACTTTCGGACACTGTCCGCCGGATGTCCGCCAGTTCCTGTCGAGGGTAGCAAGCCCTGGACCCCCCCGTTTCCACTCCAGCTAACCCCTTTATGTACGACAACCGTCTGACAAACCGCGAGGCGGTTCGATGGCGGCGATTGGAGCGAATCTGGTTCCCCTAGCGGCGCTCGGAGCGCCGGAAGAGACGCCCTCCCCGACCGACCTACCGATCGCGTACCTGCCCAGGGTCCCGGAAGCGGTCACCTACCGCGAGATCCTTGAGCGCTCCGCCTGGGGGCGCCGATGAGCCCCCCTCCCGACTCGTTGATCTCCCCGCCCGGCCCCCGACGAAGCTCTTCCTCGGTCGCGGCACCCCCCGGGGATACGGGTACCGTCCGCGTCTCAGCCCGGAGGCGGCCGCCGCGTTCGCGACGTTCGTCGACACCGCCCGGGCCCGCGCGGCGATGCAGGGCCGGACGCTCGTCTACACCGTTCGCTGGGGTTAGGGCGCCGGAAGCCGCCGAGCACCGGGCCGTTGGCGCCGGGCGGACGGACGCTCGCGTTCGAGAGCCTCCTTCGAGAGCTCGTCGGCGCGGACATTCTCCTCGCGCGGGATCCACTCCCAGCGTACCTCGTGGAACCGCTGGCTGAGCGCGACCAGATGGTCGTGGTAGGGCTGCAGGTGCTCGGCCTTCACCTCGTACTCCCCCCGCATCTGGTTGACGACCAGCTGGCTGTCCCCGATGACCACGACACCGCCGTCGTACTCTTTGGACCGGAGGTACTCGAGCGCCCTCACGGCGGCCGTGTACTCCGCGACGTTGTTGGTCGCCCGGGGCGTCCACGGGGGGACCGCGAGCCCCGATTCCTCGTAGTCGAGCCCCTCGCCCGTGACGCCGAACCCGTAGGTGGCGATCCCGCCACCGGGGGCCCGTTCGCAGGCCCCGTCGAAGTGCACCTCGACCCAGCGACCGTAGACGGTTGCGCCGCGAGGCAGGACCGCCTCGACCGGGGGCGCTACCGGGCGCGGGGGCGGCTGTTGGGGGGCACGATGTTCCGACGAAGCTTCGGGCAGCTGCAGTACACCTCGTCCCGAACGCACGGCGCGCACCGGACCGCTCCGGAAAGGTAGAACAGGGGCCGCCCGCACCCCCGGCACTCCCGTCGGCGATGGCACCGGGGGCACTCTGCGATGTCCCATGGGACGAGGGTGTAGCAGTGGCGGCAATTGACCGGCTCCTTCGGGCTGGGAGCGTAGCGCAGGGGGGACGGCGTGGGCCCGCGTCGGCTCTGACGGGCCAGCACGTTCTCGTCCGGGTTCCCGAATGCGCCGCCGACGGTCGTGGCCTCGGGGTTCGGGGTCGCCAGCCCGAACAGGATGACGACAAGCCCGACCGGGAGCCCCATGATCCCGATCTCGAAGAACGTCGTGATCCGCTCGGCCCCGGTGAGCGGGATGGGCGAGACGACGAGGGCGATGGCGACGAGGAGGAGGAACAGTCCGACGAGGGTGACGCGCCGGTTCATCGTCGCGGCCCGCGCGGGGGGAGCCGTCCATCGCGGAACCAGCGGGCCCGTACTATAAAGAGCGTCGCGCGCGGGCGCCGAGCGAGCCTTTTTGGTCCGGGCGGGATTACGCCCGTACGTCCATGGGACACGGCGCGTCCTACCGCTCCCCCACCCTCCCGCTCGGGGTCGCGATCCTCGCGATCCTCATCGGCATCTTCGGGTTCTTCTACGTGATCGGGGGCCTCCTGCTGCTGCTACTCAGCGTCGCGATCGGCGGCTCCCACGGGCTGTTCGTGGCGGGGCCCCTCGGGGCGATCTTTCTGCTCCTCTTCGGTGTCGTCCTGCTGGCCGTCGCGTACGGCCTCTGGGGCCGGGAGCTGTGGGCGCTCGCCCTGACCGCGTTAGTGCTGATCCTGATCCTGGTGGGCGACGCAGTGTCGGGCGCACTGGTCTCCCTCTCCTCGGTGGTGGCGGTCCTCCTCCTCGTCTACCTCATCCTGGTCCGCGGCCACTTCCGGTGATCCGGACCCAAGGGGTTTTGTCCCGAGGCGGGTCCCCCTCCCCATGGCCAACCCTGTGGTGACCCTCCGTACGACCCTCGGCGACATTCAGGCAGAGATCTTCGAGGACAAGGTCCCGAAGACCGCGGGGAACTTCCTCGGCCTTGTCCGTAAGGGGTTCTACAATGGCACCACCTTCCACCGGGTGATCCCGGGGTTCATGATCCAGGGCGGCGACCCCAAGGGCGACGGGACCGGAGGGCCCGGCTACGAGATCCCGGACGAGTTCCACCCGATGCTCCGGCATACCGGCCCGGGGATCCTCTCCATGGCGAACGCCGGCCCCAACACAGGGGGCAGCCAGTTCTTCATCACCCTCGCCGCGACGTCGTGGCTCGATGGGAAGCACGCGATATTCGGCAAGGTCGTGAAGGGCGAGGACGTCGTCGAGAAGATCGGGACCGTGACCCGCGACGGCCGCGACCGGCCGAGGACGCCGATCAAGATCACCGCGGCGACCGTCGGCTAGCGGGGCGATCGTCTCCCGCCACCGGCGCGCGGCGAGTGTAACGGCGCCCCGGGTCTAAGTAGCGTGGACCGTTCGACCCGCTCGAGAACCTCCGGGGAACTCAGGAGAAAACGGCCCAACAATGTGGGAGAAGGGAACGACGAGGATCGCCCATCGCCGAACGTCGACCGGAGTCGCCTCGCGGCGCTTCGCGGGGCTTGCCGGGGGCGGGCTCGGGTTCGCGGCCCTCGCCGCGGTCCTTGTGCTGGTCGCGCCGATGAGCTCGGCCCACGGCACGGTGACCTTCACGGCGCCGTACAACGGGTTCACCTCAACGACGTCGGCCTACGTCAACCACACCGGATGCGCCCACGCGACGAACCCGACCCCGGCCACCTGGAACGCCTCGACCGGCAGCTTCCAGTTCGCAGCGGCCACCAGTGCGGCGAGCTGCACCCGCGGCGCGGACGGCTACGCGGAGGCGTTCACCACGATCACGAGCACGCTGTTCTCGGCGCCGTTCAACGGCTTCGGCTCGGTGGACGTCGTGATGAGCTCGGCGTTCACCGCCAAGGCGGCCCTCAACCTCGCCACGAGCGGCAACGCCTCGGGCGCGTTCTCCGAGGTGGCGCTCTACGTCTCGGTGTACGTGTACGATGCGACGCACCACAACGGGACCTTCTTCGGGTACGCCACCACCTACCTCGTAGACCAGTACTTCTACACCTCGTCGAGCGCCTTCGCCCTCAGCCAGGGCTGGACCACGAGCTACCTGTACGCGTCCGGGACGTTCGCCGCGGGCCACGTCTACCAGGCCGATGTCTCGATCGGGGCCTACGTCTTCACGGACTCGTACGGGAACGGCGGCAGCACCGGGTCAGCCTCGCTCGACCTGGGCGGCTCCAACGGATTGGTGATCTCCAGCATCACGGCGTACTGATCACCGTCCGACACCAGGTCAACCCCTTCCCGCCCCCGGGATCTGTCGCCTTCACGCCGGATAGTCGAACGGGAGCCGCTCCCCTGGGTAGCGCGCGTCCTCGACGGTGGTCAGCAGCCCGGCCCCAACGCCAAAGGCCGGCACGATCGCGAGCAGGAGGAGCAGGTTCCCAAAGTCGAGCCGGACCGTCGCGCTGGAGATGCTGATCGCGGCCCAGGCGAACCCGGCGAAGTAGACGAGGTAGAGCACCTTCCCCAGCGATGCCACCGTCGAGAGGGGACCGAAGGCCCGGGTCGGTCGCGCCACGTAGGCGGCCGTCGAGAGGACCGCGAGGGTCACGCCAAAGATCGAGATGGAGGCGAGCCCGAACCCCCCGACCAGCCCGTACCGACTGGAGGCTCTGGATCCCGAGCACCGGTACCACGACGTAGAGGAGAAGGAGGGGCACCAACCGGAGGCTCCCGATCGTGATCCGACGGGCCAGGGAGGGGATCCGAGCGACGGGCTGGGGCGGGGGTTGGTCCGAGGAAGGGTCGACCGCGCCGACGGGCGGCGCGAATGGGGTTCCCCCGACGGCGGAACTCATGGGATCCCCTGCGGCGGGAACGCGTACGTGAGCCCGTCGCCCGTGAACGTGGCCACGACCGTGCCGCCCGATGGGTCGCACCCGGAGGAAAAGTAGAACGAGGTGGACAGGTCGGCCGGGCTATCCGACGGGACATCGACCGGGAGGGTGGAGGCCCCGCACGACTGGTGGGCCGCCGAGAACACCTGGAGGAGCACGGTCCCGGTCTCGGCGAACGGGGCGTTGTCCTGCCACGTCAGCGTCACCGGTACCTGAACGGTCCCGTTCCCCTCGATGACCGGGGCGCCGGCGGTCGCGTTGAACTGATAGAACGGGGCCCCCCAGTCACGGTTCTGGGTATCGTTCACCTGCAGCGTGAACAGGGAGGCGAACGTGGCGTTCGCCCAGAACGAGTCCCGGAGCTGCAGATCCTGGGTGAGCAAGATGTCCCCCCCCGCGGTCAGCGAGACCCATACGTGGACCGGCAGCGTCGCGGTCGTGTACGGGGCGACCGTGACCGAGGAAGAGCCCCCCTGCGCGACCAAGGCCCCGTTGGGGAGGCGGACCTGGGCCGAGATCCCAACCCCGGTGATCGAGTAGGCGCCCGGGTTGGAGATGTTGAGCCCCACGGTCAGCTCGACCGTTGAATTTGACGCGATCAGCGTCGCTGAGTCGAGCCCCGGGTCGATCGTGGGCCGCGCGTGGGCCGCGAAGTAGATCGCGCTCCCCACGAACACCACGATCGCGACCAGCGCGACGTACCCGAGGATGCGGAGGATGCGCGCGGCCCGCCATAGAGCAGGAGGAGCGGCCCCCATGTCAGTTCGAGCCTCCGGTCAGGGGATAAACCCTCGTCCGGGGCCCAGCGTGCCGCCCTCAGGGAACCGTGCTGGGGCCCGGGCGCGGCGACCCCTAAAGGCTCTTGACCCACCGCCGTATCGTTTCGGCAGATTCCCCCGAGGATCGACCTTAGGATGGAAGCTTCGAAGCTCACATTGGAGGACCTCCTCCGGGCCGACGTCGACCACAATTGCGGGGACGAGGAACACCCGTGCGTGCGACTGTCGGCCGTGGCGGAACTGCCGACCCGGTTCGGCGACTTCCGCGTGGTGGCCTTCAACAGCCCGTCCGACGGCAAGGAACACGCCGCCCTGATCAAGGGGGACGTCATCGGCCAGGAGAAGGTCCCGGTCCGACTGCACTCGGAATGCCTCACCGGGGACGTCTTCGGCTCCCTGCGGTGCGACTGCCGCCAGCAGCTCGAGCTCTCGCTGCAGGAGATCGAGCGCCGGGGCGTCGGGGTCCTCCTCTACCTTCGCCAGGAAGGACGGGGCATCGGGTTCGAGAACAAGATCCGGGCCTATCGGCTCCAGGAACTGGGGCTCGACACGATCGAGGCGAACGAAGCGCTCGGGTTCCGGGCCGACGAGCGCGATTACGCTGTCGCGGCCCACATGCTCTACTCCCTGCGTATCCAGTCGATCCTTCTCCTCTCGAACAATCCCAGCAAGATCGCCGATCTCAAGGAGCACGGCACGACGGTCGAGGGACGGATCCCCCTTCAGATCCCACCGAACCCTTACAACGAGCGCTACCTGGAGACCAAGCGGGTCCGGGCCGGCCACCTTCTCAAGCCTCCGGTTCGCGTCACGGTCCGGGAACAGCTGGATCAGCTCGAGGGGGAGTCGTCCTCGGGTCAGGGCCGTGGCCACTGAGACCGGCCGCCCGGGCGAGCTCGTCGGGGGCGTCTTCGCTCCCAACGCCCCGAACATGATCGACCCGTCGGTCCTCGGGCTCGGCGGCCAGGCGACCGTCGACCTCCTCCACGGCCTCGGCGTGGAGGAGACGGCCCGCCCTGACGTGATCCTGGTGAGCTCCCCGCACTGGGTCTCCCGGGGCCCCTTCCTGGTCGACCCCAGCCCGCGGCCCCGGTTCATCGAGGACTTCTCGGGGTTCCCGCCCCAGATGTACGGGCACACCTACTCCCCGCCGGGCGACCCGGCGCTCGCCCGGCTACTCGTGGACGCGGCCACCGGGCAGGGCATCTCGGCGGAGCTCAACGATCGCTGGGGCCTTGACCACGGGGCCTGGACGGCGCTCGCAGCCCTGGCCCCGGCGGCGTCGATCCCCGTGGTCCCGATGTCGATCACGCGGGGCTCCCCGGAGGACCACTTGGCGTGGGGACGGGCGATCTCAGCCGCGGTCGTCCGCTCCGGAAAGCGCGTCTACATGGTCGGGACCGGCCTCGTGCTCCACAATTTCGCGCGCCTGTCGATGGACCCCCACGCCGCACCCTGGGCCGAGGGGATCGCCATCGAGCGGGAGATCCTCGCGCTCATCGAACGCGGTGACGTCGGCGCCGTCGCCCACTTCGACCGCCGAAAGTGGCGGGAGGTCGAACCCGAGGGGGACCTCGCCCCCTACTTCGTCCTCGCCGGGGCGCTCGGCGCCGGGTTCCGGGCCCAGATCGTCGGTATCGAACGGGCGTTCGGGAGCGCGGGACTTGCCGTGATCGAGTTCCGACGCCCGCCGCCCTAGGCGACCGGCCCGGTGGTCGGTTTCTTCCCCTTGGGCAGCCGCCCCTGGAGGAACAACGAGAGGCCGAGACCGATCAGAAGGAGCGCGAGCATCAAGGTGAACACCTCGTCCCACGCCTGGGCCGCGGCGGTGAGGCAGGCCGGGCTCGGCACGATGAACGGCGGACACCCGCCGGCGGACGCCGGAGGCTCGAGGAGCCCGAACCGGGTACTGCTGGAAGGAGTTGAGGAGCGTCACGCCGATGGCGCCGCCCAGCGACTGGAGGAACGAGACGACGCCCGTGGCGGCCCCCACCTCCCCTTCGGGGACCTGGTTCTGGACCGCCAGGAGGAACACGGGGAACGTGAGCCCGATGCCGAACCCGAGCGGCATCAGGGGCAGGATGATCCCTCCGACGGGGAGGAACCCGAAGTCGAAGATCCAGACCGGCGTGGTCGTCGTCAGCATCGTGAGGAAGAACAGTCCGATGGCCGAGATGGCTAGCCCTATCACGACCGGGGGCCGGTAGGCCACGCGGGTGAGGAGGTTCCCGCCCAGGGCGGCTCCGAACACCAGCGGGATCACGAGCGCATAGAGGACATCCCGGACGGTGTCGGCCGCGTTGCCGACGTTCTTGAACGTCACACCGTCCACGAAGAGGGTGAGGAACGTGGCGAGGGGGAAGAGCACGAGACCGACGATGAAGGTGGTCCCCCCGGCGCTCGCCACGATGCGTCGTCGCAGGAGCTGGAGCGGGACGAGGGGCTCCGGGGTCCGGATCTCCCAGACGATCCACGCCACCACGAGGACCAACGCGGTCGCGAGGAGACCCTCCACCCGGGGATCGCTCCATGCCCAGGCGATCTGGGGGACCTGCGAGACCTCCACCAGGGGGAGCATGAGCGCGGCGACCCAGCCGCCGAGCAGCACGGCCCCGACGACATCGAACCTCTTTCGGATCTCCGGGCGGATCGGTCCGAGCGTAGCGAGGAGGATCGCGAGGCCCGCGATCCCGATCGGGATGTTGACGTAGAAGACCCACCGCCAGGTGCTGTGGGTGACGATGAAGCTCCCGATGAGCGGTCCGGCGACCGTCGCGATCCCGAAGACCCCCGAGAGGAGGCCCGTGACGCGGGCACGGGTCTCCGGCGGGAAGATCACCGCGACGATGGAGAGGCCGACCGGGAAGAACGCACCGCTCCCGAATCCCTGGACGGCCCGGAAGAAGAGCAGCTCGTTGACGCTCTGGCTCACTCCGGCGAGGAGCGACCCGGCGATGAAGATCAGGATGCCGGTGAGGAAGACCCGCTTCCGGTCGAACATGTCGGAGAGCTTGGCGAAGATCGGGACGCCGACGGTCGAGGTGATGAGGTAGGCGCTCACGATGAACGTCGCGCTGGAGGCCGGCGCGTTCAGGTCGAACAGGATCTGCTGCAGCGCAGTGAGGACGACGAAGTTGTCGAGCGCCCCCATCAGCAGGCACGCCATGATGCCCGCGACGACGAGCCCCGCGAAGGCCGGACGGGCCAGGGCCTTCGCCGCGGGGGGATCCACGGTCGGGGCCGGATAAGCTGCTAACGCCGGGGGCTCCGCGCTATCGACCACGGCTCAACCCGTCCCGGGCCGACGATCGGATCCCGAAACGTCTGATGGGTGCACCCAGTCGCCTCCGCGCGGCGGCGAGATGAACTGGGGTAGAAGAGGGCGCGGTGACCCGGATGCCACCAACTGGCCGGTCTCCCGCAGGGCGTTCGCCGCCGAACCCGAGTCCGCGCCTCCCGACCGACACTGCGCTCGTCGGCCGTGAAGGGGGGAACCCGGTCCCCTCTGGGTGGCAGGCGGCACCCCCAGGCGCGATCCCGCTCGCTGGCCGTGCCAGAGCCTGAGCGGCCCGAACCGGTCGATCAAGCCACTGGAGGGATTTGAACCCCCGACCTGCTGATTACGAATCAGCCGCTCTGCCGCTGAGCTACAGTGGCGCCGGGACGGGGACCACGGCGGCCGACCTATAATGGTGGCGGAACCGGCCCCGCGCTACCGTCGAGCGCCTCGCTCAGATCGCGGATGAGATCGTCCGTCTCCTCGATCCCCAGAGAGATCCGGACCATCCCGGCGGAGATCCCCCGGGCCGCCAGCTCCTCGTCGTTCAGGCGGGCGTGGGAGGTCTCCTTGGGGACGCTCGCGAGGCTTTCGACCCCGCCGAGGCTCGCGGCAACCTGGACGAGCTTGAGCCCGTGGAGGAATCGGCGGGCTCCCTCGTGACCCCCGCGGACGACGATGGTGACCATCCCGCCCCGTCCGGTCATCTGCCGCTTCGCCAGTTCCTCCTGGCCCGCGCCGCCGAACCCGGGATAGTACACGTGCTCGACGCGCGGATGATGCAGAAGCGCCTCGGCGACCCGGCGGCCGTTCTCGTTCTGGCGGGCGACGCGGAGCGGCAGCGTCCGTAGACCCCGGGTGAGCAGGAACCCCGCCAATGGGTCGAGAGAAGGCCCGAGGAGGCGGGCCGTCCCCTGGATCCGGGACACCATCTCCTCGGAGCCGGCCACGGCTCCCGCGATGATGTCGGAGTGCCCTCCCAGGTACTTCGAGGCGCTGTGGACCACCACATCGGCCCCCCACCGCAGGGGGTTCTGGTTGACCGGGGTCGCGAAGGTGTTGTCGACCACGACATGGGCGCCGACCGCGTCCGCGGCCCGGGTCCACGCCTCCAGGTCCACGAGGCGCAGGAGCGGGTTCGTGGGGGTCTCGAGCATCAGGACCCGGCTCTTCGGGCCAAGGAAATGGGCGGGATCCCCCTCGAAATGGGGCGGGATCCATCGGACGGCGACGCCGAACCGCGGGAGGAAGGAGTGGAGCAGGTCGAGGGTCCCGCCGTAGAGGTCCGAGAGCGCGACGACCTCATCGCCCGCGCTGAGGAACGTCAGAAGGGTGGAGGCGATCGCGCCCATCCCGGATCCGAACACCGCCGCGGCCTCGGCCCCTTCGAGCCGCCGGATGAGCTCCGCGGCGACCTCGTTGGTCGGGTTGGTGTAGCGGGTGTAGATCCGCGTGGAGTCCGCGTCGGGGGCGTCCGAGAACTCGGCCGGGAACCGGAAGTTGCTGGTCTGGAAGATCGGCGGAACGGTCGCACCGGCGTTACGTTCCGGTCGGCGGGCCCCGTGGATCGCCGTGGTGGCCGGCCCCACCCACGGTGGCAAGGGGTCGAACGCATCGGACCGTCGGCCCGGCCGGGGGGCCCGGTCACCGGCCCGCCCCAGGGTGGGCGCCGGTGGGCTCGCCGGCGAGGTCACGGATCCTCTCGGGAGCGTTGAGCTCCTCCAGGTAGGTGGCGACCGCGGCCGGGACCAGTTCCTTCCATGGCCCCCCGATCGCGAGCAACGAACGGATCCGGGTGCCCTCGAAGCGGGGCCGATCGTACATCGGCGTCCCCTCCACCGAGTAGCCCGAGGCCTCGAAGAGCCGGCGGGTCAGGGGGTTGTTCGTGTAGACCCGACGGAACGGCGGGAGCAGGGAGACCACGTGGGCGACCCATACCGCGTGGCGATCGATGTCCACCAGGGGGACCGGAAGACAGCCAGGGATCCCGGCCTCGGCCAGGCCCCGCTCGATCATCTCGAACCGTTCGCCGGCCGTGAACGGGTTCTCGCGGGAGTACCAGGCCTGGGCGCTCCCGATACCGATCAACAGGGGCTCGTCGGGATGCCGGTGACGGATCTCCTGGACCAGGGCAAGATGGCCGAGGTGGAAGGGCTGGAACCGCCCGATCAGCAGCCCGCGCACGGGCCTACTCCGGCGAAAGATCCTCGACGTCGTCGAGGAACTCGTCGATGTGAGGGCACTGCGCGGTCAGGTACATCCGGCAGTGCCCGCATCGGGTGTCGTCGAGCGAGGTCCTCAGCGCGGGATTGAACGCGTAGCACGGACGACCGATGAACTTGTCCTCGTCGTCCCCCTCGACGGTCGCCGAGCGGGTCTCCCGACCGAACGGGGGACCGTGGACGGGGAGCCGAACGGTTCCCCTCACGATCCGGTCGGTCGGCCCGGTGGCACCGCCATCCCTCCGGGGCCTACCTCGGTCCGTCCCGTGATGTGGACCATGGCCGCCAGGCGCTCGAGGAGCGACTCCTTGGCAGGGCTCTGGCCGACCAGGGCGTACTTCAGCACGTCCCGCAGGGTGCCGACCGGGATCACCTCGATCATTCCGCGGTACCGCGACTCGAGGACCAGGTCCTCGACGTTGTTCTCAGGGATGAGGACCCGCTTGAGGCCGGAGTCCGCCGCCGCCTCGACCTTCGCGGTAACGCCCCCGACCGGCAGCACCTGACCGCGGACCGAGAGCGAGCCGGTCATAGCGAGGGACTGGTCGACCGGGACCCCTTCCAGCGCACTGATCACGGCCGTGGCGATGGAGACCGACGCGCTGTCGCCCTCGACCCCCTCCGACGTGCCGACGAACTGGATGTGGATGTCGTACTTCGAGATGTCCTCGCCGGTGTACTTCTTGATCAGGGCGCTGACGTTCTGGACCGCCTCCTTGGCGATCTCTCCCAGCTTCCCTGTCGCGACGACGACCCCCCCGTTCTTGGTCTGGGCAGGCGTCACTTCGGCGACGATCGGCAGAACGATTCCCGAGAACTCCGACATGCCCGACTGGGCGTTGATGGCCGCGAGGCCGTTCACCGTTCCAACGGCCACGCCGTCGATGGCGAACATGTGGTACTCCTTGCGGCGCTCGATGTACCGGTCGGCGATCTGCTGCTCGAGCGAACGGCTCGACCGCTTCGCCCGGACCACGTGGGAGGCCGTGACGAGCCGAGCCCCCTCGGTGTTTGCGATGTCCCCGGCAACGCGGACCAGGCCGCCGAGCTCGCGGAGCCGCAGGGTCAGCTGACCGGACCGTCCGGAGCGCCGCTGGGCCTCCCGGATCACCTCGACAACGGCGCCCATGTCGAAATGGGCGATCTTCTTGTCCTTGGTGACCTCCTGGGCGACGAACCGGACGATCTTCATCCGGTTCTCATGAGTGTCCGCCATGGCCGTGCGGACGTAGACCTCGTAGCCGTACCCCCGGATCCGGGAGCGAAGCGCCGGGTGCATCGCCTGGACGCTGTCGATGTTGCCCGCGGCGACCAGAACGAAATCCGCGGGGACGGGCTCGGTCTTCACCATCGCACCCGCCGAGCGCTCCGACTGTCCCACGATGGGGAACCGGCGCTCCTGCAAGGCGGTCAGGAGCGAATGCTGGCTCTCGATCTTCAGGAGGTTGATCTCGTCGACGAACAGCACCCCGCCGTTCGCCTTGTGGATGGCCCCGACCTCGACCCGCTCGTGGGGGGGCGTCTCAAGGCCGCCGGATTGGAACGGATCGTGCTTCACGTCGCCGAGGAGCGCGCCGGCATGGGCGCCCGTGGCGTCGATGAACGGCGGCCGTTCGTCGGGAGTGTGGGAGACCAACAGCTTGGCGACGCCGTTCGCCCCGTCCGTGCGCCCGGTGCTGAGACGGACGAAGACGAGGATCAGGAGGATGATGAACGCCCCGATCAGGAGCGCGGTCAGGTCATGGGGCGGCTGGAGAATGACGTAGACGACGACCGCGACGACGAGGAGGACGGCCGCCACGACGAAGATGTTCCGCTGGTCCTTCTTCGCCGCCGCCTCGAGCTTCTGGGCGGCGACGATCTCCTTGCCCTTGCCGGCCGGGACGACCCGGATCTTCGGCTCGTTGGGGTCCTCGGCGTTCGGATACGCGAGGATGTCCTGGAGCTGTTCCTTCGGTAGGAAATCGGTCATGGCCCGAGCGAGCATGCTCTTGCCCGTTCCCGGTTCGCCGATCAGGACCATGTGCCGCTTCTGGGTCGCCGCTTTCTTGGCGACCTCGACCGCGTCGTCCTGCCCGATGACCTGGTCCAAGAGGCGGGGAGGCACCTCGACGTTGGCCGTGGTCTCGTAGGGGAGCGACCGCCCCCACGACTCCACATCGCTAGGGACCACCGGCTCGGCGGTCTCGATTGGAGGGTCCCCCGTAACTTCCTCGGGACGAGGTCCCGCGACTCCGCGGCGCCTCGTCGATAGAATCAGAGGGGTCCGCCATATAAATGGTTTAGTTGCCTCCACGGTTACCAACTGTCGAATGGGACGTCGGACCGGAAGTTCCTCGGCCCCGGTTCCGGCGTCGAGAACGGCCGTTATCTACCGCGGGGCCCTCGGCCGTTGATATTCCGTTGACCGACCGTTGGATGGGGGCGCCGGTCGCCGAACGGCTCCTCGACGCGGCCCGTTCCGAGGTCGAGCCGAGAGTACGGGAAGGCGCCCGTCGCCCCGGCCTCGTGAGCGTGCACCGGGCCGAAGCGACGCCGTTCTCGGTGTACCTCCGGCAGCAGGCGAAGGCCGCCGAACGGGCCGGCATCGCCTTCCGGTCGGTCGCCCTGGCCCCGACGGACGGGGCCGCGGAGCTGTCGAACCTGATCGGCCAGATGGACTCCGATCCGTCGGTCCACGCCGTCCTCGTGGAGCACCCGCTTCCGGCGTCCTGGGAGTTCTCCCGGGCCGTCGACCGGCTCCGTCCCGAGAAGGATGTGGACGGCGTGGGAACCGTCAATCTCGGTCGGCTGGCCGCCGGACGTTCGCTGCAGGTGCCGGCGGTCGCGCGGGCCGCCCTGCGGATCGCCCAGGAGAACCACGCCCCGATCGAGGGCCACCGGGTCGCGGTCGTGGGGCGATCGGAGACCGTTGGCCGACCGCTGGCCCTCCTGCTTCTCGGGCGGGGCATCGACGCGACGGTCACGGTCGCCCACTCCAAGACGCGAGATCTGGCACAAGCGTTGGAGGGATCCGATTCGATCTTCTCGTGCGTCGGGCGACCCGGCCTCCTGAACCGGGCCACGGTGCCGAAAGGGGCCGCGATCATCGACGTCGGGATCAGCTCTGTCCCGGACCCGACGCGGCCCAGCGGGGTTCGGATCGTCGGCGACGCGGACCCCGAGGCCCTCGAGGGGTGGGCCTGCGGCTTCACGCCCGTCCCGGGAGGCGTCGGGCCGCTCACGGTCGCCTGCCTGATGGAGAACGCCGTCCGAGGTTGGATGGCCCTTGAGGGGGTGCGATGACGCCCCCGACGAAGCGACCGGCGCTGGACCTCCACTGCCGGGAGTGCCCGATGTGGTACGGCGCCGAGGACGAAGGGTGGGGTCCCTGCTCGCTCAAGCACCGGCGCGGCGACGAACGCTATCTCACCTTCGGCGGGCACGCGTGCGACGAGGGCTACGTCCCCCCTCCGCCGGAGGGGGAGGGGAAGGCCGCTCGGTTCAACGGCGTCCGCTCCACCTCGAGGGCGTCGGCGGTCGGGTACTCCTCGACCTCGAACGCGGGGAGCCCGAGGCGGCCCGCCACCCGGCGGAGCCGGGCGGCCGACAGCTCCACCCGCCGCCGGGACACATCGACCCGGTAGTCGGACGGCGCGAGCCGCGCGAGGGTGGCGAGCCGCCGGGCGGCCCGACCGACGTCCCGCGTGGCCGGCACGTCCACGACCCCGAACCGAAGGGTCCCATCGGACGTGATGTGGGCGAAGGAGGGCGCGGTCCGTTCGGCCCGTCGCATCAGGCGTTGCCGAAGCTGGACGCCGTCCTTGAACCTCGAGGAGCAGTAGTGGACCGGGACGGTCCAACGGGTATCCCGCACGACCCGTTCGGCCACGGCCCGGCTCCCCCGGACGCCCCAGCCGTTCCGGGGGTCGAGGGCGTAGCCGCGGTCGTGGAGCTTGAGCTCGTTCGTCTCCGAGAACTCCAGCTCGTTCAGGTTGACGAAGTCGACGCCGATCTTTTCGAGGGCCCTCAGGAGCCGTCGGAGCTCGGGCTCCTTGTCGGGGAGGACGGGGATCTCCACCCCCCGTCGGATCCCCACGCCGGGGCCTGCTCGAGAACGGCGCGATAGGCGCCCCCCTCGGAGAGGAGAGGCCCCCAGGCGTAGTGGGGGATGTGGAGGCGGAACTCGTCGAGTCCCGCGGCCGCCAGGCGCTGCAGCTTCTCGGGACTCGGTTCGTGGGTGTAGAGGTGGATGTTGTGCTCGGGGCCGAACTCGGTCTTCAGGAGCCGGACGTAATGTTCGGGTACGGTCGATCACTCCGAGGGGGTCGCCGCCGGTGATCCCGGTGCCCCCCGCCCCGATCGCCCTCGCCTCGTCGAGCACATCGGCGTCGGTGCTGACCCGGCGCTCGTTCGCGTACACCACGTCGATCTGGTTGCGCCGCGACGACACCGGGCAGTAGAAGCAGCGGAACCGGCAGAGACCCGTGACGAAGAGGACCATCTTTCGGCCCTCCTGGCACTGGGTGCACGCCGGAGAGAGCTCGCCCCGGTGGCTCGACGCCATCGGGAGCATCGTGAGCCCACCCGTCGCCATCGCCCGTTCGAGGAAGGCCCCCGCCTATAGGGTTGACGATGGGCGTCGGAGGCCGTCGGTCCGTCGGGCCTGGACGTAGATCAGGTGCTCCGACGGTACCACGAGCTTCTCCTCCACCTCGAACCGGGGGCCGGGCACGCGGACCGCCGTCCCGGGAGTGAAGTAGCGGTAGGGCACCAAGTGCGGGCCCCCGAAGACCGTGTCCGGCCCGACACGTTGGCCTTCCTTGAACCGGGGGTCGGTCGTGGCCCGTACCGCGAAGCCGTGGACCCCAGAAGGTCGCAGGCACCGCGCCACGGCCCCGCTCAGCTCCGAGAGTTCCTCCGGGGTGAAACTGCCGTACACCAGGTGGGCGACCACGGCGTCCTGGGAGCTCTCCGAGAGCGTCAGCAGGGTGGCGATCGCCTCGCCGTAGACGACCCGCGCCCTCGAGCGGGCGGGCTCGGGCAGCAGGGCGGTCCGGTGGCGGGCCCCTTCGATGGCGCTGGCGGCGTGGTCGACCCCAAGGACCGCGAACCCGTGCCGGGCGTAGTGACAGAGGTCCCGGCCCGGCCCACACCCGATCTCGACCACCCGGGCGCCGGTCGTCGTAGGGAGGCGGGGGACGATCCATCGGGCGAAGCCGCTCTCGGCCCCATCGAACCGCCCCCGGTCCCCCTGATACTCGGACTCGGAGACCGCCCGCCGCTGGCTCCAGGGGTCGGAGGCTCCCATGGGATCGACGGGGGTAGCGCGGTCCGAGGGCTTGGACGTTCCGCCCCGTTCCCGCCGTCCCAGTATCGAACGGCCACATGGTGAAATGGGCGCCATCGAGAGGGGCTACCCTCAAATCCCCCCCCTTGCTGGGCCCGCTCGACCCCTGGGGGAATCCGATCAATGGAGATGCAGCCCGGCCAGATGGCCTACGACCGCGCCAGCACGGTGTTCTCGCCGGACGGCCGCCTGTTCCAGGTGGAGTACGCGCTCCAGGCGATCCAGATGGGGGGGACCGCCGTGGCGGTCACCTACGATGGCGGGATCGTGTTCGTCGCGTACCGGAACCTTCCCGTCAGCTCTCTCGCCGAGGCGACGAGCATCGAGAAGAGCTTCGCCATCGATACCGGCCTCGGGTGCGTGACCGCGGGCCTCATCGCGGACTCTCGCGTCCTGGTGGAGTTCCTCCGCCTCGAAGCGCAGCGCCACCGGATCACCTTCGGCGAGGTGGCCCCCTACTCCCTCCTCGGCCACTCGCTCGGCACCCACCTCCAGCAGTTCACGCAGTTCGGCGGGACCCGGCCGTTCGCCGTCTCCCTCCTCCTCGGCGGGTTCACCGAAGGGGTGCCGGGCCTCATCGAGCTCGACCCGAGCGGCGCCACCATCGGCTGGAAGGCGTACGCCATCGGCCGCAACCGGCGCGCGGTCGCCGACTTCCTCGAAGAGAAGATCGCCCCGAACCGCAACGAGGACGCCGCCTTCCGGCTCGCGGTCCAGGCCGTCGCCGAGGGATCGCCGACCCCGTTCCCGCCCGAGGCGCTCGATGTCTCGATCCTCGAACCGACCGCCGAGCTCCGCCACCTCACCCCGGCCGAGGTCACGAAGCGGGTCAACGGCATGCCGTTCATCGGTCCCCTCGAGCGGGGCCGCACCGCCACGAAGTGAACGTCAGTCGTCCCCGTCGGGGACGGGGATCGCCTCCACCTCTTCCCGGAGGCGGATCCGCCGGCGGGTCCGGTGGTACGTGACGGCGAACCGGTGGGCCTCGTCCCGGACCGCCCTCAGCAACAGCATCGGCGGGGAGTTCGGGTTCGGTTTCATCGGCTGGGCCCGGTCGGGCCGGTAGAGCTCCTCCTCGCGCTTGGCGAGGCCCACCAACGGGATCTCCGGCGCGCCGGGAAGCTCCGAGAGGGCCGTCTGCGCGGCGGCGACCTGCCCGCGTCCCCCATCGATGAGCAGCACGTCCGGGAGGATCTCCTGCTCGGCGAGGCGCCGGAAGTACCGGCGGCGCACGACCTCGGCGATCATGGCGAAGTCGTTGGTCCCCTCAACGCCCCGGATCCGGAACCGGCGGTACTCCGAACGGGCCGGTCGGCCGCCCTGGAACACCACGAGGGAGCCCACGGCCTCGTACCCTTGGAAGAGGGAGATGTCGATCCCCTCGATCCGGTTCGGCAGCGTGGGAAGCTCGAGCAGGCTCTGGAGGGCCGCGAGAACGTCCCGCGGGACCGGGGTCGGGGCCACCTGGTCCACATGGGCCCGGGCGAGCCGGGCCGCGAGCCGGGCCCAGGAGGCGGGTCGGCCGGTCGGGCGAAACACCAGTCGGACCCCCCGTTCCCCCTCGAGCCAGTCCTGTACCTCGGAGATCCCCTCCGGACGCGGCCCATCGACGTAGATCGTCGCCGGGAGCTCCGGGAGGGTCGAGTAGGTACTGGGTAAGGAACTGGCGGAGAAGCTCCCCCGGCTCGGGGAGGTCGGTCGCCGGGAACTGGACGAGATGCGGTTCGGTGCCGCGGACCTCCCCGTCCTCGACCCGGAGCAGACCGACCGCGACCCGGAGCATCGCCGGGTCCTGGGGGAAGGCGAGCGCGATGACGTCGCTGCGCCCCCGGCCCGGTCCGACGACGCGTTGGCGCTCCGTGAGGGCATCGAGCCCCCGAAGGGCGTCCCGGAGAAGCCCCGCCCGTTCGTACTCCTGACGCTCCGAGGCCGTGCGCATCTCGGCCTCGAGGGCCGGCTTCACGGTCCCGCCGTGGCCCTTGAGCACCTCGATGGCCCGGTCCACGCGGGCCGAGTACGCCTCGTGATCGATCGCCGCGATGCACGGGGCGCTGCAGACCTGCAGGTGATAGTACAGGCACTCCCGCTTCGGGAGGCGGATGCACCGCCGCAGCTGGAACGTCTCGGAGAGGAGCCGGGCGACGCTGCGAGCTTCCCGGGCCGACGTGTACGGGCCGAACAGCATGGCCCGGTCCTTCTTTCGCGGGCGGCGGACCAGCAGGATCCGGGGCCACTCCTCCCCGAGGGTCACCGCGAGGTACGGGTAGCTCCGGTCGTCCTTCAGGAGGGCGTTGTACGGAGGCTGGTACTGCTTGATGAGGCTCGCCTCGAGGAGCAACGCCTCGCGCTCGTTGGCCGTGGGGACGAACTCCACCGAGGAGCTCTCGGCGAGGATCGACCCGTCCTTCTCCACCCGCGCGTGGAGGTGGTCGAGGACGCGTCGCCGGAGGCTCCGGGATTTGCCGACGTAGACGACCTCCCCCCGCCCCGATCGGAACAGGTAGACGCCCGGCGAGTCGGGTCCCCGGGCGGTACCAGGCGCCGGTCCGGTGGGCCAGCTCGCTCGCCGGCACGAACGAAGGCAGCGCGGGGCCGCCGGGGGTCATCGGGCTGCGACTCGGGCCTCCGCCGACCGGAGGACCAGGGGCGCCAGGAACCGGGCGGTGTGCGAGGCCCGGACCCGGGCGACCTCCTCTGGGGTCCCCTCGGCCACCAGCTTTCCACCGGCATCGCCGCCATCCGGGCCGAGGTCGATGAGCCAGTCGGCGCTCTTGAGGACGTCCAGGTTGTGCTCGATGACGACGACGGTGTTGCCGCCCTCCCGGAGCCGGTGGAGGACGTCCAGGAGCCGCTCCACATCGGCGAAGTGGAGCCCCGTGGTCGGTTCGTCCAGGAGGTAGAGGGTGCGGCCCGTCGGGGTCTTGGCGAGCTCGAAGGCGAGCTTGATCCGCTGGGCCTCCCCGCCGGAGAGCGTGGTGGCGCTCTGGCCCAGCCGGACGTAGCCGAGCCCCACGTCCACGAGGAGGCGGAGACGGGCCTCGATCCGCCGGTGGTGGGCGAAGAAGCCGGCGGCCTCCTCCGCGGTCATGGCAAGGACGTCCGCGATCGACTTCCCCTTGAACGTCACGGCGAGGGTCTCGGCGTTGAACCGGGAGCCCCGGCACTCCTCGCAGACCACGTACACATCCGGCAGGAAGTGCATCTCGTGCCGGATCACGCCGTCCCCCTCGCACGCCTCGCACCGGCCGCCCCGGACGTTGAAGCTGAACCGGCCCGGACCGAACCCCCTTGACTTCGCCTCGGGAAGCCCCGCGAACAGTTCCCGGATCGGCGTCATCAGCCCCGTGTACGTCGCCGGGTTGCTCCGGGGCGTCCGGCCGATCGGGGACTGGTCGATGAACAGGACCCGATCGATGAGATCGATCCCCTCGATGTAGTCGTGCTTCCCGGGAAGGTCCTTGCCGAGCCCGAGGTGGCGGCGGACCGCCTTGTAGAGGATCTCGCCCAGGAACGTCGACTTCCCGCTCCCGGATACCCCCGAGAGCGCCGTGAGGGTGCCGAGGGGGACCCGGATCGCGTCGCCCTTCAGGTTGTGCTCCCGGGCCCCGTGGACGGTGAGCCACCGGTCCCCGGGGGCCGGCGGCGCTCGGGGACCGGGATCGACCGGCGCCCCGAAAGGAACTGGCCGGTCACGGAGCGAGGCGCCCGGCCGATCCCCGACGGCTCTCCGTTGTAGAGGACCTCCCCGCCGTGGACGCCGGCCCCGGGGCCGAGGTCGAGGAGCCAGTCGGAGGCCCGCATCGTCATCTCGTCGTGCTCGACCACGAGGAGGGTGTTCCCGAGGTCCCGGAGCGTCTTCAACGTCGCCAGGAGCCGCTCGTGGTCGCGCGGATGCAGACCGACCGACGGCTCATCGAGGATGTAGAGCACGCCGACGAGCCCGCTCCCGATCTGGGTGGCGAGCGCGATCCGCTCCGACTCGCCTCCCGAGAGGGTCCCGGACGACCGGTCGAGCGTAATGTACGTGAGGCCCACGTTCCGGAGGAACCCGAGCCGGGCCCGGATCTCCTTGAGGACCTGCCCGACGATCTGCTCGTCCCGGGGCTCCAGCTTGAGGTCGTCGAAGAGGGTGGCGCAGTTCGCCACCGTCATCGCGGTCACGTCGGCGATGGATCGCTTGAGGACCGTGACGGCGAGGGTCTCGGGCTTGAGGCGCCGTCCCTTGCACTTGGGGCAGGGAACGAACGTCATGAACCCCATGTAGTACTCCTTGAGCCGCTCGTTCTTGGCCGCCTTCCACCGTCGTTCGACCGCGGCCACGAGACCCTCCCGGAGCCATCCGCCGGCCCACCAGTGGGCCCCGTAGTGGCCGCTCCGGCCGAGGGACCGGTCGGAGCCGTAGAACATCGCTTTCCATGCTTTCTCCGGCATCGCCGCCACGGGCTTGGCGGGGTTGAAGTCGAACGCCTCCCCGAACCGCTGGATCGCCTCCGAGTCGGGGGTCAGGCCCCACGTGGAGATCGCCTTCGCGAGAGGTTTCGTCTTGTCCGGGTACGATCAGGTTCGGGTCGGCGTGCAGGGTCGCCCCGATACCGAGACACTCGGGGCACGCGCCGAACGGGCTGTTGAACGAGAACATCCTCGGGGTGAGCTCCTCGATCGAGAACCCGCACTTCGGGCAGGCCCGGGAGCTGGAGAACATGGTACGGACGCCCGCGGGGCCCCGGACCGTGACGAGCCCTCCGGAGAGCTTGCGCGCGAGCTCCACCGACTCGGTGAGCCGCGTCACCTCCTCGGGGGCGACCACCAGGGTATCGACGATCACGTCGACCGAGTGTTTCTTCGCCTTCTCGAGCTTGATCTCCGACGCCGCGGCCCGGATCTCGACCCCGTCCACGACGAACCGACGGTATCCCTGCTTCCTCAGCTGGTCGATCACGTCCCGGTGCTCGCCCTTCTGGCCCCGGATCACCGGCGCGATCAGGTCGATCTTCTCCCCGGCCGCTTTCGCCTGCACCGCCTGGACGATCCGATCCACCGACTGGGGAGCGATCTCCTCCCCGTCGTTGGGGCAGTGGGGGATCCCGATCCGGGCGAACAGCAGCCGAAGATAGTCGTAGATCTCGGTGACCGTACCCACCGTCGATCGGGGGTTGCGGCTTCCCGCCCGCTGTTCGATGGCGATGGCGGGCGAGAGCCCCTCGATGGAGTCGACATCCGGCTTGTCCATCTGGCCCAGGAACTGGCGCGCGTAGGACGAGAGGCTCTCGATGTACCGACGCTGACCTTCGGCGTAGAGCGTGTCGAACGCGAGGGAGGACTTCCCCGACCCGCTCACCCCGGTGATGACGATGAACTGGTTGCGCGGGATCTCGAGCGAGACGTTCTTCAGGTTGTGCTGGCGGGCGCCCCGGATGCGGATGACCTCCGACGGGGCGGGCACCGGGACCTTACCTCCTCGTCAGCGCGGCGGGAGCAGCGCGCGGACCGTCTCCTCGAGCCGGTCCAGGACGTGGGCCTGTACTCGGGCTCCGATCTCGGCGTTGGCGGGCACCGTATCCCCCTGGACGCTCTCGGACCACTCCGAGGGGGACGGAGGGGTCGGGACGAACGGCGAGCGCTGGGCCCGGACGTTCGGCCGGGACGGGCCGACCCGGTCCGGCGCGATGAGGAGAAGGCGCGAGGTCTCGAGCATGCCAGCGTGGCCATCCGTGGCCGGCGCTTCGGTGCCCCGCAGCTCGTAGACGAAATCGTAGTCGGACAGGACAACGGCGCGAAGGTGCGGGTGGGCCCGGCAGGCGGCCTCCGCGGCTTCGCGGAGCGCGGCCATGTGGCGTGGCTCGGCGTGCCCCGAGAGAACGAGCATCCGGCGGACGCCCATCCGGCCATACTCTGTGAAGACCCCCCGGGCGAACGGCTCGAGCTCGGAGATCTGCAGCGAGACGGTGCCGGGGAAGTTCCGGGCACCGGAACAGGAGCCGTACGGGATCGTGGGCGCAACCAGGGCATGGGTCCGTTCGGCCAAGGATTCCGCGGTCGCCTCGGCCTGGATCTGGTCGGCGCCCAGCGGCAGGTGGGGGCCATGGGCCTCCAGCGCGCCCACCGGAATGATCAGCAGCGGGTCCTCGCGGAGCCGGACCTCGAGGGTGCGCGAATCGAGGTCAAGAAGTCGGTGCGGCCGGGCCACCACGTCCTAAACAGCGTCGGGCCCTATTTAACGCGGGCCGGAAGGGTACGGAAACGGGGGACCTAGGTCGAGGACGGCGCCGGCTCCGAGGCCTCGCCGGTCCCCGAGCGGCTCGCGCGGCGGGCGCCTCGGGCCGCCCGGGGACGGGGCGCGGGAGCCCCGGGCGGTGGCGAAGCTGTGGGGGCGGCGGGAGCCGCGGTGATCGGCTCGGGGGTTGGAGGGGCGGACACCCCGGCGGGGGGAGCGGGGGCCGAGGGCGCGCGGCCGGCGGGTTTCGCGCCCGACCGCTTCCGCGCCGGCCGGGGAGGCGACAGCGGTGCCACCGCCGGACCGTCGGGGGCAGGCGGCACTGGGGCGGTGCCCTTGACGCGCCGCTTCGCCGGTCCTTTGGCCTTCCCCTTCGATTTGGCCACCTTCGGTTTCTTGATCCGGGTCGGACACTCGGGGTTGATGCAGAGGGTCCAGGGAGGCCGTCCCGCTTCGATGGCCGTCACGACGGGCGCCTTGCAGACCTCGCATGGGGGGTGGTCCTTCTCGAGCTTGCCCCGTTGAGGGAGCGGGTAGGTGACGCGGCAGTTCGGATACCCGGAACAGCCCACGAACCGGTTGCCCCGGAACGAGTAGCGGATGTTGAGGGCGGAACCACAGGACGGGCAGACGCCGATCCGGAACGCCTTCTGGTGCTCGACGCACTCCGGATTGATGCAGTACAGGTCGGGTCGCTGGCCCCGGAAGATGATCTTGACCCTCGGGACCTTGCAGGTGGCGCAGAGGAACTCCGGGGCCGGCTCGATGAATCCGGCGAGCGGGAGCGAGTAGGTGGCCGTGCAGGTGGCGGGGTTGTTGACGCACTGGACCCACCGGGACCCGCGCGGGCTCCTCGCCATTGTGAGGGCGCCTCCACACAGGGCGCACGGCCCGACGAAATGCTGGGCGTCCATGGCCCCCGTGAGGGTCTTGCGGACCCCCTCGGAGTTGGCCGCCAGCAGCTCGTAGGCCTCCCGGAGCATCTGGCGAGAGTCCTCGAGCACCTCCGACTTCGGTTTCTTGGACTCGGCGACGAGCTGCATCTCCTCCTCGAGCCGGTGGGTCATCTCCGGTCGGGTGATGACCGGCGCGTGGGCCCGGAGCGCTTCGGTGACGGCGATACCGGTGCCGGTGGGTTCCAGGTTCCGCTGCTGTACGTAGTGCCGGTCGAACAGCTTCTGAAGGACGTCGTGTCGCGTGCTCTTCGTGCCGAGCCCGAGCCGCTCCATCTCCTGGATCAGCGTGCCTTGAGTGTACCGACGGGGGGGCTTGGTCTGGTCCTCCTCGAGGAGGATGCCGCGGAGCGGCAGCTTCTGCCCGACCTTGAGCTCGGGGAAGGCGATCTCCTCCGGGTGGGAGTAGGGGTAGATGCGGTACCAGCCCGGCTCCACGAGGAGCTGCCCCTTCCCATCGAACGTCTCGCCCTTGATCTCCACGGTCGCCTTCCGGGAGAGACCGGTCGAGTCGGGGGCGAGGGTGGCCAGGAACCGGCGAACGACCATCTCGTAGACCTTCGCGTGGTCGGGCTTGAGCTTCTTCGGGTCGGTGACGCCGGTCGGGTAGATGGGAGGATGGTCCGTGGTCTCGCTGCGCCCGCGGCTCGGTCGGAAGGACGGCTGGGTCAGGACGTACTCCGCGGCCTCCTTGAACGGGCTCTCGAGGAACCGCTCGACGAGGGTGCGCAGGCCGAGGCCCCGGGGGTAGACCGTGTTGTCGGTCCTCGGGTAGCTGATCAGGCCCTGGGTGTACAGGTCCTCCGCGATCCGCATCGCGCTGGCCGCGCCGAGCCCCTGTCGGACGGCCTCGGCCACGAACAGCGTCGTGCTGAACGGGATCGGCGGGCGTCGCCGGGTCTCTTCCTGGACGTACGAGAGGACGGTCCCGTCGGGGGCGCCCCGGACCTTCTCGAAGAGACGGTCCGCCTCGGCCTTGGCGTCGAAGGTGCCGTGGGAATGGGTGAGCCGGAACTCGATCCCGTCCTGGAACGCCTGGGCGACCAGGGTCCAGAACGGTGTCGGCACGAACTCCTTGATCGCCTGGTCGCGCTCCACCAGGAGGGCGAGCGTCGGCGTCTGGACCCGGCCGACGGAGAGGAAGCCTCGGCCTCGTTGGCCGGCCGTCAGGGACAGGTACCGGGTGAGCAGGGCCCCCCAGACCAGGTCGATCTCCTGGCGGGCCGCGGCCGCTTCCGCGAGAGCGTGGTCGACGGTCTGCAGGTTCGTGAAGCTCTGCTCGATCTCTTCGCGGGTCAGCGCGCTGTACCGGGCGCGGAACACCTCGATCTTCGGGTGGACCGCGAGGAGCAGCTCGAGGCACTCGAGCCCGATCAGTTCCCCTTCCCGGTCAAAGTCCGTCGCGATGACGACCCGATCGAACTTGCGCACGATGGACTGGAGGGCCCGGACGATCCCGGTCTCCGTGACCTTCTTCAGGGGCTCGGTCTCCAGTAACCTCGGGAGCCCGTCCAGGGTCCACTCGGCGTGCTCCGCCGGGTAGTCGAGCTCCACGATGTGGCCCCGGAGCCCGGTGACCAGGTAGGGGCCCTCTGGCCGCTCGAACTCGAAGACGTTCGTGCCTTCGATCCGGGACCTCTTCATCCGACTGTCCGAGAGGACGATGGAGATCCGGAGGGCGGTGTTGAACTTCTCCGCCACCACGAGGGTTCGCGTCACAGGTCGCGGGTGAAAGGTCGACGCGGGTTGATAACCCCGAGCCCGGCCGGCGACGTGAACGAGGCCTGAACGCGCGGGCGTGCGTCCGGTGGAGGGGGGCCGGCGCCCGGCCCGCCGGCCCGATCGGGGGCGCCGCTGAAAGGGCCCTGAGGCATGGGGGGAGCGATGACCGGGCTCGCGGAGGTGCGGCGGCTGATAGGGTATGATCGGGTGGTGTTCGACCGGTTCGAGAGGGCCATCGCGCGTCGCGGCTGGGCGGCGGCGACGGCGGACCACGAGATCGGGCATGGGTCCCTCAAGAACACCCTCGTCCACATCCTGAACGTCCAGGAGGCCTGGCTCGTGGCGATCCCGGAACGGCGCTGGGAGATCTTCGAGGAGTCCGGCCGCCAGGGGGACGAGGTCCGGTCCTGGCGGAAGTACCGGGAGGTACAAGGCCCAGGCCATCCAGAGGCTCGACGTCGCCGTCGCGGGGTGGAAGGAAAGCGATCTTCGTCGGACCGTGAAGGCCCCGTGGATGCCCGGGCGGTACACTGTCGAGGACGGATGCTTCCAGGCGTCGTTCGAGCAGGCTCACCACCTGGGGGAGATCATCGCGGTGTTCTGGCAGCAGGACTGGAACCCTCCGCCCATGACGTGGATCCAGAACCGGCCCGCGGCGAAGCCGGCCCGCCGGTGAGCCCCGGAACCGGTACGCCCGCGGGGTCGGGGCCGTCGCCGTTTCTTTATACCGGGGCTCTGTCGGCCGCCCCGGTGCCGCGGTAACTCAGTTTGGGAGAGTGCAAGACTGAAGATCTTGATGCCGCCGGTTCAAGCCCGGCCCGCGGCACTCCCCCTCCCCTCGCCCTAGGGGTTACTTCCCCTTCGCCTTCGGTCGCGGCGCGGACGGCCCACCCGCCACCGACGGGACGAACCAGATGTCCGTGATCGAGTACTTCGGCTTCGGCTCGAACCGCGCCTCGACCTCCATGCCCACGTAGAGGTCGGACTCCACGCACTCCTTCAGTCGCGCGAGAAGGAGGGAGCCGGCGCCCTCGAACTCCACCATCGCGAGGTTGTACGGCGTCTCCTTGAGGAACGCCTCGGACCCGAAGTGACAGGTGGTCCACGAGTGGATCTTCCCCTTCGTCGGGAGGTCCATCCACTCGGTGGGGCTCGCACAGACCATGCAGTGGCCCCGGGGGGTGGCGTAGACGAACCCGCAGCTCTTCGACGTGCAGCGCGATCCCCGGAGCCGGCCTTCCGCGAGGCCGAGGAAGAACGGCGTGTCCTCGGCGTAGCTGTGGATGTACCGGATCGAGTACGGGTAGTCGAGGATTAGGCTCTCGAACCCATCGGCGTCCTTGAAGATCGCCGAGCCGCTCTTCAGGATCTCCGCCTGGACGTCCCGGAACTTGGTGAACGTCTTCGGTTTCGTCATTCTCAGAACCCCCGCTCGAGGATCGAGACGGTCACCGCCGACCCTGTCCCCGCGTGGCTGTGGATGGCCCCTCGGCGCGCCTTGGGGATCTGCAGCGTCGGGTCCCGGAAGTGCTTGCCGATCGTCTCCTGGAGCTGCCAGAAGGCGAAGACGGCCTGCATGAGACCCGTGGCCCCCACGGGGTGGCCGCACGCGATGAGACCGCCGGAAGGGTTCACGGGGATCTCGCCGGCCTTCGGCACGGGGAACGGGTACTGGACCCCCTTCAGGAACGGCGCGCCGGTCTCGACGAACCCGTACCCCTCGCCGTACCGGCAGAGGGCGAGGTCCTCGTACGTCTGGATCTCGCTCGAGGCGTAGGCATCGTGGAGCTCCACGAAGTCGAGCTCCCGCTTCGGATCGGTGATCCCGGCCATCTTGTACGCCTCGAGGCCGGCGGCGCGACCCGCGCGGAAGGAGTGGATCGCCCGGGTACTGGAGATCGGGTGTAGTCGGACTCCTTCTCGTTCGGCGCGAGCGGGACCTTCCCGAACGGCCGGTCCGCGAGCCGCATCGTGTCCGTCCCGGTCCCGACGCCGGTGACCGGATCGGTCGGTCGGTGAACTCCTTGGCCCGCTCCTCGGTGCAGAGGACCGCCACGGCCGCCCCATCGCTCATGGTGCAGATCTGCTCGCGGGTGAGCGGGTAGCTGATCATCTCCGAGTTCAGGACGTCGTCGACCGATGAGCGCGCTTCGGGTACTGGGCATAGGGGTTGTGGAGCGCGTTGAGGTGGTTCTTGACGGAGACGAGGGCTCATGATACGGGATCCCTCAGCGATGGCGAGCCGCTGGGCCTCTCGCTCGTCCTTCACGTGGGCGAACTTGGTCCGTCGGAGGTACTCGTAGATGTGGCGGACCACCATCAGGGCGTAGTAGCCCGTATAGAAGCCCCCGAGCGGGAAATCGTAGTTCGTGTCGGAGGCGAGCGCGATGAACTCGTTGCC
Source organism: uncultured Thermoplasmata archaeon (assembly GCA_963708255.1). Lineage (GTDB taxonomy): Archaea > Thermoplasmatota > Thermoplasmata > Lutacidiplasmatales > UBA184 > Lutacidiplasma. The sequence goes on from CAVPSE010000002.1 coordinate 1,343,157, forward strand.
TTTCCACGTGGCCACCCGGCTCATGGTCTCGAACCCGGCTGCGAGGCAGACGTCCATCCGGCCGCTCGCGACCGCCTCGTACGCGGCCTGGAAACACTCGCCGCCCGTGGCGCCCCCCCACTCGATCCGGACCGAGCCCTTCGGGTTGAGCCCGAGGTAATCCTGGACCATGCTCGCCGCCTTCAGCTGGCGCGTGAAGTGGTCGGAGAAGTAGGAGATCCGGGTGCCGTCGATGCGGTCCTTCGTGAGGTTCGTGACGTCCTTCGCCGCGTAGTCGTAGGCGCGCCGCACCATCAGGCGGAAGTCCATCGCGGGGTGGGCCTTAGCGAACTTTGTCACCCCACCGGTGACCATGTAGACGCGGCGACCGGGACTGCTCCGGCCGACGGGGTCGCCGTCGGCGCGCTCTTCGTCGTGGACCGCGAGGCCAATCGAATCCCTCGCGGCGGCGAATCCGGCGCGGTTCATAATCCTTCGGCGACGGGGTCGGGGCAGGGATGTCGCGGCCGCGTCGAACGTTTTTTGCGCCCGGCCCCCGTGGACCGTCGCGTGACGCTCCGTCCTGCCAAGCGCGACCTCCTGTCGATCGTCGACCTCGCCAAGGACCTCCCTTCGGTGCTGGCCCGGGCCACCGCCATGAAGGAGGCGCGCCGTCACGGCGATCTCTCGGCCACCCTGCTCGGGACCAACGCCGCCCTGATCTTCGAGAAGCCGTCGACCCGGACCCGGACCAGCTTCGAGGTGGCGATGAACGACCTCGGCGGGCAGGCCCTCTACCTCTCGCCCCGGGACCTGCAGCTGGGGCGGGGGGAGACCATTGCCGACACGGCGCGGGTATTGTCCCGCTACGTCGACGTGATCGTCTACCGAGCCTTCCACCACACCGACGAGGCCGAGCTCGCGAAGTGGGCAACGGTCCCCGTCATTAACGCCCTGGATGAGCGGGAGCACCCCTGCCAGATCGTGGCGGATCTCCTGACCCTCCAGGAACGGTGGGGGGACCTGAAGGGCCGTCAGCTCGCCTACATCGGCGACGGGAACAACGTGCTCCACTCCCTATTGCTGGGGTGCGCGCTCACCGGGGTCCACCTGGCGAGCGCGATCCCTCAGAACTATCGGCCCCTGCCTGAGGTCGTGGCGCAGGCGCAAGGGTTCGCCGCGGAGTCCGGGGCGCGGTTGACGTTCACCGAGCGCCCTTCAGAGGCCGCCGCCGGCGCCGACGCGTTGTACACGGACGTCTGGGTCTCGATGGGCGACGAGGCCCAGAAAGAGGAACGCGAACGGGCGTTCGACGGATACCAGATCAATGCGGAACTTCTCCGGCACGCGAAGCCGGAGGCGTTCGTGCTCCACGACCTGCCGGCCCACCGGGGGCTGGAGATCACCGACGAGGTCATGGACGGCCCCCGGGCCGCGATCTGGGACCAGGCGGAGAACCGCCTCCATGCCCAGAAGGCGATCCTGGAACTCCTCGTCCGACGCTAGGCCACCGTGGCGGAGGGCCTGGGCGACCCGCGCCTGCGGTTCAGCCGCTCGGCTCGGGATCCGCCCGTAGCCGGATCTTGAGCTGGTGCTCGATCTTTCGGATGATGGCGTCGGGGGGACGGAAACCGCCCCCTTCGAGCTTCAGCACGACGGACTTCTTCTCATTGAGCTTCTTCGCGAGATCCTCCGGGACCAGCCGAGGTGCTCCCGGGCGACACGGATCCGCTTTCCCCAGTCCGGGGCGAGCTCCATGTCGGGGAGCTCTCGATAGAGGTCCCGTTCCTGGAACCGGCCGGCGCCGCCGCGCACCCGGTCGTCGACCGTCGTCATCGCCGCGACCGAGCCGGGCCGCGGTGCCGGCGATGCCGCTGCCGCCGGGCCGGGCATGGGGGCGATGGGGGTGCCGAACTTCGCGCAGTCGGCGCACAGCTCGAGAACGCTCCCCTCGACCCGGACCCGGGTCAGTCCGTCCACATCCTTCCCACACATTTCGCAGATCAATGTTCTCCCTCCTTCGTGTCGTTCGCTGTCGAGTGCCGGGACCGCTTGCGCGCCTCCATCCTGGCCTGGCCCTCCTCGAAAAGACGCCGTTCCTCCGACGTGGTGAGGGTCAGCTCCCGGATCGGGGCCGGGTGCCCATCGGCACCGACGGCGACCATGGTGACGAAGGCGTTGCCGACCAGGCTCCGGGGCCCACCCGCGAGCGCCTCGGCGTGGACCTGGACCCAGATCTCCATGGACGTGTGGCCGACGTACGTGATCCGGCTCTCGAACGTGACCACCTCACCGAGCCGGACGGGAGCGATAAAGTCCACGCGGTCGAACGAGGCGGTGACGCAGTTGAGACCGGAGTGGCGCGTGGCGGAGATGTAGGCGACCCGGTCGACCTCGGAGAGGATCACCCCGCCGAACACGTTGCCCATGAAATTTGCGTCCGTCGGCACCGTCAGTCGGGTCACCGTGGCGCGTGAGTCGGCGACGGTCCGGGTGGTGCGGGTCCCCACTCTGGTTCCCTCGTTCCCGCCGGTCCCAGGGACCTCGCACTAATGGGGTTTCCGGGCGGGAGCACCTTGATGGCCGCAGGGAGCGAGGGCGGTCGGACCGGCGCCCGGGACAGCCGGTCCGGGCCCCCCGACTACAGGATCTCTTCCGGGTCGAACGTGGTCCTGAAGCCGGCGTCGAGCGCGTTGAGGGCCGTCATCTCCTCGGCGGTGAGCTCGAAATCGAACACCTGGGCGTTCTCGATGATGCGTTCCCGTCGGGAGGACTTGGGGATCTCGACGAGACCGTGCTGGAGCCCCCAACGGAGCATCACCTGGGCCGTCGTGCGGTGATGTCGCGACGCGACCTCCCGGATCCGCGCGTCCTCCCACCGACGGGCGTGGGCGAGCGGCGAGTACGCCTCCACGACGATCTGACGGCGTCGGCAGTACTCGAGCAGGCCGTGCTGGTACAGGAACGGGTGGAACTCCACCTGGTTGACCGCGGGCTGGAGCTCGAAGTCCGACCGGATCTCCTCGAGGTGGCGGACGGTGTAGTTGCTGACCCCCACCGCCCGGCACACCCCCTCCGAATGGAGCTTCTGGAGAGCGCGCCAGGATTCGAGCCGACGGGACGGAGGGGTGGCCGACGGCCAGTGGATCAGGTAGAGGTCGATGTATCCGAGGTCAAGCTGGTTCAGGCTCTCCTGGGCCGCGGCGAGGGCGCTCTCGTACCCGTGGTCGCCGCTCGCCAGCTTCGTCGTGACGAAGATCTCCTCCCGAGGGATCCCGCTGGCCCGGATCGCCTCGCCCACCTCCCTCTCGTTGCCGTACATCTTCGCGGTGTCGATCAATCGGTAACCGGCCTCCAGGGCGCACTGGACCGCGGAGCGGGTGGCGTCGCCGGCCCCGGCCTGCCAGACGCCGAGGCCGAAGACCGGCATCTCGCCGCCCTGGTTCAATGGGATCCGGGTCGCGAGGGAGATCGAGGCCGCCATGCGCTCCGTAGGAGCTCCACGCGTAAATCGGAGCGGGAGGGGAGCGGGGCCGCCGGAAGGTCAAGCGCGCGCTCCCTCGACCCCGACGGCGCGACAACACTCAAATAGGGGCACCTTTTGGCCGCGCGCGGAGCCCCCCTAAATGGCGAACAAGCCCCACCTCAACATCGTCTTCATTGGCCACGTCGACCACGGCAAGTCCACCACCGTGGGGCGGCTCCTTCTGGACACCGGGTACATCCGCCAGGAAGAGATCGACAAGTTCCGGGCCGAGGCCGAGGCGAAGGGGAAGGCGACGTTCGAGTTCGCCTGGGTCATGGACGACCTCAAGGAGGAGCGCGAGCGGGGCGTCACCATCGACATCGCTCATCGCCGGTTTGACACCCAGAAGTACTACTTCACCATCATCGACGCGCCCGGCCACCGTGACTTCGTCAAGAACATGATCACGGGCACCAGCCAGGCGGACGGGGCCGTCCTCGTCTGCTCCGCCGCGGATGGCGTCCAGGACCAGACCCGCGAGCACGTCTACCTCTCGAAGACCCTCGGGATCACGCAGCTCATCTGCGCGATCAACAAGATGGACCGGCAGGAGGTCCAGTTCAAGGAGGCCAAGTTCAACGAGGTCAAGGAGGAGCTGACGAAGCTCCTCAAGAGCGTCGGCTACAAGGTCGATACCCAGGTCGTGTTCGTCCCCATCTCGGCGTTCAAGGACGACAACATCAACAAGCCGTCCCCGAACATGCCCTGGTTCAAGGGACCCACCCTGCTCCAGGCGCTCGATAACCTGGTGATCCCGCCGAAGCCCACGGACAAGCCCCTGCGGCTCCCGATCCAGGACGTCTATACGATCACCGGCATCGGGACCGTCCCAGTCGGCCGGGTCGAGACCGGGAAGCTCAAGGTCGGCGAGAAGATCATCTTCATGCCCGGCGGAAAGACGGGCGAAGTGAAGTCGATCGAGATGCACCACGAGGCCGTTCAGGAAGCCCAGCCCGGTGACAACGTCGGCTTCAACGTCCGGGGCATCGACAAGAACGACATCCGGCGCGGCGAGGTCGCAGGCCCCGTCGCGAACCCGCCCACGGTCGTGGAGAGCTTCACGGCGAAGATCCAGGTGCTGAACCACCCGTCGGTGATCACCGCCGGGTACACCCCCGTGTTCCACCTGCACACCGCCCAGGTCGCGTGCGAGTTCACGGAGCTCCTGCAGCGGCTCGACCCCCGGACGGGGAAGGTCGCCGAGGAGAACCCCCAGACCCTGAAGACCGGGGACGCCGCCGTGGTCCGCATCACCCCGAAGCGGCCCCTCGTGATCGAGCGCTACAAAGACTTCCCCCAGCTCGGCCGGTTCGCCGTCCGGGACATGGGCCAGACCGTGGCCGCGGGCGTCGTCGACGAAGTGAAGAAGAAGGCCGATTAGGCCTTCTTTCGAACGGAGGAGTCGATGCCGCAGCGCGCCCGGATCTCCCTGAGCGGCGTCGACGCCCAGAAGGTCGACTCCGTCTGCCGGCAGATCCGGGAGATCTCCCAGAAGACGGGCGTCGACATCGCCGGACCGATCCCCCTGCCGACCAAGCGGCTGAAGGTGCCGGTCCGCAAAGGCCCCGACGGCGGCGGATCGAGCACGATCGACCACTGGGAGATGCGGATCCACAAGCGCCTGATCGACATCGACGCCGACGAACGGGCCCTCCGCCAGGTGATGCGGATCCAGGTCCCGGACGGCGTCAACATCGAGATCGTCCTCAAGTCCTGACGTCGCCGTGCTCGCCCCCGGCGCGGCCAAGTTCCTGGTCCCGGTGGCCTTCGGCACCGCGCTGGCCGTTGTCCTGGCCGTGGGAACTTCCGGCCTCGAGCGGATGGTCTTCGCCGGCATCGCCATCGCCCAGGTGGGGGTGCTCGCGTTCTTCGCGCAGTTCTTCCGGGACCCGGAACGGCTCCCGGGTCCGGACATCGTGTCGGCCGCGGACGGCCGCGTCCAGTCCGTGGTCGAGGAGGACGGCCGATGGCACGTCGCGGTGTTCATGAACGTCACCGACGTCCATGTGAACCGGTTCCCCCTGGACGCGGAGGTCGTGACGATCCGGACGACCGGCTCGGGATTCCGCCCGGCGTACGGCGAGGACGCCGCCCACAACGTCCAGCGCCACTATGAGCTGTCGACCTCGCTCGGGCCCGGTCGAGGTGGTCCAGCTGACCGGCCTGGTCGCTCGACGTCTGGTCTCGCTGGTGGCGCCGTCCGAAAAGCACCGGAAGGGCGATCGGCTCGGGATGATCGTGCTCGGCTCCCGAGTGGACGTATACCTCCCGAGCGCGCGCGTGGCGCCTGTCGTCTCGGCGGGCCAGAGGGTCGTCGCCGGGGTGACCCCGATCGCCCGGGAGCGTACATGAGAGGCGGCCGGTGGCCGGCGAACCTCGCCACCCTCGCGAACCTGCTGGTCGGGGTGGGCGCCGTCCTGTACGTCCTCGCAGGGAACCCGTTGTGGGCGATGCTCCTGATCACCAGCGGCGTCGGGTTCGATGGCCTGGACGGGTTCCTGGCCCGCAAGGCCGGCCTCGGACCGAGCCAGTTCGGCCGCATCGCGGACTCCATCGCCGACGCCACAACGTTCGGTCTCGCCCCGGCGGCGCTCCTCATCGTCCACACCGAGAACCCGGCCCTCTGGCAGCCCCTCGCCCTGGAGGCGTGGCTGGTGGGAGGGACCTTCGCGGCGCTCTCGATCGCGCGGCTCGTCTACTTCACGCTCCGAGGCTACCAGAACCCCGACTTCCTCGGGGCCCCCACCCCGCAGAGCGCCCTCGCCGTGATCGTCCTGACCCTCTTTCTCAGCGTCCCCGGGTTCCTCGGGACGTTCCCCATCGCCCTCCTTGGGCTCGCCGCTGTCATCGCGGTCCTGATGGTGCTCCCGATCCCCTACCCGAAGATCCGTCGGGGCCACCCGATCCGGCTTCCCCTCGCCATCGCCGCAGCGGCACTGGTGGTGAGCGTCCTACCGCTCCAGTTCCACCTGGCGACGTCGAGCCCGTTCTACCTTCTCGCCGAAGCGGCGGCGGTGCCGTCCCTTGGGGGGGTGGCAATCTATTACCTCGTGGGGCCGTTCACGGTCCCGGCGCCGTCGGCGGCGGCGTCGGCGAAACCATGACCGACCCCACCTCGGCGACCGGGTTCCACCGGGCCGCCCTCACGGCGCGGGAAGCGCTGCTGTTCGAGGCCGGAGTGAAGCTCGGTGGCGTTTTCCACCAGTTCGTCGGGATGCCGGTGGCGCCCGAGACCGCGGACGGCCTCGCACGGACCATCGAGCGCGCGGTCCGCCTGCAACCGTTCGTCACCGACGTACGCGTGACGGTGGATCCGTCCCGCGGAGGTCCTGTCGGACAGGGTGTCTTCGCCTACCGGTACCTGACCCCGGAGATGATGCGGGTGGAAGTCACGCTCCAGGATGGGTCCACGACCGTGGTGGCGTGCCTCGACCACCGCGCGGACCTCCAGTATCCGCTCATGAGCGTCCTCACGGTGGTCGAGGATCCGGGCGATCCCCGCACCTCCCGTGCGGTCCCCTAGGCCCGGCGCCCTACCCGGTCCGATCGGCGATCGGGACGTAGGTGAGGTCCACGGGACCGATGTACTGGGCCGTCGGGCGGATCAGGCGGAGGTCCTCGGTACTCCTCGAGGACATGGGCGGTCCAGCCAACGACCCGGCTCGCGGCGAACAGGGGCGTGAACAGGTCCTTCGGGACCCCGAGGAGCGTGTAGACCGAGCCCGAGTAGAGGTCCACGTTCGGGTAGAGCCCCTTCTCGCGGTGGACGACGGCCTCCAGCGCTCGGAGGAGCTTGTAGTAGTGGAGGTCCCCGTGGGCCTCGCCGACCTGTCGGGACCACTCCCGGAGGATCGTCGCGCGGGGGTCCTCGACCTTGTAGACGCGGTGACCGAACCCCATGATCCGCTCGTGGCGGGCGAGCTTCGCCTTCACGACGGGATCGACCCGCTCCACCTGGCCGATCTCGTCGAGGAGTTCCATGACGCGTTCGTTGGCGCCCCCGTGCAGGGGCCCCTTCAGCGTCCCGATCGCGCTGGTGACGGCCGAGTAGAGGTCCGAGAGCGTGGAGGCCGTGACCCGTGCCGCGAACGTGCTCGCGTTCAGCTCGTGGTCGGCGTGGAGGATCAACGCCACATCGAGCGTCTTCGTCTCGAGCGCTGTCGGGGGCGTATCGCGGAGGCACGCCAGAACGTACGCCGCGTGGCCGAGCTCAGGCTGATTGCCCAAGGGAGCCATTCCCTGACGACGGCGCTGGATGTATCCGATGATGGCGGGGAGGACGGCGGTGAGCCGCTGGGCTCCGCCGATCGAGCTGGCGCCGGGCTGGGTCTCCGACCGCTCGAACAGGGCGAGGGTCGACTGACGGCGGTCCGAAGGACGTCCATCGGGTTGCTGTCGGGGGGGATCCGGTCGAGCACCTCGAGGACCTGCGGGGGGAGGGTCCGGAGCTTGACGAGACGGGCCGTCAGGTCGGCGAGCTGCTGGGCCGTCGGGAGCCGACCGTACCACAGCAGATACGCGACCTCCTCGAAGGTGGATCGCTCGGCGAGCTCCCGGATGTCGTACCCCTGGTAGATCAGCCGCCCGCCCTTCCCGTCGATGAAACAGATCCGGGATTCCAGGGCGACCACATCCTCGAGCCCCCGCTGCACCTCCGATGTCGCCACCCGATTCCCTCGCGGGTCGCGAGTCGAGCGGACGTTAATCGGTTTTGGCCGCGGGGACGCCCGCCGGGGGCGGGCCGACCACGATCACCGCGACGGGCTCCGCCGGCCGCCTTCCGCCGACGGTACGCGACCTCCGCGGCCGCCCACACCGGCAGCGAGGCCAGCAGGATCCCCGCACTGACAAGGAAGCTGAGCCGGAAGCTGCCGGCGACGGCCAGCACTCCCGAGAGGGCCGCCCCGGCGACAGCGGCGAGGCCGCCGAGGGCACTGTTCAGCCCGAGCAGGCTCCCGGCGTCCCGCCCCCGGAGGGCCCGGAACAGGATCAGCGAGGAGGCCGTCGAGTAGAACGCGATCGCCGCGCCCATGAGCGCATACGCCGCCAGGTTCGCTCCGTACGCCCCGCTGGCCGCGAGGGGGACGAACGTGAACCCGACGACGGCGAGATACCCCAGGGCACGAGCATAGGAGGCCCGGCTCACGAGCCGGTCGAGCCCGGCCCGGGCCGCGATGGTGCCGGAGGTCGGGTAGCTCAGGCTCTGGGCGGCGTTGTTCGCGAAGTTGACCAGGAAGATCGAGGAGCCGGCGAGGCCGATCGCGTAGAGGTACGGGGTGTAGGAGATGTTGAAGAGGTTCCCGGAGAGATTGAACATGAACGACGCCGCGAAGATGAGGGGGAGCTCGTGCCGGACCTCGGCCCGGGCCCATCCCCGGAACCTCCGGAACGCTTCCCGGTTGAGGGCGGGAGGGACCGGGAAGAACGGGATCATCCCCCGCCCGATCGGGAGATGACGCAGCCGGGAGGCGAGGCTCTCGGGGTGCAGGGCGACCTCGTGGTGGGGAAGCGAGCGGACCGGGTCCCGCACTCCGAAGGCAACGGCGACGACCGACGCTGCGGACAGGCCGGCCAGCACGAGGAGAAGGGGGGAAGAGGTTCTCCGGCGAGGAGCCAGAAGTAGCCCACCAATAGGCCCCCGATGGAACCCAGGATGCTCATCTCCTGGAACGAGGCGAACGCGGTGGGCCTCTCGGCCTCCCCGAACAGTTCGAGGATCAGGAGGTTCGCGGCGCTGGCCCCGGCGGGAGCGACCAGCCCGACCGCGGTGTAGAGGGCGAGGAGCACCGGGATCGACGGGCTGAACGCCAGGGCCCCGAACAGGCCCGCGAACGCGGCGAAGTTGATCAGGAGAAGGCCCCGCCGTGACTTGTACCGGTCCGCGACCACCCCCCAAACCACCGAGGCGCCGATGACGGCCGCATTGTACAGCCCGGCGGCCAGCGCCACGTCGGCCCAGCCTCCGTGGAGATCGATGAGGATGAGGAGCGGCAGCGCCACCCCGAACCCGGACGTGGCGGCGTTGACCGGAATGAACGCGGCGATCCAGGGCCGGGCGAGGAGACGGTGCGGCCAGGTCCGGACCGCGTCGGTCATCCTTCGCCTCGGCGCGAAGCCCGCGAGGCCCTAAATTCGATTTCGTCGGAACAGTAGGCGCCGCCGCGTTCGGACAATGCTTATTAAGAGGGGCCGTTGTCAGCGCCCGTCGAGGGACCTCCGTGGCCATCGGCTTTGTCCTAATCAGCACCGCGCCGGCGAAGGAACATGAGGTCTACACCGAGCTGCTCCGCGTCAAGGGGATCGTCGAACTCCACCCCTTGTTCGGAGAGTACGACCTGATCGCGAAGGTCGAGGCCGAAGACTTCAACGCCCTCGGCCAGCTGGTCGTCGACAAGATCCGAAGCGTCCCCGGCGTCATCGACACGAAGACCCTCACCGGCATCAAGTTCTAGGAACGGAACCCCATGTTTGACCTCCTGACTCAGGTAGCGACCACCATGAACCTCGAATGGCAGCAGTTCGTCACGATCCTGCTGCTCGTCTTTGCGATCTTCCTGATCCTGGCGGGACTGTTCACCGCCTACTTCGGAAGCGGAAAGAGCCGGATGATCGGCTACGCGCTCTTCGGCGTCGGGGCCCTGGCGGGGATCGCGTCGGCGGCCTGGTACCACTACTCGTACCACACCTTGGGCTCGCTGATCTACTTCACCTTCCTCGTCCTGCTGGCCGCCGTCATCGGGGCCCTGGTCGCCGTGGGGATCTTCCTCGTTGCGATCATGAAGTCCTAGGCGCGATCCCCCGGCCTTGGGTGGTCCGGTGCCGCGGACCCGCTGGGTGACCCTGACGACCGACTTCGGTGCCGTCTATGCTGCCCAGCTGAAAGCGGTCCTCGCGACCGTGGCCCCGCACGCCCAGTTGGTGGAGCTTTCGAGCGAACTCCCCGCCCACGGGGTCCACGAGTCCGCGTTCCTGCTGGCCCACATGGCGTTCTCCTTCCCGCCGGGGACGGTCCACCTCGCGGTGACCGACCCGGGGGTCGGAGGCCCGCGGGCACCCCTCGTAATTCGATGCCCGGGGGGGACCTACCTCGTCGGCCCCGACAACGGGCTCCTTGCTCCCCTCGCGGACCGGCTCGGCGGGGGGCGAGGATTCCGCATCGATCGCGCTCGAGTCCCGGGCCCGACCCCGCCGAGCGTCACCTTCGATGGACGGGACCTGTTCGCCCCCGCCGCGGGGCTCCTCGCGCTCGGCCGAGGGGTCCAAACCTTCGCCGCAGCAGCGGAGTACGAGAGGTGCACGAGGTCCCTGAGGCCCTGCGCCGGAGCGGGGGGACCTTCGGGGAGGTCCTGCACATCGATCGGTTCGGGAATGTGATCACCAACATCCCGGGGGAATGGGCCCGGGCCGGCGACATCGTTCGGCTCCGGGTCGGACGGGCGACCCCCCGGCTTCTCCCGGTCGTTCGGAGCTACCACGAGCTCACCCCCGGGGGATCGGCCTTCTGACCTCGAGCTTCGGCACCCTCGAGATCAGCGGACGGGCGGCCCCCGCCTCCCGTCGGCTCAAGGCCCGCGTGGGCGACGCGGTGAGGATCGAGTCCGCCGGCCCACCCTCTAAATATCCTCGACGGTAGGAGACGGTCCCGGTGGGATCGGGAGCGCTCAGGCCGATGGCGAAACAGGACTATTACGAGGTGCTCGGGGTGCCGCGCACCGCCACCGAGGACGAGGTGAAGAGCGCGTACCGGAAGCTCGCGCGCCAGTACCACCCTGACCTCAACGCCTCCAATCCGAAGGCCGCCGAGGAGAAGTTCAAGGACGTCTCCGAGGCGTACGAGGTCCTGGTCGACGCCGAGAAGCGCAAGCGGTACGACCAGATGGGCTTCTCGGGCGTGGAGACCGATTTCGGCCCCAGCGGGTTCACCTGGCAGAACTTCACTCACGTCGGGGACCTCGAGGACCTCTTCGGCGGATCCGGCTTCTTCCAGCAGCTCTTCGAGCAAGGCGGGTTCGGAGGCCTCGGCGGAATGCGTGGCGGTCCCCGTCGGGGCACTGACGTCGAGGTGACGGTCCGGCTCCCGCTCACCGCCGCCGTCCATGGGGCGGAGCCAACGCTCGATGTGCCGTTCTCCGGCCCGTGCGACGATTGCAAGGGGACCGGGGCCCGGAACGGGACCGCCTACGACACCTGCCCGGAGTGCGAGGGTCGCGGCCAGATCCGACGGGCGCAGAGCCGAGGGTTCAGCCAGCTCATCACGATCAGCGACTGTCCGATGTGCCACGGCTCCGGCCGACGAATCCGGGAGGAGTGCCCGACCTGCCACGGGAGCGGATCGATCCGGCGAAACCGCAGGATACAGATCTCCATCCCGCCCGGGATCGACGATGGGGCCGTTTTGAGGGTCCCGCGGCAGGGGGCGCCCTCCCGCCCCGGAGGACCGCCGGGAGACTTGTACGTCCAGATCGCGCTCGAACCTCTCGAAGGGATCCACCGGGAGGGGGCCGACGCGTTCGGGGAGACGACGATCCCCCTCGTGGACGCCCTCTTCGGCGCGGAGGTTCCGGTCCGGACCGATCACCGGCGAGGCCCTGTTGAAGATCCCGGCCGGGGTGACCCCCGGAAGCCAGTTCCGATTGCGGGGGGAGGGATTCCCCAGGATCCGGGGCCGGGACCGCGGGGACCTGATCATCACCGTGCGCGTCGAGCTCCCGCGGTCGTTGACCACCCACCAGAAGGAGCTCCTCCGGGAAGCGCTCGGGCCCGGGGTCTCGAAGTCCGCGAAGAAGCCGGGGCTGTTCGGACGGCGGTAGGTCGATGGCCGAGGACGCCGAGCCTCCCGAGGCCGAGCACTACTTCACCGAACGGCCACGCTCCGCCTCGCGGCCCTCTGACCATCGTTTTCTGTACCGGGGCCGCGTCCTCACGTTCTCGGTCGATTCGGGCATCTTCGCGGCCCACGGCCTCGATCCCGGGACCGACCTGCTGATCGAATCGTTCCAGCTCGGCCCCTCGGACCGGGTACTGGACCTGGGGTGCGGCTGGGGCGCGATCGGCGCGGCGGCGGCCCGGGCGGTCCCTCAGGGCCACGTCGTACTGACCGATGTGAACCGGCGCGCCGCGTCGCTGGCGCGTCGGAACCTCCGCCGGAACGACATCTCCAACGCGGAGGTGCGCCCGGGGTCCCTATTCGAGCCTGTGGCGGGGGAACGGTTCGACGCGATCCTGACGAACCCCCCGTATCACGTCGGGCGGCCGTTCATCCTTCAGCTGCTCGCCGAGGCGCCCGGGTACCTCACGGAGACGGGAGGGCTGTGGGTCGTTGGCAAGGGGAGCCAGGGGATCCGGTTCTATCAGGAGTGGCTGGAGGAGCACTGGCCGGGCTCCGTCGAGGTCGTAGGGCGGCGGAGCGGTTACCGGGTGGTGGTGGCGCGCCGCGGTGCGCCGCCGAGCCGAGACCCGTAGAGCCGCACAACATGGTGGACATACGCCCCCACCTCCGAGCCGTTGAGCTTGCTCTCGCCCGCGAGCCGCTCGGAGAAAACGAACCCGACCTCGCGCACCGGTGAAGGCCGACAGCGGACGAGGATCTCCAGGGCGATCTTGTAACCGACCGGCCGAAGCTCGCTCCGCTCGAGGATACGCCGATCGAAGGCGAAGAAGCCGCTCATGGGGTCGGAAACTCGGGTGAGGGGCCAGGCCAGGCACCGGGCTCCGAAGGAGATCGCGAGCCGAGGGCGAGAGAGGCCCGGGCTCGCGCCCCCTGGCGCGCGCCGGCTGGCGAGAACGAACTCGGCCTCGCCCCGCTCCAGCGGTCCGAGCAGCGGCCCGATCGTCTCGGGCGGATGGCTCCCATCCGCGTCCATCACCACGATCCACCGGCCCTGCGCCGCCCGGAACCCGTCGAGGACCGCCGAGGCGAGCCCCGATCGGGTCGGGCGCTCCACGAGGCGGTACAGGCCCGAGGTGGCGAGCGAACGGACCAACTGACCGGTCTGGTCCGGGCTCGAATCGTCCACGACCACGATCTCGGCGTCCCGCCCGGCGAGCGCGGCGACCAGGCGCGGATGGATCCGCTCCAGGGTCTCCCGTTCGTTGAATGTTGGAAGGACGATGGAGACCGAGGGCGTGCGAGGCACCCGGAGAGCCGCCAGCGGTCGCAGCGTAAGACGTCTGAGGGGCCCTTCGCCGTCGCGCCACCGAAGCGCTTAAAAGGGAAGGCCTTCTCGGCGGCCGCACCCGCGCTTTCCGACGTTGGACCTCCGACGCCGGCGGGCAAATCACCGAATAGGAGAGTGAAGATCGCGCCCAAGAACCCCAAGGACGCCCCGGCCCCCGTTGCCGCCGCGGCCCCCGCCACGCCTCCCCAGGAGGAAAAGGCCCCGAAGAAGGAGCGCGGGCCGAAGGGCAAGGACGGGAAGGACGGCAAGGAGGGGGGCAAGGACGCCAAGGAGGGGAAGAAAGGGAAGGGCGGTGCGCCGTCCGCCTCGAAGGCCAAGCCGATCCCCGACAATCCCAACTTCCGTTACATCGTGCGCATCGCCGGCGCGGACCTCGACGGCCGCCGACCGGCGGCCCTCGCCATCACTGGCGTGCGCGGCGTCGGTCTCCGCGTGGCCGAGGTCGCCTGCCAGATGGCGTCGGTCAATCCCCGCCAGATGCTCGGCAACGTCCCGGAGACGGTCGTCGACGGGCTCGAGGCCGTGCTCACCACGCTCCCGGAGCGGCTCCCGACCTGGATGCTGAACCACCCGGTCGACTACATCACCGGCGAGACGCCGGCATCTCATCGGCGCCGACCTGGAGACGTCCCGCCGCGACGATGTCAATCAGATGAAGATGATCCGGTCGTACCGGGGCGTCCGCCACGAGCGCGGACAGAAGGTCCGCGGTCAGCGGACCCGCTCCAACGGCCGCACGGGCATGGCCGCCGGCGTCCTCAAGAAGGATGCCAAGGCCGCGGCCGCCGCCGCCAAGGGCGCCGAGAAGGGCGGTGCCCGGCGCTGCCGCCGGCGGCCGGCACCACGCCCGCGGCGCCCGGCCGCCGCGCCGGAGAAGAAGGCGTAGGGGAAACGATGGGCGATCCGAAGTTCCTCCGCCGCCTCTACGATACCCCCAAGCACCCGTGGGAGGCGAGCCGCATGGAGGAGGAGCGCAAGTTCCTCGTCAAGTACGGTCTCAAGAACAAGCGGGAGCTCTGGAAGGCCCAGTCGAACCTGCGAGGGTTCCGACGCCAGGCCCGGGACCTCCAGGCCCGACTGAGGGCCGGTGAGCCTCAGGCCAAGCTCGAGACCGACGGCCTCCTCGGGCGTCTCACGCGCCTCGGGGTCCTGCCGGTCGGTTCCCCCACCCTGGACGACGTGCTCGCCCTTCGGGTCGAGGAGCTCCTCGAGCGGAGGCTCGAGTGGATCGTCGTACCGGAAGGGGATGGGATCCACGCCGACGGGCGCCCGCCAGCTGATCGTTCACGGACACCTCTCGATCGGCGACCACCGCGTCACGCGGCCTGGATACCTTGTGCTCGCGACGGAGGAGGCCCAGATCTCCTACGCGCCGGGAAGCCCGCTCAACGACGAGGCCCACCCGATCCGGGTCGGGATCCGAGAGCAGCAGCAGGCCCGCGCCGACCGCACCGCCGCCCGAAGCACCGGCCGAGGGGATGGGCGTACGATGGCGAAGGTCGGGATCGTGCACATCTTCGCCAGCTACAACAACATCCACATCACCGTCACCGACATCACCGGCGCCGAGACCCTGACGAAGGCGACCGGCGGGATGGTCGTGAAGGCCGCCCGGGACGAATCGAGCCCGTACGCCGCGATGAAGGCCGCCGACCAGGTGGCGGCGATCCTCAAGGAGAAGGGGTACGACACGCTCCACGTCCGTGTCCGAGCCCCCGGTGGCAACCGCGCCCGCTCCCCGGCCCCGGCGCCCAGGCGGCGATCCGCGCCCTCGCGAGGGCGGGGGTCAAGATCAGCCGCATCGAGGACGTGACACCCGTCCCCCACGACGGCACCAAGGCGAAGGGAGGGCGGCGCGGCCGCCGGGTGTAGCGTGCACGATCCAGCTCCACGAGCTCAAGCCGCGGGCCGCGCAAGCTCGAGTTCTCCGAGACGAGCGCCTCGCAGGTCAACGCGCTGCGGCGCACGCTCCTCGCGGACGTTCCGAAGCTCGCCATCGAGGATGTGGAGTTCCACCTCGGCCCGATCCGGGACGAAGCGACCGGCAAGGACTACGATTCCTCCACAAGCATGTTCGACGAGGGCGTGGCCCTTCGGATGGGGCTCCTCCCGATCCCGACGGACCTCGGCCAGTTCCGCCGGAAGTCGGAGTGCGACTGCGGGGGCGCCGGCTGTGCCCACTGCCAGGTGATGTACTCGGTCGACAAGAAGGGTCCCTGCACCGTCTACGCGAAGGACCTGGTCCCCCTCGGCGACGCCACTCTCGCCATCGTCGAGCCCGAGATCCCGATCGTTCGACTCGGTGCCCGGCAGGCGCTCCTGGCCTACGCCACCGCGGTCGTCGGCACGGCGCGGGAGCACTCGAAGTGGCAGGTCGCGTACGCCGTCGGTCAGAGCCCCCGGGCCCACGTCAAGATCCAGAAGCAGAAGGACTGCACCGACGCGTGCCTCAAGCGGACGGGCGCCTCCTGCCCGGTCAACATCCTCCCCTACGCCGCCGGGAAGCTCACGGTGACCGACGAGAGCAAGTGCATCCTCTGCAGCGCCTGCGAAAAGGCGTGCCCCCACGGCTCCGTGGAGGTGAAGGAGGACGCGGCCGACTTCTTCCTCCGATTCGAGACCGACGGCTCGCTCACCGCGCGCGAATCGCTGCGGTTCGCCCTGAAGGACGTCAAGCGGCGCTTCGAGGAGCTCCGCGAGGCGGTCCAGGCGATCCCGTAGGCGTCAGCCGCCCTTCCGGGCCGGCCCCGACGGGCTGGCCCAGTCATACCGTAGCAACGCCCCGACCTGCCCGAGCCCGGCGAGACGCTGCCCCGTGGGGCCGCCGCCTCGAACGATGAAGATCCGGGCGCGTCCGCCGCGCGCGGAGTCGAGAAGCTCCATGATGCGCGGGTCCCGGAGGCCATCCTCCAGCACGAGGATCACCTCGGCCGCGCCGGCGCTCACCGCCTCCGAGACCTCCCGGGGTCCCACGGCCGCCCGCTTGCCGCCCCCCAGGGCGGTCACCAGCCGCTCGACCAGGTCCGCCTCTTCGGCGGCCACGGTGCCGGCGAGGGCCTCGGACGCCCGGCCCGATCGGAGAAGTTCGTCGATCCCGGACCGCCCCGACTCCGACGTCGGGTACACCTTCACCCGCGACTTGACCGCCGGGAACGGCCTCGATGAGCCGCTTCGCGATCTCCTCCTTGAGGAATCCCGGGCCGGCGATGATGACGACCGTCGCCTCGGGCGCTTCCTTGGCGATGAGCCCGAGCAGCTCTCCGGAGTAGGTGCCCCGGTCCTTCTCGCCCTGGGCGGCGCCGAACCGCTTGCCGGCAAGGGTTCGGGTGAGGTCCGCCACCGGTTCCACGGAGCGACCCCGGAGCCGGACGATCGAGGACTCCCCCCAGTCGACGGAGGCGATCAGGACCTTCGGCTCGCCCTCCGCGTGAAGCCCCTCCTCGAGGATCGCGCGTTCGGCCGGCGCGAGGGACTCCTTCTGGATCGTGAGCTCGTCGCCCTCTACGATGTCGAGCGTGTGGTGCCGCCCGATGTCGAACGGTCCCTCGACGATCGGACCGGTCACTCGGACATGGCGAGTGAACTCGTGGAACTCCACCTGCTCGGAGCGCACCACAAGCCAGACCCTCCGGCGGTCACGGTGGGCCGCCGCGGCGTCGGCAGGGGCCTCGGGGTCCCGCCGGGTGGTGGAGGCGCCGACCCGCTCTCCCGGGCGGATGAGCCGGGCGAGCCGCCAGAGGTCGCTGGCCGTCTCCACGCGCAGCTTGATCACGCCGGTCGAGGGGTCCTGGTGGAGGAGCCGCACGGGTCAGGGCCTCGACGGGGGAGACCTACATAGCCCCGCGCCGCGCGGAAGGATTAAGGCGGCGACGGCCCGTCGGCGCCCGACCGACCGTGGTGAGCCCGTCCGTTCGGCTTCTCAAGGACCGAAGGTTCTTCCCGTTCCTCCTATCGGGAGGCGCCTCCTTCGCCGCCCCGACCGCGACCCTCGTGATCCTGCTCTGGTCCGTTCCCCAGGGGTACCTCGGCTCCTCGGATCCGTCCGCGTTCGGCGCCCTGGCCCTCGCGTTCCTGGGGATCTCCTCCACGGTCCCCACCCTCCTGGCGGCCTTGTTCTCGGGAACCCTGGCCGACCGCACCGACAAGCGGCGTCTGATGGCCGTGGTCAACCTGGGTGCCCTGCTCGCCACGGCGGGGATCGCGGCGGATCTCATCATCCGCCCCGGGGGCGCCATCTCGGCCCCGGGCGCCCCGGGATTCTACCTTCCCGTCTGGATCCTCGTCCTGTACCCGTTCTGGGCGCTTGAAACCACCTGCGTCACCATCTTCCGCCCAACGTACAACGCCGCCCTCCCGCGCCTCGTGGGCCGCTCGGACCTTGGTCCGGCCAACGGCGTGACGTACGCCTCCGCCCTGCTGCTCTCGGTCGGGGCCGGCCTCTCGGCGAGCGCTCTCGCACGGCCGATCGGCGCCGGCCCCGCTCTCGGCATCCCGCTCGCCCTCTTCGCCATCGCCGCCGCCGGGCTCGTGGCCCTGAAAGGGGATTTCTCGCCGGCCGAGGGGGCCGCCGGCCGACGGTTCATGTCGGATGCCTCGGAAGGGTACCGGTATCTCTACCGGCGGACAGAGCTCCTCGAGCTCACGTTCTCGGCGCTAGCGATCAATTTCCTCAGCGCGCTCGCGTTCGTCGAACTGGGCCTATACGTCCAGTTCTGGCTCGAGCTGTCGAACCCGATCTTCGTCGGCCTGATGATCTCGGGAGGTAGCCTCGGAGCGGCAGTCGGGACCCTGGCGGTGAACCGCTTCTCCTTCGAGCGCAGGGCCGGGCGCCTCCTATGGATCCTCCCGATCTTCCAGGGACTGACCATCGTCGGGCTCGGACTCGTCCGGACCCCGTGGCTCGCGATCCCGGACATGTTTCTGTTCGGGGTGTTCCCGGGGATGTTCGCGACCGTCTTCTTCGCGACGGTCCAGGCGACCGTCCCCGACGACCGCCTAGGCCGGGTCCTGGCGGCCGATGAGGTCGGGAGCTACGCCCTCATCCCCCTCGGCCAGACCGCCGGGGGGCTGCTGACGGTCTCGAGCGGGATCCAGGTCACGTACCTCACGGCCGGGATCGGCACCGTCGGCGTCGGTCTTTTGATGGGCGCCATGCCCGAACTGCGCCGCCTCGGCTTCGAGCCGCACGACGAGCCGCCCAGCCCGGCCGCCGCGGCCGCGCCGCCGGCTTCGTCGTAGCGCCAGGCCCCCGTCTCACACGTGGCGCGCGCATGCGCCTCCAATTCGCACCGGTGCCGCAAAACAGATAAGCGGGGGGGCCAGACAAGGGGCTGATGGCGGGCAGTGCCGCGGGCGCGCGCCCGCACCCGGATGCCGCCCACGATGTGGGGGGCGGTCCGCGGATGGACGACCGGAAGTACGCCCTGATGCTCCGGCTCCACGAGAACGGGATGAAGGCGATGCTCGGGGTGACCAAGGCCCCCGACTGGAAGTCGAAGCCCCACACGACCGCCTACTTCGACTGCGTCATCGGGGCGCGCGTCTCCCGGATCGCGAACGACCTTTACCCCGACGCGCCCGAGCCGGTCCGACAGTTCCTGAAGCTGCACCACCTTCACGAGCTCTGCCACTGCACGATGGAGCGCCGCCCTCTCCCGATCCACATCGCGGACAAGATCTCAGAGTTCGTCGAGCGCGTCCTCCGCGACCACGGACTCGTCGCCTACCTCGCCGTCGCCCAGCTTGGGGGCGAGCGCTCGGCCCTCGGGGTCGCTCTGTTCGGCCAGTTCCAGGACGACCCGCACACGACGGTGAAAGGCGGGCTTGACGAGTTCTACCACGCGACCACGCCGCTCCTCCTGATCGCCTACCTGAACCCCTCGTACGAGGAGCTGGAGACGGCCATCCAGGACCAGGAGGATTTCCTTCGGATGATGCACGTCCCGCCCGGCCTGTACGCCCCCACGCTCGAGCTCCGGTGCACGGAGGAGGGCCGACCCGTGCACGATGCGATCTGACGACGGCTCTCGGGCGATCCTGACCGTTCGCGACCCCTGGGACCCCCTCACGCGAGCGTGAAGTATAGCGCGGGCTTGCCCATGGGGCCATGCCGCGTCCGCCCTCGGAGGCCTCGCGCTCTGAGCGGACGGGGGCGCCGTACTCCCCGCGGAGCGCCGAGGGCGAGGTACCGGGGTCCGACCGCCGGACCTCGCGGGAGTTCGATGAGATCGCCCGGGTCTACGACCAGACCCGCACCCCCATGGACCCCGCGGCGGGCGCCCGCCTCGCGGAGACGCTCCGCAATCGGGCGGGGCGGCGGATCCTCGAGGTGGGCGTAGGCACCGGACGGATCGCCGCGCCCTTGGCCCGGTTGGGACTCGAGGTGACCGGTGTCGATGCCGCGCCCCGCATGCTCGCACAGGCACGGACGAAGGGTCTCGGGCGACTGGTGCGTGCGAACGCGTACTCCCTGCCGTTCCGGGACGGGGTCTTCGACGGCGCGCTGTTTGCCCACGTCCTCCACACTCTCGATCGCCCGGAAGAGGCGATCGGTGAGGCGCTCCGCGTAAGCCGCCGGGGCGCCTTCGCTCTCCTGACCGAACGTTCCCGCGTCGGCCGCGGGGCCCACAGCCCGGAAGGCGACGAGCTCCGACGGATGCTTCGAGAGGAGCTGGCCCGCGAAGGGATCGTCCTCCCTCCCCGTCGGGACGGAGGGCCGAGCCGCCGGG
Organism: uncultured Thermoplasmata archaeon; assembly: GCA_963708255.1. Taxonomy (GTDB): domain Archaea; phylum Thermoplasmatota; class Thermoplasmata; order Lutacidiplasmatales; family UBA184; genus Lutacidiplasma. The sequence continues at coordinate 1,363,568 of CAVPSE010000002.1, forward strand.
AACGGCTGCTCTTGCGACGCTTCCCTCCCACCGAGCTTGTGCCCCTCGGGGAACGCACGGTGCAGCTTCCCGCGTCCCGGCGCCTCACCTGGGTCGAGGCACGGGCGGACCGGCAGACCCTCCGGCTTCCCCCCGACGCTGTCCAGCGGGCCGTGGCGCGCGTGCGGGCCCGCCTGCCCGCTGAGCTCACGGAACACACTGTTGCCATCCGCCATACCTACGAGCTCGTGCGCTGGGCCCCCCCGATCGGCTCGGGGGACCGCCGCGAGGACCGTCGGTTCGAGACCGGCCAGTAACGGATCGGAGGGGCCGCCGCCAGCCCCGAGCCGGCAGAGGGGGTATGGCGTCGCGGCACCTTTAAGACCCGGAAGTACCATATGTCAAACGTCTGACAAAGAACCCCACATTGTCCGACGAGGCATGGTCGACACTTCCGAACGCGTGACGGTCCGAATCCCCCAGGACCTTCTGGAGAAACTGAAGCAGATCCAGCAGGAGCAGGGGACCCCGACGATCTCGGACACGATCCGGGAGGGGCTCGAGCGGTTCGTCGAGGTCCACCTTCCTCCCCCCAACATCCGCAAGGTCGTCGTCGACCTGTCACGCTCCGACAACCGGCAGCTCGAGGAGTTCGTCCGGGAGGGGAACTCGGTGTCGGTGGACGACGCGGTCCGATCGGCGGTCCGTGAGTACATTCGCAGCCGACTCGAGCACCTCGGCGCCCCCGCCCGCGCTCGCCGGGACGGGGAGACGGTCCCCGCCGACGGCACGCCGCCCCCGTAGCCGTTCGGAGGAACGCAGTGGCGGGACGCAGCGACGACCTGGACGGCTGGGCCTCCCTCGCGCGTCCGCGGACGTTTGCCGTCGTCGGATTGGGAGGCGCGGGGGGCGATGCCGTCCACGATCTCGTGGAGCTCGGGATCCCCGGGGTCCACGCGTTCGCCGTGAACACCGATGCTCGTCACCTTCGGTCGAAGCCCATCGAGTCCCGCATCCTTCTCGGCAAGCGCCAGCTCGGAGGTGGTGGCAGCGGCGGAAACCGGGCCCTGGTCCTGGAGGCGGCCGAGGAGGCGAAGGAGGAGATCCTCCATCGGATCCGAACCGTACGAGATCGTGTTCCTGCTGGCGGGCCTCGGAGGAGGCACGGGGAGCGCCCTCCTGCCGTACCTCGTGCGCCTTCTCCGGGAGACCGACGCCTTGCCCGTCCCCGTGGCGTTCCTCCCGTTCCACGTCGAGATGGACACCAATCCCGACCGGGCGGAGAACGTCCAGGCGACGCTCAACGAGCTGGAGGAGATGGGGGGGCTCTTGCTGGCCCTATCGAACGAGAAGCTGCGCCGGTTCGACACCCTCCCGATGCAGCAGGTGTTCCACGTCCGCAACACCTACCTCCACAGCCTGCTCACGAGCCTTGTCGACATGATCGAGAGCCCGAGCCAGATGAACGTCGATCTGGCGAGCCTGAAGGGCCACCTGAGGGACTCAGGGCTCTCGACCTTGCTGTACGGCGAGTCCCACATCGAAGAGCCGGACCGCCTGGTCTCCGACGCCCTCGCCGAGAGCCTCCTCGACTTCACGCTCACCGACGCCCCCTCGGCCCTCCTCCACCTCGACGGGGGCTCCAACTTCACGCTCCGATCGCTCGAGGAGGTCATGCGGGCGTTCCAGGGGCGGCTCGGCAAGCCCCGACGGATCGTCTTCGGAACCCGGATGCATCCGGAACGACGGGAGGTCGTCAAGCTGACCGCGGTCGTCGGGGGACTCGGGCCTACAACGATCCGCCGCGCGCTCGGCCCGATGGCCTAGGCCCCGACCGGGCGCTCCGTGCTCCGGGCGCTCGCCCGGAGGTCGAACTCGTTGTGTAGCACGTCGATGCACTGGCTCGTCCGCAGCGAGCGAGGCCCCAGGGAGAGGGCCGGGATCCCTGAGGCGCGAAGGATCTCGACCTCGTCGGGGAGGGGGTCGAACGGGTCGCTGATCACGGCTGAGAACCCGTCGGAGCTGGTGGCCCATTCTCGCAGGGGACGCCCCGTCTCCGTGAGCCAGATCGCCCCGGGGGCTTGCGTGAACCGCCGGAGCTCGGCCAGCGGGTCCGATGGGCCGACGAGGAGGCCGGGGGACGACTCGAGGTCCCTCTCCGAGGAGAGGGCTCGCACGAGGGCGTTCTTCAGCAGGGCGGCCGTCGAGCGCTCGTCCGGGTTGAGGAACTTGAGCCGGGCCCCGATGAGGTGGACCCGGCGGGGTCCCGGCGGGGTCGGGCCCCGGAAGAGGATGGTGAGCTCGGTATCCCGCCGTAGGTCGTTGGAGAGAGTGAACGCGGTAGAGACCGAACGGGCGACCTCGTCGATCCGGCCCCCCCCGCCGGCCAGATCGTTGAGCGTGAACGCGCCACTCGAGGGGGCTTTATGGGCCAGGAGGAGGAACCTTCGCACGGGCCCGTCGGCCCGCCGGGGGATTTACCGTTGCGGGAGCCCGTCGGAGGGTTATACGTCGCGGTCGATCCGCTGCTTGGGAGCCCGGTGGCCGACCGTGGGGGGCTGGGGACCCGTCGGCGGGGCGCGCCGCTCGAGCCAGATCTCGTCGCCCAGTTCGTGGTAGACCGCATGGGCCGCGAGGCCGGTGCCGGTCTCCCCGTGGGGGAGCAGGAACGCCCCGGAGCGCGCCGCGTTCGTGGAGTAGACGATGTCCTTCTCGCCGGCCTCCGCCATCGCCTGGCTCTCTTCCCGGGCGAGGTCGAAGATCCGGTCCTTGCGGAACATCCAGTAGTGGATGCGCCACTCCCGGCCGTCGTAGAGGGTGGTCTCGTCCCGCTCGGTCTCGAGGATACCGGTGTCCTCGAGCATGTAGAACGTGTCCCGGTCGTCGGGCTCGAGGACGTTGTCGATGATCCTCTCGTTGAACCCGAAGAAGTTCAGCACGTGGGCCGCGATGGCCCGGGCGTCCTCGGGGCGCATCCCGTCGTGACCGACGGAGCGCCGGATCGCCTTGGCGAGCGAGTCATGATCGACCGGCCCCGTGACCGCGAGGGCGACGTCCTGGGGGATCCCCACCCGAGTCGTCCGGACGTCCTCAGCCGTCCGCAACGGAACCGGGTTGCGCAGCGTGTAGCCACCCCGGATCGGGGCAGGGTTCGACCCATGCCGTTCCATAGGTATTCAATTCTGGGGGGCCGTATAAAGACCTTCGGGCCCCCGTCTCCGGCGAATGGGGTCGGTGCGCCGAATAACCCTCGAAAAACGGCCTACCGGGCCGTCCGGTCGACCCGTTCCAGGGCCTCGAGCCGGGGCCGGAGCTCCCCCTCCTCGATCCGCCGCTCGGTCCTATCCAGTTCTTCCAGGGGAGAGCGGAACGGCACGACCCCCCGGGCCACGTAGAGGTGGGGGAACCCACCCGGGGACGGACCTGCCCACCCCCGGGGCTTTCGGACAGCGGCCTTGAACTCGTAGTACCTCGGGGGCGGGAACGAACCAGGTGAACGTGTCCTCGGTGGAGCGGATCCCGCTCCCCGGGTGCGGGTGGGTCGTGATCCCGAGGTGTTCGACCGCCTTCAGGGGGAAGCAGAACAGGTGGTTCGGGCTCACCAAGGCCCGGGCGAGGAGACGGCGTCGTTCGTCCTCGAGAGCGACGAACCAGGGGGAGAGGGCTTCCGGGAGCACCCGGAGGATCCCCGGGACCCGGCTCAGGAAGGCGAGGTGGCGGTTGCTCGGATGGCGTCCCCCCGAGTGTTCGGGATGGAACCGCAGAAAGTCCGAGACGTCCCGGCTGAGCTGCATGGAGAACCCGGCACTCGGCTGTTGGACGTAGAGCAGGTTGTACTCCATCCCCGAGAGGATATCGCGTCGACCGGTATAAGAATCCTCATACGGGGGGCCTCACCCTTCAGACCGAACGGGGCGGCAAGCGGTCGAGGGCGCGGACGACCTCCGTGAGGTCGCTCCCGTGGAGGGCCACGTCGGCGGCGCGGTCCACGTCGGGGTGACGGCTATTGAAGGCGATCCCGGCGCCGACCTGCGGGAAGATCCGGGCGTCGGCCCACCCGTCCCCGATGTGGCTTGCCTCCGAGCGGCCGACATCGTGGCGGGCCAGCAACCGGGCGACGGCCGGCGGACTTGTCGGCCCGGACGGCCCCCGGGACCGCCACCCGTCCCTCCCGGACAGGAGCCCCGTCCGTCCCCTCCGCGTCGTCGAACCCGAACGCCGTGACATACCAGTCGCAGACGTAGGCGGGGTTGTGGGTTAGCAAGGCCGCCACGGCGCCCCGCTCATGCAGGGCGGCGAGCGTCTCCGGGATCCCTCCCACGCGGGGGGTCCTCGCCAGGAGGTCGTGGACGCGGTCGAGCGTCATCCCGGCCGCCAGGTCGAGCAACTCCCGGAGGTGCTGGTCCTCCCCGGTCTCGTGGGCGAGGAACCGGCGGTTGCTGGACCTGATACTCGTCGAGACGGCCGGCCGATTCGGCGATCAGTTCCCACCCGTGGCCCCGGGTCAGGGTGCCGTCCAGGTCGAAGGTGACCAGTCGGTACGGCCAGGTCGCCGTCGTTCACCTCGGGGGGCTCGGTGCTGGCGAGGCACCCGAGGCCCGGCCCATCAGGATGCCCGCCACCCAGACGCAGAGGAGGGCCGAGCCGACCCCGACGACGTAGGAGACGAGGTGGCCCGAGTCATCGGGGATGGACCCAAGGGCGATGAACAGTCCGACGAAGAGGAGGAGCAGCCCCACCCCCAAGAACACCTGTCGCCTCCGCTCCGCGGCCGGACGGACGGCGGGCGGCGACACGGGCCGGGGGAGCCGGAACGAGAGATAACCGTGGCGAGCGCGGGGCGCTCTACGGCAATGGAGCCTCGCCCGTACCGCTCCGCGCCCCCCGTCGCCACCCCGCCGTGGGACCTCCGCGCCGAAGCCCACCGTAGGCGACCGCACCGATCGGTGCCACGATCGTGGTGACCACCCCCACGGCCGCGACGATGGTGTAGGTGGTCTCGCTGAACACGCCTACCTGAAGCAGGATCACCGCCATGGCGAGTTCGACCGCGCCTCGGCTGCTCACCATGAATCCGATGGCCAGAGAGTCCGTGGGGCTCCAACCGAACAGCTTGGCGGCGCCCGCCCCGAGGCCGACCTTGCTGCTCAGCGCGAAGACGACGAGGACGCCGAGGACGGCGAGGGTCCCCACCCCGAGAAGGGAGAGGTTCATGTCGAGCCCGACGAAGGCGAAGAAGAGGGGAACGAAGAACCCCCAGCTGATCGAGTCGAACACCTGGCTGATCGAACGGTGTTCCCGGGGACCCGCGCTCTCCGGGGTGATGAGGAGGCCTGCGTAGAACGCTCCCACGAGGAACGTGAGACCGAGGTACTGGGAGTAGAGGGCGGAACCGAGGGCGATGGCGAGAAGGAGCGCAAACCCGGCCTCCTTCGTGCGGACGGTCTCCCGGAACCACGCCTTCCCGCGGGCCCACCAGTGGCTGTCCCGGAGGGCGCGGAGCCCGAAATGGACCGCGAGGACGGTGGAGAGGAATACCGCGACCGACACCACCGCGACCCCCACCGCCACGACGCCCGTGGACGTCGTGAGGCGGAGCAGGATCGCGAAGACCGTGACCGCGGCGAGCTCGTTGATGACGGCGGTGTTCATCAGCAAGAGCCCCATTTTCGTCCGGTTGAGCCCGAACTCCACCAGCATGATCGCCATGACCGGGAGCGCCGTGATCGACAGGGTGAGGGAGACGAACAGCGCGGTCAGCACCGTGATCCCCGGGAAGAGGAGCGGGACGACGAACGCCCCCAGGAAGAACGGCCCGAGGAACACCGTGAGGCCGAGCGTGATTGCCTGGGGCCCCGATTCAAAGATCTCCTCCGGGCGGACGTCGAGGCCGGCCGTCAGCAACACGAAGAACGTCGCCAGGAGCTGGATCCCGGTGAGCTCGGTGTTCGCGGACGAGAGCTCGAGGTACCCACCGACGACGGTCTGCCCTAGAAGCGTCGGTCCGAGGACCACGCCCACCAGAAGCTGCCCGACCAGCGCCGCCTGGCCCAGCCGGGTCGCGATCTCGCCGGCGATGAGGGCGGCCCCGAAGAGAACGAACAGCTCGACAATGAACGTCGTCGTGCTGATCGTCAACGGACCTCCTCTTTGAACTCCGGGTCGACGCCCTGCGCGCGCCGGCGCTTGCCCGGGGAAGATATCTAGCTTTGGCTCGGAAGGAGGCGGCCGAGGCCGTCACCGCCGCTTGGAACTTCCGACCGACCGCGCGGTCCCCAGCGCGACGCCTATCGGCATGGGGGTCTACGAGGGATCTCCGCTGCGACGTATGGGGCCGTCCGGCGCGCCGTTGCCGGGGCGGGGCTCCCGTATGCCGGCCTCCGGATGGGTGAGGGACCCGCTGGGGCTCTCATCGACAGCTGCCCAGCGCGGTCCGCCTCTATGGGTCGTGCGGCCCCGGCGCCGCGGTCCTGAGGGCGCCCCCGACGAGGGAAATACCTGTCGGGCCCTGTCCGTGGAGGTGGTCGACCGCCGGCGCAGCCCGCCTATCCCCAGTAGCGCGGACCCCGCGGCCGACCGTCGGACGCGGGCCCTCGAGGAGCCGCTCGACGTCCTCCCCCGAGCCGACGCGAGGTTCCTTCGGCTGGAGGTGCGCAACCCTTCCCGCGGCACCCGGTACACGGTCGTCCTCCCCGCCTATCCATCGCGGGACGGTGGGTTCTGCACCTGCACCGACTTCGCCCGCCGTGACCTCGGGACATGCAAACACCTCGAGGCCGCGTGGATCTGGGTCGGGGAGCATCCCAGTGACGCGTCCGCGCCGCGCCCGGCCCTCCCTCCCGGGCGGACCTGGTCCGAGATCGACCGCCGCCTCCGGACCGTCGGCCGAGGCACGTTGACCCCCCGGTCCCTCCGGCGGGTCGGAGCCGCGCTCCTCGCCCCGGACTGATCGGTCGGCCGTCGTTCGAGATAACGAAAAAGCATCGCCGGGCCCCGCGAGGGGCCCGGAAAGGGTTCTACTCGACCGGGAAGGGGGCCTTACGCCTGGGACATCCCCGGGGCACCCTTCAGCGCCCGGATCTTGTAGTACTCGGCGTCCACGATGACCTCACCGTTGACGCCCATCGTCTCGATGGGCTTCAGCTGGAGGCCGGAGCCGGTCTTCGCCTTCTGCCAGTCGGGGATCGGGATCGAGAACTTCTTCTCGACCTCCGTCCGGTAGATGGGGCCGGAGTTGTACGAGCAGAACGGAATGATCCGCCCGTCGGGGACCGAGTAGTGGATATCGCAGCGCATCAGGCGCTGGATATCGTAGTCGTAGGCGTCCTGGAAGTGCATGTTCCCCAGGTACATCGTGCGCCAGGTGAACTTGGCGAGCGCTTCCTTGTTCCCCTCCGTGAAGATCGCGGCGATCATCTTCACGCAGTTCTTCTCGTTGAGGCCCTCCGGGGCCTTCGAGAAGTCGAAGTACTTCGAGACGTCGTGGAGGAGCTTCGCTCCGGCCACGGCCGTCCGGACCCGGGCGAACCGGGCGTCCCGGTACTTCTCGATCATCGACTCGACGTTCTCGAAGAAGCCGTCCACGTCCATGAACCGGGGCAGCGGGGTGATCTTCTGCCCGTCCTTCGAGATGAAGGCGAACGTGGCGCACCCGCAGCCAGGGTGGGTCGTGAGGGTCATCTTCTCCTCGCCGTGGATGATCGACACCAGCTCCGAGATCGGGGCGATCGACGGCACGGGGAAGAAGTCCGACTTCTCGAACGGGCCTTCCGTGCAGAGGATGCGCACCAGGTCCGACTGGGTGAACCGCATCTGGAACCGGTCCTTGTCGGGGATCCGCGCCGTCAGGGCGACGGGCTGGAAGTTGACGCCCCGCACCACATCGATGTTGTCGATGGCGAACTTGACCGTCGGCCAGATCTCCTTCTCGTTGTACCCGCCCACCAGGGTCGGGACCAGGACGACGGAGAGGGGCTTGTCGGGCTTGCCCGCGGCCAGCTCGGCCTGGGAGGAGTGGGTCATCCGGGCCGCCTGGATCGCCTTCTCCTTGACCTTCAGGAGGGGCACGCCGCGGACCTTTCGGTAGATCTCGTCGTCCAGCCCATCGAACTGGAGGTAGAGGGTGTGGAGCCCGGCCTCACGAGAGGCCTGGGCGAAACCGGCCTCATTGGCCATCCGGATCCCGTTCGTGGCGACCTGGACCTGCTTGAACCCGAGCTCGCGGGCCATGCTGACGGCGTCCAGGAACAGGGGGCTCAGGGTCGGTTCGCCGCCCGAGAACTGGACCGCGACCGCGCCCACGGGCTTCTGCTCGCGGAGGGTCTTGAGCATGAAGTGGATCTGCTCACGGGTCGGCTCGTAGACGTAGCCGGCCGCGTTGGCGTTGGCGAAGCAGACAGGGCACTTCAGGTTGCACCGGTTCGTGAGGTCCATCAGCGCGAGTCCCGTGTGGGACTTGTGGTGGCTGCACATCCCGCAGGTGGTGGGGCAGCCCTTGAACTTGTCATAGTAGGGGTTCTCGTAGCCGACCCCGTCGTGGGCATAGACCTCCATCCGGAGATAGAAGTCGACGTCCGTGGAGATGATGTCCCAGAAGTAGCCGTGCACCCGGCACGTCTTCTCCATGATGACCCGGCCATCCTTCTCGCGGACGACCGCGGGGATCACCTTGATGCACTCTGGGCACACCGAGGCGGTCTTACGTGGAAGGCCCCGTGGGGCCTGGAACTCCTTCATTACCCTCGCCGGCATCTCGTATTCCTCCTCTATCGACCGGTCGGCGCCCGACTGGTCTTATTCCCGCCCACCCTCTTCGTGCTACATATATCGTCTGTCGTCCCGAAGGCGACAAACTGCCCTACCTGTGACGGAGTTTCGCATGGTCGCTGGCGCGACACTGGGCCCAAACGCCTCCCCGCCCGCCCGGGGTGGCCCCTTTTAGTCGCCCCCCCTCTACCCCCCTGATGCCCAAGAAGCGACCCCGCCCGACCCGACGCTCCCCCGCGGCCGCCCGATCTCGCCCGCGTCGCCCGGCCAAGCGGGCGGGGGGATTCGTGGGCCGGGAGGGGTCGCCGGTCCTTGACAAGTATCCCCCCAAGTCCCCCGACCTCGCTCCGACGGGCCCCAGGCCGAACGTGCGGGCCCCGACGCCGGCTCCCGCCGCCCCCGTTGCCCGACCGGCTCCCGTGACCCCCCCGTCCGGCTCGCCGGCGTCGCCCGCCCCCGCCCCCCTCTCTATGGGCCTGATCGCGCTGGAGGCGGCGTTCGACGTGGACGAGTTCGCGCGTGGGCTTGGCGAGAACCAGATCCGGGTCGAGGTCCCGCGGGAGGACCTCCCGGAAGTACTTCGGAGGGTCACCGACTTCATGGGGTTCGGGATCTACGTCTACTCGGTCGTGGTCCGACCCGCGGACGAGGACACCCTCAAGAAGTTCGTCGTCGAGCTCCAGCGGGTCGACTTCTCGCCCACCCACAAACGGTGGATCGCGTTCGAGGAGAAGGGCCGGTCCGAGAGTCCGTTCGGCCCTGACTCCAACAAGTAGCGCGCGGAGTAAAGAGGCGGCCCCACCTTCCCCCGGACCATGTCCGACGGACAGGGACGGTCGGTGGTCGAAGGCGAGGTTCGGGCCCTCCGGCAAGAGGTCGCGGAGCTCCGGGCCGACCAGAAGACGCTCCTGGCCGCGATGGATGAGATGAACCGGACGTTTCGGGCCCTCGCCACCCACCTGGGGATCGCGAGCGAACCGTACAAGCGGAGCGGGGAGCCCCCTACGCAGCGGGAGATCCCCGGCTTCGGCTGAGCCCTCGGGTCGCTGCCCTACGGCGCCAGGCCACCCAGGGGTGGTCCACTTCCGTAGCCAGAGCGCTTCCGGACCGGGACGCTGATCGGGCGGAGTGGGAGCGCTTGACCCATCGGCGAATGACCCTTGGACCCGGCGGGCGCGGATGGCCTCGACCTCGCCGGACCAAACCTTTTCCCCCGCGGAGGGTCCCCGCGGGCAGCGTCCTCCCATGACGGTCGTCTTCCACGTTTCGATCGATACGCCCCAGGAGAACCGCGCGTCCATCCGGTGGAACTTGGAGGTCTCCCCGACCCAACGATCGACCTAGTGCTCCCGACGTGGGTGCCCGGATCGGTACCACATCCTCGACTATGCGAAGTTCTTAGGCCCGCTTCGTGCCGTCCGCCCCTCGGACGGCGCCGTTGTCCCGGTCGAACGGGTCGACAAGACCCGCTGGCGCGTCGCCTCCGCCGGGGCGCCCGTGGAGGTGCTCTACCAGGTCTACGGCCATGCGCTGGTCACCGAGGGGTTCGACGTTACCCCGGAGCACCTGTTCCTGAACGCGGCGCTCGGCCTCCCGTACGTCGACGGCCACCAGGAGGACCCGTACGAGGTGGTCCTCCACGTCCCCTCGGAGTGGCGGGTCTACACGGAGCTCGCGCGGGTCGCCGAGTCCCCGACCCGCCTACGTGCGCGCAACTACGATGAACTCGTCGATTCGCCGATCGACTGCGGCCAACCGGTGGAGCTCGGCTTCCACGCGGACGGGGTCCCGCACTCGATCGTGCTCTGTGGCACCGGCGGCAACTACGAACCCCATCGACTGGAGGAGGACCTCCGGAAGATCGTGGAGGCCGCGCACCGGATCATCGGCGAGCCGCCGAGCCCCCATTACACGTTCTTCTACCATCTCACCGACGTCCGGGACGGCGGCCTCGAGCATACGAGCTCGAACTCGTGCGTCATCCCCCGGAACATGTTCCAGCCCGCGAGCTCGTACCGGGGCTTCCTCGCTCTCACCAGCCATGAGTACTTCCACGCCTACAACGTCAAGCGGATCCGCCCGGCGGCCCTCGGGCCGTTCGATTACACCCGGGAGATGTACACGAAGCTCCTCTGGTGGATGGAAGGGACCACCGACTACTACGGATGGATCGTCCTTCGGCGGGCCGGGCTCCTGACGCCGGCCCGGAGCCTCGAGGAGCTCGCGAAGCTGGGGACCAAGCTCCTCCAGATCCCCGGACGGCGGGTGCAGAGCATCGAGGAGAGCTCATGGCTGGCGTGGATCGACTACTACCGTCCGCAGGAGAACACCCCGAACCGGTCGGTCTCCTACTACGACAAGGGATTCCTGGTCTCCTGGGCCCTTGACCTTGAGATCCGCACCCGGACCGAGAACAGGGCGAGCCTCGACGACGTCGTGCGCGCGCTCTGGAAGGAGTACGGCCGTCCCGGGGTGGGCGTACCTGAGGACGCCCTGGTACCGTTCGATCCGGACCGTGACGGGCGTGGACGTCTCGGAGTTCTTCACCAAGTACGTCGCGGGAACGGACGAGCTCGACCTCGAGGCGGTCGCCCGACGCGCGGGCCTCGCGTTCGCCCCGAAACCACGACCGCACGAGCCCGACGACGATCCTCTCCCGGGCTGGCTCGGGGTCACGTTCGACGACGCCGGCGGTCGGGTCAAGCTCACGACGGTCCGGGATGGCGGGCCGGCCCGTCGGGCCGGGCTCTCCCCGGGCGACGAGATCATCGCGGTCGACGGGGTCCGTGTCACCTTTGCTGAGTTCCCCAAGGTCCTGGCCCGGCTCCCGGCCGGGACCCCGGTCGATCTCGCCCTCTTCCGACGCGGCTGGCTCATCCACCTGCCGGTCACCCCGGGAGCGCCCCCGCCGGACGGGTACGTGTTCACTCCCGTGGCCACCGCCACCCCGCTCGAACGCCAGATCTTTGAGTCGTGGCTCGGGGCCCCGTGGGAGCCGGCCAAGCCGTCCGCGGCAGAGAAGCCGGGCTAGCCCGAGGCCAGGGCCTTGCGGCCGTACCGCCACTCCCCCTCGATGGGGTAGAGGCGGCGGAGGCGGGTCCCCATCGTGCTCCCGATGGAAGGGGGGTCCGACGGGCCTTCGGCTACCATCAGGGTCGCCCGTGCCCCGTCGGCGAGCTTCAGGAGTACCACCCCGTAGGCGCCGGTTCGACCGACGAGCGGATCGAACTCCGTGGGTTGGGCGCCGGGGGCGACCAGTGTGGCCGCCTCCACCGTCCCCGCCCGGGGGAGCTCGAACTCGGTAAGCCCCTCCCGGGCGTTGCACTGGCGGCACCGGCCCCGGCGCGGGAACGAGGTGGTCCCGCACGTCCCACATCGATCGGCAGCGAACCGCCACCGGCTCGGGAGGTTCTCGAGGTATCGGGGCCAGGGAACGTGGGCCCCCTCGGAAACGGCCCGAACGGCGTCCTCCGGGAACGTGGGCCGGGGACGGAGGCGCTACCGCCCCCGGGAACTCGGACGGGCCGCTCCACCGGATGGGGCCGTCTCGACGTAGGCCGAGGAATTCCGTCGTCTCGCCCCGGAGGAACGCCGCGACGACTTCCCCGCCGGTCGGCGACCCCGCGGTGAGCGCGTGCAGCCCAAGACCGAACGGGACGTTCGGACCCTCGCCGAGGCCCTCCGGCCTCGACGGGGCCTCGACGATCGGATGCGATGGGAATGCGGCGGTCCAGCTCCTCAGGAGCACCGGAGCGGCCGCCGGAGCGATGAACAGGAGGACCCCGTGGGTCCCTGGCGCGGATAGCCGGCCCGCCCGGGCCGCCTCGGCCACCCAGGCTTTCGCGTCCGGAACCCGGTACGGGGGGTGCCGCCGGCCCCCGTGCCCGACCGGTAACCACCCCTCCGTCCCTGCGAGCTCGAAGGCGAGCGCGCCAGAACCGGTCGAGCCTCCCTCAGGGGCGACATCGGCCACCAGGACGAGCGAGGTCCCCGGCCCGTGGGCGCCGGCCGCGTCGCACAGCGCTCCGGCGAGCCCGCCGCCATGGCGGCGCGCGGCCACGGACGGTGCGCCGAGCGCCTCGGGGATCACCCATTCCGCCGCGTCGGGAAACGCGCCGATCAGATGGATCGTGTCGATCGGGGCGGTCCACGCTTCGCCCGGCCCGCGGAGTGCCTCGGCGGCCGCCACGGCGAGCGTGATCGCGTCCTCGTCCGGCCCCTCTCTCCATCTCCCGCCCTCGGCCCAGCGAGGCCTCTCCACCGAGACCGCCCGGATCGAACGGGTCACGGGACCCCCGTGCTGAAGATCGTTACCGTAGCGCTGGCGCCGGACCCGCCGACGTTGTGGGCGAGCGCATGCTCGGCCCCGTTCACCTGGCGGTCCCCCGCGGACCGGCGGAGCTGGTGGAAGATCTCGTACGCCTGGCTCGCCCCGGTCGCGCCGATCGGGTGGCCCTTCGCCTTCAGGCCGCCGTCCGGGTTCACCGGGAGGGCCCCTCCGATGCGGGTCGCCCCCGAGAGCGTCAGCGGTCCGGCCCCCCCGGGAGGTGCGAACCCCAGGTCCTCGAGGGCGAGGAGCTCGGCGATCGTGAAGCAGTCGTGGACCTCCAACAGATCGATCGATCGCCGCTCGACCCCCGCCGCATGGAACGCCTCGTCCGCCGCCCATCGGGTCGCCGCGAAGCTCGTGAGGGAGGTTCGTTCCTGCAGGGCGAGGAAGTCGGAGCCGGCGCCGGTGCCGGCAATGACGACCGGTGTGTCGGTGAACTTCTTCGCCCCTTCCTCCGCGACCAGGAGGAGGGCGGCCGCCCCGTCCGAGACCGGGCAGCAGTCGAGCAGACCGAGCGGATGGGCCACCATCGGGGCGGCGAGGACCTGGTCGCGGGTGACCGGCTTCCGGAACTGGGCGTTCGGGTTCCGTACGGCGTTCTCGTGGTCCTTGACCGCTACGTCGGCGAGCGCCTCTCGGGGGCCCCCGTGCTCGGACAGGTGGCGGGAGGCGATGAGACCGTACACGCCCGCGAACGTGAGGCCGGCGAGGCGTTCCCATTCGGTATCCCCCGAGACGCCCAGCCAGTACCTCCGTCGGGGGTTGGTCGGGTCGGTCATCTTCTCGAGCGCCGACAACGAGGACGACGTCCGCCGCCCCGCTCTCGATCGCCCGCACGCCCGCCCGGAGGGCGAACCCGGCGGAGGCGCACGCGTTCTCCACGTGGGTCACGGGAGCCCCGACGATCCCCGCTTCCTCCGCGAGCACCGCCGACAGCGTTCCCGATCTGCCATCCGGAGAACCCGAGCGAGCCGACGAACGCCTCGTCGATCATCGTCCGATCGAACCCACGATCGACGCTCTGGACCGCCTGGTCGTACGCGGTGCGGAGAAGCGCGCGGGGTCCCTCGGGCAGCGCCCCGAACCGGGTGTGTCCTGCGCCCACGAGCGCCGCTCTCCGACGAACCGCCACGGCCCCCGAAGCCTCTTAATCGCGGCGACCGATGGGGGCCATAAATAGGGCGAGGGAGCGAACCTGACCGAGGAGCCCCCGGTCGATCCTTGGTGTGACCGGGGCCAGCGGTGCGCCCATCGCGGTCCGCGCCCTTCAGGCGATCCACGCGGCCGGGGTCCCCGTGGCTCTCGTCGTGTCCGGGGGGGCCGAGGCGGTCCTCCGGGAGGAGTGCGGGCTCTCGCCGTCCGACCTGTCGCAGTACGCTCGGGACGTCTACAAGGACTCGGACCTCGCCGCGCCGGTCGCCTCCGGGAGCCGACCCAGCCGCGGGATGGCGATCGTGCCGTGCTCGGGGAACACGCTCGCCAAGGTCGCGGTCGGCATCTCCGACACCCTGATCACCCGCGCCGCCCAGGTCCAGCTGAAGGAGCGCCGGCCGCTCGATCCTGGTCCCCCGCGAGACCCCGCTCAACGCCATCCAGCTCCGCCACATGGCGAACCTCGCCGAGCTCGGGGTCGTCGTCCTGGTCGCTTCCGGCGCCTACTACACCCACCCAAAGACGGTGGACGACATCACTGACTACCTCGCCGGGAAGCTGCTCGATCACCTCCGCGTCCCCCACACGCTCTACCGGGGTTGGAAGGCCCCGCCCGGATGACCGAGCCTCCGCGCGGCGTGGAGCCGCGTCTTCCCCCTGCCGCTCGTGGCGATCGTCGCGCTCCTGGTACTGCTGATCCTGCTCACTCCGAACCTGCTGCCGACCAGCACCCCCTCCGCCGGGAGCCTGGCGACCCAGGCAGAGCTGATCGTGGACCGGGCCGACACCTCCAACATCACCCACTTCTACGTCCAAGGGATCGGGGACGTCCGATACGTGACGATCACGGCTCAGATCGCGACGAACGTGAGCTGGCCGGCTCCGCCCTCGTGACACGAACCTCACCTGGGAGGGTCCGACCAACTGGACCGGTGTCCTGGAGGCGTCGTTCTCCTCCACCGCGAACCCCGTGGCCGTGAACGTGACCGCCATCTACGTCGACCCGACCGGCGCCTCCGTGGAGTACTACGGTCTGTTCGCGTTCCAGGTCTCGGGCGGGTACCTCTCCCTCGTCCCGATCGCCCCCGGGCTCGACGGGTACGCCAACCTCGCGCCGACCCCGCTCTCCTCCCTGCCGCTGGACATCCTCCTCACGGGGACCTCCCCTGGGGGCGCGCCGTGACCTCCGCCCGGTGGGCCGTCTTCTGGGTCGCGGTCATTGCGGGGCTGCTGCTCGTCGAGCTCGCCGAGGTGACGCGCCTCTTCACCCTCCCGGTCCAGTCGGCGGTCGGGAACCTGCTCGCGTTCGTCTTCGCATTGGTGTTCACGACGATCCTCGCGCTTGTCGGGGCGTTGTTCATCGGGATCTACATCTCCCAGCGGATCTCGTCCACCTCGCGGCTTCTCTCCGTTCGAGGAGGAGATGCTGAAGATGCGCGCGGACGTGACACGGCTCCGGGAAGAGATCGCCGAGCTCCGTCGCGATCGACCCCGGCGCCCGACGGAGGACCGCAAGTGAGGATCCCGGTGGTCGACAACGGGGGCCAATGGACCCACCGGGAGTGGCGCGTCCTGCGGGACCTGGACGTCGACAGCGAGATCGTCCCGAACACGAAGGACCTCGCCGACGCCGATGTGGACGGCATCGTCCTTTCGGGAGGGGCCCTGAGCATGGAATCGTCGGGCGCCCCGTTGGGGATCGTCGACCAGTGGATCGATCGGGACGAAGGTCCCGGTCCTCGGCATCTGCGTCGGGCACCAGTATCTCGCCCGACATTTCGGCGGCACCGTGGCCCGCAACAGCGCCCCCGCGTTCGGGCGGGTCACCGTCACGGTCGACGACCCGACCCACCCACTGTTCCAGGGGCTCCCCGAGCGCCAGCAGGTCTGGGAGAGCCACAACGACTCGGTCACCCAGCTTCCCCCCGGGTCGGAACCGGATCGCCCACTCCGAGGCGTGCCCGGTGGAGGCGATGAGCCACCCGTCCCGCCCCATCTTCGGGGTCCAGTTCCACCCGGAGGTCGAGCACACCGAGCAGGGTCGCGAGATCTTCCGGCGGTTCCTCTCCGTCTGCAAGAAGTGACCGCCCCGCCACGACTAACTAGGGGCGAGGCTCGTCAGGTCCGGACCATGCGAGCACGCCGGGCCTCCGTCGGCCGAGAAGGGGATCTCGTCCAGCGGGCCGCCCGGCTCCGCAAGACCGTGGATCCTTTGCTCCCCACCCTCGCGGACGGGTGCCCCCCCGGCCCGGTTCGAGAAGCTGCGCGGGGCCCTCGAGAAGGTACGCGAGGCTCGGGACGACGAGAAGCGGCTCGCGTCCATGTCCCGATGGGGGGACCCGATGGTCCGCGCGTACGCCGGGCTCCTCAAGTTCCACCTGGAGCCGGACCTGCCGGCCCTGCTGGTCGCCCGGTACCCGTTCGGCGAGGTATCCTTCGCCCCGCTGGCACGGACCACCAAGGAGGCGCAGATCGCGGTCCAGCAGGACGAGGACCCCCGGCGCCTGATGCTCGGATACCTCGGGTTCACGAAGAAAGGGTTCCACTTCTTCGCCACCGACTCCACCCTCTACTGCACGGGTCCGCATCCGTCCCCCCGGGCGAGTTCCGCACCGCGCTCGCCAAGGACCTGCCGTACCGGATGGAGTCGGGCGCCGACGGCCGCTCCTTCGCGTGCCCCCACCTTGCCGCGAAGGAACCAGTCCCCCTGCTCCGCGTGGATTGGCCGGGGGCCGACACGTCGTTCCGGGTCTGCCGACGATGCGCCAAGGGGGACCGCCAGCTGCTGGCGAGCGTCACCGGCCGCCTCGCGGTCCCGAAGCCGGAGAAGGCGTTCCCGTTCGACCTCGAGCTCAACGTCGACTGCCGGGGGGGCGCGGAGTGCGCCCACGCGCACGTGCCGGGGCCGTCCCGGGCGATCCGGAAGGGGTACCTCTTCGGCCGCCTCTCCGACGCCGAAGCTCTCGACGCGTACCGGAAGGAAGCGCAGGCCCGCCTCGACCTGGCCGGGGGGGCCCGGTTCGTGGCCGCCGGAGTCTGCTACGGCTCCAACCACGCCGCCTTCATCGACGCCCTCGCACCGACCCCGGAAGAGCGCCGCGCCCTGAAGGAGGTCCTGCCGAGCGTTGCCGGCCACTTCGAGATCCCCGAGGCCCGGGCGAGCCAGGCGCTGGAGCGGCTCTGGCACGACCACGCCGACCAGATCGTCGCCGCCATCGTCCCCGACCCGGAGCGCGCGGAAAAGCTCGTTCGGGAGGCCCGCGCTTCGCCCGGACGTGTCTCGGAGCTGCTCAACCGGGCGGCCCGCGATACCCGTGAGCGCGAGCTCCTCGGTCAGCTCCCGGAGTACTCCCGCCTGTCCAGCGAAGCGAGGCTCGCGGACCGGGCCGCCCGGGCGTACCGGATCGGCGGGATCCCGGCCGCGACCAAGGCGGTCCTCTCCGACCTGCCCAGGGAAGGGAAGGAGCGGGGGCTTGCGTATGGACTGCTGCTCGCGATCGATCAGGCGGCGACCCACGACTGGCAGTTCGCGGACACAGAGCGCGAGTTCGGCCGTAGTCTCCGGGACCGTGCGCGCAAGCTCCTCGAAGCGACGCCCGCCGAGTACGACGCCGCGCTCGGCGGCCTGCTTGCGGCCGCGGGGGTCGCCCAGTGGGGCGAACGCGTGGCGGAGCCGGGCTGACGGTCCGGTCCACCCTTCCCGCGGTGCGGTACGCCCCCGCTCCGATAGGTTCCAGCGGTCCCCGCTCCGGGTCCCCGGACGTGCCGCCGGCCAAAGATGATATCCCCGGGAACTTACACCGGCCGGGGCAGTTGGATGGAGGACCCTCCGCCGCCACAGACAGCCGTCGTGGTGGCCCGGGACGAGGAGACGCGCATCCTCCTCCGCGGTCTCCTCCGCCTTCGCCACTTCCGCGTGCTCGGGGAGGCCGAAGGGTCGACCCATGCCATCGAGCTCCTCCAGACCAACTCGCCGTCCGTCCTGGTCGTGGATGCGAGCCTGGCTGAGGGGAGCGCGTCGGCCCTGATCAGGGAGGCTCGGCGGGCGGTCCCGAGCACCCGGATCGTGCTCGTCGGGCTTCCGGGATCTACCGGTGCCCCGCCCGCCACCTCGCCCGAGCCGGACGCGGTCCTCCCCCGACCGTTCCGGATCAGCCAGTTCGAGGCGGCGGTCGCGCCTTCCACCTCCACGGCCCCCCGGCCTCCGACCAGCGACTAGCGGGCGACCCGCCACCGGGCGATCGCCCGGGCTTCCTCGAAATGGAGTTCCGGGGCCGGGACCACGAGGCAGTGCAGCGGCGGCCCGATGTCGAGGCCCCGCAGCTGGTCCGGCGGGCCGAACGCCGCGGCAGCCGTCGGGGACCCGGCTCGGGCGACGATGGCGATCTCGGCCTCAGCGGGGAGCCAGCGGCCCGTGGGGTCCCGCTCCCGCAGGAGGGCGACCGCCTCCGGCCCTGTGAGGAACCGGCCCTCCTCCGGACGCAGGTCCAGGAGGACGAGGGTGTGAAGGCCCCCTGCCCGGTTCGCCGCGATCATCTCGAGGGGGGACGTCGGGGCGAACCCGGGGCTCGGGAGGGGAAGGGAGACGACGCGGCCGAACCGGTACGGCTGAAGGCCGAGGAGGCCCGAGGCCGCGGTCAGGATGCTCGCCCCCGGGTAGGTAGCTCCACCGGTGCCCCCGGTCCTCGGCGGCGATGCGGAGCGCGACGTGCGTCGTGGCCGCGAACGGATCCCCAGGAACGACGAATCCGACCCGGGGGTGTCGATCCAGCGCGGCCAGGACCGTCGCTCCGTCCTCCACCTGGTCCCGGTCGAGCCGTGTCACCGGCCCGCCGATGAGAGCGGCCAGGCGGTCGAGTGTCCCGGGCGCCAGCGTCGCCGTGTACTCCTCCGAGAAAACGGCCCCACACTCCCGGAGCGCCCCCAGGGCCCGCGCCGATAGGTCCAGCTCGTCGAAGAGGCCGGCCCCGACGAAGATGAGCTCGCCCATCCGCCTATCCGCGGATCGCGATCACCGGGCACGGGGCGGCCCGGTACAGCTCCTCGAGGAACCGGCGGGTGATCAACGGTGCCTGGTACCGGGTGGAGTCGTCCCCGACGATCAGGAGGCCGTACCGCTCCCGTGCTGCTTCGTGAAGGATCAGCTCCGCCAGGCGGTGGCGGCGACCCAGGAGGGCCTTCGAGAGGAGCGATCGGCGGTGGAGGATCGGGACCCCGCGCGGGGACCGGTCCGGGGGCGGGGGGGCGCCCTGGGTCCCGTACCCCGAGAGCGTGAGGGTGATGATCGGGATGCCCTTGTTCCGGACCGCCAACTCCTCGGCGACCCGCATCGCCTTCGGCGGGGCCGAGTCGGCCAGGCTGGGGAGGAGGATACGAGGCACCCGTTCCTCGGCGAGGGCGAGCCGGTTGATGATCAGGACGTCGCACGGGGCGTGGTGCAGGATGGCGCTCGCGGTGTGCCCGAAGAACGGGTTCGTGCCGCGGCGGTCTCCGCGCAGGGGCATGAGGATCGCGTCGACGTCGTGGGACTCCGCGCTCTCCAGGATCTCGCCGGGCACGTCGCTCGCCGCCCGGACCTCGGGGTCCACCCGGACGTCGAGCGCCGCGCCGGCCTCGTGCGCCGGGACCACCAGGTCCACCGACCCTCGCCACTGCCCGGGTCATCGCCGGAAGCGTCGTGGTGGGGATCACATGGAGGACCCGGATCTCGCCGTCGGCGTCCAGAAGCCGGGCGGCGAACCGGATCATCGGCTCGACCTCGGGAGCCTCGCTGACCGGGAGAAGGATGCGTCGGTACATGGTCAGGCGTGGATCATCTCCCAGAGGGCGAGGTTCAGGGTAAGCACATCGACGATGCTCGGCCCGGGGATCCCGGACGGGGGGAGCTGGGTCTCGGCCCCGACGAGGGCCTCGAGGGTGGCGTTCGAGAGGGTGACGCCGAAGGTCTGGACGATCTCGAGCTGGACCCGTGGGATCTGGACGTACGCCGAGGCGGGCGTGATGTCGGGGTCGACCCCGGAGCCCGACGGGGTGACGAGCCAGAGGGGGATCGTCGCGTTGTTCGTACCGTTCCCGTACTCCGCCAGGTAGGAGAGGGTTTCGTTCACCAGCGCGGGGTCGGTGGGGCCGGGAGGGGCGTCCGAGCCGTTGTACATGTTGTAGTCGACCTCCGACGGGCGCGGCCAGAACTCCCAGGGGAGCAGCGCCGGCGACGGCACCAGGGAAGAGCCGATCACGGTCCCGTTGGGCGAGCGGACGAGGCTCCCGTTCGCCGCCCCCGGGTCGATGATCTGGGCCACGCCCGTGACCGCGAGGGGGTACCCGATGCCGGTGACGAGGATCGCCAGGACCAGGATGACGGCGGCGGCGCGAACGTGGGTGCCGATCGACTCCGGAGGAGCATGGGGGATCGGGGCGCGGGGTTCGATCGGGCCGGTTGGCGCCTCCATGTTCACCGCCTTCGGGATCGGGTCCAGGGGGGCGGACTTGGTGTTCACAGGCCCCCGAGGAGATGCGCGGCGGCGTGGACGATCGGGGACCACCATGGCTGGGGTCCCAGCCAGGCGAGGAACAGGTAGAGGAGCTTGATCCCGACGAACGCGCTGAGCAGGCCTCCGACACCGTAGACGATCATGTTCCGCCGGAGCAGCTCGATGGCGCTCCGGGGCCGGAACTTCACACCGGCGAGGGCGATCGGGATCAGTAGGGGGATGGTGAGGGCGTTGAACAACAGCGTCGCCAGGACCGCCAGCTGGGGGTTAGGGAGACCAAGGATATCGAGGGCCTGGACCCCGGGCAGGAGGACGACCGAGGTCGTGAAGATCGCCGGGATGACGGCGAAGTACTTCGCCACGTCGTTGGTGATCGAGAACGTCGTCAGGGCCCCCCGGGTGATCAGCAGCTGTTTCCCAATGGAGACGACCTCGATCAGCTTCGTCGGATCGTTGTCAAGATCGACCATGTTGCCGGCCTCCTTGGCCGCGCTGGTGCCGCTGTTCATGGCGAGGCCGACGTCCGCCCGGGCCAGGGCCGGGGCATCGTTCGTCCCGTCCCCCGTCATCGCGACGAGGCGCCCCTGCGCCTTCTCCCGGTCGATGACCAGGAGCTTGGTCTCGGGCTTCGCCTCCGCGATGAACTCGTCGACCCCCGCCTCCCGGGCCACGGCCTCGGCGGTGAGCCGGTTGTCGCCGGTGCACATGATCGTCCGGATCCCCATCAGCCGGAGCTCGCGGATCCGGTCCCGGATACCCGGCTTGACCACGTCCTTGAGGAAGACGAGCCCGAGGACCTTGCGGCTGCGGGCGATGATGAGCGGCGTCATCCCCTGCCGAGCCCCCACTTCCGCCTCGCCCCGGAGGCTGGGTGGAAGGCCACCGGCGTACTGCTCCATCGCCTGGATCGAGCCCTTGTAGTACCTCGGTCCCATCGGGGAGGGCGAGGCCGCTCATGCGCCGCTCCGGCGTGAACGGGAGCACCCGATAGCCGCCGGCGTCGAGGCGGGGAGGCTGGGCCCCCCGGCGCGCCGCCAGCCGAACGATGGACCGGCCCTCGGGAGTGTCATCGAGGCCGGAGGCGAGCATGGCGGCGGAGGTCAGCTCCGCCTGGTCGATGTCCGGAGCCGCCACGAACTGGACCGCGAGGCGGTTCCCGACCGTGATCGTCCCGGTCTTGTCGAGGATAAGGACGTCCAGGTCCCCGGCGGCCTCGACGGCGCGCCCCGACTTCGCGATGATGTTCGCACGGGCCACGCGACTGATCCCGGAGATCCCGATGGCGGGGAGGAGGGCGCCGATCGTCGTCGGCATCAGGCAGACGAAAAGGGCGATCAAGGTCCCAACGTCGATGGCGATGAAGCCGACGCTCCGGACGAGGAAGATGAAGGAGACGATGATGATGAACAGGGCGATGGTGAGCGCGGCGAGGAACACTCGCAGCGCGAGCTCGTTCGGGGTGGACTCGCGGACCGTCCCCTCCACGAGGCGGATCAGGCGGTCGAGGAACGACTGACCGCGGACCGCCGAGACGCGGATCTTGACCGTGCCCTGGACCACCCGGGTGCCGCCGAGGACGCTGGTCTTGTCCCCTCCGCTCTCCCGCGTCACGGGGGCCGACTCGCCGGTCATCATCGACTCGTCGATCATCGCGGCGCCCTGCACGACGTCCCCGTCCATCGGGACCGGCTCGCCCGGGCGGACCTCGACCCGGTCGCCGATATGGAGGACGTCCGAGGAGACCCACCGGTACACCCCGTCCGGGAGCACCTGCCGGGCTTGGATCCCGCTACGGATCTGGCGGAGGCTGTCGGCCTGCGCGCGTCCCCGTGCCTCGGCGATCGCGTCGCTCAGGTTCGCGAACCAGAGGGTGAGGGCGAGGATGATGGTGAGCCCGAGGTAGTAGGCGGGGTCGTACCCCGCCCGCAGGTCGGGGAAGAGCCCGGGCAGGAACGTCAGGATCGCGAGGAACACCGTCAGGACATAGACCGTGAACATCACGGGGTTCCGGACGGCCCGCCGGGGGCCGAGGTACCGGAACGAGTCGGCCAGGACCCGACGCCAGGAGGTGCTCCCGTACCGGCGGACGGGCACTTTCGCCCCCGCCGGCGCGGCGGGGGTCGGCAGGGCCGCGGTCACCGTCGCGGTCGCCACGTCAGAACCCCTGCTGGGAGAGGGGCCCCAGCGCCAGGACCGGGCAGGAACAGGAGGCCGGTCAGGACGATGACGAAGAACGCGAGGTACAGCATGAACGTGAGGCTGCGGGTCTGGAGGGTCCCGGGGCCAGGCGGCGCGGGTTCCTGTTCCGCGAACTGGCCGCCGATGGTGATCATCGCGAGGATCGGCAGGAACCGGCCGACGAGCATGACCAGCCCGCCGGCCACGTTGAGGAACAGGGTGTTGTCGGAGTACCCCATCCCGCTCCCGTTGTTCGCCGACTCGCTGGTGAACTCGTAGAGCACGTTGGTGAACGAGTGGGCGATGTACGCGGTGGACGCGCCGGTCGGCCCCGTAGGGCCGGTCAGAGGGACGAACCCACCGAGGGTGGCGATGGCGGTGGGCACCAGGATGAGGACGGGGTGGATGAACAGCACGAGGGCCGCCCACCGGATCTGGACCTGCCCGATCTTCTTCCCGAGGTACTCGGGGGTCCGGCCTACCATGAGGCCACCGACGAAGATCGCCATCACTGCGTAGATGAGGAGGGTCCCGAACCCGGTCCCCTCGCCGCCGGGGGTGCTCTGGGTGAACATGCCGAACAGGAGGACCATCTGGCCCACCGGCGAGATGCTCCCGATGGCCAGGTTGTTGGCCCCCACGTTGGCGTACACGCTGACCACCTGGAACGCGGAGCCACCGGCCAACGAGAACCGGGTCTCCTGGCCCACGGGGTAGCCGTTCGTTCCGAGCGCGACCTGGGGGAGAGCGAGGTCGGCGTTCGCGACCGACTGGTAGGCGAGAAACAGCCCTATCGCGACCAGCAGGACGAGCAGGATCGTCCCGAGGTACGGGAGCGCCTCGCCGGGCCGCTTGACCATCGTGGAGAACATGAACGGGGTTGAGATCGGGATCAGGAGCATCCAGCCGATCTGGAACAGGTTCGATGCCTCCGACGGGTTCGCGAACGGCGAACCCGCGTTCGACGCGAAGAACCCCCCGCCGTTCGTGCCGAGCAGCGAGATCGCCTGGAAGGATGCCACCGGTCCCATCGGAATGACCTGGCTTCCGCCCCCGAGTGGATGGACCGTCACGAACGCCGCCAGGGTCTCCGGTACCCCGAAGAGAACGAGGAGGAGCGCTCCCACGAACGCGAGGGGCACCAGGATCCGGGTCGCGGTCCGGACCAGGTCGACGTAGAAGTTCCCGAGGGTACCGTCCTTGCGGACGAACCCACGGATGAACGCGGCGACGACCGCGAGGCCCGAGGCGGCCGAGAGGAAGAGGGCGATCTGGATGCCGAGAACGATCGTCCCCTGGCTCAACGCCGATTCCGACGAGAAGTGGACGAAGTCCGTGTTGGTGGTGAAGCTGGCGGCGGAGTGGAACCCTTCGTACCACGGCATGTTGGGGATCGCGAGAGGGTTGTCCGGGAAGCTCTGCTGGAAGGTGAACCACAGGTAGAGCCAGACCAGGAGGAACGCGCTGACCAGCAGCAGGGCGACGAGATACTCCCGCGCCCGCATCGAATGGCGCGGGCTCGTCCCGAGCATCTGGTAGATCGCCGACTCGACCGGGAGAAGGAACCGGTCCCCGATGGCTGGGCGGTAGAGGTACACCTGGCCCATGTAGGCGCCGAAGTAGGGGGCGATCGCGAGAACGACCGCAAAAACGAGGGCGACCGTGATCAGCGTGGCGGGATCGAACGTGGCCCTCCGGTCAGAACGCCTCGGGGTGCATCATCGAGTAGGCGAGGTAGGCGATGAGGGCGAGGGCTACCCCCGTGAACGCGACCAGGCCAGGGTTGTCGAGAAGGACCGCGAGCTCCGACGTAACCGGACCCTGAAGGCGCGCGAGCCCGGACGCTCTATTTGAGGACCGCGAGCGACCGGCATGACCCAGCGTGTCGCACGCTAGCTCGTAGACGGGGGCGGGTCCGTGGCGTCGGCGCTCTCCCCCCGGGACCGCCGGCGGGCCGCCGCGCTGAGCCGGCGAACGACGCGTCCCATGGCCGCCTCCCGCTTCACCTCGGCCCGCTGGTAGCCGACGTCGCGGGTCTCCCGGGTCAGCAGAACCAGCACCCGCCCCGCCGAGCTGCGGCCGGTCCGGCCGCGGCGTTGGATGGCGCGGATCTCGCTCGGGACCGCCTCGAAGAATACCACCAGGTCGACGTCGGGGACGTCGAGTCCCTCCTCCGCGACGCTGCTCGCCACCAGAACCGGGAACCGCCCCTCCGCGAACGCCCGGAGCACCTGGCCCTGCTCGACCTGGGTCATCCCCCGGTCATCCTCGTCGCGCGTCGCCTGCCCCACGAACCGCCCCACCGTCCACCCTTCGCCCTCCAGCCGCTCGACGATCCCCTGGATCGTGTCCCGGGTACTGGGCGAACACCAGGACCCTCGGGGGCCGGGCGGGGTCCCGCCCCATCTCCGCTCGCATCACTTCCGCGAGGGCGTCCAGTTTCGGGTGGGAGGCCTGGCGGCTGTCCTCCCGGAACGCCTTCGCTTCCGCCATCGCCCGCTCGACCTCGGGACGACGCACGAAGGCGAGGTCGCCCCGAGACGGCTTCGGCTTCGCCTTCACCCGTTCGACGTACTGCTCGAACGGCGTGATCCCCTGGGTCTCGAGCCGCTCCTGAGCGTGGTGCAGGTGCAGGAGGACCAGCTGATGGAACAGGGGACCGAACTTCCGGGTCATCGGCCCCGGCCGGGCGAAGATCTCGCCTCGAAGGGCGATGAGATCCTTCACGGAAAGCGAAGTGAGTGGTTTCTTCCGTAGGTACCCCATCTTCTGGAGCTTGTGGCCGACGTCCCGGGTGGCCCGGGCCAGCTCTTCTTGGATCCGCTTCGCCTCGGGGGGAAGTTCGACCCAGTGGAACTCCACGTCGACGGCCTGGACATACTCCCGGACCCCTGGATCCTCCCGGCTGCGCGCCTCCACCCGGGGACCACCGAGGACCCCGACGACCTCCTCGATTCGCTCATCCTTACCACCCGGCGACGCCGTGAGGCCGAGCATCCGTCCCCCGACGGGTCGTTCGGACCGGTACCGCCCGGCCAAGGGCACGTACGCGTACTTTCCGACCGCGTGATGGACCTCGTCGAGGATGAGCAATCGGACCTCCTTGAGGTCGTACCGGTCCGCCGCCAGGTCGTTCACGATGATCTCCGGCGTGGAGAACACCACGTCGGCCCCGTCCCACGCGCCCTCGCGACGGGGGTGACCGACCGTCCCGGTGAAGACCGCCCGCCGCATGGCGGGCAACCACCGGGCGAACGAGGTCGCGTGTTGCTGCACGAGCGGGCGGGTCGGGGCGAGGAACAGCACCTTCCCGGGACCCGATCGGAGCAGCTCCGCGCTCAGGAGCGCGGCGATGACGGTCTTGCCGAGGCCGGTCGGAAGGACCACGAGCAGGTCCTCGGTGAGGCCGACCCGAGCGAAGTCGATCTGGAACGGCAGCGCGCGCAGGAGGCCGGGGGCCAGCAGCGGATGTACGATGAATCCCTCCTGGACCCCCCAGGTCCCAGGGAGCGCGGGCGACTGCCGGGGGCCGACGGGGGTGGGCGTGCCGGGGTCCGAGGAGGCGCCACCCGGGTCGAACTCCTCGAGGCGGTGGACCTGACGACGCCCGGCCGGCATGGTCCTGGCCCCCGGGACCCTCGGCCTACAGGAAGCGCAGCTCGGGAGGTAGGTCCCCCGCCGCCCGCTTGAAGGCGGCCGGCCACCCGTCCGGGTCGAGCCCCTTCTGGGCGAGGAACGCCGTCAGCCACCGCTCGAGGCCGATCCCCGAGCAGCCGCTCCAAAGCTCCCCCTTCTGGGCACGGATCGTGAACGCCTTGGTGTACTTCTCCCCGACAATGGACAGGTTCTGGAACTCGAGCCATTCGGAGGTCGTCCGGTCGCCCCGGTACGGCAGCCACGCTTCGAAGTCGATCGTCCCCTTCACCTGGGCCTGGGCGTCCTCCACGCCGACCCCGCCGCTCTGCTGCATGTAGAACGGCGTGACCCATGCCGTGCGCCACTCCAGCTCGAGGATGTCGTCGAAGACGTGGGCATACCGCTCCAGGAGCTTCTCGCGGAGCTGGACGAGCTGATCGGGAGTGCCCACGTAGACCGGCTCGATCCGGTGGAACTCGTCCACCCGTTCGAGGCCGTGCCGACCCCCGCTCTCGTACCGGTTGCTGATGGCCGTCCGGTCGTAGATCCGCAACGGCAGCGAGTCGGTGGCGATGGTGCGGCCGGAGAGCCACCAGTAGATCGTCGGGCATTGGGCGTAGCAGGAGACCGCCGACGGAGGGCTCACCAGTTTCGCGAGCTCCTCTTCGGGGACCTTCCGGGTGATCTTGACCAGGTCCGTGAACCGCTCCCACGCGGCGGGGTCCCGGGTCTTCGGCTCGGTGACGTAGTAGAACTCCC
Organism: uncultured Thermoplasmata archaeon; assembly: GCA_963708255.1. GTDB lineage: Archaea > Thermoplasmatota > Thermoplasmata > Lutacidiplasmatales > UBA184 > Lutacidiplasma. The sequence continues at coordinate 1,390,859 of CAVPSE010000002.1, forward strand.
CGGGCAGGCCCTCCATGTGGCCCGTCTTCAGAAGGATCTCGAACGAGTCGTGGTGGGGCTGCACCACCTCCTGGAAGCCGAGCGGGGCGAGCACCTCATCGATCGCGATCCGGTTCATCGTCCGGAGCAGGTGGGCCGCAGTGGGTCCGAGGAACCACTTGCCCTTCGTCGGTCCGCTGCGGACCCACTGGCGGCGGAGCATCTCCTCGGTCGGGTCCCCCCGGAAGACAGGTTCCCGCGCGACCGGGGGCCTCAGAAGGGCCCAGGACCTGCTCCTTGCCCTCGTAGGCCTGGCGCTTCGCCTTCTCCTGGAGGAGCTGGGTGGCCCGATCGACCCAGTTGTCTCGCAGCCCCTCCTCCGAGAGGTCGCGGAGCTCCAAGACACCGACGGCGCCCTCGACGGTGAACTCGTGGGGGATCGGAAGGCCGATCGGTCCCTTCGGCAGGGGGTCCATGGGGAAGCGGACCCGGTACCGCGGGGCCCGGAAGGAGCGGACACCGACCTTCGCCCGGCGCCCCAACTCCTCGCCGAGCCGCCTGACCAGTGCCAGGAGAGCCTGGTGGGGCCGCGCCCCCGAGGATTCGAGGGTGAGGTGGATGATCGGCCCATCGACCGTGAACTTCGCCAGTCGACCTTCGCCCCGCTGTCCCACGGTCTTCCGGAGGGCCTCGGCGGCCAGTTCGGGGACCAGCTGCTCGACGAGCCCCAGTGGCGCCGGGACCCCGCTGAGGGTCACCTCCGCCTCGAGCTCATGGTCCATATCCCTCGGGACGAGAGGCCCGTTCATAACCCTATACGGACGGGCGTCACGCCAGCCTTTTAGGTCCCCACCTCTCGACGAGCCCGAGGGAACACGTGTCGGAGACCCCCCACCAGTTCGGACTGTTCATCGACGGGAAGTGGGTGACCCCGGAAGGGTCATCGCACTTCGAGACCCGGAACCCTGCCACCGGGGAGGTGCTGGCGCGATTCGTGAGCGGCCGCGCCGCGGACGTAAGCGCCGCGGTGGAGGCCGCCCAGCGGGCGTTCCCGGCCTGGCGCGAGGTCCCGGCCCCCCATCGGGGCGAGATCCTCCAGCGCGCCGCCCAGATCCTCCTTCGCCGCAAGGACGAGGTGGGCCGGATCGTCACCCGGGAGATGGGGAAGATCCTCGACGAGGGGCGCGGGGACGTTCAGGAGTCCATCGACTTCATCGAGTACATGGCCGGGGAGGGCCGACGGTTGGCCGGGGAGACCGTCCCTTCCGAGCTCCACAACAAGTTCTGCCTCACGGTCCGCCAGCCGAAGGGGGTCGTGGCGTGCATCACGCCCTGGAACTTTCCGACGGCGATCCCCAACTGGAAGATCGCGGCGGCGCTGATCTGCGGCAACACCGTCGTCTTCAAGCCGGCGTCGAACACCGCCTGGTGCGGGGCCGAGGTCGTCCGCGTCTACGAAGAGGCCGGGGTGCCCCCCGGGGTCGTCAACTTCGTGACCGGCTCCGGCAGCGTCGTTGGCAACGCGCTGGTCGGGGACAAACGGGTCCGCGCGATCTCTTTCACCGGCGGCGTGGACGCCGGCCGGGAGGTCTACGTCCGGGGCGCCCAGCAGCTCAAGATGGTCCACCTTGAACTGGGGGGCAAGAACCCGGAGATCGTCATGGACGACGCCGAGCTCCCGCTCGCCCTCGAGGGGGCCCTCTTCGGGGCGTTCGGGACCAGCGGCCAGCGATGCACGGCCACGAGCCGGCTCCTGGTCCACGAGAAGGTCTACGACCGGTTCGTCGCGATGCTCCTGGAACGCCTGAGATCGTTCAAGATCGGCGATCCCCTCGACGAGTCCGTCGACATGGGGCCCGTCGCCTCGGCGGACCAGGAGAAGAAGGTGCTCGAGTACATCGCTCTCGCCCGCACGGAAGGGAAGATCCTCTACGGGGGCGAGCGGCTCCACGGCGGGATCTACGACCAGGGCCACTTCATCGCCCCGACGGTCGTCGAGACCCACCACGGCACTCGGATCTCCAAGGAGGAGATCTTCGGACCGGTCCTGTCGGTGATGCGGTTCGGCAGCTATGAGGAGGCGGTGAAGATCGCCAACGACGTCGACTACGGGCTCTCCTCGTCGATCTACACCAAGGACGTCAACCGGGCGTTCCGGGCGGTCCAGGACCTGGAGGCCGGGATCACGTACATCAACGCCCCCACCATCGGGGCCGAGGTCCAGCTTCCGTTCGGTGGCATCAAGAACACCGGCAACGGCGGCCGGGAGGCCGGCTCCGTCGCCATCGAGGAGTTCACCGAGCTCAAGACGGTCTTCGTGGACTTCTCCCAGAAGCTCCAGAAGGCCCAGATCGATCCCCGGTAGGCGATGGCGGAGTTCCGGGGCTCCGACGAGAGCCTGGACAAGGAGATCGCCACCATCGAGGCGATCGCCCGCGTCCGGCTCCGTCGCTACGCCCGGGAGATGCGGGAGCTCGAGCGGGACCTGAGCGAGCTGAGGCGCATCCGGGCCCGCCGGCGCGCCATGGTCGACGCGCACGGGGCGGTCCCGGCCGCCACCTCGGTCGAGCCTTAGTACGGCCCGCCGCCCCGGTTGGGGTTGTCGAAGTTCGTGAGCAGGGTCTGGTTCGCCGGCTTCGGGCGGGCGATCGGGGCGAGGAGCGGGTCGTCGGCGAGGGCGGGCATCGTCTCGGAAAGCGGTACATCGACGACGATCTCGCGGGTCCGACCGCCCCGGCCCCGGGAGACGATGGTCGCCCGGATCAGTCCCAGGTTCTCGAGCTCCGAGAGGTAGTTCGAGATGCTCCGGGCGTGGAGGGGCTGGAGGCCCAACCGCTGGGAGATCTTCGTGTAGCTGTCGTAGACCTCGCCGGTCAGGACGCCCCCGCGCCGGCGTTCGTACGACTGCAGGATCGCGAACAAGAGGACCTTGCAGTGCGGGGGCAGGGTCCGAACGCACTCGAGGATGATGTCCTGCTCGAGCCGGCTCTTCGCCTTCACCACGTGGTCGGAGGTGATCCGTTTCGCCCGGTCCCGCTCGGCCATCTCGGCCGCAAGCCTGAGCAGGGCGAGGGCGCGCCGGGCATCCCCGTTCTCCAGGGCCGCGTACGCCGCGCACCGCTCGATGACGCCGGCGTCGACGACGCCCTCCTTGAACGCCTCCTTCGCGCGCTCCCGGAGGATGTCCTGGAGCATCGGGGCGTCGTAGGGCGGGAAGAGGATCTTCTCCTCGTTGAGCCGGCTGCGGACGCGGGCATCGAGGTTGTTGGTGAACTTGAGATCGTTGGAAATGCCGACGATGACGAGGCGAGCGGTGCTGAGCTCGGTGTTCAGCTGGCTCAGGGTGTAGAGCACCCCGTCCCCGCTCCGGGCGACGAGGCGGTCGATCTCGTCGAGGGTGAGGATGACGGTCCCTCCCTTGGCGTCCATGAGGCCCCGCATCGCCGACTGGACGCGGTCGAGGGACCACCCGGTCGGGATCCTCTCCGCCTCGGTGGGGGCGATGGAGTTCCCGATGGTCTGTAGGAGGCCGTACGGGGTGTCGATGTTGCCGCAGTTGACCGTGATGAAGGTGATGTGCCCGGTCATGTCGGTGCGGCGCTGAAGGTCCAGCCGGACCTGGGCCACGACGGCCGTCTTCCCCGTGCCGATCTTCCCGTAGATCAGGAGGTTGGACGGGATGTCCCCGCGCAGGGCCGGTGCCAGGACCTCGGCGACCTGACGGATCTGGTGCTCGCGGTGGGGGAGGCGGGTCGGGATGTACGACTCCCGCAGGATCTCCCGATTGCCCTTGTAGAGCTCGGAGGATCGACGAAGGACGGAGTCGAACACCTCGCTGGCGGTGCTCGGGGGCGACGCGGGGGACATGGGGGTGTGCGAGGGAGCGGGGCTCGGCAGGGCCGGGGCGCCGAGAGCGATCGAGGGTTCGTTCGCCGCCGACGCGCCGGGAACCCCGGCGTTCGCCGGCCTTCCGTCGAACGAAGAATCGCCCACGTCAACGCCTGCCCGGGCCCCGGGCAGCCGTCGCACGTGCGCGTGCCATATCTATCTTTGGTCCGGGCTATGCGTTTTTTCGGTACGCTGGCCGGTACGCGGCCACGAATCGGCCGGTTCGGGCGAGTGATTCGGCCCGAGAGGGTTTTCCGCTCGGCGGGGTTCGTCCGGCCGCGGATGCGGCACGTCGTTGGGGCCGAGTGGGCGAGCTCGGCGGTAGCTCTACTGTTTGTGATGGCGGGCCTGGCCGCCGCGCCTCTCTCGCCCGGGCACGTTCTGCCACCCTCGCCCGACCGCGGGGCGCCCTTGAACCCGCCCCCGGCTTTCGCAGGCCCCAGAGGTGGGTCCGGGACCCCTCCCTCCTCGGCCCCCCTGGCCCACCTCAATGGGAGCCTACGGAACACGCTCGTCGGGGCCCCGTGCAACGACCTTCCGGAGCGCCAGGTTTCCCAGGCGGTGGACCCGACGACCGGGTACATCTACGAGACGTTCATCGGGTGTGGGGGCATCGGCTTCTCCCGCTCGATCGACGGGGGTTACTCATTCCAGCCCGCCTACTACCTGCCGGACACTAACTCCCACCCGATCGCGAACCCTGAGGGCACTCCGATGAGCCCGACGGGACCATTCGAGCCCACCGGGGCGGCCCCGCCCGCCCGCCCGGTCAGCGACCTCTACAACTCCTCGGCGTGGGACCCCGGCGTCGCGGTCGGGCCCGACGGGACGATCTTCGTCGTCTACTCCATCGGGTACCTGGACGGGTACCTTCCGGGTTCCCAACCCGCGGTCGCCTGGTCGGACGACCACGGCGCCTCCTTCCAGGGATACCAGAACGTTACCACCTGGGTGAACGGGACATTCGACGACCGCCCGTCGATCGCGGTCGCCCCGAACGGGACCGTCTACGTTGCCTGGACCTATGGCCCGAACGATCCGGTCACCTGCCCCTCGGGGACCCCGGCCCCGTGCGACAACGGCACGGCACCTGACTGGCTCTGGTGCGTCACGAAGAACAGCTGCGCCTTCGAGCGCGGGCAGTACCAGATCGTCGTCTCGGCCTCCTACAACAAGGGGCGCAACTGGAGCGCGCCATGGAACGTCACACCCCGTGCAGGCGACCACGCAGAGCGTCACCGCTGAGATCGCGGTCACCTCGGGCGGGACCTTGGACGCCCTGGTCCAGCAGTTCGATAGCACCGGGGCCCCTCGGTATGCCCTGGGCGTCGGGAGCGAGACGTTCACCCAGTCCTCCGATGGCGGCGCCACCTGGAGCACGCCCAGGATCCTTTCTACGCTCAACTTCAGCAACGCCACGTGGTGGGTCGACGGGTCCCTGCAGATCGATTCGAGCGGCACGCTCTATGTCGGGTTCGCCTCCTACGTGGCGTCCACCAACGTCAGCACAGCCTGGGCGACCGCCTCCGAAGACGGCGGGTACAGCTGGTCGGCCCCGCTCGCCCTGAGCCAGGGCTCCGGCGGCGGCGCGACCGTCGACGTCACGGTCACCGGGAACGGCGTTGGCGGCGCGTTCGCGATGTGGGAGATGAACAACACCACCCTCCACTACTGGGAGGTCTGGGGGGCGCCGCTCTCGAACAACGCGACCTCGGTCGGGGCGATCCTCCTCGTTTCCCAACAGGCGGGATACCCGTCGGACTGGGTGGGGAACACCCTGGGCGTGACCTCCCTCGGCGGCCCCGTCTATGCTCTCTCGTTCACGGTCGGTGCGTACCAACCCGTCTTCGGCAACACGCTCTCCCTGGTGTTCTTCGCGACGTTCGGCCTCGCGGTGCCACCCGCCCCGACCGCGGTGGCGGTCATCCCGGGGAAGGCCCAGATCCTGGTGAACTGGACCGAGGTCCCCGGGAACTCCACGATCACCGGCTTCCTCATCCTCTGGGGATTGGAAGGGATGAACCAGGGCAATCTCACGACCAACGCCTCAGCACGGTCGGCGATCATCCCCTCGATCCCGCCGTTCATCCGCTTCGAGATCACGGTCGCGGCGTTCAACGGGGCAGGGGCGGGGCCAATCGGCCCGTCGGTCAACGTCACGCTCATCGCCTGGTCGGTCTACCGGGGGAACATCCTCCCTCTGAACGCCTCTCTCTTGTTCGATGGGGGGACCGTGCCTCTCACGAACGGTGACTACCTGGTCAATGTGACCTTCGGCGGCCACTCCCTGACGGTCTCCGCCACGAACTACGCGCCCACGTCGCTCACCCTGGGGAGCGCCTGGAACGGGACCGTGTGGCAGAACTTCTCCTTGGAGCTCCTGCCCTCGATCGTTCGCGGGACCGTCTTCCCCGCGACGAGCACGCTCACCTGGGACGGCACCGCGGTCCCCCTCAACGTTGGAACCTATCAGATCTCAGCCGCGGCCGAAACGAACCACACCCTGTTCGCGACCTTCCCCGGGTTCGCCCCCCTCACGGTGCTCGTGCAGGTACCCGCGAACGCCACGGTCTGGAAGAACCTCACTCTGACGGCGCTCCCCGGGACGCTCCAGCTGACGGTGGAGCCGTTGGATGCCCAGGTCTGGGTCAACGGCAGCGCCGTCGATCTCTCGTCGAACGGGTCCGCGTCGGTCCAGCTGGCCGCGGGGACCTACCCGATCCGGGCCACCGCGCCCGGCTTCCAGGTCTACCTATCCCAGGCGACCTTGCTGCCCGGGTCCGTTGTCAACGTGTCGATCTCCATGACCGCCAACAGCACGGTCACCGAGAACGGGACCGGCGCGGCCCCCACCCCCCTGTTCCTCTCCCCGTACTTCCTGACCGGCCTGGGGGTGCTCGTCCTGGCCCTCGTGGCCGCCTACCTGCTCGCCCTACGCCACCGCCGCCAGGAGGACCGCCGGCCGAAACCCATCGTCCCGGTGGACGAGTCGGAGCTCGAGCGCGAACGCCAGCTCCACGAGCGGATCGCGGACGGGAACGAGGAGTCTCCGCCTAGCGGAGGCTGACGGCCCCGTCCTCTTCCTCGAACTCCCCGACCGGGACCGCTTGGGCCGGGGGCGGTCGCCGGACGGCAAAGAGGATCGCCACGAGCACGACCCCTGCGGCGATGACGACGACGAGCCAGAACAACGTGGGGGATACCCCCACGGTGCCTCCGGAGCCCGACGTAGAGGTCGGTGTTTGGGCCACGACGTAGTAGTGGGTGGTGCCGGCGTGGCCCGCCGGGTCCGTCGCCGTGACATTGACCGTGTAGGTTCCCGGGGTGTCGTAGTCGTGGCTCACGTTCGCCCCGTGGGCGAGGGTCCCGTCGCCGAACGTCCAGAGCACCTGCGAGGGGCCGGAGCCGCCGCCGACGCTGGCACGGAAGTCGAACGAATCCGTGCCGTTCGGCCCGGGGAACACGGAGACGAACACCACGGGGTCCGTGAAGATCGTGACCGGGAAGGTCGTGACATTGAAGCCGCCGGTCAGGAGGTCCGTGGCCCGGATCACCGCGGTGTAGGTGCCGGGCTCGGCGTACACGTGGATCGGGTTCGACCCGTTGGCGGCGGCGCCGTCCCCGAAGGACCAGTTGTACCCGTCGACGCCGGATCCGCCGGTGGCGACGGCCTGGAACTGGACCGGGGTACCGTTGTACGCCGGCGCGTTGAGGACCGCGGCCGACAGGGCCGGCGGGACGCCGGGGGCCACGAACACGGCCGTCGAGACCACCCCCACGTCGAACTCGTCATCGGTGACATGGAGGCTGACCGGGAAGGTCCCCGGGGACTCGAACGTGTAGGAAGCGTTGACGAGGTACGTCCCGTTGCCGCCGGAGATCGTCGCATCCACCTCGAGGAATCCCGGGAACGAGAAGACGGCGCCCACGAGGGTGTCGTTGCTCCCCCCCGAAACGCTCGCCGTGAAGGCATCGGTGAAAGGGGCCACGCCCCCTCCAATGGTCGTGATGGGACCGACCACGAACGGCGCGGGGCGGCCCACGAGAGTGAGGTTCCCGGCCGGGAGTTCGCCCACGCCGCTGGCGGCGAGGCCGACGACCTGGACGAAGACGGCCGACCCGTCGTTGACCACGAACCCGAAGGAGTGGTTGGCCGTGTAGGAGACCTGGATCCCGCCGAAGTTCCCCGTGACCACCCCGGCGCTCGCGAGCCGCCACGCGTCGGACGCGTTGGTCGTGCTGTAGATGAAGTAGCCGACGAGGGGTGTCCCGGGGACGATCGGCGTGCCCCAGCTCGCCGTGGCGAACCCGTCTCCCGCCTCCGACGACTGGGGGACCCCGAGCGGGTTCGTCCACACGGGGACCCGGATCGCCGCCGCGGCGGCGGGGTCGCCGGCCGCGTCGGTGACGTTCACCCGGACGTCCAGTATCCCTTCGTACGTCCCGAGGGGAAATCCGAAGGTCCCGTTGGACCCGATCGACCCGGTGAGGGGCGGGAGACCGTTCCCCAGGTCGATGGAGTACAGGTAGGGGGCGCGGCCCCCGGAGACGTTCACGGTGACGGTGACGATCTTCCCCGGCCCGACCACGAGGCTCGGTGTGGCGTAGGCCGAGAGGTTCACCGCGTAGAGGGTAGGAGGGCCGGTGAAGTTCCGGGACGCTGGGGAGAGCACCCCCGCCAACCCGATGGCGGTCACCGCGATGGTGTCGATGGTGCCGCCGGTCCCGATCGGGAGGAGCGCCGACACGGTGCCGTTGAGCGCGCCGGCCCACGTCTCTGGGACCAGCACGCCGGGGGCCGACGGATGTCCGGAGACGTTGACGGCGAACGCGTCGATCGCGGGATCCGAGTCGTTCCAGCTGACGCGATACCCGAGGGCGGTCGCGTTCACGCGGGTGACAGTCGGCGTAGCCGTCCCGGGGAACAGACATGCCGGTCCTCCGGGGCCCACGAACGAGGTGAGCTCCCCGCCGAACTCGGAGGAGCCGTTGCCGACGACCCGCGAGTAGGCGACGGGGAACGTGCCGGCGAACGATCCGATCGCCAGGGTCGCATTCCACGTGCCGTAGGTCGAGTCCCCGGCGACCAGCGTGGCGGGGAGCGATACCTCCGCCGGCGTGGTGGAGGACGAGCAGTAGTAGGGATCGTAGGTGACGTTCGACACTCCGGAGAGGTCGAGGAACGACGCCGAGATGGGGGACGTCGGAGGCGACGCGAGGATCGGCGTCACGATGATGCGGAGCGGCTCGAACGGCGCCGAGCCCCCATTCGCGAACTGGGCCGAAGCGGTCCCGAGGAAGGCGGGGGGAGCGCCAGGACCGCTCCCGAGCTCGAGCGCCGGGCCGCCCATGGAGGACGTGATCCCCCACGCCGGGTAAACAGCCCCGGCGGCGGTGGCGTCCCCAGGACAGGCAGGGGAACTGGAGGAGCACCCATCGGTGGATGAAGCCGTCCCGACCTCTGAGTAGAGCACCCCCGCGGACCCGTTCCCACCCGAGAACGTGGCGTTGACAAGGGCGACGGTGCCGGCGGCGGCGTTGAACGAAGGGTCGTAGGAGTTGCACGCCGCGGCAGGCCCGGTGGGGAGAGGGCAGTTCGTCCAGGCGGCCGAAACCGTCCCGGCCCCGTCCCAGAGCTCCCGCGAGTAGCCAGCGACCCCGTCCAGCGGCTCGAGCGGACGCCCCAGTGAGGTCGATACGGTCCCGAAGTTCCGCTGTACGCTTCCCGAGGAGCCGGAGGAATCGTTGATCCATAGGGTGAGGCCCGCGGCACCACCCGGAACCCCCCGGAACGCCAGATTGACCAGGCTCCCGGGCGCGAGTCCCAGCCCCGGGACTGGCACGAAGGCAGCGGGCAGCACCTCGTCCTCGCAGAAGGACGCTCCGTCGAGGCTGACGAGCGCGGTGTCGTTCGAGCAGGTACGGGTCGCAGGAGCCCGCCGGTGCCAGATCGAACGCAGGGGTGCGGATCGACCAGTTGGCCCCGGGAGCGGGGGAATAAGGGCTCTCCGGAGGGACCAGTTCGACCGCGAGCACGGAGGCTGCATCTTGCGAGCATGGGACCCCCGAGACGGCGATCCGGAGCGAGAACATTCCGTACGCCGAACCCGTCGCGCTCCCGGCGGGCGGAAGGAGGAGAGAGAACGTGACGTTCGAGCCGGAGCCGCTCCCATTGGAGAGCAGAGAGACCGAGGCATCGTCAGCTCCGATCGGGCAACCGCCGAAGCTGGCCCCGGGGACCCCCGGCGGGACCGAGAGTCCTGGGTAGAGCTCGTTGAAATGCAAGCCCTGGAGCGAGCAGTTGGGCGCGGCCGATCCCGCCTCCGCCGGTCCCCCCGCGGGGGGCGGGGCATTGGAAAGGCGGACGGCAGGCTGCCCTGTCGATCCGAGGGTCCGTGCGGAGCCCGACGGGCCCGTCTGGGCCATCGGCACCCCCGTGGCGACGAGGAGCACAAGGACCAGGGCGACGGCCGCAGGGAGAAGCAGGTCCCGCACGCGCGTTGGAGCCTCTCTCATCGTAAAACTCCTTGGTGCCCGGACATTGCGCGGGCCTCCTCGGCGCGGGCCCTCTTAGGCCCGAGAATGGGTTGGCTCGGCGAGACCGTACCGCCGGTTACTGGTTCCCCGGGGGTGGCCCCATGCTACCGTCGGACTGCAGCTTCGGCAGTTCCGACGTTGAGGAGTCCCCGTAGACCTGCTGGTCCGGAGGGTTCTGGTTGTAGTCCGACTCGGGCTCGGAGCCGCCGCGGCGCCGCATCATCATCACCGCGACCAGCACGGCGACGACCACGATGACGGCCACGACGATCAGCGCGATGTCAAGCGTCGAGATCCCGGTGCCCGAGGTGTTCTGGGTAGCGTTCTTGGTGTGGTTGTTGCCGGAACAGTTCACCGTGCAGACCGGGGTGATCGCCTTCAGCGTGAGCGCGATGAACGACCCGTTCCCCGCGGTCAGGCCCGCGATGATGGTCCAGTTGGTCTGGTAGTTCGTCGCCATCGTAGTGACGTTCCAGGTTCCCGCCGGGAGGGTCTCATTGAACGTTCCATTCGTTTTGGAGACTGTCGGGATCTTCACCGTAGAGCCCGAGGTCATCCGAATGAACGCCGACGTCACGGCCGAGAGAGGGGAGATGGACCCCGCAATCCAGCCGCTGTTTGTCAGCGTGACATTCACCAGGTGCGTGTTGAGCGGCGTCACGCCGATGTTGTTGATCGTCGACAGGTTGTAGCCCGTCGCGGTCGCGGTCAGGCTGTGGAACCCGCCCGGCAATCCTTGGGTGAACTGCCCCACTGCGTTCACGGTCACGGTCGTGTTGTCGATCTTCAGCACCTCGCCGGAAACCGCCGGGACGACCGTCCCGTTGATCCACCCGCCCGTGAACGTGAACGTCACGGACTTCACCTGGTTCGCGACCACGGTGATCGGGTTTGCGGGGCTCTGGTCGCTCACGAAGCCCGCCACGGACGCCGAGACATTGTGCTCCCCGAACGGCACGGCCACCGAGACCGCTCCGCCGGAGAGGACCGCCGGCACCCCGTCGACGGTGACCTGCGCAGCGTTGATCGTCGACAGGTACGCCGCGAACCCCTCGCTGGCGGCCACCGAGACCTTGATGGTCCCGTTCAGCCGGATCAGTGTGAAGTTCTGCCAGGTGATCCCCGCCGCGTTCGTCGCCACCAGCTGGTGGACCGACTGGTAGTTGGGAGCGCTCACATTGAGCCAGTGGGACTGCCCGTTCTGGGGCACCACCGCGGTGTACAGGTTCGCCGTGGCGTTGGACGTCAGGGGCACCGGGAGGCTGTCGAGGGTGAGCGTGGTCCCGGCCACGAGCGGCATGATCATCCCCTCGATGAACGTCGCCGGCGTCGGAGTGTAGTGGGACACAAGGCCCACACCGAGCTGGCTTACCGTCACCGTCGTGCTGACGCTGGTGGCGCTCGAGAGACCCGAGAGACCTGTGAACGCCTCGACCGCCGTCGCGTTGTACGCCAATGTCAGGGGGACTCGCACCAGGTGCGAGCTCCCGAGGTCCCATCCCAGCATCGCCGGGAGGCCATAGTTGGTGACCGTCCCGTCGGTCGTGACGAGCGCGCTCGGCGAGGAGGTCGATGGGGCCGTCGAGGAGAAGTTGACGAGCTCCACGTTGGCGGTGTAGTGCTGGACGTCGAAGCCGGTGCCGCCCAGGTTGGTCGAGCAGGCGACGTTCCGGCAGTCGGACCAGATCGGAACCAGCCCCGCGCTGGTGGCGGTCGCGCCCATGTACAGCCCGAGGTCCAGGACCGACGAGCCGGCGCCGGGGGTCGTCCCGGGGTAGCTCGAGGCATCGGAGATGCGGAACTGGGGCGTCCAGGTGGTGCCTCCGTCGGTGGACGCGACGCCATAGACATCGGTACGCCCCGTTGGCGGCCCCGCTCTGGTTGACCCCGTAGTAGGTGACCCAGACCGTCCCGTCGGGGCCGACGCTCAGGGTCGGCTCAACGTAGCTGAACTGGGTCGTCTGGCCGGTCACGAAGACGGGCGCGCTCCAGCTGGCACCGTTGTTGATGCTCTTGCTGAACGCGATCGTCGGGTATCCCTGGTAGGCCCCCGTGTTGTTGTCCTGCCAGACCATGTAGAGCGTTCCCTCGTTCGGGGAGGTGGTCCAGTTGTCAACGACCAGGACCGGGCGCTGGACCGTCGAGAACTGGTCCGGCGCCGAGGCGGCGGGCGAGGTCACGTGGACGGTGATGCTCGTGATGTCCCCCTCCGTGCTCCAGGTGGCCCCGTTGTTCGTGGACTTCTGGAAGCTGAACTCGATGGTGTCCGCGCTCGAGGAGAAGTTCCCCGAGTCCTCCGCCACCGCGTAGATCGTGTGGGAAGCGGGGAGGCCGAGGGCGAAGCTCACCGAGTCGGTGACGATGTTGGTCATGTTCTTCGCCGTGCTCCACGTCGCGCCGCCGTCGGTCGAGACGACGACCTGGACGACCGCATTGACGTTGAATGAGCAGGTGCTCTGGACGAACTGCTGGTTGAGTACGTCCCAGCCGGCGACGATGACCGAGTTGTTCATGACGACCCAGGGGTCCTCAGGGATGTTGGCGACATAGATTCCCGAGGTGAATCCGAGGGACTGGCAGGTGCTGCTCATGGTGACCCACGTGAGCCCGTTGACCCCGCTCACCTGGGATGCGTTCGACCAGGTGGTGCCGTTGTCATGGCTCGTGGAGATGGCGAATCCCCAAGGTCCGTAGATCCCATGGAGGCCTCCACACGGGATGGCGATCGGGATCGCGGCGCACGCCGGGGCGTACCCCGTGATCACGGAGGCCGAGCCGTCGGAGCTGCCTGCGATGTACTCGTTGCCCGTGGTGATGGAGTCGTTCGACTGGCTCGAGTTCTGGACCCACAGGGTATCGTTGGGCGCGACCGGGTACTGCGTCCATTGCTGGCCGCCGTCCGCGCTCCGGTAGACCGCGCCGTAGCCGTAGAACAGGGTGTAGTTGTCGATGAACCCCGAGATGCACGGGCTGGCGGTGGTGCCGTTGAAGATCTCGTTCATCGTCCCGCCGGCGGCGACCAGGGTCTGGTTGCTGTCGCCAACGTGGGCGATCGACGAACCGCTGATCCAGGGGACGAACAGCTGGCCGCCGTACCACCCGGAGCAGTCCGAACCGGGGATGTAGTAGTTCGAGCTCGAGGAGCCGGGACCGGCTCCCGCGCCCGCGATGGGCCCGGCCGCGGCGGAGGTGGGGGAACGGGAGACGCCGGCGCCATGCCCGCCGCCCAGCCAGGGCGTGGTGTCCGGATGGAAGAGGGCCGAGTTGCCGGTCGCGATGTGGGAGCTGACCGAGGAGATCAACGAGCTCGTCGGGGTCGCCACGGGGGGCGAAGCGATCGCCGGGTGGGCGATCCCCACCGGTGCGGCCAGCGAAGCGTGCGCGCCCAGGCCGGAGATCGGCTGAGCACTACCGATCGGTAGGGCCAGTACGGCGACCAGAAGGACCAGGAAGGCCACGGAGGCCCGGCGAGATCCTCGGAGCGCTGGGGCGTTGGGGGATGGCGTGTTCATCATCGACGTGGTTCCTTGGTGGCTTATCATGGTTTCGACTCCTCTCCCGTCGAAGAACCGGTCTCCGACGGGCCTGGAAGGGGTTCCATCGTGTCGCTCGGGGCGATCGGCGTCGCCGCCGCCTCCTCATCGTCCTGCTCCCGGGGGCGCCGACCGTAGACGAGGACCGCGACCGCGAGGATCGCCACGATCACCACGAGGGCGATCGCGGCCAAGGAGAGCGGGGTGAGGAGGGAGGAGGAGAGCGGGGAGCCCGCGACGATGAGGATGAACGACGAGGCGTTCGCGGTCCGGTTGATCGGGTCCACCACGACCACGGAGACGTTGTACCGACCGGGGTCGGCGAACGTATGGGAGGTAAAGTTGACGGGGGTCGTCACGGGCGCGGACCCATCGTGGAAGCTCCACGTATAGTTGTAGTTGAACGGCGGGACCGGGACCCCCACCGTGGCGCTGACGAGGACGGGATCCCCCGCGAAGGAGCTGTTGGCCACCGTGATCACGATGCTCGGGGGGACCGGCTGGTAGAGGGCGCCGACCGAGCCGGAGGAGTTCACGTAGAGGTTGGTGCCCGCGACGCTCACCCCACCGGTCACTGTCCACCGGACGAGATGGTCCCCCGTGCACGGGTTCGTGGTGATCGGATAGACCCCAATCGGGACCGTGAGCGAGGAGCCGTTGATGTACTGCGAACCCGAGATCCTCACCGCGCCACAGGAGGGGGGGGTGATGAGGACGGAGACGGTGTATCGGACCGGCGCGAACTCCGCCGTGAGGATCGATTCGGCGAGCGCCGAGACCGAGTTGTTCGAGGCGTACGGGCCGTAGGCGAGCTCGGCCCCGGAGGAGTTGATCCACTGAACGAACGCGTCCCCGGGACACGGCACCGCGCTCACCGGGTAGCTGACCCCCTCGGTCACGGAGACGGTGCTGTTGCCCAGGAAGGGGCTCCCATCGACCGTGACTGAGCCACAGCCGGTAGGTGACGTGAAGATCAGGATCCCCGTGAGGGGGCGGAAGACGGCCTCGAGCGCACCGCTCCCGTTGAAGTAGGCCGTCGTGCCCACGATGCTGACGAGCCCGAACGTGACCCACTGAAGGAAGCCGAAGCCGGCGCATGGCACGGCGCTCACCGTGGCGATGGTCCCCGGGGAGAGGTAGGTGTACCTGGGAGTCGCTGTACTCCGTTCCGCCCTCGATGATCCCGCCGCAGGCGCTCGGGTCCGTCAGGAAGCCGAGGAACTGGCTCGCGTTCCCGGCCCCGTAGCTGAGCGTGGCGTCGCCGGATCCCGCGACCGTGACAACGTTGCCAACGACCGACACGCCGCCGGTCCCCGAGATCGCGATCAGGTAGTGGCCCGGGCAGACCCGCCCGTAGAGGGAGTGCGTCGAGTCGTTCGCGACGACGAGCACCTGCCCATTGGTGACATTCGTTCCGTCCCAGGTCGCGGGGCCGCAGAACGCCGGGCTGATCACGATCGTGACCTCGGTGAGGACGTAGTTGTTCTCGGTGAGGGTGCCACCACCGGTGAGGGTGAGCCAACTCTCGTTGGAGGCCACCGTGCCCTCGCCGTTGAGGGTGAAGTTCAGGAATCCCCAGTGCGAGCATGGGTCCGGCGCGATCGGGTAGCCGCCTGGCAGGACGCTCACCGACTCGTCCGAAGTGTACCCAGCGCCGTAGAACAGCACCCCGCCGCAGGCCGATGGGTTCGTCTCGAAGACCAGCGCCGAGGCGCCCGAGGAGGCCACGTAGTTCGCGGTCAGCGTCCCGTTGCCGAAGATGGTGAGGAAGTTGCCCAGGATCTTCCAGGGGCCGGTGAACGTCCAGCCGCGGAACGCTTCGTTGGCGCACCCCACGTGACCGAGGCTGTAGTTGGCGGAGTCCAGGAGCTGGACCATGTCGCCGTTGTTGGAGGAGTTGCCGTTGAGGATGACCTGGCCGCAGACCGGGGAGATCTGGATGGTCACGGTATCCAGCGGACGGACGTACGTCCAGAGCGCCTCCAGCACACCCGTCGCCGAGAGCTCCAGGGTAGTGGTGAGCCCCGCGGGGTCGATCGCTGCCGCGCCGCCCGAGACGGTCTGCCACCCGGCGAACACCCACGGGTAGCAACCGGCCGCATGCAGCGAATAGAACCCGGGGTTCATCGAGACGATGGAACCGTTCGGGTACGAGCTTCCGTTGAGGGTGATCGAGGCGCACGAAGGGTCCTGCGTCAGGAGGGTCACGGTGAACGTCGGGAGGGGGCCCCGGACCACGCGGAACGCGCCGGTGGCGGGGACGGTCACGGTCGCGGACGCGTCGTTCTTGGCGGAGATCGTGAAGTTGATCACCCCGTCGGACCCGGAGGGGATCATGGCCGTCCAGTTGCCGAACGAGAGGCTCCCGTTCGCCAGGGACAACGGGACGGTCGTCGGCGCCCCGCCGTTGATCGAGTAGGTGACATTGACGTAGCGGACGGAGCCGAGGTCGAGCATGTCCGCGGTGACGCCCACCGTGGCGCCGCTGGGGACGTAGCCGGCGCGGCTCGTGTTCGATGCGCCGTAGAAGAACTCGGGGATCATGTCCCGAGAGCTCCCCGAGGCCGGGTATCGAACGAGTAGCCCCCGAGGTTCTCCAGGGTCCACGGACTGTTGGTCCCGTAGTCGAAGCCGGTGGCGTTGAACGTATAGTACGGGTAGTACCCCTGCCCATTGTACAGGTCGAAGTTGAAGCAGTTCGCGACCGTCCCCGACGGGGCGAGCGCGTTACAGATCCCCGAGATCGATTCGGGGGTGAAGTAGTAGAAGTCCCCCTGGTAGCCGCCGTTCTGCCAGAACTCGGGCCGGCCGAACGAGGGTGAGGGGCTGGTCGACCAGAACCCCTGGTTGTAGGAGCTGCACGGATCCGCGGCGAGCGCATCGACCGGGCAGTTGGTGAACCCGACCCCCTGTCCGTAGTCGTACGCCCACTGAAGGATACAGGTGTCCTCGCAGGCCGTGTTGTAGAACGGGGTGAAGTTGTACGGTCCCCCCAGGTCGGTCGCGTTGAGGACGTAGAGGGTCGAGATGCTCGAGTCCGAGGTGTCGTTCACCCAGATCGACATCCCCGCGGTGCCGCCCGGCGGTCCCTGAGAAGGTCACGTCGAGCGTGTCTCCCGCCGGGACGTTGAACCCGTTCACATCGGTGGTGTTGGCGTAGTCCGCGAGCCACTCCCAGGTGTCGTTCCATGTGAACAGGAGCCCGTTCGAGGCGGACGAGGCGCTCTGGGCCTCCAGGGACCAGATGTGGAGAGAGGCGAGGTAGCTCGTGGTGCTTTGCGGGACGAACACCACTTCCGCGTACGACTGGCCCCACTGGCTGAACGGGTCTCCGCCGACGACGGTCCCGACCAGCTCCTCGACGAAGTGGTTGACGGGGGAGCTGTTCGACGTGCCGGGCGCCAGCGTGACCGGGATCGTCCACCGCGCCCCGGATCCCGCCACGTTGCTCGAGAATGTGACATGGGTCTCGTCCTGGCTGATCGGCGGGCACGGCATCTGGAGACCCTCGTCCGGTGAGGGCGGGTAGACGCCGTTCACGTACCCCTGGGCGGGGTCGGGCGGGGGAGGGCAGATCGTGACGGAGGTGAGGGGGACGGGCGAGGCGGAATGGGCCGGGCCCGCGGCGGGCGAGCCTCCCGATGGACCGGCGAGGGCCACCGGACCAACGCCGAGGGGGGCCGATGGCGACGCGGTCCCCGGGAAGAGGGACCCTCCCCCGGGGGGAAGCGAGAACAGAACGACGATCAATCCCGGGACCACGAGGCCGGCGAGGATACGGTGGCTTCTCATCGGGCCCCTCCGCTACGGCTCGGGTGGTCGGGCCGGCTCCGGGGGAGTCGGAGAGATCTCGGCGGTCTGGGGGTCGTAGACCTCGAAGGTCGGTCCGAACTCCTCGGTGAGCTCGGCGTGGGCGCGCCGGATCCGGCGGGGCCGGGTCTGCTCGGCCTTGCGCTGGTCAAGGGCGAAGCTGAACCCGGCCACCGCGATGCACGCGCCGGCGACCGCGAGGGCGATCTCAAGCTCGGCGGAGTACGGGACACCCGCGAGTGCCGGGCGATAGATCCCGAGGAGGAACAGGAGGATCCCGACGGACCCGATGCCGGCCCAGACCGTGGCGTCCAGGCGGGAGGAGAGCGCCCCGGCGTCAGCCATGGCGCCGGGCCCCCATCGGGGGCCGACGGCCCGCGACCTTCCTGCCCGCCCGTCGTCCCCATCTCACGCCTGTCCCCTCGTCGACCTTAGCCGCGCGTTCCGTAGGACTTGATGAACTCCTGGGCCCAGCTCAACGTCTCCGGAGTGATCGACGACTTGGTCTTTCCGACGGCCTCCAGGAGGTTCGACATCCGGACACCGACGACGGTACCGGTCGGCTCCACGGACTTCGCGGCCACCGGCGCCGACGGCGCGGTGAACAGGGCCCACGCCCGGTCCGCCCGGCATCTCCTTCGTCTCCGTGACCAGCTGCTCGCGCAGCGCGATCAGCTTCGCGTCGTCGACGCAGCTCGCGATGTCCGCCCCCGAGAACCCATCGGTCCGCCGGGCCAGCTCGCCGTAGTCGACGGCGCCTTCGACCGGGACCCCCTTCAGGTGGATCCGGAAGATGTCCGTCCGGGCCGTCGCGTCGGGCGGCGGCACGTAGAAGATCTTGTCGAACCGCCCGGGGCGCAGCAGCGCCGGGTCGAGGGTCTGGGGCCGGTTCGTCGTGGCGATGATGATGACCTTGTCCTTCGGACGCAGGCCGTCCATCTCCGTCAGGAACTGGCTCACCGCACGCGAGACCTCGGGCGTCTTCATGGAGTCCTTGCTCGCCAACGCGTCGATCTCGTCGAAGAAGACGATCGACGGCGCGTTCTCGCGGGCCCGGTACAGGACGTCCCGGACAGCGGCTTCCGACTGGCCGGCGAGCGCGCTCACCAGCTCGGGGCCGTTGACGATCTGCATCGGCACGTTGAGCTCGTTGGCGGCCGCCCGCATCACGTGGGTCTTGCCGCAGCCCGGTGGACCGAACAGCAGGATCCCCCGCCCGGTCTTGATCTTGTAGCTCTCCATGAGCTCCGGCCGGGTGAGGGGCAGCTCCACGTACTCGCGGATCGCCTGCTTGATGTCGATGAGCCCGCCGACGTCGTCCCACCGGACGACGATCTTGCGCTCCATCCGCTGGGTCTGGTGCATCTTCCGCTCGTAGTCGAGCTTCATGACCTCGTAGTCGGAGATCATCCGCAGAGAGATCGACGGCTTGATCCTCGGCATGACCTGGCGGAAGTCGTCCATCGCGACCGGCGTCGCGGACGCCCGTCATCATCTCACGCCGCACGGCGATGGTGGCGGCCTCTCGGACCAGGTTCGCGAGGTCGGCCCCACTGAACCGCTCGGTCTTCTTCGCGATCTCCGAGAGCTCGATGTCCTTCGCGACCGGCCGGCCCACGAGGTGCACATGGACGATCTCCATCCGCTCGTTGAAGTCGGGCGGCGGGACGTAGATGATCTTGTCGAGCCGGCCCGGCCGCATCAGCGCCGGGTCGATCAGGTCGGGCTTGTTGGTGGAGCCGACGACGATGACACCGGCGGACTTGTCGATACCGTCCATCTCGCACAGGAGGATCGAGAGCAGCCGGGGCGTCACATCGTCGGCCGTGTACATGTCGCGGCGCTTGGCGATCGAGTCGATCTCATCCATGAACAGGATGCACGGAGCCCGCTCCCGGGCCGTCTTCAGGAGGTCCGCGACGCGGTTCCCCTCCGACTCTCCGTACCACTTGCTCATCAGGTCCGAGCACTTGATCGAGATCATCTCGACGCCCAGCTCGCTCGCGAGCGCCTTCATCAGCATCGTCTTCCCGCAGCCGGGCGGGCCGAACAGAAGGATCCCCTTCGGGGGTTCGAGCTTGAACCGGGTCGTGACGTCCTTCCGCATCAGCGGGATGATCATCGACTCCTTGATGTCGGCCTTCACGTCGTGGAGTCCGCCGACCATCTCGAACGTGGTCTTCGTGAGGCCCTTCATCTCGGCGACCCGGGTACCGACACTGGTCCCGCCGAGCCGGGAGGTGAAGAACGCCTCGAAGGCGTCCCGGATGACCAGCGAGCCGGCCGCCGCCGTGATCATCCCTGGGATGAACAGCAGGACGACCAGGTTCGCCGACGCTCATGTAGTTGAACGCGGAGAACGCGCCGAACGTCGTCGACCGCGATGATCGCGCCCGCGATCCCCGAGTACTTTACCAGGTTCTCGACCGACTGGTTCTCGCGCTCCTTGAGCGCCCAGGTGACCAGGGCCGCGGCGAGGCACCACGCACCGATCTCCACGAGCGGGATCGCGATGGCGCCGATACCGGCCCCACCCGAGGTGAGGGAGCTCGAGTTCGGGTTGACCAGGTTCCCGGTACGCCGCCCCGATGGAGTTCGCCGAGAAGTACGGGTACGGGAGCGTCGGCTTCAGCGCCGCCGCATGCCCGGCGATCAGGCTCGGGGAACCGGAGGCACCGGGACCCACGAGGTAGCCGAGGACCGGGAGGTTCCCGAGCGTAACGAACAGCGTGACCAGGAGCCCGCCCGCCACGGCCACCGCGAGCCCGATGTACAGGGAGAAGATCATCGCGAGGAACACAGGGATCGCGAACGACAGCCCGATCGGGGCGAGGAACAGCACCAGGAACGGCGCCGACCCCGAACCGGAAGTCGATCAGCGAGGCGAACAGGATGGGGATCGACGGCGAACGAGGAAGATGAACCCGAGCGCGCCCGACTGATAGGCGACCTCCGGGATCACCAAGCAGGACGAGAGCCACCAGCGACACTTGCGGGAACTTCCAGGCGATCAGCATGACGGCGCCGACGATCACCAGGACGCATCCACCACGGGTAGAACGGCATGAAGAACCCGCCGAGGAGGGCGGTGATCCCCATGCAGGCCCACCGTGAGGTGCTTCGGGTCCTTCGTCTGGCGCAGCAGCCACCGCTCCACGTCTGGACGCGCCGGTCTGCGAGAAGACGCCCGTGAGGGCGCTCGCGAACAGGACGACGCCGAGCGCGATGAGGAAGAAGAACAGATAGTCCGTCAGAGGCGCGGGCCACGGCTGGATGTACTGCCTGGCCGATCGCGACCGCCGCGCTGCCGCCGAGCCCGTGCTGGATGGCATTGTCGTCGCATCGGCCTGGGCGTCCAGGGTGAGGTAGGTGAGACCCGCTGTACGGACCGCCGCCCAGGTGCGCCTCGACCACCGTGAAGGTCAGGACGACCCACGAGTTGACCGACAGCCAGGAGAGCTGGCCCGATGAGGGTGCCGAACAGGTCGTTGGCGTAGCCGGAGAAGGTGCGACTTCTGGCCGGACGGGAGGTTGGCGATGGAGGCGAAGGTGAGCGTCGTGGTACCGGCGGAGGAGTTGTAGACGATGCTCTTCACCTGGTCCTTGATGACGACGGTCTGGCCCGCCGAATAGCCGGCCCCGATGCGTGTCCACGACGAGCGCCTTGTCGTTCGCGGTGCTCGACGTGGGCGTTGGTGATGAACTGGGCCGCGTTGACCTCGTTGACGAGCGTCGGGTACGCCACCTCGAGACCCGCACCGACCCCGAGCAGGATGATGCCGGCCGACGAAAAGGGCCCAGAACACTCGACCGAGCTTGCGCTTGCTTCCGCCGCGGGGCCTGCGGAGGGCCACGGGCCGGGGGTTTCGTAGGACGCCGGACCGCCGGGGTTCCCGTGCGCGTCGCCGGCTTGATCGCCGTCGCTCCCGCCGGCGGAGCGGTCCGCGGGGCCGCCGCGGGCGCGGGCTTCGGCTTCGCCGGCGCCGCCGGCGCGGGGGCCGGAGCGGGGGTCGAAGGGGCGGTCGTCGGAGGCGGGCTCGTCGGGGTGCTCGGTGTTCCCATGCTTTTCCTCGGTACTTACAGTGAGATGCGGCGCTGTTCGGCCTCGATCTTCTTTCGGCGTTCGCGGAACCAGGCGAGGACGAACCACGCCACGCCGGCGGCACCGATCAGACCCACGATGCCCGCGATGGTGAGGCCCGCGACGGGGGCGGCGTAGTTCGGGGCGACCGGCCCCGAGCTCAGGAAGAACGTCACGACGAACGGGTTCTGGCTGGAGACGTTCCCGGTCCAGGTCTGGGTCTGGCCGAAGGCGTGGACGGTCACGACGTAGGAGCCGAAGCTCACGGGGAGCTCACCGCCCCCAGCGACGGGGAGCGGGACGGCGAACCCGAGCGGGGTGCCCGTCCGGGCCTCCGACCAGGTGGAGTTGGCGAGCGAGAAGTTGAGGTCGGTCACCAGGCTGCCCGTCGAGATGTCGATCGCCTCGAAGTAGAACAACCCGTACCCAGGGGCCACGGAGGCGTTGAGCGGGCCGGACTCCGTGTACGTGTAGTTCCCGGAGGAGACCGGGTTGTCGTTGATGTCCTTCGCCTCCACGGAGAACTGCAGGACCGAGTTCGGTGGAAGTCCCGGGATCGACGACGTACGACGTGTTCTGGCTCTCGGCGATCATCGGGAGGGTCCCCGAGGCCGCGCCGTTGCCATCGGTGTAGCGGAAGTGGACCGCGGCGGAGCTGATCGTCACGTTCTGGATCGGCTCGTGGATCGAGATGTTGACGGGGGTGCCGGTGCCGAGGTCCGTGGTCCCCGTCCCGGTGGAGGTGACGTCGGGGCTGGAGGAAAGGAGCAGGTTGTCCGAGAGACTGCACGACTTGCACCAGAAGCCGCCGTTGTTCGACCAGTTGAACGCATAGACGACGCTGTAGATCCGGTCGATGGCGCCACCCTCCCAGGGGAGCCAGGCGGTCACGTTGAACGAGACCCGGGTGCCCGGGTACGGCCCCAATGGGATGGAGAGCTGCATCGAGCTGTGGTTCGCCGGCGTGAAGAGGTCCGAGTAGACCCCCGACTGGCCGCCGGTAAGGGTGAACGAGAGCTGGGCCCGCGGGATCACCAGCGGGGTGCCCGTGTTGTTGACCCCGTTGAGGTAGATCTGGATCGACTGGTAGTTATTCGGCTCGTACGCCGGGGAGCCGAGGACATCGGGGCTTGTCGAGATGGTCATGACCTGGGAGAAGTTGGCGGTCTCCCCGTTGAGGAGGGGCGTCGCGGAGAACGGCGAGGCCACGTAGAAGAGCCAGGTCGCGTTGTTGTACCCGCCCAGCCACTGGATCCCCTCGTAGTACGCCCCCTGGGCGGAGTAGATCGTGCTCGGGCTCGCACTGTCGCTCAGGAGCGTGATGTTGAAGTAGACCTGGGAGCCCGGCCAGAAGTACCGGTAGTCGTTGAAGTAGAACGACGCCTTTGACGGGGCGGCCGCCGAGATCGCCATGGCGATCTCGGTGGGGGACGCGGGAGAGAACCCGCTCAAGGCCCCGGCGGCGACGCCGGGAGTGGGCCAGGTGGTCCCCCAGATCTTGACGTACGCGGCGGTAAGGGGCACGCTCGTGCTGACGTTCATCCAGAAGCCGTTCTTGTACGTCGGGATCACATTGTCGCACGGCAGGATGTCGAAGTTGGACCCCGAGATGGCACGGTCGCCCGGGACCGAGAACGTCACGAGGGCGTCATCGAAGAAGTTCGGATCGTTGTTCCAGTTCGGGGTGCCCCCGGGGGTAGGGGTGCACCCGGAGGCCGGGTGGCTCGTCGATGCCGCAGCCGCCAGCGGGGCCACGGCGGCCTGGGGCGCCGGGGCGAAGGAGGTCATCTGGGGAGCGCCGGGGAGGACCGCGTGAGGTCCCGACGCGACGGAGAGTCCCGCGGCGCCGCCGAGGATGAGGATCCCGACGAGCGCGATGGCCAGGAGACGGGACGGGGCGCTCACAGCGTCACCCTCCGCTCCTCCGCCTTCCGGCGCGCACGGATCTGGCTCCACCACCGGTAGAGGAACACGGATGTCACCGAGAACGCCACAATGCCCGCGATCGCGAGCAGCGTGACCCCGCTCAGCGCCGTCGACCCGACGGTGCTGACCGCGGTCGGCGAGTTCGTCGGGAGGGGCGGGGTGGAGTTGAGGTAGAACAGGAAGATGTTCTGCTCCTGGACGATCTCGTAGTTCGACGCCTGCACCAGCGTCTGGCGGGCCCCCAGGGAGTGGTAGGCGGTGATGGTGATCGAGATCGGCCCTACCGATGATCGGTCGAAGACGAAGTACGGGTCCGTGACCGTGATCGTGTAGGTGACGTTCGCCGGGACCATCAGCGGCAGGTACGCCCCCGTGGTCTCGTTCGGATAGTAGAGGCCGTACGTCGAGTTCCCCTGAGAGTTGAAGAACCCTCCAGGGCCGGTGACCTGGACCGTCGCCCCGCTCACCCACGTCTGGGTGCCGTTGTCGAAGACCAGGATGTAGAAGAACGACGAGTTCGCCGGCACTCCTGTCGGCAGGTAGGTCGTGAAGTCGGGCGTTGTGGTACCCGATCGTCGGCGAGACCTCGAGGCGCTGGGTGAAGTCCCAGGCGTCGACGGTGAAGTTCACGAACGAGCCGATGGGGAGGCCGGGGATCTTGCCCGTGAAGATGGTGGAGCTGACCCGCTTGAACGCGGCCGACTCGCTGACCTTCTCGTGGAGGAGCGGGAACGATACCTGATAGTAGACCGCCGCCGAGGAGATCGCGGTGCCGGGGTTGCGGCTCGTGATCGTCAGGTTCACGCCCTGGCCCGGATTGAGCTGCCCGAGCGGGGACTGCGATAGGACGACGCCGGGGGTCGTGGCGACGTTGATGTCGTCGAGGAAGATCCCCGAGAGGAACGAACCGTTGGCGCCTACCGTATAGGTGTAGGTGGGGGTCACCAGCTGGTCGCCGGGGACGTCGGTCGCCGTGAGGCGGTACGTGACGATGGCGCCGGCCACCTGCGCGTACGAGGCAGGGATCACAGCGATCGAACTGGTCGCGCCGAAGGCGCTCGCCCCGACCGATACAGGGAAGTTGATGGTCCCGGACTGGATCAGCTGGCCGGAGGGCGCCGTCTCGGTCAGGTCGGCGTACGCCGAGCCGATCGTGGCGTTCGCCTGCACATCCGCCTGAGTGGTGTTCAGGACCAAGTTGACCGAGTCGTTCCAGTTGGGGGACTGAGGAGAGACGGTGAGGTTGACGTCCTCGAACGTGGCGCCACCGCCCGCGACGTACTGGCCCGCGCCCGGGTAGGGGGAGTACGGCCAGGCTTGGGAGTAGGTGTAGTGGAGCTGGGGGCCGAGGACGTGGTTGTAGACGCCGGAGGAGTTGTGGGTGAGGGTGATCCACCAGG
Source organism: uncultured Thermoplasmata archaeon (assembly GCA_963708255.1). Classification (GTDB taxonomy): domain Archaea; phylum Thermoplasmatota; class Thermoplasmata; order Lutacidiplasmatales; family UBA184; genus Lutacidiplasma. The sequence continues at coordinate 1,416,013 of CAVPSE010000002.1, forward strand.
TCACGGACATCCCCGGCAGGAAGTTCGGGGCGCCGTTGGCGGCCTTGGCGGTGATGTTGACGTAGTACCACCAGGTGTAGCCGGACTTGTTGGTCAGCACCCTCGAAGGGCCCTCCCAGAACGTGTTCGTGTCCGAGTGCCAGACGTCCCCGTCGTAGGGGGAGTAGTACGGGTCCCCGTTCCACGTGACGGCGGTGAGGTTGAGCGTGATCGGGGTGTTGGGGCCGTTCTTGGGCGGCGCGGGGGTCCAGTCGAGCTGTTCCTTCGCCTTGACCACGAGCGGGAGGTCTGTGCTCGTATTGGGCTCGACCGTGGCGTAGAAGGAGTTCGTGGGCGGGATGATGTCGGTCTCGTTCGAGTTCGCGATCGAGATGCACACCGTCGTGTTGATCGGGTAGCAGGGCGGAAGGAACCCGGACGACGCCGGAGCCGGTACGGCCGCAGGGGCGACCGGCGCGGCGGCCAAGGGAGCCGACGGCGGAGCGGCGGCCGCGGCGGTCGGGGTGAACCCGAACGAGAGCACGCTCAAGAACGCCAGGGCAAAGATGCCCACCAATCGGCCCACTCGGAGCCGGTCTACGTCCGCGCGTCGAACACTACGATCGCATCCGGTCCTCCGAAGTCACGACGGTTCCGCTCCTTTCGGGCCGCGCCCCCATCCCGAGGGGGTCGTGAGACGTCGGCACAAGCGACGCGCTGACACCCGTTCGGGCGGGAACATGGAGGCATATAGACCTCTCGCCTGCCCACGGCCCGTACGACCGACGGGCCCCGGCATCGTCCCGCCGACTCGGCATGCCCCCGCTTACTCGAACCGGCCGATGCCGGTGTCGCCCTTGCCGACTTCCTTGTCGAACGCCGACCGGAACGTACCGGATTTCGCGGCGACCTTCATCGCTACGGGCCGGTTCTTGATGCTGATCGTCGTGAACCCTGCGCCCAGGAACCCGGCGGCCGTCGCCTGCAGCGAGACGTTCGCCACTCCGACGCTGTTGCCCGACCCCGATCTGCTGAACCACGGGCAGCGGCGATGGCGCCAGGATCGGGAACGGAGGCGGCGCGGGGGGTGGGGCCGGTGGGACGTTCGGGGGTGACGTCGCCGCAGGTGTCAGCTGGACCGTCACCTGGGCGAGCGGGAACGACTCCGTGATCACCGTGTTGTTCGTGTACGGCACGTACGACGCCCACGAGTACAGACCGTTGATCGCCCCGCTACCGCCCGCCTTGCAGTCCGTGGTCGTGCAGGCGTCGATCGGGACGGAGGCGTAGGGGGGACCGTTGGCGATGATGTTGAACGAGGCGGTCCAGTAATCGCCGAGGAACATCACGTTCGACGTCGAGTTGGTGGACCAGTTCCATCCCAGGTAGCTCACTCCATCGAAGTTCACCAGGGAGGGCTCCGTCTGGCAGGTCCGCAGGTCGATCCCATTGCGGACGCAGGAGGCGGTCGCCTGGAGCTCGCTGGCCGGAGCGGGGGCGATGTTGCCGAACGGCACGAAGGAGAAGATCGGGTGATTGGAGCCCGACGCCACCTGGGTCTCCAGGACCGGCCCGAACCCGACCTGCCGAAGCGCGTTGAACAGGGTGGGGTTCGTGGTGCTGGGGGAGGAGTACGACCCGTGGGGCACGTACTGCAGCGTACCGGCCTGCCCGTCCGGGCAGGAGGCCCACGCCGGCCCGTCCCAGGTCCCTCCCGTCGCTGATGCGATATCGCACCCGGCGAGGATGATGTGGGAGGCGTCCTGGACCACGGCCGACCCACCCGGTCCGCCGTTGTGAGCGCCGCTGGGCCACCCTTGGCTCTCATAATCGGTCGGGGTGTCGTAGTAGTCGATCGCATCGACGGTGCAGACCCCGCCGACCGACCCCGTGCACGACGGGGATGTCTTGGCGAGCTCCGCGATCGAGTGGGTCGCGTTGCCGTCCTGGCTCTTGACCCACCCCTCGCACTGGGGACTCGACCCCGTTGGGAACTGGTAGGCGGGTTCACACGTCTCACCCGTGCAGCCTTCGTACGCGTAGTACTGGTCCTCCGCCCCGACGCAGTTGTTGATCGGATAGTTCGGGTCCCGGGGCGCAGAGGAACCCATCCAGACGATCACGTGGTGGGTGTCGTTCGTCCAGTCCAGCCCCGACCCGACGATGGTCCCGTACATCGCGGTGATCGTCGACGCGGTGAGCTGGTTGTCGGAAAGGTCCGAGTCGCCGTAGTACCAGTTACCGTTGAGGACGGTCGCCTGGAACGTCGACTTCACGGCCTGGCCGAACTGGGAGGACGGGATGAACTGGGGGATGTCGACGTGGTACTCGGCCCCGTCGCCGTCGTCCCAGTTGTTGATGTTGGCGAAGTAGTCGACCATCGCGAACGACACCTGGCTGTGAGGGTTCGCCGCGGAGATCGAGTTGGCGATGAGCTGAGCGTTCGCGATGAAGAACGGGACACCGTTCGACTCCTCACAGAGGGTCGACTGGCCCGAACCGGCACCGGCGCAGGGGTCGAGTCCCGGATCTCCAGCGGTCGGGTCATAGACCCCGTCGTACGCGGTGGTCTCGATCACGAAGGCGATCTCAACGTTCGGCCAGGCGAGCACCCCAGTGCTCCCCGCCGCCGCCGACAGCGTGACGCGCGAGAGCCCGACCCCCGCCGGGCACGAATCGGCGCCGAAGGCGCAGATGGTGTGAGGGTTGTCCGAGATGCCGAGCTGGAGCGAGTCCGAGATCGTTGTGGTGAGGCCGCCGACGGAGAGAGGGTTCGAGGCGAACGGCGTGGCGCCGGCGATCGTCGCTGAGCCGCCGGCACGCGTCGGGGTGGCGTGGACCGGGTTCCAAGAGCCCAGGATCGTGATCAGAACGATCCCGGCGATCAGCGCCAGCAGGCCGAGTCTCAGCGTCCGTTCGCGCGTTCCGGTCATGATGCTCTCGTGGTTCCCGATCATGGCTTACCTGCGGGGGGCCGGGCGGCGGCGGGCCGGGGCGCGGCACGGGGCGGCCGCCGTCCGGCCAATAGGACCGTCCCCAGCACCGCGGCCACGACCACCAGGCCGACGATCGCGACCAACGTCCATTGGACGTTGTTGCCCGACGGGGCCACTTGGGAAGAGTGGGGGGGCGCCACCGGGGTCAGCGGGATAGCGAGCCCTCCTCCGGGGGGGGCCACCGTGAAGGCGACCACCCGGGAGGTGTAGCCCGTGGTCGACGCGGACGCATTGTAGGATCCCTGCGTCAGGGTGAGCGAGAACGCGCCCTGCCCGTTCGACGTCTCCGTCTGGGCGATCGGGACCCCGTCCACCGTGATGCCATGGATGACGACGGTCACGCCGGCCAGCGGGACTCCCGAGATCGAGTCGACGATCACACCGTGGACCACCGAGCTGGGGGGTTCCATCTGGAGGTTGTGGACGACGGGGCCGCCCGCGATCGGCACCGCGAAAACGACCGGGGCGTACTCCGTTGTGCCGGGGTCGAGTGCCTCGAGGGTGTGGGTGCCGTTCGCCAGGGGGAACGAGACCGCTCCCGCAGTATCGGTCACGCCGAGCAGCACCGAGGCCTCGGAGATCTCCACGCCAGCGAGCGCCGTCCCCGTCAGTCCGTCGGTGACGGAGCTCGAGAACAGGAACGTCATCACGGAGAGCGAGAAGTCGACCGTGATGGGCCCGTTGACGATGACCGTCCGGTTGGACGGGGCGAAGCCAGGGTCCGTCGCCACCAGGTCGTAGGTGCCGTACAGGACCTGGAAGCTGAACAGCCCCTGGGTGTTCGTGACACCGGTGTACGCGGGGGTCCCGTTGACCTCGGCGATCAGCGTCGCACCGGATAGACCCTGGGTCGGGTTCGAGGCGTTCAGGACCTCCCCGCTGACCGTGTAGAAGCTGGCGGTCCCGAGCGGGTCGAGCTTGATCGGCTGCAGCAGGCTGAGCACGCCGGCCTTCAGCAGGACCGACGCGTACGCGACCACGTATCCCGGCGACGCGACCGTGACGGTGTAGGGACCGGGCGGCCCATAGAGCGCGAAGGTCCCGCCGGTGCTCGTCTGGATCGTCGGCAGGCAGCCACCGCCGGACCAGCTCGCGCAGGGGAAGACGCTCGCGTTGGCGATGGGGAGCAACGTCGAGGAGGAGATCACGGCCCCTTCCCCCGTCCCGTACTGCTCGAGGAACAGGGTGCCGATGGGGATCACCTGGCCGGGGTGAAGTGTCACCGGCAACGGGATCGACGCGTTGTAACCGGTGGCGTTGGCCACCAGGTTGTAGGAGCCCGCCGGCGCCTCCAGGCGGAAGTTACCAAAGGTATCGGTGTACACCGCGAATGAACAGATCCCGATCGGGTTGCCGCCCACCGCGGAACAGACCGACACATTGGCCGGGGAGAGCGGGAGACCCGGATGGCAGGCCCCGGACGGAGCCGGTGATGTACGAGAACTCGCTCAGCACGATCGGGCCGAGCTCGTTCCAGCAGTCCGAGCAGGATTTTGCCACCGCGGAGGTGTTCTGGACATACCCGTAAGCGCTGGTCTGGATCGAGACCTGGCCGGGGTACGCCGGGACCCAGTAGTCGCCGCTCGCGTTGGTCGTCGCGGAGTAACAGCCGGACGTCGCAATGTTGCTCGTGCTCGAGTAGGGGCAGGTCTGGACCGACGCGCCAGCGACCGGCAGCTCGGAGGGATAGGCGATGACCTGGCCCGCCAGGACCCCCACACCGGTCAGGTTGATGATCGACTGGACCCGGGTCTGACCCGCCGTGATGGACAGGTGGGTCGTGTTCGTCAGGGCCGCCGAGCGGGTGATCGCGAGCGTGTCCAGCTGCCCGATCGGGGCATCGGCCACGTACTGGCCCTGCCAGTTCGTGTCCGTGCCGGAGCCGGTATAGGTCGAGTCGGACGACGCGACGGTGACCAGCGCGTTGGGGAGCGGGGCCTGGTGGACGAGGTCGAGGATCGTCGCCGAGACCGGCGACACCGAGGAGTTCGTGGCCGCACTGATCGCCCAGCCCCAGTGGGCGGCGTAGAGGACGCCGGGGTCCGCGGGGCTCCCGCCGCCGACCACGGTGGTCACGCTGGCGTTCACGTCGAGGACCGTGGAGGAGGTGTTGAAGTCGTTCCCAGGCCCGACCACCAGGGTGACCCCGGTCCCGGGGGGAGCGGTGACGTTCAGCATCCCCCAGCCGTTGGTCGTTCCGATGCCGGTCTCCGTTCCGACCGAGCCGCCGATGTTGAGAGACGTGGACGCGGCGAGGAACATCGCGGGGGTCCCGTTCGCGGCCAACACCTCAGCACTGACCCAGCCGTAGTGGGTGAGGCCCAGGGGGGGCAGCGCGAGGATCGCGGGCGGGTCCATCTCGGGGAGCGCCGCGGTCGTCGATACCGCATCCTGAGTGAACACCCCGGTCAGCGTCCCGGCGCCGACGATCAGGTTGAGCGTGTTCGGGGGAACGAACATCAGGAACTGACCCCCGAGGTTCGCCTGGTAGGCGACCGTGGCGTGGGCCGGGCCGAACGTGGAGACGGATACGGCCGCCCCGGGGACCGCGAGCCATGGGGTGATCCCGCCAGGCCCAATCGTGGTGTTGTCGATGACGGTCCCGCCGACCATGACGTAGGCGGCCAGCTGGAGCGTCGTGTTGAGGACCGTCGTGGCGTTGGCCGTGGCGTTGAACGTGGAATCGTTCGAGTTGAAGCCGCCGTTGGCGCTCGGACCGGTCGAGCCTCCTGCGGGGTTGATCGAGAGGTGGTCGTAGGTCCCGGCAGGGGTCTGGGTCGTGAACGTCCCGTTGCTCGCGATCGGGAGGCTCGCGCCGCAGACGGTAGAGTTCGCATTGCACCCCATGGCGGTCGCCGCGGGGACCAACGGGATCTGGACGTAGGTGTTGGTCGTCTTCAGGACCGACACCTCACCGAACGGATTGATCGAGACGTTCCCGTGGACCCACGGGAGGGGGTAGAGCTGGATGACCCCGAGGTAGTTCCGCTGACCGGACGACGCGTTGACGAAGACGACGGCCGGAAGATACCCGGGGACGGTGATCTGGAAGTTGTAGGTGCCCAGCGGCACGCTGGCGTTGAACTCTCCCTGACTGTTGCTGCCGGGGAGGAGCGCGTAGCAGACCAGCGTCGCGGTCGAGCAGGCCTGGATGTTACCGCCGCCCGTCGCGAGCCCCTGACCGGTCGAGTTGTCAATGAGGTACCCGACCAGGTACGTCTCCGGGAGCGGATTGTTGCTCGCCGGGTGCGGAATGGCGGGGTTCACGGGGCGGGCCCCTTGGGTCGCGGGATAGAGGACGATGGTCGGGGCGACGGTGATCTGGCCGGCCGAGGCGTTCACCCACGTCCAATCGGCGGTAAATCCTGACGAGGTCGCATAGATCTCATAGGACGAGTAGGGGAGCCAGAGGCCGGTGACGGTCCCGTTGTACCCACCATCCGTCGTCGCGAGACCGGCTCCGAGTGGGGTCGTGCACGAGGAGGTCTGGGCAACTCCGCAGTAGTAGACGTTCGCTCCCAGGAGCCCGTTCCCGTACGGGTCTACGACCCGGCCCGCGATCGTTGCGAGCGGTGTCAGGTAAACGGTCCCGAAGGAGACGTTCCCCGTGACGTTCGCCCACACCGTGTTGGGGGAGTAGCCGGAGGCGGAGATGGTGATCGAGTCCCAGCCGAGCGGGGCGGGGCTGTAGATCGTGCCGTTAAGCGCGACCGCCCCGGTGAACGACGGCGCGTTCAGGTTGGTGCCGGCCGCCTGGATCGAGTACGCCGCGAAGAAGACGCCCTGGCCGGTCCCGGCCTGCGCCACGTGGCCGACGACCGCGCCCAAGGAGGTCAAGTTGATGGAGGTCGCGTGGTTCGCGGTGTAGTCGGAGAGCGCCATCGGGTAGTGCCCGGCGCAGCACATGCTCGGGGCCCCTCCCCACGTGAAGTTCTGCTCGAAGGGGAAGAGCGACGTCTGTACGATCAGCTTCGAGGCGCCGGGGGGCACCGCGACGCAGAACGCGCCCGGCCCGGTGAGCCAGTGGAACGTCGACTGACACCAGGAAGGCGGGGAGTCCTGGGTCTCGGCATACGAGTAGGAGGAGTACGATGGGTTGTCGATGGAGACCGGGGTCACGGTGAAGTCGTTCGGGACCACGCCAGCCGCAACGGACACATTCCCCGCGATGTAGTCGCCGACCGAAACGTTCGCCCACGCCGTGGTGAGCTCGTTGGGGGTGATGTTGACCCAGGTCTCATTGCCGTAGACCGGGAGGAAGTTCGGGATGGGCCAGGTGGGGGTCGGCGCGCAGTTCCCGGTGGTATCCGGGTTGATCTTGACATCGTTCCGGAGGGGGATCGCCCCGATGGTGAACGCAGAGGCAGGGTTCCCGCAGCCGGAGGTGCAGCCGGTCTCGGTCACGTTGACGGTGTAGGTCGCCGGGTTCAGCTGGACCCCCGCGGTGTCGAGCCCGCTCATGCTGCAGGACGTTACGTAGAGCATCCCCTGGGACCAGTGGGGCAGCGCGGTGCTGGCGTTCTTCGTTAGGTCGCTGGTGAGTTTGAGGCCCCCCAGCGGGGTCAGGTAGACGTTCCCGCCGTTGAACGTGCCGCCGTTGTAAGGGACGTAGCCGATGTAGACCGAGTCGGTGAGGTATCCCGTCGCCCAGGCCTTCACGTAGTCGTCCCCGGCCGGGCCGACCGCCGTGACGGTCGAGCTCCCGGTGGCCTCCCCCTGCTCGCCGCAGTTCGAGGGGGTGATCGCCGAGCAGACGGTGATGGCGTTACACTGGGTCGGATTGAACGGGGAGCAGCTCCCAGAGATCGCAGAACGGGTGACGGCGTTGAAGAAGTGCAGCTGGATGACAGGGTCCTTCTGGATGTACACTACGCCTACATTGACGCGCTGGGACGGGCTCGCGTTCTCGAAGAGGAAGGTCCCCTCGTAACCAAAGGGAGGGGAGAACGAAACGATCGACGGGACCGGAGGGAGGCCGGCCGTGAACACTCCGCCACTGTTGGAGGCGCCGGTGGGAACACCGACCAGGGAGTTGTCCCGCGAAACGGCCGTTACCAGGACGCCGGCGAGCTTTGGATGGCTCGAAGTGTTGGCTTCGACGGTTCCCGTGATGATCGCCTCGGGGACGAGGTAGATGATCCCGATGCTGGTCGTGAGCCCTTGGAACACCTGGCAGTACGAGATGTTCGTCAGGTTATACGATAGCATGAACTGCACGTAGTCGGCACCGACCGGGGCCGTGACATTGAACGACCCGGTCGTGCTGCTGACGACTTGGGAGCAGGTCTTGAACGGGCAGTTGCCCGTGCCGGAGGCGCTGTACGCTTGGATCGCCACACCTTGGAGCGCGTTCCCGGAGCCCCATTGCTCGACCGTGCCGGTCACGCTGCCGGTCGGTACGACGATGCTCGCCTGGGTGGGGGAGGCGGCGGGGGCCGGGCCGGAGGAGGCCGCCGAGGTCGGCCCCGTGACCGAGGTGCCGGACACCGCCGAGGTACTCGAAACGGTCCCCCAAGGCAGTCCCTGTGAACCCTGGTCCAAGAGGTGGGTGTTGGCGATGAGCGCGCCGTTCACTAGGGGTTGGCCGCTCGGGTTGTTACCCGGAAGGGCGGTGGGTGCAACATGGAGCGCGGGCGGCGGGGAATGCGCCAGTTCGAGGGAGGGGGCCCCGGGGACCCCGTGGGGTGCCGAGGGGTTGGATGGCAATGCCAGCACACCGAGGGCGCCCCCGCTGGCTGGGGAGGCGAAGGCGATGACCGTGATCCACAGGAGGGCGAACATCCCGAGCGTAGCCCATCTGGTGGGGGGGGCACCAACGCGAGAAAGGCGTGCGAGAGAAAGGTTCGCAGAGCGGGTGGATTGCAGCGCGAGCGGCTCGGGTGGGGCGGACATCCTAGGGCCGCTCGAGCGGAAAGTGCTTGATAAACCTTTAGACCGCTTATCGAGATAAACAGCAGTGTATCTGGGAGCGGCTCCCCGGCGGCCCGGGACCCCTCCATGGGCGATGGCCAGCGATGGCCAAGGGCCACCACCGAGACCCCCTTTACGGGACAATGAGGTTTATGACCCCCTTTCGACTGGGCCGCTTGTCCGAGGGACCCTCGAATGGACGTACCGCTCTACGCGATTGGTCTCATCCTGTTCGCCGTGCTGTACCTGGCCATGGGGATTTTCCTTGGGTTCGTGCTCGTCATCACCCTCCTCATGATGCTGCTGTACATCGGCATCCGGTACGGCAAGCTCCCGGACAACTACCCCCACGGTCCTGGGGACATCATGATCACTGTCATCTTCATTGGCGTGACCTGGGGAATCTTCGTCTTCCTCGGGCCAAAGAACCCGATCCCCTTCCTCCCTTCCGTCGGCCAGGGGCTCACGTATGGGAGCACCCAACTCAACGTCGTTCCGTACATCGCCATCTCGTTGGTCCTGGTCACGATCTTCCTCTTGATCGGCGCGTTCGTCGCGAACCAGTTCCGGGACATCCTGACCCGGGGCGGGGCGGGCGGCGGGGGCGGCGGCGACACTGGGAAGCCCAAGCAGGGCGTCGGCGCCTGAGCGGGATTCCCCCTATCGCCCCCGATCCCCGAGGGGTCTAAGTAACGGGACTCCTATCGGCGGTCGCCGTGTCATCTGTCACCTGCGGAGAGGTTCGCCGCTATCTGGTGGGCCTGCGGACGGGCGCCCGGGCCCCGGTTTCGCCTGAGGGCTGGCAGCTCCTGCTCGACCGCGGATGTGTGACGGGAGACACCGCGACCGCCCAGCTCACGGAGGTAGGCGCCCATGTCCTCCAGGAGCTCGAGCTCCGCGCGAGCCGGGTCGACGGCATGGCCCTCGATGAGTTCGCGGGCCAACTCGGCCGGGTCTACTCGGACCTCGACTCGGTGGCCCACACTTCCGAGTACTTCCTTGCCGATCTCGGCCCGATCGGTACCGCCCGAGGCCCTCTCACGCCTCCGACCGGTCTCGGTCGGGCTGGCCAACCGGCGGGAGACGCCGGAAGAACTGGCCCAGGAGTTCCGGGCGATCTGGGGCGGCACGGAGGTCATGGGCGGCGACGCTCGGGACCGCCTCATGGCGGCCGAGCTTCTTCACGCGGCCCAGGCCTCGATGGAGGAGATCTACTCCCCCATGATGACGACGTCGATCACGGTCCGGGAAACGGCCGGGCCCCGAGCTCCGGCGGTGACCGTCGCCGCCATCCTCCACCTCCACCCCCTGCCCACCGGCACGCCCCCCCTGGCCGAGTACCAGACCCTCCGGAAGAACACGATCACCGAAGAAGGGGCGGCGATGCTGGCGGCCACCGGCCGCGAGGTGCCCACGCTCATCTCCGATCGGACGCGGTGGATTGCTGCGCTGGGCGGATCCTCCTCGCCGTCCCCGGACGTGCAGGTCGCCGCGGGGTATCTCACCGTGGTCGGGGCGGACCCGTCGACCGCGTCGGAACGGGTCCATCGCCTTGCCTCGGGCCTCAAGGACCGCCTCCCGGCCTCCTCCGAGGTCATGGCCGCCGTCCTCTCGACCGCCACATGGCTCGAGCCGGGGGAGATCCTCGACTGGGTGGCGAAAGCGACGGACATCGCGCGGACACGCAAGCTCGCGCCGACCCCGGGGGAGCTCACGGTGCTTGGCATATCGTTGGTGATGGGTCTACCGCCGGGCGAGTTCAGCGGCCCGGGGGGCCCCGAGCGCCCGCGACTCTCCTCGCTGGCGAACCTAGTAGTGCTGAACTCCTGGGCCTACGCACGGCTCTCGGCCCCGTCGGCGGCCCCCGCGTCTCCCCCTCGGTGAGCCAGCCAGGTCCCGGAAGGCGGTTGCCTCCGGCGTACGGATCGGAACAGAAAGAAACCCCTCTGGAAGGGGGAAAGGGTTCGGTACGACGCCGACGCGCGCTCAGCTAGGGGGAGAGCCCTCGTCGTAGATCGCGGGGGCCGGGTCCTCCATGGGGGCCGCCTCGGGCTCCGAGGGGGTGGCGGGAGAGTCCGAAACCATCGCGGGGGATTCGTCGCCACCCGAGGGCGGGGAGCGCCGCCGTCCCACCAGCAGCCCGACAACCAACCCTGCCACCAGCAGCGCAACCACGATCAGGATGGTCATCGTCTCGCCGTTGCTGTTGGCGTTGTTCGACTGCTTGGGGGAGGACGTCGAGGGAAGCGGCCCGAACGTTGCCTGCTCGCTGACCGGTCCGGCGATCGTCATCGTCCATGTCGCGTTGGTCCCGGTATACGATCCCGTCCCCGTGCCGTTCCAGCCGAGGAACTGGCTCGTCGAGTTGGCGGTAGCGCTCAGCGTTACGCTCGTGCTCGAGTTGACCCAGGGACCCGTGACCCCGTCGGAGACGGTGCCGCCGGCGGTGCCCATGACGGTCACTTGGAACTGTTCCCAGTAGTTCACCTGGATCGAACGGTTCGAGACAACCGCGGCCGAGACATTGCTCACGTTGGAGACCCAGCGGACCCCGGTCGCGGGGAACAGGGTCGCCGCCGTGATCGGGTAGCTCCCGTTCAGACCGGAGATCACGAGCGAGGAGCTCGCACCGGAGATACCGGCCGCTCCCGCAGAGACCGACCAGACCGTGTTCGCTGGCAGGCCCGTCTCCACCACCGTCAGTGCGTACACTCCCGGGGGTGGGATCGGCCGCACCAGGAACTGGGCGGTCTCGTTCGAGACCCCGGTGATCGGTACCGAGATCGAGGCGGACGTGGACGAGAGAGTTCCGCTCCACCCGGCGAACTCGTACCCGGAAACCGGGGTCGCCGTCAGGTCCACCGTGGCGCCGGCCGTCTCCCAGTAGACCCCGTTCGGGAAGCTACTGATGCTGCCGCCAGGGGTGGCGAACAGCGAGAGAGCGTACTGGGTCTCGTAGGTCACCGTGAGGGTGACGTTCTGGGTCAGGTTCAGGACCCCCGCCGACAGCCCCGCCGAGCTCGTCAGGGAGACGGGCAGGAACTGTGTGGTGTTGGTCGAGTTGGCGTAGATCGTGGGCGCGCTGACCGCGTAGTCACCCGTCGCGAACTCCCCGATCGTGATCGTGGTGGTGCTCGAGTAGGTCGTTCCGCCGATGACGATGCTGAACGGAGTCCCCGCCGGCAGGCCCGCCGCCTGGAACGTGACGTTCCAGGTCGCCGGGAGGTTCGCCCGGAAAGTGGCGAACTCCGTGACGGGGCCCGAGGTGGGCTTCACCGTGATCGTCGTCGACGTCCCGCTGGACGAGGAGCCGCTCCCGGTTCCGGTCCAGCTCACGAAGTGGTACCCCGTGCTCGGGGTGGCGGTGATCGCCACGGACGAGCCTTCGTTCACCCACTGAGAGGCCAGAGAGACCGTTCCGCCGACACCCGCAAAGGTCGTCACCAGGAACATCGGTGAGTACTCATAGGTGAACAGGGCCGGTCCATCGACCGTCGTGGACGCGCCCGGGGTCATGGTATACGAGCTCGCGTTCACCACGAGCGGCTGCACCGTGATCTCCGAGACATAGTAGCCGATCCCGTCCTCGAAGTAGACCGCCGAGGCGTTGACGGTCTCTGAGGATCCGGCCGTCACCTGGACCATCTCGCTCGGCAGGTCTGTGCCGGAGGAGAACGACCCGACCTGGAACGTCCAAGCCGTGGCATTCGGTAGCCCGGTCTCGATCGCCCACGATCCCACCACCGTATTCGATACGGTTCCCAGGGTGTAGTCGATCACGATCGGGCCGTTCGGCTCGGTGAACGCCGCCGGGGAGCTCGTCGACGGGATCCAGTACTCCCCGGCCGTGGCGGATGGCACCGTCCACGCGAGGAACGGTACTGACCCCGTTCGAGATGTTCTCGAACAAGGTGGTGCTGGTGCCGGCGAGGCTGGAGATACTCCCGTTGGGGTTCCCCAGGGAAACGCCCCACGGCGTCCCCGAGGGAAGGCCCGATTCGATGAACGCCTGCGAGTACGTGTAGTTGCGGCACGGGGGTGTGATGTACACGTAGCAGTACCCGTTCAAGGTGAACGTCGCCGTCTCGTTGATCGGACCGTTTGCCGTGACGGTCCCGCTCATCGAACTCGTGGTGAACGACCCGTTGCCCACTCCGATCCATCCGACCCAGCTCAGGTTGAGGCAAGGGTAGCAGTACACCGGGGTCACGGCGGTCACGCTGGCAGCGATCGTGCTGCCGACGGCCACCCAGTTCGGCCCGGGTGTGGGGGCGATGTTGAAGTTCGAGTACCCGCTCCAGAAGTACGACTGGACCGATGGCAGGGTCAGGATGTTCACCAGGAGGTACTCGGTGAACGTCACCGCGACCGTCGAGCTCGACGCGAACGCCGACGGGGACGCCGGCGACGCGGACGGTTCGTAGGTGATCCCGTAGCTCACGTTGACCCACTGGATCGCATACTCAAGGGACGACGAGGGCGGCACCCCTCCGAGGGAGAGGGTCGATCCGTCCGGACCGTCCCGGTTGTATCCGCCCGCCTCGAGCCTCCAAACGGTACCGGTGGGCAACCCCGTTTCGGTAAAGCTGACCGTCACGCCGGGCCCCGTGTAGAGTCGGGACGTTTCGATGTTCATCGATCCGTAGTAGCCCCATTCCGCGAAGCCGTAGATCCCGTCGTTCATGTGGGGCCAGGCAAGCAGGACCTGACCGCCGGCGGTGACCGTCGCGGTCTGGATTCCGACGTATTCCAGCATCCCGTACGTGCAGGTCGCGCAGATGGTCGAGTTCCACTCATTGTACACGAGGGATGGTTGCGCCCAGGTGGTCCCGTTGTCGTTAGAGGTCGTGAACAGCTCCTCGTTGCCGCCGTAGTAGTATCCCTGGACGAGGGAGTCGTTGACGACGGAGTAGGAGATGTCGACCTGGCCGTTGGGCAGGACCGCGATCGAGGGCAGGAAGGCGCTGTTCGCCGGGCCCATGTTGGGGTTGACGAACCCGGGATCGATGGAGGTCGGGGTGCTCCAGTTCAGGCCGCCGTTCGAGGAGTTCGAGACAAAGACGTCCGGCTGGCTCGCGACGTAGCCGCAGTACCCTCCGCCCGAGTAGTACCTCGCAGTACGTTCCGAACTGCGTAGAGAAGTACGTCACGAACAACTGGCCGTCGGACGGGCTGTAGGCGAGCTGGGGGAACGGCCCCGCCAAGAAATCGGTGCCGTCATCCTGGTAGGGATAGAAGTTCGCGGCCTGCGTGACCTCGCTCGAGTTGAAGGTCGTCCCGTTATCGCCGGACCAGGCGACCATGACGGTGCTGTTGTAGACGTCCTGACAATACAGGGTGCAAACGAGCGTCAACGACTGCCCCGAGACGTACGAGATGTACAGCTCGCCCGACGGGGTGACCGTCAGGTCCGGGTACGCCGCGATGAGCGAGCCCGGCCACGAGTAGGGGGGCGTCGAGGCGTTCGTCCACGTACCTCCGCCGTTGGTCGAGACGACCAGGTGAAGGAACGATTCGTAGGTCACGGTGTAGTTGCAGCACTCTTGGAAATACCAGGGGTACTCGGTGTAAGCGAGGTAGACGGTGTTCCCCGTCGCCGCCAACGAGGGTCGAACCAGACCCGGTGCCGGGGTTGGCACAGTCATAGGTCGTGGTGTAGCTGATGTCCGTCTGCTGGATCACCGTTGGGATCGTCCACGTGACCCCGTTGTTGTAGCTCTCGGATACGACGACCCGGTCGTAATCGGTGTAGTGGCAGCCGACCGACATCGGGTACTCGGAGTCGTAGTAGAAGTAGTTCGCCGCGCTGACGTTGGATTCCACGTACGAGAGAACGAACGTACCGTTGCTGAGCGAGGTCAGCGCGGGCATCTCGGCGTCCTCGTAATGTGAGTCGTTGTGGGAGTCCACCGTGCAGACGGGGTTGCCGAGGATGATCGGGGTGCCCCAGGTCGCTCCGAAGTCGGACGAGGAGACGAACCCGATCTCGGTGGTCGCGTTTTGCATCGCGGGGCAGCCCGTCTCGTTCGTCCAGACGGTGTAGGCCATCCCGGTGGTCCCCGTCGTGGTGACGTTGACCGTCGGGTCGAGCGTGGCGTTCCAGCACGACTCGGTGTAGGAGAGGTACTTCCCGCAGGCGCCGTGCCCGGTGGTGACGTTCTGGACGGCCGAGTTGTTGAAGAACGTGCCGTTCCCGCTCTCAATGTAGGTCACGTTCGAGCCGCCGCCCGCTTTGGGGCCGGCCGAGCTGGCCGAGTGGGATACCGACGATGTGGCGGCGCCGGTCGCCGGCAGGGATACTCCGGGGTGGGTCGCGCCCGGGAGGTGGGCCGCGGCGGTCGGAGCCAATGGGTTCCCGACCGCCGCTCCGAACCCGGAGAGCAGGAACAGGGTGACGACGAGCGCCGGCGCTGCCCACCGACGGGCACCTTTGTGGTTTCCGCGACTTGGCATCGTCATCCCCCGTAGGCTCTCCGTTGCGTAGTTCATGAACTGCCTCCGCTACCGCCGCCGCCGTAGGTCATGGATTCCGGCTCCTCGGCCGGCGCTGCCTGCTCGGGGGCGTACCCGCTGGGCGGCGGAGACCGGCCCCGCCGAGTCACGAGGATCCCGATCACCAAGCCGACCAGAAGACCCACGATCCCGAGGCCGATCCACGCGATCGGCTCCGCGAAGAACGACGTGGTGGTCGTGGTCGTCCCGCCCGGGCTCGACGGCGGAAGCTCGAAAGAGGCGACCTCCGTCACGGGGCTGCGGATCTGGAGCACATCGGTGGACGAAGGGCCTGTGTACGAGGAGGTTCCCGTTCCTGCCCAGCCCACGAACTCGTACCCTGAGGAGGGCGTCGCGTTCAACGTGACGGTCGAGCCCGCGAGGACCCATTCCGACGGAGTTGTCGGGGTCCCGATCGACCCACCGATCCCCGCGGTGACGCTCACCCAGTAGGAGGTCGTGTAACCGATCGGGAGGGTCCGGTTCGCCGTCAACGACACGCTGGTGGGGGCTCCCGCCGACGTGTACTTGGTCTGACCGTCCTGCGAGTAGGCGACAGGGTAGCTCAGCTGATAGGTGCCCGGCGCGAGGTTCGATACGGTCAGGGTACTGCCTGTCGACGTGTACCGATCCCCTGGACCGAGACCGTCCAGGCGCTCCCGGACGCGAGCGGGGTGGTCAAGGTGAAGGCGAGCCAGTAGACCGTGGGCGGCGGGACCTGAGGTATCGCGAACGCCGCGACCTCAAGGACGGGGCCGGCGATCACGATGGTGTCGATCTGGAGAGTCCCGGTGTAGTTCCCGGGGCCGGTGCCGTTCCACCCAAGGAAGTCGTATCCCGGCTGGACGTAGGCGTCGATTCCGACCGTCGTTCCCGAGGCCACCCAGAACCCATTGTTCGTCGTCGTCGAGCCGACCGTGGCGGTCGCGTACCCGCCGGGGGTCGACTGGACACTGACGAAGTACTGGGAGGCGAAGGTGTCCTTCACGATCGTGGTCCCCGTCGTGCACTGCGTCCGGGGCACGCTGGTCGTCGACACGTACCGGGTCGCGTGGTTGCTGGCGTAGACCGTCGGGATCGAGATGTTGTAATTGGCGCCCGGCTGGCCGCACGCGAGCAGGTCCATCACTACGATCGCGGGTCCCGTCCCCGAGTAGCCGATACCGCCCACGAACGCCGTCCAGAGGGTCCCGGGGGCGAGCCCCGTCTCCTGGAACGTGAGGTTGAACCGAGAGTTCGGTAGCGGGATGAAACTCGCCGTTTCCGTGATGGGGCCGCCCACCGTCAGGTTGGCGAACATGCCCGGGCCGGTGTAACTTCCCGGTGCCCGTGCCAGCCCACCCATTGAAGGCGTAGCCCGAGTGCGCGGACTCCTGTAAGGAGACGACCGCGCCGGCGAGGGACCAGAGGACGCCCCCGGAGCCGCCGCCCGCAATGCTGCCTCCGGACCCTGCTATGGAGGTGACGCGGTAGGCCTGCGAGTAGTTCACGAGGTAGGTGGCCCCCGTAGTCACGGACCAAGTCGACGGCACACCCACGGGTTGGTACCCGATGCTACCGTTCGCCGATACCGCCGGGGAGGCTGAGGTCTGGAACGTTCCCGGCCGGGTGGTGACGTTAATCCAGGGGGTGTTCGAACTGTAGGTCGTGGCGTTGAAGGAGAACTGCCACGGGGTCCCCGGCGTGAACCCCTGGGCCTGGAAACTCACCTGCCCCAGGGGGGCGGAGGTGTCGACCAGGGCGAAGGTCAGGTTGATGACCAGGGAGTTGGGGATCAGCTGCGGCAGGTAATCCGCCGCCGTACCGACATAGCTCCAGCCGGCCGTTGTCGAGGTCGCGCTGGCGTCCGTGATGTAATGCGCTCCGGTCTGGATCTGCGGGACGGCCACTGTGCTCCCGCCGCTCGCGGAGTACGGGGTGCTATCAAAGTCGAAGGTATGAGGTCGAGGTCGGCAGGCAGGCTCGGGGCCTGGACCGTCACGTTGTACTCCCCAATGGGGATGTACCAGACGATCTCCGTGATGGGGCCGTTGACGGTGAGGTTCGCGTCCAGCCCTGGGCCTGTGTAGCTGCCGTTGCCCGAGCCAGTCCAGAACTGGGCGTTCAGGGGGTCGCCGTACCCATAGAACTCCATCTGGGTGCCCTGGGCGAAATACCACGGCGGGATCGATGGGTATCCGCCGGTACAGGCGGTCGGAGTGCAGAAGTTGTCCACATAGTAGTCGTACGTGCAGCAGGGCACCGTCTCGATCTCCGCATCGAGCACGTTGGCGGGCTCGAAGACGAAGTTGACGCCGAACTGGTACGTGTAGTTCACGTAAACGCTGCCGTTGGTCTCGAACGATGCGGCGCCTTCGTAGGCTTGGCCGCCGGTCACCGTCACGGCGGCGGACGCGATCTCCAGCGCGACCACATTGAGGTTGGGGGCCGAGAAGAAGATCGTCTGTCCGATCGCGATCCCCGTAAGGGTAAAGTTCGTGGTCCCGGCGGGTACATTGAGGATAGCTCCGCCCACCGACAAGGTCCATGGCGTCCCAGGGAAGAGACCGTTCTCAGAGACGTTCAGTGAGACCGTCAGGCCGGTGTAGTTCGTGGCGACATACAGCGAGGTCGGGTAAGTGGCGTTGTAGTAGTAGGGGTAGGTGTTGTAGTTGTAGCTGGTCGTCTCCGGGTTCGGGAGCGCATAGGCGTAGACGGGGGCCCCACCCGCCGTGAACGCGACAGAAGAATAGATCCCGGGATAGTCGCTCTCGAGGCTGTACACACCCTGGCTGGTCTGAACAAACGTCGAGAACTCCTGGCCCGACCATGCGTGGCCGTCCGGGCTCGTCTGGATGACCTCGAAGAAGCTGTTCCCGAGATACGAACACATGGTGCCGTAGCAGGACGATTCGTTGACCCCCGAGTAGGTCACGTAGACCCCGCCCGCGTTCGCCCCGATGGCGATCGAGTACGCGAACTGCTCATTATAGCTCTCGGAACTCGCCATGAGGATGTTCGTCGCGAAGCCGGCCCCGCCGATGGTCCCGGTCGCCTCGAAGGCGCCCGACTCTCCTTCGTAGAGCTCGTACGGAGAGTACGAGCCCCCGAACAGGACGGATTGGTTGTAAGGGGCGGTCCAGGCGATGTAGACGGTTTGTCCGTCCGGGGAGACAGCGATCGAGGACTGGGGTAGCTCTTCGAAGTTGCTGGCGTAGTTCCGCTCGTAGTAGGGGAGCAGGTACGGGGGCGAGGAGCCCCAGCCCTGCGAGAGTACAAACGGTCCCTTGAACGACGTGCCGTTCGTGGCGGAGGTCGAGAGAACGAGCTCGTCTCCCTCCCCGTAGCAGTATCCGTAGTACACCGCGTAGCAGGTGTCGTTGGTGAAGTACGAGACGGCCACCGTGCCGAGCGAGGTGACCGCGATCGCCCCGCCGGCCTCCTGGGCGATCCCACTCGCTCCGACGACTCCCGGAGGATTGTATGGGCCACTCCAAGTGGCTCCACCGTTGGAGGAGTAGAGGAGTTCGAGGGAGATGGCCGGGGAGGTGTCGTACTGGTCCCCGTAGGGGATCAGGGACCCCGTGGTGTAGTTGTTGATGTTCTCATAGAGCACGTAGACCGAATCGCCGAAGGCCGCGACCTGGGGATGCGCGATCCATCCGGCCGAGCTGATCGTGACCGGGTCGCTGAAGGTGACGCCATTGTTGGTCGACGTGGTGAACCCGATGGCGTCCATCGACCGGTTCTGGCACGTACCATAGTAGGCATAGAGGCAGATGTAGGACTGGCTCGAGACGGAGTAGTTGTCGGTGTAGAGGCCGGTTTGGCCGGAGAAGTTCTCCTCCACATACGCGCCGTAAACGGTGCCGGAGCTGCTCACGGCGAAGGACGGCTCGATGGCGTCGAGGTACGAGCACGTCTGGTTACCGAGGTAGTCGATCGGGCCGAAGGACACGCCGTTGTCGGTCGAGATGGAAAAGCCGACCTTCTCCTGGACCGTCGAGTTAGTGGTCCCGGTCAGGCAGCCGCTGGTGCTGGTGCCGGTCACGTTGCTGGTGACCGTGTAGCCCACCCCGACGTTTCCGTTGCCGAGGGTCACGGCGCTCGGATCGTAGGCCTGGGTGTTGCAGATGTCCTGGATCTCATACCCGTACGGGTTCCCGACCTGGCAGCCGGCCTGGGTCGCGTTCGGGATCGCAAAGGAGGAGGTGTTCTGGAAGAAAGTGAGGTTCGATGCGGATGGACTGAAGGAGGGGTGATTCTGGAAGTTGGTGGTCCAGGTTGGGGCCTTGATCCCGCTGGCAGAGTGCGACGTGGCGACGGGTTGGGCAGCGCCGGGGAGCGTCGGCGCCGACGCGAGATGGTTTCCGACCGGCGCGGCCGCTACCGGCAGCGACGAGGCGCCCGCCACAGGGAACGCGCCCACCACCATGAATGCGAGAATGGCGATCAACGGCAGCGTTCGGACCCAGCGCGTTCGCCCGGAGTCGGATGCCCGGAGCATAGGCGCGCCGAGAGAGGGGACGGTTAAAAACCTTTACAAAGCGACTATGAAAAGTTGGCGCGAGAGGGCGAGTCACGGGGTCTGTGAACATTCCGCAGGGCGAGCCGTGTGACGGTTCGAGGTCGCGATCGGCGTTCCCGAACGGACCGAACGGATTTGTACAGGGGCTCGGTCTCCCATCTCCATGTCGGGTTACCCCAACCCCTCCACCGCCCCGGTCCGTCACGCCGACCTCCCGAACACCCTCTCCGTACCCTGGGTGATCGTCGCGGCGCTCCTGATCTCGATCGGTATCTTCGCGGTCATCTACTTCCTCATCAGTTTCCAGCCCGCCTTCCTCGGCGGGATCGCCCTCGTGCTCGCCGGCACTTTCATGCTCCTGGACCCGAGGGCCGGCTCCGATCATGCGTAACGTGGCCGACCGGGAGGATCGTGGCTCCGCCCCCTGACGGCCCGCCGCGTCCAACGATCGTCAAGCTGGGTGGGAGCGTCATCACCCGGAAGCAGCGGGAGGAGCGGCTCCGCCCGAAGGTCCTAGCCCGGCTCGCCCGGGAGATCGTGGAAGCGAACGTACCGACCGTCCTTCTGCACGGCGCCGGCTCGTTCGGTCACCCAGGCGCGGTTCGATTCGGGCTGGCGAGGCCCCCCGGACCGAACGGCACGCCGGCGAACCGGAGCCGAGGCGCCGCGATCGTCGCCACCGAGGTCCGACGGCTTCACCTGGCGGTCCTTCAGGCCCTAGTGCGGGCCGGGGGACGCCCGGAGTCGATCCCCGTCTCGACGCACTCCCACAATGTGGCGGGTCAAGCTCGGGGCGCTCGATCCGGCTCCGTTCGCGGCGGCCCTCCACGCAGGGAGGCTGCCGGTCTCGTTCGGGGATGTCGTTCCGGACCTTGAGTGGGGGTGGTCCATCCTCTCGGCCGACGCTATCGCCTCGACGCTTGCCCAGGCGATGCGGGCCGACCGTGTCCTGTTCGTGAGCGACGTGCCGGGCGTCTTCGACCCGGCCCGGCTCTCGGACCGGGTGGTGCTCCCCGTTCTCGAACGCGGGCTACCTGAGCGGCTCAGCGCCCGCACCCCGGGCGCCGACGTGACCGGCGGTATCCAGCGGAAGGTCCGGGAGATGCTCGAGATCGCCGAGGGTGGCGCCGACGCAGGCCTTATTAGCGGACTTTCGGATGGGACGCTTCTCCGGGCGCTCCGGGGGGAACGGGTTCATGGAAGCTGGGCGTTCGCGGCCCCCGGGTAGGGTGCCGTGAGCGGCAACGACCGTTCCGGCCTGGATCTCAGCCATCGGAAGGCCGAGCACGTCAAGGTCGTGCTCGACGGGAATGTAGAGGGCCGGTACCGGTACCTGGAACGACATCCAGCTGGTCCACAACGCGCTCCCTGAGATCGACTTCGATGAGGTGGACCCGTCGGTGGAGCTCCTCGGGAAGCAGCTGGCCGCCCCGTTGGTGATCACGGGGATGACCGGAGGCTTCCCGGATGCGGTCTCCATCAACGGCAACCTCGCACGGGCCGCGGCCGACGTCGGCGTCGCCATGGGGGTCGGCAGCGAGCGGGCAGCGATCTTGAAGGGGCAGTACCCCGAGAGCTACTCCTGCGTCGCCCGGTACCGCGTCCCGCTGAAGTTCGCCAACCTCGGCGCCCCCCAGATCATCCCTCAGGCCGTCGGCGACCGGGTGATCGCCGCGGAGGATGTCCGCGCGGCGATGGACCTGATCGGGGCGGACGTCCTCGCGATCCACCTCAACTTCCTGCAAGAGATGGCCCAGCCGGAAGGCGATCGAAAGGCGCGCGGCTGTCTTGACCGGATCGGGGAGCTGGCGGGCCAGGTTCCGGGTCCTCGTGAAGGAAACCGGGGCGGGGCTTTCTCGGAACGTCGCCGAGCGGCTCCGGGCCCAGGGGGTCCGAGCGTTCGATGTCAGCGGTACCGGCGGCACGTCGTTCGCCGCCGTCGAATACCACCGGGCGGTCGCCCGGGGCGCCGACCGGGAGGCACGGATCGGCAAGACGTTCTGGGACTGGGGCATCCCCTCCCCGGTGTCGGTCCGGGAGGTCGTCCCGCTGGGGCTTCCGGTGGTCGCGAGCGGGGGCATCCGATCGGGGCTGGATGTCGCCCGGGCGGTCGCGCTCGGAGCGACCGCCGCCGGGACCGCGGGGGGAGTCCTCAGGGCCGCCGCGACGAGCTACGAGGCGACCCGGACCGAGCTCGAGAGCATCGTTCACGAGTTCAAGGTCGCGATGTTCCTCACCGGTTGCCGCACCGTCCCCGAGCTCCGCCGGGCGCCGGTGATCATCACGGGGGAGACCCGCCAGTGGCTCTCCCGGTAGGCGGCGCCTCCTCCGAGACCCCCGAACAGATCCACCGCCGAAAGGTCGAGTGGTCGCGGGGCCACCCGGGCGCCGGGATCCCATCCAATGTTGACTGGGTCGCCGGGCTTCCCCCGGAGGAACGGGTGCGATACCGCGACACCGTGCTCCGGCGCCCCACCCGGAGCCTGTCGGGGGTCGCGGTCGTGGCGGTGATGACCGCTCCCGCCCGGTGCCCCCACGGGCGTTGCACGTACTGCCCCGGGGGCGTTGAGATGGGGAGCCCGCAGAGCTACACGGGGGAGGAGCCGTCGGCGCTCCGAGGCGCCCAGTTCGGGTACGACCCCCGGCGGATCACGTCGGAGCGGCTCAGCTCCCTCGAAGCGACCGGTCACCCGACATCGAAGGTCGAGGTGATCGTGATGGGAGGCACGTTCCCAGCCCGACCTCCGGCGCACCAGCGGGCGGTCTTCCAAGGGATCTTCGAGGGCTTGAACGGGTCGGCCTCTCCGAGCCTCACCGACGCCCAGCGGTCCAACGAGTCGGCCGCACGCCGGTGTGTGAGCCTCACGGTCGAGACCCGACCGGATTGGTGCGACGGCCGGGTCCTTCCGACCCTCCTCGACGCCGGTGTCACGCGGGTGGAGGTGGGCGTCGAATGCCTCCGTGACGACGTCCTGGCCGCCGTCGGCCGCGCTCACACCGTCGAGGACGTTCGGATCGCGGGGCGGGAGGCCCGCGATCGTGGGCTGAAGGTCTGCTACCACATGATGCTCGGGCTTCCGGGTATGGACCCGGGCCGCGACCTGGAGGACGCTCGCCAGCTGTTCGAGGACCCGGCGTTCCGACCGGACATGGTCAAGGTGTACCCGACCCTGGTCCTCCCCGGAACGCCCTTGTTCGAGGATTGGAAGAACGGGCGGTACCACCCCTACGATGACGCCGCGGCCACCGAGGTGCTGGCGAAGTGGAAGGGCACGGTCCCCCGCTGGGTCCGTATCCAGCGCATTCAGCGAGACATTCCGGCCCGGCTCATCGCCGCCGGGGTGCGCTCCAGCAACATCCGGGAGCTCGCTCTGCGTCGGTTGGAGTCCGAGGGGGGGCGGTGCCGTTGCCTGCGATGCCGCGAGGTCGGCCGAAGAGCCACCGGGGCGGAGCACCAGCTCGAGCTCCGGGAGCTGGAATACGCCGCCTCCAGGGGCCGTGAGTCGTTCCTGGCGTGGGAGGACCCGGAAACAGACGCGGTGGCCGGGTTCCTGCGCCTGCGGTTCCCATCGACGGTGACGGAGGGCGGCCTCACCGACCCCGTCGTCCGGGAACTCAAGGTGCTCGGGGTCGAGCGGGCCGTGGGTGCGGCCTCCGACGGAGCCTACCAGCACCGGGGCCTCGGGGCGGCCCTCCTGAAGCGCGCGGAGGAGCGGGCCCGTTCGGACGGGTTCGACCGGATCTTCGTCACGAGCGCGGTCGGGACCCGGGAGTACTATCGACGCCACGGGTACGCGCCGGTCGGAGCACACATGGCGAAACCGACTTACTCGGGGCGCAACGTCTCCGACGGTGCGGCTCCTATTTCCTAAGCAATCCTTATCCCCGCTCCCGACTCCGACGACCCCGAGAACCCGCCATGGCCCGTAACATCGTTGTCGAGCCGCTCCGCACGGTCCACATCGAGGAACAGCAGATCGAGCTGGTCGAGCGCAAGGGGCTCGGCCACCCGGACTCCATTGCCGACGGGGTCTCCGAGAGCGTGAGCCGCGCGCTCTGCCGCCTCTATCTCGATGAGTACGGGCGCATCCTCCACCACAACACCGACGAGACCCAGGTGGTCGGCGGCGGCTCCGAGCCGAAGTTCGGCGGGGGCCGGATCACGGCCCCGATGTACATCCTCCTGGTCGGCCGGGCCACCACCGAGGTGGACGGCGAGAAGCTCCCGATCCGCCAGGTCGCCATCGATGCCGCCAAGAAGTACGTCAAGTCGATCTGCGCCCACCTCGACGTCGAGAAGCACGTCGACTGGGACTGCAAGATCGGCGCCGGGTCCGTGGACCTACGCGGGGTCTTCGAGCAGAAGTCGGTCCTCTCCAACGACACCTCCTTCGGGGTCGGGTTCGCCCCGTACTCCGACACCGAGCGGCTGGTCCTGGAGTCGGAACGGTTCCTGACGACGAAGCTGAAGAAGAAGCTCCCCGCCCTCGGGGAGGACGTCAAGGTCATGGGGTTCCGGGACGCCAACAAGATCCACCTTACCGTCGCGGCCGCCCTGGTGGACAGCGAGATCGCGAACCCGACCGAGTACGCGAGCGTCTGCGAACAGATCCACGACAAGCTCGCCGACCAAGCGGCGAAGCTCACCAATCGGGAGGTCGTCATCGACGTCAACACGGCCGACGACCCGGAGCTGGGCCGGTTCTACCTCACCGTTACGGGCCTCTCCATGGAGGCGGGCGACGACGGATCCGTTGGCCGCGGCAACCGGGCCAACGGCCTCATCACCCCGTGCCGCCCCATGAGCCTCGAGGCGACCGCCGGCAAGAACCCCGTCAACCACGTCGGGAAGATCTACAACCTGTTGGGCAACCTGATCGCCCAGGACATCGTGAAGGAGACCGGCGGGAACGTTCGGGAGGTCCACGTACGGATCCTCTCGCAGATCGGAAAGCCCGTCGATCAGCCCATGGTGGCGAGCGTACAGCTGCTCCCCTCGGCGGGCGTGAAGCTCGCCCAGGTGAAGGGGAAGGCCGAGGCCGTCGCCGACCACTGGCTCGGCCAGATCGACACGATCCCCCAACGGCTGCTCACCGACAAGCTCTCGGTGTTCTGGCGGTCCCCCTCCGGGGACCGCCGGCCCGCGCGGGTCCGCGCCGAGCCATGCGGGCGCGCCGAGAGCGAGGGCCTCGAGACCGAGCGACGGTCGGCGCCCGGCCATCACTACAGATCGAGGTCGACCTGAGCGGTTATCCGGCCCGGTGAGGGCCGTGGGCCTGCGACCCCCCCGCCGCCACCGGGCCGCCGTACGTAAATACCCCCACCCGGCCTGATTCCACCTGGCAAGGAACGGGGCCCGCTCCCCGCACGGCCGTGACGGACACCTTCGTACTGCAGATCGTGCTCATCGCGGTCCTGGTCGTGGTGTGCGTCGCGGTCGGCCTCCTGGCGTTCCAGGTTCTGAAGCGACGCCGCGACAAGCTCCGCTCCGAGATCGACGCGTCGCGTGCCTCGGTGGAGGAACGGGCGTTCAATCGGATCCATATCGGGCGGAGCGCCGCGGACCATTTGGAGCGGTCCGGGTCCGATGTCGCTGGCCCGCGCCGGCTCCTCGCCCGGGCCCAGAAGGAGTTCGACGCGGGCCATCACGACGATGCCTTGGCCCTGGCCTCGTCGGCGCATGCGGCCCTCCTGACGCAGGCGAAGGCCCCGTCCCCCGCCGCCCCGGCCTCGGCCGAGGAGGGGTCTGACGACACCGCCACGCCACCGGCAGATTCATCCCCCCCACCCTCCCATGACATGCCCATGAGCCCGCCCCTCGCCACTGGGTCGTCGCCCCAGGTCTCGGACCCGCCGAAGAACCGACTCCCGAAGAACAAGGCGGAGTCCCATTTCCAACTGCGGCTCCTGGACGAGGAGATCGCCGGCGGAGGACCTCCAGGAACGGCGCCTGCCACGCTCGAAGGGGTCCGAGGGATCGCCTCCGAGGCCCGCGTGTCGTACGATCACGGCGACTTCACCGAGGCGCTGCGGCTCGGGCTCAAGGGTCGCCGGACTCTCGGCGCCCGACTCGAGACCCTCCCGGCGCCGTCATCGACCCCCTCGACCGAAGGGCCAGCGGTCCTCGCCGGGACCGCCGGGGAGGTGTGCCGTCAGTGCGGCCAACCGATGCGGTCGCGCGACAAGTTCTGCCGAGGCTGCGGCGCGGCCGCCGGGGCCGGCCGGTGTGCCCGGTGCGGCGAGGCGCTCGAAGGCTCGGACCAGTTCTGCGGGCGTTGCGGGACACCGCGGCCTCAGTAGGCCCGGGGCGCCGGGGCCTGGACGGCCGGGTCGAACTCCTCGAGCCTCCGCTGGGTCCGCTCCGCATGGAGGAGCGAGCTCTGGCGCTGCCACCGGTCGAGCGGGATCGCGAACGTCTCCGAGATCACCGCATGGAGCTGCTCGAGGGACTCGAGCCGCTGGGGAGGAGAGGTGAGGGCCGCCCGTACGTGTTCCCGGACGTTCCAGACACCGAGCGGCAGGATCTCCCCCGGATGGACCTCTCGAAGGATCACGGCGCCCCCCTGACGCCCGGACCGAAGCATCAGCTCGCTGACCGCGAGCCGGGCGGCGTAGTAACATCCGCCGATGGAAGCGTACGTGGTGCGCCCCTGGTACCCCTCGTGGTCGCCCATGAGGACCAGGTTCTGGGGGTCGGGGTTCCAGAGAGTGTTCGGGTACCATGCCTCGATCGACTCGTACCGGAACGTGCCGGGGAGTAACGCGATCAGCCATCGGTTGTCCAGAGCCGTGAGCCGATGGACCCGGTACTCGGAGAGCTCCGGGCAGGTGCCGGACCCGTTCGAGGTTCTGGCGACCGAGCAGGTCGTCCACGGCGGTGATCGACCAGCGGGTGGGAACGAACCTCCGCCGCCCCCGACGTCCGAGCGTCCCGGCGGAGAACGCGCGCTGGATCCGGCTCACCCGGACGCCGTGCTGGTACAGCTCTTGGACCGCTACCCGGGCATTGGCGTCGGTGTCGCTCGACAGGCGGTCAAGCCGGGCGTCGACGCGCCGGACGTCGAGCCGGACCTTTTCGATCGGCGCACTGGGACCGTACGGGGGAAGGTCGTCCGACAACGAGAGGCGGCCCCGCGGCGCGCGCCGGAACGTCGCCTCCATCTCGACGCTGTCGCTGGCCAAGGCCAGGGTCTGGACGTCATCGATGAGGCGGTTGGGCCTCTCCGCGTCGTCGACGTGGAACCGCTGCGTGCCCGCGTACGAGCATCGTGCGGAACCCGACGACCTCCGCCACGGTGCGACCCACCCACTCCTCGGGGGTGTCGAGGAGCAACGTGTCGCCATGCATCGGGGTCACCAGCGGGCCGAGCGACACCTTCGGCCATCCGAAACGGCCCACGAAC
Organism: uncultured Thermoplasmata archaeon; assembly: GCA_963708255.1. Taxonomy (GTDB): domain Archaea; phylum Thermoplasmatota; class Thermoplasmata; order Lutacidiplasmatales; family UBA184; genus Lutacidiplasma. The sequence continues at coordinate 1,443,300 of CAVPSE010000002.1, forward strand.
AGCCCCGGAGGCGAGGAGCCGTCGAACTCCCGTCGACCCTGGAGGATCGGCAAGGTCTTGGCGAACGCATCGTACTTTACGAGGATCGGGCAGACCGGCTTGCCGCATAGGAGCTGGGCCGACCGGCACCGAAGGCACATGGTCGGGTCCTCCCGCAGGCCGGGGATCGACCAGTGGAGCGATTGAACGGGCTGGACGCCGACCAGGGGTGGCACCGGCGGTCCGGCATCGAACGGCGAGGGCACGATCGGGTATCAGGGGCGGTCGAATACATACGGAGCGAGGGAGGTCATGAAACGGTCGACCTTCGGTCCGGTCAGGCTCAAATAAGGCCGCACGGTGGGCGCCGCCGCCCGCACGGGACTGTGGGGTAGCTTGGTCCATCCTTCGGGGTTCGGGACTCCGAGACGCCAGTTCAAATCTGGCCAGTCCCATCGACGCGCGCCCTCCGCGGATCGGATGGCTCCTGTCACCCCGGGTCTCCCTGAGGGGTCGGGGCGAAGGCCCTTCTGCCAGCGCCCGTCGAGCGGTGTCGGGAGCCGTCCGGGGAGTCCGTACGTCCGTCGAAGAACCGCTCCGCGACCTGAAGGTGGCGGAGCATGGCGCTCTTCTTCGCCTGGTGGGGTTGCATTCGCCGTAGGATGCTATCGAGCGCCCGGACCGCCTCCACCACGTGCGGCCCCTTGTTCAGCATCACGCATTCCGCCCGCTCCCCCATCGCCGCGTCGGTGACCTCCGCGCGGGTCGGGAGCCCCGTTTTCGTGAGTCCCTCGAGGACCTGGGTCGCCCAGATCGCGGGGAGATGGGCCGCCTCGCAAAGCCAGAGGATCTCCTCCTGGACCTCGGCGAGGCGCTCGTACCCGACCTCGACGCCCAGGTCCCCCCGGGCGATCATGACCCCAGCCGGCGGGGTCCGGAGGGCGCCCAGAAGGATCGCAGGCAGCTCCTCGAAGGCGCGGCGGGTTTCGATCTTCAGGACGACCCCCATCCGAGGGCGGCCGACGCGAGCGAGGGCAGTGCGGAGCCGCTCCAGGTCCTCCGCGGTGTGCACGAAGGAGTAGCCGACGAGGTCGGCGTGTCGGGCGATGAACTCGAGGTCGACGAGATCCTTCGGGGGAAGGGCCGGTAGGTCCAGAGCGGAGTCGGGGAGGTTGATGCCCCGGTCCGCTGCGAGCCAGGCGCCCGATGCCCGGCGCATGCGTCACTTCGGTGATCAGTCGGGCCGCGCTCGCCGATCGGACGATCCCCCCGATCCGGCCGTCGTCGAACCATATCGACTCGCCGGCCCGGACGAACTCGAGCGCCTCGGGGAGAGTGCACGCGATGTGGGCGGGCCGGGTGACCCGACCCCGTCGGGTGCGGCGGGCCTCTTCCCCGGGGTCGGGAGCCGCAGTGACCACGACGCGGTCCCCGCGGGTGAGCCGAAGACGCCGCTCCGTGGGCGGAAGCGGCCCGGCCATAGTATGGTCTTCCGAACCCCCGGCCGATACGACTCCGAGCCGGGTCCCATCGACGACGTACGTCGTCTTCCTCCCTTCGATCCGGCAGCGGTCCCCCGCTTGTTCTACGACCCGGAGGGTCCGGCGAGCGCCGCGGGCGTCCGCAACTTCGATCCGATCTCCCCTGCGGCGGCGTTCCAGCCAGGCCCGCGGGACATGGACCGCTCGGACCGGCGGCGAGGGCGGGCCCGCGTCGCCCGGAGGGACGAGCCAGGCCGAGCCCGGCGCCGTCACCCGGCCGATAGCATCCCGGACCGGCCGGATCTTCACGACACCTGGCCCCGGACGGATCCCTCCCGTACCGGATCTTCGGCCCTGCGAGGTCCATCTGGATCCGGCACCGGCGCCCGCTCGTCCGTTCCGCCCGACGGACGTTCGCGATCATTCTCGCCCACTCCGCCGGTGCTCCGTGGGCGCAATTGATCCGGGCGCAGTCCATTCCGCCCGTGACCAGGTCGAGCACGAGGCGGGGATCGGTGGCCGCCTCGGGCGGCATGGTGACCATGATGCGAGTCGCGCGACCGGCCCGGGTCGGCCCGAGGAGCTGCCGGGCGTTCCGGTCGAGTATGCGGCGCCCCTGCTCGGGGTCGGGACCCGGCGAGGCCACCCGTACCACAGGGTCAGTACCACGAATTCGGTCGAGCCACCCGAGCACCGCGTCCAGGTTGTACAGGACGTGACTCTCGGAGCGTCCGAGCGAGGAGAGGCCCCAGTGGGCGAGCCGAACCTGGTCGCGTCGAAGGTCCAGCCGCCGGAATGCGAGGTAATGGAGGAGATTTCGGGCGCTATCGCGCCGCGGGCCGAACGGAGCGAGGTCCACGGCCCCCTCCAGCTTCAGCAGGCTGGCTCGGACCCGCTCGAGCCGTCGCCCGAGAAGGTCCCCCGATCCGGTCTCCGGCGGTGCTCGGGTTTCCAGGTCGGGCATAGGCATTCCGGCTGAGCCGTTCCGGGGATTATAGGCGCGAGATGGCGCCGGATTGACCTCGGACCCGGAGGGGGCCTTCGTAGGCGCGGTGGAACTACGAAGGACTCCGTAACCCCGGGCGACTCCCCTGGATCGCGGGCACGGGCGGCCGGACGGCGGCGGTGCCACCGCGGTCACCATAGAACGGGGTCCCACGCCAGTTCTTCCGGCCCGGTGGCACCTTCGCCCGCCTCCGCATCGGCCAGGCGCCGTCGCACCGTACGTGGGCTCGTCGCCCCGGCGCCGGCCCCGCCCGGTTCCCCTGATAGACCGTGGGTCCGCGGAAGCGCATGACACGCTGGTGGCCGAAATGGAGCGCTTCGGCGGAGGTCGCCTATCGACGCCAAGGCCCCCGGCGGGCGGACCGCCGGGTCCGGCGCCGAGAGTGTTATTTGGTCCGAGGCCCCCCGGGGCCCCGACGGACCATGGTCGGGCTCGGCACCGGCGACGCCGTCGTGGACCCCCTCCCGACGATCGCGGTGATCGACATCGGGTCGAACACGATTCGAATGGTCGAGTACCGAGGTCATCGGCCGTTCGGGTCTCCGGGTGGTCCGGGCGGCGAAGGAGGTCCCGCGGCTCGGCCACGGCCTCGACCCGGACGGAGGACTGACCCGGGAAGCGCTCGAGGAGGGTGCTCGGGCTGTCCGACGGTTGGTCACTGGACTCCCCCCGAGTCGACACCGCCGTACCATCGCGGTCGCCACGAGCGCGGTCCGGGACGCCACCAACCGCGCCGCGTTCGTCGCACGGGTCGCAGCGGTCGCCTCGGTCCGACCCCGCATCCTCTCGGGAGCCCAAGAGGCCCGGTATGGAAAGCAGGGAGTGGCCCAGGCGTGGCGGCTCCGCCAGGACGTCGTCGTCGACCTGGGAGGCGGATCCATGCAGGTGGTCTACGTTCGGCGCGGCGAGGTGGCAGAGTCGTTCTCCCTGCCCCTCGGTACGGTTCGGCTCACGGACCGGTTCCTGGCCCACGATCCTCCCCGGGAACGGGAGGTGGACGATCTCCGCGCTCTGGTGGAACGGGAGCTCGCGCGACTGCCGAAGGCGCCGGCGCGCGGCCGAGTCTTCCTCGTGGGCGGGACCGCCCGGGCCCTGGCCCGGGCCTCGATGGAGCTCACCGACTACCCGCTTCGGTCGATCCACGGTTACCCGCTCAGATCGAAGGACCTGAAGGGGCTCTGGTCGGTGCTCCGCTCCATGCCCGCCGATCGCCGCCGGGAGGTCCCCGGAGTCGATCGGACCCGGGCCGACGTGATCCTCGCCGGCATCGCGACGATCCGGGAGATCGGCGAACGGTTCGGCGTCGACGACATGATCGTCTCTGCCCACGGGATCCGGGACGGGATCGCCTACGAGGCCGCGCGGGATCCCCCCGCCTACGTCCGTGGACGAGCTGATCAACCGGTCCGCCGCCGTCTCCGCCCGGTCGTTCCGCTTCCCGGTGGAGCACGGCGTCGAGGTCGAGCGGTTGGCGACGGAACTGTTCGATGCCGTGCGCCGTCGGTTCGATTGGGGGCCGGAGGAACGGTACGCGGTCCGGGCCGCGGCCCTGCACCATGATATCGGCACCACGGTCGCCTCCTGGCACCACGCCCTCCATTCGGCGTACATCCTCCGCCACACCCCGCTGCTGGGGCTGACCCACCGCGTCCGCGGCGCTGGCGGTCCTGGCGGTCGCCCGCCACGAGGGAGAGCCGTGGCCGGAGGGATGGCGGCGGTCCTGGCGGACGGTCCTCAACGATGAGGACCTCACGACCGCCGACCGGTTCGGGGACGATCCTCGTTCGTCGCCGAGCGTCTCTCCGAGGCCGGCGCCGGGTTCCGACTCGCCCCGCGGTCGCCGACGGCTGGTCGTTACCTCAGCGCGCCGATCTTCCCAGGGCCATCGCCTCGGGAGGCTGGAAAAGCATATCCGCCGGGGGTTGGGTCTCGGCTTCGCGGTCGACGGATGAACGGAGGCATGGCATCGCCGCCCCACGGTCAGGCGGGGCGGCTCATTGTGTTCGAGGGGTTGGACGGAAGCGGCAAGTCCACCCAGGCCCGCCTCCTGGTGAAGTGGCTCGCGTCCCGCGGCTACCGGGTGTTCTTCACCGAGTGGAACTCCTCGGACATGGTCTCCGAGGTGATCCGCCGGGGGAAGAAGAAGAACCTGCTGACCCCGACGACGTTCTCCCTCCTCCACGCCACCGACTTCGCGGACCGGTTCGAACGCCAGATCGCGCCCCCGCTGCGCGCGGGGTACATCGTCGTCTGCGACCGGTACGCCTACACGGCGTTCGTCCGGGACGCGGCGCGCGGGTGCGACCCGGACTGGGTCCGGAACCTCTACTCGTTCGCGCCGAACCCGGACACGGTCCTGTACTTCCGGGTCCCGGTCTCCACCTCCCTTCACCGCAAGCTCCTCTCGCGCCAGAAGATCTCCTTCTACGAGGCCGGCATGGACCTGGGGCTCGCCGACGATCTCGTGGAGTGCTACGAGCGGTTCCAGACCCGCCTCAAGCGGGAGTACGACCGGCTCGCGCCGTTGGACGGGTTCGTCACCCTGAACGCCGACAACCCGGTCGAGGACGTGCTGAAGCAGGTGCGCCGGGAGATCCGGCCCGCTCCTCTCGAACTTCCCCAAGGCGGAGGCGCTCGTCCATGCGTAAGACCTACGGCACCCCGCCCCCGGGGTTCTCCTCCGAGCATCTCCGGGGCCACCTGATCGTGCTGGAAGGGGCGGACGGCTCGGGCCGGACCACGGAGGTCGCGATGCTGCGCGACTGGCTCGAGATCCGGGGTCACCCGGTGGTCGACACCGGCCTTCGGCGCTCGACCCTGGTGGGGCCGGAGATCGACCGGGCGAAGCAGGGGCACACGCTCAGCGCCACGACGATGGCGCTGTTCTACGCCGCGGACTTCGCGGACCAGCTCGAGAACAAGATCCTCCCGTCCCTCGCGGCCGGGTCAGCACGGTCCTCGCCGACCGGTACATCTACACCCTGATGGCCCGGGCCGTGGTCCGGGGCGCGACCCGGGAGTGGGCGAGCAAGCTCTACGGGTTCGCCGTGATCCCCGACCTCACGGTCTTCCTGGACGCCCGGCCCGAGATCCTGCTCCACCGCGCCATCGGACGGTACGGCTCCCTCGACTACTGGGAGTCCGGGATGGACCTCTCGCTCTCGCGGGACCGGTTCGAGAGCTTCTTCCGCTACCAGCAGCTCCTCACGTTCCGAGTTCGGGTGGATGGGAGACAAGTTCGGGTTCAAGACCGTCGACGCGAACCGCGACCCGCTCTCCGTCCACCGGGACGTCGTCCGATGCGTGGAGCCGATCTACGGGGTCCCCGCCGACGAGGACGAGGGGGGCCCGGACCTCAATGGCTCCGTCCGCCGAGGGCGACGAGCTGGCGCCGGGTCAACGAGCCACTCCAGCCGCCCCGCCCCGGCCGTGGCCGCCGAGGAGTCTCGATCACCCGCCGCTCCGCCGCGCTTGAGCCGGACGGTCGCGACCGACTCGCCGAACACCAGCAGCGAGGCGAACCGTCCGAGGGACGGCTCGTGGCCGAACAGGATGTGCGGGCCGGCGTTCGAGGGGGGCTCCTTCGCCAGTCGCTCCAGCAGCCGGTCGGGGCCGACCGAATAGGTGAGCTCCTCCCACGGTTCGGCCGTCACGTCGGACCCGAGGGCCTCCAACGCCGAGCCGGGCCGTCTCCCGGCGATCTCAGCGCGGGGCTCGTCACGGCGCGGGCCGGGCGCACCCCCGATGTACTGGAGCGCCCCGGCCGACCGCGAACGCGACCTGCTGACCGTCCCGGGTCAGCGGCCGCCGGGCAGTCGTCCGGCCACCGCTGGGGGTTGCGGCTCTCCGCCGGGGCGTGGCGGACGAGGATCAGCTCCATGGGGCCCGGGGGTCGTGCCGCGGGATATAACGCGGCCGGGGCCGCCTAGACCGACTCCTCGATCTCCCCGACGACCGGCTTCCCTGCCAGCTCGGGCGGCGAACTCCGACAGGATCCGCGAGATGACGGTCGACGTCGGCCTCGGTGTGGACGACGCAGATCGTCCACTGCTCGTCCGGGCCCGTCCCCGAGGGGATGAGCCCCCGGTTCAGGCCGAGGTAGTAGTAGAGCATCGACCGGTCCCCGTCGACCGTGAGGAACGACCGCCAGTCCCGAACGGGGTGGTCCGAGAAGAACACGGTGCCCGGACGACGCCATCGGCGGCGACGTGCGCGGTGACGTGGTGGTCCCGGAACATCTCCGCGTAGCCCTTCGCGAGGCGGTCGTTGAGCCGCGCGCATCGGGCGAGGTTCTCCTCGGTGAGGACGTGCTCGAGGGTCGCGAGGGCGCACGCCATCGAGATCGGGTTCGAGTTGAACGTCCCGGCGTGGGCGATCTTCCTCGGGCCGACGTTGTCGAGGACCCCCTTGCGCGTCGCGATCGCCGAGAGCGGCGCTCCGCAGGCGATCGACTTTCCGAGGAGCATGATGTCCGGGCGCACTCCCATCCGGCCCGCCCCGCCGTGCGGGTACTTCGCGCCGGTCTTGATCTCGTCGAAGACGAGGAGGGCGCCGAGCTCGTCGGCGAGCTCCCGGAGCCCCGGGAGGAACCCGGGCTCGGGGAGGATGAACCCCATGTTCATCGCGACGGGCTCGACGATGATCGCCGCCACGTCGTCCGCGTTCTCCCGGGCGATGGCGCGCGTCGAGTCGAGGTCGTTGAACGGCGCGACGCGCGTCCGCGCCGCCACCTCGGCGAGGATCCCCGGGCCGGCCGGGGTCGAGTTCGGCCGGTCGGCCGGCCCCGCGACCTCCAATCGGGGCTTCACGCCGACGAGGAGCGTGTCGTGGGAGCCGTGGTAGCGATCCCTCGAACTTGATCACGGTGCCGGTGGCCCGTGACCGCCCGGGCGATCCGGATCGCATGGTGGGTCGCCTCGAGGCCGGTCGAGCTGAACCGGACCTGGTCCATGCCGAACCGTCCGGCAGATCCGCTCGGCGACCTCGGGGGTGCGGTACCACTCGTAGCCGTACAGGGCCCCCTCCTCGAGCTGCCGCTGGAGCGCCTCGACGATCTTCGGGTGGGCGTGGCCGCTCGCGAGGCCCCCGAACCCCATGTTGAAGTCGAGGTAGTCGTTCCCATCGGCGTCCCACAGGTGGACGCCGGCCCCGCGGCTGGACGTAGAACGGGTACGGGTCGAGGTACCGGTAGTTGCTGTGGACGCCGAGCGGGCGTGCCGACTTTGCGTGCTCCCAGACCTGGGCCGACTTCGGCGTCCTGCGCTCGTACTCCCGCAACGCATGGGAGAGCCTGGGATCCATGGAACCCTCGATGACGGGCGTCCCGAGGGCCGGCCGTCGGAGGGGGGACCGGGGGCGGGTAGATAATCCCTCGTCGGCCCGCGCCCCGGCGCGGTCGGCTCCCGGAGCGCAGGGTCAAGAAGGAGGCGTCCGTCGCGCCGTCGTGGACGCCGAGGCGCCCGTGCTCCGGAACCTGATCGGCGCCACGTGGTCGGCTCCGGAGGACCTTCCGACCCTCCCCGTCCCGGATCCGTCGAACGGCCGGGTCCTCCGCAGGGTCCCGCTCTCCGGCGCCCGCGAGATCGGCGACGCCGTGGCCGCGGCGAGGGCCGCGTGGCCCGGATGGCGCGCGACGCCCGCCGCCGACCGGGCCCGCCTCCTCCGGCGGCTCTGTGGCCTCCTGGAGGCGAACCTCGAGGTCCTGGCAGCGCGGGTCACCGAGGAGAACGGCAAGACGCTCGAGGAGGCGCGGGGGTCCGTCCGCCGGGGCCTGGAGGCGACCGAGTTCGCGACCAGCGCGCCCACCCTGCTCGAGGGAGGATACCTTCCCAACGTCGCGCGCGACATCGACGCCACGATGAGCCACGAGCCGGTCGGGGTCGTGGCGGGCATCACCCCGTTCAACTTCCCCGCGATGATCCCGCTCTGGATGGCCCCGCTGGCGATCGCCTGCGGGAACACGTTCGTCCTCAAACCGTCCGAACGGGTCCCCGGGACGTCGGAGCTGCTCGTCCGCCTGTTCCTCGAGGCGGGGGTCCCAGCGGGAGTGGTCAACCTCGTCCACGGGGGGCGCTCGACGGTCGAGGGACTCGTCGACCACCCCGGGATCGATGCGATCGTCTTCGTCGGGCTCGGCCCCGGTCGCCCGGACCGTCTACACCCGGGGGACGTCGGCCGGCAAGCGGGTCCTCGCCCTCGCGGGGGCGAAGAACCACGCCATCGTGCTGCCGGATGCACCGGTCGACCCCACCGCGGAATCGATCCTTTCCAGCGCGTTCGGGGCGGCCGGCGAACGGTGCCTGGCGACGAGCGTCGTCGTGGCCGTGGAGCCAGGAGGCGACCGGATCGTGGAGGCGCTGGCGGCCCGGGTCCGGGTCATGAAGGTCGGGCCGGGGACTGAATCGGGGACCGACATCGGGCCCCTGATCCGGGCCGACCACCGGGACCGGGTCGAGGGGTTCGTGCGTCGGGGCGAATCGGAGGGCGCGCGGCTCGTCGCCCGCGGCCCGGCCCCTACGGCCTCCGACGGGTCCGGTTACTTTCTCCCGCCGGCCCTGTTCGACGGGGTCCGCCCGGAGATGTCGATCGCCCGGGAGGAGATCTTCGGTCCCGTGCTCTCCGTGATCCGGGTCCCCACCCTGGAGGAGGGGCTGCGGGTCGCCAACGCTTCGGGGTTCGGCAACGCGGCCTCGATCTACACGTCCGATGGTCGGGCCGCGCGGGAGTTCGCCCGGAACATCGAGGCCGGCATGGTCGGGATCAATCTCGGCGTGCCGGCCCCCCCCGCGTACTTCCCGTTCGTCGGCTGGAAGGGGTCGGTCTTCGGGGCCGAGGCCGCGACCGGGAAGGCGGCGGTCAGCTTCTACACGCGCAGCCAGGTCGTGCTGACCCGGTGGCCCCGCCCGACCGCCTAGGCCGCTCGCCCCCGGTGAGGGGCGGACCCGTCTTCCGGGGGGTACGGGTACGTCTCGCTCCCGTCGGGGGGCAGCTGCGCCGGCTCGGCCGGGCCCCACGCCTCCTCGGGTCCGGTCGGGTACTCGAGCGTGGCCTCCGGATAGCCCGACGCCAAGTCGGAGCTCCCCGATTCCCACTCCTCGGGGGGTGGGGATGGCGGCCGGCGGCTCGCGGCCCTCACGATGAGCGCGCCGACGACGAGCAGGATGCCGAGCAGGACGATCCCGATCGCGAGCCCGATGAAGGGCGACGGCGAGGAGGCCGGCATCGGGGCCGCCCCCGGCCTCTCGGAGAAGCTCGCCACCTCCGAGATGGGGCCGCTCACGATGAGGTGGAGGGTCTCGGCGGTCGAATTGCTCGAGCCGTTCCATTCGTCGAAGACCATGCTGGTGTCATTGGGCGTGGCGGTCAGGGAGATCGAGGTACCGGCGTCGACCCACTCCGTCCCGGGGGATACCGATCCACCCGCCCCCGCCGCGACGGTGACGAGGTACTGGGCGGTGAACGTGACGGTGATCGAGAGGTTCGAGGTCACCGTCTCGGTCGCGTTCGTGGTGTCGGACACGTACCGGATCCCCGCGGTCCCGAGCACGGGGGGCGCCGTCAGCGCGTACGTCCCGTTGAGGCCGTTGAGGGTCAGGAAGGTCCCGGTCCCCGCCGCGCCCGCGGTCCGGACCGTCAGCGCCCAGGTGAGCCCCATCGGGAGGCCGCTCTCGGTCGCCGTGAGGGCGAACACCGCGGGCGGCGGAAGGGTTACCGGGAGGAACTGGGCGGTCTGGTTGCTCGCCCCGTCGATCTCGATCACGAGCGTGGGGTCCGTGCCGGAAGAGGTACCGCTCCAGCCCGCGAAGCTGAAACCAGGGTTGGCCACGGCTGTCAGGGAGACCGGTCCCGCCGCCGCCCAGTACACCCCGTTGGGGAACCCGACGACGCTGCCTCCCGGGGTCGCGAACACGGAAAGGCTGTACTGCACCTGGTAATCGACGGTGAGCGTCGTGTTGGCGGCCAGGTCGAGCTGGACCCCGTCCCATCCCTGGGTCGCCGAGATCGACGTCGCGACCAGGCGGCTCGTGTTGGACCCGTTGACGCCCAGGACCGGGGCGGTCACCACGTACTCCCCGGTCGAAAGGTTACCGATCCGCATCCCGCCGATCCCGCTGTACGCCACGCCCCCGAGAAGGACCGTGAAGGGGGTCGACGGTCCGAACCCGTCCGCCTGGATCGTGAGGTTCCACGTTGGAGCGAAGTCGGCCCGGAAGGTGGCGAACTCGGTCACCGGTCCGTGCGGCGTGACAGTTATCGTGACGAGGGTCCCGCTCGAGACGGCCCCGGTCCCGCTGCCGGTCCAGTCGACAAAGTGGGAGCCGGCCGCCGGCACCGCCGTGAGGTTGATCGAGCGGCCGAGATCCACCCACTGCGCCGCGGGGGTCACGTTCCCGCCCTCGCCGGCGACCGGGGTCACGAGTACTCCGGCTGGTACTCGAACGTCAGGACGGCCCCACCTTCAAGCGCCACTGACCCGCCCGGGGCGACGCTCGTGGAGGAGGCGTTGGAGGTGAGGGGGGTCATTGTCACCTGGGAGAGGAACGCCCCGGTCCCGTTCTCGAACTCCACGCTCGAGGCATTGACCGACACGGCCGCGCCCGCGCCCACCTGGAGCACGCTCACCGCGGCGCTCGAGGCACTGTCGAGGGTCCCGACCTGGACGGACCATGAGGTCCCGTTGGGGAGCCCGGTCTCCCGCGCGAACAGCGGAACGAGCGTCTGGTTCAGCGTCCCGAGGCGGTAGTGCACGGTGATCGGGACGGTCGGCAGCATGGCGGGAGAGATCGGCGCGGTCGTCGGGAGCCAGTAGAGCCCGGGGACCCCGGACGGGACGTCCCACGCCGCGAACGACGCGACCCCCTGGGTCACGTTGACCGTGAGCGCCCCCCCGGTCCCTTCCGCGTAGGTGGCGGTCCCGTTGGCCTCGACGACCGTGACCCCCCACGGCGTGCCGTCGGGGAGGCCCGACTCGGAGGCCGACTGGGAGAAGTTGTAGGTGTAGCAGGTGGCCGGGCTCGGGTAGCAGTACCCCGAGTACGTGAACGAGGCCGTCTCGGTCACCGGGCCGTTCGGGAGGAACGTCAGGGAGGTGCCCGTCGAGTTCACCGACCCCGCGCCGGAGCCGGTCCAGCTGAGGAAGGTCAGGTTGAGGCACGGGTAGCAGTACCGATGGCGTGTTCGGCAGGAGCGAGGCCGAGAACGGGGTACCGACGGTGGTCCAGTACCGATCCTGGCAGCGGCGTCGGGATCACGTTCGTGGTACTGGGACCAGTAGTAGGAGGAGGTGGAGACGAACGGGACGGTCGAGATCGTCACCTCGATGTGCTCGGCGTACGTCACGGAGACGGTCGAGTTCACGGTGAACGAACCCGGAGACGCGGGGGTGAAGGTCGGGGCGTAAGCGACCCCGGCGGAGACATTGCTCCAGGGTCCGGTGTAGGTGAGATTGAACCCCGGGGGGACGCCGGAGATGGAGAGGTTGGTGCCGGCCGGCCCGGTCCGAAGGAAACCGCCGACCGAGACGTTCCAGCCTGCGCCGCTCGGGAGACCCGTCTCGTTGAAGACGACAGTGATCCCGGTCCCGGTGAAGAGGCGGGACGTCTCGATCGAGACGGCCCCCGGCCCGTACCCCCAGCTCGAGTACGAGCCGTTCGGGTCGTACAGCTGCGGCCAGGCGATCAGGAGCTGGTCACCGGCGGCGAGGGTGGCCGACGAGGTCCCCATCCACTCGCTGTTGCACCCGGGGCAGGTCCCGATGTAGCTGAAGTTCTGGTCCACGAGCGCCGGCTCGCTCCACTGGACCCCGCCATCGGTGCTGTTGACGTAGACCTCCTGGGCGGCGTCGCACTGGAATGGATCGCACTGGGAGTCGTTGTCCAGGGAAAAGGCGACCTGCACCGTGGAGTTGGATCCGACGGCGATCGACCCCAGGGTGAGGAAGTTGTACGGTGAGTCCCTGGACCCCGAGAGGGAGGAGGCGACCCGGACCGGCGTCGAGAACGTCCGTCCGCCGTTCGTGGAGCCGCTGACGAACAGGTCGTCCGGCTGGCCCTGGCTCCCACAGTAGGGGGGCGCGCCGGGGTTGAACTCGCAGGTACTGCCCCACCTGGGCGGAGGAGTAGGCGACGAACAGGTGATTGTGGGCGGGATCATACGCCATCTGGGAGAGCGGGTCGGAGAGGTACATCGAGAAGTAATCGTACGGGGGCATCGTCCCGGCGCTGTTGGTCACCACCGAGAAGAGGAACGTCGTGCCGTTGTTCGACGACCGCCCCACCACCAGGCTCGCGTTGTAGATGGTCCCGCAGAACTTCGTGGTGCACTGGAACTGGGAATCGAACCCGGTGGCGTACGATAGGAACAGCTCTCCGGACGGAGCGACGAGCAGGTCGGGGTACGCGGCGATCTCCGAGAACGGCGATTTGGCCCCCAGGACGATCGTCGGGGGGACCGAGCCGTTCGTCCAGGTCGCTCCGCCGTCGGTCGATACGGCGAGGGCCAGGGTCCCGGTGTAGTTGGCGTGACGGAGGCAGCACTGGTCGAACGGGTACGGGTCGCTCATCCAGGCGAGGTAGACGGTATCCCCGGTCGCCGCGATCGACGGCCGGAGGAGCGGGATCCCCGGGATCGAGCAGCTGGACGATAGCGTGCTGTTCGTATCGGTCTCGGCGAGGACCGTCGGGGTGGTCCAGCTGGAGCCCCCCGTGTAGCTTTCCGAGACGACGATCCGGTTGTGGACCGTGTACTCGCAGCCGATCGAGTACGGGACCACGACGGTCTGGTAGTAGCTCGTGACGTTCGTGATGTTGTACTCGACGTACGCGAGGACCAGGGTCCCGTTGGCGAGCGAAGTGAGGGTCGGCTCCATGGCGTTCGAGTAGTTCCGGTCCTCGCTCCCTCCCGACGCACAGATCGGGTTCCCAAGGTAGGTAGGCCGGGACCAGGTAGAGCCGAACGTCGTGGACGTGGTGAATCCCACCTCGGTCGTTGCGTTCGCCCGCATCGCGGCGCATGGGGCGTCGTCGGTGAACGTCGTGTAGGCGAGGGCGGTGGTGCCGGTGCTCGTGAGGTTGAGGGTCGGGTCGACCGTGGCATTGAAGCACTCCCGCGAGGCCCCGCCGAAGGAGAGGATCGAGACGCAGCTGCTGTAGGAGCCCGTCCCGTTGGGGACCGGGACGTTGGTGAAGAACGTCCCGCGCCCGCTCTCCAGAGCCCGGGGGGCGCTGAACGTGGTCAGCAGCGGAGCGGCTCCGTGGCCGGCGGCGAGCGGACCGGGGGAGCCCCCGGGCGAGGCGGACGGGCCGGGGGGCGCCGTCACGCCGAAGCCCCCCAGTCCGGGAGAGGCCAGTCCGAGGATGACGAGCCCAAGGACCGTGACGACCGCCGCCAGCGTCGCCCGCGCCGTGGCAGGGATCACGGGGGTGCCTCCGACGTCCCCGGGACGGTCTCGTCGTAGATCTCTTCCGGGGCGATAGGATTGGCCGGCTCGGCCTCCGGGGGGGGAGGGGGCGGTCCACTGCGCCGGTACCAGATCGCGGCGCCTACGACGACCCCGATGAGGAGGCCGAGCAGGGCGAACAGGGCCCACCCGACCGGAGTGCTCCAGAGAGGCGGGGTGGCCGAGGCCGCTCCGGGCGACCCGGACGCCGGACCGAACGTCGCGACCTCCTCGATCGGTCCCCCCATCCGGACGGAGGCGTTCGGGCTGGTCCCGCTGTAGGAGCCGGCCCCATTGCCGGACCAGGCGACGAACCCGTACCCGTCATCGGCGACGGCCGAGAGGGTGACCCCCGCCCCGGCGGCCAGCCACCCCGACGCCGGCGTGAACGTTCCGCCGGGCGAGGCCGAGACGGCGAACCAGTAGGCGAGCTGGAAGCCGATGGTGTCGGTCGTGTTCTTCGAGATGGTGACCGAGACCGGGTCGCCCGAGGCGCTGTACCGCGTGCTGTCATCGGGCGAGTACGCAGTCGCGACGGTCAGGGCGTAGGTCCCGGGGGCCAGGCCCGTGATCCGCAGCGACGGGCCGATGGCGGTGTGGGCGGCCGTCCCCACTTCCACGGTCCACGAGGTGCCGTTCGCGAGGGTGGTGATCTCGTTGAGCTGGAGCCAGTATGTCGGGGGCGGCGGAGGCACGCCGGGGAGCGAGAACCCGGCGACCTCGAGGATCGGTCCACCGACGACCACCGTCTCGACGGGGGAGGTGCCGGTGTAGTTCCCTGAGCCCGTCCCGTTCCAGCCGAGGAAGATGTACCCCACGGAACTTATCGCGTCGAGCCCGACCGTCACGCCAAGGGGGACCCATCCTCCCGTCGTGGTGCGAGTCGACCCGAAGCTCGCCTCGGCGTACCCGCCGGGGGTCGACTGGAGGGTCAGGAAGAACTGTGGCGCGAACACCTCGGTCTCGGTGGTGAGGCCGCTCGTGCAGAGCTGGGAGGGAAGGCTGCTGGTCGGGACGTACCGGGTCTGGTTCGTGGAATCGTAGGCGTACGGTACCGAGAGGCTCAGGACCGAGCCCGGCGAGCCGCAGGCAGGGAGCCCCCGAACGACCAGGGCCGACCCGTCCGACGAGTAGCCGATGCCACCCAGTTCGACCGACCACCAGGTACCCGTCGCGAGACCGGTCTCCAGGAAGGTGAGGTTGAACCGGTCGGTCGACAGCGGAAGGAACGACGCCGCCTCCGAGACGGGACCGCCGACCGTGACGTTCACGTTCGGCGCCGGCCCCGTGTAGCTGCCGACGCCCGTCCCTGCCCACCCGCCGAAGACGTACCCGACCTTGGCGACGGCCTGGAGCACCTCTACGGAGCCGGGCGAGGTCCACGTGACCGAGGGCGTGCTCACTCCCCCGACCGTCCCCCCGGACCCGACGAGGATCGAGAACCGGTCGGCGGTCGAGAAGTTGACGGGGTACGTCCCCCCGGCCACCACCGAGAGCTCCGGGCCGAACCCAACCGGGGCGTACCCCTGGGAGCCGTTCGCGGCCACGCTGGGGAAGCCGACGACGTCGTACGTACCCGGGCCGGGTCGAGACGTTGATCCAGGGGGTGGAAGAGCTCGTCCGGGTCCCGTTGAACATCACGCTCCAGTCGGTGCCGGCCGGGAACCCCGTCGAATGGAAGCTGATGTTCCCTATCGGGGCCGACAGGTCGACGAGGGCGAAGGTGAGGTTCGGTTCGACCTGATTGGGCACCAGGAGAGGGGCCACGTCCGAGGGGGTGCCGATGTACTCCCACCCGGCGACGGAGGAGGTCGCCCAGACGTCCGAGAACTGGTGGGAACCGGTCAGGACCCCAGGGACCTGAAGGGTCTGTCCCGTCGGGGAGGAGTACGCCACCCCGTCGAGGTCAAAATAGAAGGTCTGGCCGGAGGGCACGCCGGCGGCACCGATCGACAGGTTGTAGTCGGCGACCGGGGTGAACCATGCGGTCTCGTTCACGGGGCCCTGGAGCGCGAGGGTCGGGCTGGCGGCCGTCCCCGTGTAGTTCCCGAGCCCGGTCCCCGTCCAGTAGCTGGCCGAGGTAGGTTCCCCGTAGACGCTGAGCGCGATCGAATAATTCGCCGGGAAGAACCACGGGAACGCGGAGCCGCAGCCGAAGCACGAGTAGTACCCCCAGGTGTACGAGTAGTACGTCCCGGTGAGCGAATCGTAGGCGCTGATGGAGACGTAGTACGGGTTCGTCGGTTCGATGTTGATCGTCAGGCCGAACTCCCCGGTGTAGTTCACGAAGACGCTGCTGTTCCCTTCGAACTCCGCGGCTCCCAGGAACGAGGAGGTGCCCCCGACCCCCACGGTGGGGATCTCCACGGTCCCGTAGGCCGCGGAGAGCACCGGCGCCAGGATCAGGACCGTTTCGTTGACCGCGACCCCCGGGATCACCACGGATCGGGTTCCCGCGGGTTCGTTCCACAGGACCCCGCCGAGCGCGAACGACCAGGCCCCCGGGCGCCGGTCTCGGTGACGTTCACGCTCACCGTGGGCCCCTGATAGGCGTGCGCCACGTAGAGGAGCGTCGGGTAGGAGTAGTTGTAGTAGATCGGGGAGCCCGTCGTGTTATAGGTGCTCGTCGAGGCTTCGGGGATCGAGGTACGCCAGGACGGGGGAGCCGCCGGTCGTGAACCCCACGGAGGACGAGAGCCCCGGGAAAGACTGGTCGGTGCCGTAGATGCCGTAGTTCAGCTTCTCGAAGGTCGGGTAGCTCGCCGGGGACCATTGGACCCCGTCCGGACTGGTGTGGACCGCCTGGTAGAAGGTCCCGCCGAGGTAGCTGCACGAGGAGAAGCAGTAGGTGCTGTTCGCCGCGGTGTACGTGAAGTAGACCGTGCCTCCGGAGACCCCGACGGCCGGGGAGTACGCCCACATCTCGTCGTACATCTCGCCGGATGCGTCGATGATCGAGGTCTCCCACGGGCCGCCGCTGCTCGGTCCGGTCCCCCCGAACGCCCCGCCATCGCTGTACCCCGAGTCCAGCGACCAGGGTTCGTGGAACAGGCGAGTCGTGTTGTAGGACGAGGTCCAGCCGACGTACAGCGCGGTCCCGTTGGCCGAGAAGGCGAGGGCGCTCTCCGGGAGCTGCTGGAACCCGCTGTAGTAGTAATAGGGCAGGAACCCGCTCGTGATCCCCTGGGCGGGCGCGATGAGCGTCGGCGCGGGGAACGTGGAGCCGTTCGTCGAGGAGGTCTCCACGACCAGGTCGTCCCCATAGTGGTAGCAGTAGGAGTAGGACGTCGAGTACGTGAGGTTCTCCGGGCAAGACTCGTTCGTGAAGAACGATACGGCGACAGAGCCCGTACGGTTGACGGCCAGGGACCCGCCGGTCTCCTGGACCACGCCCCCGTACCCGGCGACCCCGCGCACATCGTACGGCCCGTTCCACGTGCGGCCCGAGTTCGGCGAGTACCAGCAAGTGAAGGGCGATCGGCCGGTCCACCGAATAGGTGGAGCCGTAGGGGATCGTGGTCGTCGAGTTCGAGATGTTCTCGAAGAGCACATAGACGCTCTCGCCGAACACCGCGACCTGCGGCTTGGCGATCCATCCGCTCGAGTTGATCGTCACCGGGGCCGAGAAGGTCGAACCGTTGTCGAACGACGCCGTGAACCCGAGGGCATCGACCGACCGGTTCGGGAACGTGGACTGCCCGCCGAAGGAGCCCTGGTTGACCGAGGCGTTCTCCTCCACGTACGCCCCGTACACGGTGCCGTTCGATGCGACCGCGAAGCTCGGCTCGATCGCGTCGAGGTACGTGCACGTCCGATTGCCGAGGAACTCCACCGGGCCGAACGTGGTCCCGTTGTCCGTCGAGATCGAGAACCCCACCCGCTCGCGGACCGGGTCGCCCCCGTGCCAGCACCCGGCCGGCGTGGTCCCGGACTGGTTCGTGAAGAGAGAGTAGCCGGCCCCGATCTTCCCGTCCGCGAGGGTGACCACCGTCGGGCTGACGACCTGGGGGTAGCAGTAGTTGTCGATCTGGTAGCCGTAGTTGTAGGTCGTGCACCCCGCATGGATGGCCGGGGGGACGGCGAACGCCGACGTGTTCTGGTAGAATTGCACAGTCCCGTTGGCGACAGCAGGAATGACGGCCGGAGAGCTCACGCCGGGCACCGTGCCGAGGGGGAGGGCGGCTGCGTCCCCTGCCGAGACCGAGGAACTGGAGCCGCGGGGAGGCGGTGCCGCGGGGACGGGGGCGGCCGATCCGACCGAGTACGGCAGGAGGAGCACGGCCACTACTACGAGAGCCAGGAGGGCTGCCAGGGCCCGTGGCGCCCGAGCCGAAGGTCCACGAACTGCCCCTTTCATCGGCGGCCCAGCCACGGCGCTCTTCTTCAATCTTCGCTGCCCTTCCACCCAGGGAGAGGCCGCGCGGGCGACTGGGCGCCTCCGGTCCGGCCGCCGGGGCGACCCGGCCGGGCGGATCCCGAGCGTCAGTTCCGTGGAGGTCCCACGCGCATCTCGGCTAGGCGGAGGGAGCGCGAACCTCTTGGTCCGCGATCCTGAGGGCGGAGTCCAGGACCTCGAGGCCCCGGTCGAGGTCGTTCCGCTCGATGATGAGAGGGGGAGCGACCATCAGGTGGGAGATCCACCCGAAGGTGTAGACCCCGTCCTTCATCATCGCACGGGCCACAGCGTCTACGACTAACGGAGTGCCCGCGAGCTTCTCTTCCGGAGTGTTCATGGGCCGGCGCGTCCGACGATCCCGGACGAGCTCCACGGCCGCGAACAGGCCCAGGCCCCGGACCTCCCCGACGGACGGATGTCGAAGGGCGATCTCGCGTAACCGGGAGAGCATGTACTCGCCTTCCCGACGGCTCCGATCGATGAGGCCGAGCCGCCGGTACTCCGAGATGGCCGCCACGGCGGGCGCCATCGTCAGGGGGTGCGCCTCGTACGTGTGGCCGTGAGGGAAGTAGACGTCTCGGAACTTCTCGTGGAGCTCGGGCGTCGTCGCCGTGAGACCGAGGGGTACGTAGGCTCCTGTGATCCCTTTCGCTGTGGTGAGGATGTCCGGCCGGACCCCCCAGTGGTCGACGCCGAACCACTGACCGGTCCGCCCCCAGCCCGTCATGACCTCGTCGGCGATGAGGAGCACGGAGTGCTCCCGGGTGATCTCCCGAAGCCTCGGCAGGTACTCGGGCACCGGCACCAGGACCCCGTTCGTTCCTGGAACCGCCTCCACGATCACCGCCGCCACGTCGCCTTCGTGCCGGATCGTTTCGTCGATGGCCTCGACGCAGGCGACGCCGCAGTCCGGATACGTGAGCTTGAGGGGACAGCGGTAGCAGTAGCAGTCGGGGGCGAACACTGTCCCGGGGACCCGCTGGACCCCTTCGGTCGGGACCCGTCGGGGGTCCCCGGAGACCGAGATGGACGCGGCCGTCGACCCGTGGTAGGACCTCCGGCGGGCGATCACCTTCGAACGACCGGTCGCGACCCGAGCGATCTTGAGGGCCGCCTCGTTCGCCTCGGTCCCGGACGTGGAGAAGAAGTACCGCCGAAGGCCGGGGGGCAGCACGCCATCGAGAGCCTCGCTGAGCGCGCCCCGCGCCTCGGTGGCGAACGACGGTGCGACGTAGGGGAGACTGAGCGCCTGGCGGGCGATCGCCTCCATCACGGCCCGGTTCCCGTGCCCGAGGTTCGTCGCGACCAGCTGGGAGGCAAGGTCCAGGTAGGGGTGCCCCTCCGAGTCCCAGAACGTCGACCCTTCCGCGCGCGTGATCAGGAGGGGGTCCCACCCGCCCTGCTTCCGCCAGGTGACATAGTTGGAGGACCGGACCGTCCGGCGCGCGTCGTCGGGGTCCACGGTCCTCTACGAGAACTTCGCGATGACGTCCCGGATCGCCTTGCCGCCACCGCGGAGGACCGGCCCGCCGTGGTAGGAGAGGACCGACTCTACCGACAGGTTCGCGACCCGACGGGCCGAGATCTGTGCCGTGGGGGTGTGGTGGGTGTACTCGGGTGTCGTCAGGAGGAGGTCCGGGCCGTCCCCGAAGAACAGGTCCCCGCTGAACAGGATCTTTCGCTCGTTCTGGTACAGTGAGACGTGTCCTGGCGTGTGCCCGGGGGTGTGGAACATCGTGAGACCGCCGGCCCCGTCGATCGCATCCCCGTCCTTGAGGGGCTCGTCGATCGTGACAGGCTCCAGGGGCGGGGAGCCCGGCCCATCGTACTTCGGGTGGCCGGCGATGTAGGCCGCCTCGATCCAGTGGGAGAAAGTGCGGGCGTGCGTGAGCTCGATCGCCTTTCGGAGTCCTCCGGTGTGGTCCCGGTGGAGGTGGGTGAGGACGATCCGTTTGATCGCGGTCGGCTCGACGTGGATCTTCGTCAGGTACTTCGCGATCGCCACCTCGCTGCCGGGGAAGGCCGGTATCGATCAGGGTCCAGGTCGGTCCCTTGTCCTTGGCAAGGTAGACGTGGGTCGTGAAGTCCGGCGATGGGTCGAGCCCCTCTACCATGTGGATGCCCGGAAGTATCTCGGCCATGGTCCTTCGGCCCGTGACCGTCGGGGGCCTAATGGGGTTTCCGGCGGGGGCGGCCCGGGTCCAACGCACCATCGGAGGCGCGGGGGCCGCTCGCGGCCGGGAGGGTCCGACGGGGAGGGATGGGTCGGCCCGCTCCTGGAACGCCAGGAACTCGTTGCCGTCCGGGTCGGCGAACCGGAGCGCGATCCCTCCCCACGGCTGTCGCGCCGGGGGTTCGGTGATGCCGGCGCCCGCGTTCTTCAGCCGCTGTTCTAAGGCGAGCACGCTGTCGGTCTGGAACGCTATCCCGGTCGGGCCTCCGATCCGGGCCAAGCTCTGGGAGTAGTATGGCTCGCCCCACGACGCTCGGGGTTCCACCAGGTTGATCCCCGCGGCCCCTCGACCGAGGGTGAGCTCCACGTACCCGGTCCCCGGGTCGTGGGAACGGACCGACATCCCGAGAGTGTCCCGGTACCACCGCAGGGCCTTCGCCTGGTCCCGTACGACCACGGCGACCCGCTGGAGGGCCGTGATCCGCCCCGACCCCCGGGCAGGAGGGGGCTCAAGGTTGACCCCCGCGCCGATCGTGGTCGGGTCCCACTCGAACAGTTGGGATATTGCGTTCGGGAGGTCCCGGTACGGGTCCGGCCGGAGGATCCTGCTCGCCTCGGCTCCGGTCGATGCCCGGAACACGAGCAGGTCCCCCGGGGGGTCGGTCAACCGCCCGTGGGCCACGAGCCGCCCGACCCGGTCCAGCTCCTCCAGGTACAGCCCGGACCTGCCGGGGCATCGGGTCCTGGTCCCGATCGGCCTCCCCCTCCCGGACCACGCGAACGTAGAGCCGCTTCGGCTTCGGCCCCGGTCGTCCATCGGAGGCGGCCATCCTGGGAGCCACCACGACCGAGGTACATAGGGAATCGACGCCGGCGCCCGTCGGGGTGCGGGAAAACGGGGCCGGCCCGTTCCGGACGTAGATTTAAATACGATGAGCGGCCGAATTTCGGTTATGCGACACACGCGTCTCTTCGCCGTGGCGATCGTCCTCGTCTTGATGGCTTCCTCGGCCGCCCTCCTCCCGGGGGCGGCGCGGGCCTCGCCGACCGCCGCCGTCTCCCACCCCGCAGCGTCGGACTCCATCACGGCGGTCGATCAGTACGGGTACGCCGCCGGCGCGTTCTACGTAGGACTCGGTTCCGGCAACATCTACTTCACCGCCACCGACTTCCTCGACGCCCACGCGACCGTTCAGATCAACGACTACAATGCGACCCGGGACAACCTGACGAACCCGGTCGCCACCTTCACCCCGACCTTCGGCACCTTCGGCTACAACGAGAGCTACACGTACAACATCTTCTACCAGCTCCCGCTCGCGCTCGCGCTCGGCGGCTGGTGGAACATCACTATCAACGGCGCGTCCGCCGGGTTCTCCTACAGCAACTTCTCGGTCCACACCTACTACGTCACCGTGGCGAGCGAGTCCGCCGGTTACCTGCCCGACCACCCGGGCTCCATGTTCTTCTTCGTGAACTGGACCGTCAACAGCGCCCCCGTGAACGGGATCACCTCCATCGAGGTCACGGGCCAGTACACCACCTCCGCCGACGTCATCACGAACCTTCCCGGGACCCCGTTCGCGCTGACGCCGGCCTCGTTCGGTGCCTTCAACTTCACCGTCCCGAGCAACGCGAACACCTACTCCGACCTGTACTTCCAGGTCTTCGCGAACATGACCCCCTCCCTGGGGGCCATCTACTCGGAGTCGGCCGTCGGCTCGGCGCCGGTCGGGTACGTTCCCACCCCCACCCTGTACCTGGGGAGCTGCCCATCGACCCAATCCTGCCAGACGACGTTCTTCACCTCCGGGGAGACCGCCTTCGCCCAGGTCTGGGCGTGGATCTACACCCCGAACGGCACGGCCCCCGCGGTCGGCCTGAACGCGCGGTTCCAGTTCAGCAGCGGCGTGCTCCCGGTGACGCCGTCGGGCGACTTCCCCGGCACCCTGGCGACCAACGCCTCCGGGGGCGCGGAGATCCTGTTCAACGCCTCGGCGTCGGTGTTCTCTCCCTCGCACACGGCCTCTCTGAACGTGAGCCTCACGGACCCGCTCAACGCGGCCTCCCTGTATGGCCCTGTGACCGTCACCTTCCACGTGAGCCTCGTGACGCCCGTGGGTCCGGGTCTGCTGGTCCAGTTCGGAAGCGACCGGTACTACTCGGGAGACACCGCCACGGCCACCTGGTGGCTCGGCGGGCTCAACGCCACCTCCACGGACGGTTGGACGGTCTCGGCCTGGACGGTCTGGACCTACTCCCCGACCACCGGGGCCTCGACGTTCCTCGCCTGGGGCACGATCGGCACCATGACGACCACGGGGACGTTCAGCCAGTCGATCCCGCTGGGATCGGGCGGCTACATCATCGCGGAGGTCACGGCGTACAACCAGACGGCCTGGCTCAGCGGCTACGCCCAGGCGTACATCACGGCCCCGTCGCTCATCATCAACCCGAGCGAGTACATCTTCCTCCCCGGTGACACCGTCGGTGTCTCCGTCGCGACCGAGGGCCAGGCGTTCAACGGGGCGACGTTCTACGAGAGCGTGACCGCGAGCGGCGGGATCCTCCTCTCGAACGGGGTCTTCACCGGCAACCAGTTCTCGTTCGCGGTCCCGGACCTGCTGACGTCCTCCTCGATCGCCATCCTGGTCTCCGCCCAGAACGGCACGGCGGGCGTCATCAGTGACTCCCAGCGGACGATCGAGCAGGGCACCGGCCTGTACATGACGGCCGGCGTCCAGACCGTCTCGAACTACGCCGACGGGAGCTTCCAGCCTGGCCAGACGGTGACGATCTCCTACCAGGTCTACACGGAGGGCCACGCGGTCCTGCCGAGGACCCTGTGGATCGAGTTCTACCCGGGAAGCGTGTTCTTCTACGGCGGCGGCCAGGTCATCTACTTCCAGACGACCAGCCCGTCCGGCACGTTCCAGTACACGATCCCATCGAACACCCCGGCCGGCGTCCTCCAGATGGACATGTACGTGAGCAACTGGTCCTGCTCCGGGAACTGCTACCCCGGGACCAGCTTTGGGATCGCCGTTGAACCGAGCCCCTCGGTGCTCGGCTACGAGGTCGGCGCTGGGAGCGGGATCACCGTCGGCTGGCTGATCCTCCTGGTGATCATCCTGCTCGTCGCGGTGCTCATCCTGGTGCTCTCCCGCCGGCGGGG
Organism: uncultured Thermoplasmata archaeon; assembly: GCA_963708255.1. GTDB lineage: Archaea > Thermoplasmatota > Thermoplasmata > Lutacidiplasmatales > UBA184 > Lutacidiplasma. Next base: position 1,466,947 of record CAVPSE010000002.1, read on the forward strand.
CGGAAGCCGCGGGGGCCGCGGCGCCGTGAACCCGTACCCCTCGTCCTCCTCGCCCCCGGCCTCCTCCAGCAGCAGCCCGCCCAGTGGAGCGACCGGGAGCGGACCCGACTGGAAGGAGACCCCGTCCTCGGGTGGGTCGAGCGCACCGCCGCTCCCCCAGCCACCGAGCTCCCAGTAACCGGGAACCCGTCCCGGACCAACCCTTTCCCGACCCACGCTATCGTTGCCAGGCCGCGCCGAGGGCTTCCACGGATCTTCGTACCTCTTCCGCGGCGAGGCCCCCGAAATCGTAGATCCCCAGCACCTCGTCGACGCCGATCCGTTCGAACGCCCGAAGGCGGTCGACCACGTGCTCCGCCGGCCCGAAGATCGCGAACCCGCTCTCCTCGATCGCCGCCGCCGACGCATGGCGAGGGTCCTTCTCGACCTTCGCCTGATAGAACGAGCTCTGGGTGGCGAGACGGCCATCGAGGTACCGCTGGAGGGCGGCCCGCGCCTCGGCGAGTCGGTCCCCGGCGTAGAGATGCAGTGCCACGGAGACCTTCGGGCGCGCTCCCGCCGGCACCGCCGTTCGGAACTCGCGGATCTCCTCGGCGAGCTCCTCGAGGCCGGAAACCGTGGCGTACAGGACCAGGGCAAGGGAGGCGCCCCGGCGGGCGATGTACGGGAGCGCCTCCCGGCGCTGCGCCGCGATCCAGATGGGCGGGTGCGGTCGCTGGCGGGGCCGGACGTTCAACCGGACGACCCCTCCGGCGGCCCGGGGCGCCGGGACGGGCTCCCCGGCCATGCCGGCGAGGATGATCGGCAAGGCCGCATCGAACCGTTCGCGCTTCGTCGCCGGGTCGACGCCGAACCCCTCGAACTCCAAGGGGATGTACCCGCTCCCGACGCCGAGATTGAGGCGCCCACCGATCAGCTCGTCGAGGAGCCCGTACGTTTCCGCCACCTCGACGGGGGCGTGGAATGGGAGGACGCAGACCAGACACCCCAGCCGGATCCTCTTCGTCCGTGCTCCCGCCGCGGCCAGGACGACGGGAGGCGACGGGCAGAGCCCCCCGGGGTGGAAGTGGTGCTCCGCGACCCAAAATGTCGAGAGGCCCGCGCGGTCGGCGGTCTCCGCGAGAGCGAGGAGCTCCCCGTACCGGTCCCTTCCCGGCCCCGACACCGTCCGGATAGGCGTCCACGACCGAGAAGGCGCTGAGCTCCACGGCGGGGCAGTTCCCGCTGAGGTTAATATTCGTCCCGGGGGGTGAGCCCGTTCGACCGCATCCCCCTTGGAGGAACCGTTGAGCGTCCAGTTGCAGGGCCGCCCCGTGCGGGCCGGGCATGCCCACGGGAGCCTCGTGATCGACGAGGGCTCCGGCCCCGGCCGCATCAAGGTCTGCGAACGGCTCGAACCGTACCTGGCCGACACAGGGTGCGAGTTCGCGGGCCTGGTCGGCGGCACCGTTCCGGCCCCGGGCGGGGGCCCTCTTCCCCCGGGACCTCCCGCGATCGGGGCGATCGACCTCGCCCTCCTCCTCGCGGGGGACGTCGTCGACCTGGACGGGTCGGCCGGCACTCTGGGGATCCGCCAAGTGACGTCGGTGGAGGTCGTGACGGCGTTCCTTCAGCGCGAGGACGACCGGATACTCCTGCTGCGGCGGTCGAACCGGGTGGGGAGCTTCCAGGGCCGCTGGGCGGGGGTCTCCGGGTACCTGGAGGAAGCCACGCCGGAGCGCCAGGCGATACGAGAGGTTGGGGAGGAGACCGGCATCCCGGCAGGGCGACTGTCCCTCGTGCGGGACGGCGCACCGGTCTACGCCCGCTCCGCTGACCGCCTGTACAAGGTCCACCCGTTCCGTTTCCGCGTCACAGATGTCGAGGTGCGGCTCGATTGGGAGCACACGGAGATGGAATGGGTCGATCCGGTGGAGATCGGGCGCCGACCGACCGTACCGCGGCTCGATCGGGCCTGGGCGGCGGTGAGGGAGTCGCCCGGGAGCGGCGGTGCCGCGGGTCCGGGCAAACGGTAATGGCCCCGAGGCTCCCTCGGACCGGCGCGGGCTGGTAGATCAGCGGAAGATCGCCGGTTTTGCAAACCGGAGGCCTCGGGTTCAAATCCCGACCAGTCCAATTCCCCCCGGGCCGTCGAGCTGGAACGCAAGCAATCGCGCCGCTCCGCCGGCATCCCGTCGCAGAATCGGGGCGATCTCCACGTCTGCCCACCTCGATACCCCGGGCCGACGGAATGACCGTGCCCCGCCCCCGGGGTCAGTTGCGCCGAGGGGGTCGGGTCTGGGGTTCTTGACGCTCATGTTTCATGGGACGAGTGTCTGGCGAACCGATGGACCCCGGGAGCGAGCCGACCAACGGCCTCAGCGCTTCCAGCGCCGCCGAGCGGCTGAGCTCCGAGGGTCCGAACGAGCTGCCCCGCGCTGCCCGACGTCATCCGCTGAAGATCGCGTACGGGATCCTCTCCGAGCCCCTGATCGTATTGCTGATCGCGGCGGCGGTGCTGTACGGGATCTTCGGGGAACCTCGGGATGCCGCGCTTCTGGCCGGTTCCGTGGTGGTCATAACGGCCCTCGACCTCTATCAGCAGAATCGGGCTGAGGGGGCCCTCGACGCCCTTCGAGAGCTATCGGCTCCCGAAGTCGTCGTAGTCAGGGACGGGGTTCACCGGAAGGTCCCTGCCCGCGAGGTCGTTACCGGAGATCTGGTGGTCCTCGCCCAAGGGGACCGTGTCCCCGCGGACGCCGAGGTTTCGACGAACCGGGGGTTGGTCGTTGACGAGTCCCTGCTGACCGGCGAGTCGGTTCCCGTTCGCAAGTCCGAAGGGAATGGCCGGTCGGAGTGGGCGCGGCCCGGTGGGGACGGGCTACCGTTCGTCTACGCCCAGACCCTCGTCCTCCACGGACAGGGGCTGGCGGTCGTCCGCGCGACAGGCCCCAGGACCGAGGTGAGTCGCATTGCCCGGGCACTGGAAGGCGTAGCGGTCGAGACGCCGCTCCTACAGCGGCAGATGCGGCGCCTCATTGCGACAGTCACCATCCTGGCCGGTATCCTCAGTATCGTCGTCGCGCTCGCCATCGGACTCCGAACCTCAGACTGGTCTGCCGGACTGTTGGCAGGACTCGCGCTGGCCATCGCGCTGGTGCCGGAGGAGATGCCCGTCGTCTTGACCATCTACTCGGTCCTCGGCGCACGCCGGATGGCGGGGCAGCAGGCCCTCGCACGCCGGTTCGGGGCCATCCCCACCCTGGGGGCCGTCACGGTACTCTGCACGGACAAGACCGGTACGCTGACGATGAATCGGATGCGGGTGGCGGAGGTACGAGACCCCCCGAGCGCGACCGGAACCTCTGCCTCGCCCGCCGAGACGACCCGAGCTCGAGTCCTCGGCTGGGCCTACCTTGCTAGCGATCCTACCTCCACCGACCCGATGGAATCCGCTCTGGCGGAGGCGGGCCGTCGCCACCAGGTCGAGGTGGTACCGGGGTTTGCACCCGTGCTCGTTCGCTCGCAACCGTTCGAAACCTCCACCAGCTACTCTGCCGCGGTTTGGAAGATCGGAGGTGGACCCGGGGGGCTCGTCGCGATCATCAAGGGCGCCCCCGAACGGGTCCTCCAGCTCGGGAGGTTGACGGCATCGGAACTCGATAGATGGACGTCGGTGCTTCAGGAGATGGCGTCCCGGGGACTCCGCGTGCTCGCTGTCGCCCAGAGCCCCGTGCCCTCGGACGACCTCACACTCGACCTCGGTCAACTGACCTACCGCCCGATCGGTTTGGTGGGGTTCGAGGATCCGATCCGCCCGGGGGTCACCGAGGCCATCGCGGAGTGTCGTCGGGCGGGCATCCGGGTGATCCTCATTACCGGCGACTTTCCGGCTACCGCTTCCGCGGTCGCGCGATCCGCCGGCATCGAGTCCCCGGACCGCGTTCGGACAGGAGAGGAACTGAACGGCTTTGACGCGCGAGGACTCGATAAGGTCCTTCGGGAAACCAACGTTTTCGCCCGGAGTACACCTGAGACCAAGCTGGCGATCGTCAACGCCTTGAAACAGCGAGGCGAGGTCGTCGCGATGACCGGTGACGGTGTCAACGACGCCCCCGCGCTTCGCGCCGCCGACGTGGGGATCGCGATGGGACGTCGAGGTACCGACGTGGCCCGCGAGGCCGCCGACCTGGTCCTGCTGGATGATTCCTTCCCCACCATCGTCAACGCCATTCGATCGGGACGAGGAATCTACTCGAACATGCGAAAGGCGATCTCCTACCTTCTCGCCGGCCACTTGGCAATCGCCGGGTTGGCCGTCGTCCCGGTCCTTCTCGGGCTGCCCCCCGTCCTCTTCCCGGTCGAGATCGTCTTTCTGGAGCTCCTAATCGATCCCAATTCCTCTTTGACGTTCCAGGCCGAGCCGGAAGAGCCCGGTATCATGACCCTGGGTCCACGGGACCCGCACGAACCGATCTTCGGGCTCTCGGCCATTGCGTGGACCCTAGTCGCCGGGGCGACCGCTCTGGCGGGCTCTCTGGGGGTCTACCTCTGGTTGCTGACGACCGGCCATGGCATTGATGAGAGCCGAGGTCTCGCCTTCTCGACCCTGATCGTCTCGAACTTGACCCTCGTCCTCGTCAATCGCTCGTTCTCAACCTCTTGGGTTCAGAGCCTTCGGGTTCGGAATCCGATCTTCTGGTTCGTCATGTTCGGGGGAGCGGTCCTGCTGATCGCGTCACTGTACCTGCCGGCGGTGGCGGGCTTGTTCGGATTCACACCCCCAGCCCCGACGGACTTCCTGATGGCGGTCGGCGTCGGTTTCGCGAGCGTCGCCTGGTTCGACCTGCTGAAGGTCCATCTGCTGGAACTCCGTGTCGCACCGATTGGATCGGGCCCGACTCCAGCCGGACCTGGAGCGACATCGGTCCCCGAGCGAGGACCCGCGTGAGCCGGGGATGGCGCACTCCACCCGTGGCCCCATGCGAACCCAGGGGTGGGACCCTCTCCTCCTCCGTCGGCCGTATCTGCAGGAGCGACCGGTCCAATTCAGGGGAGCTCCGGCCGCGTGCCGGCGTGGCGCCGGACGACCCGAGCACGGAAGGCGAGGGAGGCTCAGGTGCCCGGGCGGGCCGACCTATTCGCCAGCTCGAGATTGTGGAACCCGACCAGTCCACTCCACCCCGGGGGTAACGCGGGTCGGCCATCTCGCGAACGACGAGACCCGCTCCCACCGGCGGGCCCCGGCTCGGCAGCGCGAATGCCACGGCGGACCCGAGGCAACCTCGATATCCCCCGGGAGGTTTCTGCTCGGGACGGCCATGACGGAGGGCAACGGATCGATGGCGCCCGGCTCGGGGCACCGCCTCGCCGTCCTGCCCCTGACGAATCTGGGACCCGGTCCCCGGTACCGACTACTTCGTGGACGGCACGACCGAGGAGCTGATCTCCACGCTCTCGAAGATCCCCGGGCTCACCGTCATCGCCCGGACCTCGGCGATGCACTACAAGGGCACCGACAAGACCGTCGCGCAGATCGCGAAGGAACTCGCGGTCCGCACCGTCGTCGAAGGAAGCCTCCGAAAATCGGGTCGCCGGGTCAGGATCGCGGTCCGGCTGATCGACGCGGCGTCCGAGGCGGAGCTCTGGTCCGAGGTCTACGAACGCGAGCTCGGGGATGTGTTCGCGGTCCAACGGGAGATCGCGAGACGCATCGGACGCGCGCTGCGGCTTCGGCTCGCTCGCGGGTCGGCCGCGGAGCCGGCCGCGGGCCGCGAGCCCCCCGCGAACGCGCACGACCTCTACCTCCAGGGGCGGTTCCAATGGAACCTTCGGACCGAGTCGGGGCTCCGAAGGTCGATCGAGCTCTTCGAGGGCGCCCTCGCGCTGGACCGCACCTTCGCCCTCGCCCATTGCGGGATCGCGGACGCGTGGGCGCAGATCGGGTGGCTCGAGTTCTCGGCCCCGACAGAGGCGTTCCCCAAGGCCCGGGAGGCGGCGGAGCGGGCCCTGGCGCTCGATGACCACCTTCCCGAGGCCCATGCTTCCCTCGGGTTCGTATGCTTCCTGTACGAGCGGGACTGGGGGGCGGCCGAGCGGGAGCTTCAGCGGGCGATCTCTCTCAACCCAGGGTATCCGGGGGGCCACCAGTTCTACGCGGACTACCTGAAGGCCATGGGTCGACTCGAGGAGGCTCTCGCCGAGATGCAGCTCGCCCTCCAGCTCGACCCGGTCTCCATGGCCCTCAATACCGGCCTTGGTCACGTCCTCTATCTCGCCCGGAGGTACGATGAGGCGATCGACCAGTACAGTGCTGCCCTCCGGATCGACCCGTCGTTCGGCCCGGCCCACCTCTGGTTCGGGCGACCGTACCTCCAGAAGGGATTGTACGACGAGGCGATCCGGGAGATCGAGACGGCGGTGGCCTCCTCGAACCGGAGCACGATCTCCCTGGCCGTCCTGGCCCATGCGTACGCCTCCGCGGGGAGGACGAAGGAAGCCCGCCAGATCCTCGGGGACCTCCTGGAGCGGTCCAGGACCCAGTACCTTCCCCTCCTACTGGATCGCGCTCGTGTACACGGGTCTCGGCGACCGGGCCGAGGCCGTCGCCTGGCTGGACAAGGCCTACGAAGAACGGTCGAGTTGGCTCGTCTGGATCAAGGTCGAACCGCGGTTCGACCCGCTTCGGGCCGAGCCTCGGTTCGCCGCGCTTCTGAGCCGCATGCGCCTCGACGGAAGCGGGGGGCCGGAGCTCCCCAGGGTCGAGGCCGGGCGCCGGCTCGCGGCGATCATGTTCACGGACCTTGTGGGGTTCACCCGGCTCGCCCAGTCCAACGAGGCGCAGGCGCTCCGCCTCCTGGAGGAGCACCGAGCCCTCCTACGACCCCGCTTCGCCGCCCGGGGAGGGCGGGAGGTCAAGACCATGGGGGACGGCTTCATGGTGGAGTTCGCGAGCGCGGTCGAATCGATCCGGTGTGCCGTCGAGATCCAACGGGCGATGGGGGAACGGAACGCGACCCGCCCGGTGGCAGAACAGCTCCATCTGAGGATCGGCCTCCACGTCGGGGACGTCGTGCGAGAGGGGAACGACCTTGTGGGGGACGGGGTGAACGTCGCTTCGCGCATCGAACCGCTGGCGCGACCCGGCGGGATCTGTCTCACCGGGGCCGTCTGGGAGCAGGTACGCAACAAGGTCGACGTGAAGGTCGAGGAGCTGCGGTCGATCACCCTGAAGAACGTCTCCGACCCGATCGTTGTCTATTCCGTCCTTTGATGTGGCGCTCGGCACATCCCCCGCCGCTCCGTTCGGACCGTCGGCGCGCCGCTCGTGCGCCCTGCTAGCCCGGCGTCGGTGCCAACCGTCAGTTGCTCCTGGGCCTGAACAGAGCCGCGGAGCACGGGCCGCTGATCCCTTCCCGGGGCCCGAAAGCTTCGAACCGGACGCGGCCGTTCCGGGGCGAGGTCGGCAGGGGTCGGGGGCGCGCGCCTAGGAGAACTCTTCCTGGTCGAACAGCAAGAGGCCCACGACACTCGTGATCAGGAAGTAGCCGATCATGATCGCGACGCCCTCCGCCACCGTCGGTGTCCAGACCGCGAAGGAACCGCCCCCGAAGGGAGACTGGGTCACGGCGTAGTGGGGGGGGTAGGGATTGCTGAAGATGTTGCCGACCACCGAGGAGGCGTAGGAGATCACGAACCACGGTTCGAGGGTCGTGAGATCGGTGACCACGGTCTGAAGGATGGAGAACCCGAACAGGAAGAGGAGCGCCGTCAGGATGATCCCGTAGGCGCTCGTCTTGAACAGCGAACTGAACAGGAACGTGGCCCCCATGACGGCCAAGAGGTAGACGATGGAGAGCAGGAACGATGCTCCCAGCTCCCAGGGGAAGGCGTTCCCCCCGAGGAAGAACAGCCCGTTCGCCACGAGGATCGCCAGGAAGACGAGGACCGCCCCGAGCGAGGCGATGAACGCGGCGATGAACTTCCCGCTGTAGACCGCCGCCCGACGAATGGGCAGGCCCATGAGGAAGTAGCCGGTCTTGTTCTGGAACTCACCGGCGATCGCATCCCCCCCGAAGAAGATCGCCGCCAGGACGATCACGAAGGTGACCCCGCCGCCCCAGATCGACCCATACAGGGCGTCCGCGCTGTCCACGAGGCCGGCGGGCCGGAAGTGGGCGAGGAGCGACGTGATGATCACACCGATCGCGAGGACGATCCCGTAGAGGATCACGAACCGGCGGCTCCGGACGTAGTCCCGGAGCTGGTAGCGCGTGAGGATGAAGACCTGGTCGAGGGTCCCGGGGGTCCGGGCGGGGCTGCCGCCAGGGATGGGGGCCGGCAGGGTGGGGGTCGCCATCAGTCCCCCTTATCGATGAGACGAAGGTAGGTCTGCTCGAGCGCGCTCTCGGACTCGGCGAAGGAGAGCAGACCGAGCCGCATCGCCACGATCGCCGCGAGCACCGGTTCGGCCTCGTCCGGACCTCCCGAGAGGTGCACGCGCAACCGGTCCGGCCCCAATCGCTCGACCGAGGAGATCCCCGCCACCCCGCCGATCTTGGTCTGCACGGTCGCATCGTCCAGCGGCCGTCGGAAGGCGAGGTCGAACACCGTGCTCCCGGCCGCCGAGGCGGCCGACGTCAGCTGGGCGAGGGTGTTGTAGAACAGGAGCTTGCCCTTGTTGACGAACGCGACCTCGTCGCAGACGTCCGAGACCTCGCTCAGGATGTGGCTGCTCATGAAGATGAGGCGGTTCCCGCGTTTGAGGTCGCGGATGATCGAGCGGACCTCGGCCATCCCCCGGGGATCCAGGCCGGTGGTGGGCTCGTCGAGGATCACGACGGGAGGGTCGTGGACCAGGGCCGCCGCGATGTTGATCCGCTGCTTCATCCCCTTGGAGAACTTGCCGACCTTGGCGTCCGCCCAGTCGCCCATCTTGACATCGGCGAGGGCCTGGTCGATACGATCCCGCTGCTCCGAGGCCGGAACGCCCCTCAGGTCCGCCACCATCCGGAGCGCCTCCCGCGGGCTCAGCGCCGGGTAGATCTCCGGGGTCTCGATCAGGACTCCCGCCTGGGCGAGAGCGCGCTTTCGCTCCTTGCGGACGTCGATCCCGTTGATGAACGCCTGGCCGGCCGTGGGGAACAGCATGTTGGTGAACATCTTCAGGGTCGTCGTCTTGCCCGCCCCGTTGGGGCCGAGGAACCCCACGCACTTCGATCCCTCGATGGAGAGTTCGAGGTTATCGAGGGCAGTGAAGGATCCGAACCGCTTCGTGAGGTTAACCGCGCGCAGGGAGGGACCGCTCATACCGACCGCTCGAGCAGGCGGGGGGGCGAACCCCTACTTAACGCGATTCGGGTGCGACAGCGTGTCACAGGCGCCACCCACCGGTGGGCGCCGGAAAGGGTTGGACCGGGGGCGCCACGGTCCTACGGCTTCTTCCCGTCCGCGGACGAGTCGGTCTCCGTCGTTGTCGTGGTCGTAGTGGAGCTGTCGGGCTTCATCATCATCGGGCCACGTCGTGTGCTCGCGAAGTAGAGGGCCGCGACGAAGAAGATCACCAGGAGCACTGCGAGGATGGCCACGACCACGCCGTTCGAGCCGCTGAGGAAGGCGGAGGAGCTGCTCGAGCTCGTCGAGGTCGGGTGGAGCACGAACACGACCGGGGTCCCTGACGCCGGGCTCACGGTGACGTTGTCGAACGCCGCGAAGTAGCCGCTGGCGGTCGCCTCAAGGGCGAACGTCCCCGCGTTCTCGCTCACGTTGAAGACGCCCGTGGTGGTGTTCACCGGGACCTCCGTGCCATCGACCCAGACCTGGGCCGTGGCGGGCGTCACGACGCCGGTCAGCCAGCCCAGATCAGCCGGCCATCGTGATGTCGATCGCGGCGGGGTTCCCTCCGGCGATCGTGGCGGTCCCCGAGAGGATCGAGGCGTTGTACCCGGCGGGTGGCGTCACGGTGTACGGGTAGCTGCCGTTCGTCTCCTTGAACGTGATCACCTGGAGCTGCGAGGTGATCGGGGTCCCGCCGAGCGTGACCGACCACGCGGTCTCCGCGGGCAGGCCCACCTCCACGAAGGTGACCGTCCAAGGCCCTGCGACGGGCGCCGAGAACGTGAGGTCGACGGTCGTCGGGGCCCCTGTCAGGTTCACGGAACCCGACGACGGCGACACGACCAGCCCCGCGACGGGCGTGACCGCGTACGTGTAGGTCCCGTTCGCGAGCGTGAACGCGATCGTCGGAGTCACGGAGCTCCACAGGATCCCGTTGAGCGCGAGGCTCCACGAGGTCCCGGCGGGAAGGCCCGTCTCCGAGAACGTCAGGACCGCGTAGGCGCTCGTCGTCGGGCTGCTCAGAGGCAGGAAGTCGCCGACGAGCGCGATCGCCCCGAAGTCGAACCAGGGGATGGTGACGCCGTCAAAGCCGAGCCAGTAGTTGCCACCGACCCAGGTGCCGCCGACGATGCTGCCCGACAGGGAGTAGCCGTTGACGACGTTGACCCAAGAGGACGGGGCCTCGGAGACGTTCCACATGTCGATCCACGACGCCTGGTTCGAGGCGTAGTAGGTCTCGGTGTACGGGGTGAAGCTCGGGCTGTACACGCCGACGGCGGTCGCGAAGTAATTGTTGTAGACCAGGTCGCCCGACTCCGAGAGCCAGAGCCCCATGGGAGCGAAGCCGTTCTCGGACCAGGGCGCGTAGCTGTTGGTGAACCAGTTCCCGGAGATCACATTGTCCGTCCCGCCGAAGAACGTCAGGGCGTTCCCCTCGCTGACGAACACGTTCTGGGCGATCAGGGTGTGCGTCGTGTTCCAGGCGAGGATCTGCCCGAGCGGGTAGCCCTGCTGGTTGAAGGAGAAGTACCCCGTGATGAGCGGGGCGCCCACGATGGATACGGTGCTGGTCCCGTAGAGTTGGATGCCGAGGTAGTTCGTCGGCGGCAGGCCGTAGAACGCCGCCGCCTTCGCGAGGACGTCCTCGTAGTTGACCGCGAACGGGGCCGCGTCGTTGATGTCGACCGGGTCCGTCGTGTGGGCGATCAGGATACCGGGCCAGAGCGGGAAGACGTAGTCGTTGAACACGCTGAACTCGGGGCTCAGCACGCCGTACTCATCGTTCCAGATCTGGTAGGGGCTGGCCGAGGTTCCCGCCCCGCCCATAGAGATCGCGGCCAGCTGGGCGTTGTCCCAGGCGACCAGCGGCGTGTAGATCCCCTGGAACGGATCGTAGTTCAAGCTCCCGTTGACCGCCCAGGTCGAGGCGTTCGAGAGGTTCAGGACGAATGTCGTCGGGTCGTAGTTGCTCATGAGGATCTCTCCGGAGTAGTTTCCGGGGGGAACCTGGACGTCGAGCTGCCCGTTCAGCGGCACAGGTACCCACGAGTCCCGGTACGGGTTGAGCGGGGTGCTGAAGTTGGTCGTGGCGTTCAGGAAGACGAACGCGTTCGACGGCGTCACGGTCCCGGTGATCGTAACGAACCCGGGCGTGGCGGTCGGGCTCATGCCCCACATCGGGGTGGGAAGGGTCGGGCCGGCGTCGAGGTGGACGGTGTCGGAGCCGTCGTACCACGTGGCGATCCCCTGCGCGGTCTCACCGGTCTCCGATCCGAAGTTGAAGGCGGACGGGAAGTTCTGGTAGGCCCCCGCCGAGGTATTCCAGAACCAGAGGTTCTCGGTGGCGTTCAGCGCGAAGATCGACGTGGAACTTCCGCCGCCGGGGCCGCAGAGCACCAGCTCGGCGTCGTCCGGGATGAACTGCGTGCCGGTCGGGTCCGCGCCGTTCACCTGGAACTCCGGGGCTGGGATGGAAACCGTGGGCGCCGAGACGTTCTGGGAGTTGAAGATGGCCCAGTCGTACGCCCCGCCCGCCACGAAGTGGCCGGACTTCCAGACCGAGTAGTTGTACCAGATCTCGTCGTACGGGAGGGTCACGCTGACGTTCGTCGCGTTCATGACCGTCACGTCCGTGATCGAGGCGTTGTTGTACAGGTCGAGGGTGAACGGCATGGTGATGTTGAGCGCTGGGCCGAGACCGTAGTAGAACGTGTTCCCGACCTGGGTGCCGTTCGGACTGTAGCTCTGGAACGCGTTGTCGGAGAGGAACACCGCGGGGCTGGAGAAGTTCCAGATGTTGTCAAGGAACTGGAGGAGATTGCTGCGCGCGGAGTACTCGATGACGTTCTGGGTCCAGAACTGGTAGCTCGAGTTCCCGAGCAGGGTCACGTTGTAGAGGACCGTGTTCAGCTGGTCCCCGACATAGTCCGTCGAGTCATCGTCGAGGTAGAAGGCGCTGAGATTGTTGACGCCCAGCTGGCCTTCGACGCTCGGGGTGTTGATCACGACCGGGCTCGCAGTCCCGGTGGTGTTCATGACACCGTACGCCGCGATCCCTACGGGGGCCGGGGTGTGGGGGTACCCGGGGGTCACCACATTGCCGACCTTCGTCGTGGAGGGGCTGAAATTGGGAAGGAAGACGTCGCGGGAAGGCACGCCGGAACTGTGGACGGCCGAGAGGACCTTCTGTTCCGTGGCCAGTCGAGAGGGGCTCAACCCCGAGACGGTGCTGGGGGCGATCGAGGGGGGAGCGCCCGCCCCGGCGCGGAGCGGCGCCCCTGCGAGGGGGGCCGGAACTAGGCCCGTCGGGAGGTGGACCATGGAGGTCCGGCCCGCCGCGACCGGGGAGAGGAGCATGATGGCGACGATGGCGAGCGTTCCCAGGAGTACTCGATTGCGTCCGAACATGGCGGTCGGCGGCGGACCGTCGCCCTAGGTTTTTAGCGTATCGCTGCCCGGCCAAGGGGGTGGACCGGGCCGAGGCGCGCCGTTAGAGGCGGCCCGAGACGTCGAGCGCCACCGGGCAGTGCCCGTCCGGGGGTCGGGGGACCCGTCGATAGGAAGCCAGGATGTCGTCCCCCAGCTCCCAACGGCGCCCGGCCCAGGAGTTCAGCAATCGGACACCCGCGCGGGCCCCGGCGCCGGGGTGCACCGACGGGAGCTGCTGGATCACTGTCGAGCGGTCCGGAGCGAGGCTCTCGGCCCGGGCGAGAAGGTCGAGCTCCTGGCGGGAGAACTCGATCACGTGGCCAAAGACCGGGGCGCCTGCCCACGGGTACCGCCCGTTCTCCTTGATGGAGCGGCCCAGCACGAGCCGCAGCCGGTTCCCGACCCGCGCCTGGTTCGGCGTCGTCAAGAAGAACAGCCCACCGGGAGCAAGATGGTCCCAGATCGCCCGGAACAGCCAGAGGGGGTTCACCAGGAGGTGCTCGAGGACCTCGACGAGCAGGATCGCGTCGTACCCCCCGGGGATCTCCTTCAGAGGGTCCGACCTCGTCAGGTCGACGGCGAACGTGTTCGCGACCCCTCGACGCTTGAGGGCCTCGAGGTGGGACCCCTCCGGCCGGAGTACTCGGCCAGGTCGTACGATCCTCCAAGCTGCGCGGCGAGCGCGACCGAGAGGCTCCCGACGCCTCCCCCGAGGTCGAGGACCTTTCGGCCGGCCCACGGGCCGTACGGCCGCAGGAAGGAGACGATGGAGGCGTACCGTCGCGCCTGGAACTCGAGGTAGGGCCAGCGCTCGCCCGGGAGCCCGGCGTCGGTCCAGAAGGCGCGGAGGAGGTCCGCGGATGTTGGCAGCGCCGCCGGCGGACGGGGATCGCTCAACGCGGGAGGCCGTAGCTCGTCCGATATCTAAGGTTCGGCGGCCAACCTCAACCCTTTTGAAGCGGCCGGCGCGTGGCCGCCGCGTGCCCGACGAGGAGCTCGATCCGATCCTCATCCAGGTGACGGTGCCCCTCCCCGTCCCCATGATCTACGGCGGGCTCACGGACCCGGCCCAGTTGGGTCAGTGGCTCTGTGATCGCGCCGAGGTGCAGGCGAAGGTCGGTGGCTCGTATGCGCTTCACTTCGACGACGAGCCGAAGTTCGCGAGCGCCGGTCACATCACCCAGATGACCCCGGACGTGGACCTGGATTTCACCTGGCTCGCCCCTCCGGCCTTCGCCGCGCTCCTCAACGAGCCCGAGCCGAAGACCCACGTCTACTTCCGGCTCCAGGAGAGCCCCGAAGGGGTCGACGTCACTCTCGAGCACCTCGGCTGGGGCGCCGGCTCCGACTGGGAGGAAGCGCGGTCCTGGCACTTCCACTTCTGGAACGAGCGCCTCCGCCGGTTCAAGGAGCACCTCCTGAAGGCGGCGTACGGGTAGGGGGCGGGACCTCTCCTCCCGGTCCGTTCGGCCCCACCGAACCGTCGCCCCATCGGATCTTGTACGACTCGGGCAGACCGGCGACGGCGCCGTGTCATGAGGTACCGGACCAGCCCCGCGACCACCAGTACCCGCGACCACGATCGAGGCCCCGAGCTCCACCTGGGCTCCGTGAAGGGCCCAGAAGCTCGGGGGGGCGGTCGCCACATTGACGGTGAACGTCGCGTGGCCCCACGCGCCGCCCCCGGTGACATTGACCAGCAGAGTCATCACGGTAGGAACGGTCGGGGCGAGGAGCTGGGCCTGGAAGGTCCCGTTCGGTCCGGTGACCCCCTCGGTGGGAGACACCTGGCCCCCGACCGTCGGGGTCGTGACGACCAGGGTGGCCCCGGCCACCGTTCCCCCCGACGCGTCGGCGGCTCGCATCGTGAAGGTGAACTGGGCTCCGGGTGCGATCGTGCCGGGGAGGTCCGGCGCCGCCAGGAACACCTGGAGGGCCGGGAGCACGTCGACAGCGGCGCCGGCGGTTCCCTCGTACCCGAAGAGGGTCACGGTGGCAGAGATCAGGTCCGAGGCGGCGACCGATACGTTCGGGAGCTCGATCGCTCCTTCCACGGTCCCGGTCCCGTCGGTGACCAACGGTTGGACGAGGGAGCTGCCACCGAGGGCGTCGCCGAGGGCGAGCGAGACCCCGGGGATCGGCGCCCCGACCGTGTCGTCGACCGTGAGGGTGACAAACAAGGGGGTGGTGCCCACCCCGGAGCTCCCGGAGAGGCTCACGCCGACCCGGACGGGGGCCACGCCCCCGCTCCAAAGCCCGGTTCCGTTGGGCAGCGGGGCGACCGAGGTGCCCGAGTCGATCTCCCCCGGCGCGAGGGTCGGGTGCTGCGCCCGGCCTTCCACCCCCCAGGGGCTCCCGCCCGAGCCGGCGAAGCTGGTCGAGGCCGACATCGGTAGGTACCAACCGCTCGCTCCTCGGACCGCTAGCGTGAGCGGGACGTTGACGACCGCCGGGACCGGGGTGACCGAGCCGTAGAACGCGATCTCACTGAAGAGGAGACCGCCGGCCCAGGTCGCTTGGGAGGCCCCGAAGTCGAAGTGGGCAAGGGAGTCGTTCGCCCCGAACTCCTCCCCATTGACCGTCAGTTCCCAGGCGGTCGAGTTCACGGAGACCAGTTCGAAGTCGTAGGAGAGCCCGTC
The DNA here is from genome assembly GCA_963708255.1 of uncultured Thermoplasmata archaeon. Classification (GTDB taxonomy): domain Archaea; phylum Thermoplasmatota; class Thermoplasmata; order Lutacidiplasmatales; family UBA184; genus Lutacidiplasma. The sequence continues at coordinate 1,482,330 of CAVPSE010000002.1, forward strand.
GATGAGAGGGAGGCTGCTCCAGTTCTCTGTCAGGACCGGGGCATCGGTGCTGTTGTTGAAGACGTAGAAGAACGCGACCGGGAACGTCCTGGTGTTCTCGAACACTCCGAAGACCGCGTCGAAGCCGCCGATCGTCTCCGTCGCACTGATCTGGAAGGATGTGTCGGCCGGCAGGGTATCCGCGGAGTACACCGTGATGTTGGTGCGGAGGCCGGAGTTGGGAAGGGCGAGGGGGTCCGGGGTCGAGACGAGCAGCTTCCCGGTGGCGCCTGCGGCGGCGGGATCCATCACGGCTGGCACCAGGTGACCGGCAGCCACGGTCGCCAGGGCCGGGGTAGCCCGTTCCGGACCGGTGGCCGCCGGGACACCCGCCGTGAGGAGGGCTCCGCCCACCACCAGAAGAGCGAGCGCGACGACGGCCGTCGCCCCAGGCTCCATCTCGCCGAACAGGGCCGGACCCTTCAAGTAGGTTTACGGGGCGAGGCGGGCCGGCGGCCCCCGCGAGAACGCCGCGCAGCCCGGGGATCCGCAGATCGCACAGGGACCGGAGGGATCGAGGCGGAACCCGCCCACGGACCCCGAGGCTCCGAGGGGAAGCACCCGCATATGGGCCCCGGGCAGGTGACCGCACCGGCATGCCACCGGCGACGCGGTGGGCGGCGATGGAGGAGGGGACGCGCCGCCCACGACGCTCCGCACGCGCTCCGCTTCTTAAGTCGCCGGCCCCGGCCGAAAGCCGTTAACGCCAACTCCGCCTCGCAATCGCCGATGGCCGGAACGGCGGCGCCGGGGGCCTGTCCCATCCCCGACGACCGACTCTACGATGTGGAGACCGACGTCTGGGTGAAGCCAGGGCCGGGGGACCGGACGGCCCTCCTGGGGCTGACGGCCCCGATCGTCTCCTTCGCGGGGCGGTTCGAGAGGGTGGGGTACCGCCCCCAGGACGAGTTCCCCGAGCGGGGCCATAGCGTGGCCACGGTGGAGTCGACCCGGTACACCGGCCCCGTCCGGGTCCCGGTGCGTGGCCGCGTCGTTCGCCGCAACGATCGTCTCGTCGCCCGGCCGAAGCTCCTCAACGACGCGCCTTACGACGCTGGGTGGGTGGTCGAACTCGAGCTCGTCGATCCGACCGAGCTCGCCCGGTTCCTGATGCGGGCCGCGGAGGCCCGGCGTGCCTACGGTCCCCGGATCATCGAGCTGCGGGTCCACTGTCTGCCCGCCGCCCCCGACACCGAGATGTACGAGATCGGGGCCGAGTGCTCGGCGATCCTGGCGCGCTTGGACGAGGAGATCGCGCGGCGCGCGCCCCACGATGTGGTGCTGCTGGTGACCGATGACCCCACGTCGCCGATCGAGATGGTGCGGTGGGCCGACCGGACCGGGCACACGGTCCTTCACTCGGACCGGGAGGGAACGCTGTACCGGTTCCTCGTCCGCCGGGAACCGGACCCCCACCCGCGAGCGCGGGGGCGCTAGGCCCCTACGGCTTTTCGATGGGGCTGCGGATGATGTTCCCCCACTCGGTCCAGGACCCATCGTAGTTCCGGACGTCGGGGTATCCGAGCAGGTACGTCAGCACGAACCAGGTGTGGCTCGAGCGCTCGCCGATCCGGCAGTAGGTGACCACGGGCTTGTCCCCGGTGACGCCTTTCCCATGGTAGAGCGTCTCGAGCTCCTCCCGGGCCTTGAACGTCCCGTCGTCGTTGATCGCCTGGGCCCACGGGACGTTCCTCGCGCCCGGGATGTGCCCGCCCCGCTGGGCGTGCTCGTTCGGGTACTCCGGCGGGGCCGTCACCTCGCCCGTGAACTCCTTGGGACCGCGGACGTCCACAAAGACCATCTCGCCCGCCCGGACCTTCGGGAGCTGCGCGCGCACCTGCTCGTAGTAGGCCCGGAGCGCCTCGTTGGGCGGCTTCGCCGCCAGGCTGCCCGGGGGGTAGCTGGGCTCCTCCTTGACCAGCGGGCGGTCCTCGGCGATCCACTTCTTGCGGCCGCCGTTCATGATCCGGACATCCGTGACCCCGTAGTACTTGAACACCCAGAAGGCGAAGGCGGCGAACCAGTTGTTGAAGTCCCCGTAGAGGACCAGTGTCGTGTCGGTCTGGACCCCCGCCCGCTCGAACAACTTCGACAGAGCGGCCTCGCTCACCAGGTCCCGGGCGGTCGGGTCATTGATGTCCAGTCGCCAGTCGAACAGGACCGAGCCGGGGACGTGCCCGATCCGGTAGTTGGCCGCGGCGTCGTAGTCGACCTCCGCGATCCGGACCTTCGGGTCCGTCAGGTGATGGGCGACCCAGTCGGTATCGACGAGGACCTCAGGGTGGGCATACGAGCTCATGGGGACTCCGAGCCGGTCGATGCCCGATGCGATATAATCGCACCGGGGCGCGCATATTCCGCCGGACCGGCGCCGGCCCCGCGCGTCCCTAGTGCCGTCCGCGCTTCGGCAGCTGGGCGTTGGATACTTCCACGGTCTCCGGATCGAACCCGAGCCGTCGGAGCTCGTCCTTGATCCTGCGACCGGTGGTCCCCCTGCAGGTAGACCTCCCCGTCGACCACGGAGCCCCCCGTGGCGAGCCGGTTCTTCAACGACCGGGTCGTCTCCTCGAGGTCCACCCCGGGTGGAAATCCTGAGATGACGGTGGCCGGCTTGTTGTACCGGCGGGGCTCGGCCCGCACGCGGATCCGGGCGGTCTCACGGTCGAGCGCGCTGAGGATCTCGTCGAACTCGTCGTTCCCCATCGATGCGGTACTTCCTAACGGAGCGGTGCGCGGCAGGGTCCGGGATCGCCCCGTGCGGGGAACCACGAACGGTCCCCGACGTGAGCGGCCCTGTTCTCGAACGCGGGACGGGACGAACGCACCAGTCTATCGACGGCGGCAGATGGCTTGAACGTTGCGGGTCGCACGGGGGGTGCCGCCCCTACGCCTCGCGCCACCGGTAGAGCCGGATCGCGACGACGCTCCCGACCCCCGCGCAGACGAGGAGCAGGCCCGCGTCGATCAGCATCTCGTCGGGGGTCTGGGCCGTGATCCCGAAGGCGCCCTGGACGAGCAGCGCGGCGTACGTGGCGGGGAGGAAGCGGGCCGCGCCCTGGATCACGGGGGGAAGGTAGCTGAGCGGGTAGTAGAGCGGCGAGAGCATTCCCAGCACGGTGAAGGTGAGGTTCCCGACGGGCCAGATCTCGCGCTGGCTCCGTACCCGGCTCGAGATCGCGATCCCGATCGAAGAGAAGAGCAACCAGAGGACGAGGATGCTCCCGAGGAGGACCACCCAGGCGTACCATGGGACCGGGCGACCGATCGTCGCGGCCAGGAGGACCGCGAGGATGGCGAGAGCCGGTGCCGCCGGGATCAGGTTGGAGAACGCGACCCCGAACAGGTAGCGGAGCTTCCCCAGCGGGGAGGCGACGAACATGTCCTGGAGCGAGTTCTCGATCCGCCAGGTGGCACTGTCGCCGAGCACCCAGCTGCCGATGTTCTGGGTCGTGAACAGCATCGCCCCGATCACCTCCAGCGGGAACAGGTTGGGCGGAGAGATCAGGTGGAGGAAGTACAGGAAGATGAACGGCAGCATGATCGGGGCGATGGTGGAGGCAGGGTTGCGGCTGACCCACCGCCAGCCGATGAGCGCGAACGCCGGCAACGAGCGCCCCTCGACAGGCACCTCCGAGGTCGCGACGGCCGGCATCTCAGCGCTCCATGGCGGTCCGGCGCGCCCAGTAGAGCGCGAACGCGAAGAGGGCGGCCCCCTCGATGGCGAGGGACCCGACGGCGAGCGCCACCTCCCCCGGTGAGAGCGTGACCACACCGATGGACGCCTGGAGGAGCGCCGTCGCGGCGCTCGGAGGCATCACCAGAGCGACCGGGCGCAGGGCGGCCGGGAACAGGTAGAGGGGGTAGAACACCGGCGGCAGCACCCCGAACAGGTTGTACAGGATCGACGCCTGGGACCAGATGGCCCGCATGTCCCGGAACGTGGTCGACAGGATGTACCCGAGCGACGAGGTGAACACCCAGACGGCGAACCCGGTGGCGACCAGAAGCCCCACGAGCCCGGGAGTGAACGGGATCGTCACGACGGCGACCGCCGACCAGCAGGAGGATCGGGAGCGAGTACGCCATCAGCACGCCGACCGAGATCCCGACGAAGTAGCTGTCCGGGGTCAGCGGAGAGGCGAGGTACAGCTGGTTCAGCCGGTGGTCGACCCGGATGTAGGCCGCCTCGTTCAGCACCCGCTGCCCGAGGGTGAAGACCGAGAAGATCAGGGATCCCAAGAGGGCGATCTCGAACAGCGACGGTGCGAGGATCCGGACGAAGATCAGCAGGACCGCCTGGGTCATGATCGAGGTGAAGATCGCGATCCCCTCGTGAAGCTGGACCCGGAACTCCGTCAGGGAGAACGCGGCGGCGCCGCGGAGTCGCGGGAGCGGGAACGCGGACATCGTCTAGTCCTCGTCGATGGAGTGGCCCACCGCGCTGAGGAACGCTTCCTCGAGGGTCACCGGACCCACCGTCGCGGTGAGGTGCTCCCGGACGGCCAGGTTGAGCAGCTCCGTCAGCGCGGGGGGTTCGATCAGCACATGGACGGTCTCGCCGTCCGTGACGACCCGGCCGAACCCCTGGAGCGTCGGGACGAGGGGCTGGCCCCCTGGGAGAGAGACCCGGAGGCTGCCCCCGACCTGCTGCTTCAGCGAGGCGGCGGTCCCCTCGACGAGCACCCGCCCCCGCTCGACGATATAGAGCCGTTCGGAGAGGGCATCCGCTTCGTCGAGGTAGTGGGTCGTCAGGAGGATGGTGGACCCCTGGCGGCTGAGCCGGCGGAGCGTCTGCCAGACCGCCCGACGGGCGAACGGGTCCATCCCGATGGTCGGTTCGTCCAGGAACAGGACCGGCGCCTGGGTCGCGATCACCGTCGCCACCATCGTCCGCTGGCGCTGTCCACCGGAAAGGGTGATCGAGAGGCGGTCGGCGACCTCGGAGAGCCCCATCTCGCCCAGGGCCTCGGTGGTCCGGGAGGTCGCCGTCGTCCGGTCGAGGCCTCGGGACCGGAGGTACGTGTACACCTGCTCGCGTGGGGTGAGGTGGAAGAACGGTTTCCCCTCCTGGGGGACCACGGCGATGTGGGGCCGGACCGAGTCCGGATCGTGCAGGACGTCGTGGCCGAGGACCTCGACGGTCCCCGAGGTGGCGGTGAGCAGCGTGGAGGCGATCTTCAGGAAGGTGGTCTTTCCCGCCCCGTTCCGGCCGAGGAGCGCGACCCGTTCGCCCGGGTGGGCGACCATGGAGACCCCGGAGAGGGCCTCCACTTCGGGGGCCCCGCGGGTCCGGTACGTCTTTCGGACGTCCCGGGCGAGGAGCGCTTCGACGGGCATGGCCCGACCGAGTTTCGGGGGGGTTATCTGAGTCCGACGACCGGCGGGCGACTACGGGAGAGGTGGCCCCGTGTTCCCGGTCGGCTCCTCCTCGGAGACTCCATCGATCTCGAGGGGGCGGAGCGCCGGTCCCCGTTCCCTCCGCGAGCGGGTTCACCGGCCAGGACTCGACCCGCCAGCAGAGCTTCGAGAGCCCACGGCTCACCGACCGGGGCAGCCCGAGGGCCCCGACGATCAGCTCGACGTCCTTCTTCGACAGCTCCCCGACCGCCGCGAGGACGAACGCGTACACGGTGAACCCGAGGACCACCCCCGCCCCGAGCTGATAGTACCTGGCGACCGGGATGTGCGAGTTGAACTGGGCCACCACGAGGAAGCTCACGACCGCCGAGATCGTCAGGGTGGCCACCGAGCGGAGGTGGATCCGGACCCCCAGCAGGCGTTCCATGAAGTAGGTGTTCACGGCGAGCGCCGCGATCGCCGAGAGCAGGACCGCGGTGCCGGCGGCGTTGTAGCCGTTGAGACCCCCCACGTTCACCGGCCGCATCAGGAGGCCGCACGCCGCGAGCAGGACGGCGAACTGGACCGAGGTGAGGTAGAGCTCGAGGCGCTGGCGGCCCACCGAGTTGAGCGCCGTTCCGATGATCTGGCTCAACGACGCGGGCACGGCCGAGACCGCGAGCAGCGCAAGGCAGGTGGCCGCGCCCGGTGTACGTCCCCGCGTAGAGGGTGTTCTCGAAATTGACCCGGTAGATCACCAGCGTCATAGCGGTGGGGATCGCAACCATCGCAGTGTACCGCAGCGCGGCCCACGTCCGGTGTCGGAGGACCTCGTAGTCCCGCCGGTGGTGGAGCCCCGTCAGGTGGGGAAACAGCGGCACGGCGACCGCGCTCGGGATCGCCAGCGCGAGGATCCGGAACCCGTTGGCGGACAGGAAGACATTGTAGGCCCCGGTCCCGTAGTCGGCGACGACAATGAACTGGATCAGCGTTGTCGCGAAGTAGAGGAGCAATAAGCTCCCCATCAGCGGCCAGGCGAACCCGAAGAGACGCTTCGCCACCCCCCCGCTGAACGCGCGGGTGTAGCGCCACACCGCCGGAAAGGAGTACACCGCCGACGCGGCGGCGCCGACGAGGTAGCAGAGGGTGATGGGAAGAAGGAGAGTGGAGAAGGCCGTCGTGGCGAGGGAAAGCGATCCAACCGCCACGAAAGTAAGGGCGGCGACCCGTACGACCGACTCGACGAGGCTGGGCACCTGGCCGTACGTCGATCTCCCCTGAGCCGCCAGGAGCTGGCTGTACACCGTCGAAACCGACCAGAGGACCGGGAGGAGCATCCAGAGCGAGAAGATCCCGATGTCCTGCGAGGTGGTCCACCCGGCGGGGGCCGCCACGGCGAGCACCGCGGCCCCCGCGATCGCCACCATCACGAACCGCAGTACGAGGTAGGTACCGGTACCCACCTCGGGCTTCTCGCCCCGGGCCACGAAGAAGACGAACGCGGTTCCCACCCGAAGGTCCCCGACCATATTGATCGACGAGGCGATCAGCAGGAACAGCTGGAAGGTGCCGAGCACCGCCTGGCCGGGGTAGCCACCTGTGGCCCCCGCCGCGGAGCCGACGTGCTGGGCGAAGAAATGGGTCGGGAGGTACCCGAGCAGCTGGATCGCGATGGTGATGACGAACACCCCGGTCGAGCTCAGGCCGACGCTCCCGAACCGAGAAGGGGGTCGAGTGGGCGGGGGGGCGGGGTCGTTGGATGCCGGCGGTTCACCCGTCACGCGGACTCAGCGGAGGGACGCCGGCTCCGCCTCATATAGCCCCGTCCCGACCCGCCGCGGTCGGTCCGGCTAGTCGACCGCCTGGGAGGTCGGCGGTAGGTCGGAACCATTGGGCTCCTGGAGCTCGATCCACACGCCATCCGGGTCCGACAAGAACACCAGGCGGAAACCCCCCTCCACGAACGCGGGGATCCGTATCCGGGCCCCCAGAGCGACCAGGCGGGCCGTCACGGTCGGAAGGTCCCGGACCTTGAACCCGAGGTGATCGAGCTCGTCCCCCTCCCGGTAAGGCGGGTCGCCGGGGTAGAAGTTGAGCTCGAGCTGGGCGTGGCTCTCCGGGTCCACCAGCTCCTCCCAGATCCCCCCGGCCGCCATCCGCCCGCGCCGTTGGAAGACGAGGCCGAGCCCCTCGCAGTAGAACCGGCGCGACCGGTCGAGGTCGCGGACCCGGATCCCCGTGTACTCGAGCATCGCCCCGGCGACGCTCCGGGCTATATCGGACCTCGGGGCGGGCTCAGGACGCGGCCACCTTCTCGAGGACGTACGGTAGCAGGCCGCCCGCCCGGTAGTACTCGAGCTCGACGTCGGAGTCGATCCGGCATCGGACGGAGAACCGTCGGAGCTCCGATCCAGCCTCGTCCGAGGCGATCACCTGGACCTCCCCGCGCGGCACGAGACCGCCGGGGGCCACAAAGGTGAGCCGCTCGCGCCCCGAAAGGCCCAGCTTCTTCGCGCCCTCGCCCGGCCGGAACTGGAGCGGGAGCACGCGCATCCCGACCAGATTGCTCCGGTGGATCCGCTCGTAGCTCTCGGCGATGACCACGTGGACCCCGAGCAGCATCGGCCCCTTGGCGGCCCAGTCGCGGGAGCTGCCCTGACCGTAGTTGCTCCCGGCCAATACCACGAGAGGCACCCGCTCCCGGCGATACCGCTCCGCGGCATCGTACACGGACAGGACCTCCCCGGACGGCTGGTGGACGGTGACCCCGCCCTCCCGAGGGGCCGCGAGCTGATTCTTCAGCCGGAGGTTCGCAAAGGTTCCCCGCACCATCACCTCGTGGTTCCCGCGTCGCGCACCATAGGTGTTGAGATCCGCCGCGGGGACACCCTTCCCGAGAAGGTATTGGCCGGCGGGAGTCTCCGGCGGGATCTCGCCCGCTGGGGAGATGTGATCGGTGCTCACCTTGTCCGCCGAGAACGAGGAGCACCCGAGCGTCCTTCCAGAGAGGCCCGGCGGCATCGGCTTCCGGAGCAGGAGCGTCGAAGTACGGGGGGTTGTGGAGGTACGTCGAGCTGTCGTCCCACGGGTACTGTAGCCCCGACGGGGTGGCGAGCCCTTCCCAGTGCGCGTCGCCCTGGGTGATCGCCTTGTACTTCTTCCGGAACATCTCCGGGTCCATGGATCGTCTCGACGAGCGCCCGCACTTCGGCCCCCGTCGGCCACAGGTCCTTCAGGAAGACGGCCGCCCCGGTCCGGTCGTGCCCGAGGGGGTCGCGACCGAGGTCGACGTCCGCGCGGCCCGCCAGGGCATACGCCACCACCAGCATCGGGGACGCCAGGTAGTTCGCCCGGACGAGGTTGTGGACCCGGGCCTCGAAGTTGCGGTTGCCGCTCAGGACCGCCGCGACGTACAGATCGTTCCCCGTCACCTGGCGCTCCACGTCGGGCGGGAGCGGACCGCTGTTGCCGATGCACGTCGTACAGCCGTAGCCCACCACATCGAACCCCAGGGTCGCGAGCGGCACAAGGAGCCCCGCCCGCCGGAGGTACTCCGTGACGACCTTCGAACCGGGGGCGAGGGACGTCTTGACCCACGGGGGGACCTGGAGACCCCGCTCCACGGCACGCTGGGCGATGAGACCCGCGCCCACCATGACCGAGGGGTTCGACGTATTGGTGCAGCTCGTGATCGCCGCGATCACGATCGCTCCGTCGGTGATATGGGGGCGGACCTCCGGGGCTACATCGGCCCGGGCCGGGTGGTCGCGCCGATACCCGTCCAGGGCAGCGCGGAAGGCGGCGGGGGCTTGGGAGACCGGCACGCTCTCCTCGGGGTTCCGGGGACCCGCGATCGTCGGGACAAGGGTCGAGAGGTCGACCTCCACGAGCTCGTCGAACTGTAGGGTCGTGCTGGACCCGGTGTCCCAGAGCCCCTGGAGCTTCGCGTACCGCCGGACCCGCTCGATCGCGTCCGGCGACCGACCGGTGCTCGCCAGGTAGGCCAGGGTGGCCTCGTCCACGGGGAACAGGGCCGCGGTCGCCCCATATTCGGGACACATGTTCGAGATGGTGGCTCGATCGGGAACCGCGAGGTGGGCCACCCCGGGTCCGGTGAACTCGACGAACTTGTCCACGACGCCGTGAGCTCGCAGAGCGTGGGTCACGGTCAGGACGAGATCCGTGGCGGTCGCGCCCTCGGGCATTGTCCCCGAGATCCGGACCCCGACGATCTTCGGAGGCGGCAGGTAGTATGGCTCCCCCATCATCACCGCCTCCGCTTCGATCCCGCCGACCCCGAACCCGAGGACGCCGAGGCCGTTCACCATCGTCGTGTGTGAGTCGGTCCCCACGAGCGTGTCCGGGAACACGGTCGGGCCGTCGGGCGCGTCCCGGCGGGTGACGACGTCGGCCAGGTACTCGAGGTTGACCTGGTGACAGATCCCGTTGCCGGGGGGGACGACGCGGACGTTCCGGTAGGCCTGCTGGGCCCAGCGCAGGAGGAGGTAGCGTTCGGAGTTGCGCTCGTACTCGCGGTCGAGGTTGATCAGGAGGGATCGGGGTGACCCGAAACTGTCCACCTGGACCGAGTGGTCGATGATGAGGTCCACCGGAACGACGGGGTTCACCCGCTCGGCCGGGAGCCCGCGCTGGGTCGCGGCGGTCCGTAGCGCCGTAAGATCGACGATGACCGGGACCCCGGTGAAGTCCTGAAGGAGGACCCGTCCCGGGAAGAACGGAAGCTCGGCGCCCTCTTCGAGGGGCTCCCCGTTCGCGAGCGCGGTCAGGAGCCGGGGAGGGGTCCTCGCCGGGTCGAAGTTCCGCGCCAGGTTCTCCACAAGGATCCGGACGGTGAGAGGCCGTCGGGCGAACCGTGCGGCGTCGAACCCCGGGATCTTGTCGATCCGGTAGATGCGAGCGCCTCCGTCGAACGGCTCGGACAGACTCAGGGGGTCGCGGGGGTTCATGTGCCGCTCGAGGCCGCACCGCTTCTTGGCTTGTTCGGGACGGGCGGGCCAGCGTCGCCCGGGACCAGAAATTCCCGGGGCGGAGCCGCACCGAAGCAGAGTCGCGCGGGGACGGCCGTACTGGGACCCAACCTAGGGTTTATGCGCCATCGACCCGCCGGAGCACCCGTGGAGCGGTCCCTCCTCCTGCGCAGGCACCCTTCCCCCGGCCTCGTCCTCGCCGCAGTTCTGCTCCTGGCGCTGCCTACCGTCGCGCTGGCCGGCGCCCCGACCGCCCGGGCGGCGACGGCCTCGGTCCCGGGCCTGCCGCCGTTCACGAACGTGAGCTACCGGAGCTCGGTGGACCGTTTTCCCCTCTCCTACGACGAGTGGCTGCCCACAGGCTACAACGCGAGCCACCCCACCCGGCTGGTGGTCTTCCTCCACGGCATCGGGAACAGTACCACGCCGGTCCGAGGCGGGGTCAGCGACTTCCTGGCCGTGCTGCGGAGCGGCTCGTTCCAGGCCCTGACCGAGCGCGCCCTCCTGCTCAACGCCTCGTCGAACGATTTCATATTCATCTCCCTGAACACCCGGTCGTCCGCGGGGATGTTCGCGAACACCGCCTGCGGCGGACCTCAGCTTCAGGACGTCCTCGATGCCATCGCTCACGAGAGAGCGAGCCGCGTCATCTCTGGGGTCTATCTCATCGGGTTCAGCATGGGGGCCATTGGGGCCCTCGAGGTGGCCGGTCACTTTCCCGGGCTCATCCGGGGGATCGCGATCGCCGCCCCCGCCACGGACCTCTATGAGGAGTACGACTACCTGATCACGACGGGGAACGGGACCGGGGGCTTCGACAGCCTCTCCGACCTGATGAGCAACGATACCTGTGGGGTGACCCCTTCTGCGACGAACTCGACGGTGGACGCCTCGTTCTACTCGTACCTTTCCGTGGGGCGATTCGCCCCCCAGAACTTCTCGAACGTGTCAGTCTGGCTGAGCTCGGGGGGACTCGACTCGGCGATCCCGAACAACGCTCGTTTCTGGCCGTACCTCCAGGTGAACGATTCTATCGTGATCGGGAGCTGCGGCGGGGTGGCCCCGTTGGGCGAGCCGTCGGGGTGTACCGGCTCGTGGTCCTCGTTCCACCGCGTGCACCCCACGGAGCTGCTGTTCCGCGACATCTACGAGCCATCGGCGACCCATTCGATCAGTCAACTCGACCCGGCGGACATCTTCGCGTTCTTCGGCGGAAGCAGCTCCACCGGCTTCTTCCACAGTTCGTTCCCGCCCAGGATCATCGTGCCGGGGCCGTAGGTCCGGCGTCGGCCAGATCGTGGCCTTCCGGCGAGAACCGCGGCCGCCGTGAGGAACGAGCCGCTCGGCGAGGGGGGATGGGAGCAGGGGGATTTGAACCCCCATATGCGGGTCTCTCCGCGCGCTCCAGTCACTCGTCATCGGGGCTTTCGCCCCTCCGCCGAACCTAATCTACAGGACCCCGAACGGGGCCCTGACTGGAGCCCGCTGGTCTGCCAAGTTAGCCTATGCTCCCTCCGAGGACGGCCCACGCGTTCCCCGAGATAGCCTTTCTCCCGCAGCCGAACGGGTCCCGGTCGGGGCTCGCTCGGAACCCTTAAATTAAAGCACGTTTGCTCGGCATCCAATGAGTTTGCCTGGTTCTCCGACCCCGGCGCCGCCGCGCCGGTCCGTGCCGATCGCCCTGTTCGCCGTGGTGGTCCTCCTCGCCGCTGGCGCCTCGGTCGCGGTGACCGCGGCGTACTTCGAGCTCCGCCCTTCCCCGACCCCGCCGGGTCCATCTCCGTGACCGACGACCTCGGCCGCACGGTCGCCGTCCCGTCGGATCCGAGCCGCGTGGTCGTTCTCGCACCAAGCATCACGGACGCCATGGTGCTCTTGGGCCTCCGCGATCGCATCGTGGGGGTAGACTGCGGCGTCCCGTCCTCTGGGGGGATCGAAGAGGACTACAACACCTCCCAGATCACCGACTGGAATCTCTCGACCTCGATGTGCATCGAGACCTACCCCACCGTCGATGTCCCGGACGTGCTCAACGCGAGCCCGCAACTGGTGCTGGCGTCAACGATCACCAGCGTGTCGGACGTCGAGACGATGAGCACGACCTACGGCCTTCCCGTGGTCATGCTCCAGCCCTCCTCCCTCGGGGGGATCCAGGTGGACGTCGGGCTCCTCGGCGAGATCTTTGGAGCGGCCCCGGCCGCGAACGACGCTCGCGGGCCAGCTCCAGCAGGTGCTGGCCGGCGTCAGAGCGCCGTCTCCACGCTCGAGGCCAACTACTCCTACGTCCTCCCTACGGTCCTCCTGACCTACTACGCGAGCCCTTCGGGGTCGCCGACGCCGGGGTACTATGCGTTCGGGCCGGGAACGTTCGGCGAGTCCCTGACCGAGTTCGTGGGCGCCTCGAGCATCTCGGCGAACTCCACGCTCCCCTACCCCGAGCTCAGCGGTCCTCAGGTCCTGTACGGGGACCCGGCGGATCGTGATCTACGGCACGGGATTCGGGCTCACCCTCAACAACACGTACCAGCTCGGGCCGGACTGGTCCAGCCTCGGCGCGGTGGCCTCGGGCCACTTCTACGGGATCGATTCGAACTACATCACCGAGCCCGATCCGACGATGGTGCTCGTGGGACTGCCGCTCCTCATCGACATCATCCACCCGGGCCTGTACGCCCCGGCATAATCCGGTGGCGAGCCCGGCTCCCGGAAGGCCCCCCCGCCGCCGTCGACTCGCCCTGGCCCTGCTCCTCGGCCTCGCCCTCGCCGTCCTCTCCCTGTTCATCGCGCCGGTGCCGATCCCCCTGGTCGAGATCTTCCGGATCCTGGTCCACGAACTGACACTAGGACTGGGCGTTCAACCCGGTCTGCCTTGCCGGGGTCTCCCCGACCCAGTGCCACGCGTGGACGATGATCATCTGGGACAGCTCGGTCCCGGCCGATCCTCCTTTCGCTCCTCGTCGGGGGCGGCCCTTGGGCCTCTCGGGGGCGACCCTGCAGGGCACCTTCCGCAACCCCCTGGCGGACCCGTACCTGTTCGGGCCTTTCGTCGGGCGGAGCGCTCGGGGCCGCCCTGCTGTTCGTCTTTGGCCTCGACCTCGCGGAGGCGAACGTCGCGCTTCCGGTGTTCGCCTTCCTGGGCGCCCTCGCCACGGGGGGGTGATCCTCGCGCTGGCACGCGATGCCTCGGCGGCCGGGTCGAAACGCTGCTCCTTGTCGGCGTGGCCCTCGCCAACCTGCTCTCGGCCATCCTCTCCGTGGTGCTGCTGTTCAACCCGGGGGAGCCTGCAGGTGAGCTACTGGCTCCTCGGGGGAGTCGCGGGGCCAACTGGGAGTGGGACGGCATCGTCCTCGGGGGCCTCATGATGGCCGGCGCGCCGCTGTTCCTCCTCGGCCGCGAGCTCAACCTCCTCCAGCTCGGACCGGACGTCGCGCAGAGCCTCGGCGTCGACGCCCGGAAGGTGCGCACCCGCCTCCTGCTCCTGGCATCGGCCGCCACCGCGGTGGCGGTGGCGTTCACGGGGATCATCGGATTCGTCGGCCTGATCGCCCCCCACGTCGTTCGGCGGGTCTGGGGGCCCGACTACCGGGCCGTCCTCCCCGGCTCCGCCCTCGTCGGGGGGGCGTTCCTCCTCGCTCGCCCACGACCTTTCTGGGGTCGCGGTTCCCTCGGTCGAGCTCCCGGTGGGGCTGTTCACGGCGTTCGCCGGCGGGCTCGTTCTTCTTCTACCTGCTCTACCGGTACCGCCACGGTTCGTTCATGGGGGCCGGCCATTGACCGACCCCTCCCCGGCCCTCTCCGTCGAGGGCGTCACGGTGCGGTTCGGGGAGCGTACGGCTCTCCACCGGGTCGACCTGGTGGCGCACCCGGGGGAGCTCCTCGCCCTGACCGGGCCGAACGGGTCCGGGAAGACGACGCTGATCCGGGCCGCTCTCGGCCTCCTCCAACCCTCGGAGGGCCAGATCCGACTGTTCGGCGAGCCGACCGAGGCTCTGTCCATCCGGGAGCGCGCCCGACGGGTCGCGTGGGTCCCTCAGGAGGAGGCCCCGCAGGACAACGTGCGGCGTCTTCGACTACGTCCTCTACGGGCGGTTCGCCCACCTGCCACCGTTCGCGGGCGAGGCGGCGTCGGACCGGGCCGGCCGCGGACCGGGCGCTCCAGGACGTAGGCCTGTCGGACCGGGCGTACTCCGGCATCCTCGAGCTGAGCGGCGGCGAGCGGCAGCGACTGCTGCTCGCCCGGGGCCTGGCCCAGGAGGCTCCGCTGCTCCTCCTCGACGAGCCCACGGCCCACCTTGACATCGGACACCAGCTGGACCTCCTCGAGCGGGTCCAGCGGCTGGTGCGTGACCGGCACGTCTGCGCCGTCGCCGCCCTCCACGACCTCAACCTCGCGGGGCGGTTCGCCGATCGCGTCGTCGTCCTCTCCCACGGCCGTCGCGTTGCCGACGGTCCCCCCGAGGCGACGCTCACCCCAGGTATCCTGCGGAGCGTTTGGGGGGTGGACGCGGAACGGCGCCGGGACTCCCGGACCGGCGCGACCTACCTCGTGCCCTACCGCCCGGCGGCGGCGACGCCCCCGTATCCGCCCGGCTCCCGCGGCCCGGTGCATGTCGATCGGAGGAGGCGGGGCCGCAGCTCCGCTCCTTCGCGCCTTGGTCGACGCCGGCTGGACGGTCTCGGCCGGGGCCCTCCCGTTGCTCGACACCGACGTGGAGGCGGCCGAGGAGCTCGGGGTTCCGTACATCGCGGAGATCCCGTTCGCGCCGATCGGGGCCGAGGCGATCGCCCGGCTCACCGAGCAGCTCGGCCCACGTCCGGGCCATCGTCGTGGCCCCCTTCGCGGTCGGACCGTCCAACCTCGCGAACCTCGAGGCGCTCCGCGGCTGGCCGGGCCGCACTCCCGTGTTCCTGGTGGAGCCCGCGCCGTTCGGGGGCCGGGACTTCACCGAGGGGGCGGCCGCGAGGACGCGCGTCGAGCTGATCTCGCAGGGCGCCCAGGTTCTCCCGGATATCGCGGAGCTGCTCGATCGGCTCGCCGCCCTTCCCGTGGCCCCTACGATGACAGCGATGTCACCGTAAGGGGCGGAGGAGTCGTTCCCTTCGAACGGCGCGAGGAACCTCGGAAGCTCCTCCTCGAGGACCAGCACGACGGAGTCGACGCCCACGTGGGAGGCCTCCCGGCAGGCCGAGGCGACCCGAATCGGACCACGGGACGGGCGGTGGCGCGTTCGAGCAGATGGTACGCGTCGAGCCCGTGGGCCGCCAGAAGGCCGGGGCCTCCGCGACTGGATCGCGGCGCGGATCTTCGCCGGGGTTCGCCCGGTCGCCCACGGCGCGGATCGGGAGAGTCAGGACGCGTGACGCGTCCGCGGGAGATCGCGACGATCCCCTCGAGGCCGTCCACCTCCACGATCTCCCCGGCCCGGGCCGGGTGGCGGGCGCGCCCGCGGGAGCCGCCCCCGTGGCCGGGGCGGGCGGTAAGCAGCCCGTCCCGGAGCTCGAGGGTCACCTCGGCGTCGGCCGCGAGGGGAGCGAGCGCCAGGGCCCGGGTGCTCCGGATGATGTGGAGGCGGTCGAGACGGTCCTCCACATCGTCGCGGAGGAGGCCGAGGGAGGCGTGCAGCCACGCGACCCCGGCCTTCGTGGGCCGGTACCGGCCGTTCTGCACTTCCGCGAGGCCCCGGCCCGCCAGCTGCCGGAAGACGTGGGAGGCCGCCTGGACCGTGAGCCCGAGCTGCTCGGCGATCGGCCGCAGCTGCGTCGGCTCCTCCGTGGTGCACTCGTAGAGGAACAGTAGCTCGGTGATCGCCCCGCGTTTACGAAGGCCCGCGAGGCCGGCCGTCGAGGCGGCGCCTGGACCGGTCGGCGGGCATCGCCGGCGCGACGAGGGCCCGGGGATAAAGCCGCCGCCGGGTCACCGGGCACGCGGCCCGGCGGGGGCCCGGGGGCGCGCGGTCGCGCCGGTGCGCTCCTCGAGCTCCCGGATCCGGTCGCGGATGCGCGCGGCCTCCTCGAAGTCGAGCCGTTCCGCGGCGAGGCGCATCTCCTCCTCGAGGTTCGCCAGCAGGAGCGGAAGCCGGTCCTTCCAGCGCTTCCCGAGCCCCTCGATCGAGAGATCCCCCGACGGGGCCTCCTCGTCGGCCTCGAGGATCGAGCGGACCTCCTTGCGGATCGATCTCGGGAACGATCCCGTGGACCTCGTTGTAGTCGACCTGGGCATCGCGGCGCCGGTTCATCTCGGCGATGGCGCGGGTCATCGAGCCGGTGGTCCGGTCCGCGTACAGGACCACCCGGCCCATCGACGTTCCGGGACGCGCGTCCCGCCGTCTGGATCAGGGAGGTCTCGCTCCGAAGGTACCCTTCCTTGTCGGCGTCGAGGATCGCGACGAAGCTCACCTCGGGAAGATCGAGGCCCTCGCGGAGGAGGTTGATCCCGACCAGCACGTCGAACCGGCCGAGGCGCAGGTCCCGGAGGATCTCGACGCGCTTGAGCGTCTCGACGTCGGAGTGCAGGTAGCGGACCTTCAGGCCGAGGTTGGCGAGGTAGGTCGGTGAGCTCCTCGCTCGTCGCTTTCGTCAGGGTCGTGACGAGCGCCCGCTCGCCCCGGGCCACGCAGGTGCGCAGCTCCTCGACGAGGTCGGCGACGTGGCCCTTCAGGGGCCGGACCTCGATCTCGGGGTCGACGAGCCCGGTGGGCCGGATGATCTGCTCGACGACGCCGTTCGAGATCTTCCGCTCGAACGGCCCCGGTGTCGCCGAGACGAAGACGAGCTCGGGGACCCGCGCGAGGAACTCCGGGAACTTCAGGGGGCGGTTGTCCCGGCAGGAGGGGAGCCGCCAGCCGAACTCGACCAGGTTGTCCTTGCGGCTCCGGTCGCCCTTGTACATTCCCTGGAGCTGGGGGACGGTCACGTGGGACTCGTCGAGGAACGCCGAGGAAGTCCTTCGGGAAGAAATCGAGCAGCGTGTACGGCGGCTCGCCGGGACCGCGACCGGCGAAGTACCGGGAGTAGTTCTCGACGCCGGAGCAGTAGCCGGTCTCCCGGATCATCTCGAGATCGTACTCGGTCCGGCCCTTGAGCCGCTGGGCCTCCACGATCTTCTCGGCCTGCTGGAACTGGGCGACGCCGCTCTCCTTCTCCGCGTCGATCTCCTGGAGGATCCGCTCGAGCCGCTCGTCGACGGTGAGGAAGTGCGTGGCGGGGAAGACGAGCAGGTCCGTCGACCTCACGGACCTCGTCGTGGGTCGTCTTGTCGAGCTCCACGATGCTCCCGACGGTGTTCCCCTCGAGCGCGATCCGGTGGAGGGTCTCGCCCGAGCCGGCCAGGTCGAGGGTCCCGCCGCGGACCGCGGAACCGTCCGCGCTTGAGCTCCATGTCGTTTCGCTGGTACTTCATCCGGACGAGCTGGTCGATGAGCTCCTTGCGGCTCGATCGCCTCGCCCTGGTGGAGCTGGCGAGAACGTTGGCCCGGTAGTCCTCCGGGGAGCCGAGGCCGTAGATGCAGCTCACCGAGGCGACGATCGATCACGTCTCTGCGCGTGAGGAGCGCCTGGGTCGCCCGGTGGCGGAGCTTGTCGATCTCCTCGTTGATGGACGCGTCCTTCTCGACGTACAGGTCGATCTGGGGGACGTACGCCTCGGGCTGGTAGTAGTCGTAGTAGCTGACGAAGTACTCGACGGCGTTCTTCGGGAACAGGGCGCGGAACTCGCTCACCAGCTGGGCGGCGAGGGTCTTGTTGGGGGAGATCACCAGCGTCGGCCGCTGGAGCCGCTGCGATCGCGTGGGCCATGGTGAACGTCTTGCCCGAGCCGGTGACGCCCGAGGAGCGTCACGAACCGCTCGTCCTTCTGGACCCGTTCGACGAGCTCCTCGATCGCCCTCGGCTGGTCCCCCTGGGGGACCAGCTCCGTGTCGAGCTCGAACCGCCCTTGCTGGGCCGGTTCGCGGCGGGGGATCGGTCTTCGCGCGCGGCATCGAGACCTCTAGGCCCCCGGGTGGCTGGCATACCCAACGGGATCGAGCACCACGGTGCGAAGCCGGCCGCCGCCACGGAGCGCCGGACCTCGGAGGCGGACGGCTCGCTGAGAAGGCGCGGCACCTCGTCCGGGTCGACCACGACCCGGGCGTCGAGGCCATCCGTTCGCACCCGGACCCGCCGGAAGCCCCGGCGATGGAGCTCGTTCTCGGCCCGTTCGATGCGGGTCAGGAGATCGAGCGTGATCGGACGGCCGTGGGGGACCCGCGAGGCGAGGCACGCCTCGGACGGTTGGTCCCAGTTCGGGAGTCCCGCCTCTCGGGCATAGGAACGGACCTGCCCCTTCCGCCAGCCGGGCCCAGAGGAGCGGATGGGACGCCCCGGCCTCGTCCATCGCCCGCGAGCCCGGGTCGGTCGTCGCCCAGGTCGTCCAGCTGGACCCCATCGAGGATCTGGGGGATCTCCTGGCCGTCCGCCCACGCCCGCAACGCGGTCATCTCGGTCCGGCGGCAGAAGTAGCACCGGGAGCTGGGGTTCGCTCGGGTACTCGACCACCTCGAGCGGATCGGCCGGGACGAGGGTGTGGGGAAGCCCGATCTTGCGGGCGACGGCCCGCGCCCGATCCACCTCGGAGGCCGCCACCGCCGCCCCCGTGAGGGTGACCGCGAACGCCTGCTTCCCGAGGGCCCGGTGGGCCAGCTCGGCGACCACGCCGGAGTCGACCCCGCCCGAAAGGGCGACGACCGCGGGGCCTCCGGCCCGGACATGGTCGAGGATCTCCTCGACCGAACGGGGCGCGGGTCCGCGGGCGTCCATCGGACAGGTAGCTCGCCGGCGGACCATTACGCTTTGCCGCCCGGGTACAGGAAACGCCTCGGGGAGAGGGCGTTCCGCAACTCCCATACCGCGCCGCTCCATGGCGGGCCATGCAGGAGCTCATCGAGGCGGACCGGGCGGTTCTGCGGTTGAACCTGGGCGAGGAACTGTTCGAGAGCTTCCGGTCCTTCTCGACCCGTCACAGGGTCCGTGCCGGCATCGTGGTCGAAGGGATCGGGATGCTCCGGGAGGCGACGCTGGGGTTCTGGAACGGGCGGGAGTACGTTCCTCACGTCCTCTCCGCCCCGCACGAGCTCGTCGGATTGCACGGGTCGATCGCCGAGGTCGATGGGACGCCCTCGCTCCACCTTCATGCGGCCCTCGCCGGGCCGGACCACCGGGTCCTCGGGGGTCACCTCCTCCGTGGCGTGGTCGGCGTCGTGGTCGAGGCGTACGTGACCACGTTCCCGAACCGCACCTTCGGCCGCCCACTGGACGAGTCGCTCGGCCTCCGAACGCTCGACCTCGCCCCCGGCCCCTGACGGGCGCTATCCCTTTCCGTCCGCCGGCTCCCGCTTCGGCATGCCCGACGACGAGCCCGATCCGATCGACCGGCTCGATCCGCGGCTCGTCGCCGCGGTGCGTCGAAGGGGGATCGCGGAGCTCACCGAGATCCAGCGGCTGGCGCTCCCCCTCCTCCACGGCAGTTCCGACGCCCTGCTCATCTCCCCGACGGGGACCGGGAAGACCGAGGCCGCGCTCCTACCTCTCCTCTCCCGGCAGCTGAAGGATCCCTCCCCGCCGGTGAGCCTCCTGTACATCACGCCGCTGAGGGCGCTGAACCGCGACCTGGCGGTACGCCTCACCGAGCTGTGCCGGGAGGTCGGCCTCATCGCCGCGGTCCGCCACGGCGACACGTCCTCCGGGGATCGGCTTCGGCAGGCCCGCCGCCCTCCCGACCTGCTCCTGACCACCCCGGAGACCCTGCAGATCCTGCTGGTGGGAACCCGGCTCCGGGAGGGGCTCCGGGGCGTGCGGGCGGTGATCGTCGATGAGGTCCACGAGCTCGCCACGTCGGACCGGGGAGCTCAGCTGGCCCTCACCCTCGAACGGTTGGAAGCGTTCGTGGGCCGTCCGATCCGGCGGATCGGCCTCTCCGCCACCGTCGGGAACCCCGACCACGTGGCGCGCTTCCTGTCGCCCGAGCCCCGGCGAGGTGGAGGTCCGGTCGGCGGTCCAGCGGCGCCACATCGTCATCACGCCCGAGATCCCGCCCGCGAGACCGCCCCCGGTCCCCGCGCCGCTCGCCGCCGAGCTGAAGGCGGACGCGATCCAGCTGGGGGGTCTGGTGGCCCTCGAGACCGCGATCCGGGCCCATACGACGACGCTCATCTTCGTGAACACTCGACCCACCGCCGAGGGGCTCGCCGCCCGGCTCCACCGGCTCGCCCCCGACCTCGCGGTCGCGGTCCACCACGGCTCGCTCTCCCGGGAGATGCGCGAGGAGGCGGAGGAGGCGTTCCGTTCGGGCAAGCTGCGGGCCCTCGTCGCGACCTCCTCGCTCGAGCTTGGGCTCGACATCGGCCACGTGGACCTGGTGATCCAGTTCGGCTCCCCGCACCAGGCGAGCCGGCTCCTGCAGCGCGTCGGCCGCTCCGGTCACCGCCTCGGACGGGAGGTGCGGGGGATCGTCCTGAGCCTCGACGAGGAGGACCTGGAGGAGGCGGCGGTCCTCGCCCGCCGCGCGGTGGCCGGCGAGCTCGAACCGATCCGACTGGCGGACCCGGAACCGACTGGCCGTCGGCCAGCAGGTCGTCGCCGCTCTCCGCGCGAACGGGACGGTGGACGCGGGCGAGCTCGCCGCGGCTGTTCCGGCGGACCGCGGTGGCCCACGACCATCGACGACGACGAATGGGACGCGCTCGTCGGCCTACCTCGCCGAGCTCGGCTCGCTCCGACAGGAACCGGGCCGCATCGCGCCCGGCCGGGCGACGCTCCACCGGTTCTACGAGACGCTCTCCCTCATCCCGGATGAGCGGACGTACCGGCTCCGGGACATCGCCACCCGCCGAGTGATCGGAACCCTCGACGAACGGTTCGTCCTCACGCAGGTGGTGGCCCCGCCGGATGGCCTGTTCCTTCTCCACGGCCGGACCTGGAAGGTGGTCGAGTATCGGGACGGCGAGCTCCTGGTCGAGACCGTCGCCGAGATCGGCCAGGAACCCCGGTGGGTCGGGGAGGACCTCCCGGTCCCGTTCGAGGTCGCGCAAGAGATCGGGCGGCTCCGCCGCCTTCGGGACCTGAGCGGCTATGTGCTGTCGGACGAGGCCCGGCGGCGCCTCGGCGCGCGGCTCGCGGTGGGAGCGGCCGAGGCCGTGATCCCCGACGATCGGTACGGTCACCGTGACGCCCCAGGGACGCCTCGCGGTCTACGGGGCGTGCTTCGGGACCCGGACGAACGAGACGTTGGCCCTCGTGACCGCGGGCACCCTGACCGCCCGTCTCGGGGCCCGGGTCGAGGTGGTGGCGGTGGAACCGACGTGGTTCGTGCTCGGGCTTCCGGTCGCCGTGGACGGGGATGCCCTGGCGCCAGGCGCTCTCGACCCCGCCCGAGGCGCTGGACGACACGATGCGCCAGCTGGTCCCGACCGGCGTGGACTACCGGTGGGTGTTCCTCACCGTGGCGCGGAAGCTCGGGCTGCTCCCGCCGTCGGCCGACCCCCGGGACCTCCGCACCCTCGAGCCGCTGCTCGAGCGGACCCAGGGGACCCCGATCGGCGAAGAGGCCCTCGAGAAGACCCTCCACGAGCGGTTCGACGTGCCCCACGCCCACGCGGTCCTCGAGGACCTGCGCGACGGCCGACGGTCGGTCCGGATCGCGCCCCCCGGTCCGTGGTCCGACGGACCGGTGGGCCGGCTCCGTTGGCACGAGCTTCCGGATACCCCGCCCCCGACGCTGCTCAAGGCCATCGAGGAGCGGTTGCGCAAAGAGGAGCTGACCCTGGTGTGCCTGCGGTGCGGCTTCACGCGCACCACGACCGCCGAACGGTATCGCGCCGAGGGAGGGAGCCGGTGCGCGCTCGTGCCACGGGTCCCTCTCGGCGGTGTTCTCCCCCGGCGGACCGAAGGAGATCGAGAACGTCTCGCAGTACGCGAAGCGGAAGTGGAAGGGGAAACGGACCGCCAAGGCGGCGACCGAACGCATCACGCCCGTCATGCGCCAGGCGTACACCTCGGCCGAGCTGGTCGCCCACCATGGGGAGAAGGCCCTCTGGTGCCTGGCCGCCCGAGGGGTCGGTCCGGACACCGCGCGTCGGCTGCTCCAGCGGCTCTACCGGAACGATGCCGAGCTCCTGACGGAGCTTCTGAAGGCCGAGCGGAGCTACGCTCGGACCCGGTCGTTCTGGGACTGACCCGCCCGGCGGGCCACGTCCGATACCACCTCGAACGTCGCGGTGGTCCGGAACGCGCCGTCCCGTACGAGGCTGCGCCCGGAGCGGTGCCCCGCGGCCCGCAGCCCGTCCAATATCGAGGCGGTCGACGGAGGGGACGGGAGGCGGAGCGCCCGGGCGAGCGTGTTCGATTCGTAGAAGAACGGGACATCGACGTTCGCCTCCTCTCGCCAGACCTCGATCCACCGGCGGAGCCGCGCGGCTCGGCGGCCCCGTCGTCCGGGAGCAGCCGATCGATGACCGCTGGGTCGACGAGCGGACCCAGCCAGAGCGGCCCGAACGGGGCCCCTTCCCCGAGCGGAGGACCGGTCCAGCTCTCGGTTTCGATCACACCGACGGGAAGCGTCTCCCGGCCGAGGGGGAGTCCGACATAGGCGCGGACGTGGTGATCGCCCACGTAGGCCGCCAGCGGGTGGAGGTGACGACCGGCCGCGTCGGCGGCGCGGGCCAGGGCCGCTAGCACGAGACGGAGCCCTCCTTCGGGACCGAGCCGGCCGCGGATCGGGCGCCCGCCGTACCGACGTTCGGCCACCCCGCGTTCCGCCCCGGCCAGAACGCGCTGGTCGGTCGCCGTGACGGCCAGGACCCCCGTGCTGGCGACCGCCGACAGCGCGACCTCGAGGAACGGGGCCGGCGTGCCGTACGGATCGAGGTCGACGTAGTCGTACGGGCCTGCCGGCGGACCGTCGAGCGCGTCCCCCGGCCGGGCGCTCGCGCCGTCGATCGCGTACCGGGCCGCGTTGCGGGTGAGCACCTCGGCGGCCTCGGGGTGGCGTTCGGTGAGGTCGAACCGTTGGAACCCCTTCGCCTCGTGGGCGACCCGAAGGCCGCGTGCCCCCGTCGCGCTCAGCATCTCCCAGCCGCTCGAGAGCGGAGCCCCGTTGGCCCGGATCGCGCGGACCAACGCGACGTTCAGGTCCCGGTCGAACGCCATGGCCCGGTTGTAGAAGACGGCCCGGCGGCGGCCGGGTCCGCGGGGGCCCTGCGGCCCGGGGAGTTCGAGGTCGGTGGACCCTTCGCGGGAGATCGATGGCTCGCTCAGTGGGAGCGGCCGGTCAGGAGGTGGACGATCTTGAACGCCAGCAGGTTCTTGTTCACGGGCGTGACCTCGAGCAGGCGTAGTTCGTCCCTCCGACGGATGTCCTGGAGCAGAGGGTTGCGGGACTTCTTATGGAGGGTCATGACGATGGACTTGTTGGTGTCCAGCGTGTCCACGACGCTCTTGGTGAACACCTCGCTCTCGACCTCCATCTTGCCGACCTCGTCGATCACGATGACGTCGGCGCTCTCCCGCGCCTCCTTGAGCGAGCGCGTGCCGAGGTCCTCGAGGGCCTGGAGGTTCACGCCGTACCTCCCGGATCGGATCCGGGACTTCAGGTCCTCGTGGGCGAACACGGCGTGCTCCTTCGTGAGCCAGTTGGTGATCTGGAATCCCTTTCGGCGCTGCTTCTCGACGATCGGCTCGGTGACCATGCCACCGACCTTGATCCCCTCCTCCTCGAGGAGCTGGATGATCCGAAGCAGGGTCTGGGTCTTCCCGGCCCCGGGCAGGCCGGTGATGCCGATCTTGACCGGGGCGGCGAGACGACGAGGCACAGCGAGAACTCCGAGTTTCGTGGGAACAATGGCCGGACGAGATAAGAAGATGACCTTCCTCGGCGACGGAGCTTGCTAGACCCCCACATGACGGCCGCCGGTGGCTCTCCGTCGATCTATCCGGTCCGCGAGGACACCGAGCTTCTCGCTCCGTTCGCGGCCGCGCGTCCCGGCGAGCGCGTGCTCGAGATCGGAACCGGCAACGGGGCCTTGGCGCTCCGGGCCGCCCGGGCCGGCGCGCGGGTGGTCGCGACCGATCTGAACCGGGCCGCGCTCCGCGCCCTCGCTACGACCGCCCGGGCCGAACGGCTGCCGCTCGTCGCCGTGCGGACCGATGTGGCCGAGGGGACGCGCCGGTTCGACCGGATCCTCGCGAACCCGCCGTACCTCCCCACGCCCCGGGGCGGCATCGACGCCGACACGGGGGACGACCTGGCCCTGAACGGAGGACCGGACGGGTGCGCGCTCACGGCCCGCTATCTCCGCGCGTTCCGTCGCCACCTGAGCCGGTCGGGGTCCGCCTACCTGTTGGTCTCCTCGCTCCAGGACCGCGACCGGGTGGCGCGGCTCCGGGGGGAATGGGAGCGCCGCACCGGCGACGTTCGAACGGTCGCCGTGCGCGACCTCTCCGGCGAGCGTCTCGAGGTCTGGAGGCTCACGCTGCGGGTGCGGGGACCGGCGCCGTCGCGGCCCGCTGACGCGCATGCTCCACGATCGCCCCCAGGAACCGGTGGCCATCGCCCGGTCCTTCGGGACCTCCGCTTCGTGTCCAGTCCGGCGCCTGCGCGCGGAAGAACCCGCGCTCCGGATGCGGCATCAGGCCGAACACGTTCCCCTCCGGGTTCGTGAGTCCCCCGACGTTCCCCTCGGACCCGTTGGGGTTCCAGGGATAGGTCGCCGGCCGCCCGTCCGGCGCGACCCATCGGAACAGGACCTGGCCGGCCGCCTCGAGCTCCCGCAGTCGCTCGCCCGGCGCGCCCGGGAGGACCAGCTTGCCCTCGGCGTGACCGGACGGGAACAGGAACCGGGTGTTCGACGGGACCGCGGCGAGGGGGCGGAAGTTCCCCCCCGTCCACGAGAGGAACGTCGGTCGGCACTCGTACCGCCCGGAGTCGTTCGTCATCAGCGCGGCCCCGACCGGCCCGAGCTTTCCGCCGGGGGTGCCCGGGAGCAGTCCCAGCTCCGTCAGCACCTGGAACCCGTTGCAGATCCCGCCGACGATCTTCCCGGACTGCACGAACTCTTCGAGCTGGGGGCCGATCGAGGCCCGGACGCGCGCGGCAAAGATCGCCCCCGCGCGGACGTAGTCGCCGGCCGAGAACCCACCGGGAAAGAACAGCATCTCGAACTCCGAGAGCCGGCGCACCTTCTCCGGGGGGACGTCGCGTCCCTCCAGCTGCTTCAGGTGGACGATCTCGGGCGACGTGCCGAGCGCGCGCAGTGCGACCGCCAGCTCCTCGTCATTGTTCGTCCCCTCGATCGTGACGAGGGCGACCTTCATCCGGGCCGGCGGCACGTCAAGAGCACCACCGGACGGGACTTGAAACTTTGCGGCAGGGGTGCTATCATTTGTGGGGGCCGGGAGTGCCCGGGGAAGTCGGTGTCGCCGGGACGACCGGGGGCAGGATCTGCTGGGCGGCGATCCGCTCCCCGGGCGAAGGGAGGGGCGCCCCCGGCGGGAGGATCAGGAAACCGTTGGCCCCCACCAAGCTGGTGATCGCCGAGGAGTCGCGGAAGGTGGGGGTGGCGGAGTCGCCATCGATGCGGAGGGGGACCACGGTCGCGAGGTCGCCATGCCCGGGACGGATCGGACTGGCGAGGGTAACGGACACATCCCTCCACCCCGGCCCGGGTCGGCGGGCGCTGCGGAGCAGCGAAGGGAGCAGTAGCCAGTAGGCGTTGAGGAGGCAGGAGGTCGGGTGCCCCGGCATCCCGATGAGCAGAACGTCGCCCCGGCGGGCGGCCAGGGTCGGCTTCCCCGGGCGGACCGCCACGCCGTGGAAGAGCAGGCGGCCGATCCGACGGAACACGTGCGGGAGGAAGTCCCGCTCCCCCACGGAACTCCCGCCGGTCGCGATCACGAGGTCGCTGACCGCCGCGGCCGCCCTCAGGGCCTGCTCGATCTTTCGCGGATCGTCGACGAGAGGGGGCACGGAGCGCACCTCGGCGCCGCAGGCGCGGGCCACGGCCCCGAGCGCGATGTTGTTCGTCTCGTAGATCCGGCCCGCGCGGGACGCCTGACCGGGCACCAGGAGCTCGTTCCCGTTCGGTACGAGGGTGACGATCGGCCGTCGGTAGACCCTGACCCGGGACTGGCCGGTGGACCCGATCGCGGCCGCGGAGGCCGGGTCGATGATCGTGCCCGCGCGGGCCAGTCGGGTTCCCCGGCGGAAGTCCGATCCCGCCGGAGCGACTCGCTCGCCCGCCGGCACGGGGCCCGTCACGGTGAGCCGGTCGCCGCGCGTGCGAGCGTCCTCGAAGATCAGGACCCCATCCGCGCCACGCGGAAGGCCGCCGCCGGTCGCGATCGCCACCGCCTCCCCCCGCCGGACCGCGGTGCGGGCCCCTCCTTCCG
Organism: uncultured Thermoplasmata archaeon; assembly: GCA_963708255.1. Classification (GTDB taxonomy): domain Archaea; phylum Thermoplasmatota; class Thermoplasmata; order Lutacidiplasmatales; family UBA184; genus Lutacidiplasma. The sequence continues at coordinate 1,509,114 of CAVPSE010000002.1, forward strand.
CGAAGATCTCGCCGGTGATCGTGAGCCGGACCGGGCTCGTCGGCGCGGCGTGGACCGTATCATCGGAGCGGACGGCGTAGCCGTCCCATGTCGCGCGGGCGAACAGCGGCACGTCCCTCGGGGCGCGGACCTCGACGGCCGCTACCCGGTCGGCCGCCTCCGATATAGGAACCCACTCCGAGGTCGCGACGGGGCGCGTCGCCGCGAGGAGGCGTCGGCGAGCCTCCTCGATCGGGGTCAGCGCTCCGAACAGATGCCGCTTCATGCCTCTCCACGGGAACGCCCCGTCGCCGGGCCACCGGTCTCGATCCAGGCGCGGGCGGACCGTGCGCCCGCGCTGAGACAGGACTTGAGCGGCTCGCCTTCGAACCATCCGGCGTAGAAGCCGCCCCGGAACGCGTCGCCGGCACCGGTCACTTGGGTGACCGGACGAGGGCGTACGGCGGCCACCTCGACCTCCCCCCGGCGCGAGTAGGCCGCGGCTCCCCGGGCTCCCCGGGTGACGACAACGGCCCCGACCCAGCGGAGCAGCTCGTTGATCCTCTTCACCCCGACGAGCGCCATCGCCCGGTGGATCTCCGATTCATTCCCGAACACGAGCTCCGCTCCGTCCAGGAGCTCCCGGAGCCGCGTCGGCGTCCATCGATAGTGGACTTCCTGGGCGGGGTCCACCGCGACCCGCACGCCTCGGGCCCGGGCCGCGGCCTTGAGGCGGAGGATCTCGCCCGGGGGACCCGTGGTCAGATGGATCCACGGGGCCTCCTCAAGGAGGCGCGCGGGGGGACGCCACGAGGCCGCGTCGCCCATCGGCCCCTGATCAATGATCGTGCTCTGGCCGCCTCGGCCATCCTCGGCGATGAAGCAGGCAGGGGAGCTCGCCCCCGGAACGATCTCGAGCCCCCGAAGATCGATCCCTTCTCGTCCGAGTCGCGCGGTGAACGCCTCCGGGAAGTCGCCGCCTACCCGGGCCATGAGTCCGGTTCGAACCCCCCAGCCCGCCGCCGCCCGTGCGATGTTGCCCGCGGTGCCCCCGAGGCGGACACGATGGGCCGAGGCGGGCACCGTACGGTCGGGCGCCGGCAGGTGGGGGACGTCCAGGAGGTGGTCGACGTTCACGTGGCCTGCGACCCAAAGGTCGAGGGGCGTGGCCCGAGGGACTCGAGGGGGATGGCCCGCGGTCACCGGCGGGGCCAAGGGCCGCAGGGCATAGAAGTTCGCCCCGCCACGCCGCCTCGCCGCGGGGAGCTTAGATAGCCGGGGACGGTCTCGGACCCGTGGTCTCGGAGCTCCTGGTCGAGGGGGCGCTCCTCGACGCGGACGGAGCGCGACCCGGCTACGCCCTGTTCCGAGCCGGTACGCTGGTCGAGACCGGGGCGCTCGGTACCGCCCAGGTCGGGCGGGCGGCCCGTCGCCTTCGGGGGATCGTGACCCCGTCGCCGGTCAACGGCCACACCCATCTCGGCGACGCGGTCGCGACCCGGGAGCCCCCGCATGCGCCGATCGCGGAGATCGTCCGCCCGCCGAACGGCTACAAGTTCCGCCTTCTCCGAGACACCCCTCCCGCCGCGAAGCGGAAGGCGATGCGGGCGGCGCTCGACCGGATGGCCCGCGAGGGGGTATCGGCCACGATCGACTTCCGGGAAGAAGGTCGGGCGGGGGTCGAGATGCTCCGCGCCGCGGCCCGGGGGCTTCCCATCCGGGCGGTCGCCCTCGGTCGCCCGCTCCAGCGTCCGATCGATCCCAACGAGCTGGACGCGCTCCTCGAGGTGGCGGACGGCGTCGGCCTCAGCGCCATCGGCGAGGAGTCCCGGGGCGTCCGCACCGAGGTCGCGGCGGCCTGCCGGCGCCAGAAGAAGTGGTATGCTCTGCATGCGAGCGAATCCCAACGGGAAGACCCCGGGGAGTACCCTCGATCCGACGCCCGACCTGCTCGTCCACCTCGCGGAGGCGACCCCCGAGGACCTCGCGGAGGTCGCCCGGGCGGGGGTGACGGTGGCCGTCTGCCCGAGGTCGAACGCCTTGTTCGGCCGCCGGCCCGACCTCGGCGAGTTCGCCCGCCACGGGGTCCGGACGCTGCTCGGGACGGACAACGCCATGTTCCACTCCCCCTCCATATGGCGGGAGCTCGAGTTCGCGTACGTCACGGGGCGGCTGATGAAGCGGCCGGTCCCGCCCGAGTTCCTCTTCCGCGCGGCGTTCGTGGAGCCGTACCGATGGCTCGGAACGCCCGACTTCGCCCGTCTGGCTCCGGGCTCCCCGGCGCGTCCGCTCGTCTTCCGGCTCCCTCCGGACGACCCGGAGTACCAGATCGTCACCCGCGCCACCGCACAGCTTATGGTCCGGCCGGGGCACCGTCGGCCGGAGGCCGTAGAGCGTGAAGTACCGACGAGCTGTTCGCGCTCCTCCGCCGCCGAGGGGCGTTCTGGCCCTCCGCCGAGATCTACGGCGGCGCCCAGGGTCTGTTCGACTACGGTCCCGTCGGGGTCGCGCTCAAGCGGCGGATCGAGGACGCCTGGACCCGCTGGTTCGTCGGGCTCTCGGATGACTACCACCTGATCCAGCCATCCGAGATCCTCCCCGAAGCCGTCGTCCGGGCCTCCGGCCACCTGGAGAACTTCACCGATCCGGAAGTGACGTGCGAGAACTGCCATGCCGTGTTCCGGGCCGATACCGTCCTCGAGAAGGTCCGGCCCGAGGGCGTGGACGGCCTCTCGGCGACCCAGATCGCCGAGCTTGTCGCGACCCACCACCCGCGCTGCCCCACCTGCGGCTCGACGAACCTCTCGGTGCCCCGGCCGTTCAACATGATGTTCGGCCTCGAGCTCGGGCCGACCGGTCGGGAGCGCGGCTACCTCGCCCCCGAGACGGCCCAAGGGTCCTACCTCGCGTTCGCGCGGATGCATGAGGTGGGCCGCAAGGCGCTCCCCCTGGGACTGGCCGTCATCGGGAAGGCGTACCGGAACGAGATCGCCCCTCGCCAGGTGCTCTTCCGGATGCGGTCGTTCACCCAGGCCGAGCTCCAGATCTTCTTCGACCCGGCCGCCTTCGAGGTGCCGTTCGCCGGGGTCGCCGACGAGAAGCTCCCGCTGCTCCGGGTCCCCCGACGGGAAGCGGGCGAAGAGCGACCCGAGTGGGTCCGCGCTAAGGAGCTGGTCGATTCGGGCGGCGTCCCCGCGTTCTACGTGTACCATCTGGCGATGAGCTACCGGTTCTACCGCCATGTCCTGGGGTACCCGGCCGAGTCGCTCCGGCTGTTCGAGAAGTCGGACCGGGAGCGCGCCTTCTACAACCGGATCCAGTTCGACATCGAGGTCGAGCTGCCGAGCCTCGGCGGTTACAAGGAGCTGGGCGCGGTCCACTACCGCGGCGACTACGATCTGACCCGGCACGGCGAGGGGTCCGGGAAGGACCTTTCCGTCAGCGTCGAGGGGCGGGGTCGGGTCCTTCCCCACGTCCTCGAGCTCACGTTCGGGGTCGACCGGAACTTCTGGGCCCTGGCGGACCGGCACCTCGCGGTGGACGGCGAACGGACCGTTTGGCGGCTCCCATCGTACCTGGCGCCGGTGCCGGTGGCCGTCTTCCCGCTCCTGAAGAAGGAGCACGCCACCGTGGCGGCGGGCCTCGTCACGGAGCTCCGCGACGCGGGGATCTCGGCCGTGTACGACGAAGCGGGCTCGATCGGCCGACGGTACGCCCGGATGGACGAGATCGGCACGCCGTTCTGCATCACCGTGGACGGCACCACGCTGGACCCGGCGAGCCCCGAGACCGGCACCGTGACCCTCCGGCTCCGCGACTCCAAGGGTCAGGAAAGGGTCCCATCGAAGGGGCTTGCTGAGCGGCTGCGTCCGGCCCTCGTGCCCCCCGGCGCCCGAGGCCCTACGCCGTCAGGTCGACCTTAGCCCTCCCCGACGCGACCGACGACAACTGCTATATCTCGACCCCCTGTATTCGATACCATGTCGGCCGGTGGGGGTCCACCCTGCGCGACCCCGAGCTCGGCAGGCCCCAGCGTTCATCGGGAATCCCGATGGCTCGGCCAGGGCTACGCCGACATGACCAAGCTCCGGGAGCGCGCCGCCAAGTTCGATCGGGAGTCCTCCCGCTTCCAGAAGCGGGCCGCGAGCCTCAACATCAAGATCGAGAAGCTCCGGCACGTCGCCGCCGTCCTCCGCGAGAAGGCCCAGACCGTGCTCTCGAAGATCCCCGATCTCGAGAGCGAGATCGGCCAGTTCGAACGGAACGTGAAGGCGTCCAAGGACCGGGGCGGGGGGCTATCGCTCGGCTCGGACGTGACGGACCTCCAGGTCCGCATCCGCAAGCTCCAGCAGAAGGTCGTCAACCTGCAGCACAAGTCCCGGACCTACGAGCATCGCGCGGCGATGCGGACCCAGAAGACCGCCGAGCTCAAGGTGAAGGTCGACCAGGCGCTCGAGCGGGCGAAGCTCGCCGAGCAGGAGGCCCAGGCGTACCGGGCCGCGTGCGGACCGTCTCCAGATGGCGACCCAGGGAGAGGCCGCGGACCGCCTGAGCGGCGTCCCATCGGCCGATCCATTGCCTCCCCCGCCCCCACCCCCGCCGGGGGGATGCTGTGAAACTGATCGTCACCGTCGGGATGCCCGGCTCGGGCAAGGACGAGCTGGTCGAGGTGGCGCGGACCATGCACCTCTCCACGCTCAAGATGGGCGATCTCGTCCGGGACGAGACCCGACGGCGGGGCCTCCAGCTGACGAACGCGAACGTCGCCCGGATCGCGAACGAGGAGCGGGAGAAGCATGGCGGGGGGGTCTGGGCCCAGCGCGCCCTCCCGAAGCTCACGGAGACGAAGATGCTCGTCGACGGGTGCCGCTCGGACAGCGAGGTCACGGTCTTCCGCCACAACTTCGGCGACCTGTTCGTCCTCGGGGTCTACTCGCCGCCCGAGCTCCGGTACGACCGGCTGATGAAGCGGGGCCGCGGGGATGACGGCGCCGACCTGCAGGAGTTCTTCGACCGGGACCGTCGGGAGCTCAAGTGGGGGATCGGCAACGCCTTCGCCCTCGCCGACGGGATGCTGAACAACGAAGGGAGCCTCGACGAGTTCCGGGCGAAGGCCCGGGCCGCCCTTGAGGCGATCCTCCGGAAGGAATCGGACGACTGAGGTCGCCGCCTCGCGCGGGGCGGCGGCGCCTTCCCGCGGGGGACCTACGGGGCCCGACGGAGCCGGGCGACGATCGGGTCGAACCGTTCGCGGTCGACGAGGAGCGCCACCCGGGGAAGCCGTTCGGCGAGGCGCTCGCGTCGCGTCGCAGATCGCGGTTTCGCGCGCCGAGTTGAATTTCCTCGATCCCTTCCCCGGGGTCATCGAGTGGTGCCACGCCTTCGCGAGATCCTCGGGCGAGGATGCCTTCGGGGGCGTCTTCGACAACTTTCGCTCCCGCAGCGTGCGGCGCACCAGCTCGAAGTACGTGATGTTGTCCGTGAACAGCGTCGCGTACTCCTCGTCCGATGGGTCCACCGCCTCCACCGGGACGCCCCGCGACCGGGCCCATTCGAGCGCGGCCAGCATCGACGGGTTGGGGACCCGGACCTCCCCGAACTGGGTGATCGCCTTGGCCTCGGCCGCCTCCGAGGAAGTGAGGGGAACGACCGGTTCCGACGCGGTTCCGAGGAAGTGGTCGGTGAGCCCCGTGAGCTCGTCGAACGAGATCCCCACCGCCAGGGCCGACGGCTCGAAGTCGGTGAGCTTGGCGACCAGCGGGGTCACCTCCCCGACCAGGCCGCGGACCGTGCCGACCACGAGGAGGGCGCCGGACCGACGGACGGTCGCGTCGATCACAGACTCTCGCGATCGTTGATCAGATCGACGAGCTCGTCGCGGCCGCGGTGCCGCAGCAGCTCGCGCATCGTGACGATCGGAAGGCCCTCCAGCGACGTGCGGGGAGCGTCCGGAACGACGAACACCGCGTGACCCTCGATGACCCGCGCCAGCTCCTGGAGGAGCTCGGCCCGGTGGAGGGCGGTCCTCAGGCTGCCCACCGAGGTCAGCAGGACCTCCTCCTCGCCCCGCGTCGGACCGTGCGTGAACGCGTCGAAGGGGCACCGCAGCGTGACGACCACTTCCCAGCCCATCCCATCGAGCTGTCGGAAGACCCCGTCCCGGACCGGGTCACCGGTCGGCGCCACTGGCGTCCGACGACGCTTCGCTCCCTCCGGGGCCGGGCTTCCGTGTTCCCCGGGAGCGGCGGACGCTCGCTGAGGTCCCCGGGTGCGGCGGCGGGACTCGGGGGGCCCGTCGGCGTCGCTGGGTCGGACCGGACCGGTCTGGGCGAACAGGTCGAGCGCGACGGCGATCGGCTCGCCCAGGAACCGCTCGAGCCGATCCACGACCCGGACCTCGGCGCCGGCGCCGTCCTCGTAGAGCTGGATCGTCCGTCGGGAGACCCCCGCCACACTGGCGAGGCCACCGAGCGAGAGCCCGCGTTCCTCCCGCAGGGCCCGAAGGCGCGTCCCGTCGATCCGGGCGAAGACGCCGCCCGGGGCTCGAGAACAGGAAGGGCGGGAGGCCCTTCAGCACGTAGTCGGAGAGGCTCTCGGCGACCACGATGGAGATCCCGTACCGGCTGTAGACGACCCCGGGCTCGAGCGGCGTGGAGCCGGACGACTGGCCCACCACCAGGGGGACCGCCGGGAACAGGCCGCCGAGCTCCTGGAGCCGGCGGGCCTCGTCCTGATCGAGGGCGTCGATGTTCTTGAGGATCTTGACGACCAACAGGAGCGAGTCCCGACGGGCCAGAAGGTCGAAGCTCGTCGGACGGACAGCGTGGGCGTCGGAGACGAAGAACCCCGCGCTCTCGAGGATCCCTCGGACCGCGTCGATCGCCCGTTCCCTCGGCCTCCCCGCCATCGTACCCCCGTTACTGCATTAATTCTTCTATATAAAAGACCATCATCGCATCGAGGAGAGAGCCGCCGATCGGGGCCATGGGGACGGCTTGGCGCTAAACGGGACCCTGGCATCGCGCCCGCGTGCCCGAGGAGGCGGAGCTCGCTCCCATCCCGGAGCACCCCGCCCTCGAGATGCGGTGGCCATCGGGGTCGCCGCCGACGATCGTTGTCGCCGACATCCACCTGGGGCTCGGAGCTCCGGAGTCCGGCCGCGGAGGCCCCAGCGAGGCCCTGGCCCGGGCCATGGCGCACGACCTGGTCGCCATCGGGCAGGAGCGGGGGGCCGCGGGGTTCCTGGTGGTCGGTGACGTCAAGCACCCGATCCTTGGAATGCCCCCGGCATTGCGCCCGGTCGTGTTCGACTTCTTCGCGACCCTCCTATCCGAGCGGTTCGCGGTGGAGGTGATCCTCGGGAACCACGACGTCGGGCTCACCCCCGCCCTCCCACGGGAAGTCACCGTCCACAGTGCCGCCGGGATCGTCCGGGGGGGCGCGGGATTCTTCCACGGCCACCGGTGGCCCTCGAACCGGGTCCTGCGCGCCCGTCGCCTTGTTGTCGGGCACCTGCATCCCGGCTACCGGTTCGCCCCCACCGCCCAGACCCCGGCGGCGAAGGAGCGGTGCTGGGTCCGGGCCGAGCGGACCCCCGATGCGCCCCCCCGGCGACGCCGGGCGCGGGCCCCGGTCGCCGCCCGAGAGGTGATCGGTACTGCCCGCGTTCAATCCGCTGGCCGGGGCCGAGTCCCTGAACCGGGAGCGGCCGGCCCGCGGAAGATCGTTCCTCGTGTCGAGGTTCCTCGCTTCCGGGACCCCCCGGGCCTACCTATTGGACGGAACCGATCTGGGCGCCGTACTCACGGCGCCGGGGCGTCGCCGCGGGTCAGCAGCGGTCCGAGCTCCGAAGGGTCGGTGACCGGCGCGAGGCAGCGCGTCCCGAAGCAGACGAGCGCCCGGGCCGGCCCGCCGGACCGGGCCGCGTTCTCCAGCTCGCCCGGAAGTGCGAACGGGGGCGCCGGGGTCCCTTCGAACACCCAGAGGTTCGGATGCCACGCCCGCTCGGCGGCCGTCCGAAGCGCGCGGGCGGCCCCGCCGGTCCCTTCGACGACGACGCGGGCGGGGGCGGCCTCCAGAAGGCCGGCCGCGAGCGCCGTGCCGGCGGCGAACAGCCCCACTCCTTCGACCCTCGGCTGGACCGCCGACAGGAGCGATCTCGCGCGGGTCCTCAGCTCCTCGTCGCCGGTCAACGCCGAAAGTCGGAGCATGGCCAGGATGACCGCTGCATTGCCAGCGAGGTTGGGATTGTCCTCGACCGGGTACGAGGCGTCCGAGAGACTGGCAAGGGCCGGGCCATCGTACAGCTTCGGCGCCAGATCCTTCAGGACCCCCGAGGGGCCGGCGTACTCGGGCATCAACGCGAGGAGCTGGCGGGCGGCATCGACGTAGCGGGTATCGAGGGTGGCACCTGCGAGCTCCACCAGACCGAGGGCGAACATCCCCTGGTCCTGAAGATGACCGTAGCCGGTTCCGCCGTCCCGGCCGAGCAGGTGGGCGACCCCGCGTTCGGGGGAGAACGCGTGGGCGAGGAACCGGTCCGCCGCGATCCGGGCGCTCTGGAGGAGGGACGGATCCCCGAGAAGTCGAGAGGCCCCGACGAACCCGTGCAGGAACCCCCCATTGATGTCGGCGTACAGGGCCGGATCGACGAAGGGGGTGGGGCGTTTGGCCCGGACCGCGGCCAGCTTTTGGACCGCGTGGGCCAGCATCGCCTCGGCCCGATCGGCGGTGACCCCCAGGTCGGCCGCGGCCTCGGCCGGCGCCATCAGACGGTAGAGGACGTTGCGTTCGGGATCGTGGGGCATGCGGCCGTCGGCGCCCACGCCAAAGCATCGGCTCACGAGGCGTAGCTCCTCCGCGTCGAGGGCGGTCTTCAGCTCGGGCCGGCTCCACGTGAAGAACCCCCCGTCGTCGCCGGGGGCGTTGTCGGCGTCCTGGCTCGCCCCCCAGCCGCCCGCCGGGTCCCCGAGGACCGACCGGGCCCAGGACGCGATCCCTCGGACGGTCTCCATCAGACGTCGATCCCCGAACCGGCGCGCTCCTTCGACATAAACGCTGAGGAGCGCCGCGTTGTCCGCTCCCATTTTCTCAAAATGGGGGATATGCCAACCCTCGTCCGTCGCGTACCGGTGGAACCCCCCCGCGATGTGGTCGTACACCCCTCCATCCGCCATCCTGAGCAGGGTCGTGCGCGCCTTCTGGGCGATGGCGTCGTCCTGGGTCGCTTGCGCGGCGTAGAGAAGGTAGGAGACCGCGGTCGGGTGGGGGAACTTGGGGGCAAAGCCGAACCCGCCGTTGACCGGGTCGTAGCTCTCCACGACCTGGCCCAGGACGCTCGCCAGGAACGCGGTCGGAGGCCGAGGGGTCGCGGTGGTCCGGCGGCCGTCGATCCGGGTAAGAGCATCCCGAACCGCCTGGGCGTTCGCACGGACCTTCTCCGGCTCCTCGGTCCACAGGCGGGCGATCTCCTTGAGGACCCGGCGGAAGCCAGGACGACCGAGGCCGTCCTCGGGGGGGAAGTACGTGCCACCGAGGAACACGTCCCCGTCCGGGAGCAGGAAGGCTGTCAGGGGCCACCCACCCTGGCCGGTGAGGGCGCTCACCTGGCGCTGGTATCTCCGGTCGACCTCGGGGTTCTCATCGCGGTCCACCTTGACCGTGATGAAGTGCTGACGGAGCAGCCGGGCCACCTCCCCGTCGGAGTAGGTTCCCTCGTCCATCACGTGGCACCAGTGGCACCACACGGCCCCGATGTCGAGGAGGATCGGGAGGTGCTTGCGCTTCGCGAGCTCGAACGGTTCCGGCCCCCATGGATACCAGTCGATCGGCTGCTCCGCGGCGCTCCGCAGGTAGGCCGACCGGGCACCCACAAGACGCGAGGTCCCGGGGCCACCGGGCGCGGGATCGGGGGACATCCCCGGCCCACGAGGACCGGTCCCTATGAGCCTTGGCGGGCCGCCGAACCCACGGAACCCGTTCGGGCGCCCCGCCCGACGGGGGCCGGGACTTCCCGTAACCGGCCTACCTCGGGGTAATTCCGCCCTCCGGCGTTATAAGGGAACCTTCGGTGGCGGTCCCCGTTCCGAGGTTCCCTCATGGAGATGCAGCCCGGCCAGATGGCCTACGACCGCGCGATCACCGTATTCTCGCCCGACGGGCGGCTCTTCCAGGTCGAGTACGCCCGGGAGGCGGTCCGACGCGGCGCCACGACGGCCGGGGTGGTCTTCCAGGACGGGGTGGTCCTGGTGGCCGATCGACGCATCCCGAACCCCAAGCTCGCCGAGCCGGCGAGCCTCGAGAAGATCCACCAGATCGACGAGCACGTCGGGTGCGCCACCGCCGGCCTCGTGGCCGATGCCCGGGTCCTCGTGGAGTACGCCCGTCTCGCCTCCCAGATCCACCGGGTGACCTACTCCGAGCCGATCTCGCTCGAGCTCCTCGTTCGACGGATCTGCGACTACAAGCAGCAGTACACGCAGTTCGGGGGCGTCCGGCCGTTCGGCACGGCTCTCCTCGTCGGGGGGTACGACGACGATGGGATCCATCTGTTCGAGACCGAGCCTTCCGGCTCGCTGACCAGCTTCAAGGCGACCTCCACCGGCGGGAACAAGGGCCCCGTCATGGACCTGTTCGAACAGAAGTACAAGCCCGGCATGGACGCCGAGGCCGCGGTCCTGCTCGCGCTCGAGGGGCTCCGTGCCTCCCTCGAGGACGGGGCCAACCTCCACCAGGTCGAGGTGTGCGTCATCCAGCGGGAGAAGGGCCTCCGACGGCTCCCCCAGGAAGAGATCCAGCGTATCTCGGCCCGCCTGCCGCCGCCCTCCGGCGCCGGCAAGGGGCCGCGTAGCTAGGCCCCCCGGGCCCGGAGACCGACGGGCGATGGTGAAGGTCGAGGACGCCGTCATCGCGCGGTGGGAGACGCAGGGATCCCGCTTCGAGGTCCTGGTCGATCCGGCGGCCGTCCAGGACATCAAGGACGGAAAGCTCGTCGACCTGTCCGACAAGCTCGCCCTCGATCACGTGTTCAAGGACGCCAAGAAGGGCGACAAGATCTCCGAGGAGAACCTCGAACGGATCTTCCACACCCGCTCTGTCCCCGAGATCGCGAAGCAGATCGTCCAGAAGGGGGAGGTCCAGGTCACGACCGACCAGCGGCACCAGCTTCAGGTCGAGAAGCACAAGCAGATCGTCGCCTCGATCGTCCGGAACGCCATGAACCCGCAGACCGGCGCCCCCCATCCGGCGACCCGGATCGAGGCGGCGATGGTGGAGGCCAAGGTCCACGTGGACCCGTTCCGGTCCGCGGAGACCCAGGTCCCGGAGATCATCGCAAAGCTCCGGCCCTTGATCCCGATCCGGCTCGATTCGGTCCGGGTGAAGATGAAGATCCCGGCCCAGCACTACCCGCGCGTCATCGCCGAGGTGAAGGCCCTCGGGAAGCTCTCGGACGAGCAGTGGCTCTCGGACGGCTCCTGGAGCGCGGTCCTGGAGATCCCGGCCGGCGTGCAGACCGAGCTCTACGAGAAGCTCAATGCGCGCACGAAAGGCACCGCCGAAACCGCGCTCGTTAAATAGCGGGGTCGGGTCGCGCGCCCCGGTGCACGAACTGCAATGGGCAGCGGACATCGTACAGGCCACCGTGGACGTGGCCGCGGGGGAGGGCCCCCGAATGCCTCCCGCGAACGGGTGCTAGTTCTTCCCGGGGAGGAGATCCCGGCCAACGGCCTGAAGCCGGGCCCGGGCACTTATCGGGTCAACGGTCGCGTCTACGCGAGCGTCCTCGGCCTGCTCAATCACACTCCCCCCACCGTCCGGATCATCCCGCTGAGCGGGCGGTACATCCCCCATCCGCAGGACGTCGTGATCGGGACCGTCACCGATGTACAGGGGACGTTCTGGCTTCTCGACATCGGCGCCCCCCGGTGGGCCCCGCTCCACATGACCGGCACCCCGTGGAAGATCGACTTCGGGGAGACCGCCCAGTACCTCAAGGTCGGCAACTCGGTGGTCGTCGCCATCGAGGCGATCGAGAACACGGGCCGGATCGGCGTTACGATGCTCGGCGACGGCCTCGGGAAGCTCGAGGGCGGCAGCCTGGTGGAGATCTCCCCCGCCCGGGTCCCCCGGCTGATCGGCCGCGGCGGCTCGATGATCGGGACCATCACCCGCCTCACCGGATCGAAGGTCGTGGTCGGCCAGAACGGCCGGATCTGGATCGACGGGAGCCCGGAGGCGATCCTTCGGGTCACCGAGGTCCTCCGGATGATCGAGGAGGAGGGGCAACGCCCCGGCCTCACCGAGCGCGTCCAGGGGTATCTCCAGTCGAGCGGCGGCGACCGGTCGGAAACGGGGATAGGCGCCCCGCCCCGGCCGTGGACCCCCGGCGACGAGCCGATCCCCGGGCCCCCGCCCGGACCTTCGGACGACGATGACGAGACGGACGATACGACGGGACCCCAACCGGGCCCCGATTTCTGACGGATCCTAGGAGAATCATATGGGAAGTGTAGGAGCGAAGGAGGTTCCGGTCCTCCTGACAGCGGACGGGAAGCGGATCGACGGACGCCGACTGGACGAGCTCAGGAGCCTCAAGATCACGGCCGGGGCCTTGCACGCCGCCGACGGCTCGGCGTTCGTGGAATGGGGCGCCAACAAGGTCATGGCCGCGGTGTACGGGCCCCGGGAGGTCCACCCGCGTCACCTTCAGGAGAATAACAAGGCGATCGTGCAGTGCCGCTACAACATGGCGGCGTTCTCGGTCGACGAGCGCAAGCGGCCCGGTCTCGACCGACGCTCCCAGGAGATCAGCAAGGTCATCGGGGAAGCGTTCGAGTCCGTGATCTTCGTGGAAGAATACCCCCGAACGAGCATTGACGTGTACATCGAGGTCCTCCAGGCGAACGCGGGGACCCGCTGCGCCGGCCTCGTGGCCGCTTCGGTGGCCCTCGCCGACGCCGGGATCCCGATGGTCGACCTCCTGCCCGCCGTGGCCGTCGGAAAGGTCGCCGGCGAGATCGTCCTCGATCTCAAGAAGGAGGAGGACAACTTTGGGGAGGCCGACCTCCCGATGGCCCTCGTGCCGCAGTCCGGCCGCCTGGTGCTCCTCCAGATGGAGGGCCACCTGACCAAGGCCGAGCTGTCCAAGGCCCTCGACCTCGGCGTGAAAGGCTGCCTGCAGGTCTATGAGGTCATGAAGGACGCCCTGCGGAGCCGCTACTCCGTGGGCCGCCCCGCCGCCGGGGAGGCCGCCGCATGAGCGACGAGGTCACCGCCGAGATCCTCACGACCCACCTGCTCGAGCTCGCCCGCTCCGGCAAGCGCCTGGACGGCCGGGGCGCCGACGACTACCGGGCGATCCACGTGGAGCCCGGCTTCGTCGCCTCCGCCGACGGGAGCGCCCTCGCCACCATCGGTAACACCAAGGTCGTCTCCGGCGTCAAGCTCGAGATCGGCAAGCCGTACCCCGACACCCCCAACGCAGGTACCCTCACGACGAACGCCGAGCTTGTGCCCCTCTCCTCGCCGACGTTCGAGCCGGGCCCCCCTCACCCGAGGGCCATCGAGGTGTCGCGTGTCGTCGACCGGGCGATCCGGGCCGCCGAGACGATCGACCTCAAGAAGCTCTGCGTGACCCCCGGGGAGAAGAACTGGACCTGCTTCGTGGACATCCACGTCATCGACCACTCCGGGAACCTCATCGACACGGCCCTCCTGGCGGCGCTGACGGCGCTCAGCCACACGGTGACCCCGGCGAAGCGGTTCGGCGTCGGCGAGATCGACACGCCGCTCGTCGTCGACCATTTCCCGATCGAGTGCACGTTCGTGCGCCTCGGGGAGACGATCGTCGTGGACCCGTCCTTTGACGAGGAACGGGCCGGCCAGGGCCGCATCACGGTCGCCACCGACGAGGCGGGCAACGTGGTCGCCATGCAGAAGGGACTTATCGGAGCGTTCTCTCCGGACGACGTCCGGGACGTGGTGGACCGCGCCTTCCGCCACGGGGACCGAATGCGGGCCATCGCCCGCGGGAACTAGGCCATGAGCAAGCGCACCAAGAAGGTCGGCAACACGGGCTGGATGGGCGCCCGCTACGGGATCCGCATCCGCCGCCGGGTCCTGGACATCGACCGCGCGCGGGGCAAGGACGCGGCCTGCCCGAAGTGCTCCACGGTGACCGTCGGCCCGGGTCGCCTCGGGCGTCTTCGAGTGCCGCCGGTGCGGCGCCCGGTTCGCGTCCGGCGCGTACCTGTTCACCGCGCCGCCCCCGATCACCCGCTCCGAGAAGCCGGTCGAGAACGAGAAGGCGACCACGGGCCCGACGGGGCCGGGCCGGGAGTAGTCCCGATGTTCCGTTGCATCCGCTGCGGCGAACCGCTCCCCACCGACTCGAACCTGTTCGGGGTCCGCTGCGACAACTGCGGCGGGAAGATCTTCACGAAGGAGCATCCCAACGTGAAGAAGGTCCTGAAGGCCCGGTAGGCGCCCGAACCCTCTAACCCCTTCCGGGGCTTCCCCGCCCATGGCCGGCCCCCGGATCACGTTCCTCGGCGGGGTCCGGGAGATCGGCGGCAACAAGATCGTCATCGAGGACGGGCCGGACCGGGTCCTGTTCGATTTCGGGCCGTCGTTCTCCGGGCGGACCGAGGAGTTCTACGTCAACTTCCTCCAGCCGAGGTCCACGAGCTACGTGAAGGACCTCCTGGAGTTCGACCTCCTGCCGAGGGTCCCGGGCCTCTACGACGAGGAGGCGCTCTACGGCGCCGACCTCCCGTACCAGCCCCCGGAGTTCCACGGGGTCTTCGTGAGCCACGCCCATTTCGACCATGCCGGTTTCCTGGAGCTCATCGACCCGAAGATCCCGGTCTACGTCGGAGAGGGGACCCGGACCCTCTTCGACGCCATCGAGGGCTCGGGGAACGTGCGCTACGGCGACCACGATCTCCGGCCCCTGGCCCCCCGGTCCCCCGTCCGCGTGGGGAACCTGGAGGTCGTTGCCTACCCGGTGGACCACTCGATCCCCTGGGCGTACGGCTACCTGATCCGGACCCGGGAGGGCTCCATCGCCTACACGGGCGACTTCCGCGCGCACGGGCCCCGCGCCGCCGACACGCACGCGTTCCTGGAGGCGGTGCGCGACGAGAAGCCCCAGATGTTGATCATGGAGGGGACCCGGGCCGGACCCGACCCCCGGCGGAACTTCACCGAGCAGGGGGTCCGGGAGGGCGTGGACCGTCTCCTTGGGTCCAATCCCCGCCTCGCCACGGTGAGCTGTTACCCAAGGGACATCGACCGGCTCGACGACCCTCTACCAGGCGGCCCAGGCGGCCGAGCGGGAGTTCGTCGTCTCCATGAAGACCGCCCATCTCCTGGCGACCGCGGCTCCGCTCCTCGGCAAGGAGGCGCCCGTCCCGGGCCGGGCGCCCGGCGTCCGCGTGTACCGGCGGACGAAGAAGACCTACTACAAGTTCGAGAAGCCGTTCCTCGACGACTCGGTGGACGCCCCGTACGTGCGCCAGCATGCCGGCACGCTCCTCCTCGAGCTCGGCCTCCAGCATTTCGCCGAGATGATCGACATCCGGCCGGAGGCGGGCAGCGCGTACATCCACTCCATGAGCGAGCCGTTCAGCGAGGACGACGTGGACGACCAGGTGCTCCACAACTGGGTCGATCACTTCGGCCTGGGGTACCACCAGTTCCACGCCTCGGGCCACTGCTCGGCGACCGAGCTTTGGGAGGTGGTCCGTCGTGTCCAGCCGGCGACCCTGGTCCCGATCCATACCGAGCACCCGGAGGCGTTCGAGAAGGCCGGGGTGCGCCTCCACCTCCCCGAGAAGTCCGTCCCGTTCCCCCTCGTCCCATAGGCCGCCTCGCGGCTCGTCGTCTTAACCCCCGGCGACCGTTCCGCCCGAATGCCCTCGGAGAAGTGCCCGACGGGCGTGGCCGGCATCGACGCCCTCCTCGGCGGTGGGCTGGAGCCCGACGGGCTCACGGAGCTGTACGGCGAGGGGGGGAGCGGGAAGACCCTCCTGTGCCTGCAGGCCGCGACCCGGGTCGCGCTCGCGGACCGGTGGGTGTTCTACATCGACACCGAGGGGGTGAGCGTCGACCGGATGGAGGCGATCGCGAAAGGCCGGGTCGACCAGGTGCTCAAGCGCCTCCTCGTCACCACCCCGAAGAGCCTCGACGAGCAGACGGTGGCGGTCGGCAAGGCGTGCGAGCTCGCCCGAGAAGGCCGACGGCCCGTCGGGCTCATCGTCCTCGACTCGGCGACGTTCTACTACCGGCTCACCCTCTCCGGCGACGCGGAGGACGAGGGCCGCGCCTCCCTCGGCCTCCAGCTCGCGGACCTCCTCGGCACCTCCCTCACCGTCGGGGTCCCGGTGGTGTTCACGAACCAGGTCTGGCGCAACCAGCGCGACGGCCAGCTCGAGCCGCTCGGAGGCTCCTTCGTGAACCACGCCGCCAAGACGATCCTTCGGCTCGACCGATTGCCTGGCGCCCGCCGGCGGGCGGTGCTTCGCAAGCACCGGTCCCGTCCGGAGGGGTCGGCCGACTTCCAGATCACGTCGGACGGGCTGATCTGAACCGGCGGCAGCACGAGGTATAAGCCCCGGAGCCGGTCCGGGGCTGATGGCCCCGCCGCTCGAGTTCGCGGAGGTCGATACCCCCATCGGGACCTTCCGGGTCGTCTACGACGGCCGCTCGGTGAAGGCGGTGGACCTCCTGGAGCGCGGCCTCCCCCAGAGCGCGATCCCCGACGGCGCGATCGAGCACGCCGGGACGCTCCCCGTCGGCTCCCCACCGCGGCAGCTCCACGAGTACTTCTCCGGTAAGCGGCGCTCGTTCGACGTGGACGTGGACCCGTTGGGGGGCGCCCCGTTCGATCGCACCGTCTGGAGCACGCTCGCGGCCGTCCCCTCCGGGTCGACGGTCTCCTACGCCGAGCTCGCCCGCCGGGCCGGCCACCCCGGGGCGGCCCGCGCCGTCGGGGGCTCCATGCGGCGCAATCCGGTACCGATCATCGTCCCGTGCCACCGGGTCGTCGGGGAGGACGGGACCCTCACCGGGTTCGGCCTCGGGCTGTGGCGGAAGCGATGGCTCCTGGACAAGGAGGGATCGTGGCCGCTACGAACGAAGAGCGCCGAAGGTCCGGTCCACCCGAACCAGCGGACCCTCGATCGGGCGACCCACCGGCCCCGTCCGGCGAAGGCCTAGGCCCGACGGCGCGGTCGCCGGCGCCGCCCCGGGCGGTCCCGGTCGAGGGCGGAGCCGACCGCGACGACGAGGACCGCCAGGATACCGGCGATCAGGATCGCGTTCCCGAGCGGGATCGGTCCTTGGGAGCCCGCCTGCTGGGTCAGGCGCGGGAAGTCCGACGGCGGCGGCGATCCCCCGGTCACGCCCCCCGGGCTACCGGGCGGAGGGCTCCCCGACGGGGGCCCGGACGATGGCGCGGGGGTGACATCCACCACGAACTGGTCCAGCTCGGAGCCGCCCGCGCTGTCGTTCACGGCCACCGAGACGCCGTAGACGCCGGGGAGGGGAAACACGTGCACGAACCGGGCCGCCGTGGCCCATTCCCCGTCGCCGACGGTCCACCAGTACCAGTAGGGAGCCGCGCCGCCGACGGCCCCGGCGGCGAGGAGCACCGGGGAGCCGGCGGTCACCTCGGTCTCGTTGGCGCCGGCCGCGGTCACCAGGGCCGTCGCGACCTCCACGTAGACCTTCGAGAGCGCCGACACGCCGACGTAGTCGGTGGCGACGACATCGGCAGAGTACTCCCCCGGCTGCGAGTAGGCGTGGGTGACGTTCGGC
The DNA here is from genome assembly GCA_963708255.1 of uncultured Thermoplasmata archaeon. GTDB lineage: Archaea > Thermoplasmatota > Thermoplasmata > Lutacidiplasmatales > UBA184 > Lutacidiplasma. The sequence continues at coordinate 1,526,910 of CAVPSE010000002.1, forward strand.
CCCGCGGCTTCGCCCCCGTCCCCGAACGTCCAGGTCACCTGGTCGGGGTACGTGCCGCCGACGAGGTCACCCGTGAAACGGTCCGCGACCCCCGCATCCACGACGACGTGGGTGACGTAGGCGTCGATAGCGAGGGTCGGGTTCACGACGACGGTCATGTGCCGCACGGAGCTCTGCCCCACCCCGTCGGTCACGGACCAGGTCGCCGAGTAGGTCCCTGGGACCGAATAGGAATGATTGGTGTCCGACGCCTCCATCTGAGCGCCGTCGCCGAACGACCAGGTCCCGGTGAACGGGGCGGTCCCGTACGACCAGCTCCCGACGAACCCCACCGTGCTGCCTACCGTCGTGGCGGCCTCCGTCGTGGTGCCGGCCGCCTGGGGATCGGCATGGACATCGATCTGCCCGGAGGAGGTCACGGAATCGCCGAGCCCATCGGTGACGACGGCGCTCACCCCGTAGGTTCCGGACTGGGAGTAGGAGCAGTCCAACGTGAGCGAGGTCTCCGAGCGGGAGCACTCCGATAGGGCCGGGGTGTTGAAGCTCGCCTCGGCTCCTTCGAACCCGCCTGACGTGCCGACCGTCCACTCGACACCCAGCCCGACATCGGTGGCGGCGACGGAACCGGTCAGGGTCGCGGTGAGCGGGTCGGTCAGCGCCCAGGTGGTCCCGCCCACCGTCACCTCGATCCCCGCCGACCATGTCCAGTTCACGGCCGGGAGGACCGCCGCACCGATCGCCGGGTCGTACGCGAATCCGCCCGGGGTCGTCGTATTCGGCCAGGCCCCGTCCAAGGCGGGGGACCCGGTGGCCTTCGGATCGAGGGCGGTCCAGTTCTGTCCGGCCAGCGCGAGGCAGGTGGTCTGAAGGCTATAGTTGTCGGAGGTGAAGTTGTACGACTGGACAACGGCGAGCTCCTGGCCCGACAGGAGGTCGAACGTCGCCGCCACAAGGGTGGGGTACTCGGTGGCCACCGGCGAACGCGCCCAGCCGGAGATCTTCCAGCCGGCGGTCCCCAGTTCGAACACCGGGGAGGAGGTGGTGGGGGACGCCGCCCGCAACGCACCGACCGCGGGGTCGTAGAACAGCACGTCGCCGGTCCCTGGAACCGGGGTCGCGTGGGCCCACGTCCCGTTGTCGAAGACAAAGGCGGTCCCGGCCTGCGTATAGTAGGACTGGTCCGGCAGATTGAGGAACATGTACCCTCCCGATGGGTCGTAGACCATTGAGCCCCCCAACGAGTCGACCACCATGCCGGGAACGAGGTCCGGGAGGAGACGGACCCACGTCGTGTTCCGAAGGGCCCAGGTGTCCGAGAATTCCAAGTAGGAGTACCCCTGGAGGCCGTACCCCCCGAACATCAGGAGCTCGTTCGCGGCGGGGTCGAATGCCATGAGCGCCTGGGAGCGGGCGGCTGGCGCCGTCGGGCACGAGCGGTTGAAGGAGGTCCCGTCGCAGATCTCCGTCCAGCGGTCCGATTGGTACAGCCATGTACCATTGAGGTAGGTTCCGGTCGCGTTCGCGCCCCCGAACAGAATCAGCCCGCCGAGCGACGGGTCATACGCAAGGGCGCCGCCGGCCGGCGAAATTGCCGCCGAGTTCCCGTCAAGAGGGACCCAGTGTCGAGAGTCGCTCGAGTTCGCGGCGGAGGGCCCGGGGGCCCCCGCCGTCGATAGCGGGGGCGGGAGGCGAGCCGGGCTGAGCGAGGCCGCCGACCCCGGTGGCACCAGCAGCAGGACGACGACCGCCGTCGCCGCCCAAAGGCCGGCCGTCCCCACGAGATCCCGCCGACGCTGGACCCTCCGATTCACGTCCTTCGTTCCTGGGGCTCCGTCCGCTCGGGCCGCCCGTGGCATCTCCATCGCGGCATATAGGGTTGCACCGGCGTAGCACGGCACAGGGCACCCTGCTCGTCAACGCCGGCCCGGCTGCCCGGGCGGTTCCGCCCCCAACCAGGGGGCGCTAGCGCCGTCGACCGGAGCCCTTCCGGGGACGTACGGCGGGAGGTCGACCTCGCCTCCGTAGGGCAGCCCATCCCGCGATGATCACGACGCCGACCGCCGCCGCGGCCGCCAACCCGTACCCTCCGATCGGAGGGGTGCTGGTGCCGAGCGTCTTCGAGGGGCTGGTCGGGTGGGGGCCGGGGATCGTGATGTTCGGGGGGGCGGGCCCGGTGGGGGTCAGGACCTCGACCGGGATCTCGTCGGACCACGATCCCCCGCCGGAGTCATTGATGGTCACCCCGGCCAGGTAGGCCCCGGGGTCGACGTACGTGTGGCTCGGGTCAGGCGATGTGCTCCAGCCTCCATCCCCGAACGACCAGAAGTAGGTGTACGGACCGCTTCCGGCGGACGCAGAGGCCACGAACGTGATGGGCGCGCCGGCCGTCGGGGAGGAGTCGTTGAGCGACGCAGCCCCCGTGACCCCCGGGACCACGTAGACCAGGAGGTGGGTGACCTCGATGGCGCCGGCAGCATCGGTCGCCTCGAACGTGACGAGGTAGGTCCCGGGATCACCGTATGGGACGGAGAACTCGGCCCAGGTGCTCTCAAGACCGTTGCCCATGTCCCACTGGAACCGGTACGGGGGGGTCCCTCCGCCTCCCGAGACCTGGAACTCCTCGGGCACACCCTGGTCGAGGATCGAGTGGGCGGCGGACGGAACCAGGTCCAGCGGACCGTTGACCTGGACCGGGATCGTGGTCGACGCCACCTCGCCGGCCGCGTCGGTCACGGTCCACGTGAGGTTGGACACCCCGGTGGTGTTGAAGCTCCAGTTCAGCGAAGGGCCTGCCCCTACCGTTTGGTTCCCCACCGTCCAGACGCCGCTGAACGGAGCCGTGCCTCCGTCGACGGACCCGTCGACCTCCACGGGGGTCCCCCGGGTTGCGCCCGGGTCCGCCTCCACGGCCGACACGCTCGGTGGAGGATGCACCAGAATTGTCAGTGTCACGACCACCGAATCCCCCACGGAGTCGTTGACGCCGAGGAGGAAGGGGAACGTGCCGGAGGAGTCGAACGTGCACCACAGGCGGGCCTCCCCACCCTCCACGCAGCCCGGCGGCCCCGGGCTCAGGAACTGGACCAGGTCCGGGAGTACGCCTCCCACCGACAGGATCGAGACTTCCACCGCCGCGCCGACATCTGTCCCGTTCGCCGGCAGCCCGGTCCAGGTGGCCCCGACCGGCTCGGAGAATACCTCGACCTCGGCGGTGCCCGGCGATCTCGAGGGGGAGGGGCCAGACGCGAACACCATCGTGAGGTCGCCCACAGCGGGATCGGGCCCGTATCCCTCCAGGCCCGCGGGCGGCGAGCCGAGGGTCGCCGCCGACACATTCTCCCATTCACCAGCCGAGAAGGTCACGGCCCCGTAGATCGGCGCCCCGGGCAGACCCCGGGCGGCCCAAAGGTGAGTCCCAGGGGGAGGACCTCGCTCTCCGTCACGGAGTCGAACGCCGCTCCGGTCGTCGCTACGGCGGACACATCCCCAAGGTCGGGCCCGGCCGTGTTCGATAGCAGCGACCAGGCTGGACCGTACAGTTCGTAGGTCGGCCAGTTCGTCAGACTGGCACTCCCCAGGCTGACCCCAAGGATCCCCCCGACCGCCGGGTCGTAGAAGAAGAACGGATCGTACGCCCCCGGCCACGGATCCGGGACCGTCCACGTGCCATCGATGAACTCGAAGGTGTCCTCCTCGTCGGTGAACGGGTCAAGGTACGCCATCAGGACGATCCCATTCGTCGGGTCGTCGATCAGCTGGGCGCCGGGCGCAGTCGACGAGAATCCGGGAAGCCAGCTCGCGTTCGAGAGCTCTACCCAGGTGCTGTTCCGCAGGGCCCACGTGTCGGTGAACTCGGGCGCGTACGCCGATGCCCGGCCGCCCACGAGGAGGACTTCCTGGTCCTGCTGGTCGTACACCATCAGGTCCCGGTCGCGGGCCGGCGGGTTCCCGTTACACCGGAACAGGTGGGGAGGCGGACAGAGGTTCGTCCAGGTCCCGTTCGCGAAGAGGAAGGTGGCGTTCGTGGAGGTGGTCGTGTCGCCAAAGATCGGTTCGTACCCCCCGAACTCGATCATACCCCCGTAGTAGGGATCATACACGACGGCTCCGTCCGAAGGGATCGAGCCCGCCGCGGTCGCCACCGTCGCCCACCGTCGGTCGTTCGTGGCGTTCGCGCCTCCCTGGGCTAGCAACGGACGGGACAGGGGGACGACGTGACCGGCCGCCGCGGCGTGGGGCCGCAGCGGTGAGCCGGCGGACCTCCCCCCAGGGAGCCCCGGCACCAGCACGAGGAGGGCGACCGCCGGGACAACGAACGAGGCGGCCAGCAATCGAGCGGAGGAAGGCCGACCACCGAAGCGAGCCATTACGGATTTCGCAGCCGACCCAGGGACCGGCGCCCCACCCGCCGCATCGAACCCGGGCGGTTATAGACCATTGCAAATCCGGCCGCGAAGCCCGCTCCGATCGGCGGAGCGGCCGGCCGCGGGAGGCCCGAACACCCCCGGCCACACTGGTGGGAGACGCGGCTACCCAGCGTAGTAGGAGGCGTCGTACGGCTCGGGCTTGAGCCCGCGCCGCTGCCGCACCTCGGAGACGACCTTGCCCTGCAGCTCGGTCGGAAGCACCTCGAAGCCAAGGGACTCCGTGGACCAGAGCACCTTGCCTGCGGTCGCACTGCGGATATCGGACGCGAACCCGAACATCTCGGCGACCGGCACCTTCGCCACGATCGTCTGCAGGTCCCCGACGTTCGACATGTCGAGGATCTCGCCCCGTCGCCGCTGGAGCTCCCGGGTGGCCCCGGAGAGGATCTCCTGGGGGACGTTGACCGTGACCTTCTGGAGCGGCTCGAGCAGCACCCGGCCGCCGAGACACATGGCGCCGTAGACCCCGGACCGGGCGGCCGGGATCGTCTGGGCGGGGCCACGGTGGATCGAATCCTCGTGGAGCTTCGCGTCCACCAGGCGGACCTTGAGACCGTAGACCTTCTCGTTCGCGAGGGGTCCGCGGTTCATCGCCTCCTTGAACGCGTCGACGATGAGGTCCATCGTCTCGTTGAGGTACTGGATGCCCTTGGTGACGTCGAAGAGCATGTTGGTCCCCTCGACCGCGATGAGCCCGCGGCCCTCGTCCCGGGAGATCCCCAGCTGTTCCATCCGGGTCACCAGGGTCTTGAGGTCCTTGAACGACTTCCCCTGGGGGACCTCGCCGTCCTTGATCGCCTGGGCCATGGCCATCGGCAGCGCCTCGACCTCGAAGTAGAACTTGTTGTGCTTGTTCGGGGACTTCCCCTCGAACGGGCCGCCGGGGGCCTTGACGGTCTCCCGGTAGACGACGATCGGCTTGGAGGCCTCGATCTCGACCTTGTAGTCGTTGACGATCCGGAACTGGGTGATCTCCAGGTGGAGCTCGCCCATGCCGCTGAGGAGATGCTCGCCCGTCTCCTGGTTGATCTCGACCCGGAGGGAGGCGTCCTCCTTCCCGATCTTCCGCATCGTTTCGATGAGCTTCGGGAGGTCCCCCATGTGCTTCGGCTCGATCGCGACCGTGACGACCGGCTCGGAGACGTGGCGGATCTCCTCGAACGGCATCATCTCGGGCACCGTGGACATCGTGGTACCGGCGAAGGCGTCGGTGAGGCCGATGACGGCCGCGATGTTCCCGGCGGGAACGTCGTCGACCATCAGGCGCTCCGGTCCCATGAACAGCGAAACGTGCTGGATGCGGTTCTTCGCCTTGCCGCCGGCGACCTGGAGCTCCATCCCCTTCGCGAGGTGGCCCGAGAACACCCGGCCGGTGGCGATCTCGCCGGCGTTCTGGTCCATCGTGATATCCGTGACCATGAACGAGGTAGGCCCGGCGGGGTCCGTCGCCACCATCGCCTGGCCGACCGCGCTCGTCGAATCCCCCTTCCAGATGTTGGGGATACGGTACTTCTGCGCCTGCATCGGGTTCGGCAGGTGCTTCACGACCATGTCGAAGATGACGTCGTTGATCCGCGCCTTCTGCGCGATCTCCTTCGACTTGCCCTCGTAGACGTAGCGGACGATGTCGGGGAACTTCACGCCGGTCTTGAGCATGTACGGGATGCTGATCGCCCAGTTCTCGTAGCCAGAGCCGAAGGCGACCGATCCGTCCCGGGGGTCGACGGACCACTCGTCGACGAACTCATCCGGCGCCATGCGCCGGATCAGCTCGTTGACCTCCATGATGATCGCGGTGAACCGCTTCTGGAACGAGTCGCTGGTGAGCTTGAGCTCCTTGATGGCCCGGTCGACCTTGTTGATGAAGAGGACCGGCTTCACCTTCTCCCGGAGCGCCTGCCGGAGCACCGTCTCGGTCTGGGCCATGACCCCCTCGACGGCGCAGACGACGACGACCGCCCCATCGACGGCCCGCATCGCGCGGGTCACGTCGCCGCCGAAGTCGACGTGGCCGGGGGTGTCGATGAGGTTGATCAGGTAGCGCTGGTTCTCGTACTCGTGGACGATCGTCACGTCCGCGTTGTTGATCGTGAGCAGGCGGGCCTGCTCCTGCTCGTCGAAGTTGAGGTAGAGCTGCTTTCCCGCGAGCTCGTTGGAGATCATCCCGGCCGCGGCGAGGAGGTTGTCGGAGAGGGTCGTCTTGCCGTGGTGGATGTGGGCGACGATCCCGATGTTGCGGATCTTCTCGCGGTTCCGCATCATCTCGGGAATGGCCGCCGCCAACTCGCTTCGGACGTGCGTCATGTTCGCTCCCGCTCGCTCGCTACCGGGCCGACTGGGCGACCCGCTCGGACTCTTCCTTGCGTGCGACGGCGAAGCTCGTGAGATCGCCCTTCGCGGCGAGCGCGATCTCGCTGGCGAGGCACGAGTAGATCGGCTTCGTCGACTTGCGCGAGGACTGGATGGCGCCCTGGGCCAGGTTGCGGACCGCGACGCTCACGCGCCGGGCGGGCGAGGAGTCCACGGCCCGGGGCACCGAAATGCCGCCGAACTGGAGTCGGGTGACCTCTTCCCGGGGGGCGGCGTTCTCAACGGCGTTCACGAGGAGCTGGAGCGGGTTCTGGCCTTCCTTGACCGCGAGCTCCTCGAACGCCTTGCGGACCGTGGTGAGCGCCTTCGACTTCTTGCCCGTGAACTTCCCTCCTTTCATGAGGTTGTTCGCGAGCCGCTCCACCAGGTGCATGTGGGTCTTCATGAACGGCTTCCCGGAGAGCTTGCCCTCCGAGTGCGGCGCGTAGATCGGGTGCAGGTAGAGGTACGGCTGGAGGCCGGGGTCGTGGACCTCGATCCCCTCGAACGAGAACTTCCCGAACAGGGGCGGAAGCGGGAACGGCGGGGCCGAGGGCGCCTCCGGGCGGACGATGACCGGGCCTTCGGTCGGGGTGTCGTCGGGGGGCATCAGGGACGATGGGTTCCCGCTCATCGCTGCGGCTTCTCCTTTCGGCCCCGGACGAGCTCGTCGAGGGACGTCCCGTTCACCTGGATGACCTTGTAACGTACGCCGGGGATGTCGCCGTAGGACCGCCCCATCCGGCCCCCGATCCCTTCGACCAGGACCTCGTCGTGCTCATCGATGAAATTGATCGCGCCGTCGCCGACGGCGAACGCCGTGATCTGGCGCCCGTTCTTGATCAGCTGGACCTTGATGCACTTGCGGATCGCGGAGTTGGGCTGCTTCGCCTCGACGCCGACCTTCTCGATGACGATCCCGCGACCCTGGGGAGCCCCCTCCAACGGGTCGGAGCGCTCCTTCAGGTGAAGGGTCCGGCGCTTGTAATACCGGTCCGACCAGCGACGGCGCTGGCGAAGCGTCTGGAGCTTCCCGGCAGTGTTGAGACCCGAGGGCGGCACCATCGTGTATCCGAAGGGTCCGAGCCAGCGGGTCCCCCTATTTAAGATTCCCCCGGTCCGAGCGACGGTGTCGCTCCCGTCGACGGCCGGAGCTCCGAATTTGGAGCATCTTCATGCCTCCATCCCCATGCTCCGGTCGTGCCAGTTCCGGCGGCGTCCCTTGCGGTCCGCACGGCCCCCTGGAGCGCGCTCGAGCGGCTGGCGGAGGCATGCACCGCCTGCCCCCTTCACCGGTACTCGTGAGCACGTGGTCCTGTTCCGGGGCGGTCGGCGCCCCCGGGTCCTATTCGTGGGGGAGGCCCCAGGGGCCGAGGAGGACACTTCCGGAAAGCCGTTCGTGGGTCGGGCCGGGCGCCGCCTCGACGCCGCCGCGTCATCCCTTGGGCTCCGGCCCGAAGAATGGGCCGTGGTCAACCTGCTGAAGTGCCGGCCGCCGGAGAACCGGTTCCCGCCGGCTTCGGTGTCCCGCTGCCGACCGTTCCTCGACCGGCAGATCGAGCTCCTCGACCCGCGGTGGCTCGTGACCCTCGGCCGACACGCGTTGCACGCCCTCGACCCGACCGCGCCGGCGATCAGCGAATCGGCCGGTACGGCAGCGGGCGTACCGACGGACGGAGGCTCTTCCCGCTCCTCCACCCGGCGGCCGCTCTTCACAATCCGCGTCTTCGCGCCCGGTGGGCGTCGGACCTCGACCGTCTTGCGCGCCGCGCTCGCCTCCGTGCCGGAAACCCTTTGACCCACCAGCCGCTCGCTCGGCCGTGGAGACGATCGACCTCTTCCTCCTGGGGGGCACGTATCGCACTCTCGGGACCGACGTCGTCGTCGAGCTGTTCGGTCGCTCTCGGGAGGGGGCCGCGGTCGTCGCCCGCTACTACGGGTTCCAGCCGTACTTCGAGATCGTCGGACCCGCCGGAGGAGTTCCGCGTACGACTGAAGGCCGACCCGGAAGTGGTCCGGCTGGACGACATCACCCTCTGGGTCGCGGGACGGGACCCGACGGGCCACGAGCTCGTGGGCCGGGACCGCCCGGTCCTGCGGGTCACGATCCACTCCCCCTGGAAGGTCCCGGAGTACCGGGAACGGTACCGCCGTCCCGGGCATCGAGCCGGGCATCCTCGCCTGCGACATCCCGTTCCTGCACCGGTTCCTCTACGACAAGGGCCTCGGCCTGACGGTCCAGTTCGAGGCGGAGGCGGAGCCCTCGGAGGTCGCGGCGCTCTACACCGTCCCGAAGGTGGTCCGCGTCCTCACGGATGCGGGTCGGGAGATCCGACCGGCCGAGGCGTTCCGCCCCCCGCTGACGGTGCTCTCGTTCGACATCGAGAACGCGATCCGAACGAGGAACATCTTCACGCTCTGCGGGGTGGTGGAGCGACCGGGCCAGGAACGGCACACGTTCCGGCTCCACGCCGAGGACGAGCGGAAGATCCTGACCGAGTTCGCCCGGGTCATCGAGGAGGAGGACCCGGATGTCATCACGGGGTACAACATCGGCGGGTACGACCTCCCGCTTCTCGAGGAGCGGGCCAAGGCCCTCGGGATCCCACCCCTCGCGTACGGCCGGGACCGGGGCGAGCTGAGGGACGCGGGCGAGCGGCTGTGGCGTGCCTCCGGCCGAGTCATCGCCGACGCGTGGTGGGCGGCCCGACGGGACCTCCGTCCCAAGCAGGAGTCGCTCCAGTTCGTCGCCCGGACGCTCCTCGGGGAGGGAAAGCTCGACGTCGACCGCCGGAACATCGAGGGGGAGTGGGCGAAGGACCCGGAGCGGGTGATGCAGTACTGCGAGAAGGACGCCGAGCTGGCGCTCCGGATCCTCCAGCGGCTGCGCACCGTCGAGAAGGCCGGCGGACCTGGCCACGGTGGCCCACCTTCCGCTCGAGGAGGGGCTCAACGGCCGCACCTCCCTGTTCATCGACGCGATGCTGATCCCCCGCGCGGACCGGCTGCACGTGGGAGTGCCCCCCAGCAACCGGGCCCGCCGGGACACCTCCATCGAGGGCGGCTACGTCCACACGATCAAGCCGGGGATCTACCGGTGGGTCGTCGTTCTCGACTTCAAGTCGATGTACCCGTCGATCATCATCGCGAAGAACATCTGCTTCACGACCGTCTCACCGGACGGCACCACGGTGGCGCCGGGCGGGGCCCGATTCCTGACCCCTGACATCCGCCAGGGGGTGATCCCGCAGATCCTCCGGGAGCTCCTATCGGACCGGGACCGGTTCCGCCGTCTGTCCCGGGAAGCTCCGCGACCGGAACTGCGGGAGTACTACGACGGTCTCCAGAACGCGGTCAAGGTCCTGATGAACTCGTTCTACGGGGTCCTCGCCTCCAGCTTCTACCGGTTCACCGACAAGGACATCGGGGCCGCGATCACCGCGTTCGCCCGGGACGCCATCACCTCGATCATCCGGGCCCTCGAGTCCGAGGGCCACGAGGTCGTCTACTCCGACACGGACAGCGTGTTCGTCCGTTCCCCCGAGCCGTCGCTCGAAGGCTCCCGACGGTTCGGCGAGGATCTTTCGAAGCGGTTCACCGTGGCCGGGGCGACCTTCGAGTTCCAGTCGGTCTACGAGGCCCTCTTCTCGCACGGCGCCAAGAAGCGGTACGTCGGTCGGAACGTCTGGCCGAAGGAGGAGCTCGTCATCCGGGGATACGAGACCCGGCGGACCGATGCCTTCGACTTCCAGTCCGAGGCGCTCCTCGAGGTGTTCGAACTGGTCCTCAAGGGCGATACCGATCAGGCGATCGCCCGCTCCCGCGAACTTGTGCAGGCCTGCCGCGAAGGGCAGGTGCCGGTCGAGAAGCTCGTGGTGGCCCGCTCCGTGCGACCGGAGGAGCAGTACAACGAGGCGACCCGCGACGCGCTCCCGTTCCTCCGGGTGTTCCGGCAGCTGAAGGAGGAGGGGTACGACGTGATCCCCGGGATGAAGGTCGCCTGGATCGTCACCGACGCCGGGAAGACCCCCCAGGAGATCGAACCATGGATCGAGGGACGGCCGTTCCGCCGCCGCCCCGACTACGCGTACTACGCCGACCGGGTCGCCCAGACCCTCGCCCGGGTCACGGAGGTGTTCGACTGGGACGCCGCCGCTCTCCTGAAGGGGCACCGGACGAACCAGCACCGCCTCGGAGAGGGCGAGGGAGCCCCCGCCGCTCGGACGGGTAGTGCCGCGGCCGAGCCGGCGGCGTCGCTCTCAAGCCCGGTCGGCTCGCTGGGCACGGGGCGGGCGAAACGCCGCCAGACGACACTGTAGGTCCTTCGCGGCCGATCTCACTTGGCCGACGGGGTCGCGTAGTTCGGCGTCCAACCCGGGTGGCTCCCGCGGAGAGCTAACGCCGCGCCGAGCACGGCGACCGGGATACCGACCAGTCCGAGGAGCACCGGGGCCGTGTGGAACGCCGCGAGGGCGAGGAAGAGGGTGAACACCGGGATCGTGGCCATCAGTAGGGCCGGGAGGAGAAGCCCGGCCCACTCGATCGCTCGGAAGTAGAGGTACGGCCCAAGGAAGAAGCTCGTCACCCCGAGACCCGCGACGAGCACGAGGTCGAGAGGACTCGCGATCGCAAGCCCCCCCGCTCCGCCCGGTAGCAGCGGGCTCACGACAAAGCTCAGCGCGGCGGCGCCGAGCGTCGCCTGCGCGACCACCGCCGACCCCGGCAGGCGGACGTTGGCCTGGGCGGTCAGGAGGAAGTACAGGGCGACGACGATCGGCACGAAGGGGGCCACCAGCCAGGCCGCCCCGTGAAGGGCGGGAGCGCTCTGGCCACCGAGGATCGTCAGCGATGCGCCGCCCGTGCTCAGCGCGACCCCGGTCCAGAACGCCGGGGACCGGGCCCGGTCGGTCGCCTGGTGGAGGACGACCATCACAAGGATCGGGGTGAGGGTCACGTCCCCCACGAGGGACAGGAGGGAGGTATCGACCGCGCCGGCGGTGTACGTCGAGGCGAGAACCCCGACCTGCATGCCGAGCAGCAACAGCATCCGAAGGTACCCCGAAGGCTCCAGGAACAACCGCAGAAGGACCCGGCCGTGCCCTTCCGAAACGGCCAGGATCCCGTAGGCGATCCCCCCGAAGAGGAACGGGTAGGCGAGGAGGCCGGCCGGCCCCATCGTCGGGTCGAGGTAGAGGACGAACAGATAGTAGGAAGCCCAGATCAGGGAGGCGAGCAGCGCTGCGATCCCGGCGACCACCGGACGCCCGAAGGCCCGCATCCGACGCTTCGAGGAACCGGCCGCTCGATAAGGGTTCCCCGGTCGTCGAGCCTAGGCGTACCCCGCGAACTCGAGCCCCTCCGAAGGCACCACGACCCCCGACCCCCGCTCCACCGTGCCGACCGGGCGGACATCCCCGAAACCCGCCCGGGCCAACCGAGCGACGAGGCGGCCCGCCGCGGGGCGGCGCACGACGGCGACGAACCCGATCCCTCCATTGAACGTCTGGTAGAGCTCGGCCGGGGCGATCCTACCGGCACGTTGGGCCCATCGGAACAGGCCCGCGGGACGGGGCCAGCCATCGAGAACGAACCGGACCTTGGGGTGGAGCCGGACGAGATTGCGGACCCCACCGCCCGAGATGTGCGCGAGGCCGTGAACGTCAGGATCATCGGCGATGGCCTCGCTCGCGGCGACATAGATCCGGGTCGGCGCGAGCAGAGCCGAACCCAACGGACGTCGGTCCCCGGGGACGCGCTGCGCGAGGTCAGGGTGCGTGGCCGCCACGAGCCGACGGACCAGCGTGAAACCGTTCGCGTGGAACCCGCTCGCGGCGAGGCCGAGGAGCACGTCCCCCGGGCGGATCCGGGCACCGGTGATCGGCCGCCGTCCCCCTGGGTAGAAGCCGAGGGCCGTCCCCCCGACATCGACCCCGGTCACGATATCCGGCACGACCGCTGTCTCCCCTCCGAGCAGGGCACATCGCGCGGCCCGCAGACCGCGGTCCAGGCCGCGGCCGATGGCGGCGAACGCCGCCGGACGGGGGTGGTCGCACGAGATGCAGTCCACGAGCCCGAATGGCCTCGCGCCCACCGCGGCGAGGTCATTGACGTTCACCGCCACTGCGTCTTCCCCGATCCCCTCCCACCGGCCGAGCTGCTCCGCGAGGAGCACCTTGGTGCCGACGGTATCGGTGGTGACGGCGATCGACTCCCGTCCGATCCGGACGATCCCCGCGTAGTGGCCCGGCAGGTCCAACCGACGCCCGGAGCTGGACGGCGGCCGGTATCGAACTCCCTTCAGGAGGGCGGAGAGGGCCTCCCCGACCTCGCCCCGGTCCACCCCGGCCTTGGCGTACGTCCACCCGGACGCGGCCGACCGAGGGCTCACGTGCCGAGGAGGCAGGTCAGAGGGAAAACGGTGGCGGCCCGAGGTCCTTATCCCCGCGCCCCCCTCCGCCCGTCGATGGCCCGTCGAGGGCGCGGATCCCAGGGCCCGAGGCCGGCCCGCCCACCCGATCTCGAGCTCGTCGTAGCCGGCCGCGCCTTTCTGGCGGGCCGCTTGAGATCGCTCGAGATCGGGATCGACGAAGGGGGGACCATCGTGGAGACAGGTCGGAACCTCGAGGGCTCCGATCGATTGGATTTCGGGGACTCGGTCCTGATCCCGACCGCCACGGACCTACACGTCCACACTCGGGAGCCCGGCGACGAAGGGACGGAAGACCTCCGAAGTGCGACCCTTCAGGCCGCTCTCGGCGGGGTAGGTCTGATCGGGGCGATGCCGAACACGGTACCTCCGGTCGACTCAGTGGAGCGGGTGGAAGGGCAGCTCGGCCGGATCCCCCGCCGGGCGGCCGTCGACGTGCTCGTCTACGCCCTGGCGCGTCCCGCCGCGCCGCTCCGCTCGCTCGGCCGCGTGGCCGGTGCGTTCAAGCTCTACCTCAGCCCCACGACCTCGATCGTGGAGTCGCCGGTCCCGGCCGACCTGCCGGTCCTTCTCCGGGCGGTGGCGGAGTCGCGCCTGCCGCTCACGGTCCACGCCGAGGCACCGGAGCTTTTCTCCGGAGAGGCGAACGCCTCCACGCTAGAGGCGTGGGACGCGGCCCGGCCCGCCCGGGCCGAGGAGGTGGCGGTCGATCGGGTCCTGTCGGCGTCGCCGCCGGGTCTCCGGCTCCACGTCGCTCACGTCACGAGCACGGCAGTATCTCACCGGCTTAGGGCCGCTGGCCAGAGCTTCGAGGTCACCCCCCAGCACCTCTTGCTGGCCGCGACTGGGTCCGCCGACCCACGTCGAAAGTTGAACCCCCCTCTTCGGTCGGAGACCGCCCGTCGGGCGCTCCTGGAGGAGTTCGACCACGGCAGGGTCCCGATCCTTGCCAGCGATCATGCGCCCCACTCCCCGGAGTCCAAGGCACGGCCCTTCCCCCTGGCCCCCAGCGGCGCGCCGGGGGTGGAGACCCTGCTTCCGTTGATGTTGGAACGGGTCCGGGCGGGGGATCTCCCGCTTCCGGTGCTCATCGCCGCGGCCTGCGACCGCCCGGCCCGATGGGCGGGGGTGCCGGTCGGCCGGCTCGCGGTCGGACACCGCGCCGACTTTCTCGTCGTGGATTTCCGCACGCGAGGGCCTCTGCGGGGGGCCCGATTGCACGCCCCGTGTGGCTGGACGCCGTTCGAGGGAAGGACCGCGGTGTTCCCTCGCCACCACTTCCGCGCGGGTCGCCGGATCGTCCAGGACGGCGAGTACGTCGGCGACCGGGAAGGACGCCCCGTTCGCCCAGAATTCGCTGGGAGTGGGACCTCCGGGTAGGGTCGGGGCCGCCGAACTCTGTCGCGCGCGCGTTGCTTCAAATAGCCTCGTTCGGTCGAGGCCCGCCAGAGGGTCCGATGTCCGCCGAGCCGGTCGTGGTCGGCCGCGATGTATGGAAGGTCTACGGCTCCGGAGAGACCGAGGTCCCGGCGCTTCGTGGGATCGACGTGTCGATCCTGCGCGGGGAGATCCTCGCGATCATGGGACCGTCGGGGTGCGGGAAGACGACGTTCCTGAACTGTTTCTCCGGGCTCGATGACATCACCCGTGGGACGGTCACGCTCGAAGGCGTCGACATCCACCAGATGTCGGACAACAAGAAGAGCGACTACCGGGCCCGCCGGACCGGATTCGTTTTCCAATCGTACAATCTCCTCCCGGTCCTCACGGGGCTCGAGAACGTCGAGATGCCCCTGCTGATCTCCGGCGTCAGCCCGAAAGAGGCCCGGAGCCGGGCCCGGACGATCCTGACCGAGCTCGGTCTGGGGGATCGGACCGACCACCTCCCCTCGGAGCTCTCCGGGGGCCAGCAACAGCGGGTCTCGCTGGCTCGGGCCCTGGTCACGAAGCCGGCCATCGTGTGGGCCGACGAGCCCACCGGCAACCTCGATGAGGAAGGCTCCCGTCAAGTGACCCAACTGCTTCGTCAGCTGAACAAGGAGTACCACCAGACCATCGTCGTCGTCACGCACGACCCGGACGTCGCGGCGGCCTGCGACCGGACGCTGCACATGCGCGACGGACGGTTCGTCGGGTAGGGCGTACCGTGGTCGACACCATCGGAACCCTGCTGCTGCTCCTGGCGTTCGTGGGCGTCGTCTCGCTGGTCCTCGCGGTACGGCAGCGCCTTCCGCTCCGCATCGCGCTCCGGAACGTCCGTCGCGGCCGGTGGCGCACCGTCCTGGTGGTCCTCGGTCTCCTGGTCGCGACCACCATCATCTCCGGGAGCTTCGTGATCGGGGACACCGTCAACGCCGTGGATGTCTACTTCACCTACGAGGCCCTCGGTCACACCGACGAGGGGATCTACAACTCCTCGCCGACCCTGGGCGACGTTCCGTTCCCGTACCCAGTGTTCAACGCCCTCAACGCCTCGGTCTCCGGGGACACGGAGGTCGCCGGGATGGTCCCCGAGATCATCTCCACCGTCCAGGTGTTGGACGTCGCGACCCACGTGCCCCAGACCGGTCTCAACCTGATCGGGCAGGACGCGAACCACACGGGCGTGCTCGGGCCGTTCGTCTCCGACACCGGGGCGAGCCTCGCCGGCCCGTCGGCGGGGCAGGTCTACCTCAACGACCAAGCCGCGAGCGACCTCAACGCCTCCCCCGGTGATACGGTCCGGCTGTTCGGGCCGGTGCCTGTGCAGGCCGTCGTCGGAGCCGTGGTCCAGGACGACCAACGGGGGTGGTTCCTCGCCGGCGGGGATGTCTTCGTCCCCCTTCTGACGGCCCAGACCCTGGAGAACGAGAGCGGCGAGATCAACTTCATCGCTGTCGCGAACGCCGGCTCCGTCTCCTCCGCCGTCGGACTCTCCACATCCGTCAGCCAGCACCTGAACGCGACCCTCGCCGGTCTCCACCCGAACTACGGGCTCGCCGCGTACTCGATCCTGGCGAGCGCCCTCTCCCAGGAGGAGGCCTCGGCGATGAGCCTGAGCCAGCTGTTCCTCGTGCTCGGGCTGTTCTCGATCGTCGCCGGCCTCATGCTGATCGTCGGGATCTTCATCATGCTCGCCGAGGAGCGGAAGGGGGAGATGGGGATGCTGCGGGCGATCGGCCTGCGGCGTCGGCAGCTCATCTATACCTACTACTTCGAGGGCCTCGTCTACGCGGCCGGGAGCGCGGCGGTCGGCGTGGTCCTCGGCGTCGGCGTCGGGTACGCCATGGTCTACGCGTTCTCGGTGTACTTCTCCACGGGGGTCGTCACCTCGACGGCGATCCTCCACTCCTTCACGGTCTCCTCCACCTCGCTCCTCACGGCGTACATCGTCGGGTTCGTGATCACCCTCCTCACCGTGGCGATCACCACCGGCTGGATCTCCCGCCTCAACATCGTGCGGGCGATCCGAAGCGTCCCCGAACCGCCCCCGGCCCGGCACGTCTACAGCTACCTCGCCTACCTAGGAGGCGCGCTCGCGCTCTTGGGAGGCTGGGTCCTCGTCTCCACCGCCCGTGGCTCCGGTGACATCTCCCTGCCGATCCTCGGAGGGGCGCTCCTGATCCTGGGCGCCGGGCTCGTCCTCGCGCGATTCGTGCTGAACCGGTACGCCTTCACGGCCGCCGGTCTCGCGCTCCTCGCGTGGAGCGGTCTTCCCGGGGCGCGGGATGCCCTCCTCGGCACGCAGCATACCGGGTCGATCACGTCGGTGTTCACGCTGGGGATCATCCTCGTGGGCAGCGCGATCATCGTGTACGTGTTCAACTCGGACCTCGTCGTGCGCGCCCTCGGGGGGCTCACCGGCCAGCGCGGGCGCGCCACGTCGGTCGTGCGGATCGCCCTCTCGTATCCGGGACGTCGCTCGTTCCGGACCGCGATCAACCTGACGATCTTCTCCCTGGTCCTCTTCACCATCGTGGCCGTGGCGTCGGTCGGGGGCTCGGTCCAGGCCGACCTCTCCAACGAGATCCAGGCCCAGTCGGGCGGGTATTCGATGTTCGGCTACTCTGCCGCGTCGATCCCCGACCTCCCGGGGATGATCCAGAACAACTCCTCGCTCGCTCCCCTGTACTCGAACGTGGTGCCGTTCGTGGCCGGGGGGGTCCTGATCAACTACACCGGGTCCCCGCAGGCGTTCCCGTACGGGGTGTACGCCGCGCCCACGAACGCCTCTCCGTCGAGCGATTTCTACACGACGAACCACTACAACTTCACCTCTACCCTCGACGGGATGAGCTCGGCGGCGGTGTTCGCCCAACTGGCCACCGATCCGACCGCGGCCATCGTGGATGGCTCGTTCGCGCCGGCCACCCTGAGCTTCGGCGGGAGGAGCTCGCAGGCGCCCCTCGCCCCCGGGGCGAGCGTCGAGCTGCTCAATCCGGACAACGGGATCCACCGGAACGTCACCGTGATCGGGATCCTTTCCCAGATGTTCATCTCGGGCGTCTGGGTGAACCCCGCGACCGCCACCGCCCTCGGTTTCGGTGGCGAGAGCGCCTTCCTGCTGACCGTCGCCCCCGGCCAGTCCGCGGTCCACGCGGCCCAGCTGACCAAGGCCGCGTTCTACCCCTACGGTCTCATCCTCTACGATTTCGCCACGCTGCTCCAGCAGTCGGTCCAGAACACCGAGGCCGTGATCGGCCTCCTCGAGATCTTCGTGGCCCTCGGCCTCGCCGTGGGGATCGCGGCCATGGGCATCGTCGCCCTGCGCGCCGTGGCGGAGCGACGCTCGGAGATCGGGATGCTCCGGGCCGCCGGCTTCACCCGGCGGATGGTCCTCGGGGCGTTCTTGCTGGAGTACCTGGTACGTCGCCCTCCTCGGGATCGCCATCGGGGCGTCCCTAGGGATCCTCATCATCTACAACGCCGCCCAATCGGCGGCGGGCGTCCTCGCGTTCAGCGTCCCGTGGGCGAACATCGCCCTGGTCGTCCTGGTCGCCTACGCCCTCACGGTGCTGGCGACCCTCGGGCCGTCGCTCAAGGCGGCGCGCCTCCCGCCGGCGGAAGCGGTCCGCTACTCCGAGTAAGGCGGGGCGGCCACCCCCGGGTGACCGTTCCCCGGTACCGGAGCACCAGGTAGACCACGAAGACGCCCAGGGCGACGATCAGTACGTAGTCGAGGTCGTGGAAGATCGGGAGGATCTCCTCCCAGTGGGATCGCAGGACGAACCCCACGTACATCATGCCGACCGTGAACGGGAAGGAACCGATCACGGTGTAGATCGCGAACCGGACCGGGGGCACCTTGGCCGCCCCCGCGGGGTAGCTGATGTATGCTCGGACGATGGGAACCACCCGGGCCAGGATGATCGTCACCTCGCCGTTGCGCTGGAACCAGGTGTCCATCACCGCGAGCTGGTGCTCGTCGAGCCGAAGGCTCCCCGTGCCCGCCCGGACCAGCCAGTGGCGGCCCCACCGGCCGATCGCATAGGCCAGCAGGGCGCCCACGAGTCCCCCGAGGAGGGCCGTGACGACCGCCCCCGTCCAGGTGTAGGTTCCCATGGCGACCAGGAACCCGGCGAACGGGAGGATGATCTCGCTCGGCAGCGGCGGAATGCCGAAGCTCTCGACGGCCATCAGACCGAACAGGGCGGCGAGCCCCCCCGCGGTCATCGCCGCCGTGATCACCGCGGTGAGCGTCTCGATGATCGCGATGCTGACCAACGGGGGTCACCCCTACGCGTTCGACCCGTCCGTGAGGTGGAGGACGAAGGGGGTCGAGAGCCGGGCGTTGGTGCGGGCCGGGATGCCTTCGAACTGGAGGGGGGTCGAGCAGCCACCGCAGCTCACCGCGGGCCGCTGCCTCCCGAGCACGATCGACAGGGGGATCCCCACCTCGATCTCCTTGACCGGGCCCGGGGCGCGAGCGATCGCCGCCGCGAGGGACCGGAGGAGTTCCTCCGGGGGGTCGGCGGGGGCCGTCATGATACCGATACCGGCGGGGGGGCTCTTAACGACTGGCGGCGCTCAGCTCGAGTCCGTACCCTCTTCATCCGGGGTCTCGCCGGAGGGGGTCCCGTCCTTCTTCCCGGCGGGCCGCTTGAGGATCTCGCCCGAGATCTTGTCGAGCTCTTGCATGAGGGAGTCGATGTCCTCGCTGCCGGCCTCGGGGGCCGCGGCCGCGGCGGCGGCCGCCCCGGCCGGGGGCGCGGCGCCGACGTCCTCAGGACCTTCCATGTAGGCGGCGCCGGCGGGCACGGCGGCGATCGCGGCGCCGGTCGCGATAGCGGGGGCGGCCTCCTCTGAGGGGGTAGGTCCGTCCGGGCCGGACGGGCCGCCCTGGACGGACGACGCCGGCTCGGCCTCGTTGAGCGGTCCGGGGGAGCTTCCGCCCTTGCGGCGGCGCATGTACAGGAGGATGGCGAGGGCGACCGCGACAATGGCGAGCACCGCGAGCACCGCGTAGTACGTGTTGTAGTTCGCGGGGGCGCTGGAGGTGCACGAACCGTACGGGCAGTTCGACTGGGCCGATACGATCCCGAGGTTCGGAACGAGGGCGGCCACGATGACCAGCAACAGGAGGCCGATGCTGACCAGGACGGGAACCGCCGGACGGCTGCGAGAAGGGGGTGACATGACTGCGGTCCGCGGGGAGCGGATGGCGATATTACGCGAGGGGGGGGTATGTAAACTCTCCGGCATCGCGTCGTTACGCCCAGAACCACCGGTTCCGCCCCGGATGTTCTCCCTACGCCAACGGCGGCGGCCGGGGCGGGGGGTCTCGGGCGGGCCGACGTCCGACGTGGGCGGCCAGCCATCGAACGCCGGGCACCGGCCGCCCCAGCATCCCCTCCAGGGCCGAGAGCAGGAGGCGGTCCCCTTCATCGATGCTGCCGGTCGCCAGGACGACCACCACGAAGAGCAGGGCCACGGCCACCACGATCACCGGGAGGGTCCAGAGCGGGGGAGTGAACGGGGCCAGGAGGAACACCAGGGCCAGGGGGACGGTGGTGACCACGAGAGGGGTCACAAAGTGCCGGCGGAACGGGTGGACCCCGTGGGAGGCCTCCAACTGCGCGAGGGAGAGGGTAGGGTAGATCACATTGGCCGCCGCCCATGCCGCGGCCGCTCCCGTGATCCCGTAGGTCGGGACCAACGCGAGGCTGAGGGTGATGTCGACCCCCGCCGCCACCACGGTGTTCAGCAGGAGGAGCCGGGTCTGACCGTACGACACCTGGAGCGCCGCCGAGGGTCCGACCAGGGTCGAGAGGAACGACCCTAGCACGATCAACTGCAGGGGAACGATGCTCGCCTCGTAGCTCGACCCGTAGACGAACGCCAGGGATCGGGTAGTGTAGAAAAAGAAGACCAGGAACAGGGGCAGCGAGGCCAGGACCATCCACTTCGTGGCGGTCGCGTAGGTGACGCGGACCGCCTCGTCGTCCCGTGTCCGGACGAACCGGGCGGTGACCGGGAGGATGATGTACCCCAGCGACCCGATCCCGACCTGGAGGAGCCGCGCGAGGGACAGGTCGGCCGAGTACTGCCCGACCGAGGACTGGTGGAAGACGGCCAGGACGAGGGAGTCCGCGTTGTTGACCGAGTAGCTCATGACGCCCACCACGAACAACGGGGCGGCGAACTTGACCAGGTCCCGGGAGATCCGCGGGTCCCGGTCCCCGGCCGGCAATAGCCGGGGAAGCCGGCGACGCGTGTACCAGACCAGGGGGACGAAGCTGACGATCCCCGCGACCAGGTACCCCACCAGCGCCGAGGTGAAAGAGAGCCCTGTTCGGCCGAACCCGTCGGCGATGAGCAGGAAGACGATGAACAGCGAGGGGTTGAGGACCTGCACGAAGAACGCGTTCGGGAGCACATCCTCGTAGCCCTGGAAGATCGACGCGATGAGCCCCGCGGCGATGGAGAGCCCCACGGCCGCGGCGAAGAACACGAACGTCTCGCCGAGCAGCGGCGAGTGGAACGTGGTCGAGAGGGGGAGGCTGAGCACCGCCATCAGCCCGGTCACGGCGATCGCTCCCGGGATCACGACCACGAAGGCGCTCCGGACGATCGTCCGGCGCTCTCGATCGCTCCCCTCGAACGGGATCGACCGGGCGACCGCGGACGGGAATCCGAGGGCGCCGAGGGCGGAGAGCAGGCCGGAGACGGTGAGGCCGATGGAAAAGTCGGTCCACTGCTGGGCGGAGAGCAGGTGGACGAGGATGACCCGTGAGACGAAGCTCTCGGCCACGAAGCCGAGCGTGCCGAGCATCATCACCAGGGTCCCCCGGGTGACGGAGCTGAGGCCGTCCTGGGCCCCCGCGGAGATGCCGGCCACGTTCGTCCCGGTGTCGTCCGGTCGGTCGTAGGGTAAAAGCATGCCGCGGCCGGGGAACCACGGCCTTTAGGGCGGGCGTCCCTACCGGCCCCAGTGACACTCCCGGGCCCGGGGGCGACGGAGCTGTTCGTCGACCTCCTCCTCCTCGCCCTCCTCTCCATTGTGGTCGGGGAGCCGATCCGCTCGCTCCTCGCCCGGTGGTCGGCCTGGCTGGCCGGGGTCGACCCGGTCGAGCGGGCCGTGGTCGACCTGTACATGGGCGGTGCCGTCGTCTACCTCGTCGCCGCCGTCCCTCTGGGGCTGTTCCTCCCGGCCGTGGTGGCCGCCGTGGCCGTGCTGGGCTGGGGCATCCGCCTCACCCTGGGCCCAGCTCCGGTCCGGGCGGCCCGGGATACCTTCCGCTCCATCGCGACCGCCCTACGACGGCCGCCGTACTACGCCACGCTCGCGACGTTCCTGGTCGTCCTCGGGGTGGAGGTCATCGCCGCCGCTCCGGTGGACACCGGCAACACGTACGACTCGAGCCTGTACAGCCTGTACACGACTCTCCTTCTCCTCCACCATACGCTTCCGACCACGCTGGCGCCCGTGGCGTCGATCGGCGTTGCGTTCCCCCAGGGAACGACCGCCTGGTTCGCCTTCGGGCAGCAACTGTTCGGGTTTCCCGCGATCCGAACCAGCCTCCTCGTCACGCCGCTGTTCCTGGCCCTCCCGGTCCCGGCGGGGTTCGCCATCGGCCGGCGGTGGTGGGGCACCGCCTCGGCCGGGGCGGCCGTGGCGCTTGTTCTCGGGCTCCTCGCTCCCTTCTCCAGGGAGATCGTGACCGGGAGCAACGACCTCGTTCTGTCCATCCCGCTGGTCGTGCTTCTCGCTGCGTTCGCTCGGACCTGGGTGGACCCTCGGTGCCCCCGATGGGCCGACGCCCTCGCGTTCGGGGGGCTCGCCGGGTACGCGGCCGCCCTCAATCCGGTCGGACCCGAGTGGCTCTTCCTCGTGGTCCCAGTGACCGCTATGCTCGCCCGCCCGCGTCTCGGAGGAGCGCCTTTCGTTTGGCTTTCACGGTACGCCGCCGCCGTGGTCGTGGGAGTCGCCTTCGTCGCCCCGAGCCTCTACGTGATCGCCCAGGGGCGCTCGAGCCCGGGCTTTGTCCCGGGAGGTGCGACCCCGGCGGTGGGCGCGCCGTTCGGCACCTCGACGGCCCAGTTCATCGGCGGGATCGACCCGTTCCTGTTCCGGCCCACCGACACCTGGCTCTCGCCATTCCCCCTGCTCCGCGCCGAGCTGGCCCTCCTGATCGGAGTGGGCGGACTTCTCCTGGTCCTCGGGGCCTCCGGGCGCCTCCCCACGAGCGGACCGTTCGGCCGGTTCGTCCTCTCCGCGGGCGTCGTGGCGGGGGTCATCCTCGGTTCGTTCGTGGTCGCCCGCGACCACGTTCCCGGGTTCTCCGACCTCGTCTACCTGTCGAGCGCGACCGAGACCTCGGTCTACCTCTTCCTGATCTACTCGCTCGTGGCGTCGGTGCCCCTCATCCTGATGTTCGAATGGGGTGAACGGGGGCCCGGCCGCGGAACGGTGACCTCCGGTCCGCGTCGGCCATGGTCGCTGGGCGCCGACGAGCCCCCCGGCCGAACGGTCGTGGCCGTGCTGGCGCTCGCCATCCTCCTCCCGGGGGCCGGGGTGACCGCGCTCAGCCTCCCGGACCAGCTCCGTTCGGTCTACGATCGGTACTCCAACGTGACCGCCGACGACGTGGCCCTGCTCGAGTTCACCGCCGGATCGATCCCGAACGGGAGCCGGGTCCTCGTGGCCCCCGGGAGCGCCGCGCAGTTCCTGCCAGAGTATGACGCCAACATCGTGCTCCTCTACCCGATGGTCCCGAACTTCGGGAACATCAACGCCTCCTACACGCTCGTCGTCCAGGAGCTGACCAACGGGACGCTGGACTCCGCCGGCGCCGCCGCCCTCGTGGCGCTCGGGGTCAACTACGTGGCCGTCACCGGCCCGAGCTCAACCCTGTTCCAGCCGTTCGTCCCCGGCCCGCTCGTCGCGCTCGCCATCGAGGACGGGGGGAACCCGTGGAGCGTCGCCTATCACTGGGGGAGCGACTGGCTGTTCCATTACGTTCGAATGGAGGGGATCCCGGGCCCGCCGGGTTAGATGAACTCGTCCAGGATCTGGGTCCGTCCCTTGATCCCTGCGGGCTGGCCGACCAAGGGGCCGGCGTGCAGGACCTCTTCGAGGTCCTCGTAGGTCGGCTTGTCGACCTTGTAGAAGAGCCCCGTCGGGATCTTCTCGCCCCACTCGAGGGACCGGGTCCATGCCTGGACGAGGTTGGTCGGATCGTGGCCGGCGCTCTCGAGCTTGTAGACACGCTGCCGGAAGAAGTCGAAGGTGTTGATCTTGTTGTAGGTGACACAGGGGGAGAGCGCATCGACGAAGGCGAACCCCTTGTGCTTGATGCCACCCGCCACCAGGTCCGCGAGCTGCTTCACGTCCCCGGAGAAGCCCCGGGCGACGTACGTGGCCCCCGCGGCGAGGGCGAGCGAGATCGGATCGATCGGGTTCTCGATGACCCCGCCCGGGGTCGACTTGGTCTTCTGGCCCATCATCGAGGTGGGGGAAGCCTGCCCGGTCGTGAGACCGTAGATCTGGTTGTCCATCGTGACGTACGTCATGTCCACGTTGCGCCGCATCGTATGGACGAAGTGGCCGGCCCCGATCCCGAACCCGTCGCCATCCCCGCCGGTCGCGATGATGGTCAGCCCGTGGTTCGCCCACCGGATCCCCTCGGCGATCGGGAGCGAACGCCCGTGGATGCCGTGGAACCCGTACGCGGAGAGGAAGTGCGGTAGGTTGGAGGAGCAGCCGATCCCCGAAACGATCACCACGTTCTGGGAGGGGATCGTAAGCCGCTTGACCGCCATTTCGACGGCGGCCACGACGCCGAAGTCCCCGCACCCCGGGCACCAGGTCGGCTTGGTGTCCGACTTCCCGATCAGGGGGAGGGCGGGTCCGGTCGTCACAGGGAGCACTACACTACTTGCCATGTTGGAGGACCTCCACTGCCTTGCTGACGATCTCCATCGGGTAGAAGGGCTCGCCGTCGTACTTGAGGAAACGGTCCGGGAACGCGATCCCCGTCTCGGCCCGGAGCAGGCGGCCCAGCTGCCCGGAGTAGTTCGCCTCCACGAGGAGGTGCTTGGGAGAACTGGAGAGCGCCGCTTCGATCTGCTCCCCGTGCACGGGGAAGACCGTCGGGACCTGCAGAAGGTTCGCGGAGATCCCACGGGAGGACAGCAGCGGGATCGCGTCCCGGATGGCGCCGGCCGTGGAGCCCCACGCGACGAACGTCAGCACCGGGTGCTCGGCCCCCTCGACGCGGGGCCCCTCGGTGTCCGCCTTGAGGCCGGCGAGCTTGCCCATCCGCTTGTCCATCATTCGGGTACGCTCGACGGTCCACTGGGGGATCCCGGACTTCACGTCCGAGATCAGGTGGCCGCGCTCGTCGTGTTCGTCGGAGCCGGTGATGAAGTTGAGACCGGCCTGGCCCGGCAGCGCCCGGGGCGAGACGCCGTTCGGGGTGTAGGCGTAGCGCTTGTAGTCGCTGCCGTTCGGCGTGACCGTGTAAAGCGAGGGAACGTCCACGTCCAGCGGGATCTCCTCCCGGTCCGCGGTCATGTAGTTCTCCGAAAGGTGAAGGTCGCTCGCCAGCAGGATCGGGGTCTGCCAGTCCTCCGCGAGCTGGAACGCACGGATCGTCTCCTTGTACGCCTCGACGATGTTGGCCGGGGCGAGGATCGCCCGGGGGAACTCCCCCTGGCCGGCGCCGAGCATCAGGTTGAGATCCCCCTGCTCGGTCTTCGTAGGCAGGCCCGTCGACGGGCCGGAGCGCTGGGAGTCGACCACGACGAGCGGGATCTCGCACATCCCCGCCATGCCCAGCGCCTCCACCATGAGCGAAAAGCCCCCGCCGCTCGTGGCGGTCATGCTTCGCACCCCGCCGAACGAGGCACCGATCGCCATGTTGATGGCGGCCAGTTCGTCCTCCGCCTGCTTCACCACGATGCCGAGCTCGGTCGAGTGAGCCGCGAGCCAGTGCATGATCGAGGTGGCCGGGGTCATGGGGTACTGGGCGAGGAACTTGAGGCCGGCCGAGGCGGCCCCGAGAGCGATCGCCTGGTTCCCGGTCATCAGGAGCTTGGGCGAGCCGCCAGGGCCGGCGGCGTGATCGTTGGGGCTCGCGTGCGCCTGCGCGAAGGCAAAGCCGTCCGCGGCCGCCCCCACGTTCCAGTCCACGATGTCCCCCTTCTTCTTGCCGAAGGAGTCGGCGAGGACGTTCTGGAGCATCGGGAGAGGGATCCCGGAAAGGTAGGCCGCGGCCCCCATCCCGGCCGCGTTCTGGAGGATCGACTGGGGAGTGTACTTCCGGGCGAGCTGGAGGGTAGGTACGGGGAGCGCCTTCGTCCCCGAGGGCATCTCGCCGTCGGCGATCGCGAACTTCTCCGGATCGAAGACCACGGTGGCGCCCTGGGAGAGGAACTGCTTGTGGACGTCGAACGTTTCCCGGTTGAGGGCGTACAGGACATCCAACGCATCCCCCTGGGAGTGGACCTTCTGCGGGGAGGCCCGGGCCTGGAACCAGACATGGCCCCCGCGGATCACGGACTGGTAGGCGTTGTGACCGAAGACGTGGAGACCCATCCGGGAGAAGGAGCGTGCGAAAGCCTCGCCGACCGAGGCGATCCCATCCCCCGCGGCGCCGCCCGCGCGGACCGAGATCTCCACCATTTCCGATTCGAGGGGTCCACTCTATTAAACGGCTTTCCCGTCGGTGGCCCGCGCGCCACCGACGACGCGGCCGCCGCCGAAACCCCTTAGCAGGCGCGCGGGTACCCTGGCGGGGTCGGAGGGGTGCAGATCCGATTGTTCGCTACGGCCCGCGAGGCAGTGGGGGTCGGGGAACTCGCCTGGCCGGTTCCCGATGGGGGGATCGCCTTGGGGAGCCTGCTCGACCAGCTGGGGGGCCGATACCGGAAGCTCAAGCCGATCCTCCCCGGGTGCCGATTCTTCGTCAATGGAGAACTGGTGACCCAGCCCGGGCGGCGGCGCATCGCCCCGGACGACGAACTCGCGGTCCACCCCCCGTACAGCGGAGGGTAGCCGTGACGGTTCGGATCACGGAGGCGAAGCTGGACCCGGGACGGGCGTTCCGGGAGCTCGAGGTCCGGGGGCCGGAGGCGTTGCCGTCTTCGTCGGGCGCGTTCGGCCGGACCGCGGGCCCCGCGGCACGGTGACCGCGCTCGACTACGAGGCCGACATATCGCTCGCCACGGAGGCCCTCGAACGGCTCGCCGCCGAGGTCGCCACCCGGTGGGGCGCGACGGCGTCGGTCCTCTGGCATCGGACCGGCCGGCTCCGCGTGGGGGCCGCCTCCGTCATCGTCGGGGCGGCCGCGCCCCACCGGGCCGAGGCGTTCGCCGCGGCGAGGTTCCTGATCGAGCAGTTGAAGCGGCAGGCCCCGATCTGGAAGACGGAGCGAGCACGACCCGGGCGTCCACCGCGCAGACGCCCTGCCCGGCGCCCCGGACGATCAGCGGGTTCACGTCCAGCTCGCTCACCTCCGGGCGCTCGACCGCGAGCTGGCTGATCCGCTCGATCGCCTCGTAAAGGGCCTCGAGGTCGCTCGGCGCTTCGCCGCGCACTCCCTGCAGCAACGGGAACGCCTTCACGGAGGAGACCATGTGTCGCGCCGACAGCTCCCGCAGCGGGGCGAGCCGGAACGTCACGTCCTGGAGCACCTCGACATAGATCCCCCCCATCCCGAACACCACGATCGGACCGAAGCCGGGGTCGCGCTGGATCCCGAGGATGACCTCCTTGCCGCCGACGATCATCTTCTCGATCTCGAACCCTTCGATGCGGGCCGAGGGCACCTTGGCCGAGAGGGACCGCTCCATGGCGGCCCACGCCGACCGCAACGACCGGGCGGAGTCGAGGTTGAGGGCCACTCCGCCGACGTCCGTCTTGTGGGAGATGTCCGGCGAGGCGACCTTCATCGCCACCGGGTAGCCCAGCTCGTCCGCCGCGCTGACGGCCTCGGCGACCGTCCGGACGCGCCGGGACGGGGCGAACGGGATCCCGTACGCCTTCAGCAATTCGCGGGACGAGTACTCCGGGAGCACGGTCGCTCCCTCCGCCCGGGCCCGTGCGATGGTCCGGTCGGCCGCGGCGGTGTCGACCTTGAAGGTCCGGACCTTGGTCTTGGGGCGGGTCCACCACGCGTTGTACTTGGCGAGGCTCCCGAGCCCCTGGACCGCCTCCTCGGGGAAGGTGTAGGTCGGGACCCCCTGCTCCTCGAGCCCCCGCACCTCGTTGCTCAGGTCAGAGACACCGAACAGACAGACCGCGATCGGCTTCGCGGATCTCGCCTTGACCGAGAGGACCGCGTCGGAGACGGCCGACCCCGCCAGGGTCCCGGTCGGGGTCGCGATCACCAGCGCGCCGTTCACTTCGGGAATGTCGAGGAGAAGCTTCAGGGCATCCCGGTAGGTGTCCCCCTTGGCGTCCGCGGTCATGTCGATCGGGTTCCCGATGGCGGCCGACGGGGAGAGCAGTCGCTGGAGCGACTCGGCCGCGATCGTCGGGGGGCTCGGCAGCTCGAGCCCGGCGCGAACGCAGGCGTCGGCGGCGACGATCCCCGGGCCACCGGAGTTGGTGAGGATCGCGATCCGGGGCCCCTCGAGCCGTAGCCCGGTGGAGAACATCTTGGCCATCCGGAACAGGTCCCCGATGGTGTCAGCCCGCAGGACCCCGGCCTGCTGGAACAGGGCGTCGAACACCCGGTCCTGGCCGGCCCGTGCGAGGGAGCCCGTATGGCTCCGCGCGGCCCGCTCGCCGACGGCCGAGCGCCCGCTCTTGATCACGAGGACCGGCTTGTGCTCGGTCACTTCGCGCGCGGCCTCCAGGAACCGGTGACCGTCGGCCAGGCTCTCCACGTACAGCAGGATGACCTGGGTGGCCGGGTCCCTCCCCAGGGAGTACAGGATGTCGTTCTCGTCGACCCCGGCGCGGTTGCCGACGCTGATGAACCTCGAGAACCCGATCCGTTCGGAGACGCCGTATCGTAGGATCCCCGAGCAGAGCGCCCCGCTCTGGGAGACGAACCCGATGTTCCCGCGGGGCGGTAGGTCGCTGGAGAAGGTGGCGTTCAGGCTCATCGACGGGTGGGTGTTCAAAACGCCGAAGCAGTTGGGGCCGGTGACGGACATCCGGTACCGCCGGGCGATCTCCACCAGTTCCGCCTCCATGCCGACGCCCGCGCCGCCGACCTCTCGGAACCCCGAGGAGATCACCACGACGCCCTGGGTGCCCCGCTTGCCCAGGGCGCGCATGACCCCCGCGACCTGGGGGGCGGGTACGATGATCACGCCCAGGTCCGGGGTCTCGGGCAGGTCCTCGACCGTCCCATAGCACCGGACGCCGGAGACGCTCTTCCAGGAGGGGTTCACGGGGTACGTGACCCCCTGGTACCCCGCCTGCAGGATGTTGCGGAAAAGACTCGCGCCGACCGTGCCCGGCCGGTTCGACGCCCCGATCACGGCGACCGATCTGGGCACGAAAAGCTCGTCCAGGGACGCGGAGGGACCGATGGTCATGATTGCCCAGGGGCGGTGAGGGCGGGCGCGTTATATAGCGTGGGACGACTTCGAACCCGATGGCAGCTCCCCCAGGGCCCCCCGGCGCCCACCCCACGTCGACCCCCCCGGGGGGCGGCGTCCCGCGGCGCCCGGCCGGAGGCGTGCTCCAGCGCATGGAAAAGGGGGCCATCGCGCACGTCGTCGCGGTCGGCTCCGGGAAGGGAGGGGTCGGAAAATCCTCCGTGACCGCCCTCCTGGCCACCGCCCTCCGACGCAAGGGGCTCGCGGTCGGGGTCCTCGACGCCGATGTGACCGGCCCATCGATCCCGAAACTGATGGGCGTGACCGGACCGCTCTACGACAAGGGAGAGGGGATCGAACCCGCCGAGACCCGCGACGGAGTGAAGGTCGTCTCCTCCCAGTTCATGGTGGAGGATGACCAGACCCCCGTGATCTGGCGCGGTCCGCTGGTCACCCGCCTCATCCTTCAGTTCTTCGGCGGCGTGAACTGGGGGAAGCTTGACTACCTCCTCATCGACATGCCGCCCGGGACGAGCGACGTGCCGCTCACCGTGTTCCAGACGATCCCCCTCGATGGAATGGTGTTCGTCTTCCCGCCCCAGGACCTGGCAGCGCTCATCGTTCAGAAGGCGATGAACATGGCCCGGGACCTCCACGTCCCGCTGCTCGGCGTGGTGGAGAACATGGCCTACCTCAACTGCCCTCACTGCCACGAGACCATCGAACTGTTCGGGCCCGGCCACGTCGAGAAGATCGCCAAGGAGTACGGGGTGCCGCTGCTGGCGCGTCTGCCGGTGGAGAGGAGGATCTCCGAGCTCGGCGACGCCGGGACGCTCGGGGCCTACGATGGACCCGAGCCGTCGAAGCTCGCCGACGCGCTGATCGCGGCGATCGACGAGGCCGGGAAGCGCCAGCTCACGGTGCTGTAGGCGCCGCGGGCTTGGTCAGCTGTCCGAACGAGATCCGCTCCACCGGGATCCCCCGTCGGTTCAGGGCCGCGGCAAGGCCGGGCATGTGGGCGTCCCCCACGATGGCCGCCACCCGTCCGAAGCCGCGGCGGCGGGCCTCGGCCAACCGGTCCGCCATGTGCTCGTTCCGGTCATCGAGCAGCACCCGCGCCACGGTCGGGTAGGACGAGCGCACCTGCTCTAGGAACGGCTCGGGGGCCTCGCTGTACTGCTCGAGCTGGTGCTCGACCACGCGGCTGGGGATCACGAGGCCGACGATCCCGCCAAGCAGCAGCGACGCGCGTTCCTTGAACGACATGGATCGCAGCAGCCGACCGATCGTCTCACGGATCGGATCGTCGATCAGGAGGAGGGTGAGGTGACGCTCCTTGGCGACCTGGGCCGCGACCCGCATCTCGGCCCCGGGCGTCCCGCCTCCGATGTCCGCCCCGAGTCGCCGCTGGAGGCGGGCCCAGAGGGCCAGGAAGATCGGGGCCCCCTCCGCCCTCCCGGCGGGTTCGGCTCCCGGCGCCAGCAACGCGCGCGCTCGCTCCTCGTCGAGCTCGAGCGCGACCGCGTCGAGGACCCGTTCCCCGAGCACCCGCCGTAGGTCCGCGGCGAGGTCCACCACGTGGGCCGAGCCGATGAGGAGAACGGGCGCTTCCGTCGTGCTGGTGAACACGCCGGGGGGACCGTCCCACTCGGTATGAGGTTGCCCGAACCTCCCAAGGGCTATCGGGCCGGCCCGCCTCGCACCGCCATGGTCGACTTCCCGGGACCGCAGGTCCCGAACCCTCCCGTTGGACGGACCCGCCATCCGTACTTCATGCACGAGATGATCCGTCGCCAGGCCGTGGCGGCCCGCGCCACCCGTCGTGCGGTCCGTGACCTCCTCGCCAGCGAGCCGATCACCCCACCCGACCGCCGCCTGCTCTGCGTCGGACTGGGGACCTCGTTCCACGCGGCCCTGGCGACCGCCGAGGCCGCCTCCCGGATGTGGGGCGACGCAAAGGACGTGGTCGCGAGGACCTCCTTCGACCTGCTGGAGGATCCGCAGCTCGCCGCTCCCGGTACGACGGCCCTCGTCTTCTCCGCCTCCGGCGAGACGGCCCTGACCATCGACGCCCAGAAACTGCTGGCCGCCCGGGGCGTCCCGCAGGTCCTGATCACCACCGAGCCGGTCTCGACCTCTCGAAGCCTCGCGACCCGGGTCCTCGCCTCGGAGTACGCCCAGGAGGCGGCCTGGACCCACACGGTCAGCTTCACCGCGGACCTGGTGGCGGCCTGGACGCTGCTCGAACACTGGGTCCCGAGGACGGAGCGTTCCCCCGCTCACCGAGGACGAGATGGCCGATCGGATCACCGACTCGCTCGCGACCGAGCCCGCGATCGTCGACCTGGTGGACCGGTTCGCGCCGCAGGAGCGGATCCTCCTGGTCGGGTCCGGTGCCGCCGACGCCAGCGCCCGGGAGGCGGCGCTCAAGCTCCGGGAAGGCGCGGGTCGGTTCTGCGCCGTCGTGGGGGTCGAAGAGCTCCTTCACGGCGTCCTACCGTCCCTCAACGACACCGCCGCGGTCCTCGCCATCACCAGCACGCCCCTCCAACGGGCTCGGGCCCTCACGGGGCTCGACGCCGCACGCAAGCTCGGGGCCCGGGTCCTCCTCGTGGACTCCTCCGGGGGACCCGAAGGCCCTGACGTCGTTCGGGTCCCGATGACCGATCCCCCGATCCCGGCGATCCTTCAGGTGATCCCGTTCCAGCTCCTCGCGTACTGGATCGCGACCTCGGAAGGCCGCAACCCGGACGTCATGGGCCTCGACGATCCGAAGGTCTTCGAGGCCCGCTCCGGCTTCGGGATCTAGGGTCGGACAGAAACTCTCAAGTGGCCCGGCCGGTCCGGCCGTCGATGGCCTGGACCCTGTTCACCGTACCTGTCCTCCAAGAAGGCGGAGCTTGACGCGGCGTTGGCCGACGATCAGGTCTCCCGCCAGAGCCAGAAGATCCGCGACGCCGCCTCGTTGGGCGGGCCCTCGGGTAGCCTCTACGTGCTCGTCGAGGGGTCCGAGGAAGCGGTGCACAAGGCGGAGGAGCTCCTCGCGAAGGTCGGGGAGAAGATGCCTGCCCCGGACGGCCTCGCCCTCCACCAGCGCCTGAAGGACGACGACGAGGCCGCCGCCGCCGGCATGGGACTGTTCTTCACCGAGTAGGCCGCGGCCGGCGCCGCCCATCCTACGGGACCTGTAGTAGGTAGGGACGGGTCCGGACCGGGCGCCCATATACCGGTGGGGACCTCGTCGGCTCGAATGGCGACTCCCGCCGCACCCCCGTCCCACTCCATCCTCTCCATCCTGACCCTCCAGCAGAGCCGGGCCATCCTACGTTCCCCGGCCGCCGGGCCCTCTCGATCTCGGTCGGATTCGTCTACGGGTTCGTCTCCCTTCTGGTCGGCCAGATGCTGGTGTTCGGCCCGACCGGCCAGACCCAGGTCACGGTCCAGCTGATCACGGCCTCCTCGTCGACCGCCTGGTGGAACTACCCGGCCCTCCTCGTCCTCGCGCCGGGGGGCTGATCGCGCTCCCGTTCCTCCCGGCCATCACGATGGTGATCGTCTCGATCGGGGTGGGTCTTGGCATGGCCGTGGGCGTGGTCCTGGCGTACCGCCTCCTCCGAATGCGCCGGACCTCCTCCACCGCCCCGACGCTCGCCTCCTCGGCCGCGGGGCTCACCCCGGCGATGCTCGCCCTGGTGACCCTGGGGGCGTGCTGCTCGACGACGGCCGCGGCCACGGCCGGGCTGGGGGCCGTGGCGCAGGCGAGCGGACAGAGCCTCTCGACGGTGTTCCTGAACGAGTGGTACCTCGGGTTCTTCCAGATCGCCGTCCTCGGCGTGGCGCTGGTCGCCCAGGAGCAGCTCGTGGTCGTCTACGGCAGCGTGGCCGGGGACGCGCAGGCCGCCGTCGCCGCTCCGACGATCGATCGGCGGTCGGTCGGGACCGCCCTCCTCCGGGTCGGGCTCCTGGCCGGCGGGGTCACCTGGCTGCTCGCGGGGATCCTGGAGCTCGCCGTGCCCCCGGTCGGCTCGGTGCCCGCCGTGCTCGTTATCCAGGTCCTTCTTCAGCACCTGCTCGCGGGGGGGCTCGCGGTCCTGGCCGGGCTGTTCGGTCCGCGACTCGTCGGCTGGTTCAGCGGCCCGGTCACCGTGCCGCGCCTGCTCCCCCGGATCGCCGTGGCGGCGGCCGGGGTCACCATGGTCCTGGGGGCGCCGCCCCCGCTCTCCGGCTGGGGACTCTACGGGTTCGTGAACGAGCTTCTGGGGAGGGAGGGGGTCGCCGCCTCGTTGGGCGGCGTTCCTCCTCCGTTCACGGGCCTCGCCCTCGGCCTCCGATGGGCCTTCCAGCTCCTGTTGGTGGGGGCGTTCGCTCTGGCAATCGCCTTCGCCCCCCGGAACGCCGTCGCGGCGGACGAGCCTCGGCGGCTCGCGGTGCCGGCGAACGGGTCCTAGGTCCCGGACCTCAGACCGCCGACGACGCGGTGCCGGTCGTGGACCCTGGGAGGGGACCTCCGAGGGGAACGACCGGGGAGCGAAGCCCGCGTCGTACGAGCACCCACCCCTCCGCGAGCATCACGCCCACCGAGGCGAGCCCGTACGGGAGCGCGTTCGCACCGAGGCCCGGCAGGGCGAAGGAGACGACCTCGGCGCCGGCCATCGCCACGAAGGCGACGGCGACCGCCGCGCCCACCGCTCCTTCGGTCGCGGAGAGGCGAGTCCCGCGCGTCCGGAGCGCGAGCAGCAGGAGAACAGCCGTCATGACGGCCGCCATCGCGACGGCGCCGGCGATCGGGGAACCCAGCAGGATGGGGCCGACCACGAGGGTGGCCGCGAGCCCGCCGAACGCGCGCCTCTCGAACGGGGTGACCGGTACGAGCACCAGGAGGACCGCCATCGTCGACAGCATCGGTCCGGCGAACCAGACCGCGTTGAGCGCGGTGCCGAGGAGGCCCGCCAGGTCGCCGGAGTACCCGGTACTGGGCCACGGCGAACGAGACGGACATGAACAGCTCGTTCGCTACCAGCGCCCCGGCCACCAGAAGTGCCCATCTCGTGCTACCGGGGGCGATCGATCTTTCCTCGGCCCGGAACAGCGCGGCCATCATCCAGACGAACGGAGCGGGCATCGGGAGGGACATCAACGTCAGGACCGTGTAGTACGAGGTGAGGTCCGGGGCCAAGAGCGCCCAGGGAAGGACGATCCAGAAGATGCTGGACGCCACGAGGATGTAACCGACCACGATCGCCCGGGCGAGGTTCGGGGGACCGCCCGACCGGGGCACCAGCCGGGCGAGGACGTACAGATTGATCCCGCTCATGGAGGCGGCGGCGAGGAAAAAGACCAGGTAGAGCCCGCCGAGCGACGACATCCGGGTCCCCGTCGGGCGGGACCCTCCGCGCAGTACATATCGCGCGGGTACGAACCCCGCGGGACCGTCCTACTCGTCCTCGGGGGCGTCGGGCGCGGCGTGGGACGGCTCCAGGTCCTCGTCGCTGCCGAAGTTGCGCTGGACGGCCCGGTAGAGGCCCTCGAGGCCGCTGCCTTCCTGCGCGGAGGTGGGCAGCAGCGTCGTGAGGGGGGAGAGGGAGGCGAGGGCCCGGAGGACCTCCGCCGAGAGTTGGATGTCCGGGGTCGGGGTCTCCGACTGGACGGTGTCCGCAAGCCGCTCGAGGTCGTCGCCCCACCCGACCACTTCCTCGAGCTGTTCCGGCGTCAGGATGTCGGTCTTGCTCAGCACGTTAAGGGTCGGCAGGCGGAATCGGAACTCCACCGTGGCGGAGAGCATCATCAGGGAGACGAACCCGGTGGCGGACTTCGCGAGCGCCGGATCGAACAGGAACGCGACGGTCGACCGGTCGCCGCTGAGGGCGTCGACGATCGCCTTCGAAGACTCCCGGAAGGCGAACAGCTCCACCTGGCCGGGGGTGTCCACGAGGACGTAGTCGGTCTTCAGCTCGGCGATCGCCTGCTTGATCTCGAAGACCTTGAGGGCGATGAGGTCAGCCGCGGCGACCTGGGCGCCGTTGGGTCCGAGGCCGTACTGGTCCATGACGTCATCGAGGCGGACCCACTCTCGAACATCGACGTCGGCCTCCAACGTCTCGGACTCGTTCCCCGGGTCGAGATTCACCGTGATGGAGTCGTAGCCGGCGGTCTTCATCCAGCCGGCGAACGCTCGGACCAGCCGGCTCTTGCCGGCGCCGGCCGTGCCGGTGAAGTAGAGGGTCCCCGGCTCTTCCATCTAGACCTTCCGGGCCGCCGCCGGCCGACGACGGGTGATCTCCCGGGCCAGGTCGGCGAGGAACTTCGTCTTGGGGGTGCCGGCCCGTTTCGCGACCTTGACGCGCCCGGCGAACGCGTGGGCCCGCGGAGGGTAGTGCTTCTCGGCCTCGGCCGTCGCCTTGAACCCGAGGGCCGACGCGGCGGCCACGATCTCCTCGAGGGTCACCGAGGACGGGGCCCCCTCGGCGGGGACACGTCGGCCGTCCGCCCGGGGGATCGAGCGGTCCACGTACTCGGGGTAGACGTAGAAGTGATCGGGCATCCCCGCGCTCCGCGGGACGCCTACGCGGCGCCGGCCTTGGCCACGCGGACGCCGTTCAGAACGCCGTCCTGGCCGGGGCGGGAGCGGACCTGGACCAGCCCCAGGTCGGTCTCGACGATGGCGCCCTTGGTGATGATGTTCCGCTGGACGTAGTTCGCGTTCGCGGGGTTCTCCCGGACCGTGACGATCTTGGCGACCTTCATCGTCTTGGTGGCCGGGTCGAACACGTTGATCGAGCTCGCCGTGAGGACCCGGAGCTTGGTGTTCGCGCCGCGAACGCGGTAGGTCTTGACCTTGCCCGCTCCGACGCTCGCCTGCTGGAGTTCTCGAGCGATCTCGAACCGGCGCTTCTTGCGGATCGGCCGAAGCCGTCCGCCCGTGGGCTTGCGGCGTGAACGGCCTTGCCAGATCCCCATGGTGCCGGAGCGGAGGGCTCGGAGCGGGGTGCGGTATTTGACGTTTGTCGAAAGGCGGCTCAGCGCCGGCCGACGACGAGGACCGACTTCATCGAACCGCCGGGCGCCGGGCCGAGCAGACGCTCCGCTTGGTCGATCGGGGCCCGCTCCGTGATCAGGCCTTCGAGGGCGTCCCCCCAGCGACGCCGGAACTGGGTAAAGTGCCGCCGCCCCCGCTCGAAGTAGCGGCGGTTGGCGTTCACGGACCCCACGATCGCCTGGTTCCCGAGCACCAGGTTCCGAAGCATCGTGCCGGTGTCCGTCGGGGGTGCGCTCCCGCGACCCGCCGCCGGGATCCCCGTGAGCACCAGGACCCCGTTGGGTCCGAGCGTCCCGACGAGGTCGAAGTCGAGCCCCGGGTTTCCCGTGGCCTCCACCACGAGTTCGAAGCGGGTCCCCCCGAGGCTCCCGATGCCGCCGCTGGCGTCCACGTGGGTGGCGCCGATCCGTTGTAGGAGCGACCCGGCCGCCGTGTCCGAGGAGTGCCGGTCGATCGCGGTGACCTCGTACCCCTCCGACCGGAGCAGGAAGGCGGCCAGCATCCCGATCGCACCGGTGCCGGCCACGAGGGCCCGCGGGGGCGTGGTCGGAGCGTGGCCCGGGGTCCGGCCCCGGCGTGCCAGGACCTCCTGGCCCTCGTAGACCGCCTTCTCGACGACGCTCATCGGCTCCAGGAGGACCGCCACCCGCCGCAGCGCCGAGGGGATCCGAACGAGGTACTCCGGGACCTCCGTGTACCGCTCGGCGAAGTATCCGTCGCGGCCCCGGATCCCGCGCTCGGTGAACTTGCCGGTCTCGCAGAAGTCGGACTGGTTGGTGAGGCAGAACCGGCATATCCCGCAGCCGCGGCGCACGGT
This sequence comes from uncultured Thermoplasmata archaeon, assembly GCA_963708255.1. Lineage (GTDB taxonomy): Archaea > Thermoplasmatota > Thermoplasmata > Lutacidiplasmatales > UBA184 > Lutacidiplasma. The sequence goes on from CAVPSE010000002.1 coordinate 1,563,941, forward strand.
AGCGACCACGTAGTCCCCCGGGGACCAGCCCGACACGGCGGCCCCGACGGTCTCGACGACCCCGAAGTTCTCGTGGCCCAGGACCAGCTGGCCGGACCCGGCCGGTGGAGTCCCGTACAGCCCCTGGGCGATGTCGCGGTCGGTGCCGCAGACCCCGCACTCCAGGACCCGGACCCCGACCTCACCGTCGGCGGGGGAGGGTGGAGGGACCTCGGTGAGATGGGCGCCGGGGGTCGGCGGGGAGACCACGACCGCTCGCATGGCCATTCACAGGTACGGCCGGAACCCGGCCTCGACCGGTGCCAGGGCCGCCAGCACACGTGTCTGCTCGTCGAGCGTCAGCGGGTCGTACGGGGCCCGGTAGCCGACCTCGGCCGAGCGGAGTCGCGCCGCAAGGAACTTGGTCGTCGAAGGGAACGGTCCGGCCGCGACCACGTGGGCGAGCTCGCGGAGGCGGGCGTCGAGCTCGGCCGTCCGATCGGCGGTCCCGGCCCGGAGGGAGGCGAGGAGCTCGACCGCGAGCTTGGGGGCAATGTTCCCGAGGCCCATCACGGCGCCGCGCGCGCCGCTCGCCCACGCGTCGACCACCAGGGTGTCGTCCCCGGGCAGCACGGGGAACCCGGCCGGGACGGCGCGCAGGAACTCCTGGACGCTTTCGAGATGTCCCGCGGTGTCCTTGAGTCCCTCGATCGTCCCCTCGCTGGCGAGCCGCTGAACGACCGCCGGGGAGAGCGCGTAGCCTACCTTGGCGGGGATGTTGTACGCGAGGAGAGGGATCCCTACCGCGGCCCGGATCGCCCGGAAGTACGACAGGATCGACTCCTCGGCGGGCGGAAGGTAGTACGGCGGGACCGCGACGACCGCGCCGGCGCCGACCTCCTCGGCCGCTGTGGCGTACCGGATCGCCCGGGCGGTCGAAGGGGCGCCGACCCCGATCCACGCGTCGGTCTTCCAGGTCAGGCTCTCGATGACCGCCTCCAGCAGTTTGGGCCGCTCCGCCTCTTCGACGGAGAGGAACTCCCCCAGGGAGCCGAGAACGAACAGGTGGTCGACCCGCGCATCGCAGAGGCGCCGGGCGAACTTGGAGTTGCGCCCCATGTCGAGAGCCCCGTCGTCCCCGAAGAGGGTGGGCACTGGGACCACGAGTCCATCGAGGGCCATGCCGTTCCCACGGGCACGGGTCTTATGGGGTTTCTCGTGGTGCGCGACGCGTGGCAGAGGCGCCGGCCGGAGCGACGGTGCGCGCCGGATGGGTCCTCGGTGTCGACGAGGCGGGCCGGGGACCGGTCCTCGGGCCGCTCGTCGTCGGGGGGTTCCTCCTCCCCGTAGATCGGATCGGGTCCCTGGCGGACCTCGGGGTGCGGGACTCCAAGGAGCTCTCGCCGGCCCAGCGCGCGACGGTCTTCGACCGGCTCGCCTCCGTGGGGCAGCGGCATCACGTCGTTCTCGGACCGGCGGAGATCGACCGCGCGGCGAGCGTCGGGGGACTGAACGACCTGGAGGCGCGGGCGTTCGCCCGACTCATCCGAAGGACACGACCCGAGATCGCCTACCTCGACGCCTGCGACCCGGTCGCCGCCCGGTTCGGCCGGAACGTGGCCCGCTATGCGCGGACGGCGACCCGGATCGTTGCCCGGCACAAGGCCGACCGGGACCTGCTCGTCGTCGGAGCGGCGTCCATCGTCGCGAAGGTGCTGCGCGATCGTGCGATCGATCGACTCAGGGAATCGCTCGGGACCGAGGTCGGCAGCGGCTACCCCTCCGACCGGCGGACCCGGGCCTTCCTCGAGGGCGTTCTCCGTCGCGGGGAACGGCCCGAGTATGTCCGGCACTCCTGGCAGACGACGAAAGACCTTTTGCCCCCCCGCCCCCCCACCACGCTGGAGGCGTTCCCGTGACGATCGAGCCGGAGCTCCGAAACCTCATCGACCGGTTCAACCGCCACGCCGAGAGGACCCCCTCGGTCCAGGAGGAGCTCCAAGGGATCGAACGGACCGTCGCCGTGCGGCTGACCGACGGCGAGACCTATTCGGCCGAACTGAAGGACGGCAAGCTCCAGAACCTTCACACAGGCGCCGGCGGAACGGCGGATGTCACCATCATCACCGACACCACGACGTTCCGGGGCCTCGTCTCCAAAGAGATCGGTCCGATGAAGGCCCTCGTTACGCGCAAGCTCGCCCTCGAGGGGAGCCTCGATGACAAGCTCCTGTTCCGGAAGCTGTTCCGGGCCTAGGGAAGGAACACCACCGCGGCGATGCAGACGCCGTAGTGGTCCATGGGGATGACAAGCTCCTCGGTCCGGTAGTGGATCCTCCGGAGCTCGACGCCGCGGAAGTGGGCGATCTCCTCCATGCGCCACTTCAGGAACTCTTTGAGCGACTTCTGCGTGCCGTGGAGATGTCCCTCCGCGACGTAGCCGCCCTGGCCGTCGTTCCGGAACCCATAGGCGATCCCCGCGGAGATCACCTCGCCCTCGCCGCCGCCGTGGCGGGCCAGGACGCAGTGCGTGATCGCCCCCCGGGCGATCGGGACCCGCTCGATCTGCCGGATGCCGATCGGGAGGACCGAGGAGACCGAGACGAGGTTCTGCTCGCCGATCCCGGCCTGCAGGAGCCCCAGGTCGAACGCGTTGAGCTCGCTGGTCTTGTTGATCCCCTTGCCGCAGGTGACAAAGAATCGGGTCGGGACGGGCACGAGGGTCGCGGACGTCGGTTCGGGGCGGCGCGCCACGCCGGGAGCGAGGGGCCCCGCGCCATAAAGTTTCCCGCGCGGACCGGGTCAGACCATGATGGCGTGGCGCCTTCGCATGGAGTCCTCGGTCTCGCCCCGGGCCCGAAGGATCTCGGCCACGAGGGCGTCACTGAGCCGCAGCGCCGCGGACTCGAACAACGTCCCCAGCGGCGCGAACGCGGCCCGGGGGCGATCGTCGGGGAACGACAGGGTGAGCTGCAGGGTCGCCGCATGGGCGAGCTTGGACGTCGGCTTCGCCGTGACCACGATCAGGGACGCCCCCTCCCGGCGCACGATGTTCGCGGTGGCGATGGACGAGTAGCTCTCTCCCTGGTTGGAGAAGATGAACACCGCGTCGCCGTGCGAGACGATCGGGGTGACGCTCTCGCCGATCACGTAGGCGCGCAAGTCCGGTCTGGACGAGCCGCATGGCGAACGCGCGCCCGATGATGCCCGACCGACCGGCCCCGTAGACGAAGATCGAGGGCGCCTTCAGGAGCGCATCGAGCACGGCCGAGATCACGCCCGGGTCGATCGCGGCCAGGCTCTGGGTGACCCGCTCGCCGATGTACCGTTCGGCGGGTCCGAAGATCTGGCCCTTATCGGTGGGAAGGTCGGGCAACGGCTCTGCCTCCTTTCGTCGGCGGATGCTTCGTGGGGGACTTGACGGGCGACTTCTTGGCGTTGGCGGGGACGGCCCCCTTCGTCTTGGCGGCGGCCGCCGGGGCGGGGGGCGGCGCATTGCGCTTCGCCCACCGCTTCGACAGCGCTCGCTCGTACAGGAGCTTCATGTACATCGCATCGTGCTCGAGGAGCGGCGAGCTCGAGATCACCGTGACATCGTAATCCCGGTCGGCGAGGATCTCGGCCAGGGGGTCGAACCGGACCGACCCGCGTTTGATCGGGGTGAGGCGGAACTCCCCGGCCCCGTAGAACTCGACACCCGAGAAGTTGAGGTAGAGATGGCGGTCGCTGGCCGCGACGAACTGGTCGATCACCGGCTGCAACCGGGCCGCATCCTCAAAGTTGGTCCGCTCGCGGGCCGCGAGGTGCGGAAGGTTGAGCACAGGGACCACGCCCCGCACCCGGTGGGCGAGCTCCAGCACTTCCTCCCGGGACCCGAACACGTCGGGGTGGCCGCTGGGTTCCACGGCCAGCCGTACCGATCCCCTCGTGGAGGTCTTCATCCAGTCGCTGAGGTCCTTGGCGATCCCCGTGAGCTCCTGCACGCTGTCGGCCCGCTCCCCCGCTCCGTAGAACCCAAGGTGGGTGACGACGAGCCTCGCGCCAAGCCCCTCGGCAAGGACGGTAGACCACTGGATCTGCCGGATCGATCGCTCCCGCGCTTCCCGGCTGCCGAAGAAGTCCACGTAGTACGGGGCATGCAGCGTGAGGTCCACATCGAGGGCTTTCGCGAGGTCCCGCGTAAGGGCGAGGTCCCCGTGGTCCTTGGCGAGGCTCCAGGTCAGCGTCGTGAGGGCGTCGCGGCGTTTCAGCGGCTGGCCCAGCGCCGGGATGTTCGGCTCCTGGGGGGTCTCCGAGTGTCCGCCGGCGCCGACCACGAGCTGGAGCAGGAGCTCCTTCGGGGTCTTGCCGATCTCCTCGTCGAGGACGACGCGAGTGAGCGGATTGACCTTGATGAACTGGACCTCCATGGCCGTGAGGCCGAGATGATGGACGTCCGCGATCCCATCTCGGAGGGTCCGTCCTTTGCAGGAGAGAGGGATTCCAGCGGGTCCAAACCGTATCACGAGAAATCGACCCTCAAAAATGCCGGCTCCGCCGCAAAGTGTGGGTCTATATATCGCGTGGGAGGCGACGCCGAAGCGCGACGAACCGGCACAGGGTGCCTTCGTGGCGCGTCCAACCGCTGGAACTGCGGACCAGTGTCGTCAGGATCTGCTCGTGGGCGTCCCCGACCGGCGCCACGATCCGGCCGCCTAGGGCCACCTGGTGGCGCCACGCATCGCGCATCTCCGTGGTCTGGCACGAGACGATGATCCGGTCGAACGGGGCGTTCTCCGCCAGGCCCTCCGAACCGTCCCGTGCATGGACGTGGACCCGGTCGGGAGCCGACCAGCGCCCGATCCGTTGGACGGCCTCTCCCGCCAGGAATGGATCGAGCTCGAGGGCCTCCACGCGGCCCTGAGGCCCCACCAGCTCGGCGAGCACGGCGGCGAGGTATCCCATCCCGGCCCCGATCTCGAGGACACGGTCCCCCGGTCGGACCTCGGCGGCCTCGAGCTGGAGGACCACCATGGACGGCGCCGACGCGGTGGCACCGGGGACCCCGAGGGAGACGGGTTCGTCATCGTACGCCTCCGATCGCGCGGACTCCGGGATGAACCGGTGCCGGGGCACGGCGAGCAGCGCGGCCCGGATCCTCGGGTCGGGGATCGAAAGACCCCCGAGGAGGGCCAGCGCTTCCGCGGCCCGTTCGTGGGGCGTCATCCGGGGGGCGGCTCCGCGATCCGGGGCCGGTACTCGATCCCGATCACGTACATCTCCGACGAGCTCTCCCGCGAGGCGGGGGGCTTGGTGAGCACGACGCGTTCGAACTGGGGTCGCAGCTCGGCCACCAGTTCGTCCAACATGTCCCCGGCGAACACCTTGGCCACGAACACCCCACCGGTCCGAAGGGCGACCCGGGCGAGTTCCATGGCATCCCGCACCAGGCCGACGCTTCGCGCGTGGTCGGTGGCATACGCCCCGCTCACGCGGGGGGACATGTCGGAGAGGATCACGTCGTAGGGAAGTGGGGCGATCCGGGGGAGGAGCCGGGGATCGCCGACCCGGCCCCGCACCACCTCCACCCCCTCCGACCGGCTCGATCACCCGGGGGTCCACAGCGACGACGCGCCCGGTCCGACCGAGCGCCCCCCGGGCCACGAGGGACCATCCCCCCGGGGCCGCCCCGAGGTCGAGGACCGAGTCGCCCCGGTGGAATATCGGATAGCGGGTGGCGAGGTGGCCGAGCTTGAACGCCGCGCGGGAGCGCAGGCCTTCGTGCTGCGCCGCCCGATAGAACCTGTCCCGCCGGCGCTGGTCGACGAAGCGGCGGCCCACGTACGCCCGAACCGCCCGCGCGCTTGAAGCCTCGCCGGGGACACGGAGCGGGCCGCTCTCCACCGGAGGGGATACGGGTCGGTCGCCCCGACGAGGTCTTATACAGGCTCGGAATACCGATATCGAGTATTCCGATGTGGGGGTTCATGGGACAGCCGCACAAGCGGGGACTCCGCGGAATGGTGGTCTTCCTGTTGGCACGAGGCCCGAAGAACGGCGCCGAGCTGATCGGGGAGGTCGAACGGACGACGATGGGCCACTGGCGGCCGTCGCCGGGGTCGATGTACCCCCTGCTCGACGAACTGGTGAGCTCGGGTACGATCGTGAAGCGGTCCGACGGCCGCTACGAGGTCACGGCCCGCTCCCGGGACGAGTTCTCCTTCCTCCGCGGGTGGATGTCCACCCCAAGGACCCCCGAGGAGATGGTGACCGAGATCTCGGGGTTCGTGAGCTACCTCGAGGACCTGTCGACCTCCGACCCTCAGGGGGAGTGGAAGGGTCATCGTGATGAGCTTCGGGCGCTCGCTCAGCGTCTTGACCGACTCGCCAAGTAGGTAGGGGGAACGTCCGTGGTCGCCGCCATCGAAGCCGCCGGTCTGTCCAAGGTGTTCGGCGGATTCGGTGAAAGCGGTCGACAACGTTTCCTTCCAGGTCCGCGAAGGCGAGGTGTTCGGCTTCCTCGGTCCCAACGGCGCCGGCAAGACCACCACCGTCGGGATGCTGACGACCGTTCTACGACCGACAAGTGGCCAGGCGACCATCCTCGGGATGGACGTGATGGCGAAGCCGTCGGAGATCCGGCGACATATCGGGGTCATCTTCCAGGAGTCCACCGCCGACGACGACCTGACCGGGCGCGAGAACCTCCGCTTGGCGGCCGCGCTCTACGCCGTGCCGGTCAGCGAGACCGGGCGCCGGGTCCAGCAGCTGCTCGACATGGTCCAGCTGGGGGACGCCGCCGACCGGCGGGTGAGGACCTACAGCGGGGGGATGCGCAGACGCCTCGAGATCGCGGCGAGCCTGGTCCACACGCCCCCGGTCCTGTTCCTCGACGAGCCGACGCTCGGCCTCGACCCCCAGGCCCGGGCCGGGATCTGCCGACACCATCCGGACGCTCCGGAAGGATGGCGGCCACACGTTCTTCCTCACCACCCACTACCTCGACGAGGCGGACCTGCTCTGCGACCGGATCGCGATCATCGACCACGGGCAGATCCGCGCCATCGGCACGCCCTCCGAGCTCAAGGAGAAGGTCGGCGGCGACGTGGTCACCATCGTGCCGACCCGGGCCGACGGCGAGCATTCGGAGGTCTTCTCGCACGTGCCCGGGGTCCTCGGGGTCGCCTGGACCAACGGGGCCTACCGACTCAAGGCGCTACGCGGGGAGAGCATCGTGCCGGCCGCGGTCCAGGCCGCCATCACGGCGGGGGTGGGTCTGGCCAGCGTTTCGGTCAAGCGGCCATCCCTGGACGAGGTATTCCTCGAGTTCACCGGCCGCGAGTACCGGGAGGAGGAGGGCCCCTCCGCCACTGACTGGGCAGTGCGGGTCCAGCGGTTCCGGGGAGGGGGTCGATGACGATCCGGGAGTTCGTCGCCCTCACCCAGCGCGAGCTGCTGAAGTGGCTGAGGGCCCCGATCGGGATCGTCTCCTCCCTGATGCTGCCGTTCTTCTACCTTCTCCTGTTCGGCCAGTCCCTGAACCTCGGCAAGCTGCTGTCCATCGGAGGGGTTCCTCCCCAGGAGGCCGCGGCCATCTACCTCGGGGCGCCGGACTACTTCTCCTACTTCTCGGTGGGAATGGTCGGGTTCATCATGCTGTTCACGGGCCTGTTCGCCGGGGCGAACGTGATCTTCGCCCGCCGGTTCGGGACCCTCAAGAAGGAGACCGCCGCCCCGGTCCCGCGCGAGGTCATCTTCGGCTCCCGGGTCACCGCGGGCGTCATCCGGGGCGTCGTGTTCGGGTCCGTGGTGTTCGCCATCGCGATCGGCTTCGCCCACCTCCCGGGGCTGAACGGGCTCACGATCACCGGCAACTCTGGGATCGTAGGTGTCATCGAGATCATCCTCGCCATGGGACTCGTGACGGCGTTGTTCTCCTCGATCTTCATCGGCTTGGGGTTCGTGACCGAGCAGATCGAGTCGTACTTCGCCCTCGTCAACCTGGTGAACCTGCCCGTATCTGTTCTCCTCGAACGCGCTGTTCCCCACGAGCCTCTTCCCCCCCTGGCTGCAGAACATCGCGGCGTGGAACCCGGTTTCCCTGGCGGTGGACGTGATGCGAGAGAACGCCTTCGGGTCGGAGGCGTACTATCCGTACAGCCCGCTCCAATACCTGGGGCTGTTGGCGGGCCTCACGCTGGTGTTCCTCGTGCTGTTCGCCGCCGTCGTCCGATGGTCCCTGAGGCCCCGGTGAGCGCCGCCCGGGCGCGGTGACCGAACCATGCCGTTCGTAGAGTACGACGAAGTGGGGGCGGTCTGCGCCGAATGCGGGCGCCAGTTCCCCACCGAGGAGGCCCTGACGGTCCACAAGGCCGATTCCCACGCCCAGGCGCCGCCCGAGGCGAAGAAGCAGACCGTCGCCTGCTCGGTGTGCCGCCGCCGATTCCCGTCCATCGGGCAGCTCGCCGAACACAACCGGCGCGCGCATACCGGCTGAACCGGGAACGCGGCCGAGCCCGCGAGCGACGCCCGGACCGATCTACAAAGGGTGGGGATGGGGCCGTCCGAATTTGAATCGGAGTCTCTTGCACCCCAAGCAAGAAGGATGGTCCAAGCTACCCCACGGCCCCAACCGAAGAGCGTCCGGGGCCGCCGACCTGGGCCGGGGACATAACCGTTTGCCCCGGGGCTCCGCGCTCAGTGGACGAAGAACCACGTGGCGACGCCGGAGACCGCGATGATCGCGGTGCTGAGCAACGAGAGCCAGAAGAACTCCCACAGACCGCTCACCCCCTCGGCCGGCGGGGTGTGCGCGGGCGGGGTGGACCCGCCCGGGTCGGGGTATAGGGGAAGCGGTATCCGTCGGTCCCGGTCATCGAGCTCCCCAGCGGGCGTGGCCGTTCTTATGGGTTCGGTTGGTCGCGCCTAGGCGGCGAACCACGGGAGGCGGGCGGCCGGACCCGTGGGCTTGAGCACCAGGAGGTGGAGGTTCGCGCCCGGGTCTCCCGGGGCGTAGGAGTCCCGGAGCGCGAGCTGATAGAGGATGAAGAGGGCGTCCTCGTCGGAGGAGACTCCCAAGGACCGGTGCACGTCGACGCCGAACCGCTGCCGGAGGATCTGGAGGAGATCGGTGAAGTCGACCTGCGTGCTCCCCTCCTCGGCGCGGGCGCGGTGGAACAACCCGACGACGATCCCCGTGGCCAACCGAAGAACGTCCCGCGGGGGAAGGGTCCCGGCGTGCCATCGGGCCTCCTCGGAGTCCGGACGGGGGGGCACGATCAGGATCGCGTACTCGGCCGACGCGTCCCGGTCCCGGGCTCGGAGCGCCTGCCACGCCTCGTCCGCCGCCCGATCGGACGGGACGACCACGATGGCCCGGTGGGCACCGGACGGAGCTGCCAGGTCGCGGTGGGAGAACGCGCCGACACGGTCGAGGGCCCCGGGGGCCCCCCCGTCCTGCACGAACACCGGGAAGGTCCGGCGAGGGACGCCGGCTTCCTGGACCCAGAACTGGGGCTCCCCCGGCGCGTCCCGAACCACGGGCGGAATACGCGCGTACCCGAGCCGTTTGAGGGCCGCCTCGGCCTTCTGAAGGATCTCCCGGCCCCCAGCTCCCCGGACATCGGACGGCTCGGTAGGGTTCATCCAAGGTACCGAGGAGCCTGTCGGCTTAACCCCATCGGACCCCGACTCTCGGGAGGGCCTCAGAGGCCCGTCGCCACCCCGAGATGCACCAGCCAGGCGTTGAGCGCGACCGCGATGATGACCCCGATGAGATAGGGGCCGGAATAGATGAAGCCACGACGGGCGACCGGGCGCGATACCTCCCGCCAGAGCGGAGCGGTGAGCCCGACGAAGACCGCGGCGAGGACCACGAGCGCGACCGTCACCGGCCAGGCGAGCACCCCGGTCGCCGCCACCAGCAGGGACGCCGGAACGAGGAGGGCCGCGGAGACCACCACCACCTTCCCGGAGAACTCCACATCATCCATCCGGGGCAGCATCGGGAGCCCGACCTTCTGGTAGTCCGACCGGAGCAGGAGGGCAAGGCTCCAGAAGTGGGGCGGTGTCCAGAGGAACACAAGGAGGGCGAACGCGAGGACCGCCGGGGTCCAGTGGCCCACCGCGGCGGCCGACCCGGCAAGGGCCGGCGCGCTGCCCGGCGAACCCGCCGATGACGATGTTCCAGCTGGACCGGCGCTTGAGCCAGATGGTGTAGACGACGACGTACGTGAGGCTCCCGAGCAGGATCGAGACCCCCGTCAGCGGGTTGAGCGCCCACGCGGCGAGCCCGATCCCCAGGGCCGAGAAGGCGAGCCCCGCGACCGCCACGCCGCCCGAGCGGACGATCCGCTCGGTCGGGAGGGGCCGGCCGCGGGTCCTCCGCATGACGGCGTCGATGTCCCGGTCGAGGTAGTGGTTCAGCATCGCCGCGCCCGCGCTCGCGAGGGCTCCGGTCCCGAGCAGGATCGCGAACCGGGTCCACGAGATCGGGGAGGGCGCCGCGAGGAAGTACCCCGCGACCGCCACGAAGACGATGAGGCCCGTGATCCCCGGCTTGGTCAGGGTGACGTAGTCCCACCACCCCGGCCGCGCCGGGACCGTATCGATGGGAGCGACCCCGGGCCTGGGGGTCGGGCCGGTCATTCTTCCCTGCGCGACCCGGACCGGCTGACGCCGGGCCCCGGGCGGTCGGATCGGCGGCGGGGGCCCGCTCGGTCACGTCGCCCCGACGGGCCAGCTGCTCGGTCGCGGGGATCTCCTCGGAGGCCCGGTGGACCCATTCGACCCAGCGGCGTGGGAGGGTCCGGTAGGTCGACAGGAACGCGATCAGGAGGAGAAGGCCGAACAGCGCGGTAGCCAGGGCCAGGTGGAACAGCACGTAGACGACGAGGAGACTGCTGTCGACGACGACGCCGCCGAGGAGCGCCTGGGCGACGACGAGGCAGGCCGCGGCGGCACTGAGCCGGACCAGCTGGGGCCGGGCCCGCTCGACGATCAGGGCCGCCACGAGAAGGGCCGCGATCACTACAGAAAGGACGAAGGCGCTGAGGCGGTGCGCCCACTCGATCCCGGCGGCCCCCTGAAGGGCCGGGAAGTACGTGCCGTGGCACGACGGCCAGCTGGGGCAGCCGAGCCCCGCGTCGTTCGCCATCACGGTCCCCCCGATCAGGATGACCACGTAGCAGGCGACCACGGCCGCGACGGCCAGTCCCTGGAAGATCCGGTGCCCGAGCATCCCCATTCTGTGCCGCCTAGCCGATGTTCTCCGGCGCGGCGGCGATGCCCTTGGGCCGGGGGGTAGATGACGGCTTCGCGCCCGGACCGACCATCTGGGTCGGGGCGGGGTCGCCCCACGGGTCCCCCTTGACCCGGGCGCCGGTGAAGTAGCTGTAGACCATGTTGAACGCGAAGAACAGCTGTCCGATCCCGAGGATGACCGCGCCGACCGAGCTCAGGAAGTTGAGGAACTCGAAGTTCTGCGTCGGAAGGTAGGTGTAGACCCGCCGGGGCATCCCCTCCGCCCCCAGGATGAACATCGGGAACAGAAGGACGTTGATCCCGACGTACGTGAGCAGGAAGTGGACGTGGGCGAGGGCCTGGTTGTACCAGCGGCCGGTCCAGACCGGGTAGTAGAAGTAGATCCCGGCGAACAGCGCCATCATCGTCCCGCCGAGGATGATGTAGTGGAAGTGGGCCACCACGAAGTACGTGGCATGGTAGAGGTAGTCCACGGGGACCGCCGCGAGCATCAGGCCGGAGAGCCCACCGATGACGAAGCCGGTGATGAACGCGACGCAGAACCACATGGGGGTGGCCATCCAGATCCGGCCGCCCCAGAGCGTCGCCACCCAGTTGAACGTCTTGACGGCCGACGGGACGGCGATCGCCATGGTGGTGAGCATGAAGACGAACTGCAGGTCCGTGGGGATCCCCGTCACGAACATGTGGTGCTCCCAGACCGCGAAGGAGAGCACGGCGAAGACGCCCAACGCGATCGCCATGGCCGAGTAGCCGTAGATGTCCTTGCGGGCCAGCTTCGGGATGATGGTGGAAACGAGGCCGAACGCCGGCAGGACGAGGATGTACACCTCCGGGTGCGCGAAGAACCAGAACAGGTTCTGGTAGAGCAGCGCCCCGCCGAGGGGCGTGCCGTTCGACGCTGCGAGGATGTGGGTCCCCCAGTTCCGGTCCGACAGGACGAAGGTGAGCGCGATCGAGAGGGACGGGACGGCGAACAACAGGAGCACCGAGTTGATCAGCGTCGCCCAGACGAACAGGGGCATGTTCCAGTACTTCACGCCCGGGGCCCGGTGCTTGAGGATCGTCACCAGGAAATTGACCGCGCCGAGGGCGGAGGAGGCCGAAAGGATGTGGAGACCGGTGATCGACAGGTTGATCCCGTTGGCGTTCGGGGCGAACGACTCGGTGGAGAGCGGGACGTACCCGGTCCAGCCGGCGTAGGCGTTCGAGAGGATCAGGATCACCCCCGCGGGCGGGATCATCCAGAACGCGATCGCGTTGATCCGGGGGAGGGCCATCTCCTTCGCCCCGATCATCGAAGGGACGAGGTAGTTGCCGAACCCCGCCAGCGTCGGCATCACGAACAGGAAGATCATCAGGACCCCGTGCATCGTGAACAGGGTCGAGTAGACGTCCGGCGAGATGCCCAGCGTCGTCTGGGGGTTGCCGCCGAGCCCCTGGACGAACCCCAGGTCGGTGCGGATGAGCATCGCGTAGACGCCACCGATGAAGAAGAACGCGATGCCGAGGAAGATGTACATCAGGCCGATGCGCTTGTGGTCCGTGGTGAACAGCCACTTCTTGGCCATCCGGACGAACCAGACCGGGTGGGCCGCTACGAGGTAGAGGCCGAACCCCCCCATCACGGCGATCAGGACGATGATCGCGAGCGGGACCTCGATGGCGGTGATATCGATCATGAGCTCTCCTTCACGCGAGGATCCCCCCCAGCACGTAGGCGATGGCACCGCCGGCCGAGACGAGGATGATCACTTCGATGACGTGCGCCCAATCGAGGTCCGTGACCGGCCCGGGCGCCGTCGGGGCGAAGCGGCGTCCTAGCGGCCAGGCCCGTTGCATCCGGTCGACCACATGGACGATCAGCGCGCCGAGGAGGAACATCAGCGCGACCGCGAACCCGAACGATGACTCGACCCCGGGCCCGACCAGCGGTCCCAGCTCGAACGAGTAGAGCGAGAGGGCCCCGACCCCGATGATCGCCAGGATCACGACCGCGATGTAGAGCGTCAGGACCTGGCCCCGGGCCCGTCGGAACTCCGCCCACTCCGCCATCTCACTCAAACAGCTCAACCCTCCGGTCCAGGACGCCGCGGATCCGGTCGACACGATAGAGGATCCCGGCGATGAGGAGGAACGCCAGGGCCGCGAGGAACGCGGCCGGCAGCAGGACCGCCATGTCGAGAAGGTAGCGGCCGGAGCTGTACAGGTCGGTGACGCCCCAGACAACGAACGCCGACGCCACGGTCCCCATCAGGAGGAGCAGGGTGAGGACGCCCCAGAGGGCTCCGGTCCCGTACTTCGGAGCCTCACCCGTCATGAGAGCGTACCTCCGGCGCACCGGTCGTCGTCGGTCGGGTCGCGGCGGATGGGAAGGAGTAGACGCCGGGCAATCGGTGGCCCTGCTGGGTGGCCAGTCGAGCCGCGTAGCTTCGGCTGTACCTGCGGTAGAACAGCCAGACCACCAGACCGTTGACCACGACCAGCGGCCCGAGACGTTCCAGGACCTCCATTGGCACGATCGAGATGCCGGGCGTAAGGCCGCCCCAGACCGTCATCAGAATGAAGAACCCGATCAGGAAGTTCATGATGAACAGGAAGAACGGACGGTCCCTCGGGTGGGTCTTGCGGGACCGGTCGAGGAACGGGACGAACAGGACGTACAGGAGGAGCAGGGTCGTGGCGCCCACCGCGATGACGGGCGTTACCCCCTGGAAGTCGACGAGCTTGAACACCCATAGGAAGTACCAATCCGGCGTGGTCACCACGTTCGTCGCCGCGAGGTTCCCTACGTAGGTGGGGAGGTCCCAGGGCCAGAGGGCCGCGATCCCGAGTAGGAGGCCGATGTACAACAGCGCCCACTTCGTCATGTAGAGAAGAATGTGGGGCATGAACGGTACCTGGTCCTTCTCCTCCCGGTGGACGAACCGACGACGTTGGGTCGGGTCCGACGTGGCCGGTGGGGCGATCCCATGGGTCTCGAAGAGGGCAATGTGGGCGTACAGATAGCGCCCCGAGGGCGAGCGGGATCAGCAGGACGTGGAGGGCGAACATCCTCGATAGGAGCCCCTGTCCCGTTCCGTCCCCAAGGATGAACGGCCCCGTGAGCGGGCCGACGTAAGGGAGCCGTAGGGCCAGGACGATCCCGACGTTCGTAGCGTTGTACGAGAGCTGGGTGTACGGAAGGAGGTAGCCGGTGAAGCCCATGCCGAGGGTCATCAACAGCAGAAGCGTCCCGACCATCCAGGAGAACTCGCGGGGAGCCTTGTAGACCCCGAGAAGGTAGCCTCGATAGAAGTGGATGCACGCGAGGAAAATCATCGCGTACGCGCCGTAGAGGTGGCTCGAGAGGAGCAACTGGCCCATCGGCACGGAGTGGATGATGTAGTACGTGCTGCACCATGCGGCCGGCGAGGGGGACAGGGTCCCGGTCGTTTGTCCGCAGGCCGTGAGCGTGGCGTTGGTGCTCGGCTGATAGTACAGCAGGAGGAGCATCCCCGAGATGACCTGGTACAGGAATGCGTTCACAACGAACGCGCCGGTCCAGTAGGAGGGTTTGAACGTGAACTCCGGCTGAGGACGAAGCGCCCACTTGGGCATCCCGGTCCGGTCCTCGATGAACCCCCAGACCCGGTTCAGGGTCCGATTGAACCAGTGTGCGCTCGACATCCTCACCGCTCAGGGGAAGTTGCACAGGGGCACCGGCGAGGTGGTGCTGAGCTGCGAGCTCGACCCGACCCCATAGTCGCCGAGGAGAGTGTCCAGATGCCCGTTGACCGGGGGTCCCTGCATATTGACGGCGAACAGCGCGTCGCTCGTCGCGTCCCACTCGAGGGTCACCTGGGGGAGAGGAAGGACCGCGGGGCCCGTAAGCACCGCCGCCTGGTCGGTGACATCGTATGTGGAGCCGTGGCAGGTGCAGTGGATGTAGAACGCCTTCCCACCCGGCGACTGAGGGCAGGCGCCCGGGGGATAGTAGTCGATCGCCGGGGACGGGCAGCCGAGGTGCTGGCAGATGGCGCTGAACGCCACGATAGCGCCCTGCGGCCCCACGCCACCGGGGACGTTCGTCGCCCCTCCGGCGCCTCCGGGCGGCGGGGCGAGGTTGAGCAGGAAGTTCGGCTCGTTGCGGAGCGGGTAGTTGAACGTCAGGACGACGGAGGTGAGATAGTTGTACTCCGCCATCACCTTCTTCGCCGTCAGGGGGCTCCCGTCGAGGTCGATCAACGCGACCCTCGGGTAGCTGGAGAGCGCCGACCTGGGGTGGCTGGGCGTACTGCAGGGCCCCCGCGGCCAGGCCGCCGCCCCCGACGGCGAGGACGCCCGCGATCCCCAGCAGCTTGAGCACGTTGCGCTTCGTCTCGTCGATCTCCTCCCCGGGAGGCTTCGAGGGCCCGGGACTGGCGGCGACCCGGCGGACCTGACCGGCCGGGAAGTCCAGCGCCGTCCTGCCCACGCTCGCGATCATGCACGTGTCGGGGCACAGCTCGTTCAATTCAGGGTCCTCCCGCTCGTCTCCACGCCGGACTCGTCGGCGATCGTCGGGTCGGGGATCCGCGCTTCGCCCGGAAGTTCCGCGTTGTCGCTCCCGTAGTAGACCGCCCACGTGATCGCGATCCCCAGGAGGAGCACCAGGACCTCGACGACCGTGACCGTGTCATCGATGCTGAGGGTCAACGGGACCACCCCTGGGACGGCTCCCACGGCGGGGAGGTGGTGGCCCACATGGTAGGGCCGAACCCGCCCGGTGCCCCGGGCCCCGCGGCTTCCGCCGGCAGCATCGGAGGGCTCGTCACGGCCGACCGGGATGCCGGCGGGGCGGGAGGCCCCCGTGTCGAAATCCATCAGCGACCTTCGGATCGAGAGGCCCTGGCCCGGGGCGGGGGCCGGCAGGTCCGCGGCGGTGGCGAGGTCCGCGAGCATCTGCTGCTTGAACTTCATCAGTTTCGCGTAGTACCGGCCCAACTGGCGGACCGTGCCAGCGCTCCCGGGGCCGAGGAAGATGAACGCGCCGACGGCGAGGAGCACCATCCAGTCAATGTCCGAGAAGAGCGCCATCCTACCTCACGCCCCCACGGCCCGGCCCCGGTCGCGCTGGGTCTCCCATCGGCGGGCGAACCAGGCCCCTCCGAAGTAGAGCCCGATCATCGGTGCCGCGATGATCATCATCGTGATCCCCGAGTTGTCCGGGGTGATCAGCATCCCGAAGATCAGCGAGCCGATCACCGCCCCGCGCCAGTGCTTCTTCCACGCGTCGGCGTGGACGACCCCCAGCCGGGTCAATGTGTAGATGAAGACGGGAAGCTCGAACACCACCCCGAACGCGAACGAGTACAGGAGGGCGAACGTGATGAACGCCTGGACCCCGAGCACGGGGAGCAACCCCATCGCCGAGACATAGAGGAACAGGAGCCGGAACGTGAGCGGGGTGACATAGAGGAAGCCGAGCGCCGTTCCGACGGCGAACAGCGCCGTCGCAGGGATCCCGATCCGTCGGATGAGCTCCCTCTCGTTGTGACGGAGCGCGGGAACGAGGAACGCCCCGACCTCGTGGACGATCCAGGGCATCCCGAAGATCAGCGTGAGGAGCACCCCGATCTCCAGCTGGGCCACGATCGCGTCCCCGATCCCCACGTTGAGGAGCGTGACCGACGGTGGAAGGAGCGCCACCACCAGCAGGTGGAACACCTGGGCCGTCACGTTGTAGAAGAGGCTCGGCCACGGGTAGGCGAACGGCACCGAGGCTCCCGCGATGTGCAGTTCGATCGGCTGCAGGCGGAAGGTCACGAAGAACCCGAACAGCGGCCCGAGGACCACAAGGATCCGGAAGATCCGCCGCCGCGCCTCGGAGAGGATCCCGAGGATCTTCTGAAGATCGCCCATCCGTCACCCCTGCGACCCCTCCTGCGCGGACGGGCCTCCCGATGGCCGACCGGATCGTTCCGCTTACTACCGTTCCGTCTGGCCGCGGCATCGTGGTCGACGGAGGGTTCCTACCGGGGACCCGGCGCGGAGGCGCGGGCCGCATCGTCGGTAGCGATCTCACGCTCGACCTCGAGCTTTCCCTTCTTGAACTCGCCCATGGAGCGTCCGAGCGCATGGGCCAGCTGAGGGATCTTCGACGAGCCGTAGAAGAGTATCGCGACTACGACGGCGATGATCAACCAGTCATCCAGGGAATCGAACATGGGGCCGCCCCGTCGACCACCGAGGGGCGTGGCATATGAGGTTCGTACGATGAGGCTCGACCCGTACGAGTTGTTCGTACCCCGAGTATAAGACGCCCCGTCAGGGGGCGGCGACGAGGATCGTCTGGTTCCCGGCGGAGACGGCCCGGTCCAGCGCGACCTCGGAGAGGATCGTGAGGCAGGCCGCCCCCCGCTGGAACGCCATCGCCGCGGCGTACATCGGGGTCCGGCGGACCGGCGCCCGCATGGCCCGGGTGGTCTCGCGGGAGATCGCCTGCAGCCGCTGGCTGGAGGAGAACGCCTCGCAGGCCATGGAGAACGACGGGTGCATCAGAGTCTCCACCACGCCCTTCAGGTTCTCCCGGAACTCCGAGAGGACCGGGCGAAGCGACGCCGCGGCCGGGGCGTCGAGGGTCGACGGCTGGGTGTTCAGCTCCTCCGCCGCCTCCCCGAGGAGGAGACCGAGCTCCTCCAGGGCATGGACCACGACGCGCCATTCCAGGAGCTGACGGGGGTCCGGGCTCCCGATGCGCCGGGCGAGCGACCAGTCCCGGCTCGCCAAGAACAGCTGCCGGACCAGGAGGGCGAGGACCTTGTTGAGCTCCTCCGAGAGCCCGACGAGCCGGCGCGAGCGGCCCTTTCGGCCCAGCAGCTCCTCGGACTCGTCGACGAACGCGACGAGGATCATCTTCATCCTTTGGACGAGCTGGGGCAGGCCGTACTTCGACGGGTCGATGAAGTTCTGGAGCACGACCCGGTTGGGCTCCTGCGCAACGATGGAGACCCCCAGCAGGCCGCGTACGGCCTGATGAAGTTCCTCGATCCGATCGGCGGCAATGGGTAGCTCGGTGCGGATCTCGATCGAGTCGTGACCGACCCGGTACGCGCCGATGACCAACCGCTGCAGGACCCCCGGGGTGTCGAACGAGCGGGCCTGGACCAGGTAGGGGGCGCCGGGCGCCACCGCGCCGGGGAGGGGGGCGGGTTTGAGGTAGAGGGTGCCGTCGTCGTTCTGGTCGAAGACGATGAGGTCGCCGGGCCGAAGGTTCATCGCCTCGGCCCACGGTTTCGGAAGTGTGACCGCGATCGAGGAATGACCGGCCTTCAGCACCCGCCGTTCCCTGCTGGGAGCCCCCCACGCCATTCTGTTGTCCCCGAACCTCTTACGAGGCCCGTAGGTTCCAGCGGCTCCCCCTTCTTAGACGTTGCGACGCCGGGCCGACGTCAATGGGCGGGAGGGGCGGGCGGCGCGACCGTCGGCTGCTCCGGGTAGCCGAGCCGCTCCGGGGGCATCTCGTCGTGGGACCCCCGGCGCTTCCCGACCACGAACCCCAGGACGATGGCGATCACGACGAGGCCCGCGATCGTGCCGCCGATGATGAACACGGCCGCCCCGGGTCCTGTGCTGATCGATCCGCCGCTCCCGGGCTCGCCGGAGCCCAGGAGGCCGTACATCCCCGGGAAATGGCCGGGGATGAGGCAGTAGGTACGCGTACTCACCGAACGGCGGGGCGATGAAGTGGGTCTGGAACGTCGCCTGGCCAGACGGGATGGAGATGTTCACCAGTGGAGGGTGCTCGTGGGTGAACGTCACGAGATCGCTCGTGGTGTTCGTGGCGCTGAAGGTGAAGCCCGAGAGGTTGGAGAGGGTGAACGTGTGCTGAACATCGTCGGTCTGCACGATCGTCAGGGTCACGTTGTCCCCCGGGGTCACCTGGTTCGTCGAGAGGGTGAACTGGAGGGCGGAGCCGACCGTGACGGTGAGGGAACTGCTGGCGGCGGGGTGGGGCGAGGCGGCGACGGCGCCGCCGAGCCCGAACAGCACCAGCGAAAGGACCGTTCCGAGGGCGATCGCGCCCCGGTAGGGGAACCTGTAGACCATCCGACGTCCGTCCAACGACGCTGCGAGCGCCGACGGGGCGAGGTGGCGGGGGATTCAAACGGATTCCGTATGAACCCGGAACTTCCGGGCCGCCTCGCGGTCGGTCGTCTCGGCCGGTTTCCGTACGAACGCCGGGGATATGTATCGGCGCACCCCAGCCCCCCACCGTGGACCCCCGGCGCGCGGCGCGCGCGCTCGCCATCGGCGCAGCGACCGCGGCCCCCCTGATCCTCGCGGGCACGGCGGCCGCTTCCTCCGACCAGACGAACCTGCAGCAGACCGCCCCGCTCGTCTGGGTCCTGGTGGCCATCGGAGTGGGCGGGGCGTTCATCACCTTCGCGATCCTCGCCTACGCGCTGTGGCGGTTCCGGGACCCGGCAACCCGGGGGCGGCGGTATGGCTAACAAGCTCGAGTGGGCGTGGACCCTCGCCACCGTGGCCCTGATCTCCGGGGTGGCGGTCTACTCCACGGTCCTCCTGGTCCAGCTCGACCAGCTCCCCGCGCACCCGAGCGAATATGTCGACGTGATCGCCCACCAGTGGTTCTGGGAGTTCTGCTACCCCGCGAACGGGACCTGCTTCAATTCCTCCTACGACCCAGCGACGAACAGTGCGACCGGCGGGGCGCTCTGGGCGGCTCCAGGGACCACGATCCAGATCAATGTCACCTCCGTGGATGTGGCGCACTCGTTCAACATCCCGAATCTCGGGGTGCGGATCGACGCGCTCCCCGGACGCACCAACAACTTCGGATTCAACATCCCCCAGGCGCCCGCCGGTACGCAGTACCTGATCCAGTGCACGGAGTTCTGCGGCACCGACCATGGGATCATGCGGGCGTTCCTCGTCGTGACCTGACCGGGGTAGGGAGTTATCCGACCGGGCGGCATGTTGCCTCCCAGTGGCTCGCGGGTGCGAGCCCTGGGCCACCAAGATGCGGCGGTTCACCCTCGCGGTCGGTGTCGTGCTCCTCGCCCTCGGCATGGTCGTGACCGGGGCCGGCTGGATCGGCTACGAGCGGTGCGTATCCTCTCCACCATGCGGCGGCCCGGGGCCGGTCCACTGCGCCCTTGCGGTCGCGTGCTCCCCGGCGGCCGTCGGTACTCGGCGTGGCGCTCGGGCTCGTCGGTCTGTTCCTCGCCATCGTGGGGGCCAGCTACCCGAACCGCGACGAGATCACGGCCCAGGTGCTGGAGCGGTTCTCTCCCTGAGCCTCGCGGCGGGAACGGATCCGCGCTCTCAGTGCCCGCCGGCGGGGGGGTGCCGCGGGAACCGCCCGGTAAAGGTGGCGGCCGCGGCCAGGAGGACGCCGATCCCGAGGAGGACGCCGGCCCCGGCCAACAGCGCCGGCTGGACGATCTCGGTGCTCGGACCGACCGCCACCACCGGCACCGGCTCGCCGACGTACAGCCACCCGAACATCCCGTTGACGAAGTGGCCGGAGACCTCGCAGATGTACCTGGTAGGCGCCGGGGGAGGCGATGGTGAAGTTCGCCCACGCGCTGGCCCCGGATCCGCCGGGCACCACCACGTTGACCGCCGGGGGGTGGCTGGAGAAGTAGCTGTTGAAGGAGCCCGGGTCGAGGGTCACGTTCGACTGGGCCGCGAGGGTGAAGGTGTGCGCGTCGCCGCCGTCGTTGACGATGAGGACGTCGATCGCGGCGGGGAAGCTCGTGATCGACGAGGCGTTCAGAACGTCGGGAACGTACGCGAGGGTGTCGAGGGTCGTCTCGTTGAGATCGACCGCGGGACCGGCCCTGCCACTGGTGACGTTGAAGAAGCCGAACATCCCGGCCTGGAACTGGTACGGGACCTGGGAGACGAACTCGAAGCTGTCGCCGGCATCGGAACCGGGGACCGTGTAGTTGAGCAGACGGGTCGAGTTGGCGGGGAGGCTCACGTTCACGAGCGTGCCGTTCGACGTCAGGAACGCGTTGAGGGCCGAGGGGGTCGTGTTCTGGGCGAGGAGCTTGCCCGGCGCCGCGGAGATCGTGAACGAGTGGTTGAACGATCCCGTGTTGTTGAGAACGAAGTGCACGTCCTGGCCGGCGACCGCCACGAGGTTCCGGGGATCGAACGACGGGGCGTCGGTGAGGTTCACCGTGAGGTTCTCGGTTCCGGTCCTCCCACCGCCCGGTCCCCCCGTCGAGCCGAGGGTCTGGGCACCGGCGGAGGCGGGACCCGCGGACGGGAGCCTCGCCCCCCACATGGAGGACATCATCAGAAGGCCGAGCCCCGCGAGAAGGAACAGATGGGAAGCGCGGCGGACCCGGGAACGGCGCGTAGGTGGTTGGGCCACGCTCGGCATCCCCGACGGCCGCGAGACCTAGGCCGGTTTGATATCCCTATTGTACGAATCCCGGCCCGGGCGACGCGGGTGGGATGGCCGGTAGGGGCCGGACCCTTCGCACGAACCGCTCCTCCAGGCTTCGGACGCTTCCGTCCACCGCCAGCACCGCGAACGCCAGGGCGGCCGAATAGATCGGCAGCGCCACCTGGCTCTCGAGCCAGAGGCTGGGGGGACCGGGGCGGTCCCGGTCTCCACCAGCTGGACGCCGATCGAAACGAACGCGGCGGTGATCCCCGTGACCGTCGCGATCACGATCCGAGGGTCCCGGGGTCTCGGGGAACCCATCCCGTACCGCATCGCGGCCGTCACGGTCGCGTCATCGGGGGGAGCCACGGCGGTATTGTAGGCGTCCCGGCCTTCGGCCGCGTCCGCCCACCTCCCCATCGGGATCAGCCGCCGGAGGGCGAGGGCGAGGTACAGCGGGAGCAGGGTGAACAGGACCGATGCGAGGACGATCAGGAGCTGCAGCCGGCCGGGGTCGGGCACGCCGGAGCCGGCGCCCCCCGCGTGGGCACCGGCGAAGACGTCGATACACCCCTGATAGATCGCGACGGTGGAGAACACCCAGAGGAGGAACACCGCGCCGTTGACGAGCGCGCTGGAGTACGGCAGGAGATGGGGGACGACCGACCGCATCGAACGGAGGGACACCGCGGGGGATGGCAGCAGCGCCGCGGCCGTCGCGACCCCTCCCGCGAGCAGTAGGGCCGGAGCGACGTCGTTCCACAGGCCCCCGCTCCCGAGGAGGGCCGTGGGACCCACCCCCGCCATCAGGATGGCGTCGAGGAGGGCGCCGGCGCCCGCTGCGAGGAGCACCGGCCGGACCCCGGCGGCTGCGCCCTCCGCCCCGCCGGCGACGGCCACGGTCCCCTCCGACCCTAGGGGTCCCGGTCCGGCGGGAGGGCGGGGGTCTCTCCGGTGTCGAACCGACGAAGCAGCTGGGTGGTCACCTCGATCAGAGGGTGGTGGGCGGCGCGGTCGATCTGGATGTCGCTGAGCCGGTGGAGGTGGTGTTCGCGCGCCAGCCGCTCGAACCCGGTCTCCGTCTGCGGCGAACTCGTGGGGCTTGTCGCAGGTGAGGATGAACGCCTGGAGCTGCTGGAGCCCCATCCCCTGGGCGGCCAGCGCGCGGTGGTGACCGTCCACGAGGATCCACTGGTCCCCCTTCTGGACGACGAGGACCGGCTCCGCGAACCCCCGCTCGAGCTCGTAGCGTCGGCCTTCGAGCTCGTCCTCGAAGACCTTCCACTGGGTGGGGCAGAGCGTCGCGATGGGCACCAGGCCCCGGCGGGAGGAGAACGGGAGCTGGTAGCGCTCGCTGAGAAGGTGCTTCAGGGTCTCTGCCTTGGCGGGCGAGGCCCGTTCGAAGTGCGACCGGACGATGTCGAGGTTGGAGACGACCCCGCAGAGGCGGCCCTCCGCGTCGGTGATCGGGAGGTCGCGGAGCCCGTAGCGGAACATGATCCGGGCCACGTCGTCGAGGGCCATTTCCGGGGTCGCCGTGTAGGTCCCCGGCCGGATGATCTCCGAGAGCGGGAGGCCCCGGTCGTCCGCGTGGCGGAGGAGCTCCTTCGAGCTCACGAACCCGACGAGCTTCATCTCCCCGTCAGTGACCGGGAAGCCGTGGTGGCGGCTCCGGCTCAGACGGTCGATCGCTTCTCCGACGGTGGTGGACCGGTTGAAATGCTCGACCTCGAGGACCATGTAGTCCCGGACCTGGACCGTCATCGCGGGTTCGGAGGGGCGGGGACCTCGTCCCGAAGGTAGGAAGTGAGGAGGTGGCAGATCAGGAGGTGGACGTCCTCGATGTGCTGCATGCTGTTCGACGGCACCACGACCGGGATGTCCACGGCGCCCTTGAGGCGGCCACCGCCCATCCCGGTGAGGCCGATGGTCCGTGAGCCCGAGGCCCTTGGCCGCCTCCACCGCCCTCAGGACGTTCGGGGAGTTGCCGGAGCCGCTGATCCCGACCGCCACGTCGCCCGGGTGGGCGAGGGTGACGAGCTGCTCGGAGAAGACGCGTGCGGTACTCGGTGTCGTTGGCCCAGGCGGTGACGCTCTCGACGTTGTCCACCAGGGCCACGCAGCGGAACCGCTTCCCCTCGCCGCGGATCGTCGCCTTGCCGATGTCCACGACGAAGTGGGACGCCGTGGAGGCGCTCCCCCCGTTGCCGAAGAAGTAGATCGTCCGGTCCTGCTCCCGGGCCTTCAGGAGGACGGGGACGACCCGACCGATCCCCTCGGCGAGGTATGGGTCCGAGAGCGCGGCGTGCGTCTCCTCGACGTACCGGCGGACGTAGCCTACGATCTCGGTCACTGTTCCTTCATCGCCGCACCACCAGGAGGTGCGAACCCTCGGGCGCGATGCGCACCGGGAGGCGCCGCATCGGTGCTAGGGCGTGCGCTATTTCATCCCTTCTGTCGGGCGGGTGGACCACCGTCAGGAAACCGCCCCCGCCGGCGCCCGTGATCTTGCCCCCCCAGGCCCCGGCCGCCTTCGCCCGTTCGTAGGCGCCATCGATCTCCGCGTTGGAGATCCCCGCGGTCAGGGAACGCTTGATCTGCCATCCCTCGTCCAAGAGCCCGCCCACCCGGGCCCAGTCCTGCGCGACGAGCGCGTCCCGGGTCCGAGTCGCGAGCTCCCGCATCCGTTCGAGCCCGGCGCGGTTCTCCTGGGTCCGGGCGTCCTGGTTCTTCAGGATCCCCTGGGCCTGCCGGGTGGTCCCGGTGTAGAACAGCGACACCCGGTCCGCCAGGGCCTCCCGGGCCCCGGCAGAGAGGGGGATCGGGGTCACCTTCACGGAGTCGTCCGGCCGGAACTCGAAGTAGTGGACCCCCCCGTACGCCGCGATGTACTGGTCCTGCTTTCCCAGGGTCCCCTGGAGGACCTCGATCTCGATCTGGCACGCCTGCTCGGCGAGCTCGGCCGGCTCCTTCAGCTCGCCCCGGTACGCGTACAGGGCGTTGAGCAACCCTACGGTCAGCGTTGAGGAGGAGCCGAGGCCGGTCCCTTCGGACGGGATGTCGGCGATGGTGTGGATCTCGAGCTTCTCCGTGACCCCGGCGAGGCGCATCGCTTCCCGGACGAGGCCGTGCTGGAGCTGGTCGAGGTTCTCGACGTTCTCGGTGTGCGAGTACGCGACCCGGATCGAGCGGTCGAACTTCTCGTTCACGAGGACGTGGATGTACTTGTCGATGGCCGCGCTCGCCACCGCGCCCCCGCCGTGGGCCCGGTAGAACGTCGGCAGATCGGTCCCACCGCCGGCGAAGCTGATCCTCAGCGGGGTCCGGGTGATGATCACGGGGGTCCGACCGGCCCGCGGACCTTAGGCCTTTGGGGGGCGGGCCGCGGCGTCCCGATGCGCCCGGGCGTGGGGACCGTAGAACGAGCGGGCGAGCGGCCCGAGCCCGCTCACCGGGGCGAGCCCCGGGAGGACGTCCGCGAACGCCACCGCGCGCCGGTCCACGATGATCGCGATCCCCCGGTCGTTCTCGGACCGGATCATCCGGCCCACCGACTGGAGGATCTGTCGCTGGGCCGGGGCCTCGTGACAGTACTCCCACCCGTGGCCGTTCGTCTGGTCGATGAACCGCCGCAGCGCCTCTCGACGGGCCGTCGGTCGGGGATACGGGATCCCGACCACGACCACGGCCTCGAGCTCCTCGTCCGGGAAATCGACGCCCTCGGCGATGCGTCCCCCCGTCACCCCGAGCAGGACACCGCCCCCGGGCTCCTTCTTGAACCCCTCGACGGCCCGCCAGAGGTCGCCGAGGGCGAGTCGCCGGCTCTCGACCACGGCCCCGGCCGGAAGGGCCGACTGGAGACCCGCGGCGAGGACCTTCTCCATCAGGTCGAAGCTCGGGAAGAACACCGCGGTCTTCACGGGCAGTTCCTGGAGGATCTCGGCCAGCCGGTCGGCCAGCCGCGGGATCATCGTAGGATCGCTCCGGAGCTCCTCGAACCGCGTGGTCAGCTCGGGGTCGTAGAGGAACCGTCGGTTCTCCGGAGGGAAGCCGGGCGGCACCCGGAGCAGCCGGGCGCTGTCGCCGAGGCCGAGGGCGTCCCGGTACTCCTCCAGCGGGGCGAGCGTACCGGAGAGGTGCACCGACAGGTGAGCCGCCCGGACCGGCTCGGCCGGGCCGGTCGCGTCCAGGGCGTACGCCTCCACGGCGCACCGCGGCTGCCGGGTCACGATCTTGACGTAGGAGGGCGGCTCCAGCTGGGGCCAGGACAACAGGGTCAGCGCGACGGTATGGACCCAGGAGCGGGGAAGGCGCCGCTGGCGCCGCCGTTCCTCCCGGAGCGCCTCGCCCCACGTGGCCATGGCGCCGAGCCAGGTATCCAGGCGGTGCGACGTGCCCCCGATCTCCCCGAGCAGGGAGTCCTCCAGAGCGTTCGGCGGAAGGATCCCGTCCTCGGCCTCGCCGAGCCGGTTCGCCATCGTTTCGATGGACTGGTGGACGATCTCGAGGAACCGCGCCGCGCCGGGACCGTCGGGGAGCTGGAAATCCCCCCGCTCGGTGAGCTCGGCCCGGGCCCGCCGGACCGATTCGAGCGGGAGCGACACCGAGGCGAGGTCCCGGAGCTGGTCGGGGACGTTGTGGGCCTCGTCGACGACCAGGTCCACCCGGTCGAGGGGGACACCCATCCATGCGAGCAGCGAGGCGCGGATGTGGGGGTGGAAGAAGAACGCGTACGGAGCGGTGACGATCCGGGCGCGCGCCGCGAGCTTCTTCGTGAGCTCGTACGGGCAGATGCTCTCCTCCCGGCAGTAGTCATTGAACTCCCGGGGGGTGGGGATCCGCTGGGAGAACCGGTCGCTGATCGCCTCCAGATCGGCCTGGAGGAGCTTCGCGTAGTACACGCACCCATCGAGATCGGTCAGATCGAGGCTCCCGTCGGCCGGGAGCTCGGTCGGCGGCGTCATCTGCGCCGTGGCATCGAACGCCCGCTGGGTCGCCCGCTTCCGGTCGGCGCACAGCTTCCCGTGCTCCTCGGCGGTGGCGCCCTTCACCTCGTTGACCCCCTCGAGCAGGAGGCATCGGCGCTGCCGGCCCTCGAGCCCGACAGCGAGGAGGGGGGTGGAGAGTCGGTGGGCGATCGCCCGGGCCTCGGAGAGGACCTGGACCTCCTGGGAATGGGTCCGCACGAGGTAGAGGATCCGGTGGTCCGCCTCGACCGCGTGCTCGAGGAGGGGCGCGAGCGTGGCCACGGTCTTGCCCGAGCCCGTGGGGGCATCGATGAGCAGAGGCCCGCCGGTCCGACTGACCTCGGCGATCGCCCGGACGATCGCTTCCTGACCCGGGCGCAGCCGGTAGGGGAACAGCGTCGTCGGGCCCGGGACGGTCGCTGCAGAGGGCGTAGGAATTCTCCGCCCGTTCTACCGGGCAGGGGGACTTGAAGGTGCCCGTCCACGGGAACGGTGCGGACGCGTCTCTACCCCTCGAGGTCGTCGAGGGTCCAGCGCGGGGGTTCGACCGGCGGGGGCGGTTGACGCCGTCGGATCAGGACCACCGATAGCGCGATCGCCGCGGCGGCCGCCCCCACGACGGCGAGGTCGAGCCACGTGACGGCGGGCGGTCCCGTCGAGGAGATCGGGGAGGCCGAGAGCGCCACCTCCACGAGGCCGGTCGTCGGAACGTCGACCACCTGGGACGTGGACCCGTAGCCGGGGGCGCTGGCGTTGAGCACGTAGGTCCCGGGCGCGACCGAGAAGGAAAAGCCCCCGGTCACGGAGGCCGCGGACTGGAGAGCGGCGCCCAGGGTGGCCCCGGTCAGGGAGACGGACGCGCCCGGTAGCGGGAGGCCGCTACTCGCGTCCACTACCACGCCCGTCAGGCGGGCCGTGGCCTCCGCGAGCGAAACGTTGTGGACGACCGTGCCCCCCTCGACCTCGATCGGGAAGGTCAGAGGGGAGGACCAGACCCCCCCGGTGCTGGCCGCCTCGGCATCGAGCTCGTAGGAGCCGTTCGGGAGCGACAGCCGGTACAGGCCGGTCGAATCGGTCTGGGCCAGCACCGTTCCATTGGAGGAGATGGTCACTCCGTCGAGGGTGGTCCCGGTGGACGCATCCCGGACCGTTCCGGTGACCAGGAACGTCCGGGTCAGCAGCTCGACCTGGAAGCCGGTCAGGTTGGCGTGCACGATGACCGGCAACCTCACCCCCACGAAGCCGGTCGCCGACACCACCAGGGTGTAGGTGCCCCAGGGAACCGGGAGGGTGAACGAGCCGTTGCGGTCCGAGACCGCGGAACTGACCGAGGTCGGCCCGATCGCGAGGCTGACGAAGGCCCCGGCGACGGGGGCGTCGGAACGGTTCGCCGCGAGCACACTCCCGGAGATCGACTCCGGAATGTCGATGGCCAAGGGGGTGAGCGCCACGTCCCCGATCGCCGTGAACCCGCCCGCCGGGACCACGACGCTCGTGTAGTTGCTGACGTACCCGGGCACCGAGACGGTCAGTAGAACGGGGCCGGGCGGGGCCCCCAAGGTGAACGTGCCGTCCGGGTTCCCCTGGATGAACTGGGTACAGTCCGATGGGGCATCGGTGAGGCAGGCGATGATGGTGGAGTTGGCAAGGGGCACCCCGCTGAACGAGGAGACCGCCCGGCCAGTGACGACCCCGTCGGCGACCAGCAGCAGGGCCCCCACGTCCAGCTGCTGGCCGGCCCCGAGGGAGATCGATCGGAACGTCTCATTGAAGCCAGGCGCCGTCGCGACCAGGACGTAGGTGCTCGGGGGGGCGGGGAAACTGAAGTTGCCGGCCGGGCCGGTGATCGTGGAGCTGTCGCAGGGGCCGTACGGGGTCCCGAACGTCGAGCAGAGACTGACGTTGGCCCCGACCACCGGCTGGCCCCCCGGGACACCCGAGCACGACACCGGAGATCGTCGCGAACGCGTACACATCCACGGTACCGATGTTGTAGAACCCCTCCGTCGAGACGGTCACGGTGGGGGTGACGTTGGCGAGGTACTGCTGGGTCTGGACATTGACCTGGTCCAGCCCCCGGGTCGCGGGGACCCAGAAGTCCCCCGAGGCGTTGGTGTACCCGACGGCCTCGTCCACATAATCGCAGAACCCGCTCGAGTACGGGCAGACGTTGACCAACGTGTTGTACAGTCCCGTCCCGTTCGGCTGGATGACGACCCGACCGGACACGATCCCGGCGCCGGTCGTGTTCACGTATCTGAGGGCGAGGTGGGAGATCCCGCCGGTGGAGAAGTTGAACGTGACCGGGTCGTACGCGCTCAGGGTCAGCGTGAGCGCGATGAACGGCGTCGCCGGGACCCAGACCAGGAACTGCCCCAGGTCGTTCGTCGACGTGGATCCCGCGATCGTGCCGTTGGCCGCGGCGACCACGATCTTGGCGTCCGGGAGAGGGGCGCCGGTCTTCGGGTCCACGGCCGTCGGGAGCGCGGGGGCGCCGACCGTGTTGACATACTCGGACTGGACGAAGAACCCCGTCGGCGGCGCCCCCTCGGTGAGGGCGACCCGGCCGAGGGAGCTGGCGAGGCCCGAGGTGATCGACACCGTGAACGATCGGGAGGCGTACCCGGCGGCGCTCACCGTCACGCTCACCGACGGCCCGGCCGGCGCGGTCGTGTTCACCTCGCCGGAACCATTGGTATAGTAGCCCAGGCTGAACGCCGAGCCATTCGCCGGATCCGCGACCGAGGCGCTCACCGACGCGAGGGGGACCGGGGTCAGAGTGGTGGCGTCGACCACGGTGGCATTGAGGTACCCGTCGTGGCTCATCGCCGCGGTCGCGACGGGGGCGATCCCCGGGGCCGGCGCCGAGGCGTTGGCCACGAAGGCGAGGCTCCGGTAGCCGATCGCCGTGGCACTGACGTTGAGGGACCCGTTGGTCGGCAACGGAGACGAAGAACGCGTAGTTGCCCGGACGGACCGGTGATGCCGAACGACCACTGGAACGGGCTGTACGTCACGCCCGGGCGGGTGGGCCAGGACGTCCACGAACCCCGGGGTCGTCGAGGCGCTGATGGAGCCCCCCGATCCCGTCCCGTCCACGACCTGGCCGGAGATCCCCGAGAACAACTCGGCCGACGTCGGCGGCACGCTGGTGAAGTTCGCCGAGGGGACCGAGACGCTGGTCAGGCCCGGCGAGAACCCACCCTGCCCCGATCCGAACGCATCGATCCCTTGCCCGGCCGTCTCGATGAACATGCCGCCCAGCGGGGCGGGGTAGGACGTGGTGTTGAAGTCGCCGGCGGTGTCGGTCATCGTTGGAACTCCGCAGGGTGTGGGCGCCGGGGGGCGGGCAGAACTGCACCTCTACTGAGGCCCCGAGCCCGTAGGAGGTCGATAGGGAGGCCCACGGGCCGATGAGGACCTGGCCGCTTACCCAGACCTCCGGGGCGACCCGGATGATCCCGAGGCCCTCCGTGGAGGCCGATGAGTTCGGGACGGAGAGGAACTCCGGAACGTACCCAGCGGCGGTGAGGATCAACTGGTCCTCGCCCGCCGACCACGTGAGGTTGAACGTTCCGCCATAGCTCGCGAGCGCGTTCGTGGCGAGGCACGAGTAGGCGACACACTCGCCGATCACCGCCTGTCGGACCGGGAAACCGGTCCGGTTGTCTACGATCGGTCCCGGTGACCCAGAGCGGCCGCGCCGAGGCGTTGGAGGCGGCGGTGGCGTTCGGCGTCGAAAGAACGGGCAGGACGAGCGGACCGACGGTGCTGACCGCCCCGGCGGTGGCGTTCACCCAGGTCCAGTCCGTGGCGAACCCCGGGTACGCCGCCTGGATGACGTAGGTCGCCCATGGGTAGGCCCCTCCGGAGAGGCTCCCGTTGGACTGCCCGTTGGTCCCCGCGGTGCCGATCGGGGTACAGTCGTTCGGCGCTCCCACAGGGCAGTCGGAGACCACCGCCCCGGCCACCGCGCCGCCCGCGGCGGAGGTGACCGTCCCGGTCAGGTAGGCGTCGGGGGTAAGCTCGATCACGCCCAGAGTAATTCGTGCCGTTGAGGAACACCCATGTCCAGTTCTGTTGGTAGCCGGCCGCCGTCGCGGTCACCTTGTCCCATCCGGAGGCGGCGACAAAGGAGAATGAGCCGTCCGTGGCGTTGATCGCCCCGAACGTGCAGCTGAGGACCGGGCCCCCGGAAGCGGCCGGGCCGACCGGGCACGCCTCGATCAGGCCGTACAGGTCCCCGGGAGGGTCGGCGGCGGTCCCCCATCCACCGATCCGGCCCTCGACCGTTCCGTCGAGCACCCCGTACTGATCGGCGGGGGGCAGCGCGAGCGTGCCGACGGCCATCGGGGCGCCGGACTGGAGGCAGCACGTGGTCGGCGACTCGATCCAGGAGAAGTTGGTGGTCCCCGGCCCGAGCTCCGTGACCGTGATCTGGTCAGGTCCCGGGGGCGCTGGGGCGCAGAAGGAGGCCGGCCCCGAGGGGCAGCCCATGACCGAGGGTCCAAGGTCCGAGGAGAGAACGGTGGCCCCGCAGAGACCCGACGTGTCAGTGGAACAGACCTCCACCGAGAACGTTCCGTCCAACGATCCGGTAACACCGGCCTCCGTGACGTTCCCCGAGACGTAGTCCCCGGCGGCAACGTCCACGGAGCCGAGGACGGTGATGGCATCGGGCGTCAGGTTCGCCCACGTAATGTTGGCGTACTTCGCGGGGTACTCCGGGGAGGGCGAAAGGGAGAGCGCTTCGGCGATCGGGAAGTCGGGGGGGGACGTGTTGCTGGGGACGATCATCACCGCGTCCCTCAGGGGCGGACCGAGTACCACGGCCGTCGCGCCAAGCGGGTGCGTATTGCCGACCGCGGCGCCGGGCAGGCCCCGGGGCCAGCACGGTGTCGGGATCAGCTCGCCGTACGGCGTCAGCTGAGCCGCGACCTCGACGCTGTCGAGCGAGCAGACGTAGACGGTCACGTTGCCGGGCGCCCAGCCTCCCGGCGGGGGGACCCCCCCGGTAAAGTTCGTGGAGATCTCCGCCGCGGCCATCGGGACCAGGTCGATGGTCCCGAGGTCGACGGTCCCGTTGGAGTTCGGGAGGTCGCGGACGTCCGTGGTGTTGACCACGTAGCCGATGGCGGCAGCGGTCACGGAGGCCGCCCCCGGCATCCCCCACGCCGTCACGTTCGCCCCCGTTTCGTTGAGGATCGGGTAGGAGCACACATCGGAGGCGGGCCGGGCGCAGTAGGTGAGCTGGGCAGGGGTACCGTTCGCGATCGGCCGGCCCGTGACCCGGTCGATGAGCTCGGCGGTCATCTTGACCCCGCCCTCCAGCTGGATGACACCGACGTCCACCGTACCGTAGGAGCTCACGTTGACGAACGTCGTGTTGGAGAAGTACGGGGTGCTTCCCGCGAGGGGCGTGACCGAGATCTCCGACGGAACAGGGGGAACGGGGATGTCGAACGTCCCCGACGGGCCCGTGATCTCGCCCGGATCACCCGAGAGATCTCCCACCCGGGAGGTGGCGTTCACCTCCACGCCAGCGATCGGCAGGTGGCCCGGCGTGGTCGCCTCGATCGTGCCCGTGGCGTACCCGTCGTGGAGGAGGAAGACGTACCCGAGGCTCACGCTCTGGCTACGGCCTACGTCGACCCACGTCTGGTTCCCGACGTAATCCGCGGCGGTGAACAGAAGTGTCACGGCCCCGACGATCGTGGGGAGGCTGAACGCGCCCGTGGGCCCGGAGGTGGTGTTCGTGCAGAGGCCAGCGAGACAGGATGTCGCGCCGAACGGCTCGGCGATGACCTGCGCGTTGGCGATCGGTTGCCCGAAGGTGTAGTCGTACACGAGGCCCGAGACGGTGCCACCGAACGCGGCCCGAACCTCGGACGGCGATGGCGTGGCGTCCGCCGCCGGCCCCGCCTGGGACGATGGGCCCGGGATCTCAGGCCTGGACAGGGCCAGGCGGGCAGCATCCAGCCGACGTTCTCCGAGAGAGGACGAGCCCGGTACCCGAGAGGGAGGATTCCCCCCGGGGGACGGATCGTGGGCGGCGCGGTGCGGGACCCCATGAGCGGCTGCGTTGGGAGACGAGGGAGTGGCCCCCGACACCGGGACGGACGTGGTCGGCAGCATCAGCAACAGCACGAGCAGCGCGAGCAGGACCCCGGGGAGGGATCGGCGGCCGGGGCGACGGATCCGTCGAAAGGGGCCGGTCCCTCCGCTCCCCATCGTCGATGTTGCTCCCCCGGGGGGTCCCCCGACCGGCGTCCGACGGGAGACGGATGGTGGGTTATGAGCCTCCCGCCGCCGTCCACCGCGGCGCCAGGCGGTCTAACCCGAAACAGGACCGGACCCCGTACGGACCCCGGGGCATCGTCCAGGTCACCGACCCCTGATCGCAGGCGATGTCGCACGCCCCGCACTCCACACAGTCCTCGTACCGGAAGACCAGGCGTCCCTCGATCCGCTGGTAGCACTGCGCAGGGCAGACGAAGGTGCAGAACGAATGGGGACACTTCGCGCAGATCGGGGGCTTCACGGTGATGTGGGCGTGCTCGGCGGAGTCGGTGGTGTAACGGAGTGTGCCGAGCCGGCGCTTGATCTCGACGAACTCCACCGGGTCCCGGGGCGGCGCGTCCTGTTCTGTCATAGTCTCCTCAGGGCGCCGGTCGCGTCCCGGGCGATCGCTCGCCAGGTCCGCCCCGAGCTCCGTCGGCTCCCCCTCAGAGCCGCAGTGACGGGTTCCTTGGGCCCGCCCGTCTCTGTCATCAGGCGGTGGAGCGCGGTTGCCAGGAGGTCGGGATACGCCCCGTGGATCCGGGGATCCCCGATCAGAGGGTCCGCGCTGGCCGGTCCCTCGGCCCCTATCCCCTCGGTCCGGAGCAGATGCTCGTACGCCGAGGCGGCCCGGAGGGGGCCCTGGGTGGGTCGGGCGAGCGACGGCCCGGTCGCGGCACCGGCGAGCCAGCCGCTCCGCAGCGCCGAGTTCCGCCCGCGGAGGACGGCACCCGAGAACCCCGGGAGGCCGGCCGAATCACCGGCCAGCAACCAGCCCGGTCCGCCGAGGGGCCGGCGGCGGCTCGGCACGAGCGCGACCCGGGCGGCGCCCGGAACGGGAACCCCGCCGCCGAGGAGGGGAGCGACCCCAGAGTGCGCTTGGAACGCGGACCGGAGCGCTGTGGCCGCCTCCGGGGAGGCTGCCCCGGAGATCCGGACCCCGACCGTGATCGAGTCCCGGTGCGTGACCAGGAACCCGCTCGCCACCGCGGGGGCCGCCACCCAGCCGAGCAGACCGTGGATCGAGGTCCCGGTCTCCGGGGAGAGGTCGAACCGCGCCTCGATCCGGGAAGCCGCGAGGGAGAGCCGGTCGGTCGCGACCGTGACGGCCCGGCTCGCCGAGCCGGCGGGTCCTGGGGCCAGTCCGTCCGCGAGCTCCGCGGCCCGAGGGCCATCCGCGAGGATCGTGAGCCGCGCCGTGAGAGGGCTCCCATCGAGAATGATCCCGTCAACCGCCCCGCCGTTCCGGCTCAGCCCGTCGACGCGGCCCGTCCGGCGTTCCGCTCCTGCCGATACGCTCGCCTCCGCCAGCCACGGGTCGGTCCGTGCTCGGAGGAACGACGTTGGAGGCCCTCCGGCCCGCCGGCCGGCTCCTGGAACTCGATCGAGACCAGTGACGCCGCGCCGAGGAACGCGAGGCGACGGTCCACCAACCGACGGTCGTACGGGAAGGTTCCGCGGAGCTCCTCCGTAAGGTCCCTCGAGCCGATGATCCCGCTCCCCGCCGGGTCGCCCGCACTCCCGTCCTTGGGGTCGACCAGGACCGGTCGTCGACCCGCCCGGGCGATCGCCAGGGCGGCCGCGCTCCCGGCGAGCCCGGCGCCGACGATGATGACGTCCGCCCGTTCGGCCATGGACCCAGACCCCGTGGGTGCCGGGGATGATAATCCTACGGAGACTTCGGCAGGTTCGCCAGGATGTCGAGGTCGGCCCGGACCGCGGCCGCGCTGGCCTGGAAGGAGGTGCGCTCCTCGTCGGTCAACGGTACCTCGATGACCTTTTCCACGCCCGAGCGGCCCAGCATGACCGGTACGCCGAGGCAGAGGTCCCGGAGCCCGAACTCCCCGTTCAGGTGGGCCGTCACGGAAACGAGCCGGTGCTCGTCCCGGGCCACCGCCTCCACCAGCTCGGCCTGCGCCGCGGCGGGCGCATAGTATGCGCTCCCCATCTTCAGGAGCTCCACGATCTCGCCCCCGCCCTTCTTCGTCCGCTCGACGATCTGGGCGAGGCGCGCGGGACCCACCAGCTGGGTCAGGGGCACCCCCGCGACGCTGGTGAGGGACAGCAGGGGGACCATCGTATCCCCATGGGTCCCGAGGACGAACCCGGTGACGTCCCTCGGCGCCACGTTGAGCTCGAGGGCCACGAAGGTCCGGAACCGGGCCGTATCGAGGGTGCCCGACTCCCCGAAGACCCGGGAGGCGGGGAGACCGCTCTCCCGGCGGAACCAGTAGGTCATGACGTCGACCGGGTTGGTGACGACCACGACCACCGCGTCCGGCGCATGCGCCTTGACGGCCGCGGCGTGCCCGGCGACGATGCCGGCGTTCTTGCTCAGGAGGTCCGACCGGCTCATGCCGGGCTTCCGTGCCAGGCCGGCGGTCTCGACCACGATCTCAGCCCCCCGGAGCGCCTCCAGGTTGGTGGAGCCGGTGACGCGCGTGGAGAACCCCAGGATCGGGGCCGACTCCTGGATGTCGAGGGCCTTCCCCTGGGGAAGCCCGTCAATGATGTCGAGGAGGACCAGCTCCCGGGCAAGGTCCGATTCGGCGAGCCGTGCGGCGAGCGTTCCCCCGATGTTCCCCGCGCCCAGGACGGCGATCTTCCCGACCCCTGCCATACGAACTCCCTCGGGGCGACGAGCTCGGTGGCCCCCTTAACGGTGCGGGCCCGGACCCCTCCCTATAAGCCCGACCTCCGACGAAAGGTTCATTCGGGACCAGTTCCGTCGGGCCTCATCGAATGGACGTCGATGCCGTCCTGCTGAGCGTCCAGGAACGGGACAAGTGGCGCCACCGGTTGGCGCTCCTGACCCGCTCACTGGGCGAGATCCGGGAGCAGCGCGGCCGGGTCGAGGCCCGGTTGCGCAAGATCCGGCGCGAGCTCGACCGGGTCGCTGCCTATTCCGACGCCATCCTACCGAGCGGCGCCGCCGCTCCTCGTCCCCCCTCCCCTTCCGTACATGCGGGCACCGAAGGCAACATCACTCCTCGATAGGCACACGACCCTCCTCGAGGCCCATCACGAGGCCGAGTCCGAGTCCCAGCGGCTCGCGCGGGAGGAGGAGTTCCTGGCCGGGCAGGTCCGCCAGGCTCGGGAGCAGGTGCAGTACTACGAGGCGCTCCTCGCCACGCTCCGAAAGGAGATGGGGCGCCAGGGGCCCCTCGCCGCGATGGTCCGGCGCCTGGGCTGAGGGCGACCGTTGCGGGTCCTCGTCATCGGCGCCGGGGCCATCGGCTCGCTGTTCGGGTACCTGCTCGCCCGGGCGGGCCATGCCGTGGTCCTGGTGGGCCGCCCTGCCCAGGTCGAGGCCCTGCGTCAGGGCGGGATCCGGGTGGAGGGCCTGGAGGAGGGGACCGTCTCGGTCGACGCCGTCCCAGAGGTTCCCTCCGGCTCGTCACCGGACCTTGTCCTGCTGGCGGTCAAGGCCGGCGACGTCCGGGCGGCCGCCCACGCGCTGGCGCGCTCGGTCCGGGGCCCCGTGCCGGTCGTTGCCCTCCAGAACGGCGTGGGGATCGAGGCGGAGCTCGCCCAGGGTCTTGTCGAGGGGGGATGGGCCGAGCCCGATCGTTGGATCGTCCGTGCCGTCAACTCCTACGGCGCCACCTGGTTGGGACCAGGACGGGTCCGCTACGCCGGAGCGGGCGAGCTGTTGCTCTCCTCCGAGGGAGGCCCTGACACCGCGGCCGGTCGGGCCGCCGACACGTTCCGGTCCGCGGGACTCGAGGTGCGCCGGGTCCCCGAGATCCGCCGGGAGGTCTGGCGTAAGCTCCTGGTGAACGCCGCGATCAACCCGGTCACGGCGGACCACGGGGTGGTCAATGGGGCCCTCCGGATGGACCCGCTCCGGGGACAGGCCCTCCGACTGCTCCGGGAAGCCCAGATCGTCGCCCGGGCGGAAGGATACGAGTTCTCGGACGAAGAGGCCGAGGCGGAGCTCTGGCGGGTCGTCCGCGCCACCGCGCAGAATCGCTCGAGCATGCTGCAGGACATCGAGCGGGGACGTCCTACGGAGGTCGCGTGGATCTCCGGTGCCCTCGTGGCCGCGGGCGATCGCCACCACCTCGACCTGCCCGAGACCCGGCGGGCGCTGGAGCGCGTCCACCGCCGGGAATCGATCGGTCCATCGCAATCGTCTTAGAGGCGCGGCCCTCGAGCGCTCGATGCCCAAGCGTACGGTATCGGACGCGACCGTCCGGGGGAAGCGGGTGCTCGTCCGGGTCGACTTCAACGTCCCCCTCACGGCCTCCGGGGCGGTCGCGGACGACCGCCGGATCATCGAGTCCCTCCCGACGCTCAACCACCTCCGGGCCCACGGGGCCCGCACGGTCCTGATGAGCCACCTGGGCCGCCCTGACGGACACCACGACCCGAGGTTCTCGTTGCGGCCGGTCGCGCACCGGTTGAGCGGTCTCCTGGGCGCACCCGGTCCCGATGGCCGAGGACCCCACGAGCGCCCACACGCTGGAGGCGATCGCTCGGATGCAGCCCGGCGATTTCCTCATGCTCGAGAACCTCCGGTTCTTCCCCGGCGAGGAGGCGAACGACCCTGCCTTCGCCGCGCACCTGGCCCAGCTCGGGGACCTGTTCGTCGAGGAGGCGTTCGGTACCGTCCACCGGGCCCACGCCTCCACCGTCGGCGTTGCGAAGCACCTCCCGACGTACGCGGGGTTCCTCGTCGAGAAGGAGGTCCGCGAGCTGGGGCGGCTCGTCGACAATCCGGAGCGGCCGTACGTGGCGCTGCTCGGCGGCGCCAAGGTCGCCGACAAGCTCCCCCTGCTCCGAAGCTTCCTCGGCCGGGCCGATGCGATCCTGATCGGGGGCGCCCTGGCGTTCCCGTTCCTCGCCGCCCAGGGGGCCGACCTGGGGGCGACGAAGGTGGAGCCCGGCCTCGAGGCGGACGTGGCGGAGTTCCTCCGCCTGGCGGCCGCGAGCCCTACGAAGGTCCACCTCCCGGTGGACTGGCTCATCGAGGTCCCCGGCCAGCGCGACGCGGACGCCGCACCGGCCGACCACGTTCCTCCCGGCGCCCTGGCGAGGGACATCGGCCCCCGGACCCGGGACCGGTTCTACGTCGTGCTCCAGGACTCGAAGACCGTCTTCTGGAACGGTCCCCTCGGCCTCGCCGAGGACCCGCGCTTCTCGCCCGGGACTCGGGAGGTGCTCGCAGGGCTCTCCACGATCCCCGGCTACCACGTCTGCGCCGGGGGCGACTCGGCCCGGGTGGCGGCCGACCTCGACTGCGAGAGCGCGTTCCAGTACGTCTCTACCGGCGGCGGCGCGGCGCTGGAGTTCGTCCAGGGCGCCGAGCTTCCCGGCCTCGCCGTGATCCCGAACGCCTAGTCGATCGGTTCGGCGATCCCCCGCCCAGCGGCAGGGGCGGGGCCTCCGAATCGATGGTCCTCGCGAGGTACTCGAGGTACGGCGTGGAGACCCTGGGGACGTCGAGCTCCACGATCTCCGGGCACCTCGGTACGGGTGGATCTCCTGGAGGCGCCGGAAAAGAGCGCCCACGCGCTTCGGGACGGTCTTGAAGATGACGAGCTGCTCGTCGGCGGACTCCACGGCGCCGTTCCACCAGTATCGGGATCGCGCGGGAAGCAGGGTGGCGCACGCCGCGAGGCGGCGGTCGAGAAGGTCCCGGACCGCCACCTCCACCGCCTCGCCGGCGGGGAACGCCGTCAGCACGAGTCGCATCGGGCCGGTCGCGTCGACGGGGTCCATCGGGTACGGGGTCACGCCGCGCCCTCGGAGAAATCGAACGTCTCGATGGACAGGTCGGTGAGCCCCACGACGGCCGCGCGGGCGGGGACCGGGGTGATGTTCCGCATCCGCTGGTACTCGGTCTCCGCCTGCCAGGTGGAGGCGTTCAGGAGGAGGATCCCCCGGTACCGGTCGACACCGTACGTGTGGGCATGCCCGGTGACGAGGATGTCCGGGGCCGGGTCGATCACCATCCCGTCCCGGGCGAGCGGGGCGAGCGGCGTTCGTCCCCCGTAGATCGGGGCCAGATGCCGCATGGCGAGCATCCGCTTCATCACCTCGGTGGGGCGCGAGGACCGAGGCCCCGGGGAGCGCCGGGATGAGATCGTCGAAGGAGCGTCCGTGGTACGCCTCGACGACGACGCCATCGAGGGCGAACGTCGACGGGTTCCCGACGGACCGGGCCCGCGGGGAAGTCGTTGCCGGAACTCCGGGGGCAGCGACGGTTGGGGCTCGGCGGGACAGACGGCGTCGTGGTTCCCGGGGAGGAGGACGACGTTGAGCCGCTCCGGGAGCTCCCGGAGCCGGCGGCCGAGCTCGTCGGTACTGTTCGAAGACGTCGCTGATGGCGAGGTCCCGTTCCTGGTTGGGGTAGATCCCGATCCCGTCGACCAGGTCCCCGGCGATGACCACGTGGGCGATCTCCCGGGCCACCTCGGGCTTCGGGCCCTTTTCGTGGAGGAACTCCATCAGCATCGACCACGGCCCGTCCAGGAACGAGCGGCTCCCGATGTGGAGGTCCGAGAGGAACAGCACCCGGCTCGGGCGGGCGGAGCGGGCCATCGGCCGGCTCACCGGGACATCCGGCCGGTGCACCGATGTCACCCGGGCGATCTTGCCACGCTCCCGCGGGATGGAGAGGGTGAGCCCCACCACCTCGTCGGGAAGGAACGTGAGCTGGGCGGCCGGCGAATCCTTGGGGACGAACAGCTCCGCGGCGCCGCTCTCGTCCTCCAGTTGGAGGATCAGGTGGTGGTGCTCCGAGGTCTGCCGGACGTCCCGGATCATCCCGATCACGGCGGCGCTCCCCTCGGCCCGCCCCAGGTCGCCGATCGGTCGGAGGCCCGACAGCTCGGGGCGGCCCCGCAGGAGGCGGGTGAGCGCCGTGAACCGGGAGGCGAAAAGACGCCCGTACGATTCCAGCGGGTCGCGGTTCGCGGTGGGGGCGATGAACCCTTCCTCGATGAGATGGAAGTATCCCGCGGGCGCGTGGGCCGGCGGGGCCCCGACCGAGAGGACGACCGGCGGCGGAGCCCGGGCCACCCCCCCCGAGCGGCCCGCTCCCCCGGGCCCCAGCGCCGAGCGGACCATCTCGACGGTGACGAACGGCGAGCCGAGGCTGGCGGTCTCGATGAGCCGGCGCGAGAGGTCGAGGGGTTGGGGCGTGGCGAGGATCATCTGGAGGGCCCCGGCCTCGACGAGCTTGTGGTGGGCCTCAAAGTACGCCACCAGCTGTGCCCGCACGGACCCTCCGGCCCGTCGACCGCGGGGTCCGGCAGGGCGGTCGAGATCGACCCTGCGGAGCCGCCGGCGACGGAACTTCGGGCGCCCGAGGGGTCGGGCGCTATTTCAACAGTTGGGAAGGAGCGGGGTCGAGATCGGGCGTTACGCCCGGTACGACTCCTTCGCGTAGCTGGCGCCCTTCGGATACTTCTCCTTCAGGTGTGCGACGAACGCCTCAGGGGTCCGGTCGATGTGGGAGGAGTACCAGTGGACGACCACGTCCTTCAGCACCGTGTGGAGATCATGGAGGCTCACCGCGGTGTCCGCCGAGTCGTACAATACCGCCTGGCTCATCATCCGCATCCAGCCGGTGTACCGGTGGTAGCTCTCGCCGTCGGACCACTCGAAGATCCCCCGGAGGTGGGACTTCCCTTCGGGCGTCTTGTAGTACCAGAAGCGGAGGGTGTGGCCGAGCCATCCCGGTGTCCGGTCGTGGAGCTCGATGGTCTTGACGGCGCCGAAGTCGAAGTTGTCGCGGAACGTCCACTTCTCGGGGTACTCCATGAATGTGGCGAACACGGTCTGGGACGGGTCGACGGTGAGGTGGACCGAGATCTCCTCGAACTGGTTGTGGACCTCCCAGAGGTCCTGCAGGAGGCGCTTGTTGAGCGCGGCCCGGTGGCTCGTATCCTCGCCGTCCTTCTCCCCGGCGGACTTCTGGGTCCGCTGGAGCTCGGTCCGGAGCGACTGCACGAAGTCGTCCTCGGGCAGGGGGGCGACCGGGTCGGCTTCGGGGATCGGCGACGGTACCGGTGGTGAGGCATTTCGCCGGGGCATGAAATTTCGGCTCCGGCTCGGCGTAGCGTTGGTCTCTATAAAGATTAATGGGCGAGACAGAGGGCCGTCGGGGGTTTCCGCCGTCGGCCGGGCGGTGTCGCCGGGAGGGCCCCCTGGGCGTCTCCGCCGCCGGAAGGGACGAGCAGTGTCAGGAGCGCGAGCGCGGCCACCGCCCAGAGAGCGCCGATGACGAGGTCCGCGCCCACCCCGAGAACGAGGTCGAGCCCTCCGAGGTCGGCTGGACGAGGATGACCACGGAGGACCCGGTCCCGTTCACCCAGACGGTCCCGGCGGCAGGGGAGGCGGTGAAGCTCCCGGCCCCTCTACCGCGTACGGGTAGGTCCCGTTCGAGCAGGAACGACCCGTTGGCGCCCGCGCTGACTGGGGAGAAGTTCTCGGACCCCGACCCGGACCCCCCAGACCGAGGCCGGCAGAGAGCCCTTCCTCCGAGAACGTCACCAGGAACTCGACCTGAGGGAATGGGATCGAGACGAGCAAGTTTTCGGGGCGTCACAATCCTCCTGCCGGTCACCGCACCGAACTCCGGGTTCTCCGAGGAGGCGGTGTAGGACGCGGGGCCCCCGAAGCAGGGGGACCGTGGTCGACTCGGCGGCATCCGCGGCCGGAGACGGGACCCCGTCACATCCACCGACCCACAGGGAACCGTTCGAGAGGCCACGGGGCAGGAAAGTGACGAAGAACGTCACCGGCTCGAAGGCGACGGACTTGACGA
This sequence comes from uncultured Thermoplasmata archaeon, assembly GCA_963708255.1. Classification (GTDB taxonomy): domain Archaea; phylum Thermoplasmatota; class Thermoplasmata; order Lutacidiplasmatales; family UBA184; genus Lutacidiplasma. The sequence goes on from CAVPSE010000002.1 coordinate 1,605,567, forward strand.
CCGGGGCCCCCTCGACCGTCGCCCCGCTCGCCGGGGAGGTCTGGGTCACCTGATAGTCCGGACTGCTCGCGTTCGCGGACCACGAGTAGGTTCCGTTCGGGAGGTCGACTACGATCGGTCCGTTCGCGAGGCTCGACGCGTTCGCGGTCGGTCGCCACCACATCCTACCGAGCCGGGGAGCCCGGTGCTCTCGAACGTGACCGCGTAGCGGGGGCCGGAGCGAACGTCACCGTGAGCGCGGTGGAACTGCCGTTGACGTGTAGGATCCCGTCCGACGGGCGGGCGGACCAGTCGGGCGGTACCCCGACCGTGTACAGGGTATCCGCCGTCACCGAGAGAGAGGACGACGCCGTTCGGGGCCAGGTAGGGGCGTTCGGGAACTCGCTCGAGTTGAACCACCACCAGTAGGCCCCCGTGGGGAGCCCGTTCGTTGATGGTGGCGTTGTAGAGCGGGCGAGGAAATCGAACACAAGATGGAGCGCCTCAGCTCGGGGCATCGAGACGTTCCCGGTGCCGTTGACGGAGTAGTATCCGGCGGGCGCGACGGCCGTGTAGGTGTACGTCCCATTCATCAGCGGGACCCGGAGCGGATCGGGGGCGGCGGGTGAACTGTCCCGCCCCGAAAGGGCGATCCCCCACACCGTTCCGTTGGGGAGGACGGACTCAATGACCGTCAGCGTGGAGATTCCCGGGAGGGTCGCGGCTCCGACTCCAGAATCCCCTGCTCCACCGAACCGTCGAGGTACCCAAAGCTCCAGCTGGACGGGATCCCTGAGGACGGGTCCCCCGGGGTGGTCTCGGTCCAGGTGAGGTTCGAGGACGCCTCTCCCGTCTGATCGATCGACTCCCCGAACGCCCGGGTGAGTCCCGGGAGGAACGGAGCTGCCCCAGAAACTGAAGGAGAGCTGGACCGCTCCAGAGGTGGGGGGCTCGTAGTTCCCGATGTATCCGCTTGGGCCGCCGACGAGGCCGAACTGCGGGGCCAGGCCGCCGGGCCCTCCGTACGGCGCGGGGTACGGTCCGTCGGAGTAGTCCACGCCCATCCACGAGTAGTTGTACAAAGGTTCCCGATGATGTACGACCGCCCCGGGGGCGGGGAGGGTGAGCGAAGGGGCCCCGGGGGTCCCGAACGAGAACTCGATCTGTTGCGTGTTGAATCCCGTGCCGGCGAGGATCTGGGTTTGGAAGGTGAAGTTCACCGGCGGGACCTCCGTCACCCCCGTGAGGGGAACGTTGTACTGGTACATCGTGAGGGACCCTTCGAGGCCGTAGAACGGGTAGACGAGCCACCCGGTGAAGTTCATCTGCCAATCCCCGGGAATGCCGTAGATGTAGACCACGTTCTGGACCCAGTAGACGGGTGCCCCCAGGCTGTTGGCGATGAAGAAGTTCTGCTGAAAGGACGCGTTGTACACGTTGTTGATCCCGAACCCGGGGTAGCTCGAGGTCACCTGGAGGCCCGTCAGGTTCATCGCCGCCCGGACTCCCGAACCACTCGCCGGGGACGATGCCGCCGACGCCGGGGCGGAGATAGTACATGGTGAGGTTGTACGCGTCGATCGCCCCCCACCCGGTGGCGAGATCGTACCCCGCGGACGCCGAGTAGACATGGCGTTCGCCCCCTTCGCTACGTCAGTTAAGGGGAAGGGTCGGCAGGGTGGAGGCGTAAGAGGGCCGTTGTAGTACCCGACGGTCGCATTGCTCACCAGCGCGGCGTCCTCCTCGCTCGCCAAGGGGTAGAGCGTCGGGTCCAGGAAGCCGAGCCACCCGTTCCCGGTGCGCTGGAGAACATTGTCGATGTCCGTGAGGATCGCCCGCCTCTACCGGGGTGGCGATGCTGGTCCCCCACGAGTAGTAGTAGTTCGAGTTCACCGACGCGTTGGTCGCCTGGGACTGGTACCCTTCATAAGTGAACGTCATGAGAGAGTTGTTGGCGATCGCTGACAGGTCGGGCACGCCCCGACCCGGCCCCCGCGATCGCGCTGGCCGCCGACGTGGTTGCCTGCCAGGAGGGCTCGGCGAAGAGCGAGCTGACCCCCCCTGTGGAGCCGACCGGCCCCCCGGCCTGCGCGCCATCGTACCAGACGTGCTGGTGGAGGAGTGCGAGGGTCGTCCCCGAGAGGGTGTTCGTCGTCCCGCCGACCGCGACATCCCCGAAGTGGTCGAACGCCATCGAGCCGGGGTAGAACGCGTTCCCGAGCCCCCAGGAGCTCGAAGGACTGTCCCCCGAGTCGCCGGAGATCGCAAGGACCGTGATCCCACGCGCCTGCGCTTCCTCCAGATCCTGGTACCAGCCCGTGTCGTTGATCTCCGGCGCTCCCCAGGAGTTCGAGATCACCGATACGTTCGACAGGCCCGGGGTAGTCGTGTTGGGACTCAGGACGTAGGCGAACGCCTGGTCGAGGCCGGCGAACGACGGGTACGATCGAGTAGACATTGTAGATCGTCGAGCCGGGGGAGAGAGCGCCGAGGTCCTCGAGGTCGAGAGTGTTCTCGAACGCGGAGTTCGTCTGGTCCCAGGAGGCGAGGGGACCGGGGGCGGGCGCTCCGTCGAGGGGCGCGCCGTACACCCTCGGGGACGGCTCCCCCGTGGGGAGGGTCTCGTTGTAGTAGGTGTAGATGTCGTTCGGGTTGAACGGCCCGACGGCCTGGTTGTTCGTCAGGTCGCCGTACGGGGTGGTGACCGACGCCCCCGTGTAGTTCCCGCTCCAGAGGATCGTCGCCGCGACCGCGTCAGTGGGGTAGCCGGTACTGCTGGTACAGCGAGAGCTGGTTGTACGCTACCTGGTAATCGGAGATGAACTGGTTCTGAACGCCCCCGAGGGTGACGGGGGCCGGGTAGCCGTTCACGGTCGCGGCACGCTGGACCAGGGGCCGTAACGTCGGGTGGACCGCCCGACCGGAGGCGTCGGTCCCGATCACGTACCGCGCGTAGCTGCTAAGCCCGTCGACATACGTCCCGGGGGCTGCCACAGGGAGCGGGGACCTCGGGAGCGGAGGCCGGGCCATAGAACGGTCGGCCCTCCCCATCGTGATAGAGCGCGGATCGACGTGTGGAAGATCGCACCGGCGACCTCCGGGGTGGCTTCGAACGTAAGCGTGGCCCGGTCCCCATAGAGGGTCACCCCGGTGGCCCCGGCGGTCTCTACGTACCGGCCCCACTCCGTGTAGGGCTCCGCGGACCCCCCGAACTCGGCGTCGAATTCAGTGGCGGTCAGGTACTGACGGAAGTTAGGACTCGCCGGGTCGTCGAGAGAGCTGAGCAGGGTGCCGAGCGAGCCTGGCTGGGAGAACGGCAGGCTCACCGTCACCTCGAGCAGGGTCCCCGTGGGCGCGGGCTCGGTTCCGGACCGGCCGCCATGCCCTGCCCGGGTTCCCGGTAGATGATCGGCACCCAGCCGGTCCAGCTCCCCGGCGAGGGACGGGGTCGGGGGGGCCGAAGGCGGCGGAGACGCCCCGGCGAACCCCGGGTACTCCCACCAGGAGGACCGCAAACACCGCGATGGAGGCCGTCCAGTCGCCCCCGTCCGCTCATCTCGGCCCTCTCCCCGGATCCGGTCACCGACGGGCCGGAGGATACCTATCGTTTGGGTGGGCCGCGCCACCCCGTCGCACCGATGGGACGGAGCCGCTCCCCCTTCGCCGTCCCATTCCCTTAAATACCTCACCCGGCTCCTGTCGATTGGGAAGGATTCCCGGAGGCGGACGGAGGGTTAGATCCCCGCGTCCCGCGTTCATGGACTCACGATTCATGGTCGTTCTCGACTTTCATCGTAGTGTTCTCGACGTGGTGTACCGCGGCGGACCCCTAGCTTAGACCGTCCGGCTCTCCGGACCGCGGCGCGCTCAACGCGCGCCCGGGGCAACTTCCCGGAGCAACCAGACATGACCAACGACCCAAACGCCGCCAAGTACCAGATCAAAGCCCGCATCGCCGCCGAGGGAGTCATCGACAAACCCGACGTGGTGGGCGCCGTCTTCGGCCAGACCGAGGGCCTGCTCGGGGACGAGCTCGACCTGAGGGACCTGCAGAAGTCCGGACGCATCGGGCGGATCGAAGTGAACATCGACTCCCGGAAGGGAAAGAGCGAGGGGGAGATCCTGATCCCCTCCTCCCTCGACCAGGTAGAGACCGCGATCCTGGCCTCGGGACTGGAGACCGTCGACCGGATCGGCCCGTCCCGGGCCAAGATCGAGGTCATCAGTGTCGAGGACATCCGGATCTCGAAGCGCCAGAAGGTCGTGGAACGCGCCAAGGAGATCCTCGGCAAGCTCCAGGAAGAGTCCAAAGGCGTCGGGATCGACCTCACCGAGTCCGTCCGCAAGGCGTTCCAGGTGGAGGAGATCACCAGCTACGGGCCCGAGCACCTGCCCGCCGGCCCCAACATCGACCAGGCGGACGCCCTGATCGTCGTCGAGGGCCGCTCGGACGTGCTCAACCTGCTTCGGTGCGGGATCAAGAACGTCATCGCGGTCGAGGGGACCAGCGTCCCCCAGACGGTGAAGGACCTGTCCCGCGGCAAGACGGTCACCGCCTTCACCGACGGCGACCGGGCCGGCGAGCTGATCCTTAGGGAGATGCTCCAGACGATGGACCTCGACTTCGTCGCCCGCGCCCCGCGCGGCAGTGAGGTCGAGGAGCTCACCCAGAAGGCCATCGTGAAGTGCCTGCGGAACAAGATCCCGATCAACCAGTACCTGGAGATGACCGGGTTCGAGTCGACGGGCGCGAGCCGTGCTCCGATGGACGAGCGCGGCGAACCGATGGGCGGCGGCCGCCCTGGTGGCGACCGGCGGACCGGCGCGATGGCCGTCCGGACCGCCGCGACGACCGGGGACCCCCCCGGCGGGACGACTCCGAGCGGGCTCCGCCCCCCCCGCCCCCGATGGCGATCCAACGCCCCCCGCCCCCTCCGCCGCCCCCGGCGATGGAGCTCCCCCCGCAACTGCAGCGGTACTTCGATCTCCTCGGCGGGATCGAGAACCAGTCGAAGAGCCTCTTCCTCGGGGCCGATGACGCCGTGGTCGGCGAAGCCCCCGTGAAGGACATGATCGAGCAGCTGGCGGCGCTCGCCGTGCCGGCGAAGACCCTGGTCTTCGACGGGATCGTGAGCCAGCGGCTCCTCGACGTCGCCCAGGAGAAGGGCATCGAGACGGTCGTGGCGAACCGGGTCGGGGCCGTCGGGAAGATCCCGGAGCAGATCCGGATCCTCACCCGGCAGGACCTGGGCGGCGTCCGGGCCTAGGCCGAACCCTCCTTCGGAGGGGCGGCCCCCCGGGGCCGCTCCTCCCCACTCATTTATGCTTCCCCGACGTCGTGCTCCCCTCGGATGAGCGCGTCGTCCCCCGACTCCGCCCGGCGACCCGCCCTTACCCTGGACGAGGTCACCTCCACGGAGGACATCCGCATCCCGTCCGATCCGCTGGAGCGGGTCATCGGTCAGGAGAAAGCGGTCGAGATCGCCCGGATCGCCGCGTTCCAGCACCGCCACTTGCTGCCTAGTGGGCCCCCCGGGGATCGGGAAGTCGATGACCGCCCAGGCGCTGGCGCTGCACCTCGCCCGGCCGATGACCGAGACCCGGGTCGTCCACAACCCCGAGAACCCGGAGCGTCCCACGGTCGAGGTCGTCACCCGGGAAGAGGTCTACCACGAACGGGAGACCGCCCGGTCCGTCGAGGGCGAGCTGATCGCTCCCTCGGAGGCTCCGGCTTCGGTGGCCGAACGCCTCGGGTACCGGTGCGCCCGATGCAGCTTCTACTCCCCGCCGTCAGACCGATACTGTCCGTCCTGCGGCAACACGAAACAGCTCCTGCCAGGGGCCGCGGCCTCCGGGAACCCGTTCCGGGACCTGGTGGGCGGGATCCTCGAGCTGACGGCCACGCCCGGCGGCAATCCCCAGGAGTCGGTCCGGACGACGCGGCTCCGGAACGGGGTCGAGGAGGTCGTGGCCTACGAGCGGGCCGGCGACCAGATCAAGGTCCTCGACCAGCGGGCCCTCGAGCGGCGGAGGTCCCTCCAGAAGGAGAGCCCCCGAAAGGTGATCGTCAAGCTCGACCGCCCGACGTTCGTCCTCGCGACCGGCGCCAGCGAAACAGAGCTCCTTGGGGATGTCCGGCACGACCCGTACGGCGGCCACCCGCAGCTGGGGACCCTGCCGTACCGAGCGGACCATTCCGGGCTCCGTTCACGAGGCCAACGAAGGGGTGCTGTTCATCGACGAGATCCCCCACCTTGGGCACTTGCAGCGGCACATCCTCACCGCGATGCAAGAGAAGCGGTTCCCGATCACCGGCCGCAACCCCCAGTCCGGCGGCGCCTCGGTCCGGGTCGATAGCGTCCCCTGCGACTTCATCCTCGTGGCCGCCTCCAACATCCAGGACCTCCACCAGATCCTGTCGCCGCTCCGCTCCAGGATCGCCGGCGGGGGATACGAGGTCCTGCTGGAGACGTCGATGCCGGACAACGAGCGCAATCGGATGCGGCTGGCCCAGTTCTGCGCCCAGGAGATCGCCACCGACGGACGGATCCGCCCCGCGACCCGGGAGGCCCTCCGGGAGCTGATCGACGAGGCGCGCCGACGCGCCGACGTCCTGGACGGACGGAAGAACTCGCTCACGCTGCGCTTGCGGGAGCTCGGGGGTCTCATCCGGACGGCGGGCGACATCGCCACCGTGGCGGGCGCGCCGTACCTCGAGGCGTCGCATTTCAAGGAGGCTCTCCTAAGGGCCCGTTCGGTGGAGGAGCAGATCCGCGCGGTGTACGGCTCCCTGCAAGGCGGGCTCCGCCAGGACGTCACCGAGTCCCAGCGCCAGAACATGGGATATTACAACTGGAACGAGAACCCCAACGCGGGAAACTTCCCCGGTGGGTACGGCTGAGCGGCCCGGGCGAAGGTCTAAAGAACGGCCCGTCGGTGGGCGGCGGGTCACGGGCGCGTAGTCTAGTGGTTATGATGTCACCCTGACACGGTGAAGATCGCCAGTTCGAATCTGGCCGCGCCCACCTTCCCTCTCCCGGGCCTGTCGGTACTTAAGTCGTAGCTTAGACGAAGGTTTAACCACCATAAATCGTGCTCCCGGCGGGGCGCCACGAGGGGTTCTCTATGCGAACTGCACCATCGGCACACCGGATCGGGTCGTATGTCGCCGTGCTGGCCATCGTCTCCGTGATGCTGGTCGGGAGCCTGCCGGGTCTCGCCTCGGCTCCGGCTCGCTCGGCGGCACCCCTGAGCACCCACTCCGCCGCCGGCTCGATCACCTCAGGGCACACCACGATGGCGCCTCGCCCCTCCACCCTTTCTGAGGTGTGGGCTCGTCTGTCGGTCGGTGCTCCGAGCCCACGCTCCTACTACGGGGCCGCCTGGGACCCTCAACTCGGCGGGCTCCTGATCTTCGGCGGGTGCGAGGGCGGAGTGCCCTGGGGCGACTCGAGCTACTGTTCGGTCATGACGAACGAAACGTGGGTGTTCGTCGGGAACCAGTGGGAGAACCTGACCGGCCCCGTCGCGCCGAGCCCCCGGCTGACCCCGATGATGGCCTACGACCCGTCCACGGGCGGGGTCCTTCTGTTCGGCGGAGGCACCGGCCCGGCCAGCTCGGACTGCGCGACCGACACCTGGCTCTACACCGCCTCGGGCTGGCAGGAGCTGTATCCGTCGACGGTGCCAGGGTGCGCCGAGACCGGGATGGACTTCGACGGCAACCTCGGCCATGTCCTACTCGTCGCTTCGGCGAGCGGGACCGACCTCTCCGCCCAGGAGAACGTGAGCTGGGAGTTCGCGGGCGGGAGCTGGACCGTTCTGCCGGCCACGAGCTCGTTCAACCGGGTCAGCCCCATGATGATCTATGATTCGACCGATCAGGAGACCGTCCTGTTCGGTGGCTTCGATCTGAACTGCGGCTGCCAGAACCTCCAGGACACCTGGGTGTTCCGCCAGGGGGCCTGGACCGAGATCTACCCCGCCCAGTCCCCGGGGGCCCGGAACTCGGCGGCCTTCACCGACGATCCGAGCCGGGGCGGGGCCCTGATGTGGGGGGGCCACTACGCCTACCAGTTCTACAACGACACCTGGCTGTTCCACAACGGCTCCTGGGACCCGCTCCCGACCCCCGTCGCGCCGGAATATGCGTGGGCGATGCAGATGGTCCTCGACCCGTCGACGTCCTCGGTCATCCTGTACGGCGGCTACAACTTCACGAACTCGATCGGCCAGTTCTCGAACGAGACCTGGCTCTACGCCTATCCGTCGCCGTTCACCGGCGTGAACCTGAGCATCGCGCCGTCCAGGATCACGGTCGGGGAGGAGGCCGTGCTGTTCGCCGGGGCTTCCGGCGGACTCGGGGACCTGACGTACACCTACTACGGGCTCCCCGCCGGGTGCTCGACGGCCAACACCTCCGTGCTGCTGTGCGTTCCCACGTCCACCGGATCCTACCCGGGTACTGGTCAATGTCACCGACCAGGTGGGCCGCTACATCACGGCCGTCGCGACGTTATCGGTCACCCCGGCCGTGGTGACCGCCCCTCTCTCGATCTCCGAGTTCGTGGCGTCGCCCTCGCCCGTGACCCAAGGCGATTCCCTCCTCCTGGCGGTCGTCTCGTCCGGCGGTTCCGGGGGGAACGCCTACAGCTACTCGGGTCTGCCGACCGGCTGCCTTTCGGTCAACGCGGCGTCGTTCACCTGCACCCCGACACAGACCGGCACCTTCTCGGTCGAGGCGACGGTCAACGACTCCGTGGGCACGACCGTGCGGGCGAACGCCAGCGTCACGGTCCAGGCTCCCGTACCCCCGCCTCCCCCACCCCCCGGCCCGACGCTGGTCGCGCTGACCGCCCTCCCCGATCCGGCCACGGTCGGCGATCTGGTGGCGTTCGAGGTCGAGAGCGTGGGCGGCGTGGGCCCGCTCTCCTACTCCTACACCGGTCTCCCGGCGGGGTGCTCCAACCAGAACACCTCGGTGCTCCTCTGCACGCCGACGGCGGCCGGCTCCTCTGACGTGACCGTATCGGTCACGGACTCGCTGGGCCGGTCCGCCGTCGCGAACGCGACGGCGACGGTCGGGCCGGCGCACCCTACCACAGGCAACACGTCGAGCGCGGGAACGACGGGGGGCTCATCGCTCGGAGGGGTCCCGGATCTTGACATCGCGCTCGCGGCGGTCGCCGCGGCCGTGCTGGCGGGCGTCGTGGCGGTGGTCGCCATCGTGCGGGGTCGCCGCCCTCCCGCTTCGCCGGGCGGGTCGGGCGCGACCTAGGACACGGGACTCCTCGCCGATCGTCGCTGCCGTCGACCACCCCCGTCGCCGGGGGCGGGGCCGTCGGGCCCCGCCCGGAACTCGGTTGGTCTCCTACGCCTTCTGGGCGGGGCTCACGGCGGGCTGGTGAGGTGTCCCGGCAGAATGTCCCCGATGTAGAACCAGGCTGCGATCGCCGCCAGGAAGATGAACACGGGGAACCAGATCGTCACCAGGTACACCCAGTACGGCACGTGGTACCGGGGGGTCGCGGTCGCGTCCGCCGACGCGCTCATCGGGGCTTGTTCCGATGCCGGCTTCATGCTGATCGAGAGCGTCGGGAACGTGGCGCCCGGATGCTCGAGGTACCAGTCTACGACGAGGGCGGCGGGCAGGGCGAAGACACCGGCCGCCGCGTACGCCCCGTAGAGGAGGAACGTCTCGAAGGGGTCCTTGGTCAGACCGAAGGTGCCGGAGGCGGTCAGGGTGGTGTACCCCCAGTAGCCGTACCAGGCGGTGATCACGCCCGCGACGAAGCCGAACACGCCCGCATACTCGAGCTTGAGCCCAAAGTATCCGACGATGGCGTAGACCATCATGACCATGCCGAAGAGCGCGGTGGCGTCGCCAAAGAAGATATTGTAGGACCCGAGCCCGTCCGAGAGCAGGTAGGGCCACGTAAACTCGGTCCATAGGCCGAGGGAGAGGGCCACAAAGCCGATGATCCCCGCCGGGACCGCGGAGGACTTGATCGTCGCCCGCACTCGGGCGGGGTCGTTCCGCAGGATGTGCCAGAACGATCGGATCGACGCAAAGGTCAACACCACGGCGCCCGCCAAGATCAGCGCGACAACAAATCCCAGGTCGTCAATAAACGGCACAAACGCCATCTCTTCTCATCCTCTCGGCCCGTAAGGCCATCGCATCCTACTGAGGACCCGCATTATGAACGAGTAGTATGGTCCACTTGACAGAGGCAGGCCGTTCCTCCCGGTGTTCCCGGACCTGGGAAGGAGAAGGTCAGCCCGTCTCGACGCGGTCCCCACCGTCAGGTCGGGTGGACCCCATGGTTCCCGTGCGGATCCGCCGAGGGCCGGTTCCGCAGGGAACGTCGCCGGGACCTACTGCTTTCCCATCTGCCAGAGGCCGATGACGTTCCCCTCGGTGTCCTTGAAGTAGGCCGTGAACCCCATCGAGCCGTCGCCGATCGGCTGCTTCTTTTGGAGGGTCTTGCCGCCGTTCTTCTCGATCGTCTTCAGGTGGTGGTCGATGTCGTCCACCCCGATAGTAATGACCACGTTCGAGACCATCCCCCCGCGCTTCGCGAGGCCTCCGCCGATGTACCCCGGCTCCTTGGGCATCCCTTCGGGACCGGCCTCTCCCGTCATGATCATGGTGTAGTCGAACTCCGGCATCTGCTGGAGCTTCCACCCGAAGGTCGACGAGTAGAACTTGCGGGCGCGTTCGGTGTTGTCGGCGGGCACTTCAAAGTGGATCACTTCTCCGCTCATGGCGATCAAAGTCCCCCACCCAACGGACCATAAAAAAGGCCCCGAGGGGGTCGTGAAACGGGCCGTCCCGCCCCGCCGACGGACCGCCCTGGACGAATTCCGATCTCTCCGACTTCCGATGGGGTTCGAGGGAGCGCGCTGGCCGCCCGCGCCTACTGGACCTTCTTGACCGCCTGGACGAGCTTGCCGACGGTCTCTTGGGCGTCACCATAGAGCATCCGGGTGTTGTCCTTGTAGAACAGGTCGTTCTCGACCCCGGCGAACCCCTTCCCCTGGCCCCGCTTCAGGACGATGACGTTCTTCGCCGCGTCCACGTCCAGGATCGGCATCCCCTGGAGCGGGCTCCCGGCACGCCGGGCGGCCGGGTTCACGACATCGTTGGCGCCGATCACGAGCACCACATCGGCGGAAGCGAACTCAGGGTTGATCTCGTCCCGGTCGAACAGATGGTCGTACGGGACCCCGGCCTCGGCGAGCAGGACGTTCATGTGGCCCGGCATGCGCCCCGCGACCGGGTGGATGCCGAACTTCACCTGGACCCCCTTCGACTCGAGGACGTCCATCAGCTCCTTCACCTTGTGCTGGGCCTGGGCGACGGCCATCCCGTAACCGGGGGTGATGATCACCTTGGAGGCGTACGCCATCATGACGGCCGCATCGTCGGCCTCGATCGGCTTCATGGAGCCCTGCATCGTGGTGCCGACCTCTTCGGTCGCCCCGAACGCGCCGAACAGGACATTCCCGATCGATCGGTTCATCGCCCGGGCCATCAGGACGGTGAGCATCGAGCCCGCCGCGCCGACGAGCGTCCCCGCGATCACCATCGCGTAGTTGGTGATGGCGAACCCGTCCATCGCCACGGCGACGCCCGTCAGGGCGTTGAACAACGAGATCACGACCGGCATGTCGGCCCCGCCGATGGGGAGGGTGAGGAGGAACCCGAATCCGAGCGCCAGGAGGAAGAACGGCAGGAGCAGAGGATACGCCGGGTGGATCACGAGCAGCACGCCGGCGACCCCGGCGACCACGAGGACGCCGATGTTGACCGGTTGCTGGCCGGGGAATACGATCGGTTTCGAACGCATCCATCCCTGCAGCTTGAGGAACGCGATCAGGCTCCCCGAGAACGAGGTCGAGCCGATGACCGCCCCGATGACCGAGAGCGATGCGTAGGCGCCCGAGACCCCCTGGAGGAGCTCGACCGCGGCGATCGCACCCGCCGCCCCGCCGCCCATCCCGTTGTAGATCGCGACCATCTGGGGCATGTCGGTCATGGCGACCTTCTTGGCCGCGTACCAGCCGACGAGGCCACCGATGGCCGCGCCGGTGACGATCAGGAGGAGGTTCCCGAGGTCGGGGTAGAAGAACGTCGCGACAGTGGCGATGAACATCGCCGCGCCGGCCACGATGATCCCGCTCCGGGCCGTGGCCGGGGAGCTCATTCGGATGAGCGCGAAGACGAACGCGAGGATCGTGATGATGTAGACCGGGTCGTAGACGTCGATCACTTGCTACCGCCCTGCTTCGACTTCGAGCGGTCGAACATCTCCAGGATCCGCTCGGTCACGACGTAGCCGCCGGTGACGTTCATCGCGCCCATCACGACGGCGATGAACCCGATCACCCGCTCGAGGTTGTTGGTGGCCGTGCCGAGCGCCACCATCGCCCCGACGAGCACGATCCCGTGGATGAAGTTCGAGCCGCTCATCAGCGGCGTATGGAGGAGCACGGGGACCCGGCTGATGACCTCGAAGCCCAGGAACGCCGCCAGGATCACGATGAATATCGCGGAGTAGAGGTCGGTCATTTCGCCCCGGACGCCGCCAGAGCCTCTCGGGCCGGGGCGTACATGACCTCGCCCGACCGGGTGAGGAGACTGCCGGCGAGGATCTCGTCGGAATAGTCAGTGACGAGGCCGCCCTCCTTGGTGATCAACAGGGTCAGGAGCGATTGCACGTTCTTCGAGTACATCTGGCTCGCGTGGAACGGGAGCGTGCTCGGAAGGTTGAGCGGACCCGTGATCGTCACGCCCCCCTCCATCACGGTCTTTCCCGGCTGGGTGAGCTCACAGTTGCCACCGCCCTCCGCCGCCAGGTCGACGATCACCGAGCCGGCTCGCATCCGGGCAACGACGTCCTTCCCCACGAGCCGCGGCGCCTTGCGACCGGGGATGTTCGCGGTCGTGATCACCACGTCGGCCTGGGTCAGTGCCTCGGCGAGCATCTTCTGCTCCGCCACCTTCTCCTCGGGGGTGAGCTCGCGGGCGTAGCCGCCGGTCCCTTCGGCGTTGATCTGGAGTTCGAGGAACTTCGCGCCGAGGCTCCGTACCTGCTCGCCGGCCGCGCGCCGGACATCGTACGCCTCGACCACCGCCCCCAGCCGCCGTGCGGTCGCGATCGCCATCAGCCCGGCGACACCGGCTCCGAGAATGAGGACCTTCGCCGGCCGGATGGTACCGGCCGCCGTAGTGAGCATCGGGAAGAACTTCGGTGTGAGCTCGGCGCCGATCAGGACGGCCTTGTACCCTGCGACCGTCGCCTGGGAGGAGAGCCCGTCCATGCTCTGGGCCCGGGAGATGCGCGGGATCAGTTCCATGGCGAACGCCGTCAGCTTGCGGTCCCGCAACCGGGTCAGCGCCTCGAGCGCCCGGGTCGGATTGAGGAACCCCACGACGACCGTGCCCTCCGCCAAGGCCCCGGTGAGTTCCGCGGAGGGGGGCTGGACCCCGACCAGCAACTGGGCTCCGTTCGTGAGCCCCGCCACGTCCGGAACAATGGTGACCCCGACCGCGTTGTACGTGTCGTCCGGGTACCCCGCGGAGACCCCGGCGCCGACCTGAATGCGGACCTGGTGGCCTGCGGAGACCAGTTTCCCCGCCACGTCGGGAACGAGGGCCACGCGCCGTTCCCCAGGCGTCGTCTCGTTGGGGACGGCGATGACGACCCCCATCGATGATCGACCCGTTCAGCGGGGGGGGGTTATACGGTTGACGCCTTCCTTTTCCTGCCGACGAGGCTCCTCGTGCTGGGAGCGCGTCGGCCGGGTCCAACGTGGAGAGCGCAGACGTCCTCGTGATCGGGGGAGGCATGGTCGGCCTCGCGACAGCCCACCACCTGGTGACCCGTGACCCCGCTCTCAAGGTCCTGGTGGTCGAGAAGGAGCCGGCGGTGGCGCGGCACGCCAGTGGCCGGAACGCGGGGGTGATCCACTCCGGGGCGTTCTACGTGCCAGGTTCCGCCAAAGCGCGCCTCTGCACGCAAGGTCGGGAACGCCTCATCCAGTACATGGATTCGCACACCCTGCCGTACCGGATCTGCGGGAAGGTCGTCGTGGCGACGTCTCCCTCCGATATCCCGCAACTTCGACGGCTGGTGGAACGCGCCCGCGAGAACCGGGTGCCGGGGTCCGGGAGATGGACGCCCGGGAGCTGGTCGACCACGAACCGGCCGCCACCGGCCTGTCCGCGGTCCACATACCTACCACCGGCATCGTCGATTACGCGGTGGTCGCCCGGGACCTGGCGAAGGAGATCGAACGTCTCGGCGGTGCCGTCGCCGTCGGGACCGAGGTGACCGGGTTCGCGCGCGGACCCCAGCCCACCCAGGTGATGACGTCCCGGGGGGAGATCCGCGCCCGGTTCGTCGTGAACTGTGCCGGCCTTCACTCGGACCGGGTCGCGCGCCTCGCCGGGGACACCCCCGCCGTACCGGATCATCCCGTTCCGCGGCGAGTTCTTCACCCTCCGACCCGAGCGCCGGCTTGAACTGCGCGGAGCGATCTACCCCGCGCCGCACCCCTCCCTGCCCTTCGTCGGCGTGCATGCCACCCCGACACTGAACGGAGATGTCGAGGCAGGCCCGAACGCCGTCCTCGCCTGGGCCCGCGAGGGGTACCAGCGCGGGGACGTTCGGATCCGGGACGCGGTAGAGACGGTGACGTTCCCCGGCTTCCCCCGCCTGATCTGGAGCCTCCGGACCTACGCCGGCGCGGAGGTCCTCAAGTCATGGAGCCGGACCCGGTTCGCGGCGGAGCTGGCGAGGATCGTCCCGGGAATCACCTCGTCGGACCTGATCCCTCGCGCCGCCGGGGTACGCGCCCAGGCGGTGTCCCCCGACGGCCGCCTGGTGGACGATTTCGTCTGGGTCCAGAGCCGCGGCTTTCTCCATGTTCTGAACGCTCCGTCCCCGGCCGCCACGTCCTCCCTCGCGATCGCCGAGGAGATCGTGGGCCAGATCCCGTCGCTCGCCTAGGGCGATGGCGCCGGGGCGTCGGTCCGGTACCAGAGGGCAAACTCCTCGATCTGGTGGTCGAGCGCGGCCATCGCATACCCGGCCGATCGGGCCAGCTTGATCGAGGAGAGACTGCTGTCGGCGGGCCGGCGGGACTTCTGGCCGAGCTGGGCGGTCGCGACCGGATCGACCAGTCGTGGGTCGAGGCCGACGCCGGCGACGAGGCGGGTGGCGAACTCGAACCGGCTCGCGGGCGTCGCCCCGGCGGCGTGGTACGTCCCGCCCGGCGACCGGTCCAGGAGAGCGAGGACGGCCCCGGCGAGGTCCGAGGCCAGGGTCGGCGAGGCCCGCTGGTCGGTGACGATCCGCACGCGCCGCCCCGCCGCGACCTCCTCGACGAGCCAGGTCCCGAAGTTCATCGACTTTCCCGAGCCGCTCGATGACCTTGCGGCCCGGGGGGTCCAAGAGTAGATCACGGACGGTCGGACCACCAGATTGTTGGGGTCGACCGCCAGGACCGCCCGCTCCCCCTCGAGCTTGCTGCGACCGTACGCGCCGAGGGGATCCGGAGGGTCGGTCTCGTCGTGCGGAGCGTGCCCCCCATCCCCGAAGACGAAGTCGGTGGAGATGAACACCGTCCGCGCCCCGATCTCGGCCGCGGTCTCGGCCACCTGTCGTGTCCCCACAGAGTTCACGCGCTCGGCCTCCTCGGGGTGGGCTTCGCAGTAGTCGACGTTGTGGAGCGCTCCCGCGTCGACGACGACGTCCGGCTTCGCCCGCCGGAGGGCGGCCCGCAGCACGTCGGGCCGGGTCTTGTCGGCCGGCACGGACTCGACCCCCGGGAACGGCCGCCCGAGGAAGCCGACGGTCACCGTGTCCCCGCGCCCGATCGCCGAGCCGACGAGAGCGGAGCCGAACTGGCCCCCGCCCCCGATGACGAACAGTCGCATGCCCGTCACTTGTGGGGAGGACGGTTCCAGTCGAACGGCTCGTGCAGGCGGGGATCGAGCACGGTCGGGTCGTTCCACGCGCGCCGGTCCTCGTCCGGGTTCTTCGCGTCGTAGAGGCGGCTCACCAGGTAGACCGTCAGCGAGGGGGTGGGCGAGACGGTCTTGGTCCCGTGCCAGTAATGGCCCGGGATCCGGACGACCTGGAGTCGTTCTGCGCTCGCGATGACCTCGTCGAGCTGTCCCCGGGTGGGGGAGGCGGGATCGTCGTCGTAGGCGCAGATCTTGAGGGACCCCTGGACCACGATGAAGTAATCGACCTGGCCCCGGCGGTGCCGGTGCCAGGCCCGGATCATGCCAGGATAGCTCATCGAGAGATTGGTCTGAGCGATCGTGTCCCCCGCCAGGAGGTCCGGCCAGTCCGACCGGAGCGCCTCGGCGAAGAAGCCGCGTTCGTCGGGAAGTTTCTTCAGGTCCATGGTTCGGACGCCCGGTAACATAGGTTCCCCTACAGGACAGATCCCCGGAGCGCGACCGTCTCGCCGGCGGCCGCATCGCTCAGGAGGTGACGGTACCAGTCGACGGTGTTCGTCTCCGGCGAGGCGGAGATGGTGCCCGCGCTGAGGGCGGTCTCGAGCTCACGGACCGCCTGGGGAGGATCGAACGAGGGGGCAAACCCGGTCGCGGCACGGAACTTCGAGAAGTCCACCCGGTACGACCGGGCATCCGGGTCGCCGTACCACTCCACCGTCGGCGGATGTTGAAGGCTCCCCGCCACCAGGTCGGCCAGCGGACGGATCTGGAAGTTCTGGGCCTCACTGCCGACATTGAACGCCTGCCCGCCGATCGCCGTCGGATCGGCCGACAGCGCCTCCGCGATCGCCCGGGCGGCGTCCCGGACATGCAGGAACGGGCGCCACTGGTTCCCGTCGCGCATCACGGGGATGCGGCCGGAGCGGATCCCGCCGAGCGCCATCCCGTTGATCGCCAGATCGAACCGCATCCGGCGGGAGACCCCGTACAACGTCGCGAACCGCAGGGCGGTGGCGCAGAACGTGGGGGTGTTGAGCGGCAGGTTGTCCGACTCGACCAGGACGTTCGCCCGGGCATAGGCGGTGAGGGGGCGCGTCTCGGACCGCTCGGAGAGGATGCCCGGCTGGAAGCCGTAGATGCTGCACGAAGAGGAGACCACGTACCGGGCGACCTTCGCCTCCCGGGCCAGTCGCGCGACGCGGACCCGACCGAGGTAGTTGATCTCGTAGGTCTTCCACGGATCCATCGCCCCGGCCGGATCGTTGGAGAGCGCGGCGAGATCCACGACCGCCTCCTGGCCGTCGAACACGCGGCCCTCACAGTACCGGATGTCGTCCCGGACCGTCCGGAGCCGGGGATGGCCTTCGGGCAGGGACCCCGATCCGAAGAAGAATCGGTCCAGCACGGTGACGTCATGGCCGGCCTCGAGGAGGAGCGGCACGAGGGTCGACCCGAGATAGCCGGCGCCGCCGGTGACGAGGACCCGCACGTCGGACCGGACCGGCGGGCCCTATATCTCTCTCGCGCCTGTCCGCGGGGGGACGGACGCGTTGGCGGAGCACGGTCGGCGAAACCGGGTGCCGGTAGGCTCCCCGCCCCCCGGATATTCGGGGGGACGCGCTGAGATGAAGGGGCTCCTCCTCGCCGGCGGTCACGGCACCCGGCTCCGCCCGCTCACCTTCTCCGGCAACAAGCACATGCTCCCGATCGCCAACCAGCCGATGCTCTTCTACGGGCTCCGCCACCTCGCCGACGCCGGGATCCATGAGGTCGCGGTCATTCTGGGACCGATCCGGGAGGGGATCGAGGAGACCGTCGGGGACGGCCGGGCGTTCGGCCTGCGGATCCGCTACATCGAGCAGGGGCCGCCGAAGGGACTCGCCCACGCCGTCCTCTGCGCGCGCGATTTCCTGGCCGACGACCCGTTCGTGATGTACCTCGGGGACAACCTCCTCCAGCAGGGGGCCCTCCCCCTGGTGCGGCGATTCTCCGTCGGGGACGTCGACGCCGTCCTCGGGGTGACCCCGGTCCCCCACCCGAGCCGGTACGGTGTCGTGGAGATGGAGGGGGACCGGATCGTTTCCATCGTGGAGAAACCGGCCCTCCCCAAGAGCAACCTCGCCCTGACGGGGGTGTACGCGTTCTCGAAGGCGATCCACCCCGTGATCGAGCGACTCCAGCCCTCCGCTCGCGGGGAGCTCGAGATCACCGATGCGATCTGGCAACTTCACACGGGCGGCGGCCGGATCGCCGTCCAGCACGTCGATGGGTGGTGGAAGGACACCGGTCGACCGGAGGACCTGCTCGAAGCGAACGAGAACGTGCTGCGGACGCGTCCCGCCGCCGAGTTCACGTTGGAGGGGATGGTCGAGGACGGCGCCGTGCTGACCGGACCGGTGGCCCTCGGGGCGGGCTCCCGGGTGGCGCGGAACTCCCGGGTGAACGGCCCGACGGTCATCGGGGCCGGCGTCCGGATCGAGGCCGGTTCGAATATCGGCCCCTTCTCGGCGATCGGGGACCGGTGCGTCATCCGACGCGCCACGATCCAACGCTCCATCCTTCTGGAAGAGGTCGAAGTAGAGGGGACGCTCCACGTGACCGACAGCATCATCGGACGCGGGGCCCGCCTCCATTCGGAGCAGGCCGGGCCATCCCGCCTCACCTGTGTGCTCGGCGACGCCACGCAGATCCGCCTTTGACCGACCCCCCACGCACCCTCGCCCCCGACGCCGTCGCGGTGATCCTGATCTTCCACGATCGCCTCGAGTACCTGCCGGACGCGTTGCGGTCCGTCCGGGGACAGCGCGGCGTCGAGCCGGGGGAAGTGGTAGTGGTAGGGCCGGTCGACCCCGGCCCCGGGGTGCTGCTCGGGCAGGAGCGGTACGTTCGTTCCGCTTCGGCGGGGATCGGAGGGAAGCTCTGTGATGGGCTCCGGGCGACCGGCTCCCCGCTGGTCACGTTCCTGGAGGACGACGATCGCTTCCTTCCGGATCGGCTGGCCCTCGCCCGCAATCGGTTCGTCGCCGACCCAACGCTCGGCTACCTGCAGACGGCGGTGACACCGATCGATCCTTCCGGGGCTCCGTCGGCGACCTCGTTCCCCCACCAGGACGCCATCGGGCGGTGGACGCATCGTGGCACCGTCGAACTACCGGCCCGCCCCGGCTCGAGGGAGCTGCGCCGGCTCGTGGGGATCCCACCGGGGTTCAACAACAGCTCCATCGCGGTGCGCCGAGACGTCCTCACTCCCGTACTGCGAGAGCTCGACGCCGCCGACCTGCACGTGGACCTGTTCCTCCTCTACGCGGCCCTGGCCAGCGGCCGGACGCTCCGGTTCGAGCCGGCGGTCCTCACCGAGCTCAGGGTCCACCCGAGGTCGATCTCCGACCCCCGAGGTCTCCAGGACGACGAGGCGATGGACCAGCTCCGTCGGTTCCTCGAGCGGACGGAGCCGGGGAGGCTGGCGCTTGCCGAGTTCGCCCGGCGCGCCGGACCACCGGCCGTCGCCCGCGCCGCCGAGGGACAGGTCGGCATCGAGCACCTCATCCATCGCCTGCGGTCGCGCGGGGTGTCGCGCGGGTCGGTCGCCCACGCTCTCTTGGAGAGCCTCGCCCGGGCCGATACGTTCGAGGTCCGGAACCGCCAGGGGGCGATGGGTCTCGGCGCGCTCGGGCTTCTCGCGCCCCGGGGGGCGAGCGCGTTGTACCTCGCCGCGCTCCGCCGGAACGACCGGGCCGCTGCCCGCGCCGGTTGACGGCCGGAACCTTCATCTGGCCGCCCTTGGCTGGCGGTCACGATGCCGACGTTCCCCCACCGGGAGGCGCGGCCGGCGCATGCCGCGGAGGCCCCGGACGTGGTGGACCGGGTCATCTGCGGCGATGCGATCTCGGTCCTCCATCGGCTGCCGCCGCGGTCGGTCCATCTGGCCGTCACCTCCCCCCCGTACAACGTCGGCATCCGGTACGACGGATACACGGACGACCGGTCCTACCAGGGGTACCTCGCGTGGATGAAGTCCGTCTGGACGGCATTGATGCCCGCCCTCGTTCCCGGCGGGCGGTTCGCCCTGAACGTGGCCCCAACGTCGATCAAGGACTTCCACCCTATCCACCACGACCTCTCGAGGGACCTGCGGGACCTCGGCTACATCCTTCGGACCGAGATCATCTGGTACAAGCAGACGATGGGGCGGCGGACCGCGTGGGGAAGCTGGCGAAGCCCGGCGAACCCCCACGTCATCCCGTCGTGGGAGTACGTGCTCGTCTTCTCGAAGGAGTCGTGGCGACTGCCGGGCGATCGGGCCCAGGCGGACATCAGCTCCGAAGAGTTCCAGCAGTTCTCCGACGGGTTCTGGGCGATCCCCCCGGAGCGGAACCGCCGGGGTCACCCCGCCCCCTTCCCGGAGGAGCTCATCCGACGCCTCGTGAAGTTCTACACCTACCGTGACAACCTCGTCCTCGACATGTTCGGCGGGACCGGGACGGTTGCGGCCGTGGCGCGTTCGCTCGGCCGCCACTACCTTTCGGTCGACGCCTCTCCGGAATACTGCGATCTTGCCGTCGAGCGCGTCACTCGGGCCCGGCCGCCCACGGGGACCCGGATACCGGCACCGGAACGGGTCTCTCCCGAGTCCGAGCTACCGGGCGGGCCCGTTGTCCGCTAATCGCGGACCCGTCAGGCCGACGGGGGGATCGATGTATCCGCGGTCCCTCGCCGGGCGGGTGGGACCGACGTGCCTTCCCGGTCCAGCAAGCGTCGGGTGAGTTCCCGGGCCGCGAACTCCATCAGCGGTTCCAGGTTCACCGTATCCGCCCGGTTGTACTCCACCAGTCGATCGAGCGCGGCCCGGTTCCCGGCCCGATACTGCGCCCAGAGACGCACGGCGGCGAGACCGTCCACGCCTTCGACCCCGGTCCGGTCCCCGAGCCCCAGCCGCTGTTCGATCCGCTTGAGCCCCCCCGCGATGCCGAGGCGGTAGAGGACGAACCGCAGATCGATGTGCGCCGGGGGCACGACCAGCGCGGGGAACCGGGTACCTGGAGGAACGGGACGTCGAAGGTACCGTCCGTTGAACGTGACCAGCAGGCGGAACCGGGCGAGCCAGGCTGGGAGCTCCTCGAGGTCCTCGTCGGCGACGAACGATCGGGTCGTGCCCCCACCGTGGACCGCGACCACGGTGACGATGCCGTCGTGGGGGGAGAGGGATGTCGTCTCGATGTCCAGGAACGCCGTCTGGTCCCGGAACGCGGGGTAGAGGCGCCACAGCTCGGCGGGGGGGAATCGGGAGGCGAACCAGCCCGCGTCGCCCTCGACGAGCGCCCGCTCGCTCGCGACCAACGTTCGGGCGAGCGCGGCGTGGCCCGCCTCGGAGAAGCCCATCTCGGGTCGTCGACGGGCCAGGGTCTCCCAGTCCCGGATGCCCAGCTGCCAGAGGCGGGACTCCTCCGACAAGCCCAGCTCCGGGAGGTGCAGGAACGTCGCGCGCAGCATGGTCGGGTCGCGGCCGCTCCCCCCCGGGGTGGGACGGGCGACGGTCTCCCGTCGCCGGGCTCCTCGGGCATCGAGCGCCACGACCGCCACGTACTGGGTCGTTTGGACGAGCGGGACTCGGATGAGGAGGACCGGGTCCGCGGCGGGGGTCGTGAGCTGGGCGGTGATCGTCCCTTCGCCCGGAACGGTCAGGTCGACCACCTCGGGGTCGGCGGCGCTGGGGTGGATCCCGAGCGCCAGCGCGAGCGCGATGTCGTACCCGAGGTCCGTCCCGGCGTTGGAGATGAACGGGCCCCGGAACGGCCAGAGGGCCCCGCCGAAGTATAGGATGACCCCGCTGTCCACCGGGACGAACGCGATGGAGGTCCGGTCCCCGGCTCTGGCGGCTCCCGGGACAGCGTCGTACCCGGCGTCGGTCCCCCCGCTCGCCTCGAGCCGGGTTACGTTCGCCCCGTACACGGCCCCAGTGTACTGGAAGCCCATGGCCGTCGCGACGGGGGAGGCGATGGTGCCGATCGGAGTTCCGCTTTCGGCGAGCGGGCCCAGGTCCAGCACCGGGGTCGGGTCCGTGAGGCTGTACCCGGAGAGCACCACCTGACCGCTCCACCCCGGGTAGCTCAGGTTCGCGACCGGGGGACCTGCGACGACCTGGTGGAAGAACCCGAGCGGGCCCCCGGACCATACCAGGACCCCGCCGTGCTGGATCCAGCTGGTAAAGACCGTCCCCTCGGGATCGAGGGAGCTCACGGGGAGCACGCCACACTCGAGGTCGAGGATCACCGCCTGGGGGATCGTCTCCACCACCTGCAGGAGCTGCGCGCCGTTCACGACGTTGAGCGGGAGCGGGCCCCCGAGCTCTCCGAGCTCCTGGGTGAGACGGGACTGCAACCCTTCCAGGTCCGAGAGCGATCCAAAGGAACACGAAAGGCTGGGATCCTCGAGGAGGTAGATCGGGCGATGGTCGAGGTGGAGCGGAGTGGCGCTCAGGGCCGCCAGGGAGACCGGGAGCGGGAGCGGTCGGTGCGAGGAGAGGGAGACCGAGACGGTGCTGGTGGTCGCGGTTCCCCCCGCGACGATGTAGCTGAGCGCGGGCGAGGTGGCCGGCACTGCCCCCGCGAGGAGCATGATCGACACCGCGAGGGTGGCCGCGGTGGCCGTGAAGAGGATCCTAGCCCTGCGCCCCACGGTGCTCCGCCTCCACGGGCCGCCACCATCGCAGCGCCCGGATCGACTCGGGCAGAAGGTACCAGACGGCGGCGACCACGATCGCCAGGATGAATGTCCCGCCGATCAGACCGACCAGCAGCCAGAGGAGACCTCGAAGGCCGGGGACGTTCAGGTATCCGAGAACGATCCCGTTCAGCCATGTCACCGCGGACGGCCCGACGAGGGCGGCCGCCGGGTAGAGGATCCCACCGGGGTCAGGATCGACATGTACTGGAATATCCCCGCGAAGGAGAGCCCGGTCACCAGTCGGAGGGACCACGCTTTCGTCAGACGCGGGACGGCGAGGAGCACGAAGGGAATGAGGCCGAGCAGGTTCTCCGCGTTCGGGATCGGGTCGGCGAGCAGGACGCCCGCGATCGCCCCCGCCGCCAGGAGCGCCGCCGTCGGGAGCTCATCGACCGGCGGCGATCCCCGCCGAAGGCGGGTACCGAACAGGACGAGCCCGATCACATAGCCGGCGACCGCGATGGCGACGAGGACGCTCAGGACGAGGGCGCCATGGGCGGGGTTGGAGGCGAATGCGAAGTACGCCCCGCTCCCCTTCGGCACCGCCGGATTGAAGATCACCGTAAGACTGAGCGCGCCGTAGAGCCCGATCGATGAACGCGCGGTCAACTGACCGAGCGTCGTCGTGATGTACCCCACGAACGGAGCCGCTCCGACAGCGACTCCCAGGACGGCCCATCCCAGGCGGGCCCCCGCCTTCCGGAGCGACCATTCCCCATCGAGCCGGGTCAGGATCAACCATGCTACCATCAACGGGACGAGAGCGATGGGGTACCCCTTCGTGAAGAACCCGAGGGAGAGCGCGAGCCCGGCCCCGAACCAGTGCCGGGTAGCGACGGCGAGAAGCGCCAACACCACCCAGAGGGCCGCCAGGCCATCGACCTCCCCGTGGACCGCGATCGCCCAGATGACGACCGGGTTCAGAAGCCAGGCCGCGGCCCCGATCGCCGGTGGAAGGCCGTCGACACGGGAGCGAAGGGCCCAGTCGATCGCGATCCCGACCGCCAGTCCGGCGAGGATGAGCGGCAGCTTCCACGCGAGCAGCGCGGCAGAGGTCGGAAGGACCGTCGGGTAACCGGCGCGGGCCGCGATAGCTCCCAGTTGGGGCACCGAGTGGAAGAGTCCGCCCGGCCCCACGATGGCGGTCAGGATCCCGAACGTCGGGACGGCCAGGTACGGTCCGAGGGGCGCATTGTACCAGGTCCCGCCCGCGTACGGGTTCCCGGTGTACAATGTGATGGACCCGGTCTGGACGAAGGTGTTCGTGTCGATGGACCACGAGGTGAGCGGCGCGAGGAGCAGCTGGATCGCGGCGCTGAGAAGGAGTAATTGACGGAGCCGGTGGTACGCCGGCGCTGTCGCGACCTCGCCCAGGTGGTCGGCCACGGTGCCGAACCAGGCCGTTATCGGGGCGATCAGGCGGGTGCCCCCGGTGCGTTGGGGCCTAGAATCCGAAGGCTCATTCATCGAGGGCCGCCGGTTCGAACGATTGATTCAACATTTGTTCGGGGGGCCCACACGGTTGCGGGGGGGGGGATGACCCTTTTTGTACTCGTGCCAGGGGTAGTATGGCGGAGCCACGCCGACCCGCGCGGCCGCCTCATCCATGGACGAAACCCCCTCCTCCTCGCCGCCCGTGCGGCGGGCACGCCGGGTCTCGATACTCATCCCTGCCTTCAACGAGGAGCGCAACATCACCCCTCTGCTAAACTTCCTTCGCACCCACCCGCTCGCCGACCACCCGGTCGAGTCGGAGATCTGGATCGATGTTTCCGGATCCACCGACCGGACCGGCGAGATGGTCGTTGCCCTGGCGCGGGAGGGTGGGAACGTCCACGTCATCGACAGCGGTCGCCGCGACGGTCTCCTCATGGCCCTCGACCGCCTCATCGCGTCCGCGAACGGGGACCTGGTCGTCCGGATGGACGCCGACCTGCGGCTCTTCCCGGACACCATCCCGTCGTTGATCCGAGCGCTCGAGGAGCAGGGAGCCGGGATCGCGTCCCCGCGGATCGTTCCCGCCACGACGCGGGGCCGGGTCACCGCACGGTTGGCCGCCGGACAGTGGGGGCTGCACGATCAGGTCTCGCGGGTCTCCCCGAAGACCACCCTCGTTCAGGCGTTCTGGAACAGCCGCCTCCACCTCCGACCCGAATCCGGCCTGGAAGACCAGGCGCTCCAGGATGAGCTCGTGAGCCGCGGCGCTATGCCCTGCTACGTCCGCTCCGCCCGCGTCGAAGTACTTCCGCCCAGTGACTTCCCGAGCTTCGTGCACCAACGGGTCCGTTCGCTCCGTCACCTCCGCGCCTTCCGACGTGGCGGCGGCGTGCGACCGTCCACCGCCTCCCCGGGCAGCGGTCGGGCCGGCGTTGCTCGCCGCGTTGCGGGACGGCGAGCCTCCGTTCACGGAACTCCTCGGGTTCGTTGTCGTGGAGGCGTGGTGCCGCATCGCCGGCCGTCTCCCCCGAGCCGGCGGCGGCGCCCCGCTGTTCCAGTGGGAGCCGATCTCCAGCACGAAGGAGCCGGCGTGGGCCGGCCCCTCGCAGCCGTCCAATCCGCAGTAGGCGGTCATCGCCGGCGGGTTCCCCCGCTCACCGATCCATCCCAGCGTTCCCGCGGTGACCTTGGTCCTCAGGGCGGAACGACGATCGGTCGAAGGCGGAACGACGCCTGGTCGCCGGTCCGCGACTCGTTGGCGCGCCGCGCGGCCTCCCTCTGTCGTCGCACGGTCGGGACGGTGACGCGCCGGATCAGATCGGTCACCGTCGGATACGGCCGCTCGCGGAGCGAGATCCCCCGGGCGTACTGCTCCGAGACACGGGTACTGCCCCTCGTCGGAATCGTACCGGGAGTCGGCCACCCTAAACCCGGCCCGCTCGGCCAGCCGCTCCATCCCCGTCTGGGTCGGGACGAAGACGTGCCGCGGCGCGTCGAGCTGGAACCAGTTCGCTCCGTAGGCCTTCCACGCCTCGGCGGCGATCGGGATCCGTACCGAGCACGCTCCCCCCCCGGCGAGGAGCGCCCCGGCCTCCTGGAGCGCGGACCGCGGGTCGAACAGATGTTCAAGAGAATGGTTGAAGATGATCAGGTCGAACCGCTCCGACCCGAATCCGGTCAGATCGGTGGGGCGGAACCGTACGCCCTCGGGGAGCCGGGGGCTGGCGTACGGGTCGATCCCGCTGAGGTGAGGCCACCCGTTGCGGGCGAGCCCCGTGAGGAGGCTCCCCCCTCCGCACCCCACGTCCAGGACCCGGCTCTCCCGGGGGAGGGAGAGCCACCGGACCGCGACGATGCCGGGCTCCAGGATACCGAACGCCCCGAAGATCCGGTGGGCCGCGCCCCGGCCTTGATACGAAGCTCGGTCACGGATCGTGACGACCGTCGAGACTCCCCGGCGGCGTCGGGCCCCGGCGAACGGCACGTACTCGCCCCGGGGGTAGTACTTCGCCATCTCCGAGGGGGGGTTGATGATCCCCAGCGAACCGCAGCCCGCGCAGACCCCGTACCGGAACCGCTCCCGGGTCCCGAGCATCATCTCCGGAACCTCGACGATCGACGCCGCGGACCCGGCGCCGCAGGCGAGACACTCGAACGGAGGGGACGACATGGTGGATCGAACGGGGGTCGTCGAGCTCCGTCAGGGCCGTGGGTCCGCCGACTCGACCGCCAACGGGCCCAGCTCGGCCACCCGCTCCTTGACCGCCGCCCAGAACCGTCGGACCTGGTCGGAGCCGGGGCGGCGGCTCGCGAGCGGCGCCCGGAGCTCCGCGTCCAGGAGCTCGGGGTCGTCCTGGTCCCAGATCAGCCGCAGGACCCAGGCCCCGTCCTCCTTCTCCTCCTCGAACGCGTACACCTTGCGGCGCGGGTCGGTCGCCACGGGGTTCTTCTCGAGGATCTCCAGGGGCGGTGGCGGGGGCGGCGGGGTCCCGCCCATCAGCATCATCGGCGCGTCCGGAGGCGGGAGCCTCAGCCGGATCCACGCCACGACGGGCCAGTGGGACCGGGCAGCGCCCAGGGACGGCACGGCTCCCCCAGCGGCGCCGGGTCTAAAGGGAACCGGCCGGGCGTCCGCCCGCCGACGGGACCCATAAAAAATGGGAACCACACGCGTTCTGCTTAACTGTCAAGTGTCACCAGGTTACGTAGCTGCGGACGTTAGTGGCTCCGGGCTGAACAGATCGCCCGAAGGCTTTCTGCGTACACCCGAGCTCTATCGAACTCGTCTTCTACGAATGTCCTCAGAGGTCTCTCTTTTTCGAGGGGGTTTCGGGCTTAGATGCTTTCAGCCCTTATCCCGTAGCGCGTGGCTGCTCAGCGATGCCTTGCCAGACAACTGATGGACTAGAGGCGCCGATACCCCGTTCCTCTCGTACTGTGGGTACCTTCTCGTCAGAGACCCTTGCACTTCCGCCAAAAAGCAACACACCTGTCTCGCGACGGTGTAAACCCAGCTCACGATCCCTTTTAATGGGCGAACAACCCCACCCTTGGTAGCTGCTGCACCACCAGGATAGGCAGAACCGACATCGAAGTAGCAAGCCTCCAGGTCGATAGGGACTCTTGCTGGAGACAACTCAGTTATCCCCGGGGTAACTTTTCTCTTATCACTGGCCCCTACAGGGGAGGCACAGTGGTTCGCTAGGCCCTGCTTTCGCATCGGGAATCCTCGTTAAGCAGATTCCCGTCAAGCTGACTTTTGCCCTTGCACTCCACGGTGGATTCCTGACCCACCTGAGTCAACCTTTGGGGGCCCTTGTTACTTTTTGGAGGGCGTGGCGCCCCACCCAAACTGCCTACCTACGGGTGTCCCCCTTGCGGGGTGAGCGATACAAACCCAAAAGGGCGGTGTTTCATTGATCTCTCGGAACCGGTCTAGCGGCCGGCCCTGGTAACGAGTCCCGCCTACGCTACACATTTGAATTCGTACCACAACCGCAGGCTGCAGTAAAGCTCCACGGGGTCTTCGCTTTCAGACGGAAGACATTGGACTGCTCGCCAATGAGTCAGTTTCGCCGGCTTCCGAGCGGGGACAGTAGAGCTCTCGTTGGTCCTTCATGCAAGTCGCCAATTAAGCGACAAGGTATTACGCTACCTTAAGAGGGTCATAGTTACCCCCGCCGTTTATCGGTCCTTCGTCCCGTTGTACCGGGCTTTCAGATACCGACACTGGGCAGGATTCAGCGGCCATACACAACTTTTCAGTCTCGCGGCCACCTATGTTTTTATTAAACAGTCGGAGCTCCCTGGTCACTGCGACCAGACTCCCTCGAGTCTGGCACCCCTTCTCCCGAAGTTACGGGGCTAATTTGCCGAATTCCCTCGCTCGAATTCTCGCCGACACGCCTTGGGCTTCTCACCCAGGGGCACCTGTGTCAGTTCTCGGTACGAGTCGCAGATGCCGTCCCCAGCTTTTCACGGACTACCCGCATCGGGAGAAGTCCTCTTGCGAGGACCCGATCTCCCCTTTCCCCGGTTCTCACCATGACGGTACTTCCCAGGGCGACGGGATAGAGATAGGCCGGCATATGCCCACTCCCCCTAGCGGCTAGCTTCCTTGGGGACGCTTTAACCTGCGAGCCACAGAATATTAACTGTGTTTCCTTTCGCGAGTTCCGATTAAGGACTCACTTAGGCTCGGCTAACCCACGACGGATAAACGTTGTCGTGGAACCCTTGCCCCTACGGCGGACGGGATTCTCACCCGTCTTTGCTGCTACTCCTCCCAGGATTTTCAATGGCACCCGGTCCATAGGAACTTACGCCCCTACTTCTACCCGAGCTCCACGCCTCCTTACACGGTTGCCGCTACGGCGGCACGGTCGCATATCGGGGGCCGGTTTAGCCCCGTCCATTTTCGGTGCCCACGCCCTCGACTGGTGAGCTGTTACGCACTCTTTGAAGGATGGCTGCTTCTGAGCCCACCTCCCAGTTGTCTTCGAACGCGGACGCCCTTTGCATGACACTGAACCGGCACTTGGGGCCCTTAATGCGACGCTGGGTTGCATTCCCTTTCGTACTGCGGGCTTACCCCTGCAGCGCTCACTCCCGGCTTCTTCGCGGCACGACACTTCGGAGTTCGACAACAGGCCGAGACCTTTCGGTCCCGCTTCCCGTAATCGGTGCTCTACATGTCGCGCCCGCTCCACCGAGACCTACCTGCGAGTAGTTTCAGGAGGAACCAGCTATTCCCAGTCTAGATTGGCCTTTCACCCCTAAGCACAGGTCATCCGAATGATTTGCACGTCAACACCGGTTCGGTCCTCCACCTATCTTTCGACAGGCTTCAACCTACCCACGCTTAGATCGATTGGCTTCGGGTATTCCACCTATGACTTCGGGCGAGCGCACCCCGTCCCTGGCGCCTTGCGGCGTTGCGGACTGTCAGTTTCCTTGCGGCTTGGGCCGTTGAGGGCCTTGGCCTCGCCATAGATCGAAACTCCCTGGCCCGTTATTCAAAACGGACGCATGGATCCTGTGTCCGCGGCCTCTCGGCCGTTTCGTTCCTTGGGGACCCCATGCGGCTAATCATCAGTTGGTTTCAGGCTCTTTTCACCTCCCTTCCGAGGTACTTTTCAGCGTTCGCTCGCGCTACTATTGCGCTATCGGTCTCAAGACGTATTTAGGATCGGAAGACTGTACCTCCCAGCTTCCCGCGCGATATCCAACACACGGTACTCGGGATACCTCCAATCTCGCCTCTTCCTTTCGCTTACGGGACTTTCACCCTCTACGGTCCGCCGTTCCAGGCACGTTCGACTCAGGAGGCTGGCGAGTACGGAGGTCCACTACTCCACATCTCCCCATGGTCATCCCACGGGGATTCGGTTTGTCCTCTGCCGTTTTCGATCGCCTTTACTAGCGGCATCTCATTTGATTTCTTGTCCTCCCCCTACTAGAATGCTTTACTTCGGGGGGTTCCCCTTCCTTGCGGAATATCCCTTGCGGGATCGGAGATCCGATTAGGTGATCGGTGGATCAATGGTTCCTTGCGCCTACCCACCGCTTATCGCAGCTTGGCACGACCTTCATCGGCGCTTGAGCCCAGCCATTCCCCAACTGACAGGAGTCAGCTACACTGATAACACTTGACAAGCGTCCAGAACGCGTGTGATCGGCGTCATCGGTCCCGCTGCCAGAGACAGGGGACCCTCGCCTCTTCCCCGGGGAGGCTCTAGCCTCTGCGGGTGCACGTGCGAACCGGGTCGCCCCGGTGCGCAGGCGGGTGGGACTGACACCTCTTATTTAACGACTCGGGGCGAGGCAATCTGTTCGGGCCCCGGACCCGCCCCGGCGGACCCCGTGGACCACCAACCATAAACCGCGCCTCGACGAGCCGGAGCCCGGTGCCCCCGAGGAACCGGGAGGCCCGGCCCGGACCTCGATGACGCTCCACTCGCATGGCGAAGGCGAGTCCGAACGCCAGGTCCTGCGAGGACTACGCCTCGCCGTAGAGCTGTCGTTCGCGATCCTCCTGCTGGAGGCGATCGGGGCCTACCTTTCCCACAGTCTCTCCCTCACGGTCGATGCGGTCCACAACGTTCCCGACATCCTCGCCTTCCTGCTCTCCTGGAGCGCGATCCGGGCCTCCGAGGCGGGCGCCACGGCCCGTTTCACGTTCGGGGCCCATCGGATGGAGACGTTCGCGGGCCTGTTCAACGCCCTGCTCGTGCTCGGGACCGGTGCGGTGTTCGGGTACGGAGCGCTGGTCTACCTCGTCCGGGGCGGGACGTTCGACGGGACCGTGGACCCGGTCTGGATCCTGGCGGCGGCCGTCCCGACCCTCGCCCTGCGGAGCGTCAGCCTGGCGGTCCTTCGGAGGATCCCGGGGCGGGTCCGGGAGCTGAACCTTCGGAGCGTCATCCTCCACCTCGGCAGCGACCTCGCGATCACGGCCGCGCTCCTGGTCGATGCATTGATCCTCCTCGCACGGCCATCGCTGGCATGGGCGGACACGGTCGCCGCGCTCGGGATCGCCGGGGTACTGATCTACGAGGCGCTGCCGCTGCTGCGGGACGGGTGGGACGTGCTGACCGAGCGGACCCCGAGGGACCTTTCGGTGGACGAGATCGTGGCCGCGTCCCTGACGATCCCGGGGGTCCAGGGGATCCACGACGTGCACGTCTGGTCCGTCTGCAGCTCGCTCGTCTGCCTCACCGCCCACGTGGGGGTCGGGGAGGTCAGCCTCCGCGAAGCGACCCACGTGGTCGCCGAGCTACGTCGGAGGATGGAGGATCAGTTCGGGATCGTCCACTCCACGTTCGAGGTCGAAGGACCCTCCAACGCATAGCGGGCGCACGGGGGCACCATCGGTCGGAACGGACGCGGGAGGCGCGGGTCGATCGCCAAAGCCGACGAGGCTCGGGAGGTCCCGCCTCGCCCCTACCGGGAGGCGTTCCAGGGTCCGGCCCATGGTCGGACCCCATCGTGGAGCCCCGCGTGAGGACCGGAGCCGGGCCGCGCGGCCGCGTACCCGGCACTTGCCCTCCCCGTTCGGCCCGCACGAGGCGCAGTTGCGCTCCGCCGGGACGGGGGACGTATCTGATCGGCGCGGATCTGGGCGAGCGCCGCCCGGAGCCAGTGCTCCTCGGCGTCGCCGTACGGGACGTCCACCCAGCCCTCCCGGGCCCCGTCCCCGGCCGCGTCGCCGTAGAGGACGACGCCGTGGGTGGGGCGCGTGCCGGTCATGGCATGGACGAGTCGGCATTCCGCGATCGCCTGGATGGCGTCGAACGCCCGCCCGTGGGCCTCGTGGTAGCCGACGAACAGGTGCGTCGATTTGTACTCCACCGGGAACAGTCCTCCGTTCGACCGCCGGATGATCAGGTCCGGGCGGCCGGCGAACCCCAGCTCGGTGTCGATCAGGTTGCCGCCGTGATCCTTCAGGCGCTCGTCGAGTCGTACCTGCTGGGGAGGGAAGATCACCGGGAGGTCGTCCTCCCCCTCGTCCTCGTAGATCAGGGTGTCGCTGGGGAACAGGTCGAGGCGCCCTTCATTGACCACCATCCGGTGGACCGGCGGGGAGAACAACGGCGAGTGCCGCTCCGGCACCACGTTGAGGGGGGTGCGGGCCGCGACCGTCGTCCCGGTGCCGGGCGGAGGCGCGGGTGGCATGGACGAGCTCCATCTCGTACGGGCAGCGGGAGTAGGTCACGAGGTCGTGCGGGGTGAGGTGCTCTGGCGCGGTCGCCAGCTGGACGGAGGCCATCGTCCCCCGTCCCGCTCGGCCGGACTATGAAGCTAGGCTTCCATACGAGAGCGCCGGGCCGAGTCGATCGCCTCGCGCATCCGCCGGCCGTCGGCCGGGGCGAGCCGGCCGGCGAGCTCGTCGGCGAGCCGGTCGTCCGGCCCGACTTCGGCGAGCCGCTTCGCCCCGGACCGAAGCCGCTCGGTCTGATGGCGGGCCGCCATCTGGGCGACGAAGAACTCGAGGCGGGAAACCCGCAGCCGCCGCCCGTTCCACTCCATCGAGACGATGGGAACTTCGTCCATCGGCCGCGCCCACTCCGTGAACGGCTCGGCCGTCCCCGCGGGCCCGTCCGGGACCGCCCATTCGACCCGAACGCCGTTCACCAGGGACCCGACGAACGCCCGGGCGGCGTAGACCGGACGGGCGGGAGGCCACATGGTCCTCGAGGGGGGTTCGATGAGATACTCCCCGAGCGCCTCCGCGATCCGGTCGACGCCCGGGCGGTCGGTGCCGAGGTCGAGGTCGCGCGGGACGACCGGGACGCCCTGGAGCCAGGCGGCCACGGAGCCGCCGATGTACCATCCCTGTCCGTCCGGGCCCAGTGCCGTGGCGAGCCGGTCGGAGACCTCCTGCAATCGCTTCCTGGATCGGAGGCGACGAGGGTCCCGTACCGTTGCTCGAGGGACGGCCCGGCGACGAACCGTGTCCGGTTATACGTCATCCGGGCGCGTCCGAGCTCTCCGATCGGCACGTCGAACTCCCGGTGGAAACACTCCCGGCCCCCGATCGGGCAGGCGCCGGGGTGCCGAAGGAACCCGAGGGCGGTCAACGGCCCCTTCGATGGGGTGGACGCCTCGAGCCCACCCTCCTGGGCGTGGATGGTCACGATGGCACGGCCGTCGGAACGTTCTGCCTGGAGCTGGAAGAGGAACCCCCCGCCGAGGTCGGGGCCGGAGAGGAGTTCCATCCCTCCTCAGGCGGCGTCGGCGACCGTCACCGAGTGGATCGACGGGAACCGGTACGGCACCTGCGACCATTTCCGCCCCCCGTCGTTGGAAACGATGACGTCCCCGGTCGAGGTCCCCAGGTAGATGCCGGCCGGGTCCCGGGTGTCGGAGGCGATCCCCTCCCGGTGGACGCCCATGTCCCCCGGGAACTGGCCCTTCGGGATCATCGACCGCCACGTCCGCTTCCCGTCGTTCCACTCCCAGATCCCCAGGGAGCCCCCGGGGGAGGTCCGAGGGTACGGGTCGAGCGGCATGAAGAACGCGCGGCCGGGCATCGTCGCGGGCGACGTGACCACGAACCCGAAGTCGTTGGCGAGGGGCCGGCCGATCCGTCGCCACTCCTCCATCGAGTCGTGGCTGACGTAGATCCCGTCGTGGTCCTGGCGGTACGCGGTCTCCGGGTGCGCCGGGTCGAGCACCACCTTGTGGACGCACTGGCCCACCACCGGGTTCTTCTCGGGCTGGAACGACACCCGGACGCCCCGGTTCATCGGGGTCCAGTGGTCGCCCCCGTCGTCGGTGCGGAACATGCCGGCGGCCGAGATCCCGACGTACATCCGATGCGGGCGCGTCGGGTCAAGGAGGATCGTGTGCAGGCACATTCCCCCGGCGCCGGGGTTCCACTTCGATCGGGTCTCGTGGGCGTTGAGCCCCTCCACCCCTTCCCAGCTGGCGCCGCCGTCGTCGCTGCGGAACAAGGAGGCCGGGTCGATGCCTACGAACAGGCGCTTCGGCTCGTTCTCCGGGCCGGGCGTGATCTGCCAGAGGTTCTTGATCGGCCGGACGACGTCCCGAAGGTCGGACTCGAAGTTCGGGGGAGGACGGGCCTTGGAGACCGGCATCATCGGGGGGGCGATCTCCTTCCAGTGCTTTCCCTCGTCCGTGGACTTCTGGAGCATCGGTCCGAAGAAGATCGAATTGACCGCGGCGTAGACCGTCCCGGGATGGCGAGGATCCGGCGCCACCTGGAAGACGTCGCTCCCCTTGTGGGACGGTCCGCGGACCTTCCAGCGCCTCCGGGTCGCGTCGCCTTCGATCGCGTAGGCGCCTTTCCGCGTCCCGACGTACACCCGTACCCCTCGTTCCTTCGCCATTGGTTACCCTCCCTGGATCGAATGCAGGATATCGACCGTGTCCTGGCGGGCCAGCCGCGTCGCGAGCCCGTCCAGCTGGTGGATCTCCTCCCCGTTCACGAACACGCGGACGAACTTTCGGACGGCCCCGCTCTCGTCCCGGAGCTTGAACCGGAGGCGGGGGTACTTGCGCTCCAGGGAATCGAGCAGCGCCGACACGTCCGGGGCGTCGAGGTCCACCTTCCGGACGGGGACGAACTCCCGAAGCATCGCGTCGAGCCGTACCGCCGTCATTCCGGCCGTTCCCTCCTCCCGCCTCAGACGCGCGCGCCGGGAGGGGGAGCTCCGACGTTCGGCCGTCGGGCGTGACGGTCGAAGAGGGGGATCGGGCCGGTCCGGACGGCCACGAGGCCGTGCGCGACCTGCGCCTGGAGGAACTCGCCGTTGTTGAGCGTCCGCCAGTCCGAGCGCGTCGTATCGAACGGTTCGCTCCCCACGATCGCCTGCTTCGAGTCGGCGGCGTAGGTCATCTGGTAGTACTTCCGGGAGTGGTCGAGGAGCCCCGTCCCGTGCTCGCCGTTCCAGTGGCAGAACGCCCAGAGCTCGTTGGGTCCGCGAGAGAAGAGGACATTGAGACCCGTGTACGGGCCCTCGGGGGGGGTTCCGTTGGCACGCCAGATCTGCGTGAGCTCGTCCACGGCCCAGGCGTACGCCTGCAACGGGTCGCCGGTCTCCTCGGTCCGCCGGACCAGGAGCCAGAAGAGGACCTCGCTATCGTTGACCCCCTGGACGTTCTCCTCGAACTTCCCGAGGGAGGGACGCGTCTGCCGGGGGAACGGGATACTTCCGTTGTGGGCGAACAGGATGCTCCCATGGCGGAACGGCTGGCAGTTCTCGAGACCCAGGAGCCGCTCCCGGGGGAGGTTCATGGGATTGCTGGCGTGCCGGAGGTGCCCGAGCACGACGGGGCCCCGGGCGGCCTTCGCGGCGCCGACGAACCGGTCCCGCTCCTCCGGCTCGGAACGCCCCTCCGACCCCCTTCTCCACGCGGGGGGTGCGCGTGGAAGGGAACCAGGCGATCCCCCATCCATCGACCTGGGCCGTCTCCCCGGGGGGGTTCGACTGGGCGAGGAGACTATGGTCCGTGGAGACGAGCCACTCCTCGGCCGGGGTCACCGAGCTCCCCGAGGAGACCGAAGAGTCGGCACATCGGGGGCGGCGACGGGGGACGGGAAGATAAACCTCCCGCCGAAGGCTGGTTCCCCGGACACCACGGCGACGGCAAGTCTTTTACGCCCTCCCGGACCTCAATCGTCCACAACCCATGGTCGCGGTCGAGGTCACCCCGGTGGCGCAGGAGCAGGTGCTCAAGATCCTGCAGCGCGACGGCAAGAGCGGGCAGGCGCTCCGGCTCGTTCGTCCAGGGCGGGGGCTGCTCGGGTCTCACCTACGGCATGTCGTTCGACCAGAAGGAGACCGGCGACGAGGTCGCTTTCGACCACGGCGGGCTCCAGGTGGTCGTGGACCACGCGAGCGCCCCGTTGCTCGATGGCCTCAAGGTCGACTACCTGATGGGCCTCGACGCCTCCGGGTTCAAGATCTATCAACCCCAATGCGAAAGAGACCTGCTCCTGCGGCAAGTCGTTCTCGGCGTAGTCGCGCCCGTTACTGCTGGGTTAAATACCGAGGCCGGTCTTTCGTACTTGGGGAAACAGAAGGAGGGCCCCAGAAATGAGTGTGGATATCGAAGTCACTAAGGAAGCTCAGAGCCAGGTGAAGGAGCTCATCAAGAGCCAGAAGCCCGGGACCGCGGTCCGCGTCTTCCTCCAAGCCGGAGGCGGCGGCGGCTGCGGGAGCGGCGGAGGCTGTGGTGGGGGCTGCTCGTGCGGCTCGAGCGCGTCGGCGGGCCCGTCGTTCGGGATGGCGTTCGATCGCCCCGGAACGGCGACGAGGTCGTCAAGGTGGACGGCTTCTCCGTCGTCGTCGACTCCATGACCGCCGAGGCCGTCAACGGGGCGAAGATCGACTTCGTCTCGGAGCTCAACGCCAGCGGTTTCAAGATCGTCCCTCCGATGCGCGCCGACATGGCTGCGCCCCAGGCGGAGGAAGGCGGCGGCTGCGGGTGCGGCTCCGGCGGCTGCGGATCCCACTAGGGGCTCCGGCCTAACCCATTCTTTCCCCCGCCGTTGCGCGGGGTCTCGCGTTTTCGATCCACGGTGTACAGCATCGTCCGCTCGTACACCCCTGTCCCTTCCGTCCCTTCGCGGCGGGCCACGGGATCGAACCGGCCCCGGTTCCTCCGGTCGATCTCCCCGGGCCGGAAGAAGCGGAGCGGGGGGCCGTCCTCCCCCGGGTCGAACGTCGAGGGGGCGAGGCGCTTCCCCACCCCCGCCCACCGGTCGGAGGCGGTGCGGACGGAGTAGATGTGAAGCCCTCCCGGGGCGAGCACCCGGAACGCTTCGTGCCAGCGCCTCCGCTCTTCCCGGATCGGGACGGCCATCGAGTAGAACAGGTTCGCGTAGACGACGGACGCGGAGCCGTCCGGCTGGGTATCGAGGAACTCCAGGGCGTCCCCGACGTCCAGGATCGGTCTCGGCGCTCCCTCGGGGCGCGGGAGCTCCCGCGACAGGATCCGCGCGCGGGCGGCCCCCGAACGGGCGAGCTCGATGCCCGCGACGGTGAACCCCCGATCCAGGAACACCGAGAGATCAGCCCCGCCTCCATAGCCGAGCTCCAGCAGCCGTTGTCCCCGCCCGTCCGACGGGAGCCAGGCCGCGGCCCACCGCGCCAGGGGGGACGGCACGGTCGGGTCGCCCCATCCCGACGTGTGGGCGGCCTCCCAGAACTCGCGCTGACGGTGGCGCGCCCCTCGCGTCGTCCACCGGGGAGGCGTCGCCGCGGGCACGTCGACCCGGAGCGCCTGCGCGGTTTCAGGGTTTGGGCGGCTCGAGGAACGGCTTCGGGGGTCCCCGACGGCGGCCCCGACCAAAGAGGACGACCGCGACGACGATCGCGAGGGCGATGACGATCACCGGGGTCACGTACAGGACGAACGCGGGTACCGCGCCGGAGTCGCTGGACTTCGCGAGGGAGCCCGTGACGTTCAGGTAGGCGTGGGACTGGACCGGCTGGCCGAAGGCGTCCGTCACCTGGATCCCGATGTCGTAGGATCCTGGGGCGCTCGGGAGGCACTCGAGGGGGGTCTGATTGAAGCTGTAGCACCCGGGGGGCAGATCGAAGTAGAAGTACGCGAGCGTGCTGTTGCTCACCGAGATCGCGTCCACCTGGATGTCCGCCACCTGACCAAGGGGGAGAGGGTTCGGGGCGATCTCGATCGACTGGATCACGGGGGGCCCTCGGTACCCCGAGGTCACGGTGAAGCTGACCGAGCTCGAGACCTGGGAACCATTGGAGTCGTTCACCGTGACCTCCACGGTGAAATGGTTCACCTCCCGGGGCTGGCACGCCAGGGCGGAGACATTCATCGAGGGACAGCCGGACGGAAGCCCGGCATAGCAGTACGAGTAGGGCGGCGCGCCGCCGCTCGCGGTCACGTTGAGCCAGACCGGGTTCGAAATGACGAACGTCGACGGGCTCGCGAGGAACTGAACGATCGAGAGCGGAGCGGCTCCGGTCGCCGGACCCGGGACGGCCGGGAGCTCCGCGGGGGCCCCGCCCGCGCTGGCGGATGGCAGCACGACGCCGAGGATCAGAAGGAGGCAGATCCCCACGCCGCCGCCCGTCGTCACGCCCGGGGGCGTACCAGATCGCCAGCACGGCCGGTGCACGCCGTTCGAACCGGCCGGGCGGTTATGGTCCCTCGCCCCGGAGATTACGAAGGACCCCTTACATCGAGCCGGGTCGAACCGGGTCCATGCCCCCCGCCTCGTTCAGGTCGGCGGCGGCTCGTCCGCGCTGGGCTCGGCCGGAGGAACGTCCGCGGACGAGGCCGGGGTCTCCTCGCCCGGCTCAGTGCCCCCCGACTTGCCACCCCGGAGCCGCAGCACCAGGACGACCGCGACGACCACCGCGGCGATGGCGATGACCGCCACCGCGATCAGCCCCCAGGATGTCCCGCCAGCTACCGCGGGGTTCAGAGGCGTGGGCTCGCAGTTCGTCGAGGCCGACGCGAGGGTCACGGTCGTGTTCGATGTCACCGCGTACCCGAGCGAATCGGTCACAGTGACCGTGGTCGCCTCCGTCGCCGGGGGGGCCCCCGTGAACGTGTACGTATGAGACGGGGCGGCCCCCGTGGACCCCTGCCCATCGCCGAACGTCCACGCGAAAGTGTACCGGAGCCACCCCTCCCGACGCGGATCCCGTGAAGTTCACGGTCTCCGAGGTCGGGCAGGACAGGACCGTCCCGACAGAGTACCCGGACCGCGGCCCCGAGGGGCGGGGCGACCGAGAGGGCCAGCGTCTGGCGGGCCACGCTCCCGTAGGCGTCCGTCACCGTGGCGACGATGGAGTAGCTCCCCGCCGCGGCGGGGGTGCAGTTCACCTCTGGCACATTGCCAGCGGTGCATCCGGTCGGGAGCCCCGACCAACTGTAGGCCAGGGGCGGCTCCCCGCCGGAGACACTGGTGGCCAACACGGTCGTCCGGCCGACCTCGTCGTGGGTGGGGCTCGCCGTCACGACCAGGTCGGGAAGCGTGCCGACGCGGACCGTCACGCTCGCCGAGGTCCCCCGACCGAGGGAGTCGTTCACCCAGATCGTGGCGTCGTAGACCCCCGGGCTGGGGTACGTGTGGGACGTGTTCGCCTCGGCGCTGGTGAACCCGTCCCCGAACACCCACAGCGCGTTGTACGGGGCCAACCCCCCGAGCGCGTTCGCCTGGAAATTGACCGTGAGGGGAGCCGCTCCGGAGGCGGGCGAGACCACGTCCGTGACCGAAGGCGGGGCGAGCGCTCGGACCGGGGCAAAGTGGTAGATCGCGACCCCGTGCAGCGAGTCGTTCACGGTCACGGTCGCGTTCACCGTGGCAGGAGAAGGTGGGGTGCAGGTTATCGAGGTGCCCACCGGCACACCGCAACTGCTCCCGGTGACGACCCAGACAAAGGTGTAGGGAGCGCCGATGCCCCCGCTGGCCGTCGCGTTGAAGATGACGCTCTGCCCAATGTCGAGCGCGGCCGTTGACGCGTGCCCGACGACCGATACGGAAGCGTGGACCGTCAGGGTGACGGTCTGCGAAGTCGTCTCTCCACCGGCATCCTTCACCGTCACGTGGACCAGAGCGGTGCCACCGGCGGTCGGCGTGCAGCGGAGCGCGCTCACGTTGGAACTGGAGCAGCCGGCGGGGAGCCCGGTGTAGGAGAACGTGTACCCCCGGTTCCGCCCCCGGCCGTACTATCGATCCAGATCGTCGCCCCCGCGTCGAGGACGGTGGCACTCGTGGCGCTCGCCAGGGTGAGGGGAAGGACGACTCGGAGGCGCGCAGCGTAGGCCGTGACGGTCGCGGCTGCGGAAGATCCGTTCCACCCGCCCACGGCCGTCGCCGTGAACGACGGAGTGTAGTTCCCCTCTGTCGTCGGGGTGCAGACCAGGAACGTCACGTTCTTCGAGAGGCAGCCCGGGGGGAGCCCGCCGTAGGAGTAGGTGTCGTAGGCGGCGATCGGTCCGCCGCTGCTGGACGCGGAAAGACTGATGCTCTTGTTCACCGCGACGGTCGTAGAGCTCTCGGAGAGGGTCGCGCTGAAGTTCCACTCATACCGCCACGTGTCGTTGAGGCCGGTGAAGCAGCCGATGGAGTTGCATCCACCGAACAGCACGAGAGCGTTCGAGGTCGGGTCAAAGAATAGGATGTTGTCGAACCGGCCAGGAGGGACCACCGTCATGGCAGCCGTGAGGTTCAGCCAGGTACCGTTGTTGAGGGCCCACACGTCCACGTAGTTGCTCCAGCTCCCGGATAGGCTGCTGTAGACATCTCCCCCGAACAGAAGATCGTAGCCGTAGGATGGATCGTACGCCATGGATGCCGCGCGGCGATACCCGGCGCCGGTCCGGCGGACCCCCCGATGGCCTTCCAGGTCGCCGTGCTTCCCGATACCACGAACTCCCACGTGTCGTCGAAATAGGAGAGCGCGCCGACCTGCGCCCCTCCGAAGAGCACGACCATACCGGTCCGATTGTCGTAGGTGTACCGAGGCCCAGCCACGGGCCGCCGGCCCGCTCCCGACCTGCGTGGAGATGTCGGTCCAGCTCCCTCCTACGTACTTCCAGGTATCATTGAGGTCTGACCCACCGGTCGTCCATCCTCCCCAGAGGACGGCGTACCCGGCCGTTGGGTCGTACTGTAGGACTCCGCCGTACCGGTCGGGAGGGGTGGCTCCGGTCGTTCCAGTAAGATTGGTCCACGCGCCGGCCGCGAAGACCCAGGTCTGCGAGACCGAACTGCCCCCATACCCTTCGATCCCGCCGAACATCAGGAAATATCCGTCGGCCGCATCGTATGTCATCATCGCGCCGGCCAACCCCGGCGGGGCGTAGGTCAGACTGGAGGTGAGGTTCGTATAGACGCCGTCGGCGTAGGTCCACGTGTCATTGTCGACAATGTAATTCACGCCGGCTCCGCCGTACATGAGGGTCTCATTGAGCTGGGGCGAGTCGGCGAACGCCGGGGCACCCCGGAGGTACGGGGCTGAGGGGGGAAACAGCTGGGTCCACTGCGCCGGGGGGGTTGCAGCCGCCGTGGGGGAGTAGGGGGCTGCGAGCGGGAGCGAGACCCCGGCCCGTCCGGGAGGCCCCGCCGATGGCGATAGCGCGGGCGGGGCCGCCATGTCAGCGGACATCGCCCGGGGCGCGGCGGAGGCGTGGAGCGGCGCGGCCCCCGGTAGGCTGAACGATCCCAGAAGGATCAAGGCGAGGACCGAGACTAACACGACGGCATTCGGTCTGGATGCGACCGGGTTCATTGCCCCTCGGCCCCGAGGAGGGTAACCGGGCGGGGATATTAGCGGTTCATCAGAGCAAACGATGGGTTTCGAGCGATCGGCGTGCTAAGAGTCGGCGCGCAATCCCCCGCCACCGACCCACCCGGTGGTGGCGCCGTCCCGCCGCCCCCCCCGCCGTTCAAGGCCCGGGCCGGGGCCCTTTCCCCGAGGGCCGATGCAGCCGCCTCGCCACGCGGAGGAACCTCCGGGCGAGCGGTCGCCCGCCTTGAGGATCGGTTCGAGCCTCGGACCATGACCCGTTCCGGTTCGGCCCGGACACGAGGATCCGGTGCGTCGGGGTCCGGGAACGAGGCTCACACCGCTCCGAGCGCCGACCGAGCTTCGAGGGAGGAACTGGGAACCCGACCCGAAGCCTGATAGACCCGGAGCCCTACGGCTGACACGCCGTAGCACGGCGGGGTACGGAAAATGGCAGTCGACCCGGACCGACTGAACGCGTTTGTTGGAAAGTTCGTCAACGACCTGGGCGCCTCCATGCAGGGTCCGTCGATCCTGGTCGGCGAGCAGCTCGGCCTCTACCAGGCGCTCGCCGTCGGTGGCCCCATGAGCTCCGAGGAGCTGGCCGTAAAGACCGGGACCAAGGAACGGTACCTGCGGGAGTGGCTCGCCGGCCAGGCGGCGTCCGGCTACGTCGAATACGACGCGGCCACGAAGAGGTACCACATGACCCCCGAACAGAAGTTCACTCTCACCGATGAGAATGGGCCGGCGTACCTTCCCGGGGCGTTCTACCTCGTCTCCTCGGCGTACAAGGACCAACGCAAGATCGCCGAGGCGATCCGGACCGCCGGGGGTTCGGCTGGAACGAGCGCCACGTCGACCTGTTCAATGGCACCCGGAGGTTCTTCCGACCCGGGTACGTCGCGAACCTCGTCGGCACATGGCTCCCCAACCTCGACGGGGTCGTCCCCAAGCTCGAGGCCGGAGCCAAGGTCGCGGACGTCGGGTGCGGGCTCGGCGCTTCCACGATCCTGATGGCCAAGGCGTTCCCCCGTTCCAAGTTCACCGGTTACGACTACCACGCCGAATCCATCGAGTGGGCGCGGAACGCGGCGGTGACCGAGGGGGTCTCGGGCAACTGTGATTTCGAGGTCGCCTCGGCAAAGGAGTACCCGGGCCGCGATTTCGACCTGGTCACGTTCTTCGACTGCCTGCACGACATGGGGGACCCTGTCGGCGCGGCCAAGCATGTCCGGGAGACCCTGAAACCGGATGGGACGTGGATGATCGTGGAACCGTTCGCCAAGGGCTCGGTCGAGGAGAACCTCAACCCGGTCGGGCGGGTCTACTACAACGCCTCGCTGCTGATCTGCGTCCCGTCCTCGCTCGCTCAAGAGGTCGGCGCGGGGCTCGGCGCGCAGGCGAGCGACGCGAGCCTCCATGAGGTGTTCCGGGCGGGCGGGTTCACCCGCATGCGGACCTCGACCGCGAGCCCCCTCAACCGGGTCTTCGAGGTCCGGCCTTAGGGGCCCGGTCGACCTCCGCGGCCCCCCTGTAGGGGGGGACCGCCGGGATGGGCCCGGACGGGTCTAAGATGATAAGCTATTAGAACCCAGCCTCCCATGACCCTTCCATGGCCCCTGATCGCACCCCACGCCTCGCCCCCTTCCTGGCGGAAGGCGAGGACCGCCGCCGCTGGCATCGAAACGTCGCCCAGGGTAGTCGAGCCACCGCGGACGTCTACGCCCGGAGGCTCGCCGCCTTCTGTCGGGCGATGGAGACCAGCCCCGAGTCGTTGGCGAAGATGGGCGACAAGGCGCTCCGCGACGTGGTCCTCGACTTCGTCGAGGCCGAGTCGAAGGCGAAGCACACCGGCTCCTACATCCACAGCACCGTCAAGGCCGTCAACTCCTGGCGAAAGCACGCAGGCCGCCCCTCGGTGCGCGGGGTCAACGTACGCGGACGTGACTCCACCCCGACGCTCGCGGATGAGGTCGCCCCTACGCCGGAGCAGGTCCGGGCGGTCCTCGCGCGCGCCCCCGTAAGAAACCGCGTCATCTGCGCGCTGATGGCTTACAGCGGGGTCCGACCGGAGGTCGTCGGGGACTACCTCGGCGAAGATGGGTTGACGCTCGGGGACCTCCCGGAGCTCGAGCTTACCGGAGATCGCCCCCGATTCACAAAGACTCCCGCACTGGTCATCGTACGGGAAGGGATCTCGAAGGCGCGCCACACCTACGTGACCTTCGCTCCGTCCGTGACGTGCCGAGCCATCGAGGACTATCTGCGATTCCGAATCGCTCGAGGCGAGAAGCTGACTCGCGCGACCGATCTGGTGAGCCCGGGACGAGGAGCGAACCGCTTCCTGCGCGCGATCAATGTAGGCGACGGAGTCCGGGCCGCGTTCCGGGCCCTCGGGATGCAGGACCGTCCCTACGTGCTCCGGGTCTATTTCGAGACTCGTCTGGGCGTTGCCGAGGGCCAAGGGAAGGTCGTGCATCGGTTCGTCGTCCACTGGGGCGGGCACAAGGGCGACATCACTGCCCGATACTCGCTCAACAAGAACCGCCTCCCCGGGGACCTCATCGAGGAAATGCGGGAGGCGTTCCGACGATGCGAGCCCACCCTGACCGGAGACGCACCATCCGAGGGCGATGTGCGACGCGAGGTCTCCCGGACGCTCCTCGGGGCGCTCGGCTACTCCGACAAGGAGCTCGAGGCGGTCGACCTCACGAACCTCGCGCAGGTCCGGGAGCTCACCCTGAAGCGGGTTTCGCCCCCGGCCAAGAAACAGGCTCTCGTGACCGTGGAGGAGCTGCCTGGCTACCTCGACGCGGGCTGGACCTTCGCGGGAAACGTCGGACAGGATCGGGTCCTCCTCAGTCCCCCCGCAGGAGCAGGAGGACCCACGAGTCCGCCTTCGCCGCCAGGACCGCCATCGGGAGACGATCCGGCTCCCCCTCGATGAGCAGGCGGACCGGATCGGTCTCTGGAAGGCCCCGCGCCACCTTCTTCAGGGGACGCAGATCGACGAACGCCTGGGACGGGTCTTCCGGGGAGGCATACGCCTCGCCCACTGGGACTGCGGGATCACGGTCTGGGCTCGGAGTGTTATCCGCAGCCCCGGTCCCACCGGGCTCCGCGGGCAAGTGAGCCGTGCCGGAGGGACGAGCTGCCGCGATCATCTCGAAACCCCGCCGGGGGCTTCCTCCTCACCGTAGACGCCGGACAGCTGGACTGGGAACGCGGCCCGCAGCGCCCGTTCCTCCGCCGCCTTCCGGAGCATCGTGATCGGCATCTCCGTCCAGGGCCTCGTCGGCTGGCCATCCCGGCGCCTCCGGACGGCCTCAACAAACCGAACTTCCTCGACCAGCGGGCGGCTCCAGTCCTTCCGATAGACCCTGCAGAGGGCCCTGACTGGATTCTCCGTACCGTCGGGCCCTTTGACCAGCTCAACCTCGATTTCCCGCCCGTCATACTTTCCGCTCCGTTCGGCGAGCGCGCGCATCCCATCGATTCCGACGAAGGCGTGGATCTTGTCCGCGGGCTCGAACCGTAGGAACTTCACTTGGCCGAGCCAGGGATCCAGCCCGATCCGTTGAGCGACTTCGAGCCCGAACGCGATCTCCCTGGCCGTCGCATCAGAGGGAAATCGTCCCGCCGAACGAAGGATCGCTACTTGGCGCTCCGTAGGGTCCTCACGGGAGCGGGAGTCGATCCTGGGAACCGGCGCAGTCGGCGACCCCGTCGAAATCGAGGCAGAGTCCCCTCTCGGATCGATCGGGAGAGTCGGCAGGGGCCATGCCTCCTCCCGCGCGCGATTGAA
Organism: uncultured Thermoplasmata archaeon; assembly: GCA_963708255.1. Classification (GTDB taxonomy): domain Archaea; phylum Thermoplasmatota; class Thermoplasmata; order Lutacidiplasmatales; family UBA184; genus Lutacidiplasma. The sequence continues at coordinate 1,650,229 of CAVPSE010000002.1, forward strand.
GCAGTCGGGCTCCATCCTTCTTGCTCTGAAGCCACTCCGCCGATCGTGAACGTAGACCAGTTCGGTCAACGATTCGGGTACCAGGTTGCCGCACCCGGCGCATGGGTACTGCCCGTGGCCACGGTAGACCGACCAACCAGGCTCCATTTCAGGCGGGTCGCTTCGAGGGTCCTCTCCTGAGCTCAAGGCGGGTCCCTCCTGCATGCGCCGAACGGTATGCCCTCGGCGTGTCGAACGCGGAAGCACTCCCCCGACTCCGTCGGCTCGTGGCAGATGACGAAGGAAACGAAGGGGGTCAGCAGGAGTCGATGGACCGATTCGGGGTGACCGCAGGACGGGCAGGAGTCGACCTCACCGTAGGAATCCTCACCAGCCCACGGAGGCGAGTCGAGATCAGCGACCTGGGTCAAGGCCGCGGCGCTCACCGGGTTGCCTCCCGCGGAAGAGCAGCTGGCTTCTGGGCGTTCTTTCGTTCCGCAAGGATCCTTCGGACGAGCCGATCGAAGGACTCGAGCCCGACGAGGTTTCCCTCGGAGTCCACCAAGGGACGGCGGAGAGACGCCAGAAGGGTCCAGGTCTCAGGTTGCAGACGGACGAGCCCTCGGGGGGGTCCCGGCCGAACCCGCCCGGCCATCCGGCGGTCCATGGAGGATGCGGTCTCTCCGAACCCCTTCGCGCGCATTCGTAACGAAAGATACGAATGCGCACAATCTATAAGTGCTTTCCTGCTTTTACGTTACATCTGTGACGCCGACCCCCCTACCGAAGCCGAGGAAGAAGGTCCTCCCGAAGGTCTCCGTCGCCGGCCGGATCGAGCGGGGCTACTACGACGACCTCGTGCGGGTCATCGACGGCGACGATCACTTCAACCGGATCGGTGACTTCGTGAGGGAGGCCGTGCTCGAGAAGATTGACCGATGGAAGAAGGAGCATCCGCTCGGGACGCCCGCGGTCCGATCACGATGAGCTTTTCCACGCGAGCGTCGGTCCTACAGACGACCAGAGTAACGTCGCGCGACCCACATGTCCAATGCCCCGTCGGGGGAAGGGGCGGGGACAAGAGTAGGCTCTGGTCGGCTGGTAAGTAACCCCGGAGCGGCGAGCGGTAGCTTCCCTTGATCGCCGCTGATGGACTGTCGGAGCAATGCCTGCAAGGGCGGGCTATCGCTGGCCCGATCTTGCTCGGATGGGCTGGGGGGACCCCTGCGAAGGGCGGACGCACAACCTCACCAGGCTGGACTAACCGGGTTTACATACCGGGGGCGGGACCGGGTCCACGCACGGCGCTCCTCGGCGCCATCGGAGTTCGGCTTGACAGATCTCATCTGGAAGGGAAAATACGACTCGGCCGGAGGTAGAGTCCCCCCTCCGCGTGTCACTGCCATTCCAGACTATCGAAACGGTCAATGAGTCGGCCCAGCAACGGCAGAAGACGCTTCACGGTTTCAGTCGACAGGAGAGAGCGGATTGGAAGAATCGACTGATTTGGGGGGACAACAAATACGTGATTCCTTCGCTTGTCGAAGAGTTGGGAGGGAAGATCGACCTGATCTACATCGATCCGCCCTTCGCCACCGGCCAGGACTTCTCGTTCCGCGCCAACGCGGGCGACTTGAGTTTCCTGAAGGAGCCGAATCTAATCGAGCAGAAGGTCTGGAGGGACACGTGGGGCAGGGGCCTGGACTCGTTCCTGACCATGCTCTCAGACCGGTTTACGCTCATGAGGGAGCTGCTCAGCGACAGCGGCAGCATCTTCGTTCACATGGGATCCGAAGTGAGCCACTTGGTCAGGGAGTCATGGAGGAATCGTTTGGCTCCGAAAACTTCCGCAACGAGATCATCCTTCCCGGCAGGGCGGTCAAGAACCTCCAGCAGCAATTCGACTCGATTCAAAGACTTCAGATTCGACACGATGTTCTGCTCTGGAGTTCAAAATCCGCCGCGACCAGATTCCGGCCCCATTGGGTCGAGAAGCACGATGCGGGGAATCCCGAAGGGCATTGGCACCACGCCTGGAGTACGGCAGACCGCCCAACCATGCGGTATGAGTTACTCGGCGTTACCCCGAAAACCGGCCAGTGGGTCTGGGAGACCAAACGCGCGAATGTCGCGGTGGCAAATTACAATCGGTTTCTTACCGAAGGCGGTGACCGGTCAATGGTGGAATATTGGCGGGACACTGGAAGCAACTTGGAATTCATTCGACCAGGTCCCAAAGACGGGAAGCCACAGTACCTGGCGGGAACCCGCGGATTACCGAATCGGGGACACGGTTTGGTCAGGGATTCCAGTCTATAGCGCGACAACGGGGTATCCAACCGAGAAGAACGAACGACTTCTCGAAGAAGTTCTTCGCCTCGCATCTTCCGAAGGCGATCTTGTAGCGGATTTCTTCTGCGGGTCAGGAACGACCCTCGCAGTCGCTGAGAAACTCGGGCGGCGGTGGGTCGGTTGCGACTTGGCTCGCTGGGCGGTTCACACCGCTCGGAAGCGTCTGTTGTTAATACAGGACGTCCGACCGTTCATGGTCCAGAATCTCGGAAAGGTACGAACGACAACTGTGGCAAGCCGCCGAGTTCGGAACTGACGCCGCGTCAAAGATCGACGCCTACCGGCGATTTATCCTGAAGCTGTATCGCGCCGAACCGATTTCAGGATTCACATGGTTCCAAGGTTCGAAGGGCAACCGGTTCGTCCATGTCGGTTCAGTCGACTCCCCTGTATCGCATGAAGATGTGAAGGGAATTGTCGGTGAATTCGAGTCCGCGATTGGTTCCGGACCCTCGGCCCCGAAGAGCACCGGCGAAGACGTCCTCGGATGGGACTTTGCCTTTGAGATCAACGAAGTCTCGAAGCAAGAGGCGGCTCGCGAAGGGGTGGATCTGCGATTCAAGCGCATCCCGCGAGATGTGTTGGATCCGAAGGCCGTTGAACAGGGCGACATGAAGTTCTTCGAACTTGCAGCCTTGGCGTCGAAGGTTTCAGTGGACGGCAGGGCGGTCTCCGTGGCTCTCGCTGATTTCACCATTCCTCCTGACGATGTTCCAGAAGAAGTTAGGCGCACGATCACGCACTGGATACATTGGGTGGATTACTGGGCGATTGATTGGGACAACAAGGACGACACCTTTCACAACGAGTGGCAATCCTTCCGATCGAAGGACGAGCCGACCCTGAAAACCAAGGCGTCCCACACCTACCCCCATCGGGGCACCTATTCGGTCGTCGTCAAGGTCATTGACATCCTCGGAAATGACACTACGAAGCTCCTGCCGGTGAAGGTCGCTTAGATGGGACGGAGGGTGACTAGGGCTCCTGGCCAGACCAGGTTTGCCGCCTCCGCGGTTCCGACTGCGCCCTGTGTTCCGGCCATAAGGCTTGCCGTGGAGAAGTGGAGATCGGGCGGATACGACGGCACTTCTGGCTCCACGCGACTACTTCTAAACCACTGGTTCAGACGCGATCACGTCCTTGAGAACGGCAGACCGTTTGCCTTCCACAACGCACAACGGGAGGCGATAGAGACCCTCATCTTCCTCTATGAAGTTGCACGAGTTCGTCGATTGAAAACCCTCGTTGAAAAGTACTCCAGCCGGAGTGGGGCCATCCGCCTCCTCCAGCACGACGTATTCGCTCGTCACTGCGTAAAGATGGCCACCGGAAGCGGCAAGACGAAGGTAATGGCGCTCGCCGTCGCGTGGCACTACTTTAACTCAGTTGTCGAGAAGAACCCCGACTTCGCGCGGACGTCACTCGTCATCGCGCCAAATGTGATCGTATTCGAGAGGCTGCGGTCGGACTTCGAGTCGGACGAATCTTCCGGATGGATCCGCTGATTCCGCCTGAGCTTGCGAACGAGTGGGAGTTTGATTGCTATGTCCGCGGTCAGGCCGAGCATGGTCTCTCCAGAGGGTCACTCTTCCTGACCAATATTCAGCAACTCTACGAGAAGACGGAATCGTCCGCGAACGACGAGAACCCGATTGAGGGAATCCTCGGAAAGCGGCCGCCTGCCAACCTGCTCCAGTTTCAGTCCCTCGTGGAACTGATTCTGAGGAGGGAGGGCCCACTCCTCCTCTTGAACGACGAGGCGCACCATACTCATGATGAGGAGAGCGAGTGGAATGGTGTTATCCGCAGGCTGGACGCCTCGGTTCGTGGAGGCGTTGCTGCACAGCTAGATTTTTCTGCGACTCCCAGATACGGAGAAGGTGGACTCTTCACCTGGACAGTCTTCGACTATCCGCTTCGACAGGCAATCTCCGATGGCATTGTCAAGCGCCCGGTAAAGGGGATTACACGCGAGGTCGGGGAAGGCAAGAGCACTATCGCAAGTCGTCGCTACGCCGCCTACCTCACAGCCGGGGTCGAGCGCTGGAAGGAATACCGATCCCAACTCGCGAGACTCGGAAAAAAGCCGGTCTTGTTCGTCATGTTGACGAACACGACAGAAGCCGATGAGGTCGGTGACTACCTCCGATCGCGGTACCCCTCGGAGTTCGGGGGAAGCACTCCCAGGTGATCCACACGGATCGCGATGGGGAGGTCTCGAAGAGCGACTTGGAGGCTGCCAGACAGACCGTTCGCGAGGTCGATGATCCTGAGAACCCGGTGAACGCGATCGTAAGTGTCCTCATGCTCAGAGAGGGATGGGACGTTCGCAACGTTACCGTCGTCGTGGGATTGAGGCCGTACACTGCCAAGGCGAACATCCTTCCAGAACAGACGATTGGACGGGGTCTGCGCCTTATGTTCCGCGATTCGGGGAACCCGGGCGAGTTCGTCGAGCGGGTTGACGTGATTGGAAATCGCGCCTTCATCGAGTTCGTGGACGATCTCGATCGCGAGGAAGGACTCGCCCTTGAGACGTTCCGCGTAGGCATCGACAAGCTTGAGGTAGTGACCATCCTCCCCGACCTCGAGAAGCTGCAGTACGACATTGAGATTCCGATATTGAGTCCGGCGCTCATCCGTAAACGCAGCCTCGCCTCCGAAATCGCGTCTCTGGACGTTGATTCCTTCGACAACCCACCGATTCCCCTGAGCGGGGACTCCGTAGCGGCGAGGACTTTCCGGTACCAGGGCTACGACCTCCTCACGCTAGTAGAAGCTCGTCGATAGACGCTACTACATCCCCGAGCCCCCAGACGTCGCAGGAGGTGATATCATACTACGCGAAACGGATATCTGAAGAGATCAAACTCCCCGCACAGTTCGCAGCCGTCGTGCCGAAGGTTCGAGAGTTTCTCGAGCGCAAGGCTTTCGGCCGCAAGGTCGACATCGATAGTCCTGAGATGCTCAAGGTTCTGGGCAGCAATCCGGTCCAGTACGTCACCATCGACCAGTTTGTGAAGGCGCTGCGAAAGGTCATCACGGAAACCAAAGAGCCCGCGCTCACAGGTCCTGGTCTTCGTCTTTCGGATGCAGAGCCGTTTCCGTTCTCTAGGGAAACCCTGCGATCTCGAAAGACTATCTTCAACCTCGTTGCCTGCGCAAACCCGTTCGAGAAGGAGTTCGCGAAATTTCTCGACCAGGCCGAAGACGTTCAGTCGTTCGCCAAAATCCCGGAGCGGTTGGGATTTTCAATCGAATACACAGACGCGGTCGCAAATCTTCGGCACTACTTCCCAGATTTCGTCGTCTGCACGACGGATGGCAGCCGATTCCTCGTCGAGACAAAGGGCCGGGAGGACGTAGACGTTCAACACAAGGACCGAGCAGCCGCCCTGTGGTGTGGCAACGCGACTCGGCTCACGGAGGTACGCTGGTCGTACGTCAAGGTCCAACAGGTCGAGTGGAACAAGCTACGTCCGGAGAGCTTTGAGGAACTATTGGTCCTTCGTGGGTACTCGACCGCCAGGGCCCACCGATAGAGGGCTCGCCCGCTTGCGGTTCGCTCTGACTCTTCAGACCGGAACCATGTCGCTTCCAGGCTCAAACCCCCCAGGACATCATCCGAGGGTCTGTTCGGAGGAGATGGTCGCGCACAATGACGGTTTGGCAGTGGCGGATGTGAACCGACGGGCGCGGTCCTCGAGGCCATCCATGAGGACGTCGTAGCCGCTCGGAGCGAACTCGGAGTAGCGAATCGCACTCTTACTCGGTTGAGGTACAGCTTGCGCGATAGAGGTGGTCTCGATCCCCAGATCGTCGGCTTGGCCGGGATGTATTTCGTCGCCTTTCGTCTGTCCGTCATAGGATGGTACGTGACGAACACGGCGAGGAACGTTCGAGGGGCGGATCTTCTAATCTATAATGAGTCAGGGCGGAAACGTTGGACGGTCCAAGTCAAGTCTCTCTCCTGGCGGAACCAGCTTCCCCTATGGAAAGCCGGAGAACCTGATCGCTGACTTTTATGTGGTCTGCATCCGCTCGGACGAACCGAGGGAACCGTTCAGGGTGTATGCGGCTCGCCGTCGTGACTTTGTCCGAAAGGTTCGCGCATACAGCGGCCCCGATGAAGGGTACAAGAGAGGCTTCCTCGACCCCAAGAGCTATGAGTCATTCGGAAAGCTGGAGGACGTGATTGGACCCGGGCGGTCCACATTGAATCAGCCCCCGAGGGAAGGGCCAGTTGATGGGCTGAACGTTGAATACGGGTCGATCGATAGTTCTCCCGTCTCTCGTGGCCACGAGACCTACCCAAATCGCGGCTGGTGAGGACCGCGCCCGGTGAGGGGCCTGATCGGGGTGCCCCGAACCCAAAGCTCGCGGATCTCATAGCGCACCAGTTTATCGCTGATAGCCTACTTCGCGGAGCTCGCCCCTCGAACCGAAGGAGGGGGGA